>NZ_CP013926.1:1200000-2400000 GCF_001562115.1 Alteromonas stellipolaris
TTGTCATCGACAGCGGTTGCTGTAACGGTGTAGTTACCTTCTGCCAATGCGCTAGGTACTTCAGCGTTAAAGTTTCCGTTTTCATCAACAAGGGTTTCAATGGTTTGCTGATTACCTAAGCTATCGGTGACAATCAGTGTTACCGTGCTACCTTGTGGTAAATCTGTCGTGCCACTAATTAGTGGCGTGATATCGTTGCCAATGTCTTGAGGGTCAAGCGATAGTGTTGGTGCTGCGGTATCAATATTGCCCTGTGTTGACGCAGAGTCTTGATTACCCGCATCGTCAGTGACTGTGGCGGTAACGGTAAAGTCACCGTCGGCAAGCTCTGCCGGCACGTCAACAGAGAAGGTACCGTCATTTTCGACAACAGTGTCAAAGGTTTGTGTATTTCCCGCACTGTCTGTAACAGTGATTGATACACTGCTACCTGGTGCCTGGTCTGTGTTACCTGAGATGGTTGGCGTAGTATCATTAGTACTGCCTTGTGCATCTAAATTAACCAGCGGCGATGTAATATCGATATTACCGCCAGTTTCCGTTGCTGTAGCGGTATTGCCGTTCGCATCGGTTGCCGTCGCCGTTACGCTATATTCACCTTCCGCTAAAGGATTGGGGACATCGGCATTAAAGTTGCCCGAACCGTCTACCGTTGCCGTAAATGTTTGCGTATTGCCAAGCGCATCGGTAACAGACAGTGTGACAGTGCTGCCAGCGGGTAAATCGGTAGTGCCGGAAATAGTGGGCGTGGTGTCGTTATCATCACCCAGTGGGTCAAGGGTTAAGCTTGGCGCATTGCTGTCCACGGTGCCAGTTTGTGAAGTCGAAGCACTATTACCCGCAGCATCGGTAGCTGTTGCTTCAACAGTGTAGTCGCCGTCAGCGAGTTCGGCAGGAACGTCTGCGCTAAATTCGCCGTTCGCGTCTACTGTGGCAGTAAAGGTTTGGCTGTTTCCAGCACTATCGGTAACGGTAAGTGTAACCGTGCTGCCCACTTCTAAGTTCGTTGAACCGCTAATTGAAGGTGTCGTGTCATTACCGGTGCCAAGTGGCTCTAGTGAAATGGTAGGTGCTTGCGTATCAATGTTGCCGCCATTTTCAGTAACGGTAGTTGTATTGCCTGCATCGTCTGTAGCACTGGCCTCTACGGTATATTCACCCTCAGTAAGCGGCGTTTGCACGTCGACGCTAAAATCACCGTTTTCATCAACGATGGCATCGATAGTTTGTGTGTTGCCAGCGCTGTCGGTCACCACAATGGTTACTGTTGAACCAGGTGGTAAATCGGTAGAGCCTGAAATCGTTGGCGTGGTGTCGCTAACGTCACTTTGCGGGTCTAGAGAAAGTACTGGTGCGGTAGTGTCTATGTTGCCACTGTTGTCGACAGCGGTGGTTGTATTACCCGCTGCATCAGTTGCTTCGACAGAAACCTCATAGTTGCCTTGTGCTAGCGCTTCTTCGACATCGGCGCTGAAATTACCATTTTCATCAACAAGGGCGGTAACAGTCTGCGTATTACCCTGGCTATCGGTAACGGTAATAACGACTTCGCTGCCTGCGGGCAAATCCGTATTACCTGAAATCGTTGGTGTTGTGTCGTTAGTATCCGTTTGCGGGTCGATATTCACAACCGGTGGGGTGGTATCAAGTACAGTAGTGGCCGTGGCGGTAGAGCTATTACCATTTTCGTCTGTCACCGTCACTTCAATCTCATATGCGCCCTCTTCAGAGCCAGGAGGGAATGCTACATTGAAGTTGCCATTCTCATCGGTTGTCCCCGTTATTGTCTGACTGTTGCCGTCGCTATCGGTGATAACAACCACAACCTCTGAATTAGGGGCGTCTGACGAACCCCCTATGCCTTCACTACCGTTGGTAGGAGAGCCGGTTTCAATAACGACGTTCGGACCTTGGGTATTAATAACTGCATCGATTGATACCGAAGTGGTGTTGCCCGCCACATCAGATACAGTAGCGGTTATCGTGAAGTCGCCGTTTGCGAGTGCTTGCGGCACTTCAGCACTAAAGCTACCGTCTTCTTGCACAATTGCAGTAATAGTTTGCGTAGTGCCATCTGAATGCACGATTTCTAGTGTTACTACTGCACCTGGTTCTGCGTCGGTGTCGCCAATTATCACTGGCGTGTCATCATTGGTTGAGCCAATAGGTTCGAGGCTAATGGATGGCGCCGTGGTGTCAATTTCGCCGGTTACTGTAGTGGTAGAGCTATTACCTGCCGGTGTCGTTACAGTAACATCTACCGTGTACTCACCTTCGCTAAGCTCCGCTGATACATCTTCGTTGAATGTGCCGTCTGCGCCTACAGTGGTAACTATCGTTTGTTCGTTACCCTCACTATCTGTAACGACAATGACGACTTCACTACCAGGAGGTGCATCAGTCTCACCAGACATGTTTGGCGTTGTATCGTTCGTCGGTGCAGGTTGATTTAGGGTCGTCGACGGGCTAGAAGAATCGTAATCGCCGCTAGTTGTTGCTTGCGCTATGTTACCCGCACCATCGGTCACCTCTGCAGTTACGCTGTATGTACCCTCAGCCACAGCATTTGGAACTTCAACGGTAAAAGTACCATCGGCTAGTACGGTGGTGGTAAAGGTTTGAGTAACGCCTGCACTATCGGTAACGTTAAGTGTTATTGTGCTTCCTGGTACCGCATCCGTTAAACCAGAAAGTGCGGGTGTAGCATCGCCATTTATTCCAGGGTCGTTTAATGAGATGGTTGGTGCAGTCACGTCGATAGCGCCCTGTGCTTCGGCACTGGCCGTATTTCCTGCTTCATCTGTCACGCTGGCGTTAACCGTAAATTCGCCTTCAGCTAATTCAGCCGGTACGTCTGCGCTGTAGGTTCCATCAGCTTGAACAATCGCAGTCACGGTTTGCGTGTTGCCCGCACTATCGGTGATGGTCAATGTAACCGTACTGCCAGGTGCGGCATCGGTTGTACCAGAAAGCGAAGGCGTAGTGTCGTTGTCAGTGCCTTGTGCATCTAACGCAATTGCCGGTGCAGTCGTGTCAATTTCGCCGGTATTTGCATCGGTTGCAGTATTGCCTGCGGCATCCGTAACCGTAGCTTCAACAGAATATTCACCTTCTGCTAATTCAAGGGGCAGATCTACAGAGAAGGTGCCGTCAGCTTGAACTGTGGTGGTAAGCGTTTGTACGTTACCGGCGCTATCAGTCACCGTTAGCGTTACGGTCGAACCAGGCGCAGCATCAGTGGTACCTGAAAGCGTAGGGGTAGTGTCGTTGTCAGTGCCTTGTGCATCTAACGAAATGGCCGGTGCAGTCGTGTCAATTTCGCCGGTATTTGCATCGGTTGCAGTATTGCCCGCCGCATCTGTAACGCTGGCTTCAACGGAATATTCTCCTTCCGCTAATTCAAGGGGCAGATCTACAGAGAAGGTACCGTCAGCTTGCACGGTGGTGGTAAGCGTTTGTACGTTACCGGCGCTATCAGTCACCGTTAGCGTTACGGTCGAACCTACCTTTTGGTTTGTTTAATAAAGATTCGACACCTTTATCAAACTGGGTAACTCTCATCTTTTCAAGTCGATGTGTCAGATCTGGTCGGAACTAATTCAAATAATCGTACCCAAAGTGCACGAATGCTTCTTTTGATTCCAATTTACACCAATAATTTGCACGGAGTACAGAGCGAAAAATATCTTCGATATTCTCGATATCGATCACTTGCCCATTGCTAATCGAGGATTGATTTGATGAATCTTCTAATTCACTAACTTGAAGAGATTCAATTTTATTCTCTTTAAGGAGCGATTTTAAGCTATAAATGTAGGCGCTTTAGGTAGTTACATAATCTTCAATACTAACTAATTGCCCAACATCGGAATATTCCGTCCATTCGTTAGCCAGGTATTCTCCATGCTCATTTCTACTTTCTGGATTGTACTTACTGAGTCTAAATTCCCTCATAGGCACCTAACAATTTACTAGACCCCAAAGCGGTCTGTCTAAACACACCAAACTGGTGTTTTTAATTCTATCCATATCGTCAGATTACTCTCTAACTTCTCTAAATAAAACAATAAATCAGAATGGTGTTTTTTGCTCATGAATTAAAAATACCAAAATGGTGCTTTAGGGGCGAGTGGTGTACTTTGCTCAAATGCTGCAACGTCTAATATAAGTTGATGGGCTTATCTGAATACAGAAAGCAAAAAAGGAGCCCTAAGGCTCCTTTTTAATAATATGAATCTTTAACCGAAGAATTATCCGATTCAAACTATACCTAGCTATTTTTATCGCTATTATCTAAATCTGTATCCACGCCGTCATCTAGGTTAACGCCGGTTTCAAATTCGGTATCGTCTTCAGGCTCAAGTTCTACTTTTCTTGGCTTACGTTTCACTGGCGCCATACCAATTTCAGTACCTGCCATGGTGTCCACACGGCGTACTTTTTTCGCAACAGCAGCTTCTGCACCATCTTGCTTACTGGCTTTGTTTTTCTGCGTATCTTGTTTAGGCGTAGGAGCTTTGATCCCTTTAAATTTAGCGGGTAGTGCCTCGTGAGCCTCACACTCCAGTTCATACTGTAAATGTGCCTTAAGCGCTATGAAGCTCTTCCAATCGCGAGGGCCAACAAATGAAGCGGCTTCGCCTTTTTGCCCAGCACGGCCAGTTCTACCAATACGGTGAATGTATTCATCGGCATTTTTCGGTAAATCAAAATTAATAACCAAACCAACTTTAGATAAATCTAAACCTCTTGATGCCACATCGGTAGTCACCAATACAGAATGTTGCCCGCGAGCGAACTCACTCATAATTGCAGCACGTTGATTTTGTGGTAAATCACCTCGTAAGGCGATGGCCTCAAGCTTGTCTTTGTTTAACATGGTGGTTAAACGGTCGGTATCTTCACGGGTTGCGGTAAATACAATTGCTTGATTATAAGTACGATTAGAAATTTCGTGATGAAGCAGGGCGTCTTTATGCTCGATATTATCGGCAAAGAAACATTGTTGCTGAATATCGCCATGATGTGCCGTTGAATCACCTACCGAAACTCGAACAGCAGCTTTAGTTAAACGCGCAGTCATGTAATTAAGTTCAATGCTATCTAATGTGGCAGAAAACAGCATTGTTTGGCGTTTACGGTGGTTTGCAAACTCATTAATCATGTTTAGCTGTTCTGAAAAGCCTAAATCTAGCATGCGGTCAGCTTCATCAAAAATAAGCAGTTCTAGGCCATTTAAAAATACACTTTTGTCTTTTAAATGGTCGGCCACTCGACCAGCAGTGCCCACAATAATATGTGGGTTTCGGCGAAGTGCTTTTACTTGGTCGTTATAGTTTTCACCACCTACAACAAGCGTACAGGCTAAGTTTAGGCCGGTACACATGGTTTTGGCTTCTATGAAAACTTGCTTCGCTAATTCGCGAGTAGGTGCAAGAATAAGAGCGCGGGGGTCTTGTCGACTTAATGCCTTTTGCGACATTAAACGATTAATGGCCGGAATTAAAAATGCGAGTGTCTTGCCCGATCCCGTTTTTGAAGAGGCGATAATATCTTTACCCTGAATAGCAGAAAGCATGCTTTTTTCCTGAATTTCAGTTAACTCGGTAAAGTTTCTACTTTCGAGTTTGGTAATGATTTTGTGATGAACGGGTAAGTCAGTAACTAGCAAGATTCGGCCTCATGAATAATAACGTCACGTATTATCCCTTAAAGGCCGATATTATGAAAGCTTGCTATGCGTTTACCTTGGCGAAAATGCAGTTAAACCTGCATTTCAGTCACATTTTGTGCTACAACCAGTTTGCCGCCCGTTTTTGCTTGTATATCTTCAACCGTTACACCTGGAGCGCGTTCTTTAAGTAAGAAGGCGCCATCAACTACTTCTAATACAGCAAGGTCGGTAATAATTCGGGTTATGCAATTTACACCGGTTAGCGGCAGGGTGCAGTCACTGAGTAGTTTTGGGTTGCCATGTTTATCGGTGTGGGTCATGGTTACAATAATGTTTTTAGCGCCTGCCACTAAGTCCATAGCGCCCCCCATACCTTTTACAAGTTTTCCGGGGATCATCCAGGACGCAATATTACCGTTTACGTCTACTTCAAATGCACCTAGCACGGTAAAATCAACGTGACCGCCACGGATCATGGCAAAGCTTTCCGCAGAGTTAAAAATTGAAGCTCCGGTAATGGCGGTAACGGTTTCTTTACCCGCGTTAATCATATCTGCATCTAGCTCATCTTCCTGAGGGTAGGGGCCCATCCCCAATAACCCATTTTCAGATTGAAGCATTACACTAATGCCATCAGGAACAAAACTGGCGGCTAACGTAGGAATACCTATTCCTAAATTGACATAATCACCATCTTTGAACTCTTGAGCCACACGCATTGCTATTTGATCTCGAGATAATGCCATTATTGTGACTCCTTTGCTGTGGTGCTATTTACCGTTTTCGCGACAACCTTACGTTCTATGCGCTTTTCAAATTCCCCTTTTATGACTCTATTTACATAAATGCCGGGCGTATGAATTTCGCTAGGGTTTAGCTCACCTGGTTCAACAATCTCTTCTGCTTCTACCACTGTAATAGCGCCAGCAGTGGCAGCCATAGGATTAAAGTTTTGAGCAGTGTGACGATAAACACAGTTTCCGTATCGGTCGGCTTTCCACGCTTTCACTATGGCAAAGTCGCCCGTAATGGCTTCTTCTAAGATATAAGGGCGGTCATTAAACGTTTTCACTTCCTTACCTTCGCCTACAGGCGTGCCATAGCCAGTAGCAGTATAAAAAGCGGGAATCCCTGCACCACCAGCACGCATCTTTTCGGCTAGCGTGCCTTGCGGCGTAAGTTCAACTTCAAGCTCTCCATTTAATAATTGCTTTTCAAACAGGGCGTTTTCACCTACGTAAGAAGACACCATTTTCTTAATTTGTTTGTCTTCCAGCAAGATGCCTAGTCCAAAACCATCTACACCACAGTTATTAGAAACCACAGTAAGGTCTTTAGTGCCCATGATTTTAACTTGAGCAATGAGTCCTTCTGGAATGCCACATAGTCCAAAACCACCAGCAATAACTGTCATACCATCGGTCAGCCCTTCCATGGCTTCTTGATAGGTAGTCACGACTTTGTCGAATCCCGACATGGTACTTCCCCTTAAATTAAGCATTGATAAAATGTGTTAAGTAAAAGTATCAACAATGTTATCAGTTATGTAAAATTGAATTAATCACTCAATTAATAAGTTTTATTTATTAATTGAGTTGTCGTTGATGGTTATTAGTTTTTCGGATTATGGGCAAGTCAATGTGTTGGCTACATTTCAAACATAGGGTGTGGGTCTTAGTTAAATGAATATTTCATACAGAAATTTGCAAGCTTTTATTCACGTAGCGCAATCAAGCACGTTTGCTGAGGCGGCTATTAAGCTTCACCTTACCCAGCCGGCACTTTCATCTGCAATAAAGAAAATGGAAGAACAGCTTGGCGGGAAATTGTTTAGTCGTAGCACCAGGCATGTGGCGTTAACCAAAGAAGGTGAAGCCTTATTGCCCAATGCCATTAGAATAATGCGGGACTGGGACGACACTTTTGGTGATATTCAGAACCTTTTCGCCATGGCAAAAGGGCGGCTAACCATTGCGGCTATGCCTTCCTTTGCAGAATCACATTTACCGCATTTACTTAAACGGTATCACCAACTTGCGCCTAATATTAATCTGCGAATTTTAGATGTGGTGATGGAGAACGTGATTTATGAAGTATCAGAGGGCAGAGCCGAGATGGGCTTCACCTTCGAACCGCAGCAAAATGAGGGGCTTATATTTACACCTCTTTTCGAGGATTGTTTTGTAGTGGTGGTAAACCCGCAGCATGAATTAGCAAAAGCGAAAACGGTTAGCTGGGAAGCATGTATCGAGCACCCTATGGTAATGATGAATAGAGGCTCTGCAGTAAGAATGTGGACTCAACAGAAAATAAGTACTGTGGGTGATGCGGTGATTGTTGCCGAAACGGGCCAGTTAGGTACCCTTGGTCAGCTGATTAAGCAGGGGTTAGGCATTGCTATTATGCCATCGTTGTGTATTTCATCAATGGAAAGCATTGGCCTAACCGTGCTTAATATGAAAGACGATCCCTTAGTGAAAAGGGTAGGTATGGTGAAAAACGCCAAGCGCGATATGTCAGTGGCTGGGCAAGCACTTTGGACTGACGTGTTACACCACTACCAAAGGTAGCGTATCAATCACTTGTGAACTAGCGCGTTACCATTTCTTCTTAGGCGCGAACAACTCGTCTAATTCATCACGCTCTTCTTCTTGTTTCTTCGCTCTATCTTGAGCGTTAACACTCTTAAGGTTGTTCTGAATTTCAGATAGCCATTCGTGCAGCGTGGCTAAGCGAGATTGTGTGTATTCATCTTGCTGATTTTGATTTTCTAATGCGGTTTTTGCTTTTTCGTAATACTGACGAGCTGAACCTAACATATTCGATTGCTGTGCAGCTCTGCCACGTTTAATTAGCGTTTCAACATTAACCTTAATTTGTAAGCGTTCTAATTGCTTGTCTTCATCATAAAACACTTTGCTTTCTACTTTGCCCTTACTGTGTTCTGAACGAAGTAGAATACGAAGCTTCTTAACAGCTTGAATATATTGAATAATAAGTTTGTCATTATCGGGTAATACGAATTCGTTTGCGTTGACAGCATCAGGGTTTTTGGTAGCAGATTTTTGCTCTGCATTGGCAAGCTTTTGTTTGGTTTCTGGCGTACCACCAAGTTCATTGACGGTTTTAAGCGCAGCTAACACTCGGTTGTCCATGATTTGTAACATGCGGCTCGAAATAGGCATGTTTGAACAAGCTAGAATAACATTCTCTGTTTCATCAATAACAGCACGTTGTTTAGCCAGATCTGCCCGACGTTCCGAGTCAGCCTTAGCGCGATGTTGCTGCATAGCATTTATAAAGATTGCTGCTATCAGTAATACAACAATCAGAATTATTATTATCATGTACATGCGCGTATTTCCGTTTATTACTTAATTCGAATTATATGTTGGCTTTCAATGCCAAACTATTATGCGTTAATGTTACGGTATTTTTACCCTAAATACACTTCCGCCAAGACTACCGCCATTACTTAAAGAAATCTCTCCTTGCAGTTGGCCTTGCGTGTGAGCCGATGCAATAAGTCTAGCAAAGAAAAGCCCTAACCCGGTCCTACCTTGACTAAGCTGAAAATCGGCTAAGTCTTCGTGACTTTTTTCAAGCATAGACGTTGGATAGCCGATACCATCATCTTCCACACAAATATGTAAGCAATCATCTTCAACCTGAGCTGAAATACAAATTTGAGAGGTTCCATACCGAAGGGCATTCACCAGCACGTCATTAATTAATAGGTATATAAGCTCTCTATCTAAATACCAACTTAAATCTAGGTCAACATTCGCATTAACCACAATTTCTTTTTGTTCAATGTAAATATTATTTGAGCCAACGACATCGTTTATTAAGTCACTGACGAAACACTCATCTACTGTTATCGGCAGACTTTCTAATTCTGCACGATAAAGTGATAAAATTTGTACTAGATTGGTATTGAGCCGCGATGCTTCATAATGCACATTAGCTACTTGCTCTCGTGCTTTACTGTTTTCAGGGGCTAAATCATTAGACAGATTTTCAATTGACTGGATAAGAAGAAACAGCGAATTTTTCATATCATGCACAGCAGCAGCTAGCACCGACGAAAAGTCGATAGGAGAGGTAAGTTGCTTTTTTTCACTCATATGAATAAAACCCGTTATTTTCCTTAAAATTGAAGGCGTTGGACCAATTAAAACATCTGTAAGGATAAAGGAAAACAATTATTCAGTAGGTAACCCATTTTCAGTATTACTTATTTAGCGCAAAATTACCTACTATTTTCTGGGTTAATCTGTCACTTTTGTAATAGCTTATCGTAATTATTAGTAGTTTTGGTTATAACGATAAGGTTATAGTACACAACTGGTTACAAGGAGCGATGTTTTACATGAAATTACAACAGCTACGTTACATAGTAGAAGTACTTAACAATAATCTGAATGTTTCTGCCACGGCAGAAAGTTTATATACCTCTCAGCCGGGCATTAGTAAGCAGGTGAGAATGCTAGAGGATGAGTTGGGTGTACAGATTTTTGGGCGTAGTGGTAAACATCTAACCCATGTTACTGATGCCGGAAACGATGTCATTAATATATCCCGCGAAATCCTGGCGAAAGTAGAAAGTATCAAAGCGGTGGCTCGAGAACATACGCTACCAGACCAAGGTAAGCTGAATATTGCGACTACGCACACACAAGCACGTTATGCACTGCCTGATGTAATTCAAGGTTTTATGAGCAAGTACCCGAAGGTGTCTTTACACATGCACCAAGGTACGCCATCGCAAATTAGTGATTTAGCCGCTAAGGGTGAAGCCGATTTTGCTATCGCTACGGAAGCTTTACATTTATACAACGATTTAGTGATGCTGCCTTGTTATCACTGGAATCGTAGTGTGATTGTGAATAAAGATCACCCTTTGTCGAAGAAAGGCTCTATCGATATCAGTGATATTGCCAAATATCCCCTCGTAACCTATGTATTTGGTTTCACTGGTCGCTCAGAATTAGACCAAGCGTTTGAACGAGCAGGCCTTACACCTAAAATTGTGTTCACTGCCACAGACGCCGACGTTATTAAAACTTATGTGCGATTAGGTGTTGGTATTGGCGTTATTGCTTCCATGGCGGTTAGCGATGAACTCGACTCAGATTTGGTGAAAATTGATGCAAGTCACTTATTCGATTACAGCACGACCAAAATTGGCTTTAGAAAAGGCTCTTTCCTACGAAGCTACATGTACGACTTTATCGAGCGCTTTGCTCCGCATTTAACAAAAGATAAAGTCGAAAAAGCCATGATGCTGAAAAACAATGACGAAGTAGAAAAGATGTTCAAAGGGGTAACCTTGCCGGTTAAATAGGCGAGTATAGCTTAACAGGCTAATGTAGCATTGAAGAGACAATTGGCTCAATTGGCTTGGCGGTTTGCGTATGAAAATACATGACAGCATAAAAAAGGCGATTTGCGGTGTTTTACATATAAACCCCAATCGCCTTTTTTGTATCTACTGGTGTGTCACATAAAGTGATGTCAGTTAACGGTTAGCATTCGATTATATTAACTGCTAGGCCGCCTCTGGCTGTTTCTTTGTACTTGGTCTTCATGTCGTTACCGGTATCGCGCATAGTTTTAATGACCTTATCTAACGACACCTTGTGCTCGCCGCTACCGCGCAGTGCTAGCCGTGAAGCGTTTATCGCCTTAATTGCACCCATAGCATTACGTTCAATACAAGGAACCTGTACTAAGCCGCCTACGGGGTCACAAGTTAACCCTAGGTTATGTTCCATACCAATTTCAGCGGCATTCTCTACTGCCGGTACAGTACCGCCCATAATCTCTGCCAGCGCGCCCGCAGCCATAGAGCATGCCACACCTACTTCACCCTGACAGCCCACTTCAGCACCAGAGATAGATGCATTCTCTTTGTACAAGATACCAATGGCTCCTGCGGTAAGTAAGAAGCGACTTGCCACTTCTTCATCCACTGGGCGAATAAATTTATCTACATAATGTAAAACCGCAGGAATAATACCGGCCGCGCCATTAGTAGGGGCAGTTACCACGCGGCCTCCTGCTGCATTTTCTTCATTTACCGCTAAGGCAAACAAGTTCACCCAGTCCATGGTTTGCATGGGGTCGGTGGTATGTTCGGTTTGAAGACGTCTATAAAGTGCAGGCGCACGGCGCACTACTTTAAGACCACCTGGCAATATGCCTTCACTGTCAATACCACGTTGCACACAGGCCTTCATTACTAACCATATTTCAAACAGCTTTTGTTTTACGGCATGAGCAGGTTGGAAAGTGGTTTCGTTTTTAAGCATAAGAGCGCTAATACTCAACCCATTATTTTTGCATTGTTCTAACAGCGCAGCGCCAGACTTAAAAGGAAAAGGTACAGTAGCTTGAACGGCACCTGCGTGAGCCTTAGTGGCATCAAAATCCTCTTCTTTTACGATAAAGCCGCCACCAATGCTGTAGTACGTTTGCTCGCACAGCAAAGTGTCGTTTTCGTATACGTAAAAGGTAAGCGCATTAGCATGTTTGGGAAGTGTTTTACGTCGGTGAAAGACAATCGCATTTTTGTTTGGAAACAAAATAGGCTTTTCGCCATTTAGGTACAGTAATTCTTGGTTTCTTACATCTTCTAGCAGTGGCTCTATTTTATTTACGTCAATGCTTTCAGGCATTTCACCAGATAATCCAAGGATCACGGCTTTACCTGTTCCATGACCTATACCGGTTTGACCTAAAGAACCAAACAATTCCACTTTAACTGAGGTGATTTTTGAAAACAGCGCTGTGTCTGTTGCTAGTGTTTTAGCGAATTCAGCACCCGCCCGCATGGGTCCAACGGTGTGTGAGCTTGAAGGGCCAATACCCACGCTAAACATATCAAAAACACTAATCATAAAATCTACACCAGTCTGAATTACTAATAAATAGATCATGCATGTAGACGGGCTTAACTACAATACAGAAAAGCTAATCAATTGATTAGAATTGCTAATGTGGTGTAAAGAAATATTTAATGGCACACACGTAAGGGCACGTTAGGGCAGGTGTGTTTAAGCGCTGGTAAGCTTAAGGATGAATATGGTGAGACAGGTTACGCAATATGGCAGCCGTAGCACCCCAAATCATATGTTCATTCCACGGAATAAAGTAGATAGGCGATGAACGCTTACCTTTGCGCGCGGTATGAATAAGGTGATTTTTGCGGTCCAGCACATGGGCTAAAGGAACCTCGAAAGCACTTTCTACTTCGTTAGGGTCGATAACAGGCGTAAAACTTGGTTCAACAAAACCCACAACCGGCGCTATTTGATAACCGCTTACTGTCCTGTAATTCGGCAACACCCCAATAATTTCTACGTTTTCAGAAGGCATGCCTATTTCTTCACGGGCTTCACGAAGCGCAGCGTCAAAAACGCTGTTGTCTACCTCATCTACTGCGCCACCGGGAAAACTAATTTGGCCTGGATGATGACGCAAATGATGCGCACGCTCTGTGAGTAAAACTGTCAGCTCACTACCATAGTCCATTAGCGGAATTAATACCGCAGCTGGTCTGCCTCGAGATTTAAGCGGGTAATCCGGCTCTCTGTGCGTTTGACGCAAATGATGAAATTGGCGGAGAAAATCAGCTCTGTTCACGGCCTACTCCAAAATGGGAGGTTAGCACTGGCAGAATTTTAGACACTTTATCCAAGGTTTCTTTGTACTCGTCATTAGCCACTGAATCTAAAACAATACCACCACCAGCCCAGCAATGCAGCTCGTTATTCTCCCCAAGCAGTGTTCGAATACAAATACTTGAGTCCATATCTTCACGAAAGCCCATATAAAATATGCTGCCGCAATAGATATTGCGTCTATGCACTTCAAGTTCGTCGATTATCTCCATCGCCCGAATTTTAGGTGCACCTGTAATAGAACCGCCAGGGAATGAGGAGGAAAGTAAATCTAATGGGGTCGCGTCGTCGTTAAGTTCGCCTACAACAGTGCTCACCAAGTGATGCACTGCTTCATAGCTCTCTAGCGCAAATAACTCAGGCACTTTCACTGAATGAGGCTTACAGTGCTTTGAAAGATCATTTCGCAGTAAATCAACAATCATAAGGTTTTCGGCTCGATCTTTTGAAGCAGTCAGCAAAGACTGAGCGCTTCGTGCATCTTCTGCTTCATCACTAAACCGTGGGCGAGTGCCTTTAATCGGTTTAGTTTCCACCACGCCCTGTTTCACGCTAATAAAGCGTTCAGGGGATATACTTAAAATAGTACTGTTTTTTAATTGAATGAATGCGGAAAAGGGCGCTTGGTTACTTTCACGCAGGGCGAGATAAGCTTGCCAACAATTGCCTGTATATGACGCTGAGAACCGCTGTGCCATGTTAACTTGATAACAATCGCCTGCCTTTAAATAGTCGTGAATTCGCTCAATACAGCCAATATAGGCTTCTTTAGTGAGGTTAGACTTCCATTCACTAGTTAAAGAAAACGACGTGTTGGCATCATCTTCACTTTGCTCTTTCTCATCATCGATAGAGACTAAACAGGCCTGGTTTGTATCATCAGCGCCCTCTGTAAGATCTGCATCAGAACTAGGCTGTGTGACAAAGTCAGGTGGGGTAGTTTCACCTTTTGCCGAACAAAAATATAGGGTGCCTGTTACCGTATCCTCAATTAACGAAGACAGGTATAGCCCTACGGAAAAATCGGGTGTGGTATAAGTTTGCGCAGCTTTCGCTGGAAGCTTTTCATAATACCGCCCAGCATCGTAGCCTGCAAAACCTGCTACGCCAACAATAAATGGCAGCTGACTGGCTAACGATTGACTAAGTTCATCTAACTCAAGGTTGGCCACAGAACCATGAAGGTAGTGCGTTACGGCTTCAAAAGGTAGAAGGTCGGTTGCAAATGGCTCATCACCAGCTAACTGCACTAAAGCCGCTTCGCCATGTTTGGCCGTTACGGTAGCGCTCGGTTCCCATACCATCACATTGTAACGACCATTGCTTTTTGTCGAGCCACAAGTATCAAGCAAAATGGCACCTGCGTTGTGGGCAACCTGCTCAAAAATGTCTATAAGACAAAGGGAAGGTGAGGTGCTGACTGGCGTAATGATAACTTGCGATGTTGCGGGCATTAAAAACTAACTCTATACATCAGGTTAAAAAGAATGTTGTTGGCATTGAAGCTGCGTTAAATGGCTACTGAACGGTTAATTTAACAGTATTCGCACGGTATCAAACAGCTAACGTTAGTAAAGCGCGTTAAATTTGACAGCACAAGTTTGTTTTATCGCAAAGCCTCACCCATATTTTACATGGTACGGTGCCAATAGATGCGCTAGTATACGCTTTTTTAGCAGGCTAAGACCACGAAAGCAAAATAAAAAAAGAGGATGTCATGACCGTTATCCGCCAACAGGACTTCATTGATAGCATTGAAGATTCCCTACAGTTTATCTCTTACTATCACCCGCTCGACTACGTTAAAGCCGTAGAAGCAGCGTATAACCGAGAAGAAAGCCAAGCAGCCAAAGATGCGATGGCACAAATCCTTATTAACTCTAGAATGTCAGCTGAAGGCAAACGTCCTTTGTGTCAAGACACCGGTATTGTGACCTGCTTTGTAAAAGTAGGCATGGGTGTTACATGGGATAAAACCGATATGACTGTGCAACAGATGGTTGATGAAGGTACTCGCCGCGCTTATCTAAATCCAGACAACCCATTACGCGCATCTATCGTTGCCGACCCCGCAGGCGCACGAACCAACACCAAAGACAACACACCGTCAGTTGTGCACATTGATATGGTGCCAGGTGAAAAAGTTGAAGTAATGATTGCGGCGAAAGGTGGCGGCTCGGAAAACAAATCTAAGATGGTAATGTTAAACCCCAGTGATGATATTGCTGATTGGGTAGTTAAAACGTTGCCAACCATGGGGGCTGGCTGGTGTCCACCTGGGATGTTAGGTATAGGCATTGGCGGTACCGCAGAAAAAGCAGCTGTACTTGCGAAAGAAAGCCTAATGGATCCGGTTGATATCCAAGAGCTTATTGCTCGCGGACCAGAAACCACAGATGAAAAGCTACGAGTTGAAATTTTCGAGCGCGTGAATCAATTGGGTATTGGTGCACAAGGTCTAGGTGGATTAACTACAGTAGTAGACGTTAAAATTATGTCTTTGCCTACCCATGCGGCATCTAAACCTGTGGCGATGATCCCTAACTGTGCAGCAACCCGACATGCACATTTTCATTTAGATGGCTCAGGTCCAGCCGAACTTACGCCACCTAAATTAGAAGATTGGCCAGAGGTAACGTGGGAAGTTAGTGAAAACACCCGTCGCGTTAACCTTAATGATGTTACTAAAGAAGACATTCAAGACTGGAAAGTGGGTGAAACGGTACTCCTTTCTGGAAAAATGTTGACTGGTCGTGATGCAGCGCACAAGCGTATTCAAACAATGCTTGATAACGGTGAAGGTTTACCAGAAGGCGTAGACTTAACCAACCGCTTTATTTACTACGTAGGCCCTGTTGATGCGGTTGGCGACGAAGTAGTAGGCCCAGCCGGTCCAACTACTGCCACTCGTATGGATAAATTCACTGACATGATGTTAGAGAAAACTGGCCTAATCGGTATGATTGGTAAAGCAGAGCGTGGCCCTGCGACGGTCAAATCTATTGCAAAGCATCAGTCAGTTTATTTAATGGCCGTAGGTGGTGCTGCGTACTTGGTTTCTAAAGCTATCAAGAAGTCACGGGTAGTGGCGTTTGAAGATTTAGGTATGGAAGCCATTTACGAATTTGACGTAGAAGATATGCCAGTTACGGTAGCAGTAGACAGCACGGGCGCAAATGCGCACGAAACTGGGCCTGCTATTTGGAAAGCAAAAATTGAAGATTTAGATAAAGCGTTATCTAAGTAATCATACATTTGTGATTAAAACAGGTGCCATTGGCACCTGTTTTTGTTTATAGTGCTGTATAAATTAACAGTGCGTGTGTTTTTATGTATTCCTTACCTGATTTTCCCCCCCAATATTTAAATGCTGGCTTCTTATTACTGGCGTTATTTTTTCTTGTTTTGCTAATAGTAACCCGAAGAACATTGAATCAGGCTCGCGATCAAGTGGCTGAAAAAAGTGATGCGTTACTTGTTCTGCACCAAGCCTCCAGCGAAACCCAAGAACGTATGGGCATGCTAGTTGAAAAATCACGTCAGTATGAGCAGCTATTAGCTGAGAAACACCAACTTAGTGAAACCTCGAGCGTACTGCAAAAAGAGTACAGTAAGTTGCAAGCGCAATATGAAGCGCAAAAAGCAAGGCTGGATGCGCTTATGCAGAATCATGAAGAAAAGCTTGCGTTAATGCATTCGTCAGAACAACGCTTACAAACCCAGTTTGAAAATTTAGCGAACAAAATTTTTGATGAGAAAAGCGCGACCTATCAGAGCCAAAGTAAGCATAATATTGAAGCGGTATTGGCGCCGTTTAAATCTCAATTAGATGGGTTCAAACAACAAATTTCAGAGCAACATATTCGTGAAGGGCAAGAACGCGCGTCGTTGAAAACAGAAATTTTAAGTTTAAAGGCGTTAAATCAGCGTATAACTGAAGAAGCCTCAGCGTTAACCAACGCCCTTAAAGGCGATAATAAAAAACAAGGCAATTGGGGCGAGGTAATTTTAGAGCGCATTCTTAAAGAATCAGGTCTTCGCGAAGGCCATGAATTTGAAACCCAAGTGTCGGCACAGTCTGAACAGGGTAGGCGACTGCAGCCAGATGTAGTGGTGCATTTACCCAATGACAAAGACGTGATTATCGATTCAAAAGTAAGCTTAGCGGCGTATGAACAATATTTTAACTGCGACGATGACAACAGCCGCAAACAGTATCTAAGTGCACACGTGGCATCCATCAAGGGCCATATTAAAGGGCTAGGCGCCAAAGAGTATCAATCCCTTAAAGGCTTGCGCACATTAGATTATGTTTTACTGTTCATTCCTATTGAGCCTGCGTTCTTGCTAGCCATTGAAGAAGAACCTGATCTTGTCTCCCTCGCGCTTAATCATAATATTATGCTAGTAAGCCCCACGAATTTGCTTGTGGCACTGCGTACCATCAACAATATTTGGCAATACGAGTACCAGAACCAAAACGCGCAGCTCATCGCAGAGCAAGCAGGAAAGCTTTACGACAAATTTGTAGGCTTTGTATCTGATATAGAAAAGATTGGTAAAGCGCTAGATACCGCCCACGGAAGTTACGATGCTGCAATGAATAAGCTTTCAAGTGGGCGTGGGAATTTAGTGCGGCAAGTTGAGAAGTTCAGAGAAATGGGTGTGCAGCCTAACAAGCGATTAGACGACACATTAACGAGATTGTCAGATGAAGAATAATGAAAGCGCGTCGTTGAGGTAGCGTTAACGTTAGCTGGGATTATTGAAACTTCAGATATAAAAAAGGCCGCTTAACAGCGGCCTTTTACGTTTAAGTAATATCTAAGCGATATCGCTTACTTCATTTTACGTCTACGTAGATATACAACTGGAACAAGTAGCAATGCTAACCAACCCATTGAACCACCGCTCTTATCAGTAACGCTTACGGTTACTGTTTCTGTTGTTGTATTTAAGCCATCAAATGCAACCACTTCAAACTGAACAGCAATAGTGCTATTCGTATTAGGCGCTGTAGTCGTTAGACTTGAGCCTGCGATGTCATTGATAGTGAATGTAACGTCATCACCTTCTGGGTCTGTTGCTGTAGCAGAAACAGTGATTGACTCACCTTCTTCAACAGTAAACGGAGCAGTGATGTTGATAACAGGTGGTAAGTTATCTTTTATCGTAACATTAGCTGTTGCCATTGAAGTGTTACCGTTACTATCAGTAGCAGTAAGCTCAAGCACAATTAGCGTATCTTCAGTTACTTCTGGAGCAACTAGGATAGCTTCTTCTATGCCAGCACCTGCAATGATAGCTGCTGGTCCTTCAACTTGCTTCCAAGTAATGTCCACAGCGTCGCCATTTGGCTCTTCTACTAGACCAGGTAAGTTCAACTCCATCAATTCAACAACTTCCAGTGTTGCCACTGTCATGCCGTCGATAGTAACAACAGGAGGACCTTCAACTTGTAAACCTTCGTAAGTTTCAGATACTGCAGACGCTGCACCAGGGATGTTAGTCACTTCTGACATCGCCATCATTTGAATAGCACCACCAGCATCATCAGCATTGACCATAACGGTGTAAGCTAATTGAGTAGGGCTGCTATCAACGTCGTCAAGATACATACAGATTTGCGTACCAGATACAATTTCTGTATCAAAGTTTGCATCAAAGAAGTCTTGGCTGTAAGGCGTATAGTAAGGTGCTTGACCTGTAGCGCCATCAATATCTTCGTAACCAATGGTCACAGGCAAAGTACTACCAAGTTGGTGTGTCACATTATCGTATGAGAATACGATGTTTGGCTGACCTTCAGCTGGCTCATTGAAGAAAACAATTTGGTAATCTGCAATATCAGCGAAATCTCCGCTAAGACCCCAGAATCTCATGTTATCCCATTCAATGATTGTGTAAGCAGCGCCAGCAGATGCGACAGACACACCTACGCCGTTAGCAACGTCAAATTCCTGGTCACGCCACAACGGAGCAATAACACCACTTGGATCTGCAACATCTGGAAGTCCTTGGTTCACCCAAGGTGATGTACCCAAACTATTACCGACTGTAACAAAACCATCATCAGTTACCGTTACTGCATCGTACATGGCACCAAGGAAGTAAGCAGGAAGTGAATACGTCCCATCTACGGTGTCGCCATCTAACGTATCATCTATACCAATACCAAAACCAGCTAGGTCGATGTATCCACCGCCTTGACCAAAGTCAGGGTTAGCACAGAATGCGTCAGTAGCATTAGTGGTAATTGCATAAGATGGAGTAGCACCAATTAGCGATTCTTGGGTAATAGACCAAGAAAGCGTATTTTCAGTGGCAACACCATCGTGAGACAGTGAACCTTCAACTAACGTAACGTTATCAGGAAGCGTTAGTGAAATTTCATAGTCGCGGTCTTCCGTTGTAAAGTTTGGAAGTACGTTTACATAGAAAGTCGCTTCCTCTCCCGGTAGAACACGCTCTTCAGACTCAGCAGTTACATAAACATCATCTTCAGCACGAACAATATCTACAGGAATAATGCCAAGGTTATCAACGTTATCAGCATCAGTACCCATTGAAACAGCACCAATGTAGATATCACCTTCAACCGCGTCTGACAAATCCCAAGTAAAACGTACGTCGAATTCAGTTAACTGAGGAATAGCTGAAGGAGCATCAATAGTTAGCCCTTCACCGGGCTGGTTATCAACCATGGCATGCGCTAATACAAAGCTATCTTCAAAACCTTCTTCATCAGACGATGCAGCCCAGTTTTGTACAATTACCCAGTAGCTTCCTGCTGCTGGCATTTCAACGCTTACATACTCTTCAGTTGCAGCAGTTGCGGCAATAGCAACCTCTTCATCTTCTTGAGGTATACCGTCTGCATTTGAGTCAAACAAAATGCGTAAATCTAGATCTGGCGACGTAGTATCCATGGTTGCTGCTACTAACCGAAGTGTACCTTCAGGTACTTCGATTTGCGTAATGTGCAAGCCATCTTCTAAATCATCTAGGTAGTCATTGTTGTCTGAATCTTGCGCAACCATACCTTCAACTTTCGTTGCTTTGGTTAGGCCGTAAGACGTAACCTGAAGATCAGTAATCTCAACTGCCATTACATCTTCAAGCAAGTACGAGTCTTGATTACGATGTGCTTCAAAGTCAATTTCATCAGGTAAGTTACCGTTAGAAGCGACAATTGAAACAGGAAGGTGTAAGTCTGGAGATGAACCAGAAACTAAGTTGATTTGACCAAACGACCAAACGTCACTTTCTGCACGGAATGCGTCAATCTCAATCGTTAACTCTTGAGATTGTCCAGCAGTTAAGTCGAAGGTAGCAGGTGTAACAGTAATGTCTAAACCATCTGAAATGGCAACACCGTCTACAGACCAAGAGCCGTCTTTAGTTGCTGTTACGGTACGAGTCCATGTGCAAGAACCTACACAGTTGTCGTCGGTAACAGAAGGTAGGTTAAGTGTACGAGGCTCACCACCTAGTGCTGGATCAGCAGAAGCATAATTTGCGTCTGTTTCATCCATAACTAAGCCAGATTGAACTGCTAGGTCTACTTCAATACGACCTGCGCCCATATCAAACCAATCTGCTGCGGTTTCACCATCTTCTTTAAGAACATCGGTGGTAGCCGTCATCATAAGAGCAGAACGGACTTGATCTGGTGTCCATGATGGTTTTTCATGACGTACAAGTGCAGCAGCACCTGCAACATGAGGGCCAGACATAGACGTACCTTGAAGGTAGGCATAATCAGCTGGTGCAGAACCTGTAGAATCTTGACCGTACTGTTCATCAGAGTAAGCAGCATAAATGCTAACGCCCGGCGCAGTTACCGACGGTGTTAGTGTGCTAATTGATGTATTAGGACCACGTGAAGAGAACTCAGCCATAATATCAGCCGCGTCGTCGTCCACTGTTAAAATGCCTTCCGATGCTGTGATAGTCGCAGTATGGCCTTCACCTTCTGCCAACCATGAACGCAGCATATCACCGTTTGTAGCATCAACGTGGATACCCGGAATAATATACGCATCGTTATTCACTGATGTTGCGCCGTCAGCAAGGTTTGCTAGAACGAAACCAGCAGCGCCGCCACTTGCAACGTTAGATGCTTTAGCTACACGAGCAATTGCACCACGGTCACAAACAACAATCTCACCTGCGAAAGTATTTTCAGGGAATGGCTCTAAACACTGTGCAGGGTCGCCATCAGGATCGTTTGCATTGGTGTAATCACCGGCATAAACGATTGAACCCGATATCGCGCCAGAGTTACTCTTACCAGCGATAGCACCTAACTCAGTTGCACCACCAGTGAAAGAGATTGATTTATCATACTCTACACTTCGACCGTGTGTAGAAGCAGCAACAACGGTAATCCACGGTGCGTGTTTCTCAGTTGTTTCTGGATCAGGGCCGCTATTACCCGCAGATTGAGCAATAAAAATGCCCGCGTTGCGTGCATTCAACCATGCTGCGTTAAGCGAACCACTCCAAGGGTAGCCACCACCTGAAATTGAGAAGTTAATAACATCAACAATACCTGATTCAACCGCGTCGTCTACCGCTGCAGCCATAGCCGCACCAGTACAACCTGCATAGGTATCACCAGTGTTACCAGGTTGACACACTTGATAAGAAATAATGTTTGAGTGAGGGGCTACACCTGAAATTTGACCAAAGGTGAAACCAGTTGCAACACCGTCACTTGCATTTACGTCAAATTCAGCGGTAACTTCACCAACATCAACAAGAACGTTACCAGCTGCAGTACTTGCAGTATGTGAACCGTGACCGTTGTAATCTTCACCAAAACGTATAGTACCGTCTTGTGGGAAGATAGTGTCGTCTGTGTATACGTCAGAGATAGACGGATAACTATAAATACCAATTAGTTTGTCATTACAACGAACTTCAGCTTCAACTGCACATTCACCTAAGTAAACATCGGCGCCAAGTGGGTTAGTATGATCGTAACCATCACCACCTACATCAGCAAAAGAAGGGTGGTCACTGTTGATACCAGTATCAAGTACTGCAACTACAACGCCTTCACCTTGACGACCTACGCCGCTTTCATTAGCTGTGCCGTCCCAAACTGCAGGAGCGCCAATTAAACTTGGTCCCGTGTCAGTATCAAGTTGATATACTTCATCACGTTCAACATTTTTAACGCCTGGCAAACGCGCTATAGCTTCTGCCTCAGCTGGCGATGCTTTTATCGCAATTGCGTTTAGTGCGTATTTATATTCTGCTATTGTTTCTAACGAACCTACAGCAGACTCTGCTTTAGCAATAACTTCTGCTTGTTTCTTCTCAAGGTAAGAGGCATAGGCTTTTACTTCTGGAAGAGAAGCGTCTAAGCGTTTGCTAGCAGACGAATTAGATCGTGTTACTGAAACTTGTTTTTTAAGTTGGGGGTTAGTGGCTTCTAAGCCTTCAACACCGCCATCGTAGCTCGCTACTGCGTCGTCAGAAAGATGTACAAAGTAAATGTAGTCTTTATTTTCGAGTCCTTTCTCAGCGGTGTAGAGTACTTTAGGTGTGGATACTGTTTTAGTGTTCTTGTACTTATTTATCGATGTCGCTTTAACTGCTTTGAGTTGATCAGCAGTTACAGAAAACGATTCTGTTGCAGATGATAGTTCTGCAGCAGAATGCATGGACATCGACATCAGTGCAGCAGATACAGCTAATGTCACTTTATTATTCACAGGTAACCTCCGTCGGCCTGTTTTTGGGATTTTCCCTGGATGGATGAAATTTCTTATTTTTATTGGCTTTGTTGATCCAATTTTTATTGTCATAACAATGACAATAATATTTCTAGCATAATTTTTTTCACTTTGTAATGAATATTAAACATTAATATGAATTACACATGTTGTTACATTTAGTCATACTTTTTCATTTGATCTTAGCTAAAAAAAGGGGGAGGAATTTGGCTACACAACAGTCAATTCGGTAGTTAAACACTTACCTCTATCTAAGAATCTCGCATACTCATTTACAAAACAAATTCGTATTTTTATCCTTCTATTAGCATCAATTTAACATTGCTGGTCAATATTAGGATATTAGTTCTATCAAAATAGGATATTAAGAATTTTTATCATATTTAGTTGATAAACCGCTGCACAAATAGCACAACGCCACCAACATACTTCTATTAGCATAATGACCATAGCAATCTCGCTTTCGAATCCTTCAAATTGCAGGGAGTTTATTGTGGAAGATAGAAATCATCTCGGAAAAATTAAAACAACAAACAGGGTTGAAGTTATCGGCAATGGGTTAATTGATATTCCCATGCTGCAATTGCTCAAACCAGATGGAAGTGAGCATGAAACTGCGCAACTTCCAGAGATTGACCAAACACTGGCGTTAAAAATTCACGACACCATGGAATACATCAGAATTCTCGATGAAAGAATGGTGGCAGCGCAGCGCCAAGGAAGAATTAGTTTTTATTTAGCAAGTACGGGTGAAGAAGCCGCAGCCGTTGCTAGCGCAGCTGCTTTATCGCCCAATGACATGATCATGAGCCAATATCGAGAGCAGGGTGCGCTGGCTTTCAGAGGCTATACAACTGATCAGTTTATGAATCAAATGTTCAGCAACAAAGCCGACCCTAATAAAGGGAGGCAGATGCCAATCCATTATGGTGATAAAGCCCTTAACTTTATGACTATTTCTTCCCCACTAGGTACGCAAATACCACAAGCATCAGGTTATGCCTATGGGCAAAAAATGGCAGGCAACGATGCCATTACTATTTGTTATTTTGGTGAAGGAGCTGCTTCAGAAGGCGATTTTCATGCTGGAGTGAATATGGCTGCTGTTCTCAATTGCCCGGTTATCTTTTTCTGCCGGAACAATGGCTATGCCATTTCAACGCCGTCGGAAGAACAATTTGCTGGAGATGGTATTGCATCACGTGGAATTGGCTACGGCGTGAAAACGATTCGGGTAGACGGTAACGACCCGCTAGCGGTGTTTGCTGCAACGCAGGAAGCACGCCGTATAGCGTTAGCAGAAATGTGTCCGGTACTGATAGAAGCGATGACCTACCGACTTGCGGCTCATTCTACGTCTGACGATCCTACGGGCTATCGTTCTAGAGATGAAGAAGATAAGTGGCGCGCAAAAGATCCAATCGCAAGAATGGCGAATTGGCTTACCCATAAGGGCTGGTTTGATGAAAAACAGAACAAAGCCAAAGTTGATAAAGCGCGTCAAGATGTACTCGCGGCGTTAAAAGTCAGTGAAACGGTTCCTATTTGCGGCATAGAGGAAATAGTTGAAGATGTGTACGACAGTGTACCCTGGCATCTACAAGATCAGCTGACTTCGTTAAAAGCACATATTAAACAATATCCTAAAAAATATCCTAAAACGTCTGGGAGTGTTCGCTAATGGCTAAAATGAACTTACTACAGGCAATTAATAATGCGTTAATTACCGCCATGACAGCGGAAGAAAAGGTCATGGTGTTTGGTGAAGACGTGGGCCATTTTGGTGGTGTATTTAGAGCGACCAGTCATCTACAAGAGAAATTTGGTAAAGGCAGATGTTTTAATACGCCGCTTACCGAGCAGGGCATCATTGGCTTTGCGAATGGGCTTGCATCACAAGGATCTTTCCCTGTTGCTGAAATTCAGTTTGGTGATTACATCTTTCCTGCGTTTGACCAAATCGTAAACGAAACGGCTAAGTGGCGTTATCGCTCAGGCGGACAATTTGATGTAGGCGGTCTTACCATTCGTACGCCCTATGGTGGTGGTATATCGGGTGGTCATTACCACAGCCAATCACCGGAGGCGTTTTTCGCCCACTGCGCAGGTTTGAAAGTGGTTATTCCACGAGACCCATACCAAGCGAAAGGACTGCTTTTAGCCTCTATTCGCGATAAAAACCCAGTACTTTTTCTTGAGCCAAAACGTTTATATCGCGCGTCTATTGCCGATGTACCTGAAGAAGATTATGAACTGCCACTTGGTAAAGCCGATTTAGTACAAGAAGGCTCTGATATCACCCTACTAGGGTGGGGTGCACAAATTGAGATATTGCAAAAAGCCGCTGAAATGGCGTTAGACGATGGCGTGTCTTGCGAAATTATAGACCTGCGCTCCATTTTACCTTGGGACGCCGAAGCCGTTATCAACTCGGTAATGAAAACCGGCCGATTGCTTATTAACCATGAAGCGCCACTTACCGGCGGCTTCGCCAGTGAAATTGCCGCGACTATACAAGAAAAATGCTTTTTGTATTTAGAAGCGCCTATTTCGCGTGTTTGTGGTTTAGATACACCTTATCCACTCGCTCATGAAACCGAATATATGCCTGATGAAACTAAAACGTACGAAGCTATTAAGCGCTCGTTACATTATTAAAAGGGAGCCAATAATATGAATATTGATTTTATTTTACCTGATATTGGCGAAGGTATTGTTGAGTGCGAAATCGTCAAATGGAACGTTAAAGAAGGTGATGTCATTGCTGAAGACCAAAGTGTAGTTGAAGTAATGACTGATAAGGCAGTGGTAGAAATTCCTGCTAAGCATTCAGGCACAGTACATAAGCTTTATTATAAGCAAGGCGATATTGCACAAGTGCATAGCCCATTATTTGCCCTTCATACAGATGAAAGTGCTAGCGAAGGTAATCAAAATAGCACCGATGACACAACGACTGATGCTGCAACTGATCAAGTAAGTAATGCAGAAAGAGTTAACGAAACTACTAGCCACAGTGCTTCACCGGTTAACGACAATACCAGTGAGCAGGGTAACCTAGCCATTAGTGATAAATGGCAAGACGGGGATTTTGAGCCTCCTATTGCTATACCGGGCAAAGTTTTGGCAAGCCCTGCAGTACGCCGTATTGCCAGAGAGCACGAGATTGATTTACTTGCTGTTGCTGGCAGTGGCAAAAAAGGCCGTATTTTAAAACATGATGTCAGCAACGTTTGTGCGAATACCGTTAGTGCGAGTAACGTTAGCACAAATAATGACGAACTCTCAGCTACGCCTAATCACGCGGGTGAATCAAGTTATACCGAAAAAGTGCGAGGCATTCGTGCGGCTATGGCAAAGCAAATGGTAGCGTCAGTAAATACCATTCCTCATTTTACGGTGAGCGATGAAATTAGAATGGATAAGCTAATTGCCTTGCGACAATCACTGAAGCCTATGTTTGAAGCAAAAGACGTAAAGCTTAGCTTTATGCCCTTTTTTGTAAAAGCATTGTCGTTGGCGTTAAAAGCGTTTCCTATCATTAACAGTCAATTAAACGAAGACGGTACTGAGCTTACTTATTTTAATCATCATAATATCGGCTTTGCCGTTGACGCTAAAATTGGCCTCTTGGTGCCTAATATTAAGGGCGTAGAAAATCTGTCTTTGTTCGACATAGCTCAGCAAATGCATACCACTATCGAGCAAGCTCGTGAAGGAAAATTGGGCGGTGACGCACTTAAAGGTGGCACTATCAGCATTTCAAATATTGGCGCTATTGGTGGTATTACGGCTACACCGGTTATCAACAAGCCTGAAACGGCTATTGTCGCGCTAGGTAAAACTCAAAAGCTTCCCCGTTTTGCCGCTGACGGTAGTGTTGAAGCGCAAAATATCATGATGGTGAATTGGTCTGGTGATCATCGTATTATTGATGGCGCTACTATGGTTCGCTTCAATAATTTGTGGTCTAGTTATATTGAAGAGCCAGAAACCATGCTAATGCATTTGAAATAGCGATAGGATTCTAATGTGGGCCGCAGGCCCACAGCCTAGTAATAGGCAAGTACGTTAATACAATTACGTTAAAATAAGTTCGTTAATTTAAGTAATCTAATACAAGTGCTTTAATAAGAACTGTGCGAACTACAGTGATTTAATCACGGGGCACTTTTAATAGTTCTTATTCACAGAGAGCTTATTTACACAGAACGGGCTGTCGGGCTTGTGTGGACGTTAGCCCAAGCGTTATTATTGACAGCTAAACTACATTTTCCTGCGCAGTATGCGCGTCAACTTATGGTATATCGTGCTTAGCTATCAACATGCATTTCATGCCGGCAACCATGCCGACGTTATTAAACACCTTTGTTGGATGGGCGTAATAAGCCATCTCAAGAAAAAAAATAAGCCTTTCACCCTTTATGATACGCATAGTGGGGCTGGGCTTTATCAACTTGATGATGCCTTAGCATCCAAAAATAAAGAGTATGAGTCTGGGGTAGACAAAGTAGCTAACATTTCTGCAAATTCACCTTTGCTGCAATCCTATTTGTCGCTATGTAACGGGTTTTTAAGTGATAGATGTTATCCAGGTTCACCGGCTATTAGTGCCAAGCTAAAACGTGATATCGATGTGCTGCATCTTATGGAGTTGCATCCTGCTGAACATGAAAAACTCGATGATGCCATGTGGCAGATTGGCGATAGCCAAAGCCATGTTCATCACAGAGATGGATATGAAGGATTAATTGCACTTACGCCACCTTCACCTAATCGTGGCGCGGTATTAATAGATCCGCCCTACGAAAAGGCTTCTGAATATCAAGATGTAGTCAGTGCTGTGAAGAAAGTATTAGCGCGTTGGCAGCAAGCACAAATAGTAGTGTGGTATCCGTTACTATCAGAGCGAGCGGGGGCTAAAAGTGGGGCCAGTCAGAAAATGTGCGAGTTGTTATCGGCACTAGGTAAGCCCTGTTTCACTATCGAGCTTACCGTTGAAGAAAATACCGCCGATGCTGGCATGTACGGTTCTGGCTTATGTGTCATCAATCCACCTTGGCAGCTTGATGTCAGTATGAGTGAAGCCCTTGATGAGATTACCCCGCTATTAGGAAGCGATGCTGCGTATACGTTGACATGGCTAACTACTGAAGAGTAATCCCTTTAGCGGACTCTTTTTAACGAAGAGCTAAAAACGATTTAAAGCACTCAAGCGTAAACAATCACAGAGGTAGGCAATTGGCATGTCTCAGATAAAAGGGTTAACGCATTTTTATATACCCGATGAGCAGTCTATTTATTTGCTCTCACATGCTGATGCCAAAAAACTTAAAGATTGGGTAGCACTGTGCATCGACCAATTGGCTAGTTTAGGCTACCGCAATATCTCGTTATTGGGAAAAGGGGCGTTTGGGTTTGCATTTGCAGGTACAGCGCCTAATCAAAATTTAAGCTCGAACTCAAGTTCAGATTCACGTGCTAATAGAAACCCAAACACACAAGAGCACGTCTTTAAGTTTTCTCGAATAAATCTTCCTCAGCATGTACAAGAACGGCTTGAGGAAGAAGCTTTCATGCTATCTCAAGTTTCCCATCCTTATGTGCCTGCATTGGTTGAATATCAGCAAATAGGTAAACAATCTATTTTGGTGATGGGCCGCGCCCCGGGCGATGATTTAGAAAAAGTCAGTTTAGCACGGGGGCCACTCCCGCCAAGGATCATCGTCAAAATAGCGGTACAGCTTGGCGAGTTGTTACAAGTATTTCGAGAGCACACTCAAAAAGGCAACGCCAAACCTATCGTTCATGGCGACATTAAACCTTCTAACTTGGTATGGGATGAACCTAAAGAGCGCATCGGGCTTATCGATTGGGGTTCATCCGTGTTTGCACAAGTAGACGAAAATGGTCAGTACACTAGTAACAATGTGATGGACTTGATGTCTAGCGAGCTTCATCAAACCAACGCCCGATTAGGTGATGTCTATTTCATTGGGGAAGAGCAGCTAAACGGTGCGCTATCATCCCCACGTTTCGATGAGCAAGGTATGGCAAGCACGCTATATGCTTTAGCGTCGGGGCAATCATGTCGGTATGGCCATCACGTTATTCGCCCTTCATCTCTTGGACTGCCAAAAATGTTAGCGAGCATTTTAGAATATATGCTTAGTGACGACCCCCAAAAAAGGCAACAAGGAGGAGACTACTTCTTCAATAACTTGCACGTGCTAAAACATATGGTGTTTTCAGAAGATGCAGTACCGCAGTATATACCCAGTATTCCTACTTGGATCACGCACTCGCAAGATGACATCGAAACCGTTGTTTATAGTTCTCGTAAATCTTATTTGCGCCAGCAATCTGCATTTGAAGATGCTTCATTACGTTATATCGATGATGCCCAGTTCGATCGGTACTACAAAAACTTTTTGCAAGGAATGGGCGATACCGAGAAAGCGTTTGTGTCGGCAATTAGTCGGCTAGGCCGTTATCCTGTTGTCGGCGGCATGGCAATTCGCTGGGAGCCTAACGGCGTTTATGTAGACTCCAGTTTAAATTTACACGATGCGGCATTAAAAACCGCCTTCGAACTTGCGGTTAACAATGTAATCAACCTTGCTCGCGCCATCCATAAACCAGGGGTATTTAAGTGTTGCATGTTTAACGCTAAAAACACGCTTCACATTGAGCGAGAAACCGAAAACGATGCTTTTTTACCAACACCGGAATGTGTAATACCGTTTGATTTATCCCGTGCCTCAGTGGCACAAGATGAATCCAGAACTCATTCTTACTTTGAAGATGGTGACGACCCAGACGAGCTTTTGAAGTTACCTGAGCCCATTATTGCTATTATCAAAGAGCTTAATACTATTCACCATACGGGCTGTATTATTTTTGAAGCTTTAAGTACTCATTTAAAGATTCATAGTTATTACACATTGCTCAATCATCACGAGAAAGAAAGATTTTCTGAATTATTAGCCAAGTTAGTGGAACATGTGCCGTCAATAAAAGGGCTAGGCATTTCAGGCTTTATGAAGTTACCCTATAAAGACACGCGATTTTTTGAGCACAGGGCGTATTTACCAGAAAAATACTACCCAAGAAACCCGAACGCTGAGCAACAAGAGAAAGAAAAGCATGCCTGAGGTTAAATTATCTTCGTTATTTGAGTTAGAGACTGTTGAAGCGGGTTTATATCGCGGACAAAGTTGGGATTTGGGCTTTCGTGCATTATTTGGCGGTCAAGTACTAGGGCAAGCGTTAGCTGCCGCTTATGAAACAGTAGATAAAGACCGTATAGCCCATTCATTTCATACTTACTTTTTGCTTCCTGGCGATGCAAAGAAACCTGTGGTCTACGATGTAGAAGTGGTACGAGATGGCCGTAGCTTTTCTGCCCGAAGAGTAAAAGCAATCCAAGATGGTCGAAACATCTTTTACATGACGGCGTCATTCCAAGTACCTGAAAAAGGTATGCATCATCAGCAAGCAGATATGCCTGACGTGCCGCCGCCAGAAGAAGTGCAGTCTGATATCGAGTTTTATGAAAAAAACTTCGACAAAATTGCCCGTCCTATGCGAGAAGCATTAAGTTATCATCGCCCGGTGGATATTCGTACTATAGGTGCGGCGAACTCCTATCAGTCTAATCGCCAACCCGCTAAGCGCTATATTTGGATGAAAGCAAGAAACGAGCTTGCACCTGAGATCACACTGCAACAAGCAGCGTTAGCGTATGCTTCTGATTACCATTTCTTAAGTACGTCATTACAGCCACACGGCATTTCAGTTACCGACAAATCGCTACGTATTGCGACTATTGACCATGCTATGTGGTTTCACCGCCCCGTTAATATGAATGAGTGGTTATTGTATGTAATGGAAAGTCCATTTAGTGGCGGAGCAAGAGGTTTGGTGAGAGGTCAGATCTTCACTCAACAAGGTGAGTTAGTAGCCTCTGCAACCCAAGAAGGCTTGATGCGACAAGTCGATGTCGACTAAATGACATTTTGTTGTGAGAGCACAGTTTTTTAAATTATGTACAAGGAACGCTTATGCAATATTCACTTGAAATGTTAACGCCTGAGTGTGATAGCACCAGTTATATTGCCCCCGGCGCACATGTTATTGGCAATGTGATATTAAAACCCCACAGCAGTGTATGGTTCAATGTGGTTATTCGCGCAGATATGGACGCGATTACGGTAGGAGAGCTTACTAACGTACAAGACGGGAGTGTGCTCCATACCGACTCCGGAATTCCTCTTACTTTAGGTAAAGGTGTAACCGTGGGCCATAAAGTTATGTTGCATGGCTGCACGGTAGGTGACTACTCTCTCATTGGCATTAATGCTGTAGTGTTAAATGGCGCGAAAATTGGGAAGTACTGCATTATTGGCGCAAATGCATTAATTACCGAAAATATGGAGATTCCAGACTACAGCTTAGTGGTGGGCTCGCCAGGAAAAGTGGTAAAGCAGCTTGATAGTAGTGTAGAGGAAAAGCTTCAAGCATCTGCTGCGCATTATGCGCACAATGCAACACATTATAATAAGCATCTTTCTGAGGTTTAATCAGTGTACACAAGCCTAATAATAATGTGCTCTATGGGATAATGGCTAACCGTTATTATCCCGTTTTTTCACTACTATCATTCATTATGCTCAAGACCATTCATCGTACCCTAGAATAACCTTTTCCCTCTTTGCGCCTACTGTTCCTCTTTATTTTCCCCACTATTTCAGCGCTATTGTGCACCGAAAATGCTGCGCTTTTCATAAAAAATGCCCAGAACATAGGTTCTGGGCATAGGGGAATGGCTCATTGCTGAGCCGTGCGCTAACTATTGCAAGGGAGAAGTGCATGCAAATTCTTTCAAACGGATAATAACTATAGTTCATATTTGTTTATTTTATAAACTAAACATTGTGAAATTTATTTTACAGACCCTCTAATCCAATTAAAATGAGAATAACCTTCGGATAATCATAGGCTTCATACTGGTCGGAGTTTCTGATCTATTCGATTTTTCTTTACCCTCATGATACCCACGGGTTATCCACATCTTACGCAAGCTCGACAAGATTATGGCGCAAGACGTTTCCATTCATATAAGTTATGTTCATAACAAGCTGTTGTACCCAGCCGTTAAGATTGTAAGAATGCAGATACGCTATTATTACTATTATTGCTAAGGACTGATATGCAAACGCACTCTACTTTTCTTCCGCCTGAGCGCACTTTAATGGGGCCTGGTCCTTCAGACGTGAACCCTCGTATTCTCAATGCAATTGCCAGACCGACTGTTGGTCATTTAGATCCGCTATTTATCGAGCTTATGGATGCGACCAAACAGCTTCTTCAATACGCATTTAAAACTGAAAATGCATTAACAATGCCTATTTCTGCGCCAGGTTCTGCGGGGATGGAAGCTTGTTTTGTTAACCTTGTTGAGCCCGGCGATAAAGTGTTGGTATGCATTAACGGCGTGTTCGGCAACCGTATGGTGGAAAATGTTGAACGCTGCGGTGGTCAAGCCATCGTAATTAAAAACGATTGGGGCAAGCAAACCGATTTAAACGCGGTAGAAGATGCACTTAAAAAAGATGCAGATATTAAAGTGCTTGCATTCGTACATGCAGAGACGTCAACCGGCGTGGAAAATGATGCAAAACATTTATGTGAACTTGCAAAACAGTACGACTGTTTATCGATAGTAGACGCCGTTACCTCTTTAGGCGGTATTGAGCTAGACGTAGATGGGTGGGGCATTGATGCCATTTATTCTGGCTCCCAAAAATGTTTAAGCTGCGTACCGGGTATTTCACCGGTATCCTTTAGTGACCGCGCAGTGCATGTTATTCAAAACCGCAAAACTAAAGTACAAAGCTGGTTTTTAGACATGAACTTAATTGTTGGCTATTGGGGGAAAGGGGCTAAGCGTGCTTATCACCATACTGCACCAGTAAACAGTATGTATGCATTTTATGAAGCCTTACTTATTTTAAAAGAAGAAGGCTTAGAAAACGCATGGCAACGTCATCAAGCCGGTCATAACGAGCTGGTGGCTGGACTAGAAGGCTTAGGTCTCTCGCTTGCCGTAGATGCCGAATATCGTCTCCCTCAACTTAATGTAGTCAATATTCCAGATGGTGTTAATGACGCTGAAGTTCGTTCAAGGTTACTTAACGATTTCAATTTAGAAATTGGTGCGGGTTTAGGCGAATTTGCAGGTAAAGTGTGGCGCATTGGATTAATGGGATATGCCTGTAAGCCTCGTAATATTGACCATTGCCTCACATCCTTACAAAAAGTATTGAAATAATAGACTGAAAATTGGTGCATAAACATTCATAAAATATAAAGTGGGCCATCGTGCCCACTTTTTATTTTTGCCCTTTAAAACAAAAAATAATGCTTTTTATTAAAACTCACGTATCAGTTAACTCGCCTGTTTTATGAATGATTTAGTTGCGGTTCATAATACGTTCACTTACCGTTACTTATGATTTGCCTGAATTAATGATAATGAACACGGAGTTTTGAATGAATTCAATCAGTAAACTAGCGGCGCCTTTAAAACGTATTAACGCACGCAAGCGCTTATCACCGATGGTATTATTAACGGGTATAGTTGCCACAATGCTAAGTACGGCATCAATGGCGCAACAACAGCTTATTCATGTACAAGGCACAGGCGCAATGTCAGTTACGCCTAATGCGTATTCAGTGACCTTTGTTATTGAAGAACAAGGCGAAACCGTTGGGAAGCTTAATACTGCCCTTGCGTCGGATTTACGATCTGTTGTTAGCTTTTTGCTAGAGCAGGGCATTGAACGTAACGACATTCAATCTATGCAGGTTCGTTTAACACCACGATACGTGAACAGTCCTAACGGCCGAGTGCAAGAAGGGTTTACCTTAAGTCGCGAAATATCAGTGACTGATTCCAATATTGAAAACTATGATAAAGTGTTGGACGGTGTACTAGGACGGGGTGTCGATCGTATTCAACAATTTTCGTTTGTTAGTACAACGCAAACCAACGCATACCAAACAGCTTTAGTCGCAGCGGTGAAAGATGCCAAGGCGCGAGCAGCACTTTTAGCGAAGGAATTAGGCGTTGAAGTGGGTGAAGTAGTTGCAATCTCTGAATCTGGTGGCAATATGCCCGTTCCAGTTATGCGCGCAGATGCGTTTGCTAAAGAAATGTCTGTTTCTTTACCAGGGCAAGAAACCGTTGAAGCGCGCATAAACGTTAGTTTTACTATTATTCAATAGCAGGGTAACCGTTTGAAAGAAGAACAATACGCCCAGTTAATAAGCCAGGCGAAAAGCCTGGTTGCTGGTGAGCACGATGTCATTGCCAACATGGCGAACATCAGTGCACTACTTTTTAACCATCTCGATAAGGTAAATTGGGCTGGTTTTTATTTTTATAAAGAAGCGCAATTAGTGTTAGGTCCTTTCCAAGGACAACCCGCTTGCATCCGTATTCCTATGGGGAAGGGGGTGTGTGGTACTGCCGCTGAAACCCGCACAGTTCAGCGCATTGCAGATGTTCATGCCTTCTCTGGCCACATTGCCTGCGACGCCGCTTCAAACTCCGAAATTGTCATTCCTCTTGTGGTAAATGGCGAACTAATTGGTGTTTTAGATATCGATAGCCCAGAATTTTCTCGTTTCGACGAGCAAGATGAGCTTGGGTTGTGTAAAATAGCCGATATACTTATTGAATCTCAGCAATCGTTATGAAATACAACGTTGACATCCATGTAGTACTATCTACTTATGAAGATATGGAAGACAATCATGATGACCCTGATGAAGCGTCAGAACGATTAAATTTCGTACTTCACGCAATTTATGATAGGGCCGATGAAGATATTGAAACTCATCGGCTTGAACAATTATTGCAACACGGTTGGGAGTCTTGGCAACAAGATAAACATTTATTAGAAATTGACGATGACGAATTACTCGATTGGGTTGACCACGCGCTGGCAACTTGGGATGATGAGAGTAATGAAGAAATCTCTTGAATAATTTAGAAAGTTTAATGGAATCACCAGAAAAGTTTACTAGCAGTAAGGAAGTTATCGCTTTCCTTTCCGAGACCTTCCCTAAATGCTTTAGTATTGAAGGCGAAGCCCTACCACTTAAGATTGGCATCTTTCAAGATCTAGCCCAGCGTTTAGAAAGCGAAGAACGAGTGAGTAAAACATTACTTCGCTCTACACTTCGCCACTATACAAACAGCTGGCGTTACCTCTACAGCATCAAAGAAGGCGCTAACCGTGTCGACTTAGATGGTGTTGAAGGGGAAACTATTGAGAAAGAGCATGCCGATCATGCACAGAAGCAGCTAGAAGAAAGCAAAGCGAAAGCCGCCGAAAAGCGTAAAGCTAAGCAAGCTCAGCAGCCTCAAAAGAAAGAAAAACGTCAATTTGCACGTCCGAAATCTTCTGGTTCGGCGCCTGCAGGCAGCAACAAAGAAGGCCAGCAGGGAACTAAACCGAAAATTCAGAGACCAAGTAAAACACCACCGGCTAAATTGACTGATGCCGATATGCAACAAGGTACGAACGTAACGGTTAAATTAGGTAAAACACCTATGCCAGCCGTTATCACCGAAATTGCCAAAGACGGTATTCATGTTCAGTTAGACTCAGGTATGGTGGTAAAAGTAAATGCAGATGCTTTACGTTTGGCACGCTCCAAGAGGTCGTAAATATGAAAGATATCCTTCGAATTTCCATTGCTAGTGCATTTCTTACCGTTGGGGTAGGCGCTGGTGCAGTCACCACAACCCCAGATGTTGAAGAGCTTCCCGTTCTTCAACAAGAGACACAGCATAGTGTTGCAGCAAAACGCGTCAGTGCGTTATTTACCCGCGCTCACTATAAAGAAATTTCGTTGGATGACGTGTTATCAGCACGTATCTATCAGCGCTTCATTGAATCTTTAGATCACAACAAACAAGTTCTTTTATTGTCTGATGTGGTGGGTTTCGAAAAATATCGAAACGCTTTCGATGATGCGTTGAGCAAGGGCAACCTTTCTGTCGCGTATGACATGTATAATGTAAGTGCGCAGCGTCGTATCGAACGCTACGAGTTTGCGTTAGCTATGCTAGAGAAAGGGCCTTTTGATTTTGAAAAAGCCGATGACAAATTTTATTACGATCGCGAAGAAGCCGAGTGGCCTACTAGCAAAGATGAGTTAGATGAGATTTGGCGTCAACGTGTTAAGTACGACGCATTAAATCTTATTCTTGCTGATAAAACGTGGGAAGAAGCAAAAGAGCTTCTTGAGAAACGCTACACACGTTCTATCAAGCGAACTAAACAAACCAAAAGCGAAGATGTATTTCAAATTGCTATGAATGCATTTGCGCGTACTATCGAAGCTCACACGAGTTATCTTTCACCACGCAACGCTGACCGATTCCAAATGGAAATGAATTTGGAATTTGAAGGTATTGGTGCGGTACTTCAAAGCGAAGAAGATTACACCGTAATTAAAAGCGTAGTGCCGGGCGGTCCTGCCGATGAATCTGGGGCGTTAAAGCCAGAAGATAGAATTGTTGGTGTGGCTCAAGAAGATGAAGAGTTTGTTGATGTAGTCGGCTGGCGTTTAGATGAAGTCGTAGAGCTTATCAAAGGGCCAAAGGGCAGCGCGGTACGCTTGCAAGTTCAAAAGGGCGCGACAGATGCGAAAACCATGTCTGTGGTTAGCCTTACTCGCGACAAAATTAAGCTTGAAGACCGAGCTGCACAATCTGAGGTTTACACGCCTGAAACTGGGCCTCACGCAAATGAGCCTTTAGGTGTTATTACTATTCCTAGTTTCTACAACAACCTACACGCCGATGTCGAAAAGGAAATAAACAGCCTTAAAGCACAGAACGTTAAAGGTATTATTGTAGATTTACGTGGCAATGGTGGTGGTTCTTTAACAGAAGCGACATTACTTACCGGTCTTTTCATTGAAAAAGGTCCAGTGGTGCAAATTCGTTACGGTCAAACTAAAGTTAGCGTTAATCGCGATACCGACGGAAAAGTATCTTACGATGGCCCGTTAACGGTTTTAGTAGACCGCTACAGTGCGTCGGCGTCAGAGATTTTCGCCGCTGCAATGCAAGATTATAACCGCGCGCTGATTATTGGTGAACAAACCTTCGGTAAAGGTACCGTTCAACAACACCGTGGTTTAGGTAAGATTTATGATTTGTACGACAACCCATTAGGTAGCGTGCAATTCACCATCGCTAAGTTCTATCGTATTGATGGTGGAAGTACGCAGCATAAAGGGGTAGTGCCTGATATTCTTTATCCTTCAGCAATTGAACCTGCTGACTGGGGTGAGAGCCAACAGGATAACGCATTACCTTGGGACAGCATTAACCGCGCAAATTACACTACATTTGCTGACGGCCAAGCTGCACTTGACGTATTAACGGCGAAACATAATAAACGTATTATGCAAGACCCTGAGTTTTCTTATATTCACGACGATATTGTCGAGTACAAAGAAAACAAAGATAAAAACTTTATTTCATTGGTAAAATCTGAACGTGAGTCAGATAAAAAAGAAGCTGAAGATAAAGCTCTCGAGAGAGCCAATGAACGTTTACAGCGTATGGGTAAAGAATTAGTTAAAACACTTGATGACCTACCTGAAGATATGGAAGAGTTAGATCCGTTCTTAGATGAAGCTGCCAACATTACTTTTGATATGATAGAAACCGGCAGATACGCAATAACACACTAAAGGTTGATGACAGGGGGCTGGTCAGTGGCCAGCCCTTTTTTTGTGTCTGATAAACCTAACAACAATAATAAATAAAGGGAAATCACATGGCTATCAGAGGCGAGTTTTCTTCTCGAATCGGGTTCGTGCTCGCAGCAGCGGGCTCAGCAGTTGGACTCGGTAATATTTGGGGGTTCCCCACCAAAGTAGCAACGAATGGAGGTGCTGCTTTTGTGCTTGTTTATTTACTTCTCGCGTTTGTTCTTGCATACCCCGTTCTCATGGCCGAGCTCATCATTGGACGAAGCTCTCGTTCTAACATGGTAGATGCGCTAGGCAATATTTCTGGTAACTTCATCGGTCGTGCAACCGGTATTTGGGGTTGCATAACAGTCTCACTTATCTTGGCGTTTTATGCCATCGTAGGCGGTTGGATGCTTGTCTATTTCGCAGATTCTGCTGTTAATATGGTGGGGTTACAGTCTGCAAGTGATTGGTTGTTAACATCTTCAGTTACGCGTAACGTTATTTTTTGCTTTATATTCATGGCGTTAACCGCTTTTATTGTTGTGGGTGGTGTGAAGTCGGGAATTGAGAAATGGTCAGTTAGGTTAATGCCTACATTGGTACTTCTTATCCTAGCCCTTATCGTCTATGTAAGTTTGCAACCTGGCGCCTCTGATGGTTGGAGCGCGTATTTGGTACCAGACTTTACCCGTATTCTTGACCCCGATTTGTTAATAGATGCCATGGGCCAAGCCTTTTTCTCCATGTCATTAGGTGTGGGTACCATGCTAGTTTACGGTTCATACCTAAGCAAAAAAGAAAATTTGCCCACCATTGGTGCTTCCGTTGCATTAGTGGATATCGGTGTTGCCGTTATTGCCGGCATGCTGATTATTCCGGCCATGTACGTTGCGCTGCACAATGGTGTAGAAATCTTTACGCCTGAGGGAGCCTTAATTCAAGGTGACTCGCTTATTTTCAAAGTGTTGCCAGCCTTGTTTGATACAATTGGCGGGGTAGGTGTGTTTGTTGCATTTACTTTCTTTGCGTTAATGGCGATAGCCGCTGTTACCTCTTCAATATCAATGCTTGAAGTGCCTGTGGCATATATGGTGGAAAGCAGGGGCTTGGTACGTAAAAAGGCGGTAGTGTTAATGGCAGCCATTATCTTTGTACTTAGCTGCATCATCATTCTTAATTTTAATGCACTGTTTGGGTTCGTTATTGCCCTTACCACTGAGTACAGTCAACCACTACTTGGCTTAGCGTTATGTATATTTGCCGGATGGGTGTGGCGCAGAGATGCCATTTTAGCTGAGCTTAAAGAAGGCGATGCAAACGCGGAGCAGGGTTTGTTTTGGAAGATTTGGCCTTGGTATGTACGCTTTGTTTGCCCGGTTATTATTGCGCTAATGTTTTACCGCTCAGTTTTTTGATTTAAGGCTTAAGAATAATAAAAATGACAACGACTAAAGAATTTAAAGAACCTTCATTATTTGACGCGCTTATTCCCATTGTAGCCCTTGTAGTTATGATGGGTAGTGCGGTTTATTTATTTGCTGATAATTCATCGTATGGGCCTAACCAAATTGCCTTATTACTGGCGATGGGTCTTGCCGCCATCATTGGCATGAAAAACGGGTACAGCTGGAAAACCATTGAAAAAGGCATTGTTGATGGAATCTCAATGTCGCTCGGTGCGTGCTTAATTCTATTGGCAGTAGGTTCGCTTATTGGTACTTGGATGTTAGCCGGTACAGTTCCTACGCTTATTTATTTTGGTCTAGAGCTATTAAACCCTTCATTCTTTTACGCTGCCGCGTGCTTAATTTGCGCCGTGGTTGCTATGAGTATCGGAAGTTCTTGGACTACCGCCGCTACAGTGGGTGTTGCATTGATGGGCGTGGCTGCAGGTATGGATATGTCTGCTGCGATTACCGCCGGTGCCGTTGTATCAGGTGCTTATTTCGGCGATAAAATTTCTCCGCTTTCTGAAACCACAAACTTAGCGCCCGCCGTGGCAGGTACCGATTTATTTGAACATATTCGCTACATGCTTTGGACTACCGTTCCTAGCTTTATTCTAGCGCTTATTTTGTTTGTAATATTGGGCTTTAGCGAAAGCGGTGATGCTAAAGCAGATCGCATCGAACAAATGCAGTTATTGTTAAATGAGTCTTTCGATCTAAGCTGGTATTTATTAGTCCCCCTTGTTGTATTGCTAACCCTTGCGGTTAAGAAAGTGCCAGCGTTTCCTGCTGTGTCTATTGGCGCATTATTAGGTGCAATATGGGCAGTGTTATTTCAAAGTGATGTAGTTGCTAGCATGGCAAGCCCTGACGACAGTGCCAGTATTGGTGCATTAAAAGTAGTTTGGACGGCCTTGTTTGACGGCGTGAGTTTCTCCACCCCTGATGAAAACTTGAATAGCTTGCTTTCACGTGGCGGTATGTCGTCTATGCTCAATACGATATGGTTAATTATTTGCGCTATGTCGTTTGGTGCGGTACTTGAAAGAGTAGGGCTATTAAAACGAGCAGTATCCGCTATTTTATTAGGTGCTAAGTCGGCCGGTGATATGGTAAGCAGAACTATTCTTACGTGTTTTGCGACCAACTTGGTAACGGCCGATCAGTATATCTCTATTGTGATGCCAGGGCGCATGTACAAAGAAGAGTATGAAAAGCGTGGTTTGCACCAACTAAATCTATCTAGAAGCCTTGAAGATGGCGGAACGTTAACATCGCCACTCATTCCTTGGAACACGTGTGGTGCCTACATGCACAGTGTGCTGTTGGTAAACCCATTCGACTATGTTTTCTATGCGTTCTTTAACGTAATAAACCCAATTCTTGCTATTATCTACGCTTACTTAGGAATTAAAATTCTTCGCCTAACACCTCCAGATTATGCAAAGCAACCTGGCGAAGCAAACCAATAATAGTTGCGTAGACTTTCTGTTTTAGGAGACTCTATGTCAGTTACAGCTAAACGCCGGGCGGATTATCTTCCGCCCGCTTTTTCTATCCCGTTAGTCGACCTGACTATTTCCTTACATCCCACAAAAACTGTGGTAAAGAGTAAACTTAGCGTTAAGCGCAGGCTTACTAAAGATTCGGTTAAAGACACAGAAAAAAATGACGGAAACAAAAGCCAGCCCCTCATCTTAGATGGGAATAAGCTGTCACTTGTTTCTGTTCATATTAACGGTACACCTTTTAGTGATTACACCTTAGATGATGAAACGTTAACGCTAAATGTAGATACCGATGATTTTGAATTAGAAATTGAAAACCACATCGACCCAGAAAACAACAAAGCACTAGAAGGCTTGTACCTTTCGGGCGGTGCTTACTGTACGCAATGTGAAGCAGAAGGCTTTAGGCGCATTACCTTTTTCCCAGACAGACCCGATGTATTGTCAGTCTATACGGTGAAAGTCATAGGGGATAAATCGTTCCCCATGCTGTTATCAAATGGTAACCCGATAGAACGTGGTGAAAACCCTGATGGTACGCACTTTGTTACGTGGCACGATCCTCACCCTAAACCCTGTTATTTATTTGCATTAGTGGCAGGCGACTTCGATTTATTAACCGACACCTATATCACCACCAGTGGTAAAGAAGTAGCGCTAGAGTTATATGTCGACAAAGGTAAGAAATCTCAGGGTACTTTTGCCTTAGCGTCGTTGAAGCGGGCCATGAAATGGGATGAAGACGTGTTCGGTTTGGAATACGACCTCGACATATACATGATTGTGGCGGTCGACTTCTTTAATATGGGCGCGATGGAAAACAAAGGCCTGAATGTATTTAACAGCAAATTTGTTCTGGCCGACCAAGACTCTGCGACTGATGATGATTTCTTTAATGTAGAAGCTGTTATCGCGCACGAATACTTCCACAACTGGACTGGTAACCGCGTAACGTGCAGAGACTGGTTCCAGCTCAGTCTAAAAGAAGGGCTAACAGTGTTTCGCGATCAGCAATTTAGTGCTGACATGACATCACCGCTAAGTAACCGTATTAAGCATGTACGTGTGATGCGCGAGCACCAGTTTGCAGAAGATGCCAGTGCAATGAGCCATCCTATTCGCCCTGAAGAAGTTATTGAGATGAATAACTTTTATACGGTGACGGTATACGATAAAGGCGCTGAAGTTATTCGCATGTTCCATACGCTATTAGGGCCGGAAGGTTTTAGGAAAGGAATGGATGAATACTTCCGTCGTCATGATGGCCAAGCAGTTACGTGCGATGATTTTGTTTCTGCCATGCAGTCAACTACGGAGTTAGATCTTACGCAGTTTTCTCGATGGTATAGTCAATCTGGTACACCGCAAGTATCCCTTGCTCACAATGTTACCAGCAATGAAACGGGTTATGTACATACCTTCACCGTAACGCAAAATACGCCTAGTACAGCAGACCAAAGCGAAAAGCTTCCTCTGTATATTCCTGTAGGTTTTGAGGTTATCGATGAAGACGGTAATCGATACCGTGATGATAGTGGCATGATTCAAAACGACTTACTCATTGTCGATGCACCTGAAATCACGATTACTATCACCTGTGATGCGAAGAAACTAACCCCAGTACTACTTGGTAACTTTTCTGCACCAGTAAAAGTACATAATGAGCTCGACACCGCTTCATTACTTACTATATTTGCCCACTCGCAAGATGCGTTTAATCGTTGGGATGCCATGCAGACTTTATATAACCGCTGCATCAGTGAGTTATATGAAAACCCTACTGCTACGATAGACAGTGGTATATGGGCGGGAATTCACGCGGCAATAGACAGCGAAATTGATAATATTGAGCTTTTGAGTGAATGCTTAGTGATACCTTCATTTGAAACCTTGTGTCAGTCTCGAAGCAATATTAGTGTGCAACCACTCATCGATGCACGAAAAGCGTTTTGTCGTCAGTTTTCTACCCAGTTGGAAGCAGTACTTCTAAATGCGTTTAACGGTATAGCCACTCAGGCCTATAGCTACCAGCAAGATGCAGTTAATGCTCGCCGCTGCAAAAATGTATTGTTGTCTCATTTGGCACGCTTACCTCAGCATAAAGACTTGGTGATATCGCAGTTCGATAAGGCCGACAACATGACCGACACTCTAGGTGCGCTTAAAGCAGCGCAATCACTACCGGCCGATGCCTTTGAAAGCTTAATGGCTAAGTTTGAAGAAAAATGGCGTCACGATCCGTTAGTGCTAGATAAATGGTTTGCCTTGCACGCAACTCAACCTCGTGAAGATATACTGGCTACTATCACTATGTTGAGCGAGCATCCTCAATTTAGTATGGGTAATCCTAATCGTGTTCGTTCACTTATTGGCAGTTTCGCTTTCTATAACAGCGAACGTTTCCATAACTTAGGTGGAGAAGGGTATAAGTTTGTTACCGATTACCTTATCAAGCTAGATGCCCTTAATCCTCAAGTTGCAGCACGAATTGTGACTCCACTGATCCAATGGCAAGGGTTTGCAGAACCCCATCAGGCATTGATGAAAGCACAGCTAGGTCGATTGTTAAATCATAAGGGCTTAAGCAAAGATGTGTTTGAGAAAGTGAGCAAAAGTTTGGCGTATGACAACCATTCAAGCCACTGATACCGTTTATTACTTTTCTGTTAATGTGCCTTACATTCAATGTGAGGCACTGTACTCTGGCGCTTTGCCTACCGTCGTTATGGTGGCGGAAAATGGCACCAGCGTACAAGTCCCCTCTACTAGAATAAAACAGTTCATTACCTCCCAAGGTGTTGTGGGGCGTTTTCGCATGATTGTAGACGCCAACAACAAAATTAAAGCCTTCGAACGCTTACGCTAAAGCCCTAAACCTTTACCTTTGGCTGCTTTTTGTGCATATATTTTTACGATTCCGCCAATTACTTACACCTTTCGGATAAGTTGCTTTTATAGTCCCCACAAAGCAATAACTATTTGATACGATTAATGTTGTAAATTTTGTTAACTGGTACGATTACTTCTTGCGAAAGTGGCAAAATGATGTAATCATTTTGTTAATCGTTATGGTTGATCACGATGTCACGCAGCCTTGTGCGTCGACTAGGGAGTATAAAAATATGATAAATAGGCCTCGCGCTTTTAAGATGTCACCTGTTGCTGTAGGTGTGCTAACCCTGTTGGGTGCTGCCGCACTTCCTGCTAATGCCGCTAATTGGCAAGTAGGTGATGTTAGCATTTCTCTTGATTCTACATTCACAGTGGCTACCAGTATCCGTACTGAGTCTAGAGATTACGATCTTATCGGAAATAGTAATCATGCACAGTTTGATTGGTCAGGCTATCACGCTGCATTCAATCCACTCTATCCTAGTAGCGACGTTTGGGCGTTAGCTGACGGCGGTTATTCAACCAATGGCGACTTAGGAAATTTATCTCATGATCCAGGTGATGCATTTGCAACACAAATTTCAGGAAACCATGAGCTAGATATTAATTTTGGCGATTTCGGTTTCTTCGCACGTGGTTTCTGGTTTTACGATTTTGAACAAATGGATGGTGACCGCCCTAATTCAAATGCTATCACCGGTGTTCAATACGATCACTGTCAAGATCCAGAAGCAGAAGATTTATTATGTACCGATGTGCGTCTTTATGATGCCTTCTTCTATGGCGATTGGTGGATTGGCGATAAGCCGTTAACCCTTCGTGTAGGTCGTCAAGTTATCAGTTGGGGTGAAAGTACTTTCATCCAACACGGTATCAATACCACAAACCCAGTAGACGTTACCCGTGCTCGTGCACCAGGTGCGGAACTTAAAGAAGTATTTATTCCAGTGGGTATGGTTTATGCCTCATTAGGACTAAGCGATACATTAAGTGTGTCGGGTTACTATCAATATGAATGGGAACGCAGTTGGTTACCTGTTTCTGGAAGTTACTTTGCTGGTAACGACTTTGCGGGCGAGGGCGGTCAGCGTCAAAACGTCCAGTTAGGTTTCAGTGGTAACCCTGATATCGATTTAGACCATTTGTTAACTGCACTTAACGGCTACGGCGATTTGTTGCGTGCTGGCGGAAATTCTGCAGATATTGCATCTGCGTACTTAGCGTACCCAACTAAAGTGGCTATTCGTGGCTATTCTGATGAAGCGCATAGAGATGCAGACGACCAAGGGCAATACGGTTTGCGTGTTACTTGGTTCGCTGAAGCGCTGAATGAATCTGAAATCAGTTTCTACCACATTAACTACCATAGCCAACGTCCACTTATCTCAGGTGTAACGTCTGACTTTACTTCAGAAGGTATTGCATCAGATTTGGCTTTCATTGCAACTAATGAAGTGACCCGCGATAACATTACGGAACTGGGTGCATTCACCAAATCTGAGTTTTATTATCCAGAAGATATTAAATTGTATGGCGTAAGCTTCAACACTAACGTTGGCACAACCGCTTTAGCCGGTGAATTTGCTTACCGTGTTGATGAACCTCTGCAAATCGACGATGTTGAACTACTCTATATGGGTATGCCTCAACAACTTGCTAATGCGGGTCTTCGCCCAGATTTAGACGGTATTTCTCAGTTAGGAAACATAGGTAGAGATGTTGGGCCAGGTGAAACCGCTGAAGGCTTCTTGTTCTCAGACACGTGGCAAATGCAGTTAACTGCTTCTCACGTTTACGGTCCTAAGTTTGGTGCTGATAACTTCGTACTGTTGGGTGAACTGGGTTATGTCAATATTGTTGATATGCCAGATCCCAATGTAATTCGCTTAAATGCGCCAGGTACAGCACGTACACCGTCGCTAGAACCTACGGCAAGCGGCAATAACCGTGAGGGTCTGCACATTGGCCTTTCCGATGGTCCAGAAACTAACCCATTCGCTACTGATGATGCATGGGGTTACCGACTACTGGCCGTTGCTGATTGGAACGATATTATGGCGGGCGTTAACCTTCGAGCTCGTGCTACGTTCTCTCACGATGTAGAGGGTACAACACCAGATCCTCTCTATGTTTTCACCGAAGATGTTAAATCTGCGGCACTGGCATTAACGTTCGACTACTTAAGCAAGTGGTCAGCAACAGCCTCTTATAGTGCATTCTGGGGCGGCGTTGGTACCACTAACGCATTGTCAGACAGAGATTTTATTTCGTTTAACATCAAGTATTCAATCTAAAGAGTGATGTATATGATTAGAAAAATAGGAATTATTGCAACAGCGCTTTCAATGGCTCTAACTGGTGCAAGTGTTCACGCTAAGGTTTCTGAAGAAGATGCCAAAAAACTAGGCGGTGAATTAACCCCAATGGGTGCTATACAAGCTGCGAATGCTGATGGAAGTATTCCAGCATGGACAGGTGGTATTACATCAGCACCTGAAGGTTATTCAGTAGGCGATCACCATCCAAACCCTTTTCCAGAAGATAAGGTGTTATTTGAGATAACGGCGTCGAACTATAAAGAATATGCTGATTTCCTTTCTGAAGGTCAGAAAAAGTTGTTCGAAGCGTACCCTGATACTTACCGCATGCCGGTATATCAAACCCGTCGTTCAGCATCTAATCCGCAAGCCATCTATGATGCGACTAAGGTTAATGCGACTAACGCAGAATTACTGGATGACGGAAACGGCATAAAAGGCGCTGTATTAGGTGTTCCTTTCCCAATGCCTCAAACAGGTATGGAAGCGATTTGGAACCACATCTTACGTTATCGCGGTGCTGCCGTAGAACGTAACGGTGGACAAGCTGCGGTGACAACATCTGGTGACTACAACGTTATCGGTTTTGATGAACAATTAATGATTAAGTATGCTGAAGAGGGTGCTACACCTGAAAAGCTAACTGAAGAAAATATCTTGTTCATGTTCAAGCAAAAAGTGACTAAGCCAGCACGTTTGGCAGGTACTGCTTTGCTAGTACACGAAACCGTAGACCAAGTTAAAGAGCCACGTAAAGCCTGGACCTATAACACGGGTCAGCGCCGTGTACGTTTAGCCCCTAACATTGCTTACGACACGCCAGGAACTGCGGCAGATGGTCTGCGTACTACCGATGACTTCGATATGTTTAACGGTTCTCCTAACCGTTACAACTGGAAACTTGTTGGTAAGCAAGAGATGTTTGTAGCCTATAACAACTATGCACTGCATTCAGATAACGTAAGTTACGATGAGATTCTTCATGCTAATCACGTTAACCCTGATTTAACCCGTTGGGAAAAGCACCGTGTTTGGGTGGTTGAAGCCACGTTGAAAGAAGGCTTCCGTCACATTTATCAAAAACGCGTATTCTTCATCGATGAAGACAGCTGGCAAATTCAAGTTGCTGATATGTATGATAATCGTGGCGAGTTGTACCGTGTTGGTGTAGCTTATGGAGTGAACTACTATGAAGTACCTACACAGTGGTCAACCCTAGATGCCTATTACGACTTAAACTCTCGCCGTTACTTGGCCATCGGTCTTGATAACGAAGAAGCCATGTATGACTTCTCGATTCGTCCAAGAGACGTAGAGTTTACGCCTCAGGCGTTACGACGAGAAGGTAAACGCTAAGCGTTTTGTGTTAAGACGGTTGGCAGTGCCAACCGTTTTTGTTTTCAGACAATTAAATTTTAGGGAGAATGGTTAATCATGAAAAAAACCATTGCAGCGTGCATAACTGCAGCACTCGCAGCAAATTACTCCGTAACTGCTTCAGCAGAAGATGCCTATATTGCACCCTTAGTTGAACAGTCAGTTTTGCTAGATATTGACGCTGATAAATTTGTCGTTGTTGTCGGAGAACGCGGTCATATTCTTATTTCAGAAGATGGAACGGCTTTTAATCAAGTTGCCGTGCCCACCCAAGCGACACTCACTGCAACGACTGTAGTGGGCGATAATATTTGGGCGGTAGGCCATGATGCCACCATCATTCACTCTTCAGACAAGGGCCAAAGCTGGGAAATCCAGAATGTTCAGCCCGAGCTTCAACGTCCATTTTTAGATGTACTTTTCTTTGATGAAAGTCACGGCATTGCTGCTGGCGCTTATGGCCTTTTCTACCGTACCACTGATGGCGGGAAAAGCTGGGAAACTGAGCGTCATGCTAGTTTACTAGACCCATACGATCGTGAATATTTGGAAAGCGTTAGAGAAGAAGACGAAGCGTTTTATCAGCAAGAATTAGAATCTATTTTACCTCATTTAAATCGTGTAACACGCGATGGCGAAAAGCTATACCTTGCTGGTGAAGCGGGTTTATTAGCTAGCAGCGACGATATGGGGAAAAACTGGGAACGTTTTGAAGTTGATTACACTGGCTCATTTTTCGATATTAGAGCGCTTGATGAATCAACGCTACTGGCTGTAGGTCTTCGCGGAAATATTTTTGTTTTGCGTGACCAAGGTGAATGGGAATACGTAAATTCTTGTTCAACCAGTACGTTAAATTCAATTTTACTGTCCGATAACGACACGGTGGTTGCCATGGGTAATAACGGTATGATGGTGTCAGCCACTCGTCCGCTTCCCGTCAGTAATCACGATCCATACGCAAACCCTGCAAACTGCGAGCCTGCAAAAGGTATTACAGTTACACAGGTTGAAGATAAAGCTGCCATGTTAAATGCCGTTAGCTTTAATGGCCACACCATAGCTGTTACCGCGAATGGTATAAAAACGCTAAATACAAAGTAGGGTGGTTTCGCTTTTATGACCCATTTCATTGAACATCTTGTTTTTTCTAACCGTAAATTGGTGGTAGCCCTTTTTGCTATCGCAACAGTATTTTTAGGCTTTCAAGCATCGCAAATGCGACTTGATGCCGGTTTTGAAAAAAATATTCCGCTTAATCATGAGTACATGAAAACCTATATTGAACATCGCCAAGATTTCGGTGGTGCGAACAATATCTTAGTTTCTGTTTGTGATAAGAACGACAATATATTCAATCAGAACTTTTTCGATACGTTAAAGAACGTACACGACCAACTATTTTTTATAAATGGTGTGAACCGTTCTCTTGTTATTTCACTGTTTTCTCCTTCTACCCGCTTTACTGAAATTGTAGAGGGTGGATTTGCTGGCGGGCCGGTTATTCCAGCAGACTTCAATTCAGCAAACCCAGCCGCGTTAGACTTAGTGGCTGCGAATATTGAAAAAGCCAATATTGTTGGTCGTCAGGTAGCCAGCGACTATAGCTGTGCCATGGTGACAGCGCAGTTACTGGATATCGACCCACAAACGGGTGAACCGTTAAATACACTTGCGTTAGCAGCTGAGCTTGAAGAGCAACTTCGCGGCGAGTATGAAAACGAAAATATTTCTATTCATATTATCGGCTTTGCCAAGATGATTGGTGATGTGGCCGATGGCGCGAAAGACGTATTGTTGTTTTTCGCTATTGCTATCGCAATAACAGCCATCATGGTGTACTTCTTCTCTCGCAGTATCATGCTGACTATATTGCCGTTACTGTGTTCTGTCATTGCCGTAATATGGCAGTTAGGTTTACTGACTTCGTTAGGCTTTGGAATGGATCCTATGTCCATCCTAGTGCCGTTCTTAGTTTTCGCTATTGGTGTAAGTCATGGCGTGCAAATGATTAACGCGGTAGAAAAACGTGCGGTAACAGGAATTGGTGCAAAACGTGCGTCTATGGCGGCGTTTAGAAGCTTGTTGGTACCAGGGGGCATAGCCTTACTTTCTGATACGGTCGGTTTCATGACCTTATTGGTTATCGATATAGGTATTATTCGTGAGCTAGCGATTACAGCAAGTATGGGTGTTGCGGTTATTATCTTAACCAACCTAATGCTGTTGCCGGTACTCATGAGCTTCTTAAAGCTTGATAAGAAGTACGTTGATAAGTTTGCAGGCAAAGAAAATAGTAACTCCCGCTTTTGGGCCATTATTTCTGCGTGTTCACGTAAAAAGCCAGCAGCCGTTATTTTAATTGTTACCGCCATCTTATTCGGTTTTGGGCACTATCAAGCACAAAACATGAAGATAGGTGATTTGCATGCAGGCGCACCGGCGCTTCATGAGTCTTCACGTTATAACCAAGATACCTTCTTGATTACCGACAAGTATGAAGTCACAGTAGATTACATTTCTATTTTGGTGGAAACCACGCCTGAAGCCTGTACGTCTCACAGCGTTATGAAAGCAATGGATGATTTCCAGTGGAAAATGGAGAACGTTCCAGGTGTGCAATCTGCTGTATCGTTAGCATCTGTAGCTAAGATAGTGAACGCGGGTTATAACGAAGGTAATGTTAAATGGCAGGTTCTACCTCGTAATCAACAAACCTTAGTACAAGCTATTTCTCGTGTGCCTACTTCATCTGGCCTATTAAATGGTGATTGTTCTGTCATGCCGATTATTCTGTTTATGGAAGATCACAAGGCAGAAACCATTTCTCGAGTGGTAGATGCAGTAAAAGACTTCCGTACTGAATATGAGACTGATGATATGTCGTTTAGTCTAGCGTCAGGTCCAGTAGGGGTTATGGCAGCGACAAACGAAGCGGTAGAGGCAGCACAAGATCCAATGATGGTTTACGTCTTTGGCGCTGTTATCGCCCTATGTTTAATTAGCTTCCGTTCTATACGTGCAACCTTAGTGGTAGTCATTCCGCTGTATGTTGTATCTGTATTAGCACAAGCGCTAATGACGTATCTGCAAATTGGTCTTACGGTATCAACCTTGCCGGTTATTGCGCTAGGGGTGGGGATAGGTGTTGACTATGGTATTTATATCTTATCGACGAAGAGCCTTATGCTTAAACAAGGTGCGACAGTACAAGAAGCTTACTTGGCTGCGCTAAAAGAGCGTGGTAGTGCGGTATTGTTTACCGGTATTACCTTGGCAATAGGTGTGAGTACCTGGGTATTCTCTTCACTTAAGTTCCAAATGGATATGGGTATTTTGTTGACCTTTATGTTCGTGGTGAATATGTTAGGTGCAATTATCGTACTTCCAGCACTGGCTAGATTCTTGTGGTGGAATCGAAACGACCCCGGTGCATAATATTTTTGCATAGCTAATCATAAAAAAGGGCCGTAAGGCCTTTTTTTATAGGCGTTTTTTGCATAGTTATCTATGCTGTTAATATAAGGTTAAAAAGGGGCTTTTAATACCTCTTAGTTTTAGCGAAAATAGCCACGCAACTTAGCACTTACGACATTTATAAGGTTAACTAATGACAGTCACCTCACAGCGACACTCAGTACTGCTAGATAATGTATTTGCACTCATTGAAAAAAAGGTGGATGCCCAGCAGAAGTCACTCGTGCAGCAATTCGGACGCCTGTTGTATAAAAATATCTCAAGTGATGACTTAGAAGATCGTAACGACAGCGATTTATATGGCGCCACTTTAAGCTTATGGAATGGGCTTGCTAAATTTGATAATTCAGCACCCTACATTCGAGTTTTCAACCCAGAAATAGCAAAACATGGTTGGCACTCAAGCCATACCATTGTTGAAATAATTGTTAGAGACATGCCGTTTCTCGTAGATTCGGTTCGTATGTCACTCAATCGATTAAATATTACTGCGCACTTATTTTTGCATAGCCCAATTGGAATAAAGCGAAATAATAAAAACCAAGTGGCGGAATTTGCAGAGCCTGGCAAGACGGTTGAAAATGCCAGAAAAGAAACAGTGATTTTTATCGAGGTTGACCATCAAAGTGCGAAAAAAGACATTGATGAATTAACTAAAGAATTACACTCAGTCGTAGACGAGGTATCGTTGGCGGTTAAAGACTGGCAAGAAATGACCACTAAGTTAGAAACGGTGGTTAAAGACAGTGCGAAACTAAACTGGCCCGTGTCTGCTGACGAAAAGAAACAAACTAAAGCATACTTACAATGGTTAAGCGATCACAACTTTACCATGATGGGTTATCGTTATTACGACGTGAAGGCCATAGAAGGCGATCATCGCTGGATACCGTCTAACGATACTAGTTTAGGTTTGTTAAAGAACTCTATTAACGACAGAGAGCGCCTCTTGTCGAAATTACCGGCCAGTGCAAGAGCAGAGGCGCTAAGTCAAAGTCCGTTGATTTTGACCAAAACTAACTCTCGTGCTCGTGTTCATCGTCCTGCTTATATGGATTATGTTGGCGTAAAAGCGTTTAACAAAGACGGGCAAGTTATCGGTGAGCACCGCTTCCTTGGCCTTTATTCTGCGTCTTTCTATAATCAAAGTGTGACGCAGCTTCCTATGTTGAGGGAAAAAATCCAGCGTATTTGCGATTTATCTGGCTATGAACCAGGTACCCATGCCTTTAAAGCCTTCGTTAATATTGTAGAAACCTATCCTCGTGATGAGTTACTGCAAACACCAGCGGAAGAGTTAGCGCAAATCGTGATGGGCATATTTCAAATGCAAGAGCGGGGTATTTCACGCTTATTTATTCGCAAAGATGTATTTGGGCGCTTCTTCTCGTGTATGGTATTTGTACCTCGTGAGCGTTATAACACACAATTACGAGTAGACACCCAAGAGCTACTAAAAGCTTCGTTAGGTGCTAAAGAAGAAGTTGAGTTTACTACGTTCTTTTCTGAATCTGTGTATGCACGCACGCATTACATTGCCAGGGTCAACGACAACAACGCGGAATTTGATGTGAAGGAAATAGAACGCAATATTATTGAGCTGACCAAAACATGGAGCGATCGATTAGCTTCATCTATTTCAGCGGCACACGGTGAAGCCCAAGGTAAAGCCCTTGAGCGTAAATATGGCAATGCGTTTTCACGTAGCTATATGGAACAGAACTTACCCGGTGATGCCCTAGTTGATATTGGCAAAATTGAACAGTTAGATGATGATCATACTCTGGACATGTTATTTTATCGTCCGCAAGAAGAGCAGTCTGACAGCCAAGTAGTAAAGCTTAAGTTATTCCATCGTGCTGAGCCGATCCATCTTTCTGACGTATTGCCTATGCTTGAAAACTTTGGTTTGCGCGTAATCGATGAAAGCCCGTACAAAATTACCTGCCCAGATGGTTTTAGAAACTGGGTGATGGACTTCACCATGTTACATAAAAGTGGCCAACACTTTGACATGGAGCGAGCTCAAACCCTATTCCAGGATGCCTTTGCGAAAGTATGGAATAACGACTTAGAAGACGATGCATTTAACCGCTTAATTTTGGGTGCTAATTTAACCGGTCGTAAAGTCACCATTTTACGTGCGTACGCAAAATACATGCGTCAAACCGGCAGCTCATTCAGTCGTGATTATATTGCGAATACTTTGGCGAATTACCCTGATATTGCCCGCTTGCTCGTGGAGTTTTTCGACCAGCGCATTAATCCGAAAAAGAAACGTAACGCGAAGAAAGAAGAAGCGTTACTTGAGAATATTAAGACTCAGTTAGACAGCGTTAGCAATTTAGATGATGACAGAATTATTCGTCGTTATTTAGATATGATGTCGGCTACCCTTCGTACCAACTTCTATCAGCCCGATGAGGCAGGCAATGAAAAATCTTATGTGTCTTTTAAGATGCTGCCTGAAATGATCCCTGATATGCCGTTACCTCTGCCTAAATTCGAAATTTTTGTGTATAGCCCACGTTTAGAGGGTGTGCATTTACGTGGCGGAAAGGTTGCCCGTGGCGGACTTCGTTGGTCAGATCGACAAGAAGATTTCCGAACTGAAATTTTAGGCTTAGTAAAAGCACAACAAGTAAAAAATACGGTGATTGTGCCAGTTGGCGCCAAAGGTGGATTTGTTTGTAAAAAACTGCCCGTTGGCGAGGGCAGAGAAGCCATTCAGGCTGAAGGACAAGCGTGCTATCGCACCTTTATCACCAGTTTGCTTGATATCACAGACAACATTGTAAACGGTGAAGTAGTGCCACCTAAAGATGTGGTGCGATTAGATGAAGATGACCCGTATTTGGTTGTGGCGGCCGATAAAGGCACAGCTACTTTCTCTGATATTGCTAACGGTATTGCTGATGAATTTGGCTTTTGGTTAGGAGATGCTTTTGCCTCAGGCGGCAGTGTAGGTTACGACCATAAGAAAATGGGTATTACTGCCCGTGGTGGATGGGAGTCTGTTAAACGTCACTTCCGTGAAATCGGTATCGATTGCCAAACTACAGAATTTACTGCAGTGGGTGTGGGTGATATGGCGGGTGACGTGTTTGGTAACGGCATGCTTTTATCTAAGCACACCAAGTTAATATCGGCATTTAACCATTTACATATTTTCTTCGATCCCGATCCAGATGCAGCTGCTAGTTACAAAGAGCGCGCTAGATTGTTCGAAAACCCACGATTAACTTGGGAAGATTACGATTCAAAATTGATTTCAAAAGGTGGCGGTATCTTCAGCCGTTCTGCGAAGTCGATTAAGCTCACACCAGAAATGAAAAAGTGGTTAGGCACACGTCAAATGTCGATGACGCCAAACGAACTTATCCATAATATTTTAAAAATGCCTGTGGACTTGCTTTGGAATGGTGGTATTGGAACTTACGTTAAGAGCTCAAAAGAGTCTCATGCAGATGTGGGCGACAGAGCCAATGACGACTTACGTTTAAATGGTAAAGACGTACAAGCTAAAATTGTAGGCGAGGGCGGTAACCTAGGCTTAACTCAGCTAGGGCGAATTGAATATGCAGCTTCCGGCGGCCGTGTAAACACTGACTTTATCGATAATGTAGGTGGTGTTGATTGTTCCGATAACGAAGTGAATATCAAAATCTTGCTTAACAGCGTGGTAAACGACGGCGAGCTTACGGTTAAACAGCGTAATAACTTACTGCACGAGATGACCGACGACGTATCCCGTATTGTGATTAAAGATTGTTATCGTCAAACTCAATCTATTTCGATTACAGAGATGTCAGGCGTAAGCTTATTGAAAGAACAGCTTCGCTTTATTCACGGGTTAGAGCGTGAAGGGCAACTTAATAGAGAGCTTGAGTTCATACCTAGCGATGATGAAATTTCCGATAGAGTGGCGTCAGACCGTGGTCTTACTCGACCTGAACTTAGTGTTTTGATTGCCTATGGAAAAATGGTGTTAAAAGATGCACTGAATATTCCAGAAATCACTGATAACCCTTACCACGGTAAATTGCTGCTTCAAGCTTTCCCTAAGGTGTTACGTGAAAAGTTCAGTACACATATGCAGCAGCATCCACTTAGAAGTGAAATTATTGCCACTAAATTAACTAATAATATGGTTAATGATATGGGCCTTAATTTTATGTTCCGTATTCAAGAAGAAACCGGCGCGAGCGTTGATGACATTGCCAATGCCTACGCGATTGTGCACGGTATTTTTGATATGGAAACGCTATGGAGTCGTATTGAAGACTTAGATAACGTTATTTCCGCTAAGCTACAGCTTAAGATGCTAGATGAAGCTCGCCGCATTATGCGCCGCGCGGCACGCTGGTATATTAGGCATGGTAATAAAGCCTTGTCGATTGAAGAGGCTATTGCGAGCTATCGTGAAACTTTCAATAACTTGTCTAAAAATCTACAGAACTATTTAGTAGAAGCTGAGTACTCACAGCTAGAAGAGAAAACAAGCACCTATGTGTCGCAAGATGTACCGAAGGATATTGCGTATCAAGTGGCGAGTTTCTCAAATATGTTTTCGAGTTTCGACCTAGCACACATTGTTGCAGCTGAAAAACATACCGTTGATGTTGTGGCTCGGTTGTACTTCCAGCTTGGCTCTAAACTTGAGTTGCATTGGTTCTTAGATCAAATTAACAATCAAGCCGTCAGCAACCATTGGCAAGCACTTGCCCGTGCTTCTTACCGGGAAGAATTGGATTGGCAGCAGCGTTCCATAGCCGCTAATCTTCTTCAAATAAACCCAGAGGCTAGCGATGCAGACAAAATTTTGGAAGATTGGATGCAGAGCAACCAAGTGTTGTTGAAACGCTGGTATCATATGATGTCAGAGTTTAAGACCAGCTCAACCCACGAATTTGCGAAATTTTCTGTCGCATTACGTGAATTGATGCTTTTAAGCGTGAAGTCTAGCCATTAGAATACACGCTATCAAAAATGACGAAGCCCTGTAAAACAGGGCTTTTTTATACCAAATACAAGCGAAAACAAACACCTATGCAATCATTAGTGCAAAAACTGTTGCTTCAATGCGAACCCGAGAAAAGCCATGATTTCACTATCAACTGGTTAAATAAAACGCAACACACGCCGTTGAAGTGGGCTTACAGCACCACAACAATTAAAAAGCCAGTCACGATTGCAGGTATAACCTTTGATAATCCTGTGGGTTTGGCAGCAGGTTTAGACAAGAACGGTGATTGTATAGATGCATTTGCCGAAATGGGTTTTGGTTTCGTAGAAATCGGTACGGTTACGCCTCGCCCACAAGTGGGTAACCCTAAGCCTCGGTTATTTCGAATTCCTGAAAAACAGGCCATCATTAACCGAATGGGCTTTAACAACAAAGGCGTTGACCACTTAGTTTCTCAAGTGAAAAAAGCCCAGTTTAAAGGGCCTATTGGCATCAACATTGGTAAAAATAAAGATACTGATGATGCTAAGGCACTTGATGATTATCTTATTTGTTTGAATAAGGTTTATCCGTACGCCAGTTATGTCACTATTAACATATCTTCACCCAATACCCCTGGTCTTAGGAACCTTCAATATGGTGAAGCGCTAGATACGTTATTGGTAGGCCTTAAAGCAGCGCAAGAAACCCTTACACAAACCCACGGCAAGTACGTACCACTATTTATAAAAATTGCACCAGATTTATCAGATGGTGAGATACAAAGTATTGCGCAATCGTTACTCGCCAGCAAAATGGATGGCGTTATTGCCACCAATACCACGCTTTCGCGAGACGCTGTTCAAGGGTTAAAGCATGCTGATGAAATGGGTGGTTTGAGCGGTTCTGTCTTAACCGACATGAGCCTGAACGTAACGAAAAAGCTATCTAGTGCCCTTGATAGAGCTATTCCTATCATAGGTGTGGGCGGTATCGATTCTCCTGAAACCGCAAAAGCACGTTTAGATGCAGGAGCATCACTAGTTCAGGTATACTCTGCATTCATCTATCAGGGTCCCGACCTCGTTAAACGCATTGTAAAAGCGCTATAATTAGCCAAAGCGACACATTACAGTTTTATACACTCAAGCGTGTGTCAATAAACACACGCTCTATCAGGTAATTGAATGAATACTATTCTGGCAACAACCAGCCGCGGTCTTGACGAACTCCTTAAGCAAGAAATACTCAATTTGTGCCCAGATGCAGAAATTAAACAGTCTCCGGGCATGTTGCAGTTTGAAGGAAGCAAAGAAGACGCTTATAAACTTTGTCTTTGGTCCCGTTTAGCCAACCGCGTTATTTGGATCTTAGGCACAGGAAAGGCAGGCAATGCTGAAGAGTTGTATAAGACAGCCATGGATATTGATTGGCAGATGCATATGGAATCTCGCCATACGTTGTCTGTGCAATTTATCGGTACTAACTACGAAATTAAGAACACCCAATTCGGTGCGGTAAGAATTAAAGATGCGATTGTTGATCAATTCGTAGAAGAAGGCCTAGCTCGCCCGTCGGTTGAGCGCAAAATGCCGGATTTCCCCGTGTACGCCAGACTTCAACGAGATAACGTGATTATTGGTCTTGATATGGCCGGTGCAAGTTTGCATCAACGTTCATATCGTCAAGAAACGGGTGATGCACCACTTAAAGAACATATTGCCTGCGCCATGTTAATGCGCAGTGGCTGGACTGAAAACATGGACAAGCCTTTGGCTGACATGATGTGCGGTTCGGGTACTATTGCAATAGAAGCGGCTTTCATGGCACGTAATATTGCCCCAGGCATAAAGCGTGAATATTGGGGCTTTAGTAAATGGCTAAGCCACGATGCCGCTTACTGGGATTCATTAGTCAATGATGCCATTGCGAATCAAATAGAAAGTAAAAGCGAAATTTTTGCTGCCGATTACAACCGCAGAATGATAGCCATAGCCAAAGACAACGCAGATTATGCGGGCGTATTTAACGATATTAAATTCAGCAACCAAGACGCGACTAAGTCGTCACCGCCAGTTGCGACGCCAGGTTATATGGTGTCTAACCCACCTTACGGCGAACGTTTGGGCGAGCTTACCGCACTTATTCCGCTTTTCAGCGAATGGGGCAAGCGCTTTAAAGAAGCATGGAAAGGTTGGCACGTTTCATTGCTTAGCAGTAACCGTGACTTATTGCGTGTGTTAAAGCTACGCGCAACCAAAGACTACGGCATGAACAACGGTAAACTAGAGTGCCGTTTAGTGAACTATGTGCTAAGCGAAGAGAACACAGTTCAGTTTACTGAAGATGCGTCGAACCACGAATTTGCCAATCGCTTAAAGAAAAATCTTAAGAAAATGAAGGGTTGGATCAACAAAGTTGATACTAATTGTTATCGTATTTACGATGCCGATTTGCCCGATTACAACGTGGCAATTGATAGGTACGGCGACTGGCTGGTAGTACAAGAATACGCTCCACCTAAAACCGTATCGGAAGACAAAGCCCGTAAACGCTTGCAAGAAGTACTACTTTATTTACCTACCGTTACCGGCGTATCGCCCAAGCAAATTGTGCTTAAAGTGCGAAGTCAGCAAAAGGGTACTAAGCAGTACGAAAAAATTAACCAGTCTGGCACCATGATGGAAGTGTACGAAAACGGTGCGCGCTTATTGGTGAACTTGACTGACTATTTAGATACTGGTTTGTTCTTAGATCATAGAAATACTCGTCAAAAAGTTATGCAGCTTGCCAAAGGTAAAGATGTGCTTAACTTATTTGCTTATACCGGCAGTGTGTCTGTGTTTGCAGCTAAAGGTGGCGCGAAATCGGTGACTACCGTTGATATGTCTAACACCTACCTTGATTGGGCGAAAAAGAATGTAGCGCTTAACAAACTAAATGGCCCACATGCTTTTGTTCAAGCGGACTGCACATCGTGGTTAAGCGATCATAAAGGTAAATACGATTTAATTTTTATCGATCCACCTTCATTTTCAAATTCTAAGCGTATGCAAAGCACATGGGATGTACAACGCGACCACGTTACTATGCTAACGAATGCCAGAAACTGCTTAAACGATGGCGGTACGTTAATTTTCTCTAACAATAAACGCGGGTTTAAGTTAGATGAAGAGGCGTTACAAGCCTTAGGTTTCAGTCTTGAAAATATAACCCAAGAAACCATACCCGAAGACTTTTCTCGCCGCGGAAACATTCACAAGTGCTGGATCTTGTCGTTATCGAGAGATGCTTTATCAAAAGAAGCATTATCAAGCGAAGCGTTATGAAAATAGTGTTTTACACGGGGCCGCAATGTAGTTTATGCGATTTAGCCGACATTGAGTTGGCTAATACGCAGCAGTTTTCTTCGTTAAACGTTGAAAAAGTAAATATTCGTAATAGCACCGATTTGTATCATTTATACGGTGCTCGCATTCCTGTTTTGAAACGGGAAGATAATGGCGCCGAAATTGGCTGGCCATTTGATACCAACGCATTGGAGACATTCTTACAGTGAGCATTTTGCAGTTAAAGAACATCACTGTTATCTACGGTAACCCCCCTTTATTAGATGGCGTTGAACTGATTGTTCAACCCAAAGAGCGTGTGTGTTTAGTAGGCCGAAATGGCAGTGGTAAATCTACCTTAATGAAGGTGATTTCAGGTGATGTGATTGCCGATGATGGACAGCGCATTATCGAAAGCGACACCATTATTGCTCGACTAGAGCAAGATCCGCCGCAAACCACAGACGTGACGCTTTTCGATTACGTTGCTGAAGGGTTAGCAGATGTAGGCGACACCATTAAAGCCTATCATCATCAGACCAAGCTAGTGGCTGAAGACCCTAGTGAAGCTAACTTAAATCGCCTTCAAACCTTGCAGGAAACGCTAGAAGCCCGTGATGCATGGCAATTTGAGCAGCAAATAGAACAAACTCTTACCATGCTCAAACTAGAGCCTGATATTTCATTGTCTACCTTATCAGGTGGTTGGCGCCGTAAGGCGGCACTTGCACGGGCGTTGGTTCGTTCACCCGATTTATTGTTATTAGACGAACCCACCAACCACTTAGATATTGAAATGATTCGTTGGTTGGAAAGTAGTTTATCTAACTATAACGGTGCCATTGTGTTTGTGAGCCACGATAGGGCGTTTATTCGTAATATGGCAACCCGTATTGTGGATTTAGACCGTGGCGGATTAACCAGTTACCCAGGTAACTACGAAACCTACTTAGAGAAAAAGCAGCAAGACCTTGAAGTTGAAGCTGCCCATAACGCCGAATTCGATAAGAAACTGGCGCAAGAAGAAGTATGGATCCGCCAAGGTATAAAAGCCCGTCGTACCCGTAATGAAGGCCGTGTACGTGCATTGAAGAAGCTCCGTGACGAGCGTAAAGCAAGGCGCGCAGTGCAAGGTAATGCGGTGGTAAACCAGCATCAAGGTGCACGCTCGGGCAAAATGGTGTTTGAAGTCACCGATTTAGATTACGCCATTGGTGGTAATCAAATTGTGAAGGGATTAAACCTTAATGTATTACGTGGCGATAAACTTGCTTTAGTCGGCCCTAATGGTAGCGGGAAAAGTACCCTGATTAAGTTGTTATTAGGTGAACTTACCCCAGATAAAGGTAACTGTAAGCAAGGCACTAATCTTGAAGTGGCTTATTTTGACCAACATCGCCATGGCTTAGATTTGGAACAAACAGTGATTGATGCTGTAGGTGACGGAAAACGTGACCTTATGGTTAACGGGCATCCAAGACACGTTATCAGCTATTTACAAGATTATTTGTTTTCACCTGAACGGGTGAATGCGCCGGTGAAGTCATTGTCTGGTGGTGAGAAGAACCGGCTAATGTTGGCCAAGCTAATGCTTAAGCCCAGCAACTTGCTTGTACTCGATGAGCCAACAAACGATCTTGATGTTGAAACGCTAGAGATGCTAGAAACCCTGTTAAATGAGTATGCTGGCACGGTTTTACTTGTAAGTCATGATAGAGAATTCGTTGATAACGTGGCCAATAGTTGCGTTGTCTTTGAAGGCGAGGGCTTTTTACGGGAGTTCATTGGTGGCTTTACAGATGTAGAGAGCTGGTACAAAGATCAGAATGCTAAACGTCAACAAGTGATTAAAGACGAAAAAGCCAAAGTAAAGAATGAAACTAATTTAAGTTCGAATAGTCCTAGTGCTAAGTCTTCTCCCCGTAAGACGAAAAAGTTATCATATAAAGATCAACGAGAACTTGAATCGCTGCCTGCAGATATTGAGCAGTATGAAAATGAATTAGCTGAAATGCAGTTGTTAGTTAACGACCCTGAATTCTTTAAAAAAGGGAACGATGAAACTGCAAAAACCTTAGCTCTGTTAGCAGAGAAAGAACAAGCCTTATCCCAGAAGTATGCGCGCTGGGATGAATTAGAAAGTATGCTGGAAGATAATCAGCAGTAAATAGGATTTTAGATGAAACGAACTCAGCTTGCCGTCGCCGTTCTGTTGGCAACAGGTAGTGTTTCGGCAGTGGCCGAAACCTACACCGTGACACCAATTCCTTTGCAGGATGTTGGTCAAAATACCTTCGCTCGTTCAATTGATAATACCGGCAAAATGTTATCAATGGTGCAGCTAGAATTTAACCCACCTGTTGATTTGGATCAGCTAGTCGATGACACCAGTTTCTTCACCACCTATTCTGGGACTCTTGAAGATGAAGATGATGCGCTACAAGGTGTATTTACTGACGCTGATTACACCTTAGTTGTCAACTTCCTTCTTTCAAACCAAGGTAGTTCTATAGGTCAAAAGCTCGCGAGCTTCAGAACCTATTCCACTGATACTACCGATATAGATTTGGTGCCTGGTTTAGATGAAGTTACTGATCAATTCGATGATTACACCCAGTCTGTAGAAGCTGGCGGCAGAGACAGCGTAAGTGGTAACTTTATTGTAGGTGATTCTCCAGGTGTTGTTGTTCTGGACGAATACGAGAACGAAGATGGCGACACCATCAATTACACTTACTCTGAGTTGCCACAACAAGCGTTTGTGCAAACCACAAGCGGAACTAAAATTATTCCAGCGGTTGATGATACCCTAGGTGGCTTTTCTTCAGCTCGCGCTGTGAATCAAAATCTACAGGTTGCTGGTTTCAGTACTGTTAGCTTTTTAGATACGGTTGAGGAAGCCATAGAAACCTGTGAAGACGATGAAACCCGTGGAGATATTCCCGAAGGACGATGTTATTACAGCATTTACGGTGGAGATTTCAACGTACCGCGTATTTCTAGTTACTTTGTGACGAACTCTACCAACTATTTACCTGCATTCGTACTTTCATCAGAAGTCAATGCCACTATTTGGCAGTTAGATGTTAACGGTGATGTAATAAGCACTGATACATTCCCATTGCTTTTCACACCTGAAGAAGACGACACCTCACATTATTTTTCTTATGCTTATGACATTAATGAGCAAGGTATTGCTGTAGGTGAAGCGTTAACGGGTGATGCCGTTACAATTACACGTCCTAACTCTTCGGGTTTGAATGAGAGCGAGCGTGTTGCTACCGTTTATAGAGACGGTGAAACACAGGAGCTACTTCCAAGAGAAGAAAACTTAATTAGCCAAGCAATGGCGATTAACGATAACAATTGGGTTACTGGTGCAGTGTTACGTGAATCGAGTGATATTGCGCGTTCACGTTTATTTGCTTACAACTTAGATACCACTGAGCAGTTATACCCAGACGGTTTCTTTGCGACCGCTGGTGTTCAAGCAAATGCCATCAATAATAATAATATTATTGTTGGTAAATCAGACTTCGATGCGACATCTGATACTGTTCGTGAAACTCATGCTTTCATGTTCAATATTGAAACTGAAGAGTTTCTAGATTTGAACGACTTAACGCCGTGCGACAGTGAATACACCTTGCTAGAAGCCATCGACATTAACGACAACGATGAAATTATTGCTAATGCTCGTGTTCGTTCCACCAGTAAGTACGTTACTGGTGCTGATGTGATTAGCTCAGAAGGTGAAACGATAGAAGTAGATGCTATTATTGCTGTTAAATTATCACCTACTGGTGGCGCTATCGACGATTGTAGTATTGATGACGACGGTGAGGAAGTTAATGATAACTTTGAGCGTAGCGGAGCTTCTACGAGCTTATTTGGCCTATTTACGCTAAGTTTATTAGCCATATTCCGTCGCAAGTTGAAGAAATAATCAATTCGTTTTTTTTATAGTTATATTTCAAAGGCCGCGAGTTTCTAGCGGCCTTTTTTATTGCTAAAGGATTTAAAAACTGAAATATATATGCCTAAAAAGTGTAATATAAAATTCATCGATATTTCATAACATTACTAAATGTCAATGCACTCTTTACAATAATTATGTTGAACCATTTGGCACATTGCACTATCACAGTAGTGTGCACAATGACTTTTCCGCCACTATCAATTTAAAAAGATGTATTGGGCCCGAGAGAGAATTTGTAGCACATCCTACAAAGTTAAAGAGGCTAATCAATGAAAAGACAAAAAAGAGATAAACTGACACGCGCCCATTCAAAAGGGTATCAAGCTGGTATTAGCGGTCGTTCAAAGGATATTTGTCCTTTTCAACAGAATGACGCTCGGTCTGAATGGTTAGGAGGCTGGCGCGAGGCGGTAGAAGACAGGCATGTAGGTCTTAGTGTCAAATAACGTCTTCTCTCTTACAAAGTGATTAAGCAATGAAAAAGCCCCATTTATGGGGCTTTTATCGTTTTTGAAGTGTGTCGGTTTTCTTAGAAGTTAGACGTGTCTTGGAACAAACCTACTTTAAGATCTTTCGCGACATAAATTTCTCTGCCATCTACTTCAACAGAACCATCTGCCATTCCCATGAAAAGCTTACGTTTGATAACACGCTTCATGGTAATTTTATAAGTAACCTTTTTGGCGGTAGGTAAAATTTGCCCTGTGAATTTAACTTCACCCACACCAAGAGCTCGGCCTTTACCTGGCCCATCACACCAGCCTAAGAAAAACCCGACCAATTGCCACATGGCATCTAAGCCCAAGCAACCAGGCATTACAGGGTCGCCTGGGAAGTGACAATCAAAAAACCAAAGGTCAGGCGTAATGTCTAACTCAGCAATTATTTCACCTTTTCCATGTTCACCGCCATCTTCAGTTATAGAAACGACACGATCCATCATCAACATGTTAGGGGCGGGTAGTTGGCTGTTACCAGGACCGAACATTTCACCGCGGCTACATGCTAATAAATCTTCTTTGTTAAAACTATTTTTTCTGTCTGACATTCCCAACTCGTTGTTTTTTAAATTCGCGGTGCTAATTTAGCGAACACTTGTACGCTAAACAACTCCGAACAGTCATTTTTCTAAATAAAAACGCGTGTTAAACTCGAACTACTAACGAGCTAGTGATTACTATGACAGAAAATACGAAAAACAGCACAATAAAAGAGAAGGCAAAAGCGAATGCTGATAAGCAACGCCGCTTTCGAGAACGTCAACGAGATGCAGGGAAAAAGCTTGTAAGAGGCTATGTTTCTCCAGAAGCTAAGCTTTGCTACGATGAAATACGAGAGAAAACAGGGTGGAGTGATAGTGAAGCCGTGTCTAACTCAGTACGTTTGATGTATGCGGCTTACAAATGCGGCCAAATTAAATTGCTTAATGAGTGGTTACGTAAAAACAACCGATAACCCATTTTTACTACCTTTAGCAGGGTTACACGTAACCGAAGCGGCAGAATTTAATGCTCGCAGGCTACGCATAACTTGAAAAGGAGCTGACTAATTGTGCATGTTATTGTGACAAGTAATGGCGTCAGCCTAGCCACTTTGCACAGAACTCACCATTGGGGTCGTAAATTTCGGTTTGCTTCTGCAAATTAAATTGCCGATTCTCACGAGGGTCTGTACCTACACCTGCCAAATAAAGCCAATTTCCCCAATTGCTAGCCACATCATAATCCAGCAATTGGCTTTCGAACCAAGCCGCGCCGTAGCGCCAATCTTGCCTGAGTTCATTCACAAAGCAACTTGCCACCAACTGTCGACCTCGATTAGACATATAACCCGTAACAGCCAGCTGGCGCATACACGCATCCACAATGGGATATCCCGTTTGCCCATTACACCAACTGACAAAGACTTGAGGGTCGTGGCTGGTATTTGGCATTTTTGATTTTATGCCATCGAATTGAAACCATTTAGGCCCAAACTTTTGTTGAAGCCAATAAAAATACTCACGCCAAAGCAACTCAAAATAAATCCAATAGGTTGAGTCATTCTTAACTACGTTTTGTTCGTACTTCTTCACTTCTTGAATGACATATCGTGCCGACAGCGCACCCGTGGCTAACCAAGGTGATAGTTTAGTGCTGTCACGCCAACTATCTAACGCATTTCGTGTTTCTTTATAACTAGCTGCCACTTTCCATTCGAACAAATAACTGTTTAAGTGAGAGTGTGCGGCCTCTTCGCCTCCAACGAATGTCCCTTCTGCTTGATTACGGGAAGGGCAACGGTTGAGCGTATATCGGCTTTTTGTGTCGATATATGGCGTGAAAGGGCTAGGCAATGCGGTTAAGGTCGCTACAGGGTCGCAAGGCTTTATTGCAGATTCTATTTTACGCTTAAAAGGGGTGAAGACATCTGGCATGACTTCAAGATTAAAAGGAAGGTCATCTTGATTAAACAGTGAGCTAGATTCGCCCAATACTATTTCTATATTGGGGAAAAAACGAGAAACAGCTTCGACTTCTCTGCGCTCGTTATAGCCGCCATGCGCGGTAACACCAAAGTGCGTATAGGCATTAGATGAAAGCAAAGACACAAGTAGTTCAGGTGTTTGGCCCTTTAAGGTCAAAATAGAGTGACCCAAAGCGCTCGCTTTTTCGTTTAATGCTTCTATTGTATCTATAAGAAAATTAAAACGATGTTCACCAACGGGTTGTATACCGTAGGAGTTCGGTACAAACCAGCTGTCATCAATAATATACAGCAGCGTTAATTCGTCTACCTGCTGACAAAGCGATGATAGCGCCACTTGGTCGTGAAAACGCAGATCGTGGCGAAACCAAAACAGGCCTCTAGTAGGTGTTGTTGAATCACGTATCACATGATTATCCAGTAACATAGGGTTCCCTCCCTTATACCTTTTTTTGGGGTAAACGGATCCTGCTTTCTGCGATTATCGTATCATACGCATGCGCAAGTGTTTATATATCGTTCAATAAAAGGGCTAACCGTGACAGTGCCAGTGTCGATAATGTGGTTCAGACAGGACCTTAGAGTAAAAGATAACCCCGCGTTAAATGCAGCCTGTGATGAGGGAAAAATAATCCCGATTTACATTTACGATGACAATGCACCTGATGGTAGAGCATTGGGAGGCGCAAGCAATTGGTGGTTACATCATTCGTTGAATTCATTGAACGACAGATTAAACGGTCATTTAAAAGTATTCAAAGGCGATCCTAAAGCGCTTATCCCCGCATTAATGGAAGCCTATGAAGCGAAAGGCATCTATTGGAATCGGTGTTATGAGCCTTGGCAAATTAATCGAGATAAAGCCATTAAAAAGCAGCTCTTAGATAATGAATTTGAGGCGCATAGTAGTAATGGTAGTTTGCTGTGGGAACCGATGAAGGTGCTAAAAAAAGACGGCACTCCATACCGAGTTTTCACCCCGTATTATCGAAAAGGTTGTTTAAACGTTGAGCCTCCACGCTACCCTCAGGCGCCGCCAGCTCGCATTACATACGCCGATGTGGATGATAGTAAGAACAGTAAAACTTACCGCCCTTGCGGTATAGATGCACTGAACTTACTTCCATCACTTGATTGGGACAGTGAATTTAAGAATCACTGGAAACCGGGTGAAGACGGTGCGGCTGACAATTTACAGAATTTCATTGAGCACTCTGCGCGTAAATATAAAGATGCGCGAGATATTCCATCAATGAATGGAACGTCTCATCTGTCACCTCATCTGCACTTTGGCGAGGTATCGCCTAATCAAGCGTGGTATGCCATTAAAGATAGATTTGAAACCACTGAAGATAAAAGCATAGACACGTACTTAAGTGAATTAGGCTGGCGCGAGTTCAGTTACTATTTGCTGTACCATTTTCCAACCATACCGAATAAAAACTTCAACGATAAGTTTGATAAATTCAATTGGCGACGTGATGCCAAATCTCTTAAAGCCTGGCAAAAAGGGCAAACCGGTATTCCTATTGTGGATGCGGGCATGCGCGAGTTATGGCAAACGGGGTATATGCACAATCGCGTTCGTATGATTGTAGGCTCGTTCTTAGTCAAAAACCTGCTTATAAGCTGGCACGAAGGCGAGCGCTGGTTTTGGGATTGCCTTGTAGACGCTGATTTAGCCAGCAATACCGCAGGTTGGCAATGGGTAGCAGGCACCGGCGCTGACGCTGCACCGTATTTCAGAATTTTTAACCCATTACTACAAGGCGAGAAATTCGATAAACAAGGCAAATACGTAAGAAAGTACTGCCCTGAACTTGCCGACCTTCCCGATAAGTACATACACAAACCTTGGGATGCACCACCGGTTATTGCTAAAGATGCTGGTGTCCATTTAGGTGATAATTATCCTAAACCCATTGTAGATTTAAAAGCATCGAGGCAGCGTGCCCTTGACGCATTTCAAGCTTTGAAAGAGTAGGGTACCCATGGCTTCTTTAATACTTATTTTAGGTGACCAGCTTACTCACAATTTGCCTGTACTAGAAAACGCGACAAAAACGAAAGACACCGTACTGATGGCCGAAGTGCGGGAAGAAGCTACCTACGTTAAGCATCATAAAAAGAAAATTGTTTTTCTTTTTAGTGCAATGCGGCATTTCGCAAAAGCATTAAAGGAAGACAATTTCAACGTTAGTTATATTGAATATAACGATGAAACAAATCAAGGTAGTTTGCTAGAACAGGTTAAACACGCGCTAGCACACGGTGAGTACGACAGTGTGAAAGTGACATCGCCGGGTGAATACCGCTTGCTAAAAAGCATGCAGCAATGGGAGCAAACCTTAGGTGTACCGGTCTGTATTATCAATGACTCTCGTTTTCTAGCTAGCCCTCAAGAATTTAGTGATTGGGCGAATGACAGAAAGCAATTGCGTATGGAGTTTTTCTATCGAGAGATGCGAAGAAAGCATGGCATCTTAATGGAAGATAAAAACCCTATTGGTGGGAAATGGAATTACGACTCTCAAAATCGTGAGCCCATGCCAGCAGGTACAAATGTGCCGACCCACACACAATTCAAAATAGATGCGATTACCCAAGACGTTATTGATTTAGTTGAAAACGAGTTCGGTGATCATTTTGGTGACATTAGTCCGTTTCATTTTGCCGTTACCCGTGACGATGCGCTTACGGTACTAAACGATTTTATTGAAGAACGCTTACCCCATTTTGGTCAATACCAAGATGCCATGGTTGAAGGTAAGCCGTGGTTGTATCATTCTCATATCGCCTTTTATTTAAACTGTGGTTTGTTAAGTCCTAAAGAAGCCATTAGTGCTGCGGAATCGGCTTATTACGCAGGCACGGCACCACTTAACTCGGTTGAAGGTTTTATACGCCAAATACTGGGGTGGCGAGAATTTGTGAGGGGGTTTTATTGGCACTTTATGCCTGGCCTTAAGAGCGATAATTATTTCAACAATGATCGTTCACTGCCTGATTTCTTTTGGGATGGGCAAACCAATATGAACTGCATGCGTCAATGCATAAAGGAAACTCAGGCAAATGCGTATGCTCACCACATTCAGCGATTAATGGTACTAGGCAACTTTTGTCTTTTAACCGGATTATCACCCGATGAGGTTCAGCAGTGGTACTTGTTGGTTTATGCCGATGCATATGAGTGGGTAGAACTGCCAAATGTAGCAGGCATGATTTTATACAGTGATGGCGGCCAGCTCGCGAGTAAGCCTTATGTCGCAAGTGGAAGTTACATTAATAAAATGTCGAACTACTGCAAAAACTGCGGATATCAAGTAAGTAAAAAGACTGGCCCGAAGGCATGCCCGTTTAATTACTTATACTGGCATTTCATTGATAAGCACAAAGAAAAATTAAGCGGCAACCCAAGAATGGCTATGATGTATAAAACCTATGGTCGAATGAAAGATGAAAACATCGATGCGATGAAAGACAGTGCGACCCTCTTTTTAACCAAATTATCCAAAAATGAAGAAGTCTGATCTACCAAGTAAAATGTGCCCTGTGTGCAACAGGCCTTTTACTTGGCGTAAGAAATGGGAGAAAAATTGGGATAATGTAGTTTACTGTTCTAAACGTTGTGCCGGTAACAAACGTATGAAATAGAAACTTCTGACTATAATTATAAAAAATAAAGGACACGAGTTCATGGATGCGCCTATTACGGTAGATAGATTGCGGTTTTTGCTATTTAGTTTGAAAGAGAAGCTATGGGTAAAGCCTTTATCATTATGCTTGTTGTCTATTGCTGCTGTTTTCGCTTCGAAACTGGCAGACGGTACGGCACTTGCGCAGCACCTTCCTACAGTTGAACAAGCCTCGGTTGAAACTTTGTTGTCCATTATGGCATCAAGCATGTTGGTCATAGCGACATTTTCAGCTGGCACTATGGTAAGTGCCTATTCATCTGCCAGTAGGTCATCCACGCCGCGTTCGGTGAGTTTAATCATCTCTGATGATGCCTCACAAAATGCACTGTCTACTTTTGTCGGCGCGTTTATCTTTAGCGTAGTCGCCATAACCGTCTCTAGTAACAACTTTTTCGAAGACGCTGGAATATTTCTTCTTTTTTGTCTTACCTGTTTAGTCTTTGCCATCGTCATTCTTACGTTTATCCGCTGGGTAGACAGTGTAGCCAGGCTAGGCCGTGTGGGTTCAACAGTACAAAAAGTTGAAGCTGCCGCAATGCGAGCCATTAATCATCGGTTGTCCACGCCACGACTCGGCGGTAAGCAGCAGCCAAAAAGCGTGAAAGAGCAGGGCGGTGATACCTCAAAATACCAAACCCTAACAACCGATAGCATTGGCTATGTTCAAATGGTTGATATGGCAAAAGTACAAGCCTGGGCTGAGGAACACGATACACAAGTACACATCGCCATGTTACCTGGGGAATTTTGTACACCCGATAGGCCGCTGTGCTATATAGAAAGCGTTAAGCAGAAACATTCCGTGGATAACAGCAAAAATAAAAGCAGTGACAAAGTTGACGGACAAAGTGATGGAAATGATGAGGGCAAAAGTAATGAGAAAATCGATAAAGCCGCACTACTTTCGGCATTTCAAATTGGAAGCGAACGGTCTTTTGAAGCCGACCCAAGATATGGCTTAGTGGTATTATCAGAAATAGCATCCCGTGCACTTTCGCCTTCGGTTAATGACCCGGGTACGGCCATTAGTATTCTTGGTAGTTATGCTCGGCTGTTTATTCAATGGGCGCAAAAAGAAGTTGAAAATGAAGCCGACGATATCAAATACCACAACGTAACCGTACCTAATATTAGCACTGAAGATATGTTTGATGACGCTTTTACTGGAGTTGCTCGAGATGGCGCATCTATGATTGAGGTTTCCATAAGAATGCAGAAAACCTTAGATGCCATTGCTAAAACTAGTAACGGTAAAGTCTCCACCGCAGCAACTGAACACGCCAAAACAGCCTATGAGCGCAGTATTAATGCATTAACCTATGAGGGCGATAAAGAAGCGTTAAATGCCATAGTGAACAAACTAAATCAAAAAAACTCTAATCCATAGAAATACTAATTTAAGCATTTAGTAATGTAATATTTAATTTCGAATAATATACTTTTAAATATGTGCACTGTATGAATCGGATTGAGGTGGTGTTTAATGAGCACAGAAGACGAAGGTAACAACCAACATATAGAAAACGTTATAGCATTTCCGACATGTTTAACAGCTGTAAGAAAAGTTATTACTACTTATATTACTAGCAAGCTAGTTGGCTGCCCGCAAAATTTAATAGATACCGCAATAGAAAATAGTATTAGCCACTATAAGCAGTTCGTACATAATGCGAATATTATCGAAAGTGTTGAAGTGTCTTTATCAGAAGATGACGTTATTTCACTGAATAAGAGCCTGACAAAAATTCAAAAAGAAAACCGCAAACAGCTGTTAAGAATGTTAGAGCGTATGATTGTGTTAGAAATAGAAAATGCCGCATTAAAGAATTAATACCATGAAGATCTTTCGTAAAACAACTTCCTTTACATATACTTTATAAGTACCTTTAATTTATAAAATCCTTCCTTCGTTTTGTTATCTATTGAAAATCAAATTTATCATTCTAGAAGTGCTTAACGAAATATCCATAACATACTAGCTTGCACACAGTGCGCGTATGCGAAAAGTTCGGCATACACCTCGCAAATCATCTCAGATTTTAATCTCACGCACGTCATAAAAACACATCTCATAACCACGCAATAACTGCATACGAAAATGTGTGTAAGCCATCACGCACGACAAACCGACCGAGAAGGCTGGCATCAACCACCCTAAACCCTCATATACTTAATTGCGCATAATGTATATTATGTTAAATAGAGTATTGATATAGCTAGGTAGGCAGGCGTGTTTGTAAGTCGATGTGTTCGCAACTCTGTATGTCGCGATAGCCGGCTTTGGGGCTGTTCCCTTCCCAAGGATTAGATATATTGAAGCGCTTTGTTTAAATTAATTAGGCATGCAATGAATACCATAATCTTAAAGGCAACAATTCGAAGCTTTACATGGTTGAAAGGCTCTATGTTAAATACATGAGTTGGCTATTATCACTATCAATTAAGATACTTTACGATTACGTTTAATCTATAAATTTACTGATAAGCTTTTGATTAAGGTTCTAAGTAAGGCTTGTTAGTTAATTATACAGGAAGATCGTATGAGTCTTTCCGTTGGTATGCTTTGTAACCTTAAATTGATTTGGTGAACAGATGTTGTGAGCAATATGAGATTCAAGCCTTTGCAGCTGACAACTTAATTAGCTAATTCTTTACTGATTATTCTTTATAAAAAATAGACGCCTAACCTATTTTTATAATTAAATTCTTACTTAGTAATAAGTGTGCAGTTAAATCTTCAATATAGTTTTATAAGAGAAATCTTTATCTTTAAAAACTAGCGATATAAACCATTTGAGATTTTAGGTAGGACTTTAGTTAATGCTGCTATTTTAATAAACACTAAATCCAGTGCTTAAAATATTCATTATTTAGACTAAGTTTAGGCAAAAGGAATTGGAAAATCAGCTAATCTAAATGCGCTTCTACGTGAAATCTGAGCGCATAATAGAGGTATATACCGTTAAATTTTACGTAGCGCACGTTCAATAAATAACCGATTAGATCGATAAAAGGTCACTAATACTGTTAAAGCTGTATATAAAAACAGTATACATGTGTAGAATTGGGCTGATACAAGGCTATCTAAGTAAATTCACGCATGATAACTGTAATTATCATGCGTGAATTTAACTGCCTTAATTAATCATAATAACAATGAGTTAGTTAGATGTCGTCTATATTCAGTCCTGGTTCAAATACCCAACTATCAATCGTCGATCGTGACAGTGCTAGTAGCGAACGAGCTGAATATGTTGATGCGTATTTTCGTGACATTTTCACGAAGCTACCGCGTAATACACAACGCGCTTATATTAGTGATTTTAACGACTTCGCTATCTTTTGCCAGTCTGAAGGTATTGATAGCTTTAGTAATGATTTCTCTCATAATGAACATGCAATCAAACGCTATGTGGAAGAACTCTGTAAGTCTCCCCTCGCCTACAGAACTATTAAGCGGCGCCTGTCAGCGCTTAGTAAATTTTTGGGTATTGCAAAGCTTCCAAATCCTATCATCCAATCTGTTTATCTTCGAGATTTCGTTCGACTCTCGCTTATTGAAAATCGTAAATTTCAACTCAGTCATAACCAAGCCGTTCCCCTTACTATCGATTTACTGGATGAGATAAACAATAAGATTATTCCAGACACCTTGTTAGAGATGCGTGACTTAACCATCATGAACTTAATGTTTGATGCTCTCTTACGAGCTGATGAGTTAGTGCGTGTTTGTGCTGAACATATCAGTAGACGCAACAATGCATTATTGGTGGTTACGTCAAAGTCTGACCAAAGCGGTAAGGGTTCTCATAGATTTATTTCTACTAGCACTATTAACATGGTGGATGAGTACATTGCTGAGGCTAATTTTGATGTGAAGTTGCAAAGTGAACGACTTACCGATGATCCTCGTCGTATAAACAAAGGTATATTGTTCCGCCGTGTTTCTAACCGTGGCCATGCACTTTTACCTTTTGACGAGCAGCCTAATACGCATCATCATTCAGCGGCTCATTCACCGGTATATGATCCTGCTTTGCAATCAATCTTAGATTATTCGAGTGTCTATCGGATATGGAAACGAATTGCTGCTCGTGCAGGAATAAAAGAAAACATTACACCTCATAGTGGCCGAGTTGGTGGCGCGGTTTCACTTGCTGAGAATGGTGCCACATTGCCAGAGCTTCAATTGGCTGGGGGCTGGCAATCGCCTGAAATGCCAGGTCACTATACACAACAAGCTAACGTTAAACGTGGTGGAATGGCCAAGTTATCAGAAAAATTCAAACGTTAATTTATGTTTTCGCCTAATACTTGTTACTTGATATAAGATTTATCTCATTATTCTGGTTAACAGTAGAATTTGTTAGTGACGAGCGAAACATTTATAAGTAACTGATATAATTAAATTTATTGCACCTCTTGAGTTACGCGTAACTTTTCAGTGCTCATTTCCTCCTTTTTCCTTTTCTTTTGCCCTTATTTTACCCACCTCTCCTCCCTATTTTTGCTTTCTTTTATCTTGTTTGTTTTCAACAATTGAACCCATTTATCGAATGGTTTCGTACCAACTAATATAGGTACTAAAAAAGGAAATGTTATGTCTAATGGTATTAACGCCTCACACGGTAAAACAATTGCTGAACTCGTCATCCCATCTAAAACCTGGTCTCTACACCCAGAGAAAAAACCTGCATTCACTACAGTTGACGAAGCCATTGATTATTTTGCTGACAACAATGAGCCTCTTTATATTAAGGTGCCATTTGTAGGTGAAGATGATGATGTATTGGTTCATGTCAATTCTAGCGGAGAAGATGTGGTGTTTACTATTTCCGATTTGAATCACGGCGGTGAAAGTCGTGTTGATGCATCTCACCTTAAGAATTTGAGCAGCTCTGTGGTGGAGTTAATCGAGCAATGTTACGACGGTAAGAAAAGTCCCGAGACCATGTAATAGGGTAATAGGTTAGCCATCTTTTGTAATTTAACGTATGGCTTTGGAAGTCTTCGTTTAGTATTATTACAGTAAGATGATTCCCCATGTTACTAACGCCAATATCAAGCTGATAAATACTGCGGCCGACCCTATGTCTTTGGCCTTCCCTATCAGTTCGTGCATATCAGTACTTACATGATCAGATAATTTTTCTACAGCGGTGTTAAGTAATTCGGTAATAAGCACTATAAACAGCGAAAAGAGTAACAGTACTCTTTCGCTGTTTGTTACATCTAGTATGAACACAATGGGAATTAAAAGCGCCATTGCTACAATTTCTTGTCTAACTGCAGCTTCACTCGAAAATGCCGCTTTTATTCCTCGACAGGAGTAGATAGTTGCAAAATACAAACGAGTGAAACCTGAGCGCTTTGGTGGCATAACATCACAGTGTTTTAAGTCATTATTCTTAAACACTAACTTATTTAAATGACAGATATGTTACGTGTGTTTCAGCGCTAGTATTAAGCTCTCTCGCTATATACTCGCTATACATTTGCTATATTTTTACCGCCAACACATCTCTTTTCACACCATGTAGTACAGCATTGGCCGTAGAGCCAAGCAAAAGGCGAAGCCCGCTTTGTCCATGTGTGCCTATCACAATAAGATCAGCGTTAAGCTTTTCTGCTAAGTGATGTATTTCATCAGCAGGTGAACCAATTTCAACATTTAAATTGCTCGTTGGAATATCGTTGATTGCCGCAATGTCTTTCAGTTTTGTCATTGCTTGATCTTGCACGTCTTGTGAATAATCACGCTCCAAAAACAACCCGTAGGGTTCAACGTTTGTTTGTGGAAATGCCACATAGAGTAAATGAACGTTCTTTGGATCTGGGGCTACCCGCAATGCTCTCGACAAAATTTGGGTATAGTCTGAAAACACATCAACAGGTACTAAAACAGTGGTGTAATCGTTCATCAGTTCATTCCATTATTGGGAGTGGATAATCACAATATAGTTAACTTCTGTTCACAATTCTTTGATTGAAATCAATTCACGGTTCTAGATTTGCACCATAATAAAAATTCAAAGTAATAAAGTTGGAGTCGTGAACATGGCAAAGCTTACTTCTGTATTACCGTTTGTTGCGCTGTTATTGACAGGATGTGATTTAGGACCTGAGTCGCCTCGTGGATTTAGCTTACCTGAGGGGAACGCTGATGCTGGAAAAGTGGCATTTCAAAAATACCAGTGCACTGATTGTCATCAAATAGAAGGTATAACCATGCCAGATGACCATGCCTATCTTGTTCCAAAACCTATACCTTTAGGAGGAAGCAGCGGTAGGATCACCACGTACGGTGAATTGGTCACCAGCGTAATAAACCCCTCACACAAACTAACACGCAGGCAGCCCGTTAGCATGACTTCCGTAGATGGAGAGTCTCGCATGCGCAACATGAACAATGTACTTACGGTTCAAGAACTCATTGATTTAGTTGCTTATTTACAACCTAAATATAAAGTAGTTCCCTATAGAACGTCTGAGTATCGGTTGTACCAATTACGCATGCCAGAACAAGATAGTCAGGGCGAAAATTAAGACACTGATTTCGTTTCTTCTTCGATTTCAGCCAACAAGCTGCATGGCATAAAGCTATCAGAATTAGCTTCTTTAACGTGCAGCTTAAATCGCTCAGGAATATCATCACCCAACAGTGTTCCGGTTTTCACTAGCGGAAAGATTTCGTCGTACCGAGCGATACTTGCTTGATTGACACGTCTAAATATATGTGTGCGATTTAATTCCGTTGTACTCACATGCCCTGTTGAAGACAGCATATCCATTAATGCATGCAGTGTCTTTTTGTGAAAGCGATACACTCGCTCTGATTTATCTGTTACGTCTAGCCCTTTAGTAAGTTTTGGATCTTGCGTTGCCACGCCGGTTGGGCATTTATTAGTGTTACATGAAAGCGACTGCACACAGCCAAGCGCCAACATCATACCTCTTGCGCTATTACAAATATCCGCGCCTAAACTTAAGTTTTTAACCAATTGAAATGCAGAAATTATTTTTCCCGATGCAATGATTTTAATTTCTTTTCTTAAGTCGAAGCCAATTAAACAGTCATCTACAAAAGCCAAGGCTTCTCTAAGCGGAAACCCAATTGAATTTGTATACTCTAATGGCGCAGCGCCTGTACCGCCCTCTCCTCCATCAACGGTGATAAAATCGGGTGTAATACCGGTTTCTACCATTGCTTTACACATGGCGATAAATTCACTTTTTCGGCCTAAAGCTAGTTTAATGCCAATGGGCTTACCACCACTTAGATCGCGAAGCTTTTGTATATAATCGATCATCTCTAACGGCGTAGAGAAGGCGCTATGGCGTGGCGGAGAGTCTACCTGAGTACCTGGTTCTACCCCTCTAATCTTAGCGATTTCCGGTGTGTTTTTATAAGCGGGTAATATACCGCCGTGGCCTGGTTTTGCGCCTTGGCTTAATTTTATTTCAATCATTTTAACTTGCGGCAAACAGGCTTTTTCTTTAAACAGATCGGCATCAAACTTTCCGTCTTTAGTTCGGCATCCAAAATAACCAGTACCAATTTGCCAAACAATGTCGCCACCGTTTTCTTCATGGTAAGGTGTTAAACCTCCTTCTCCGGTATTGTGGAAAAAATTACCTTTTTTAGCGCCTTTGTTGAGCGCCAATATGGCATTTTTAGACAGGCTGCCGAAGCTCATCGCACTAATATTAAGAATGCTTGCATGATATGGTTGCTTACAGTCTTTGCCACCAATCGTTACTCTTGGATCGTGGTTCATTTCATCAATATCACGGGCCGATAATGAGTGCCCTATCCATTCATAACCATCGTCGTAAGTATTTAATTGGGTGCCAAAAGGAATAGTTTCTCTGCTGTCTTTCGCTCGTTGGTACACAATAGAGCGAAACATACGGGAAATAGGCGTACCGCCAGTATCTGATTCTAAAACATACTGCTGTATAAAAGGCCGCAGTGATTCAACGGTCCAGCGAGTTCTGCCAATTAACGGGAAGTTTTTTAGGATCGCATGTTTATTCTGGACTGTATCGAAGATTGCTAAGACGAGTAACAACACGGTTAATAATAGAAACCACCACGCGGGATGCCAGTAAAAGCCTACCAGTAAGTTAAAAATAAATAATGCCGTTAAGGTTCCTAAGATTTGATTTCGCATAGCTACTCCATGTGTGATTATCAGTTTTTACTGTTCCAACACAATTTTGGGTTTTATTAGGCGGTACATTTACTTATTACTATATCTTTAATTAATAAAACCTACAGCGATATAAACGCAACATAATGGTATCTACCTTTTACCATTCGCTCATGTTCCATTACATGCTAATCTAAAGACTTCTATATACATCAGCGTGTTGAGCACTTTTAATGATCGCCGCTAACTTATGTAAAAATGTAAGGTAGGAATGTCATGGCTAAAACGGACTACAAACATTCCTATTTGTACTAACTAATCGAAATGGTGAAAGGTAATTCATGGAGTATGCATTTCTTCTGTTCGCATTTGTTTGCGGTTTAACGGTTAAACTTATTGGGATCCCCCCGTTAGTAGGTTACTTGGTCGCGGGCTTCTTACTAAATTTCTCAGGCTACACACTCACTGGTGATCTTACCAAGATAGCCAACTTGGGCATTACCATTATGTTGTTCACTATCGGTTTAAAATTGAACGTTCGCGACTTAAGTAAACGTGAAGTGTGGGCCGGTAGTATTTCGCACACCCTTATTTGGGTGGGAATTGTTACTTGTGGTGTGTATGGCATAGCTGCCGTTGCCAGCCAATATATAGAAGGATTAACGTGGCAAAGCGCTACGCTGATTGCCTTTGCGTTAAGCTTCAGCAGTACGGTTTGTGTTATTAAGGTGCTAGAAGAAAGCGGTGAAAGTAAAACCCGTCATGGTCGCCTTGCCATTGGCATTTTGGTTATGCAAGACGTGTTTGCTGTTATATTTTTAGTGGCTGCCACAGGCAAACTGCCCTCGGTATGGGCACTTGGGCTACTGGCTCTTATTCCCGCTATGCCGCTTATTAACCGTGTTATCAATAAGTCAGGTCACGGAGAGTTACTACCCCTTACTGGATTTATTCTTGCGTTAGGTGGTTATCACTTATTCGAGCTAGTGAATATCAAAGGTGACTTGGGCGCACTGATATTTGGCATTATGTTAGCGCAACATGAAAAAGCCAGCGAACTTGCTAAGTCGTTACTCAGTTTTAAAGACTTATTCTTGATTGGCTTTTTCCTTACCATCGGGCTAACCGCACTTCCTGATTTCAATATGATTATTATTGCGTTGGTGTTCTGTTTATTTATCCCTATAAAGGCAGCATTATTCTTTGGCTTATTTACGTCGCTACGATTACGAGGCAGAACGTCTTATTTAAGCAGCCTTGTACTGTCTAATTTCAGTGAATTTGGTCTTATTGTCGGCGCGCTTGCCGTATCGCTGGGTTTACTGGCTGAAAGCTGGTTGGTAGTCATTGCGCTTTCACTGTCTGTCTCGTTCGTTATTACCAGTGTGTTGTACCGCACCTCGCATTCTCAGTATCACAAATATAAAGACACCATTAAACGTTACGAAAAGAACCGTCGTCTTAAAGAAGACATTTACCCTACTTTGCACAAAGCAGAATTTTTAGTGCTGGGAATGGGACGTGTTGGGCAAGGTGCGTTTAATGCGCTGTCTAAACTTGCTGATGTAAGCGTATGGGGTATGGACGCCGACAGAGTGAAAGTAAAACAACTTGCCAGTGAAGGATTAAATGTTATTTGCGGCGACGGTGAAGATGTTGATTTATGGGACAACCTTGAAATTAAAAACGTTCATTTAATTCTGTTAGCCCTACCTTCTATACAAGATGCAATCAATATTACTCGCCAATTAAGAAACGCGGGTTACACCGGTAAAGTAGCGGCAATCGCCCGGTATGAAGATGAAGTGAATTATTTATTAGAACAAGGCGTAGATAAAGTATTTAACTTTTTCACCGAAGCGGGTTTAGGTTTTGCCGAAGAAAGTTTAGCCTATGCAAATACGCAACAAGAGTAGCTGGCTATTCTTAATGCAAACAAAGGATGAAGTGATAACCATTTCCATTTGTATGCCATTGTTTTTAAAGTAATTTTTTGACATTTTTGCGTTTCCGTTCTACACTAGCTTCATATTCTTAATTAAGGTTCTTACTATGCAAGGTGACAAACAAGTCGTCGCAAAGCTGAATGATGTACTCACTAGTGAGTTAACGTCTATAAATCAGTACTTTCTGCATGCACGTATGTTCAAAAATTGGGGCTTACAAGAGCTCAATGAAAAGAACTACAAAAAATCGATTAAAGACATGAAGCAAGCAGATGAGTTGATTGAGCGCATTCTATTTTTAGAAGGGTTACCTAACCTTCAAGCGTTGGGCAAGCTTTACATTGGCGAAGATACTGAGGAAATGCTGAGCTGCGATGCCAGATTCCAAAAAGAACAGCTGCCACTGTTACGTGAAGCTATCGCACTATGCGAAGAAAAGCAGGATTACGTTACACGGGATATCCTCGAATCAATTTTAGAGTATGAAGAAGATCATTTAGATTGGATTGAAACTCAAGAATATCAAATTGGCGCTATGGGTATTGAAAACTACCTTCAGGCGCAAGTAATGGGAGATGACTAATGAAAGGTAATCAAACCATCATTAAAGGTCTAAACGAGCTACTTTCATACGAATTAGCAGCGATGGATCAATACTTCATTCATTCACAAATGTATTTGGATTGGGGTCTTACTAAGCTTTATGAGCGTATCGACCACGAATTTGACGATGAGCGTGGCCACGCCACTAAACTTATCGAGCGTATGCTGTTTTTAGAAGGCGTACCTGACATGGTCACACGAACTGGTTTTAAAGTAGGTTCAGATGTACCTGAAATGCTTGAAAGCGACCTTCGTGTTGAATATGAGGTAGATGCAAAACTTAAAGAAGTCATCGCGTTATGTGAGTCTGAAAAAGACTATGTAACACGTGATATCTTAGTAGTACTACTTGACGATACCGAGCGCGACCATGCGCATTGGTTAGAACAACAACTTGGCCTAGTTAAACGCCTTGGTTTGTCTAACTATTTGCAATCTCAGATGTAATTCATACTACATTCTCGTTTCGAAGTTCAGGTAGCTTGGTGCTGCCTGCCCTTCTATATTTAACCGCAATTGCCACCTCATTGCCGATTCGTTACAGCTTCCTAACATAAACCAGCCTGACCACTCTCCATTGTTTTTATTTTCAAGTAATACGGGCACTTTTCCCATGTACATGTTTACGCCTTCAATCCAGGCACTTTCTATTTTTGTTCCGACAGGCAAATCTAGAACTAAGGTAATAGAGGTTTCAGGTTCTACTTTCTGTGAAAATTCCGCATAGGCGTGTCTGCCGTGTATTAAAAATTCACAGTGCTCGTTGACAAATGTACAGCTCTCTCCTATTTCATTTAAGGAGCTTGAAGAAGGCGTAGCGGACATTTGGTATTGATGCACTGCAAATACACATACTGCAACGACAAAAATGCAAAGGGGGGCAAGCCACTCTTGTGAATAAAATGATCTCTTTTTGTTACTGTTTTTTAGCATTTCTTAAATTTTGTATATTTCTTCATTGATGGAGATCAAGCTCAGGTAGTTTATGGTATCTTTTTGTAATTAAAAACCTTATCATCCGCGTACCAACTGGCTTGGAGACTATAATTATTACTCTTTCCGAGCTCGGTGTGAAGCGTTATTCCGTTGCTTTCGCATGTCTAGACCGTACTTGAACGGCTGTTGGAGACCATAGTTCATTTGAAGTGGAAGATTCATTAAAATGAGTGAAATAAGCCAAGCACAACCTGACTACAATTATAAAGTAGTTAGGCAATTTACCATTATGACCATAGTCTGGGGTATCATTGGTATGGGCCTAGGGGTATTTATTGCCGCGCAATTATTTGCACCTATGCTTAACTTTGACACACCATGGCTAACATTCTCGCGTCTGCGTCCTTTGCATACCAATGCCGTTATTTTTGCCTTCGGCGGCTGTGCTTTGTTCGCGACGTCATACTACATCGTTCAGCGTACCTCACAGGTTAGACTGTTCAGTGACAAACTTGCTGCATTTACGTTTTGGGGCTGGCAAGCCGTTATCGTATTAGCGGTAGTTTCTCTACCTTTAGGTTTAACCAGCTCGAAAGAATACGCTGAACTAGAATGGCCAATCGACATACTGATTACGCTGGTCTGGCTCGCTTATATCATTAACTTCTTCGGAACCCTAGTTATCCGAAAAGTGTCGCATATTTATGTTGCGAACTGGTTCTTAGGGGCGTTCATGCTTACCGTTGCTGTATTGCACATTGGTAATAGCATGGCCATTCCGGTGTCTTTCACTAAGTCTTACTCATTGTATGCAGGCGCAGTAGACGCCATGATGCAGTGGTGGTATGGCCATAACGCAGTAGGTTTCTTCCTAACTGCTGGCTTCTTAGGCATGATGTATTACTTCGTTCCTAAGCAAGCAGGTCGCCCAGTTTACTCGTACAGATTATCTATTGTTCACTTTTGGGCATTGATTTCATTGTACATTTGGGCTGGTCCTCACCACTTACATTATACTGCCCTACCCGATTGGACACAGTCGCTAGGTATGGTGATGTCTATCATTCTATTTGTTCCTTCTTGGGGCGGAATGATAAACGGTATAATGACGCTATCTGGTGCATGGCATAAATTGCGTACTGACCCTGTATTACGTTTCTTAATTGTTTCATTGTCTTTCTATGGTATGTCTACCTTTGAAGGCCCAATGATGGCAATTAAAACAGTTAACGCATTGTCTCACTACACAGATTGGACTATCGGCCACGTACACTCAGGTGCACTAGGTTGGGTAGCCATGGTATCAATTGGTTCTATTTACCACTTAATACCTATTCTGTTTGGTCAGCCAGCGATGTACAGCACACGTCTTGTTAATGTTCACTTTTGGTTAGCAACAATTGGTGTAGTGCTTTATATCGTAGCAATGTGGATGTCAGGTGTTCTTCAAGGGCTAATGTGGCGTGCAGTAAATGCTGACGGTACATTAACGTATAGCTTTGTAGAATCGCTTGAAGCGTCTAAACCTTTCTATGTGGTTCGTTTCATTGGTGGTTGTTTCGTGGTTACCGGCATGCTTATCATGGCTTATAACACATGGAAAACCGTTCGTGCCCCTAAAGGTAGTATCGCTGCTGATGTTACAACTCAGCCAGCGTAATAAGGAGACGACATAATGAAAAACCCACATGAGTTAATTGAAAAAAATGTCGGCCTGTTAACCGTGCTAATCCTTGTTGCGATTAGCTTCGGTGCCATGGTTCAAATTACGCCGCTGATGTTTCAGCAGCAGACAATGGAACCGGTAACAGGCTTACGCCCTTATACAGCATTAGAATTAGAAGGCCGTGATATCTATATCCGTGAAGGATGTGTTGGTTGTCATAGTCAAATGATTCGTCCGTTCCGTGCCGAAACAGAACGTTACGGCCACTACAGTGTTGCTGGTGAGTCAGTATGGGAACACCCTTTCCTTTGGGGTTCTAAGCGTACTGGTCCTGACCTAGCACGTGTTGGTGGGCGTTACAGTGATGAATGGCATCGTGTTCACCTGCTTAATCCGCGTAACGTGGTACCTGAGTCGAACATGCCTGGTTTCCCATGGCTTGCAGAAAACAAACTTGACGGTAAGTTAACCGCCAAGAAGATGGAAGTTTTCCAAGGCTTTGGCGTACCGTATACCGACGAAGATGTCGCGGGAGCACAAGCGGCAGTACAGGGTAAATCTGAAATGGAAGCCCTTATTGCATATTTACAATCTCTTGGCACACATTTGAAATAATATGGATCAAGGAATAGTAGGTAGCATTTTTACTGTCATCGTCTTTGTTAGTTTCATTGGCATAGTTTGGTGGGCTTTTAGTAGCCGCAACAAGCAAAAGTTTGATGAAGCGGCGAATTTGCCTTTCGCAGACGAAGACAAAGAAAAATCAAAAGAAGATTAGCAGGAGTCTCGAACTTATGAGTATGTTTTGGACAATTTGGATTTCAGTGATAACCCTAGGGTTAATCATTGGTTGCTATTTCCTTCTGCGCTGGTGTTTGTCCAATCAAACAGGCGTGCCAGAGGGAGAATCAATGGGGCATGAATTTGACGGCATCGAGGAGTTGAATAACAACCTTCCTCGCTGGTGGACAATCATGTTCTACATGACAATCATTTGGGGTTTTATCTATCTTGCCCTTTATCCTGGATTGGGTTCGTACGAAGGCTTATTTGGCTGGAAGAGCTCAAACCAAGGCATATTGACGCTTGAAGAATCGGCGCAAGCGCGTGTTGATGCAAAAGAGCAAGGCAAGTTTGTAGAATACGATCGTGAATTGGATTATGCGGCTGAAAAGTTCGACCCAATTTTTGAAGCGTATGCACAAATTCCTGTTGAGGAGCTAGCAAAAGACCCTGAAGCGAACAAAGTGGGACAGCGTTTGTTTATGCAAAACTGCTCTCAGTGTCATGGTTCTGATGCTCGTGGCCAAAACGGCGGTTTCCCCAACCTCACTGATAACGATTGGTTATACGGTGGTTCGGGTGCAAAAATTGTTGAAACCTTAACATTAGGCCGTAAAGCCGCTATGCCTGCATGGATAGATGTCATGGGTGAGAAAGGCATCGAAGAAGTTGTTGAGTACGCATTAAGCCTAAGCGGGCGTGATGTTGACCAGCAACTTGCTGATGCAGGTAAAGTTCGCTTTGCTGCATGTGCTGCTTGTCATGGTATGGACGGTAAAGGTAACCAAGCACTTGGTGCGCCTAACCTGACTGACAACATTTGGTTATATGGCGGAAGCCATCGTGCGGTTACTGAAACGTTAACCTACGGCCGAAATGGTGTTATGCCTTCATTCAAGAAAACTTTGGGTGATGACAAAATCCACGTTGTTGCATCGTACGTTTATAGTCTTTCTAACGACTAAATTCGTATAACCAACAATAATGCTAAAAAGCCTCGTTATCACGGGGCTTTTTTTATGAGAAAATAACCTTATTCAACTGGATGCCATATCTTTCCTATCGCGCCGGTTTTCCTGTAGTAAACGAGTTGAAATAATTAATGAATACACCTTGGTATAAACAATTCTGGCCCTGGTTCCTTATTGCCGTTCCCTTAATTACATTAGTAATGGGTGGCGTGTTATTGAAACTGGCTATTTCAACTGAAGATAGCTTAGTGGTAGACGATTACTACAAAGAAGGTAAAGCCATCAATGCACGGCTAGATAAAGAAGCCATCGCAAAACGCAAAAATATTACAACAGACTTAACCATTACCGATGGCAGTATCTCTGTAAAGTTTCATTCTGGTATTCCAGCAGAAGGAAACGCTCTTAAACTGAATTTTTACCATGTAACCATGGAAGAACGTGATGCGAGTGTATTATTAAGTCGTGATGCGAATGGTATTTACCGCGGCTTTGTTGAAAAAGACCTAACGGGTAAATGGCAGGTCTCGCTTTCTCCTGTTGATGATAGTTGGAAAGTACAAAATACGCTTCAACTTCCCTACTCTGGCGCCATCAAGTTTAACCCGTAATGAGCGAGAATCTTTGTTTCCATTGCGCGTTACCTAACGATGCAACACACAAATACGAAGCAGTAATATTAGGTGAAACTAGGCAGCTATGCTGCCCTGGTTGCCAAGCCGTTGCGCAAGCCATCGTTGATAATGGCTTGGAAGACTACTATCAGTTTCGTACTGAGCCGGCGCAAAAATCTGACGACGGTATTTTAGAAAGCCTATCTGCGCTCAACGTTTATGACGACCCAGCTCTTCAAGAAGAGTTTGTTTTCGATGAAGGCCAACACAAACAAATACAGCTAACCCTTGAAGGCATTACTTGTGCCGCGTGTGGTTGGTTGATTGAAAAACAACTGTCTAAAGTTGCAGGCATTGCCCAAGTAGCCGTAAATGTTCAAGAGCGCCGCGCATTAATAACCTGGGAACCCAGTGTTATTAAACTTAGCCAAATACTCACCACATTAAAACGCATAGGGTATGTTGGTTCACCGTTTCACCCCGATGAACATGAAGCTAGCTATAAACGTGAGCAAAAGTCGTTTATTAAAAAGTTAGGTTTAGCCGGCATTATGACCATGCAGGTGATGATGTTAATGGCCGGGCTTTACTTCGATTGGTTTGGTGCCATTGAACAAGAAACCCGTCAATACTTCTATTGGGTAGCACTTACCCTTACCACACCCGTTGTCGTCTATTCAGGTAGCGCGTTCTATTTAGGTGCTTTAAAGGCCATAAGCGCAAGAACCGTAAATATGGACGTGCCTGTAACCCTTGCTGTATTTGGTACCTACTTTGCGGGTTTACGTTCGACCTTGCTAGAGCAAGGTGAAGTGTATTTTGAATCTATCTGCATGTTTATCTTTTTACTGCTTTTAAGCCGGTTTTTGGAACATAGAAGCAGGCACCGAGCGGCGCAAATTTCGGCTAACATGATGCAGTATATTCCTGTCTCTGCATCAAAAATTGAAAGTGACGGCAGCATTGCTCAGTGTTTGGCGAAGCTTTTAGTGCCTAATGATGTGGTACTAGTAAAACCCGGTGAGACCATTCCTGTGGATGGTATTGTGCTAGATGGCACTGCCGCGGTTGATGAATCTATGTTAACTGGAGAATTTAACCCGGTTAGCAAATCGGCCAGCCATTTAGTATATGGCGGTACGGTAAATCAAGATGGCACATTAACGGTTAAAGTGACTCAAAGCTTAAAGCATGCTTTGGTCAATCAAATAGTACGCTTGCAAGCTAGCGCGATGGCAAGCAAGCCAAAAGCGGCTCAAATTGCCGATAACTTTTCTCGTTATTTTGTGTTCTCGGTGCTGCTTATATCTGCACTTACCTATGGTTATTGGACTTTTGCTGGTAGTGAAGACGCTTTTTGGATCACCATCTCTGTACTAGTGGCAACCTGCCCCTGTGCGCTAGGCTTAGCCACACCTTCAGCGTTAACTTGCGCTATGGCTAAGCTGAATCGTCAGGGCATTTTATTAAAGCGTGCTGACGCGTTAGAGCAGCTTACCGATATTGATACCATCGCTCTTGATAAAACCGGCACACTGACAGAAGGTAAGTTCTCGCTACAACAGCGCTGGTTTGCTAAAGGCGTAGATCCGGTGCAGGTAATGGCGCTTACCGCTTTGTTAGAGTCTCGTTCTGAACACCCTATTGCTCGAGCCTTTGATAACGAAGCTGTTGAGTCACAGAACAAAACCCCAACTAATAAAATTAATGGATTTACGGTTACACCTGGTGGCGGCATTAGTGGTGAGATAAACAATGTAGTTTTTACTATGGGCTCAGCCGTATTTTGTAACTTATCAACTACCTCAAAAGTAGATATACCGGCAAACGTGTTTTTGTGTGCTGATGGTGTATTAATGGCCGCGTTCTGCGTAAATGATAGTTTGCGTCAAGATGCCTTAGCCACGCTCACCGCATTGGATGAACATCAACTCGTGGTACTAAGTGGCGATACTCAGACAAACGTTGATACACTTACTGCAGGCTTACCGATTAACATAGCAAAAGGTGGCTTGTCGCCAGAGCAAAAGTATTCTCAAGTGCATACTTTGCAAAAGCAAGGTCGCAAAGTCATGATGATGGGCGACGGTATAAATGATGCCCCTGTTCTTGCTAGCGCTGATGTGGCAGTTGCCGTAGGAAATGCCACCGATGTAGCGAAAACAGCTGCCGATGTTATTTTGCTAGGAGACAGCCTGCTGTCGGTACCCACCTTATTTTTAGTGGCCCAACAAGCAAAGCGTAAAATTCAGCAAAACATCGCATGGTCGGTAGGTTACAATATTATTATTCTCCCCTTTGCGGTATCGGGGTTACTCTCTCCCTGGATGGCCGTGGTTGGCATGTCGCTCAGTAGTATTATTGTGGTCACCAATTCAACTAGGTTATTAAGTAAATAATATGAGCATCATTTACGTATTAATTCCCATCGCTATCATCATTGTTGCGTTGGCGCTGGTTATCTTTTTCTGGGCAGTGAAAACTAACCAGTTTGAAGATCTCGACCGACAGGGCTATAGCATTTTGTTTGATGATGATTTGTCAGGTGATGAAAAGAAACTAGCCGAGCAACGTAAGCAGTTGCAACAACGCAAAGAAACTGATGACAGAGATTAATATATTCTCTGCCTTTTTCATTGGTATTGCGGGCGGTGTGCATTGCGTAGGCATGTGCGGCGGCATTGTTGCTGCACTTCGTACAGTAACACCAAGTAATGAAGCCGCTTTGCCTTACACTCTTGCTTATAATTTTGGTCGTATAATCAGCTACACCCTAGCCGGCGCTATTACAGGCGCTGTTGGCCAAATGGCCACCGAATTTGTACCTATCGCTAAACCTGTTTTGTCTTTGATTAGTGGCATTATGCTGCTGCTTTTAGCCTGTTACTTGGGTAAGTGGTGGCAGGGCATAAATTACATTGAAGCAATGGGACGCGGATTATTTAAAGCCATTCAGCCCCTATCTAAACGCTTTCTTCCGTTCAAAAGTCCAGCCTATGCGCTGCCTTACGGTTTTATATGGGGCTGGCTTCCCTGCGGATTAGTTTATTCAACACTGACATGGTCGTTAGCTTCAGGTTCGGCCGTTGATGGCGCAGCTATTATGCTATTTTTTGGATTAGGTACCCTGCCCACCTTGCTAGCAGCAAGCGCGGGTAGTCAGTACCTTATAGCCGGTTTTAGGCACCACGTGGTAAGGCAATGCTTTTCAGGAATATTGGCTATTTACGCGCTCTTTTTAATTTATGCAGCAATTTCATAAACAAAAGAGTAAGATTATAGTAAGTCGACACTATTTATAGTTTGAACCTATGAGCAAAGGAAGCCAATTCTCAATTCATTGTCAAAATTGCAGTTTCAGCCATTTGTGTTTGCCCGTTGCGCTAAACAAGACTGAAATTGAATCTTTAGATGATATTATTGAGCGAAAGAAACCTCTCCACAAGAGCGACTTACTGGTAAAGTCAGGAGATACATTTAACTCTCTTTACGCAGTCCGCACAGGCTCTTTTAAGTCTTTCGTCACCAATTCAGATGGTGAAGAGCAGATTACAGGTTTTCACTTTCCTGGCGATATTATCGGCTTTGACGCCTTACGGGAAAACAAGCATCAAAGTTATGCTCAGGCATTAGAAACTGCGATGGTGTGCGAATTGCCCTACGAAACGTTAGATGAGATGTCAGTTCAATTCCCCAAGTTAAGACATCAAATAATGAGTTTTATGAGTGCAGAAATTAAACAAGATCATGATCTCATGATGTTGCTTAACAAGCGCTCAGCAGAAGAACGTTTATTGTATTTCCTCTCACAGCTTTCTCAACGTTTCGAAGAGCGTGGATTTTCAAACAAAGAATTTCACCTTACGATGACGCGAAATGAAATTGGAAACTACCTTGGTTTAACTATTGAAACCATTAGCCGCCTACTAAGCCGTTTTCAAAAAGAAAATATTATTCAGGTGGACGGTAAACTCATTACTATTTTAGATTTTGATGAGATGTCGCAACGTTTAACGTCTGTGGTTGCACCTAATATTGCCTGTAATAGCTAATCTTTAAAGCTTTTGATCTAAAACAAGTTACGTAATAGCAAATAGGTATTACACTTAAATTGTAGCAACCAAAATTCTAAAAATGTTTGGAGGGGTTATGATTAAGTATGAACGTATTTTAGCGGTCATTGAAGCCGATAGTGATACTCAACCTGCGCTTAGCCGTGCATACGAACTTGCCAAAAAGACAGGGGCTTCTGTCACCGCTATGCTGGTGGTTTACGATTTATCTTATGATATGACTACCATGCTCAGCCCTGATGATCGCGAAGCAATGCGCGATGCGGTTACCAAAGAACATGCGGGTTGGTTACGTAAAACCCTTAGTGATTTAGGGTTTGAAAAAACCGATATTGTTGTTGAATGGAACAACCGCGCCTTTGAAGCTGTCGTGCATTACGTAATAGATAACAATATAGACTTGGTTGTTAAAGCAACCAAACGCCATGACGATTTAGCTTCTGTTATTTTCACTCCAACAGACTGGCACCTACTTAGAAAGTGCCCCTCCCCCGTATTATTAGTTAAAGATCATGAATGGCCTGACAATGGTGAAATTATTGCCGCGGTAAATGTAGGTAGTGAAGACGACGAACATGCGCTACTTAACGACAAAATCACCGTTATTGCTAACGATTATGCCGCGCTACTCAGTGGCAACGTAAATCTGGTTAACAGCTATCCTGCTACACCGCTTAACATCGCGATTGAAGTTCCTGAATTCGACCCCGATACGTACAACAACGCCGTAAAGCACCATCACGAACTTGAGATGAACAAACACAGCGAAAAGTATGCTATTGATAGCGAGCGCTGTTACGTTAAAGAAGGCCTACCTGAAAAAGTCATTCCAAGAATAGCCAAAGATATAGATGCAGAACTTGTGATCATAGGTACGGTTGGTCGAGTAGGTATTTCTGCGGCCCTTATAGGTAACACTGCTGAACATGTTATAGATGAACTGGTGTGTGATGTACTGGCAATAAAACCAGACGGTTTTATTTCGCCTCTTTCACGTTAGTTCTAACACGTTCGAACACAGCCTGTTGGCGCGGTTTGCTAGCGCAGCTTTATAGCCTTAACCACTATCGGGTTATAGCCGCATTTGTTCGCAGCGAGTGCCAACAAGATACAAAAAATCTTAACCTCGCACATTCAATTTTATTTCATTACTGTATAATAGCTTTTTTCGCAGTAACCAAGCTATTGATATGACCAGTGCAGGCACAAACCGTGCGGACGCTCCGTTAACCGCGTCTCAAAACAAACAAAAATACAGCTTTAACAAGCTACAAAAACGACTTCGTCGAAATGTAGGCAAAGCGATTGCTGATTTCGGCATGATTGAAAACAACGATAAAGTAATGGTGTGCTTGTCTGGCGGCAAAGACAGTTACGCTATGCTTGATATTCTTATGTTTTTAAAGCGCATTGCGCCAATTAATTTTGACATTATTGCGGTTAACCTTGATCAAAAGCAGCCAGGATTTCCAGAGCACGTACTTCCTGAATACCTTGAAAGTGTAGGTGTAGAGTACAAAATTGTAGAAGAAGACACCTACTCTATTGTTATGGATAAAGTGCCTGAAGGTAAAACCACGTGCTCACTTTGTTCTCGATTACGTCGCGGTATTTTATACAGCACGGCCAAAAAGTTAGGTGCAACTAAAATTGCCCTTGGCCATCACCGTGACGACATGCTAGAAACGTTCTTTTTAAACATGTTCCATGGCGGTAAGCTTAAATCAATGCCACCAAAGCTGGTTAGCGATAATGGTGAGCATATTGTGATCAGGCCCCTTGCTTATTGCACTGAAAAAGACATTCAGCGTTATTCTGATGCCGTAGAATTTCCTATTATTCCTTGCAACTTGTGCGGGTCTCAAGAGAATTTGCAGCGTCAGAACGTAAAGGCCATGCTACAAGATTGGGATCGCCGTTTCCCTGGGCGTATTGAGTCAATGTTCAGTGCGCTTCAAAATGTGGCGCCGTCACATTTGGTCGACAAGAATTTGCACGACTTTAAAAGCATCTCTACACAGAACGGTCCAGTGGAAGATGGTGATATTGGTTTCGATCCGCCCAGCTTCGAGTCACCCAGTGATCCTACTGACGACACGGTTCAAGTTATCAATTTGATGGAATCAAACTAAATGAAAATTGGTCTAGCATTAGGTGCGGGTGCTGCAAGAGGTTGGACCCACATTGGTATTATTCAAGCATTAGAAAAGCTGGGTATTAAAATTGACGTGGTGGCAGGTTGCTCTATCGGTGCCTATGTTGGTGCTGCCTATGCCAGTGGCAAATTAGAAGGCCTTAAAGAGTGGTCTTGTTCTTTGTCAGATTGGCAGGTGCTTGCTCTGATGGGCGTTGGTTTACGTAGAGGCGGCATTGCCAGCGGGCAAAAAGTGTTTGATAAACTTGCCAGCGAATTTTGTGCCCCAACCTACGAAGCAATGGAAAAGCCGTTTGCTTCAGTGGCTACCGATTTGTACACAGGTCGTGAGGTAGTGTTTAGTTCCGGCGAGATTGGCAATACCATTCAAGCTTCGTGTGCTATTCCTGCTCTATTTGCCCCTGTAGCCCATGGCGATCGTTGGTTAGTAGATGGAGCGGTAGTTAATCCGGTGCCAGTTAACCTTTGTCGCCAGCTTGGTGCCGATTTTGTTATTGCCGTGAACCTCAATGCTGATTTCAGGCCCCTTAGGCTTGAGAAATTACGACTAGATCACGAAGAGAATCAAAGAAAAACTGAAGACTTCTTCACTAAAAGCCAAAACGTGCTTAAGCAGTGGTTCTCACCTGATAGTAAAGAAAAAGAAGAGAGTGAAACCGATAGTAAACATAGCGAGCAAAACGAAGGTATTGCTAGCGACGCTATTGAAGCCATAGAAGAAACGATTTCGCCGCCGCCAAATAAAGTCCCTAGAGGCAACCCTCCAGGAATTTTAAGTGTGATGAGTAGTTCGCTTGAGATACTACAAGCAAGGGTGACACGTTCACGTTTGGCGGGCGATCCGCCAGATATTCTTATCGAACCCCAACTCACCGACGTGGGTATTATGGAATTTCACCGTGCACAAGAGCTATGTGAAAAGGGTGAACAAACTATCACCCGCATTGCTGAGCAAATTAAGTATCAGCTATTAGCTTGATGCCATCGCGGTAACACGAAGTGGGGCTCTCGGTAAGGTGAGCCCTTTATTTTCGTTAATTTCACTTTGTTCTAAGTGGAGTATGCCGTTATTAATATGCAGGCCTTCTGGGGTAATATAATCCAGATTTTTATCATCAAATTGCAGCATCAACCCTTTCACCGTTGGCATTAAGAACGATAAAAAGCTGCCCATTTCATTAAAAAAAGCCTCATATTGGCCATAAATAAAATTCAGCTCTTCTTTTGTATAACTGGCGGTTAGATAGCTGCTTTTTGTTTCTAATTGCACCGACATATCACACACATTAGCCGCTTCCGTTAAATCTATTCGCACGTATGCATTTGCTAATTTTAATGCTTTTTCGGTAGGTACAGTAAATCGATACTCATCGCTAACTACTAATGGAATAGTTTGTTTGTCCGTCACTATTTCCGCATTATTGATTTCACATAAGCGCCCTTCACCAACACGCAAAAATCCAAAAGCGAACTGCAATGCTTGAGTATCTTCGTTATCCAGTTTTTTCACATGACTATAAAAACGGCTGTATTCTACATTCACCATTTCGGCAGCAACACTTGTGGTGAGTAAGGCGCCAATCAGCGCGCTAGCTATACGTTTCATTCAGTTAAGAACTCCTGGTTAAACCGGATCATGGTTTGTAATTCGTCTACATAGGCCGCGCCACGCTCAGAGTAGTTCATTAACCCCTCTGCCAGGGCTACGCCAGTAATGGGGATTTGATTTGCCCTCAATCGCTCTCTAATTTCTCGTAAATCGGTGTAGGCATCGTGTCTATTAAGATTACGCATATAAGTATAGGTAGCACGAGAAAGACTAGAAAACTTGGCAACCTCGTGCGTTGCGCCGGCATTTCGTTTACCTGGTACAAAGCCACAGCCTTTCACAAAACACCAAATGCCAAAGAAGTTATAGCCTTTTCTGGCAAAACGACTGGTGCCCCATGCTGATTCATTCGCTGCTTGGACCAGCACTAGTTCAGCAGGCAAAATATCAATTTTATGTAGCAATGCAAGCAAGCGAGATGTTAGTGGTTGTTCCGCCTTTACCCGGTATTCAGTTTGTAGCCATTCGAGGCGGCTAATATCATCATCGGTTAGCGGCTCTTCGTTTAAAGCCTTACGATACAAGGTTTGTATATAGTGTCTAAGGGTAAGTAAATACGCATTTTGTTTTTCAACTTCAGGGCGTAAATAATCAAAAAAGGCCGTCTTCTTTTCTTTAACGTCGGTGTAAGCAGAAAAATCGGGAACAGGCTTAGTCGCTTCAGGTGTTTCAGGAATGTCTAAAATATCGGGTTCGCGCTTAGTTAGTATCAGCGCGTTAATGACTATGACTGCTAGTACAGCAATAGTAATTAAAACAATTTTTAGGGTTTCCCGTTTATGCATCGAAACTCGACTCATTCGTTTTATTTTGAACAGTGTGGCTTGGTGTTGGTTCGCCCTCTTCACCAATCATCTCTTCATACAACAAACCTAGCATACTGAAATACAGGGGTAGAACCCATACAAGAGACAAGCCTAACGTTAACGGAACTGTGATAAATAATATAATGAAGACAGCAAAAACGCCGGTTAATGGTGCCCAGTATGCATTAAATACACGGCACGATAAGATAATAGCGCGTAGCGGCGTTAACGATTTATCGGCAACTAGCATCAGTGAAAATGAGGTCGCCATCCATAAATAAACACCTGGGGCGAATAACAATACCAAGCCAATTTGTACCACTATGCCATTCACAAGCTGTGTAAGCGCTAATGCGAATATTAAAGACACGTAGCTGAAAATAGAAAATACCGTGGTCTTTTGACCTCTGGCATGGCTTACCCCCATCATGTACAACCCGCCAATAAGCGGCGCAACAATGAAAATAGCGACAATTTCAATTAACGATTGGTGTTCAAAAACAAAGGTGCCATCGTCATTAAAAATGATGAACTTCTGAGCAACAAACCCAAGTACGACAAACGTAAGAAATAAAACCAATGATGCTTGGAATAGGCTTGAAAAATTTGCTTTCACCAAACCATTAGCGCGGGAAAACAACGATTTAATATCGAAATCGTACTGCTTTGAAAGTGTTCTTTCTAGCTTGCTTGATGGCTGGTTATCTTTAAAAGGCATTTTATTATCTGCCACACGTTCCTCTACTGCTGCTATCGAATTTAACCGCCGCATTATACATAAATATGGCGGTTAACCCCAATAACCACGCATTAGTTGATTAAATGTAATGCCTAGTGATTAGTTTTGAAAAATTGAGCTCTTAGGAAAATACTAGCCCAAAACTAATTTTGCGGCCAAACCAACCAATAAAACACCCATCGCGCGGTCGAGCCAATACCCTTTCTTACCAATAAGTTGAGCAATTTTACTGGTACTCAGTAAGTAGGATAAAAAACAAAACCAAAGCCCTGTTGCGATAGCTAAATAAATGCCATAGCCAAGTTTGATTGAAAAAGGCGTGTCGATATCAATAATAGCGGTGAAAAGTGATAAAAAGAACAAGGTCGCCTTAGGGTTTAAACCATTCGTCAAAAAGCCAATCCAAAGTGCTTTTTGAGCAGAAATTTGTGGGCTAGCTTTTATGTTATTAGCTGCCTTGGTGTTAGCGAGCCTGTTTTTATCAGAATTATCTACTTTATTACTTACCTCAGCCTCACCTTCTACTGGTGGTTGGCTAGGCCCGCTTTTTAGTGCGCCATACGCAAGATATAAAAGATAACCTGCAGCAAGATAACTAAAGGTTTTAAACAGCCATGGCGTGGTGGCAATAACCACACTTAACCCCACTAATGAATACCCAACGTGCAGCAAAATTGCGAGTCCAATTCCAATGCTAGTATAAATAGCAATACGGCGACCGTAAGCGAGACTGTTTCGAACCACTACGGCAAAGTCAGGGCCTGGGCTAGCCACGGCAACAAGGTGTACTAGGGCAATGGTCAAAAATTCATTAAGGTAAGGCATGGGTTATTTCTATTACTCTGTATTTTTAAGCGCTCAGTTTACGTGAGCTTATAAGCTAGTGAATAGTCTTTAGCGGTTTTTATCATTAAATCATCGGTTTATCTACAAATCATATTCTTCAATTAACCGAGCGACAAACTCTGGAACTATTTTAGTGGCACTACCGCTAATAGATTCATCGAATAACCAGTTGTTCGCACTGGGCTCTAGGTTCAGTTCGATACACTTAGCACCAGAATCCTTCGCATTAATCACAAATCCAGCTGCAGGGTAAACATTACCTGAGGTTCCAATGGCTATAAAGATATCGGCATTAGCAATATCTTGGGAAATCTCATCCATAAACAAGGGCATTTCACCAAACCACACAATGTCTGGTCGCAAAGTTGTAGTATTACAGCAAGCACAAACAGACAGGCTATCAAATGCCGTATTGCATTCAAAAGTATTATTTGTAGTTACACAACGGCTAGACAGTAATTTTCCATGCATATGAAAAATACGTTCACTACCCGCACGTTCATGCAAATCGTCCACGTTTTGTGTAACCAACGTAAGTTGGCCTTTTAATGCGCGTTCAAGTGTTGCTAGCGCTTTATGGGCTGCATTAGGCATAACCGAAGTGTTGGTGAGTTGCAGCCTTCGTTCATTGTAAAATCGATATACAAGTTCAGGGTTTCGTGCAAAAGCTTCGGGCGTTGCCACGTCTTCAACACTGTGCTCTTCCCATAATCCGTTGTTATCCCGAAATGTTTTTAATCCAGATTCAGCTGAAATTCCTGCACCAGTTAATATTACAACGCGAGGGGGTGTATTCATAAGCTCAATTCCTTTGAAATATATACACTTAACACGACTACCTTAACTTATACGAAGGTTAATCTTTCACTACTGGATAGGTTGCATTTGCCCCCCATTCAGACCAAGAACCGTCGTAAATAGCAACATCACTTGCACCACACATGAGTGCAGCGACGCCAATAATACACGCCGTAACCCCTGAGCCACAGGTACAGATAATTGGCTTCGACAAATCAATGTCGGTGTTGGCAAAAACACCTTTTAATTCTTCAACGCTTAAGAAAAAGCCATTATCTAACAGCGCTGTGAATGGAAGATTGTAAGCACCTGGCATATGCCCAGAACGAACCCCAGGGCGAGGCTCTGCCACTTTTCCGTAAAACCGAGCTTCACTTCTGGCGTCTACCAGTTGAGCATCGGTATTAATCGCTTGAATAACCGCTGAGCTATTGACGAACCATTTGCTCTGCGCATTACTTTCATACTTAAAATGTGAGGGAATTCGTTGTTCGGATACCGGTAAACTTTTTTCTTCCCAGGCTACTTGGCCGCCATTTAACAATTTTACGTTCTCATGCCCCATGGCCTTAAGCATCCACCAAACACGAGGAGCGCTGTACATGCCTCGGGTGTCGTAAACCACAACAGACGACATTTCGGTCAAACCTTGGCGGCCTAAGTACAATGCAAAGTCAGATGCCTGCGGCATACTATGAGGGAAACCCGTAGTGTGATCACTACCCTCGCCGTCTAAATCTATATCCACAGAATTGGGCAGCACCATGGCATCACGAGAATCAGGCGTTTTGGTTACAGGATCGTCCATAACCGCACGCACTAAAATGATGGGTTCATCTTGTAGTTGCGTGGCAAGCTGTTGAACATTAACTAACATCGACATATCACCCTCTCCATTGAAATGCCCACGTAACGCAGTGGGCATTACTGGTTTGAGCTATTTACGCTTTACACGCTTAATTACAAAGCAGCCATTGCTGAATCGTAGTTTGGTTCTTCAGTGGTTTCAGCCACTTGCTCGGTATAAAGTACCTTACCGTCGGTATCAATCACAACTACTGTTCGTGATAGCAGACCAGTTAGTGGCATTGAAGTAAACGCAACACCATAGTCGTCACCAAAGCTTGTACGGAAAGTAGAACCGGTAATAACATTTTCAATACCTTCAGCACCACAGAAGCGGCCAGCTGCAAACGGTAAGTCGGCAGATACACAAATAACTTGCGTATTGTCTAGACCAGCGGCTTGTTCATTGAATTTACGCACTGACGTTGCACATGTACCCGTATCCACAGAAGGGAAAATGTTAAGAATAACGCGTTTACCCTTAAGATCAGCGAGGGTTACTTCACCTAAATCCGCTTTAACTAATGTGAAGTCTGGGGCTTGCTGCCCAACTTCTGGAAGCGAACCTACAGTTGAAACTGAATTACCTTGAAACGTAACTGTTGCCATGTTTTTCTCCTTGGGTTTTGATTGCTTAACCTTATAGTTAAGCGCGAATGCACGCAAGACAAGGGTTACTTAACTTGCGCCTTTGCAAATTCAATTTTGTGACTTAAATGGGGCTTCCCTTTTAAGTATTGATGTCGAAAAATACTGAAGTATTTAGCTAGCGCCGTAGCCGCTTCAACCTCACCTGCCAAATCTAACACGTTTATTCCCACCTCTGCAGTGCAATGCTGGAATTCTCGCGTAGATTCACGCAACAAGTAATTCGATGATATTTCAGGGGATACACCCAGTACCGGAAACGTATCAAGGTACGGGCTTTTGCCAAACATCTTTCGTGCTTCACGCCACGTACCGTCTAAAAAAATAAACAACGGAATTTTGTTTGTTTTAGGTTCTGGCTTGGGTATGCAGCGTTCTGGCTCAGCATACTCATGGGGAAATATAATAATGGGTTGGTATTTAGGGTTGTTGAGCAACGCCAGTAAATTTGGTTCAGGCTCTGTTCTGTGCCATACAAACGCGTAATTTTCTGCTACTACATCCGCAATTAACCTTCCTGTGTTGGTAGGCTTGTAGTACTCGCCCTTATACATGATGAAGAGTACCGCACAGGATGCTTGTGGTTCAGGCTTATCGGCACAAATACAAGCATTTACCGGCAACAAACAAATATCGCAACGGATAACTTTACTACCACGGGCATTGAATGCTCGCTTGGCGCGTTTAAGCTCAGACGTTCTAAGCGCTAAAATAGAATTAATATGTGGAAGCACGCAGTAAACTCAATCAGATTAGGACGATATGGTAGCACAGAGCGTGACTTAGCGTTGCCTCTTATAACGCGAAAACCCTTTAACTCATATTGCCATTTCATCATTTTCTACGTTCCGAAACAAAATTCCTAAAGTTTTAGAATAATTAACTTCCCCGAAAACAATTCATAAAACAGCGCGTTATGTAAACGGAAGGTTAACGGAAGGTTGGCGAATTTCATTGAATCTATGGTTATTGTGAATTTGTAATATTTTAACGAATGCTGTGTACAAGTTTTCCATAACCTTAATAAAATTTTGGAGAATTGAAATGGCTATAGATGTAACCCCTAATACCGTCGCAACCAATGCACTTCAAGCACTGGATTTTAGTTCACTTATAGGCGGGCCGATGGACGCAATAATCAAAGCTCAAGCTCTGGCAGCGAAAACCACCTATGAATTTATAAATGAAGTCTGTTTGACTATTGACCCCGATACAAACGAAAAGAAGCCGGTGAACGTCGTATTTACCTATAATAATAACGGCCAAGAAGCCACATTAACGGTTCCTTTACTTGTTATTTTAACCATCCCTAGTATTGAAGTTTCAGAGTTTACGATTGATTTCATCGCAAACATATCTGCTGGTTCGTCATCTACTGAAGAAACTAGCTCAGACACTGAACTGGGAGTTGATGCATCAGCAGAAGCATCACTGGGTATAGGCCCGTTCAGTATTAAGGTTAAGGCAGAAGCTAATTATTCATCAAAACAGCATTCTAAAGCTGCACAAGAGTCAAAGTACTCGGTTGAGTATACGATGAATGTAAATGTTAAAGGTGGCCAATCAGGCATGCCTACAGGCCTTCAAACAGTGCTTAATATCTTACAAGGTAGTGCAACAACAGTTGGAGTCGATGAGCAGGTATTAATTACCCCTGCCAATCTGAATATTGACAGAACGTCAAATGGGACTATCCAAGTCACCATGACCGACACACAAGGGCGAAATGTTAAATCAGGTAAAGTTACCATTACTCCCGTCGGTGAAAACCCTTTCGAGTCAATTACCTTAATTAAGGGGAATGATCAGGAAGAATTACAAGCTGAAGTAAATAACTTGGTAAGTGGTAAAAGACTAAATGTTACCAAGGACTTGATTAAAGCATTTAGGCGCAGAGATACAGGTCCTGAGACAAATGATGCAGATGCAGTCACAGGTTATACAAACAGGAAAGGCGTAGTTCAATTCCTTGTTACATTGTCAGAAAACGCGGTTGATTCTCAGGGAAAACTGAAAATAGAAGCGATGGTACCTATCGCAAATTCTGACAAGACTGAGCAAGAGATCATTGATTACACATACACTGTGGTCACAAACACTGACCCTGTCGTTGAGGTAGAGGATGCCCTACCTCAAGGAACAAAAACGAGCTCAAAAGGCAAAGCTAAAGGATAAATATGCAGTGAAACATTGATACGTTAATTAAGTTTAAATTCCTACTTACTAGGGGGGAGCAATTATGTCGGACCTTTTGGAATCTGTTCTATCTTCGATATTGATAGATATGATCAACGCTCAAAACCAAGCTAATATTCGTTCGGCAGACATTGCCGAAAGTTATGTTGGATTGAATCGTAAGCATGAACTACTTCAGTACTTTGATGTACCCACAGCGAATATAAAATCCTTTGATTTCGAGCTTAAATTTGGGCTTGAACAAACAGATTCACTAATCGGTGATGGTATGAGCAAAGAATTGAGTGAATTGATTCATTCTGAGATACAGACGTTTATTCAATCGTCATTGCAACATCACCAACTTCCAATTGAAGATGCTGATGCATTAAAAGCATTCATTTCATCAATTTGGAAGCGTGATGAGACAATCCCCCCTGCTTCTTTAAAATTTCAAAATAACAAAAAGTTAATTGACGATATTCGACAGTTTATTAAATCGCTACAGCAATTAGTTCATGATTTTAGCGAGTCGAAACCACTATTAGAAGTAAACGAATCTAATTCAGGTCTAAAGGCGTTACTTACTATCAGCGACCTTAATTCATATAACGATGACATACTCTGCTCAATCAATGTGAAAGCAGAAGTAGCCGGCATGAAAGCTGGATATGCAGATAAGGTAGGTGCTGAGGGTGGTGACGAAAATTCAAAACGAAAAATATTCTTAGCAGGTACCTAATATGGACAATTATACCGAAGAGACTGTTATGTCGAATCTTTTCACTTTTGAGAAATTAGTCGAGTTTCCATTAACTTCGATTATTGAGTCGAGTGCTAACGGAAACAATACAACGCTAAATTTCTTGAATGAGTACTGCTTCGCAAACACGAATGGAAAACGCGAAGCTGTTAAATTTGTCTTTTACTATGATTATGTAAAAGGTGGAGCTGCTCAAACAATGCGGGTTGAAATACCTATCATATCCTTGATCACCATACCCTATTACACCATCAACTCAGCCCAATTCGAAATGGGCATTAACATACTAAGTTGGGTCGATGTATCGAGTAAAACATGGGAGCAAGCGGATGAAAGTAAAAATGATAAAAAGTTGTTAGCTATGTTAGGGCCGTATGAATCTTCATCGTCTAAAGTAGACGCTCGGTCTGTTGAATCAACGCAGTACAGTAAAGTTAATACCAACATGAAGGTGAAAATGGATGTCGTTTCGTCAGATTTACCATCAGGAATTTTACAACTACTGAATGTATCTAGCCAAGGGGTCGAAGGACATATTGCTTATGACTTAAAAATCAAGTCGAACACTTCTAGGCTATTAATGGATAAGGAGGCGGTTCCACTATCGTTAACATTAGTGAAAAACAATGATGAGTTTAATGACAGCGCATCTGAAAGTGATGATATTGGTTTAGTGCCATTAACGGTAACCTTAGTTCCAAATGAAAAAGTAGAGTTAGAAAAGGCTTTCGACAAGAAAATCACCGTTGACAGCGGAGACATCGTGGGAAGTAGCTCTATAGAAAAAGTGCAAGTTCTCACTAACACGAGTGGAGAAATAAAAGTTACGTTTCATCCTACCCTCAAAGAAGTAACAAACGGATTTATAAACGTATCAAGCCCATTAACGTCTAATATTAAAATTTACTTTAGGATATTAAATCATGATTAATACTCAAAATACAGCACCCGGCATACCATGTCCCACAGAATCCTGTGGCCACAATATAAAGGTTTCACTACAAGATCTGCTTTTTCAGAAGATAGTAAAATGCCCTCACTGTTTAGTAGAACTAACAATGAATAGAGAAGCATCTAAAGAAACGATATCCGCCATGGCAGAGCTACATAATGCGTTGGAAAGTGCCGAAGCGGCCAAAACGTTTGCAGGCAATCCTGTACGCCACCCTTAAACTAAATAAATCTGTTTCGGTTTTTCTGAAAATACTATTTTAGACACAGAATAGCGCATTAATATCAGTGCAAAATAATTTATCGAGGTTTTGTAATACAGATAACTGCACGGAAGAAAAAGCTGAAATTGTTTTGAAATTGAACTTTAAATAAATGGTGCCCGGGGCCGAAGTTAAAAAACAAACCTAATAAAATGATTTAATTAGTTATTTTAAAGAACCTTAATCATTTATAGCACCAAATGTAGCACCATAAATTCAACCTAGCACCCTTCAAAACAAGTAAGCACTAACGTGATTCCGTTATTCTAAATTAATCTAAAAACTTTCACTTTAGGCAAGTGAAATAGAGTAGCCGATTATATTCAGAAGGCCACATTTACTACAGGTGAATGTATTACCGTGCTTAATATCTCGCTGCCAGATAGAAACGGGATTAAGACAATCCTTTTTGGCGCACATCCCACTTACTTTATCTGGCTTAAAGCTGAGCTGGTGGTTTACAGGATCAAATGTAATGTCGTATGAGGCTGAACATTTCGAATTTGAGCAATGGAGATTGAACTCCCCGACTGTATACACCGGCTCACAACCAACTTGCTCACCACACTTTTTACAATCAAAAGTGAAAAGACCTGCTTTTGGTACAAGTTTGGCGATACTGCTGTTAATTACTTCATCCAATAAGATGCTTAGCTTACCCAACGATTTATTAACGCTGGTGGTATTAAGAAAGACAGGTTCTAAATCGGTGTTAAAGCTAGCGTGAAGATAAGAACCTATCTTATGGTAATGCTTACTAAGTTCTTTTCGCGATAGAACACGTTCAGTCTCATCCATTAAAATGTCGTTCTCGTCTTCCTTACTGGCCATAGTGAGCCTAACCCCTTTGTCAGCATATGGCGCAATCTCAAGCAAACGTTTAATAAGTCTGCTTGGCTGCCATTCTTTGAGGTCATCAGTAGACAGTAAGCTTTTGTAACACCATGCCCTTTCGTATATCAAACATTCAAGGCACTGCCTAAGTTCGAGGGCCGCATACCGTAATACCTCTTCGCTATTAGACGGTAACATGGCATTAGCGCGAATTAAGCAGCCCCGTGCTACATCCCTATAGTTCATGGTAAACCCCTTCTAAATTTGCACTATCGTTTCTAAATTTGCACTTTACTTTAGGCGTCAACCAAGAGTGCAAACGTTTTATTTAGCTGATAAATATACAGTTATTTCTATTATTTGCACTATTTGCACTTTCTGCAGTCGAAATATGCCTATCTAACCCCGTGCCCCTTAACCTTTTGCTTTCACGCGAAGAGAAACCCGATTCGACACACTGTATTTTGGTCTTGCTGTATTGGGTATGAACAACGATAACGAGGTAAAACACAGTTACCTTTTGGGTAATATTTATTAATTAGGTTTGGTATACAATACCTTAGTGCAAACGTTCAATTTTATGGGGAGATATACCCACCGTTAATTAGAACCAAAGCTTACAACTCAGACTAAGTATGGATTCACATATCATTTAAACTAATGATTTAATTGAATTTATCTTAAGCACAATACAACCCCCCTTCGAAAATTTCTATAGCTGTTAAAGAAACGCGGTCCCGTGTGCCGTATAACCCCCCCTCTCCAAAAGGACCCGTGAAAAAGCATAGGCAAATATCATAGTGAGGTGAGTTCTTTGCTTAAGGTCATGGTGGTGGGTGTACACCATTGCACCTCACTCGAGTGAAGCCTGTTTAGAAGTCTTTACAACTGAAAGCGCGTTATGCCCTGTTGCGCTGGGTAGAAGGGAGGAACACCCGACCTAGTAAAATAGAGTGCAAATAGTGCAAATAGTGCAAACGGGAGTTGTAACCCTATGTTTATAAGTACTTATTTAGAATTTGCACTACTGCAAACGGCTATAAACAAAGTGCAAATAGGTACTACATAGTGCAAATTTAATAAGATAAATGGCGTGTTATAGGTGCTTACAGAGAAAGAAATGAGCAGTTGGAGTAATGGGTTTAGGTGGTTAATCAGATGCAACAATACTAAACCTGTATATCTAAACAGGCTTAGTATATTAGGCATCATCCATTGATATATACACATAATCAGGCTGACTTAGCTTGTTCAGCATCGTGCTGATCACTATCGCTTAAAGTCATTCTGTCTACAGCTTCAAAGAGTGAGGAAGCCTTGAACTTAATTACCTGTTGAGACTTACCACCAGCATTGGGTAAAGCTTCAGAGGTGTTAAGCTTCTTACGTTCTAGCTCTGACGGTCTGAGTATAGAAACGCTTAAATCTCTAAGCAGTCGAGCGGCCCTCTTCCCGTCAAAGCCTTTACACATAACATCCATAAATATGTCTTTGTACACGTAATACATATGGTCTGTAGTAGCGTCTTTATCAGGGAGTCTAGTGGTAATTTGCTCTCTATAGCCCCATGTTTCCAATTTGGCTGGTACATGCTCATCAATAATCATAGGGTCTTTGGCCCCGCTTCTATCCCACCGTTTAAAGTGCTTTTCACCGTAAAGCTTTATTTGCTTCGCCAGGTGATTAAGAAGCTGTATCTCTTCAACGTTCCCAGTACCACCCCGAATATCTACCCACATTCTGAACAACGATATAGCCGATTGAATAGAATGTCCCTCGCTCCATCCAGTAATGCCAAAAGTGGAGGCAAGTTCACCAGCTAACCCCACCAGCGCAAACTTCTGAAAGGCCCTTACCGCTTGTCCACCAGCATCATTACCAAGCACCCGTTCTCTGTACGTTGCAATCTCTGCATGATGTACTTTGATTAGTTCGCCTAAGTCGGTACTGGTCAATTGCTTGATAAACTCTAAGAACGGTTCACCGTGGTACTTTTCACACGCCTTGTTTAAGTGGTCAGACAATGCAGCACCGTTAATAAAGTTATGTGTATCGGTGTATATGCCATTACGCTTTTTAAGTGCTTCGTCTTCGTGCTGAGAAGCTGGCAGAGAAAGAAAACGCATATGGACACCACCGTTAACCGTTTTGCCAATGCTGCCTAAGTAGTCATCAATAGTCTTTTCACCGTTTGATAAGAATGCCAGGTTCCAACGTTGTGTTTTCTTCTTGGCATAGTCAGGGCCAGAGCGGTTCTTTCCTTTACCGTTACCCACCATGTATATGATCCCCTCAATAGTAAGGGGGTTAGCTTCGTTCAGCTCATCGAGCGCCAATAGCATGTCTGAGTGCAGAGCTGCGGTATCTTCTAAAGCGTTATCAGTGGTACGCCATGAGCCTTTAAATTCACTAGGTTTACCATACACAGAGCAAGCAACATTCATTAACGTAGATTTGCCTAACGAACTATCTCCATAGAAGTGGAAGCCTACATTTTCAGAAAACCCCATCAAGCTGACTAGGGGGCCAGTAAAGGCCAGAGACACAGCAAGAGTAAGTAAGGGGTTTCCTTCGCAATATGCCCCTATCTCACGCTGCCATTCTGATATAGTGCCAGCGGTCTTTAATTTACAATCACGTGCGTTTTCGTTGTCGTAGAGAAGGGGTGACACTGTTTCACCTATTGTTTGGTCTGGCAAAATGAAAGCGTTTTTATGCCAACCTAATTTTTTAACTAACCCTACTCTATTGGTTATGTCAGGGCAGTTAAGGTAATCAATGAGTTTTCCTTTCTCTTGAGAGCGTGGCTCTATATGAAGCCCTTCGGAAAGCAATTGTTTTCTAATGTCTGAACCACCATCAGTAGCAAACAAGCGTTTAGGAATATTTAAGCGCTTCTCTTGGCCGTCATAGTCTTTAAAGCGTACAAGTACCCCCCAATCTTGACCAGAACCACCAGCATCACGGGTTAGGGCTAGTAGCTCTAAAGGGGCACAAATTCGCTTGTATATCTCATTACCTTTATCGTCAGACTTGTAAAACGCTTCTACGCCGTTATCCGTTAATTTAAAGCCCTGAGGTACGTTAGGCTTAATATCGCTAGGGGTGTGTGTAACCGCCTCTTTTATGAATAGTTCACCACTTTTCTTTAACGCTTCTAAGTGTGCCGCCCCCCAACCTAGTTCGAGCGCGTCTGCGGCATCTGCTTTATCGGGCCACGTGCAATTTTCACCAAATAAAGGGCCTCCTTCGCTTTCAGAAAGAGGGGTTTTAGCTAGGCTTTCTAAATTAATAATTCGAATGCTTGCTGCATCTAGTGATGTGAGTAAGTTCTTAAGCTCTTTAGCGCACTTAATACCGGCATTATCATTATCAGGCCATATGATTACATTACGCTTAGCCAACGGTTTAAATTCGGCCTTACTGATAGACTTAGAGCCATTAGGCCACGTCATACAAACACAGCTAGGGAACAATGCTTTTGCCGCGTCTGCGGCCTTCTCACCCTCTGTAAGAACTACTGTGGCTTTAGGGCGCTTGGCTAGTTCGTGTAATCCGTACAATGGGCGGTTTATTTTTGGCATAGACCATCGCCACTTGATTTCACCAGTGTCACGGTTTCTATATAAGGCTAACGGAGCAAATACTTTTTCTCTTTTGTTGTCTATCTGTTTATCAAAGCGCAGCACTTTAAGAATGAGCTGATTGTTAGCGTCCCTGTATTCCCATGTAAAAGTAGGTAAGCCGTGCTTTAGGTGTTTTTTAAAGCAACGTTTAACAAATTCAGGGGGCACAGGCGTTACGTGTAACCATTCCTCACCATTCTTACGGGCATTTGTAGCGCTTTCGCTGGTCTTTAGTGCAACTCTATTACCATAGTTGAGTAAGTCGCTAAGCTCTTTGAATGCTTCGCCTTGCGGCTTGTTTGTAACATATGCCACCAGAGATATAACGTCTTGCCCTTTCGCTTCGCTATCTGCAAAGTCAGCCCAAACACCTGTATTGGTATTAATGCTGAATGAACCAGATTTATTGTCTGCTCTTCTTGGGTTTAATGGCTTGTACTCGTGGCCCTCATGCTTTCCGTTAGGTAAGTAATGATGTAATACGCTATCAATATTACTCAACGCATACTCATTTAGGCCTTTAAAATCTAACTTACCCATTAATACCTCTTCTTACTGCAAGACTTAGCTTTGTTTATTCTGCTCATTGATTGCGATTTCACATGAGCTGAGAAAAGGGCCACAGGCTTTTGGGGTTTTCGTTTTTTTGCTTTAAAGGTTAGCCAATGCACCACACACGTAGCACCACTAGGTAAGTTGATAACCTCCCTAGGCAACTGTTTGATTTCGGTTACTGGTGGATAGCAGAGGTATATTAAGTTGTTAACTGTGAATTGCTCTATAGGCTGACGGGCCACACGCAACACTTCAAGAAAACCGAGTACTCTATGCTCACTATCCCCAATGATATAAACATGATCAGGTTTGAGGTGTTCTTTACTTGTTAGCTCTCGTAATTTCATAGGTCTAACCCCATTTGCTTAGCTTTGTTGCTTACAGAAAGGAGGTTGAAAGTTTCGGGGATTTCGTACACCAGGCATTTACCACCGTTATCCAATGAATGATGTTTAAACGTGAAGTGAAGCTCTAAGTTACTAGAGGGGGCATATTCCAAATAATAGCCTTCGTTCGCTGTTTCCTTTACTTCGCACGGGCCAGTACCGCGAGCAGCTCGAAAGCCTATAACTTGATTTACAGTAGAACCCAGAAAATAGAAGTGATCAGGCTTATACGGGATTGTCTTTTGCATTACTGTCCCCGTGATATTGCAATACGTTCAGCTTTCCATTGATTGATTTCAGAAAGTAGCCAGCCGCTAGCTCTACCGCCTAGGCTTATAGGAGAAGGAAACTGTGATTGTTTTATCAGTAGGTATATTGTGCTTTTTTTTAAGCCAGTGGTTCTTTCAACCTCTGGCATTCTCAGAATTGGGTCATCTGTTATAGGGGTATATGCGTTTGCGGTGTTAGTCATTCCAAATATCTCCACTTAAGACCAAATTGTTTAGAGTGGAAATATTAAATAAAACCAAAACGCCTAATAAGTGGGGATAAATAGGCAAAAACAGAATTAACCCCCTAGGGGGATTTTAAGACAATTCAAAGAAAATCCCCCTATTACATTGAGGTCCATCTTTTGTGCGCGTCAATTAAGTCAGCCGAAAGACCTCTAATTGACTTAGTATCTTCCTCACTATAAAAAATGTAAGAAAGACCCTGTGACAGTGGTGAGAAGGATACTTTGCTTTCACGCATTGCTAGGGCGGACATTGACTTAGAGCCAGCATTCGTGGAAATTAGTGAAGATATATTACGGCAACACTAAGGTACTATGCGTGATTTGTTGACCTTCCAGAAAACAGGAAGAGTACTCACATTTGGAAGTAATCAAAAGTATGCGTCTATCACCAATTCGGTAGAGAAGAAGACGGCATACCTGTACGCCATTCTGAGGATTAACAATAGAACCGTGGAAAGAGGCAGACGAGACTTGAACTATCAATCTTTATTTATAAGCAATAACTTAGTGGCTCGTCATCCAGATTAAAACGGTTACATCATTTTCGAGACTATATACACCCCCCAGATAATAGCGCACACAGACAACAAAATAATACAATAAACTGAGTGACTTAAGAAAGAGTTACTCTCATCAAACCTTTTTTCAATTACTTTGCTATCAAAAACCTCATTTAACTCAGACTCGTGAAGTATGTTGCGATATCTTTTCTTCAAAATATCTAAATTTTCTAGAAGGTTTAACTTAGATTTATTTAATGCATTGTGTGAAAACTGAAGGTAAACAAAAGAAAACCCGATGAACAAACTTCCAAGAGTAGCAGCTTCAGCGGTGAACAGTTGACTGCTCATTTTGAATACGATTTTGCCGAGGACTATAGTAAATACATATGTAGCTAGGCCTGCAGCGACCTTTTGGTAGTTTTTTTGCTGTTCTTCAAACCTATCGGATGCTTTATTCAATAGATCATTCATGAGTTCAACAGTTTTATTCTTAACCTCAATATACTGTTTTATGTTTTCTCTGAGATAAATCTGATAGTTCGAGTGAAGGACTTTAATTAAATCTGAGTCGAAAACATCTGACAATCTGTCCGAAGTTTTCACAGATATTATGTTCCTAAGTAGACCTAGTCTTGTGCTGAAGTTGTTATCAATAAAAATTAAATTATAAATGTCAAATACGTCTTTGTGACATTTGGAGTATTCCGTATCGTCGGTAGTTGAAAGCTCGACCCTTGCATAGCCTTCGAAAATATATGAAGCCCGTGACTTTTCTAGAGAAAAACTGGACGATATAGAGAGAAGACAATACTTGGCAGTTAAGACTTTAAAAAAATCGCTAGTGACACCTTCAAACTTGTCTGAAAGGTAATTCGAATGCTCAGGTAAAAAATCATTGTTTTTTATAGCGTCAGGAAGGTGACTTTGAAGATTGTAATTCTGTTTTACATCTGAAAGGCTCACGGAGACCGTTGGTGTGATAACTTGCCCTGAACTTCCAAGAATATTGTTAAGCATACTTATCTGAAGGAAGATATCTTCGGGTAAGTTCTCTTTGAAGCTATGCATATCAAAAATTTTTAAGCACTTTGCATTTTTTTTACTTAGCTCAATCTTGATTACATATTTATCGCTATTGTCTTTCGCAGAGTGAAAGACATTGTATTCATTTATTAAAGATTTGATATCATCAACTGTTTCGACGCAGGCACTATGGTTCATAATCTGTATTAAGATATCTGCATCATTGAAAAATTCTATCGCAGATTCTACAAAATGTAAGTCTTTTTCCAGTAACTCATCATCTATATCTTTGATAAAAAAACGGAAATCATCAATTGTTTCTTTTGACTCAATATTCATAACTAAAAATCGATATTCTTAAAGTCTTTTGGAACAGTGCTGGACTCTATAACTACATAATTTTTATTATTTTTATGGGTTTTATAAACGTTAGAAGTACCTGAATTTGTGACGATTACCACATCATTATCTAAAGGGTATTTCCTTCTAGCTCTCGCACTTACTTCCTTTTTATCAATAGCGAATGTTCCATCAAATTTATCTAATGCTTTCAATTTTAATAGTTTTAATTTCAAATCATTTAAGTCGAGAGCTTCGCTACTGGCTTGATATTTTTCTGTTAACGTTTCTACTAATTCATCAAAGTTAAAATTTTCATTTCCCTTGAAATAACCAATTAGACAGTCTCTTATATCTACGTGGTCGTCTTTAGAAATATCCCTTATGTAAGATATTTTAGAATCGATTAATTTGAATGCTGTATCGGTATTTATTGAATTGTTGCGAGTGAATTTGCACTCCAAAAATTCAGAGTGCCAAAAAGCAGGTATTATCCCATTCGTACCATATAGAGTAATTAAATCGCTACACTGGTTATCTACTACCTCAATAAAGCAAGTACGTAACACGGCTTTCTTTGTTGGAAGCCCGAGCTCTAAAAGAAAAGTTTTTCTTTCTAGATAACTGGAAAACTCAATCTTTGCTGCCAAGATGAACGTGTCTCTCATCCTTTTCACTTTGGCTATAATGAGGTTTCCTGCAGTAATTTTTTTATCTAGATGCTGTATTTTCTTATTGGTTGATTTTTCCGCAACTAATAGTTGCCTTGCTAGTTCGTCTAATTTATCCAATGAGTTCGTTTCTGCCAGTTCATCGAAAGCTTGCTTCGCGTAGGATGATTTTTCAAAAACAGCTTTTCTAGATGATTCGTTCACTGATGTGTTGTGAGCCATTGAGTTTATGAACATCTGCAACTGGCCATCTTTTATTGAAGAAATATCAACTTTGTGTGATGTGTCTTCATCAACGTCAATGTCATACACAGCGTACGCAACTATTTTTTGATCACTCATTAATTTTCCTTATTATTCTATCCATCTTCCATAAATTTCCGAATCATTGCCCAACTGGCATGACCCATTTGTTTTGCCACTCACATCGTTTTTTGCCAATTGAAAGATGCATGAAGCATAAATATGTAGAGTATCACATGGATATCTATACAGTAACTTAGCTCTTTTTAGTGCAGGTTTCCAGACGTATTTCTAATCCGTCTGCTCATTTGTACTCTTTCATGGTTTTGGGGTCAATAAATACTAGCCTACAATCAAGGGAGCTCACAGAATGGTAAGGCTAGATGCCGAACAATTAACTATAAAACACCCCAAACCTAGACTAATTCCCTTCTATAGCCTGACATACTTGTCGGGCTATAGAAAATCACCTAAACCTATATCACTAGTACATAGTGCCAGCCGTTTGTAGGGTAGGTTGAGCTTTATTTAAACCAGTTTTTCTTTCAAGTTTTGGCATTCGTAAGATAGCGTAATCTTTTGTGTGACCCTATCAAATCAGCCGTAAGGTCTCTAACTGACTTGGTGTCTACCTCACTAAAGAAAGTATCGGAAAGTCGCTTTACGCGGTCGATATGAGCCTTATTTGTTAAATTAAGCAGGCAGTAAGTGACATAGCGAATAAAATAGGCCCTTGGCGCGTTAACGTCATTGGGTTTTTTAAGAGTGATTTCGGGCCAAAAAGGTTTATAGGTATATTGTAAGTTTTCCCACGGTTTGATTGGCTCAAACTCTACATCTACTTGTGTAAGCCTGTCTAAATCCCACATAAAGCCACTTGTGGAATAGAATACCCTTTCGTGTATTTCGCTTTTTAAACTATTCGCCTCTTCTCTATTCGTTATATGAAAATCAATAAGCCACGCTAGGTCTTTGTATAGGTTAAATACTCTTTCGTCAGATACTGATTGCAAGTCGCTTCCAGATAAAAGGGCTGCGAGTTTTTGTGACGTTTGAGCCACATCAGTTTTCCACTTTTGCCTATCCTTTGCTGTTAGCTTGCCTTGGGGGTTATCAGGTCCTAAATACCCCATTACAATCACAGCAAGTAAGTCTGAAGCTGAGTAGTCGCTACAGGATATAGCATCTTTCCAGATATAAGCATTATCAGAGTTATTATAAAAGAGCCTAGGAATGTCGCTAATAGCTTGTGAAGCGCGCTTAGCCCTATCAATAAGTAAACTAAGATATTCACGGCTACCTTCGCTTTGTGTCGTGGCTAATTCATTATTAAGCCTTTGTATGCTTCTGGCCTTGTGTTGTAAATCAGGAAGAATTTCATTTTCCCACGATGAGAATGCTTCATCTAATGAACCAAGCATTTTTGTCATACCGTACCCCTACGGAATCCCATAACGAGGAACTGGCACAGGTGATTGGGGTCACTTTTCGGGAGCTACCCTAGCGCCAGTTTATAAAACTATACTGCTGAAAGCTTTAGCACCGTATTGTCATAGTCAATGTGCTTATGTATCTGCGCACAGTATTCATGCGTCGTATCAGAAAGTTGAGAACTGACGTTGTAACAAGCACTTCTAAAAACTTGAAACTCACGTGGGGCATTATTTATTGAAAATATACTGCTTTCTAAAAGATCGAGTGTCTCGTCCTCAAAAGCAATTAATGCGGATTTTGTTCTAACAATTGCCCCTAAGTCTTTTGCTAAATCTCCACTGCCTACGCTTTCGAGTTGAGTCAATATTTCTCTAAATGCAGGAAGTGTGAGACTTAATGCTTCTGACAGGGTTTTAGACTGAATGTCTGAGTAGCCTCTCCCTCCGTCGATCACAACGCTTAGTGTATTGTATATTCCTGTGAATATGTGAAATTGACTTTCATGCACTCCTGAAGCCAAGTAACCTTTCAATCTATTTTCGAGTTTCATACCTATTCCTATAGTGAGTTCTTCGACCCTGCACAACACATATCAGGCTTGTTTTACAAAAATGGGAGTAACGTTACCGTTATTCTTGAGACTAGCTAAGTAATCGCTCCACCATTGCATCATTTCTTTGCGTTCGTCTAAGTAACGAGCATGGTGAGTATAAGCAGCTCTAACACCGTTTCTTTCCATATGTGAAAGCTGACGCTCTATTGCATCAGGGTTAAAGCCTGTTTCATTCAGTATTGAGGACGCTGTAGCACGGAAGCCATGAGGGTTAGCCTTGCTCTTGCCTTTGGTTTTACCATCGTAACCCATGCGAAAAATAGCCATTCGCATAGTGTTATCAGACATTTGTTTGAACCTATCTCTTTCAGAAGGAAAAACAAACTCAAAACGAGCGCTAAACGGCTTGGTACTTTCTAATACTTCAAGTGCTTGCCTAGAAAGTGGCACAATGTGATCAGACTTCATTTTCATTCTATGCGCTGGTATTCGCCACAACTTTTCTTCTAAGTCGAATTCATCCCAACGAGCACCGGCTAATTCACCAGGTCTAACAAAAGTGTGTACTAATAGTTCAATAGCCAGTTTGGTGAGCAAGCGGCCTTGCTGGTGGTACGCATCTAACTCACGTAGAAACTGAGGTAATTCTTCCCTTGGTAAAGAGGCCCTGTGCGAGGTTTTACGCTTTTCCAGTATTCCGGATAGCTCAGAAGCAGGGTTATGGAGTAAAACGCCAGTCTGTACAGCGAATCGACAAACGCGCCTTATATCTTGAAGTACTCTTTGTGCCACATCGAGCGCCCCACGGGCTTCTATTTTCTGAACGGTTCTGATTATGTCTTGTGGTGTGATTTCGCCAATAGGCCGCTTACCTAGCGTCTTTAACGCATTATCATTTAAACGAGTCCAAATACGGGCGGCATGGCCCTCGCTCCACTGGCCCTTTTGCTTATTCCACCAAAGCCGTGCTTGTGTGTTAAACAGTTCTATATCGCTTACAGAAGAAAGGTGCTTCTTTTCCTGCTTTCTAGCGCTAGGGTCAACATCATCCCTTAATTGTCTTCTAGCTTCTGAAACTGCTTCTCGTGCATCCTTTAAAGACACTTCTGGGTAGACTCCAATTGCCAATGTCTTTTGTTTACCCTGAAAACGATATTTAAGACGCCAGTATTTAGAGCCATTCTTTTTCACGAGCAAGCGCAGGCCCTTCTCATCGGTAAGCCAAATATCCTTTGTGCTTGCTTGAGCTTGTTTTATTTGAATGTCTGTTAAGGGCATGTGGTGCTACCTATCGTCTGATTAATCGACTGGTGCTACCAACATGCATACTTGCTGGTGCTATTTAGTCGTAATTGAATCTGTGTAGCACCGAATGTAGCACCATGTGCTTAGGGATGACAATAGACTACATTGGACGTAGTAAGACACAAAGGCCTGATAAACAGTAGGAATAAAGCTTAAAATTGACTGATATGGAGTGTGTTAAAACATGAAATGGTGCCCGGGGCCGGACTTGAACCGGCACGTCATTACTGACGAGGGATTTTAAATCCCTTGTGTCTACCAATTTCACCACCCGGGCATCGGGGTAACCTTTCGGTTGGGGTGTCAGGTGTAGAAACCTGTTTTGCATTAAAGCATTATGGAGGCGGAACCCGGAGTCGAACCGAGATCCACGGATTTGCAATCCGCTGCATAGCCATTCTGCCATTCCGCCGTAATACTAGACTTTGGAGCGGGAAACGAGATTCGAACTCGCGACCCCGACCTTGGCAAGGTCGTGCTCTACCAACTGAGCTATTCCCGCATTTAAAGTCTTACATTTCGTTTCGTTGTTGCCGTCTCGAAATGTGCGGTGAATTCTACCTGTAACGCTGAAAGTGTCAATACGAAAAACAAGGAAATATGCATTTTTGTGATCGTTTGCTACATTTTTATTCACATTGCTCAATAGACGATCAAATCTTATCTTTTAAACCCGCACTTAGGTGTGGCCACGCAGCACGTGAGTAGATAATCATTGACCAAATTGACAGCACTGCAGCGATATAAAGTAAAATATGTCCTAAGGTTACCCAATAAAGTGGAATGCCCATAAACGACTCAAGCCCAGACAATAAACCAATAATGGCTAACATTTGTGCAGTTGTTTTTGCTTTGCCAATAAATGACACTTTTACCGCTTCCCTTACGCCATTTTGTCCCATCCACTCTCTAAGCGCTGAAACGTAGATTTCTCGTACTAATAGTGCAATGGCTGGAATGGTTATCCATAAACTGCCATAACTGTGGGTAATCATTAATAGTGCCGCCCCAACAATGAGCTTATCGGCAACAGGATCGAGGAAAGCACCAAAAGGCGTAGATTGTTCAAGTTTTCTGGCTAGGTAACCATCGAACCAATCGGTGATAGCTGCAAGCCAGAAAATAAATGCGCCAGCTTCGTGGGCCCAACGCCAATCAAGAAAATAAACACCAACAAACACAGGAATAAGGATTACTCTGAATAGAGTAATTAAATTTGGAACCGTCCACATAAATACATCTCAAAATTTTCGCCTATCATAGGCAGGTTTAGCGCGGCTTTTCTTAAGCCTTCAATTTTTAACAGATTACCGCAATTTACGTATTAATGCGCGTATTGGATGAGATTAAAGATGAAGATGGTCATATATGGTGTCAGCTAACTCTTTGCTAATACCTGGTACGCTGGCAATTTCGTCCTTACTGGCCTTTTTAAGCCCTTGCAGCCCGCCCATGTATTTCAACAATGTTTGCCGACGTTTAGCCCCTACCCCAGGTATGGTTTCTAAACTTGAAGTGGTTTTTACCTTTTGGCGGCGGTTTCTATGCCCTGTAATAGCAAAGCGGTGAGATTCATCTCTAATATGCTGAATAAGATGCAATGCGGGTGAGTGGCTATCCATAGGCACTGTGTCGTGGCTATCGGCCAATATAATAGTTTCTAACCCTGGCTTACGGGTGGTGCCTTTCGCCACCCCTAATAACATAGGCTTTTTATCATGAGGCCAATCTTCGAAAAACGTTTCGGCCTGAGACAACTGGCCTTTGCCGCCATCAATAAGCAGCAAATCTGGGATCTTTTGTACTTCTTTAACCGATTTATAACGACGCTTAAGGGCTTGTGCCATGGCAGCGTAGTCATCGCCAGGCGTAATACCTTCAATATTATAACGACGGTAATCGCTTTTAAGTGGCCCTTCACGATTAAACACCACGCAGGATGCCACCGTTTGTTCGCCTGAGGTATGGCTTATATCGAAACACTCCATACGCTGCAATGGTGCATCTAATTCAAGCGCCGTTTCTAAATCAAGATAACGGGCAAACACTGATTTTTGTTCGCCATACTGGGCTTCTAGTGCAGTTTCTGCATTGGCCTGCGCCAACTCTAGGTAGCGACGTTTCTCTTCACGTGCTCCTTTGAAGAAATTTACACGGTAGCCAGCTTCACCGCTAAGTAAATCGGCAATGGCTTCTTCATCAGACAACGCACTGGCAAATACCATTTGTTTAGGTATAAGTTTGTTGCCCGCTAAATAAAACTGCAATAAGAAGGATTCGAAAATTTCTTGTTCATCAGCCGTATTCGGTACTTTAGGGAAAAACGCTTTGCTGCCCAAAAGCTGGCTGTCACGGATAAACATCACCTGTATACACGCCATATTGCCTTTTACTGCAAAACCAAACACATCCATTTCGTCTTGGGTACCGGCTACCCATTGGCGCTCTTGTACTTTGCGAAGTGTATTAATTTGGTCGCGATAACGGGCTGCCGCTTCAAAGTTTAATGCTTCACTGGCCTTTTCCATTTTATCCACCAAGGTACCAATAACTTGTTGATTTTTACCTTTAAGGAATAGCCTGGCGAGGTCTATCTGCTCGTTATATTCTTCGTCGCTAACGTATCCTTCAACACAAGGCGCACTGCAGCGTTGCATTTGGTATTGCAAACAGGGGCGACTTCTTGCGCGATAGTAACTGTCTTCACACTGACGTACTGGAAAAATACGCTGCATAGAACGCAAACTTTCCCGAACTGCACCCGCACTAGGATAAGGACCGAAGTATTCCCCCTTTTTCTTTTGGGGGCCACGGTGAAACGATAGGCGTGGGTGTTGGTGATCAGATAAGAATATAAAGGGGTAGGATTTATCGTCACGCATGACCACGTTATAACGCGGCTTGTATTTCTTAATGAAGTTGTTTTCTAGCAAAAACGCTTCTGTCTCGCTGTTTACAACAGTGACATCCATATTGGCAATTTGCATTACCAATGAGCGTGTTTTCGCATTATCGACATTCATTCGAAAATAGCTGGAAACACGTTTTTTAAGGTTCTTTGCTTTACCTACATAAATCACTTCTTCCTGGGCGTTATACATTCTGTATACGCCAGGCTGAGAAGTTAAATTCTTGAGAAACGCTGCGGAATCAAATGCAGACATACAAGCCTAAAGCAAATTCGAATCGATGAGTTTGTGGCGCAGCGCTAAGTGGGATAATTCCACATCAGTGGTTACGCCTAACTTTTCAAACATACGATAACGGTATGTATTGACGGTTTTTGCGTTAATGCTTAGTTCAGTAGCAATATCAGGTACACGTTTGCCCTTGGTCAGGCGAAGCGCAATACTTAACTCTCTATCTGATAAATCATTGAACGGGTTGTCTGAATTTGGGGAAAGCTTATCGATGGCAATGCTGTTCGCAACTTCACTGTCGATATACTTTTGCCCAGCAACCACTTTATGAATGGCTCGAATAACTTCTTCAGGCTCAGCGTCTTTAGTTAAAAAACCAAATGCGCCTGCATTCATCACCTGCATAGGAATTGGGCTTTCTTTATGCATAGATAAACATATCACGCGGGTGTTCTCTGACATCCGCACAATGCGCTTGGTAGCTTCTAGCCCGCCAATGCCGGGCATATTCACGTCCATGAGTACCACATCTGGGGCGTTTTTTCGACACAGCTGTACGGCATCTTCGCCATTTTTAGCTTCAGCTATAATTGAAAAATCTACGACATCTTCCAGAATTCGGCGGATCCCTCTTCTGACCAAATCATGGTCATCTGCTAGGATTATTTTTATCACATGTATCTCACTGACTACGGTTTGCTTTCAAACAGAAAAGATCCGTAACCGTGGTTAACTCCACCAGTTACTTACCAATCATGCGTTTGTATCATACCACGACTACCGACTAGGTAAACTTTTCAGTGTAAATTTGTAGTAAGGAGATGTATAAAAACAATCGTTAACGGGTCAAATTGATCAATAAAGATACAGCTCGTACATATTAGCGAATAGCAGGTAAATCAAACCACAGTGCAAGCACATCATCATTGGCTAAAACCACTACTTTCTGTTGAGCTCCTAACCCAATAGCATCGCCTTTCGTTAAGGTTGTCATTTTATCCGACTTTATATCGTTAACCGTTATTTCCCCTTTTACAATGTGCAAATAGCCTGCCCCCAAGGTTGCTGTAGATTCAACGGTTAAGTCAAAACTTTCCCCTTGGCTAAGAGCCAGTTTACTAATACGCGCTTCCTGATTGATTTTTAACGAGCCGTCTTGCCCAGACTCACTAACAAGCAGCTCTAATCCATTTTTATCACTGACCGACTTTTGTAAATACGCAGGCTGAACACCGGTAACGTTGGGCTCAATCCAAATTTGAATAAAATTAACTTCTTCACATTCAGATGCATTCATCTCAGAATGCCGAATGCCCTTTCCTGCACTCATCACTTGAATATCACCAGCAGGGATAACATAGTCGTTCCCTGTGCTGTCTTTATGTTTAAGCGCACCGCTTACCACAAAAGAGATAATTTCCATGTCACGATGTCCATGGGTTTCAAAGCCTTTACCCGCCTGTACGATATCGTCGTTAAATACCCTTAATGCAGAGAAACCCATATGATTGGCATCATAATACTGACCGAATGAAAAGCTATGTTTGCTATTTAGCCAACCAAGATTGACGTTACCCCTTTCACTACCTTTGCGAATGTATTGCATATTTAAATCCTTATATCGAGTTTTACATCCAAGCACCATTAGGGCGCTTGTATTCGATAATTAACTTTCAATACACAATATTGTAGTACCTAACCTGCGGGATAAAATTAGCTAAATTAGCACCTTTCATTCGTTTTTAGAGAATGAATAGATTGGGGGAAAGCCTACGCTCACATAAATTTGGCTTAGGTGAGGGGTCGTACTTAACACGGTATTAATAACCCTTTGCGTAAAACTACGACTACGTTAAAAGCGATAACTTATTAAGAAAACAATCTTAGTAACGCTGTTTTTATTGTACTGGGATGGCATGCCAAATTAAGGCGCAAATAACCTGGAGCGTTAAAGCTTGCTCCATCTACACCAATAACACCTCGCTTACAGACTTCAATGAAGGTGTCATTAACAAAGCGTTGGTTCAAATTCAGCCATAAGAAATAACCGGCTTCTCCCAGCGTATAGGGTGTTGTCGGGCTAAGTACATTTATTAACGCTTGCGCGTACTGTCGATTAAACGCAATAGCCTTTAGCACACACGCCAACCAATCATCAGCTTTTTCGTAAGCCGCAATGAGTGCAACTTTTGCTACGGGTGACGCTTCAAGATGGCAGCTGTCTATTTCTCGGGCAAACTTATCCCGCAATTCATCATTTGCGATAATGGCGTACGACGCAGCGGGTATGGCCGATAAATTAAATGCTTTACCAGCACTGTTTATTCGAATAATTGTGTCTTGCGCAAATTGGCTATCTATCGCAAACGGTTTAATGGCACACGTATTATTCCCATGATGCGCAGTATTCTTGGTGTTGCTCCTAGTATTAGCAGCAGAATTATTAGCCGTTGTTTCGGTATCAACGAAGCCGAACTCACTGTGCACTTCATCTAGAATTAGCGTGATATTGTGAGTTTCACAAAAGCGAGCAATTTCATGCTGAAGCGGTTCACTAAGCACTGTGCCGGTGGGGTTATTTGGGTGACAAAGCACAAAGGCAGTACTACCTGCATCTAGCAGCGCAGTTATATTTCTGTCTAAATCGGTTTCTTTAATACTAATGTCATCAACACTAACATCAACCACCTTTAGCCCTTGCGCTGTAATTCGTTCTCGAAGGGGGCCATACGTAGGCGATAGCACCATAACTTTATCGCCTTTGGTCGTGTTCACCTTTAAAGCGGTATCGACTGCCGCCATGACACTTGCCGTACTCACTACCGAATTGGCAGCAATGTCTGCACCTTGCTTAGCGTAACGCGCTGCCACTACTTCACAAATATCAACTGACTGATAGCCATAATGCGAAGATACAAATGCCGATATAGCATGAGCGATGTGTTTTGATGGCGCTGTGTCCATATCAGCTATCCACATGCTTACTGCGTTTTCTGGAGCATGAGGGAAGCGAGATGAAAGAGACGAAAACTTTAGACGGTTGCTCGCTTGAGCATCGCCATAGTCGACGCTTAAATTGACGTTGCCATTGGCGTTGTCATTGGCGTTGTCATTGGCGTCATGTTTATCTTCAGTGTTACCGTGACAGAAAGGCGTGTTCCACAGCGTTGAAAATGCACTAATTTCCTCAGAAAACAGGTTGTCGATATCGTCAACCTGTCGTTTCAACGCTGCGTTTGCTTTTAAGCTGCTGCCTTCTATTTGTTCGGCGTCAGCCACAGCGCCTTCCTTGAGTGCTTTCATTAATTACCTTAATTAGCTGTTGGCATAGAACACAAAGCTCAAACGCTGTACACGCAAAATACTATCGCTTTTTAAACACGTTAAATTCAGACAGTGTATGCTGGAATTTACGCTTTGTTTCACGAATAACAAAAGGTATTTCAGTGGGCGTCCCTACTCGCTCAAAGCTTTCTTTAAGGGTTGCTTCCAGCGCTTCGGTAGATGTTAGGGTTTCACCATTTTCATCTTTGTAACCCCCTAACCATTCACTACGCTCTGTGTATTCTTCTAACCACGTAAATGGTGAAGCTATTACCAGCAAGCCGCCAGCATTAAGCCTTGCAGTAACATCGTTCAACACCTTCTTAGGGCTATACACTCTATCAAGCAAGTTACCCATAAAGATTAAATCGTAGCCTGTAAATTGAGGTTTTAAATTACACGCGTCGCCTTGGGCAAAGTGTACTTTATCTGCACTCTCTGCTAAGCCCATGTTGCTTAACTTACGCGCTTTAAATGACGTAAGTTCGCCCTCTTCGATTAGGTTATAGCGAATTTCACCACGTTCTTGCATGGCAACGGCGGTTTTAATAAACCGAGCAGAAAAATCGATACCATCAACGTGATCAAAATAGGTAGCCAATTCAAACGACGACCGCCCTACCGCACAACCTAAGTCTAGCGCTTTGCCGCCTTTGCTTTCTTCAGGCATGTGTCTTAAACAAAAATGCGCACTCGCTTTTGCGAAGTTTTCTACATTGAAGTAAGTGTCACCGTAGTGGAATTCACTGTATTGTGATACCTGTGTATCGCTTTCGTAATCCAAATCATTTACCTGTATGGGTAGCGCAGCTTCTACATAGCGAAAGCCTGCATGTTGAAAGAAGTGACGGCGAAACGCATAACGGCTTTGTGCCATTGCCTCGTTCCCCGTAGATATCCAGCTTCCGCCTTTAATAAGGTTGTGTTTGTTGTCGAAGGTAGGCGTGGTGAAATCGTCGTACAGTGGGTGCACTTTAAACCCATCAAAGGGGTAAATTGGCGTTTCAGTCCACTGCCATACGTTACCCACTACATCGTAAAAATCACCGCTTTGGTTAACATCAACCGGTTCACTAGAAGCATACTTGCTTAATGCAATGTTGTAGCCCTCTGAATAGGAGTTTTCAGTAACGCCTGCAAACTCACGTAAACGTAGCCATTCATCTTCAGTTGGAAGACGAATTAACGAACCCGTTTGCTCACTTTTATAATTACAGAAGGCTTTCGCTTCGTGATAATTCACATCTACAGGCCAGCTAAGTGGTAATGGAAAAACTTCTAGCATACTGCGGTACAAATAACCGTTATCAGTCTTTACCCAAAAAGTCGGGTGAACTGCTTTTGTGTACTCGCGCCACTTGTTGCCTTCTTCCTCCCAATATTCTGGGTTTTCATACCCGCCCGCTTCAACAAACGCTAAGAACTCGCCATTGCTAACAACAAATTGACTCGCTTTAAATTCCGTAACGCTCGCTTGATGGTGACCATATTCGTTGTCCCACCCATACTGGGCGTCGTTCCATTGTTTGTTACATGTTACGTCGCCATTTGGCACATCAATTAATGTATTGGTAGGTGCAGTAGATGAAACCTTACATCTAGGCCAACTTTCGTTGTCGGGCTTCACCTGGCTAATGGGGAGTTGACGGATAAGTACCGAAGATGTTTCTAAATGAATGCGTTCATGTTCAATACCCATCACTAGTGGCCACATTGGGCTCTCCCAATTAACAGGCATACTAAAATTGAGGGTTTCAATTACCGATAGCACGAGATCGCGCACTTGGCGGCGGTATTGACGCACTTCATCCACAGACGGCCATGCGTAGTTTTCGTCGTTGAGATCATCCCAGCTCATTTCGTCTACACCAATGGCAAACAACGACTCGAATCTCGGGTTGATACGCTCAGTAATGGTTTTGGCCAGAATAAGCTTATTGATAAAAAAAGTAGCGGTATGGCCAAAATAAAAGATTAGTGGATGGCGAAGCTTTTCAGCACGCTGAAAATAGGCTTCATCGCTTGCTAGGCAAGTAAATAGGTTTTCGTAAGTATCAAACGAATCTGTAAAATACGCTTTAATTTCCTCACGCTTTTGCTCAACACTACCCTGACTCAAATTGAGCGTACTCATAGCCTGCATATCAATCCTCTATATTTATTCTTTTTCGTCAGTGGGTGTAACGGGTTGTCGCTGCGTTTCACTTGCACTTTCGTTTTAAGCATTAGCACTGTAATGAGTAATAACCTATATATATCACTTACTATACACCTTAATTGCAATTGGACATTAGAGTGAAGCCCTGACCACACATCTGCAATCTAATCTATATCTACAAGATTCAACAAGTGTACCTATATACAACGGCCATAATATACAAAGCTAATGGTTAATCGTTTTTATCAGAATTATATGACCAGCATGCGACTGACTCGTGAGCTTTTCTTAATTTCTCACTTTGTTTTATTAATGTTGGTCAGCCGAACACAGTAGCCATAATGAATGTAGTAATTTTATAAGAGCTTATTACAAACTATAGACAGAGGAAGATCAGAAAAACTTTCAAGGAGTTGCAGTACTTTTTTACCGCCATGGTTGTTTGTTAATGCTTATACTAACGCAGTGGTGCTACCTAGTTGCTAGAACGCCCCCTATCCTTAATTTTAGTTTTAGAATCATGAATTTTATTTAATTAAACATTCACGAAAGTATACGCAGTTCAGCACTGCTTGATCTGATATAAATACACTTTATTTTAGGCATAAAAAAACCCGCAGCATTGTGCGGGTTTCTAGAGATTCGAACCCCCGGAAGGTTTGACCCTTCGCCTGATTTCAAGTCAGGTGCATTAAACCGAGCTCTGCCACCTCTCCAAGTGCTGCGTATCTTAATGATTTAATTTTTTCTGTAAAGTACTAATTTCAATAAAATCAATCAAGTGACTATTTGATAAACAAAATGAAGAACAATGCGAAAAAATGCTTACTTTTTTGGCTAAAAAGCGTGAGACACAATTTGTGGCACACACTTTCGCACCTAAAAGTAATTGAAAATCGCCTACAGTCGAAACGTCTCCATAATTGCAGGTACGCCAGGGAACATGCCAATTAAGGCCATTACGGTACATAGCACAATAAACGTAATACCGGGTATTAACCACCTACCCGCCTTACCCAGTTCACCAGCACGCTCTTTACAACCAACTAACCCCAAGTTATCAAGAAGCATGGTGAACGATCAACCAAACACAGGGTTAACCAGTACTGATGAAATAACCACTAATGCTGCAGATTGTGTTGTTTTACCTTCTCGTGTCATTTGCATACCCGCTTCCATCAGCGGTAAAAATACACCTACTATCAGCGCAACACATAATACCGGCGGCCAAATCGCAAGATCCATTGGATAACCCCAAATGGCAGCAACCACACACAATAGGCCTGTTACTATCGCACCGCCTGGAATAGGCCTACGCGCAATTGAGGCTGGAATAATGTAAGTTCCCCACGACGAAGCAATATTGCCCCCGCCAAGTAAACTGCCCACTGCTTGGCGGCTTGACGCTGCAATCATAGTATCGTCGATGTTCATGTGCGCTTTTTCACTGTTCTTCGGGTAACTTAACTTCTGGAAAACCTGATGCCCAAGAAAATCAGGAGACCACATAGACACCGCCAATACCGCAAAAGGCAATACCGCAATAAAATGAGACCAATCAGGAAACCCTAGTTGCCAACCTGTATTTTCACCCCACCAATAGGCAGGGTTTAAATTTGGCATACCAGGCGAGGTCGTAAATTCAAATGGTGCGCCTAGCGCAAAAGCAATCACTGCTGCCATGACTGCACCTAAAGGAATAGCCAACCAACGCTTTTGAATATGCTCCAACCATGCGTACATCAAAATAGTGGCTACAATTACCACAAAGGCTAAATAAGCCATGTCGAAACTCTCTGCCCATGCAAACAGTTTTTTCACTTGCCCGGTAATACCGATAAAGCCTAAATACAGTAAGAGACCGCCACAAACCCCATTACTGGTTAACTTGGCGAGTACACTACCGCCTTTGGTAATCCCCAATAAAAAACCAAAGAAGCCAATTAGTAGCCCAAGCGCCATAGGATGACCGCCCGACGCAACAATCAGTGGCACCAAAGGTAATAACGGACCATGAGTACCCGCTAAATTTGCTGATGGGTTAAAAAAGCCAGATATCAATACGACAAAAAGCACAGCAGCAATGAGCAGTTCAAATCGAACGTTTTCTACTACAAATTCCGGTGATAACCCAAGCGGTGCAGCAAAGGCACCTACAACGGCCGCCACCATTACAATTTTACCTATTGTTGCCGCCATACCTGGTGCGCAGTCTTCCCACTCTACACGGTAGTCCCTACCTGGAAGGTTGAGTCGCCAGCGCTTTGGGGCGATGATCTGTAACTCGTGGTTTAAATAATCTTCTCTTGACTGAAATGTATTGCTTGGCTTGTGAAGTTTTTGATAAGAATCGCTTTCTTGAGACACTTTACACCTTACGATTGCTGGAAGAATCGCAAGGCTATACCTGTTAATAGCGTGTAACAATGCGACTGTGGTCTTACACGCAAGCTGATATGGCATTTATTTTAAGCATAAAAAAACCCGCAACAATGTGCGGGTTCTCAGGATTCGAACCCCCGGAAGGTTTGACCCTTCGCCTGATTTCAAGTCAGGTGCATTAAACCGAGCTCTGCCACCTCTCCAAGTGCTGCGTATCTTAATGATATTTTTGAGCGTGTAAAGTGCAAATCTAAATAAAGTGCGCCAAGTGGCGAATAGATAAACAAAATGCAGTGCCAAGGTTATATTTCATACAAAACATATTCGCTTTCTGCCCCTTCAGTCACTTATTACACAGCGCGGATCGGTAAAGTTTAACTCCACTGACTGCGTAAAATAACCATGACTGCCCCCCACTCTTTGAACCCTCGCGCTAATTATGCTTTTACCTAAATATTTATTGCACCAGAAATAGCAGATTTTTTCACCCTACATTGACCATACAAGCACTACTATAAAACGTTCTGATTAAAAAACTTCCTTATATTAAACGATGTTTTGCTAATATTGCATTGTTGAAAACAACCTCATCAACTGGTGAGGTTTTATAGTTGGCAAAACAAAAATGAGAAAAAAACAATTTCATGGCGCTATCGCTTCTTTTATTTGTGCTACAAGCTTTATTCTTGGCTTGTGCCTCATATTTATCATTGCGCCCGACTTTAATGATGGGCCGGATCAACGCTTACGCACCCTTAATAACTTTAGTGAATTAATGCAAGTTTGGTATTTCTTGGTTTATGTTGTGTTTGGAATAAGCGTTCTAGTACTTAGCGTTTCATTATTAGAAAATCAAACGCGAGAGCACAGTGTACTTCAGCAAATTACGATGCTAATGAGCTATCTTTGGTCATGTTACATATTCGCCAGCGGTTTTATCGCCATTCTTTCGGTAGAGTTTCTATTTGGTGAAAATTTTAAACTGGGAACAGCTGTAGTTGATTTGTGGCGAGATATATATGCGATTCAAATGGGCTTAGGGGAAGGCTCTGAATGGGTAGGAGCAATCTGGGTCATGTTGATCAATACTTGTTTGCTGAAAGAACAAAGATTAAGTAAAAATCTTGTTCTCTTTGGCTATATTATCAGTTTTTTCGGTTTTTTAACGCTTATACCAAGTCTTAAGGAAATTGGCGCAGTATTTGGGTTATTGCAGATAATTTGGTTCATACTTGTAGGTTCGATGTTGCTACATGAGAGGCGCGAGTCACAACAACATGTAACCATCGACATTTAACAGTTTAGAAATTCGCTCTCACCCAAGCAGTCGCTTTCGCAATGGCTTGAGGATTAGATAATATGCTCATGTGATCAGCATGTTTAATTAATTCAACAGAGCCTAAAGCACTATTCTCAAGAATAAAGTTCGGGTATGCGCTCGCCAAAAAAACTTCATCTTCTTGTCCTATAATCGCTATTAATGGCTGAGGTATATTGAGCAGTGCTTTATCGGTTGTGTCTGGCCTGTTAGGTTGAGCAGACATAATTGAAGAATAACTATAAGCCATCATATGTGGTCGAAAATTAAAATACATAATAGTTAATGAGTCTAAATGATTAATTCCTATAGTGTTTAACATCAATAGCCCAATCATTCTTGTCTTATTGAAAAAAATTGGCGAATTGCCCGCCATATCTCCACTCGCTTTACGCTGTGTAGGGCCTTCGCCAAAATTAGGAGCAAACAATAAGTATCCGTCTACGTCTGGTTTATTATCTGTCAACGCGTAACGCATAGTAATACCGCCCCCCATTGAGTAACCACCAATAATGATATGACGATATGGACCTTTTGAGGACACGTTAGCTTTTGACGTTAAGTATAAAAGGATATCTTCTAAATCATCCTCATATTGGCCAATGTAAGCAACATCGAAGTTGTTTCCTTGAGAAAACCCGTGTCCCCTCAGATCGGGTAATAATATTTGAGCCCCTGTTGCCTCATGCAACTGCGTTGCAGTATTTATTAATGTTTGATGAGTGGATGCTATTCCATGTATTAACACGATAACGCGCTGAGAATCTGGCCCAATCTTACGCAAATAGAGCGACGTACCATCTCTAGCGGCCACTGTCATATACTGCCCATCAAAATTCAATGGTTCATTATGATTTGCATTATTTACATCATGATGAATCAAGCTAAACGGAAGCTTACTGGGCCAAAATATTAGGCTAAAACTGATGGTTAAATAGCTAAGTAATATACAGCTAAAAACAATGCTACTTTTTACAATTTTTTTCGACAGTGTTGATGTGTTTTTTACCTTCATGACTGCTCCTATTTGATTGAATGTTGATTACGCGAAGAGGCCTAGATCAAAATATTCATTAGGAGTTTAAGTGGAAATAGGTGAAGCAAAGGTAAAATTTAAACCGAAATGGCTAGGTAATGGTTGAAATAGCGACCCTGTAGATACGGTCTGCTTGCTCAACCTTGACGCTCCACCCCATTTCTTCAACGATGCGTTTCACAAGGTATTGACCATGACCTAACCCTTGATAATAAGGACGTTCTTGTGTCGCTTCCAGTGAATTTTCAAACATGAGTTCATGCCCTGAAGAACGGATTGTCATAGCTTTACCATTTCCATGGTAGAGCCCATTGTTTACAAGGTTTTGGCAGAGCAAACCCAGCAAAAGCTCATTGCCAATGGCCCGCATTTTAGGACAAACTGCAATGAGAGCATTAAAAGAAAAGTCGGGGTATAGATGGTAAACCTTCAGTACAGTTTTCTCGATAATCGGTAAGACGCTAAATTCTGTAAATTCCAAATTTTCTTGCCTGGCTAGTGCTAAAAGTATTTCAACGGTCTGTTCAAGTTCATTGGCAGATTGTTTTAATAGATTGTGCTCAGCGTGACTACCCACCTTTGCATTGTTAAGTGTTAATGTATTTTTAATTAAAGTGATGGGAGTACGTAACTCATGGCTAACGTCGCGAGTAAAATTTCGTTCCCGTTCCAATAATATTTGAATCTCGTCATAAGACTCAGCAAGCGCTTTGGCAAGTTTTCCAATTTCATCTGATCTATCTAAACCAAACATAGATGCTACGGCGACATTTCTTTCAGATTTAAAGTCAACATTAGTGCGCCTGTTTTCAACACTTTTAGTCAATTGCTCTACAGGGCGCGAAAGCCATTTAGACAGATACCAGGAGCTCAATAAGCATAGAATAAATGCACTTCCAGAAATACTATAAAGAAATAAAGACTTATATTGGCTTAGGTGTTGATTCGCAGAAAAAGAATTTATGTTCATCAGTAACAGTTGGGGGCTTTGCTCAATCGTAAATACTCTAAAAACAAACTGTTGATTGTCTTTTGTTTCAAAACTTCCGCTACGCGCATTGCCAACTGCCGTAATTATCTCATTGGGAACCGACTCCATATTGGAATATAAAACTGAGTTTAGTATTGTTGGCATTAACAAAGGGTTGGTGATTGCTGTTAAGCGGTGTTCCTCTTGTGCAAGCACAGATTGATAGGCGTTAGCTTCGGCAATTTCTATTAATATAGTTGAAAAGCGTATGAAAAAAATACAGATGATTAATGATAAACAAGTAAACGCAACCATTAGTCTATTTTGTAAGCTTGTAAACCTAATCATCTATACCCTTTAACTGATAGCCAATATTGCTGATTGTGTGGAGGATAGGTTTTCCCGTTACTTGTTCAGTTGCTTTTCTTAGCGCATAAATGTGTGATTTCAGCGCATTGCTTTCAGGGGGATCATTACCCCAAACATGCTCAATCAATTCAGAGCGACTGACAGGGTAAGGCATTTCACTTAATAGCTTATGTAAAAGCTTAAACCCCACCTTCGTTACTTTTATATTTTCACTACTCCACAACACCTCAAACGACCTAGTGTCGAGAGATAACGCCCCATGGGAAACCACAGTATTTTGATGCAACTCAGACCTTCTTGACATCGCTTCGCATCGCAAAACCAGTTCTCTTAAATCAAAAGGCTTAGTAAGATAATCATCAGCACCTTTTCTAAAGCCTTTGACTTTATCCTCAAAAGCATCCCTAGCAGTAAGCATCAATATTGGTATGTTGGCGCTAGCGTGACGCTTAACGTCTTCACATACTCGTAAGCCGTCAGTGTCAGGTAAATTTAAGTCTAAAATAACAACGTCGAACGTATGCTCTAATGCTAATTTTACTCCTAACTTACCGGTTGACGCATAATCTACGTCCCACTCATGACTTTGAAAAAAAGTGATAATTTGATTCGCTATTGCTTGGTTGTCTTCAACAAGAAGCACGCGCAATTTACGCTTCATACAGATCTCCCTTTGCATAAAAACTGTGATAAAGCTGATTAAGTCAGCTTTATTAATCCAAAATTGTACTAAATAGCTTACTTATTGAAGGTGATGTGAAGGTGAAATTTACTCTTTTACAACACTTCACTCCAAATTTACTTAACAGTACTGATGATTGTTAGTTCATTCAATAAACCAAGTAACAACGCGCATCAAATAAAAAGTTACATGAAGCGAGAGAATTTATTTTAGCTCAGAGATATTAGCGTCTGCCTTAACAGCAGAAAACACAAGATTATATTGTTTTTTAACTGTTTCTTCTAAGCACAACTCAATCTTTTACACAATATGAAGCTGTTGAACAGGTTCAGTTTAACAACCAGATGAAATTTAAATCAGCTGAGGAATTGATAGATAAGGTTAGTCGTAACTACGTAGAAATTGATAAAGTGAGCATTATTATCAGCAACTTAGAAAGTGTTAAACATCATAAAGCGTTCGCGAACGTAAAACGTCGGCAGGACGTTTACAACCTTTATAAACAAAGCCAAACTTCGTTTTTACAGCGAAGTCGGCCTTCAGTATTTTAATTTGAGCGTAATTACCCGATTAGAATGCGTATCTTATACTCATGTTTACGATTTCTTGGTCAGAGTATTTCGTGTATTCAATGCCCCCTATAACCCCCAAAAGGTCGTATAAAGCACCAAACCTATATGCTTTTTGGTCGGCGTCACCATCCCAATTTTGTACTTCGACACCACCAAAAACCTCTACGTTTTCGGTTAATTGATAGCGAACGTTTGTAGCGGCGCTAAAAAAATCTGTGTCAGCGCTTGCTGAATCACTATCGCGGGTGCCCGTCATATCAAAATTACCCAAACCCACTCTGTAATCAAGTGTCAGACGGGGTGAAATATTATGGATGTATCCAACCGAGAACTGCCGTTGCAATACATCAAGCTTGAACCCATCATGAGAATCTGAAGAGTCCGTATGCTTATATTCAACAAAAAAGCCATACCCCACCTCACCACTTGCTCTGAGTTCATATCCATTCAAATTAAATGGTTCAAGATCGGCTAATTCTGTTTTTACAAAACTCGCCTGCAGGAAACTATAAGAAGGTTGAACTGCATGTGCGAAACCGCAACACGATAAGCACAAGGTAGGGAGAATAAGTTTATACATGTTTGTCCTTTATAGGTTTATTTAAACGACCTAAAGGCTAGCAACTCGATGGTGAATTGAAGGTGAAAGCACTATCGGAAAAAAAAACAAGTCAAACTTTATTATCCATATTCGTTCACCCTTATTTCACTTTGCATATTTTAGTATTCGCTTACTAGGAAACGGTACATTACTTATGAGGCTATAAAATATGACAGGCAGAAAAATGTTACAAAAAACGATGATCGCAAGTGTTGTATGTTTAGGTTTAGCGGCTTGCGGATCAAGTAGCAATTCAACAGAACCAACTTTACCCAGCCCACAACCTGCTCCAAACGTTGATTATCAGGAAATGCTAGAAGTGGCAGTAAATTCTGGTGTGCCCGGGGTTATAATGGCAATTGAAAGCCCAGAAATTAACTTTACTGGGGCCGCTGGGGTTGCCGATATTGACACTCAAGCACCTATGCAAACGTATCATCAAATGCCAACGGGAAGTTCAGGTAAAAAGGCCACGGCCTTATTAGTTGCTATGCTACACGAAGAAGGCATGCTGGATATGGACGACCTAATATCAACATGGTTGCCCACGACTATTTTGTCTCGTATTGAAAATAGCGAGAGCATGACCCTTCGACAGTTATTAAACCACACTACTGGTGTTTGGGATTACTTAGATGACGGTAGTTCAGACGAATGGTTTGAAGCTATTATTGATGATCCTACATCAGTCAAAACTGATATTTTTGCTTTGCAGTTTGCACTTGATCAGCCAGCATACTTTGCCCCTGGCGAGGCCTTTTACTATTCCAATACTGGTTATTTATTAGCAGGTCTAATTCTTGATGAGGTACTAGGCGAGCATCACCATACCGCCATGCGCGAGCGTTTATTTATAGGTTTGGGGATGAACAATACTTATTATAATGGCCTAGAAAAGGACAAGGGCAGCATTATTTCGGGGTACGCAGAATTTGATGATGAAATTGAAAATACGAAATTCATTTACGAAAACATCGGTGTTGCTGATGCACCATTAGTGTCTACAGTGGAAGATATGTCACTTTTATTGCGAGCCATCGTGAGTGAAAACTCGCCCCTTGATTCCGCAATAACGGAACATTTGCTTGCCAGTGATCGTCTTGTTCAAGTTAACAGTGAAACGCAATACGGCTTGGGGATATTTTATCAAAACATTAATGGTAAAGACGTGTATCATCATGGCGGCGGCGATCCTGGTTATATTACCGAAAACTATTATGTCGCAGACAGCGATCTCACATTAACCGTATTTTTTAACTGCAGTGGCTATGAAGATTGCCAAGCTCCAGCTGCAAACTTTATGAATAGTGTACTTGAAACTATTTTCGAGGATAACTAGAAAGGCTAGCTAGCCTTTCATCGAAGGCTGGGGCTCCCCCGCGTTGCCACATCAGTCTTTCTTTTACCCATAAAAAAACCCGCAACAATGTGCGGGTGAGGGAGGGATTCGAACCCCCGGAAGGTTTGACCCTTCGCCTGATTTCAAGTCAGGTGCATTAAACCGAGCTCTGCCACCTCTCCAAGTGCTGCGTATCATAATGATATTTTTATGACTGTAAAGTAAAAATTAAAAAAAACAGGTTAAGTGATGGCATTTCAGACAATTAGTGCGCTAATTGCGCGGTTGACACGTAATTCATACTTACTAACACTATTTTCATTTGAAACTACTTGAAAATGGGAACTAAAACCCATACAACATACACTAATAGTTAGTTTACCATTTTGGTTAAAGACATAGTCCTTTTGGAGGAAACAATGGATCAACGTTCGATGTATTCAAGTGCATCTCAACCATCAGTGTTGCAAACAAACAAGGTTTTGCGCAACACCTATATGCTGCTTGCGATGACACTAGCGTTCAGTGCGGTTTGTGCTGGTGTTGCCATGGCTGTAGGTATTTCCCCTATGATGTCATTAGGCATGACCATTGGTGCATTCATCACTTTATTTGTTGTACAAAAGAAAGCTGAATCAGCTTCAGGTATTTATTGGGTATTCTTGTTCACCGGTTTAATGGGTGCTTCATTAGGTTACACGCTTAACTTTTACTTAGGTGTAGCGGGCCCAGGCTTAATCATGGAAGCGTTAGGTGCTACTGCGTTAGTATTCTTCGCCCTTTCTGGTTATGCACTTACCACCAAAAAAGACTTCTCATTTATGGGTGGCTTCTTGGTAGTAGGCTTAGTTGTAGTGATTGTAGCGGCCATCGCGAATATGTTTTTCGCAGTACCTGCGGTAAGCTTGGCAATTAGCGCAGCTATCGTGTTTATTATGTCTGGTTTCATCTTGTTTGATACAAGCCGTATCATCAACGGTGGCGAGACGAATTACATCCGCGCAACAGTTTCTTTGTATTTGAACATTTATAACTTGTTCACGTCTATGCTTCACCTTTTAGGTGCATTTGGCGGCGACGACTAAGTTTAACGTTAGCGTAAAAGAAGACACCCCGTTACTGGGGTGTTTTTGTTTCTACAGCGCAGTTTTTATTGCTAGGTTTAACATTAGTTTTATCACTAACCATATTTTAGAGTAATGGCACACTATTCAATTTTAGTAACAAGCTCCCCTTACGAAGGTCAACATGCACAGCGTGCGGTTGCCTTTATCAAAAGTGCAATTTCACAAGGGCATACTGTAAATAACATCTTCTTTTATGGTCAAGGTGTGCACCATGCTAATGGCTTCATGGTAGAAGTGGGTGATGAATTCTATCCACTTAAAGCATGGCAAGCGCTCAAAAACGAGCATAATATTTCCTTACTGCTTTGTATTACTGCCGCGATTAAACGCGGAGTCATTGGCGAGCAGGAAGCCGCTAGCGCTGGCGTATCCGCTGCTAACGTGGCAGATGGGTTCGAACAAGCAGGTTTAGGTGAGTTTTTTACTGCGCTTCACGACTGCGATAAGGTGGTACAGTTTTAATGGCTACTTTACTCATTCGATTTACTCAAGCTCCTTATCAATCTAGCGCCAGTCAAGATGGGTTAGACTTTGCACTAGCTGCCACCAACTATGGCCATGAGGTTATTGTGTTGTTCGAACATCAAGGTGTGTTGCAGCTCAATAAGACTGAATCTGTGCGTGGAACAAAAAACCACAGCAAGCGGTTAGGTTCCCTACCCTTTTTCGATATTGAAGAATGTTACGTTTGCGAAGAAAGTTTAAAACTGTCGCTTCTAAATAACGACAAACATGAATTAATAGCGCAATTAGACGCCTCACTATTATCAATTGATGAAAAGCTTGCACTGAGTGAGCGCGTTGACCACGTGGTGACCTTCTAATGCTCTTTATTGTAAAATCTTATCCGTTAAAGGCTGTAGCCATTAAAACCCTTCAGCAGGCGTTTAGAAGAGCTGATTCTGACCAAGCGCTAGTTTTGATAGACGACGGTGTGTATTACGCCCAACAGACTGACGGCGATTTAGTGAACATAATAGATGCAAGTGAAAATTTGCGCAGGTCAGCAACTAATATGTTTGCTTTACAAGAAGATATGGCGCTACGCGGTATAAGCGATAGTGTGAGTAAAAAGCTTGACCATGATGCAAGTAGTGAACACGATACTTCTTCTATTACACCAGTATCGTTGGATGCGTTTGTAGCACTGACTGATACTTTTTATCCTATTGTGTACTTATAGATGGACTTATAATTGATTTCTAAGGCCGTTGTTCTAAGCAAATCAGCTAGGCTGTTACCATACGCTATTTACTTAGCTAGTTATCTTCTAACGTCTAGGTTTTCACCTGTAAAGCATTTGCGCCTATACAGCTGCAACACCTAACATCGACATTCACAATACTCAATGCGTCAATTACAGAGCTTTATTAATGACCCAAGAACAGTTTCATTTTGAATTTAACGGCACAGACATTCCTACTGACAAAGCAGGCTATCTGCTTGATCACACTTTGTGGAATGAAGATATGGTGCCAACACTAGCTGCAAACGAAAACATTACGCTTAGTGAGCCTCATTGGGAAGTTATTCGGTTTGTACGTCATTTCTATGAAGAGTTTGAAACTAGCCCTGCTATTCGCGCTCTGGTTAAAGCAATGGCCGCTAAATATGGACCAGAGAAAGGTAACAGTCGTTATTTGCAACGGTTGTTCCCTAAAGGGCCAGCTAAGCAAGCCACCAAACTTGCTGGGTTGCCAAAGCCGGCTAAATGCCTGTAAAACCTATTTCAGTAAGAGCACGTGCTTAGGCACTAATTAAGACCTAATGAGGAGCTGTACATGGATCTTATCTTTTTCGATTTAGACGGGACGCTATTAAACAGCGAATCGCAAATATCAAACTACACCCGCGAAACGTTAGCCCTGCTCCAACAAAACGGCATTGCATATACAGTGGCAACTGGCAGAACCATGCTGTCAGCTAACAGCATTATTGCAGAAGATAACTTTCTTCTACCCCATATTTACAACAACGGTGTGGCTATATGGGATCCCACTGCCAATTCATTAACCCTTGAAAATCTAGTTAATGGTAATGAACTCGAATTCATCATTAATCTTGCCCATCAAAATGATATCACGCCTTTTGTTAATGTGATTGAAGGCACGTCTCATATTGTTCATCACCCAGCACCGAAACACCCAATAGAACAAAATTTATTAGATAAGTATTTTAAGAAAACTAACGCAGTACTTCGCCCGTTAAGCCAGCTTTCCCTTTCAGCTAAAATAACCAACATCAGTATGATTGGTGACAATACAAGGGTTAGAAATATGTACAAAACAATCAACGAAGTTGAAAACCTTATTGCGTATTCAGGGCCAGCAATTGAAGGGCAATCTTTTAGCTGGATGGATATTCACCACCGTGCGGCCAGCAAAGGCAGTGCGGTTATGAATTTGAAACAGAAACTTGGCGCGACCAATGTTATTTGTTTTGGCGACAGCGACAACGATTTAAGCATGTTCGAATTAGCAAACGAATGTTACGCCCCCGACAACGCTAAGCCGGTTATCAAAAGCGCGGCCAGTGAAGTGATTGGGCATCATAATGAAGATGGTGTAGCACGCTTTCTGAGGCAGCGATTTTCACTGTAAGTCACAAGCAAGCGACAAACACTAAACGCTCTGCTTTTTGCTGCTAGGCATTTACCATTTACTAATAGATATAGGCCAATAGAGAGTTAGTTTTTCCCCACATACAAATAAGCTCGCAGATTCAACATCTACGAGCTTATCATCAGCAACTAAATACGTAATGTAAGTCCAGCGCTAGATTTGTAATAAATTAGCTTGAGAGCTAAGCCTTTATCACTTCTACACCGTTCATGTACGGTACTAGGGCTTTAGGTATCGTTACACTGCCATCAGCCTGTTGGTAGTTTTCTAAAATAGCCACCAATGTACGGCCAACTGCCAAACCAGAACCATTCAATGTATGAAGTAATTCAGGCTTGTTTGTTTCTGGGTTTCTGAAACGCCCTTGCATACGTCTAGCCTGAAAATCTACCATGTTTGAGCATGATGAGATTTCACGATACGTGTTTTGTGCTGGCAACCATACTTCTAAATCATAAGTTTTACATGCGCCAAAGCCCATGTCGCCAGTACAAAGCAATACTTTACGGTATGGCAATTCAAGCTTCTGCAAAATGGTTTCAGCGTGCTGAGTAAGTTCTTCTAATGCGTCGAAGCTATCTTCAGGCTTCACTAGCTGTACAAGTTCAACTTTGTCGAACTGATGCTGACGAATCAAACCACGGGTATCACGGCCATACGAGCCTGCTTCTGAACGAAAACAAGGCGTATGCGCGGTCATCTTAACCGGTAGCGACTTCTCATCTAGAATTTCATCACGGGCGATGTTGGTTAGCGGTACTTCTGCAGTTGGAATAAGTGAAAGCCCTTGGCCTTCTTCCGTTGCTGGCTGAGTATGAAATAAGTCTTCACCAAATTTAGGTAATTGACCTGTGCCATAAAGGCTGTCAGCGTTTACCAAAAACGGGACATACATTTCATCATAACCGTGCTCGTTGGTGTGAACATCTAACATGAACTGGGCAATGGCGCGGTTTAAACGAGCCATCTCACGGCGCATCACTACAAAACGGCTACCTGTTAATTTAGTTGCCGTAGCAAAATCTAAGCTATTATTTAGCCCTTCACCAATATCAACGTGGTCTTTCACTTCAAAATCGAAAGTACGTGGCTCACCCCAACGTGAAATCTCAACGTTGTCGTCTTCGTCTTTACCTTCAGGTACCGACTCATGTGGCAAGTTAGGAATGCCTTGGGTAAATGCAGTGATTTCATCAAGCAATACGGTTAGTTCAGCTTTAGCTGCATCTAAGTCATCGCCTAATTTGCCCACTTCTGCCAACAAAGGCGCAATATCTTCGCCTTGAGACTTAGCTTTACCAATGGACTTACTTCGAACGTTACGTTCGTTCTGCAGATCCTGTGTTTTGGACTGAAGTGTTTTTCTTTTTTCTTCTAGCGAGTTAAATGTAGCTACATCGAGGTTATAACCACGGGCAGCCAAACGCTTGGCAGTTTCTTCTATATCGCTTCGTAAACACTTTGGATCTAACATGTGTTCCTACTTATCCTTTCATGAGTTCAATAGCCAGCCAACCTGCTAATAAGCAAGCGCCGACGTTGAGGAATATATTAGCAATGGCTTTTAACCACAGCTCGTTTTCTAATAATGTGAGCGTTTCCACAGAGAATGTTGAAAATGTGGTAAACGCGCCTAACAGCCCTACCCCAATTAATGCTCGGTAAGGAGAGTCAGTTAATTCGTTGCGCTCAATAAAGCCATACAGGGTAACTAAGGCAAATGAACCAACAACGTTAACCGCTAGTGTACCAAAGGGCATATTTTTTCCAAACCAAGAATCTATGGTTGTGGTACAAAAATAACGCAAGCAAGCCCCAACTGCACCGCCTGCTGCAATATAGCAGTATAAAATAACGCCTTGAGGCACAATGTTCACCGTTTTTGATTATTACGCGCACTCTGCGCGTGTTCATTGAGATTATCTAAATAGTCACGTTTTGCCTTAAGCGCTTTTTCTAACCCACGTTCGTTAGGCTCGTATAAGCGAGTACCTGCAATGCTATCAGGCAAATACACTTCACCTGCCGCGAAAGCATTTGCTTCGTTATGCGCATACCGATAACCATCACCATGACCTAAGTCTTTCATTAATTCAGTGGGGGCGTTACGTAAATGCATGGGCACAGGTGCATCTGATGTTTGTCTTGCTAATGCTTTTGCTTGACTAAACGCCATATAAACAGCATTACTTTTTGCCGCCAATGCACAATAAACAGCCGCTTGTGCAATTGCACGCTCACCTTCAGCTGGCCCAACGCGATGATAGGTATCCCACGCGTTTATGCATAACTGCATAGCTCTGGGGTCGGCATTACCAATATCTTCCGATGCAATTGCCAATAACCTTCTTGCCACATACAGCGCATCACCGCCACCGTCTAATATACGTGCGTACCAATATAGCGCAGCATCAGGATCTGAACCCCGTACCGACTTATGAAACGCAGATATTAGGTCGTAAAATGTATCACCTTTATTGTCGTAGCTGGCAATTTTTTCGCCTACGGCTTGTTCAATATCGGCAATAGAAATAACACTGTTCTCAGTAAAGTCAGCGGCTAGCTCTAAATAAGTGAGTAACCTGCGGCCATCACCGCCACACAAACCTAACAAGGCGTTACTAGCATCTTCCTCAATACTTAACTGTCGTGAACCTAACCCTTTTTCTTCATCGGTTAGTGCCCGTTGCATTAATTCAGCAAGTGCATCTTGTTCTAATGCTTTAAGTACGTAAACCCGTACACGAGAAAGCAGTGCGTTGTTCAATTCAAAAGAAGGGTTTTCAGTGGTTGCACCTATGAAAGTAACAGTGCCCGACTCTACAAAAGGTAAAAAAGCGTCTTGTTGGCTTTTGTTGAACCTGTGTACTTCATCTACAAATAATAAAGTACGTTGGTTATAGCGGGAGTTTTCTTTCGCGGTATCCATTGCCGCGCGAATATCTTTCACCCCAGAGGTTACCGCCGAAATGCGAATAACCGAGGCATTGGTATATGTGGCAATAAGCTCTGCTAAGGTTGTTTTACCCGTACCAGGTGGGCCCCATAAAATCATAGAATGGCAGTGGCCCGCTTCTAGCATTTTACGTAGCGGTTTGTTAGCGCCTAATAGGTGCGACTGGCCGGCATACTCATCTATGGTCACCGGCCGCATTTTGGCTGCTAGTGGCGCAAAAGGTTCAAGCGGTTCTTTGTTATCGTTAATCATCTATTCTTAGCTATCGCTGATCATCAATAATATAGCTTTGCGGCACGTCTACAGAGAAAAGATTGTCTTTAGCAGTATCAATAGCAAAATCTAAATCTTGCTTGCTAAACACTAACGCACTGGTTTGATCTTGTGCATCAAGCATATCTAACGTCGACAGAATACCGTCGCTGTTGAACCCTAATGTCAGTGACTTTATTTGACCATCTGTCGATTTAGGCACAATTTGGTATTGCTCTAACGTTGAGCTGGCTTTCGCGTCGTCAAGCTTGCTGATCACAAAACTGTCCCAAGTTTCATCGTCGTTAGCCGTTAATAAAACAATAGGGTTGTCTTTAATCGCTTGGTCTTGCGAAATAATAGTGACCTGCTCAACAAAGGTATCAATATTCCATACCGCTTCACCATCGGCAATAAGCAAAGTCTCATCAGGAAACGTGGTTTCCCAGCGAAGCTTATTCGGGCGCATCATGGTTAATGTACCCTGGGCTTCATGAACAATATTGCCTTGGGCATCGGTTACCGTTTGATTAAAAGCGGCTTGGTATTGCTGTAATCCATGTAGGCGTTTTTTCAAAAGTACATTTGCACTATCTGCTGCATCAGCGGCTTTTGAAACGTCTTTAGCACTGTGAGCGGTAAATTTAGGCTTTGTTGCAGAACCTACCACCACAGTGGCATCGCTATTGGTTTTTGGCGCATCGCTAGTTATATTAGCGCTAGTTAAATTAGCGCTGGCAATCTGCATTGCAGATAAGCTCAACGGCGCCGTTAACGCCATTGCCATCATAATAGGTACTACTTTATTCATTGTTGTTAATCCTTAGGCGCTGGCGGAGCTAATACTTCGCGGTTGCCGTTGTGACCCTGTGCACTTACGACGCCACTAGATTCCATTTGTTCCACTAATCGTGCTGCGCGATTGTAACCAATTCTGAATTTGCGTTGCACACTAGAGACACTTGCTCTTCTTGTTTCGGTAACAAAGGCTACGGCTTCATCGTAAAATGCATCGAATTCTTGATCTTCACCTTCGGCTTGTTCACCCGGTAAAAGTACCTCGGCAGACGCTTCGCCATTTAATATCTCATCAATATATTTAGGTGCGCCTCTACGTTTCCAATCTGCCACTACGGCGTGAACCTCGTGATCGTCCACGAACGCGCCGTGCACACGCGTTGGAACTGGGCTACCTGGTGGCAAGTACAACATATCACCCATGCCTAGCAGTGCTTCAGCACCTTGTTGGTCTAAAATGGTACGTGAATCAATTTTACTAGAAACTTGGAATGCAATACGCGTCGGAATATTCGCTTTAATTAAGCCGGTAATAACATCTACCGAAGGACGTTGCGTGGCGAGTACCAAATGAATACCTGCCGCACGGGCCTTTTGTGCAATACGAGCAATAAGCTCTTCCACTTTTTTACCAACAATCATCATCATGTCGGCGAATTCATCTACCACAACTACAATGGCAGGCAGTTTTTCTAAATCAGGTGCATGAGGCTCCATGCTTTCTTCACTCTTCCACAACGGATCTTGAATAGGCGTGCCAGCGGCAATCGCTTCTTCCACTTTTGCGTTGTAGCCTTTTAGGTTTCTTACCCCCAAGGCGCTCATTAAGCGATAACGACGCTCCATCTCACCTACACACCAACGAAGGGCGTTAGCCGCTTCTTTCATGTCGGTAACCACTTCGGCAAGCAAATGCGGAATACCTTCATATACCGATAGCTCAAGCATTTTCGGGTCTATCATGATCATACGTACATCTTCTGGCGTGCTCTTATACAGCAAGCTTAAGATCATAACGTTAACACCAACCGACTTACCTGAACCGGTAGTACCCGCCACCAATAAGTGAGGCATTTTAGCCAAATCCACTATCACAGGCTTACCAGAAATATCCGCACCTAATACCATGGTAAGCGGTGAACTATTACGCTGGAAGGCATCACCACCAATCACTTCACTCAAACGTACCATTTCACGCTTTTTGTTTGGAAGCTCAAGGCCTATAACGGATTTACCCGGTATAACTTCTACCACACGTACTGATATTGCCGACATGGCGCGAGCCAAATCTTTAGACAACCCCGTAATTTTGCTTACTTTCACACCTGGTGCTAAATCTAGCTCGAAACGTGTAATAACAGGGCCTGGGTATACACCCACTACATTGGCTTCTATATTAAAGTCAGCCAGTTTCTCTTCAACTAGCCTAGATATACCGTCAATCTCTTCTTGTGTAAGCGGGTTTTCATGTTTATCCGCTCGTTCCAGTAGGTCAAACGAAGGCATGGCGGTAATAGGTTCGCTCCCCTCCCCTTCATGACGAGTAATGGATTTTGCACCCATCGCCACTGGCGTGAATGGTTGATGTACCGGTTTTGGCGCTGGTGCTGATTCAGGAGCCGGCGCCGGCGCTGACTGCGGCTCTGGCGTCTCTATATTAACAGGCTCAGCAGTTTGTTGTGCCTCAGTCGCTGGCGCTTCAGTTAACGTATCGGTTTGCGACATGTCGAAGGTTGGTTCAATCATTTCATCAGACTGTGATTTAGCGATCTGATGATTCTCTACTACCTCATCTTTGCTAGAAGGCTTGGCTTCTTTCACTTTATTGTGCACAGCTTCGCGCATACCCGATAACGAAAAGCTCGACTTAGGTTTGTTTTCGCTTTCAGTCTTAGCTGGCGTGTGGCTCTGAGTTTCAAAAGGCGGTACGTCATCTTCGTCAAACACATCATCTGGAATGCCAAATGATGGTTCACTGCGCTCAGCCTTAGGTGGCGGCGTAAAAACGGGTTCAGGCGTTTCGGCGGGCTCTGCACGCATGCTGGTGATATCTAATTCGTCATTTTCAGGCTTTGCACTGCGAGAAGGTAACGCAAGCCTTGGCATATCTAGGGCGAGTGCTTGTTGTGGTATCGACACACATTTGCGCCCAAACCAAAGTGTCATTTCACCTAGTCTGTCCACAATACTTAACCAGCTAATGCCCGTTAATAAGGTAAAGCCGGTGCAGAAAAAGCACAGAAGCAACAAAATAGTGCCTGCGATATTAAAGTACGGCACAAGGGCTGAACTAATAACATCGCCCACGAAGCCGCCGGCAGAAAAGTTGTAAATGTCGTCAAAATTTATACTGGCAATGCCCGTGGCACCTAGTGCCATCAATAAACCACCAATAATGCGCAAACCTATTGTGAGGTAATCGAACTCTTCTAGTGCTTTAATGTGCTGGAATAAGAACCAACCTAAAAAGGCTGCTCCAAAAGGAAGGAGATAAGCTAAGAAGCCAAAAGAGAAAAGCAATAAATCGGCACTCCACGCGCCGGTAGAGCCTACCCAGTTATGTACGTCTAATTGCAAGCCGGCTTGGCTCCAGCCTGGGTCGCCCGGGTGGAAAGATACTAATGCCAGCAATAAGAAAAAGGCGAAGACACAGGCTATAATCATGCCGGCTTCCCAAATTCGCTGAATCCCTGTTAATTGCGTCATAACCCTAAATCACTTATTAATCTAAATTGATGTTTCGATGTTGTGATAATTCTATCGATAAAGAAGAATACAAATGCAGTGCCAATATTATCGTAATGTTTTCAATAAGTAATTTATTAATAAGGTGTATTACAAACCTGTTTACTTACACCCACTGTTGCGAGTCAAATTCACACTAACAATAACCACTGTATTTTTGCACAGCCTATCACAAATGCCCTCAATTGAGCCATGCTTTCATTACTTCAAATTAATCCGAAGTGATGTTGTACTTTTCACTTCTTCCATTACCACATAGGTTCGTGACTCACTCACCCCAGGAAGGCGCAGCAAGGTGTCACCTAACAATCTACGATAGCTAGACATGTCTGCAACCCGTGCTTTTAGCAAGAAATCAAAATCCCCGGAGACCAGATGGCATTCTTGTATATCGTCATGAAGCCTAACCGCCGCAGAAAATTCTGCGAAGATATCTACCGACGTCTTCGTTAACGTTATTTCTACAAAAACAAGCATGGCAGCGCCTAGCTTTTCCGGATCAACCACGGCATGGTAGCCTTTTATATAGCCTTGGCTCTCTAAACGCTTAACCCGCTCTAAACAGGGACTAGGGCTCAAACCCACGTCTTTAGCCAATTCCACGTTTGATATGCGCCCGTTTTTTTGTAGCGAAATCAGTATATTCCTGTCTATTCGGTCAAGATGTTTTGGAGTTTTTACCAGCATATTTTATTCCGACTTAATCACACAAAGCCAGATTATATGCTGCAACTTATTTTTTTTCAGCACATAGTTCGCTTTTATCTACCGTATACTGAATCAAATAATAATCGGCAAGTGAGCCACTGGGCTAATCAATTAGAGGAAAAGTTATGTTAATCGGTGTACCAAAAGAAATTAAGAACCATGAATATCGCGTTGGCTTAACGCCTGCGGCAGTAAAAGAGTTTACCAGTCATGGTCATTCAGTGTTAATTGAGACGCTGGCCGGTGATGCAATTGGTTTTACCGATGAAATGTACGTTGAAGCTGGTGCTTCTATCGCATCTACTGCTGAGCAAGTTTTTGCTGAAGCAGAAATGATTATTAAAGTAAAAGAGCCACAAACGAATGAATGTAAAATGCTTCGTAAAGGCCAAACCCTTTACACTTACCTTCATTTGGCACCAGATCCTACTCAGACAGAGCTTCTTATTGCTTCTGGCGCAACCTGTATCGCTTATGAAACCGTAACCGACGACCGTGGTGGTTTGCCACTATTAGCGCCAATGAGCGAAGTGGCTGGCCGTATGTCAGTTCAAGCTGGTGCACATTACCTAGAAAAAGCGCATGGCGGCAGCGGTACATTATTGGGCGGCGTTCCTGGAGTAGCACCGGGTAAAGTACTTATTATTGGTGGTGGTGTTGTAGGTACGCAAGCCGCTAAAATGGCCTTAGGCCTTGGCGCAGACGTTACTATTCTAGACCGTTCACTTCCTCGCCTTCGTCAGTTAGATGACATTTTTAATGGCCAAGTTAAAACAGTTTACTCTACCGTTGATGCGATTGAACATTATTCGTCAAAAGCTGATCTTGTTGTTGGCGCAGTACTTATTCCTGGCGCAGCAGCACCTAAGCTACTTAACCGCGAACAAATTGCGGCTATGAAGCCAGGCTCTGTATTGGTTGATGTTGCTATCGACCAAGGTGGTTGTTTTGAAACGTCTAAAGCCACTACCCACCAAGACCCTGTATACATCATCGACGACGTAGTGCATTACTGTGTTGCGAATATGCCAGGTGGTGTTGCACGTACCTCTACTATGGCCCTTAACAATGCGACTCTACCGTTTGGTTTAGCGTTGGCGAATAAAGGTCCGGCTAAAGCTATGCTTGAAGATAAGCACTTATTGAACGGCCTTAACGTTCATGAAGGCAAAGTGACCTACAAAGCAGTTGTTGACGCATTAGGTGAAAAGTTGGGTTTAACTTACACCCCTGCTGAAGAAGCACTAAACGCTTAAGTTATTCTTGATTCTGCTAGTGCAGTAATAAAAAGCACTAGCAAGTAAAAACGCCCAGTTAGTGGTTTGCATATTGAATGCGTTCACTACTGGGCGTTTTTTTGTGTGTATTTTTTTGGTTTTTGGGCAATTAGCTGATTGACGCGTTTACCTGCTTTAACACTTCCATAGGTTCGCTAGCTTGCGTGATTGGTCGTCCCATCACTAAGTAGCTTACACCACTGTCTATTGCTTCTGGTGGGGTCATTACACGCTTTTGATCGCCAGCATCACTGCCCTTAGGACGAATGCCTGGCGTCACCAACAAAAAGTCTTCGCCAATTTCATTGCGTAGCATTACCGCTTCTTTAGCAGAACACACCACGCCATCTAAACCCGCTTGGGCTGTTAACGACGCTAAGCGTAATACTTGTTGCTCTGGCGTTACATTGTCAATTACACCACTTAGCTGCGATTGATCCATACTGGTTAGCACAGTAACCGCAATTAATTTGGTTTCAGGTCGGCTACTTTGTGCAATGCCTTCTTTAGCAGCCTGCATCATTGGAAGTCCACCACTGGCGTGCACGTTTACCATCCACACACCGAGTTCAGCAGCCGCTTTGCACGCCTTACCCACGGTGTTTGGAATATCGTGAAATTTCAAATCAAGAAAAACGTCGAAGCCTTTAGCCACTAAAGATTTTACAAATTCAGGGCCAAATAAGGTGAACATTTCTTTGCCCACTTTAACTTTACACAGGTTGGGATCTAATTGGTCTACAAACGAAAGTGCTTGTTCTTGGTTGTCATAGTCGAGTGCAACAATAACGCGAGGTTCTTGCATGGTGAAGTTATTCTCCGTCTAGCCCTTTTATCGGTTTTACTACGCCCCATTTTTTGCATGAAGGACATAGCCAGTAGAGTTTACGCCCAGAAAATCCGCAGCTATGGCAGCGGTATTTAGGACGTTGCAACATTTGCTTCTCTACTAATTCTTTTAGTATACGTAAACTCTCTGCAGAGGTCTTATCGTCTAATTGGTCGATATATAAACCCATTAGGGTTTTAAAACCACGCATGGTTGGGCGTTTACGTAGTTGTTCTAATAAATAATCTGCTGCTTGAGTGGTATCGCCTTTTTTAAGCAATACATCCACCATGGCAAGGTACGAGGTTGCACACTCTTGCCAGTGGGCTTCTAAGCTTTCGGCAAAATTATCCCAATCTCCAGTTTCTTCCGCTATTTTTTCTAAACTGGGCACCGCTTCACTGAACCAATTGATATCACGCTCGGCCACTTGTACAAAATAAGCCCGTGCGTCGCTGTAGCGTTGTTGTTGAAGTGCAAGCTGCCCGAGCATTAACCAAGGTCTTACAGCATGCTCATCGGCATTAACGGCCTTTTGAAGTAATGATAACGCAGAGCCTTGATCATCGTCTTTTAGTTTCGCTACCGCATGCTCACAATAGAAATGCGCTAAACGTTCACACACATCATCGTTGTCGCCATGGCATTCCACCATGCGCTCGGCAAGTTCAATGGCTCTGTCCCACTCTTTAGTGGTTTGATAAATACTAAATAACTGTGTTTGCGCTACCAGATAGTGTTTGTCGCTATTGAGTAGTTGAAGAAAAGCATTTTCAGCCCGTTCTAAGAAACCGGCATGGGTGTAATCATGGCCAAGTTCTTTTAACGCACTCTCGCGTTGCGTAGGTTGCAGCTCGTCTCGGCTTACAAGGTTTTGGTGAACCTTAATGGCTCTGTCTATTTCGCCGCGGTGGCGAAAAAAGCTGCCCATTGCAATATGGGTTTCAACCGTGTCGCTGTTCACATTAATCATTTTGATTAATGTGTCTACCGCTTTGTCGGGCTGATCGGAAAGGAGGAAGTTCAAGCCTTTATAGTAATGCTTAGAAAGAATACTAGACTGTTTCCGTTGTGCTTGGCGAACACTGTTACGGCCCATAATCCATCCGTAACCTGCTGCAACAGGCAAAAGTAAAAACAGCAGTTCGAGCATATTAGTGTTCTTTTTTCAGGCTATTGATTTTTGAATTCGCCGACAACAACTGAACGCGTAAACGTAACCAACTTGCTGACATAATAAGTATCCCTACTAACACACCCAAAGAAAGCGCAATCGCAATTAGGGTGGAAACCCGCATGTTAGCTTGAGCAATAAGATAGTTAACGGTGATATAGGCTTCATTTTGTGTGCCAATGACAAAAGCAAATGTCAGTAATATCAAAATGGCGAGTATTGTGAGGATCCCTTTCAAGACCAAACCCTTCTTGTACGTAATTAATAAAGAATAGCAAAATGCAGCAAGAGATAACACCAAAACCCAAGGTTTTAGTTGAACTTACGTTAGTATCACGCCGTGGCTTCATCTTCAGATAAAGGGCGCTCTTGCTTTGCAATTAATTTGGCCATCACCAAGTCGTGATGCAATGCAGACATATTAGTCACAAAAATACAGTGTGTATAGCCAGCTTGCATGGTTTCTAATTTATCGTACATTGCCTTATCAAGTTTCGACAGCTGTGCTAAACGTTTCTTCGTAAGCGGTGTGGTAGCGCCATAACAGCGTATGGCCGTTACATTGGTGGCACTCACCTGCACTTTTTCTTCTTCTAACTGATTTTGAATTTGCGTGCGCAATTTCGAATAAAGAAAATCGCTTTCTTTTATGTATACCAAGCGATTGTCGCTTTTACGTACACAATGCACCACAAGGTTGTTTTCAACGTCGCCTTTGAACATGGCTTCAAGCATCATCGATTTAGGCTTGGCCACTGCTTTATCGGCAAAAAAACCATGTAATGGAATAATGTTTGCGGTACGAGAAAATGGGTATAAATCGTCAGACGAATCGCTTTGGTAAACGGTTTTAAGTCTATCCAAAATGTGCCTATTCATTACGCAAAGCACAGCAAGCGAAGGCATATGGCGTACTGCTAATTCCCAAATAAATCGGTGAGTAGAGCGTTGAATACGGGCTATGTCTCTAATTTTGAAATACGCGGTATTTTCTTCAACCATGGCATCAACGCTTGCCCCAGCTTTAGATTTTTTCACATCTTCTAAACAAAGGCGTACAACGCCCGACGTAGCGTCGTAATGAACAACCTTATATTTCTCGTTTTTGATTTTAAGGTCGGGGACTGATACCCGCACTTCACTTTGTAGTTCAGTGCCCGGGGCAACCATTAACTTCATGCCATTGGCAGACAAATCGGCAACGCGAGCATCAATTGAAGACAGCAGCCCTACTTTTATCATAGCTGCTTTGTCGATGATATAACGGGTTTCAGAGCGCCTATCAAGGTCATCTTCCATCACGAAATCAATAGACCAGTTATCGCCAGAAGCCCGCAGTGTTTTCGATAAAGGCTTAAAATCACACTTCTCGCTAAGAGTTAAGTTAGTAAGGTACATAGAAATATCACGGCAGTACATTACATGGCTTAACGCAGCAAGATGCTCAAACTCTTTGCTGGGAATATCATGAATAGCGAATGCTTTTACTTTGTCTTCACGGCTCACATCTTCTAAACGGCATTGCGTGCAAGTAAATTCACCACTTTTAACCAGTAGATAAATAATGGCATTGAGTTGTCCAAGCTCTACTAATTGGCGATGGGTTGCCGTGATGGTAATTGCACCGCTTTTAGTTTTAATAACCCCATGAAAAATAAACGCTTCATTGTACTTTTTTAGTTCTTGAACCAGATTTTCAAAATGCGCTTTGTCTTGCAGGCTAGCCAGTAATTTTTCTGAATTATTATTATCGACATTCGCTTTAGTAAATAGCGCAATAATGGGTTTAAGAGATTTTTGATGGGCAGAAAGAAACACCGGCAACCATGGGCTGTTTTCTAAAATTCGGTCTCGCTCAAGGTCTTGCATTGCCCTTTCAATTTCTAAGTCTCGCTGCAAGGGCTGTTTATACGAGGTGCCTTTAATATAGCGTTTTAAATTGTTAAGCAGGCTAAGATCGGTTTCAGATGAAATAGTAAAAAATGATTCGTACTTACCTAAGTGCTTATTGTATTTAATGGCATCGAGTTCGTAGGTAATTTCTGTCGGTTCAGTGGTTAAGCCCATCACTTCCGGTATAACGAAGGTAACAATATCACCGGTGGTCACGTTTGGCGGTCGTTTCGTTTCTACAGCAATACCCGTAAATGACAGCGAACTAACCGTACAATGCCTGCCCTTTTCAAAATCTACAGAAGATACGGTGAAGTTAGGTCTAACGGCAATATCATCACCAAAATCGATGTCAGTAAATGATTGGCTTTCAACATTGAATGCTTCAACAATTTTCTTAAATTGATCACGCTTGATTTGCGTTTGATAAAAGTCGGAGTTCATTACCGATTCAAACACGCCTACCGTATATCGCTCTTGATATAAGGCGGTTTCATTTTGAAGGATTTTAGCGCCCACTTTGTCTAAGCGCATGGGAATACCAAAATGCTTAAACTTCATAACAGGGAATTTGGCAAATGCAGAATTATCCGCGGATGCATCAGTTAAAGACGTAAGTCTAACAACTTCCTCTTTAATGATTTTGCGGATATTGCCTGGGAGCCGTTTTGAAAATTTATTGATACCTTCCAATAAGCGATTTTGTTGCTCGTAGGGGATCAAGGCACGAATAAGCGGCTGATACTGCTTTATAATTTGTTGTTCTTCGCCGGCCGACATTGGTACACCATGCACCGTATTTAATTAGCTACAATCTATTCAGATTTGAAAACAAAATCTGCATCTAAGTATCAATTTAAACCTAAGTTACGAATATACCAAATTTTTTTCCATTAGATATAAAAAAACCGCAACAAGTGCGGTTTTTTTTATTTAAGCTATGGAGGCGTCTACTCTTTCTCGAAGCTCTTTACCAGGCTTAAAGTGAGGGACATATTTGCCATCTAACTCTACTGTTTCGCCAGTTTTTGGGTTACGTCCCACGCGCGGAGCGCGGTAATGTAATGAAAAACTACCGAATCCTCGAATTTCAATCCTATCCCCTTTTTGAAGGGTCTGGGCCATCTGTTCAAGAAGTTCTTTAATTGCCAGTTCAAGATCTTTCGCAGGAATTTGACGCGCTTGATCCGCGAGCCGTTCAATTAATTCAGACTTGGTCATACAAACCTCGTTTCAATATTATAGTTAAACAGCTACTGCGAACAAGGGAGTGCTAGGCACTCCCACATATAGCTTATTATTCGCCTTTAGCAGCTTTAAATGCTTCTGCCATTGCGCTAGCAAAACCAGCATCTTCTTGCTGATTAACCTTGTCGATAGCTTCTTTTTCGTCAGCCTGATCTTTTGCTTTCACAGATAGGTTAACGGTGCGGTTTTTACGGTCAACGCCCATAAATTTCGCTTCGATGCTGTCGCCAACGTTTGCAGCTTCAGTTGCGTCTTCAATACGGTCAACAGATAAATCTGCAACGCGGATGTAGCCATCAACTTCTTCAGAAAGGTTAACTGTAACGCCTTTAGCGTCAACTTCAGTAACCGTACCTACAACGATAGCACCTTTCTTGTTATCTGTCAGATACTTGTTGAAAGGGTCTTCTTCGATTTGCTTAACGCCAAGAGAGATACGCTCACGCTCTGGGTCAACTTGAAGAACAACAGCTGAGATTTCGTCGCCTTTCTTATAGTCACGAACAGCGTCTTCACCAGACTTGTTCCAGCTAATGTCAGAAAGGTGAACTAGACCGTCGATGCCGCCGTCAAGGCCGATGAAGATACCGAAGTCAGTAATTGACTTGATCTTACCAGACACTTTGTCACCTTTTTCGTGTGACTTAGCGAAAGTTTCCCAAGGGTTGTCGATGCACTGTTTAAGGCCTAGAGAAATACGACGACGTTCTTCGTCGATTTCAAGAACCATAACGTCAACTGTGTCACCTAGGTTAACAACCTTAGATGGGTGGATGTTCTTGTTAGTCCAATCCATTTCAGAAACGTGTACAAGACCTTCAACGCCGTCTTCGATTTCAACGAAGCAGCCGTAATCGGTAAGATTCGTAACCTGACCAGAGATCTTAGTACCTTCTGGGTAACGTGAAGCAATTTCTTGCCATGGATCGTTGCCCATTTGCTTCATGCCAAGAGAAACACGTTGCTTCTCTTTATCGAACTTAAGTACTTTAACGTTGATTTCGTCACCAACATTTACGATTTCACTTGGGTGCTTAACGCGCTTCCAAGCCATATCTGTAATGTGTAGTAGACCGTCTACGCCACCAAGGTCAACGAATGCTCCGTAATCAGTAAGGTTCTTAACGATACCTTTGATTTCGTGGCCTTCTTCAAGGTTAGCAAGAAGAGATTCGCGCTCTGCGCTGCTTTCTGCTTCAATAACGGCACGACGTGAAACAACAACGTTGTTACGCTTAGCGTCAAGTTTGATAACTTTAAATTCTAGCTCTTTGCCTTCAAGGTGAGTTGTGTCACGTACTGGACGTACGTCAACCAATGAACCAGGAAGGAACGCGCGCACTGTGTTAACTTCAACAGTGAAACCGCCTTTAACTTTACCGTTGATAATACCTTTAATGGTAACTTTATCATCGTAAGCTTTTTCCAGCTCAACCCACGCTTCGTGACGCTTCGCTTTTTCGCGAGAAAGGATTGTTTCACCGAAACCATCTTCTACTGCGTCAAGGGCTACGTCTACTTCGTCGCCGATAGCAATTTCAAGCTCGCCTTCAGCGTTTTTAAATTGGTCAGCTGGGATAGCACTTTCTGATTTCAAGCCTGCATCAACAAGAACGATGTCTTTGTCGATAGAAACTACAGTACCTTTTACAATTGAACCTGGACGTGTTTCTAGTTCTTGTAAGCTTTCTTCAAAAAGTTGTGCAAAATTTTCAGTCATAAGGTTTAAATTAACTTTAAGTTGATATCCACGCTTCAAATCCGGATAACGTGGGGTTATTAGTAAAAGCCGCCACTCCCTGTGGTAGCACTGCTTTGAATACCTTAAAAACTCACCTTACTTAAAGGCGCGAATTGATGATATCCATCGCTTTTTCAAAGACTTGGTCAATATCCAAATCAGTTGAGTCTATAATTACCGCATCTTGTGCCGGTACCAATGGAGCGACTGAACGTTGTGTATCTCGCTCATCTCTCGCCTTGATATCGGTTAAAAGGCGCGCAATATTAACATCCATACCTTTAGCTTTCAACTGGCTATAGCGACGTTCGGCACGGGCTTCAGCGCTAGCAGTAAGAAATAACTTCACCTGCGCGTCTGGGAAAACTACCGTACCCATGTCTCTACCATCTGCAACAAGGCCGGGATCTTGTTGAAAAGCTCGCTGGCGTCGAAGCAATGCTTCACGAACGCGAGGTAACGCAGCAACCTTCGATGCAACACTACCTACATCTTCAGTACGAATGTCGTCAGTAACGTCTTCGCCTTCCAAAATAACGCGTGTGGTGTCTTTGTCAGTTTCAAAACTTACATCAAGACCGGTTGCTAACGGAACAACACATTCTTCATCGTCGCACGGCAAGTCGTGGTGAAGCGCAGCAACAGCAAGCACACGATAAATCGCGCCGCTATCTAAAAAGTGCCAACCAAGCTTCTTTGCGAGTAAGCTACTTAACGTTCCCTTACCTGCACCGCTGGGACCGTCAACCGTGACTACGGGTGTAGAATGCATACCTGCTCCAGAATTTATAAAATACGTAAAAATCGCGCGCAATTATACGCGTTAAGTAGAGATAAGCAATGCCATCGAACGTTGATGGCATTGTACATAAGGATAAATTTCGTTTGAAAATAATATGCTATGAACGAAATAAGGTCTTTCTACAGACTAAGAATAGAGTGTGGCAAACCGTGTGAAGTAATCAGGGAAAGTTTTTCGGGTACAACCTGGGTCGTTAATGGTTACCGGCGTATCACTGAGCGCCACTAACGAAAAGCACATAGCAATGCGATGATCGTTATAGGTATCAATGGCCGCATGCTTTAACGAATCCGTTGGCCATACTTTAATATAGTCATGCCCTTCTTCTACTTCTGCACCCAACTTTCTAAGTTCAGTGGCCATGGCGTTTAAACGGTCAGTTTCTTTTACCCGCCAGTTATAAATATTAGTAATACTGGTTGGCCCTTCGGCAAATAGTGCAGTAGTGGCAATGGTCATGGCCGCATCAGGAATATGGTTCATGTCCATGTCTACACCCTTAAGTGGTGCCCCTGTTACTTCCACATACTCATCATGCCAAGTGATTTTTGCACCCATGGCTTCAAGCACATCGGCAAAACGAATGTCACCTTGAATGCTATTTTGGCCAATACCGGTTACGCGTACCGTGCCGCCTTTAATGGCGCCGGCTGCAAGGAAGTAAGAAGCCGATGAAGCATCACCTTCCACCATAAATTTACCCGGCGAACGATATGATTGCCCTGCAGATATGGTGAATGTTTGATAGTTATCATTGTTTACTTCAACACCAAACTTCGCCATGGTATCTAAGGTAATATCGATATACGGTTTTGACACTAATTCGCCTTTAATGCGAATGGTCACGTCACCTGTAAACAATGGTGCAGACATTAAAAGTGCAGTTAAAAACTGACTAGATACACTACCGTCTACTTCCATTTCGCCGCCGCATAAAGTCTTACCTTTAATTTGTAGCGGTGGAAAACCGTCGTTTTTAAGATATTCAATGTCTGCGTTACCCATTAGTAATGCATCAACCAAATCGCCTATAGGACGCTCTTCCATTCGCGGCTCACCGGTAAGTACGACTTGTACATTACTGGCGGCTAATGCAGCGCATAATGGGCGCATTGCCGTGCCCGCGTTACCCAAGAAAAGCTCTAGTGGCTCGGCAACTGTAAATGCCCCGCCGTTACCCACCACTTTGCAGCAGGTTTTATCTTCACTTAGTGAATACGTTACGCCAAGCTTAGTTAGCGCATTTAGCATATGCTCAATATCTTCACTATCAAGCAAGTTTGTTAGTTCGGTTTCGCCTTCAGCTAAAGCAGCAAGCAATAACGCTCGGTTCGACAGGCTTTTAGACCCAGGAACGTTTACTGTCCCCGATACTTTGCTAATAGGTTCTAATGTTAACTGTTCCATGACTACCCGTTTACTCGTTCAAATTCACGCATAAATTCTACTAACGCCATCACCCCTTCAACAGGCATAGCGTTATAAATGCTGGCACGCATCCCGCCTACAGAGCGGTGGCCTTTTAGTGCCATTAAACCAGCGTCTTGTGCTTGGCTTAAAAACAGCGCGTCTAATTCAGGGTTAACCAACTGAAACGGTACGTTCATTTTAGAACGGTTGTCTGGATGTACTTGGCTAGCATAAAAATCAGAGCTGTCGATAGCAGAATACAACAGAGACGCTTTTTCACTGTTGCGTTTTGCCATGGCATCAACGCCACCCATCTCTTTAAGCCATTCAAACACTAACCCCGCCAAGTACCACGAGAACGTAGGTGGCGTGTTGTACATTGAATCAGCTTTAGCTGCTAATGCGTAGTCGAAAATTGACGGTGTTTCTTTGCGAGCTTTGCCCACTAAGTCTTCACGAACAATCACTACCGATAAACCGCTTGGGCCAATATTTTTCTGCGCACCGGCGTAAATAAGACCGTGTTTAGCAACATCAATAGGCTGAGACAAAATGGTAGACGACATATCAGAAACCAGTGGCACATCACCAGACTCCGGTAACCAATCGTAAGCGATACCGTCAACGGTTTCGTTTGGACAGAAATGGTAATACGCTGCAGATTGGTCTACATTGGCAAGCGATGGTTGAGGCATGTAATGCAAACCATCTTTTTTAGTAAGCTCACCAACTACCACAGCGTTGTTGTATTTAGCTGCTTCGCTTACCGCACCATCAGACCAAGATCCACTCACCAAGTGAAGGCTGGTATCTGACGCAGACGATAAGTTAAGGGGAACCGCTGCAAATTGACCACGTCCACCGCCGTGGGTGAAAAGAACATGGTAATTTTTAGGAACCGAGAGTAAGTCGCGCAAATCTTGTTCAGCTTTGGCTGCTATCTCGATGAAATCTTTTCCGCGGTGGCTGACTTCCATTACCGAGCAACCTGAGTCGCGCCAGTTAGTAAATTCAGCTTGTGCTTTTTGCATTACGGCTTCAGGCAACTTTGCCGGGCCAGCGCTAAAATTGAAAACCTCTTTCATTGCGTTTTTCAACACCTATAAAATAACAAGCGGCCTAAGCCGCTTGTAATAAAGAACACCGATAACTGCCCGCTTTTAAATTAAGCGGGCAATACCCTACTCTTCTGTCGTTGAGCTGTCGCCGTCTTGTGCAGCGTTTTCTTCTTGCTCAATAGGTTCTTCTATAGCGATTGGATTGCCATCTTCATCTAGCTCTAGCAATTCTTCAACTACTTCTTCTATACGTTGTAAGCCAACAACATGCTCGTTCTCAACAGTGCGGATAAGACGAACACCTTGGGTATTCCTTCCTACTACTGAAACTTCGCCAACGCGGGTACGTACTAGGGTACCTTGGTCAGAAATAAGCATAATTTCATTGGATTCATCAACTTGAACCGCGCCAACCACTTTACCATTACGCTCAGAAACCTTAATAGATACTACACCTTGTGTAGCACGGCTCTTCGCTGGGTAATCTTCAAGTGGCGTACGTTTACCAAAACCGTTCTCTGTGGCAGTAAGGATAGGACCATCACCACGAGGTACAATTAGAGAAACAACGCGTTGGTCGTCTTGTAATCTGATACCACGAACACCCGTAGCAGTTCGGCCCATTGGACGTAGTGCGAGTAGTTCTTCACCAGTTTCAGGATCTAACTTAACGTTACCTGTTTCGCTATCACGAAGTTTTTCGTTAAAGCGAACCACTTTACCTGCGTCTGAGAACAACATAATGTCGTCGTCACCATGGGTAATGTCAACACCAATTAGTTCATCACCTTCGTTCAAGTTAACGGCAATAATACCGCTTGAACGTGGACGTGAATAAAGGCTTAAATCTGTTTTCTTCACTGTACCGTTAGCCGTAGCCATTAATACAAACTTACCTTCTTCAAATTCTTTGATAGGTAAAATTGCAGTAATACGCTCGTTATCTTCTAAAGGAAGAATATTCACAATTGGACGGCCACGGGCATTACGGCTCGCGAACGGCAATTGATAAACTTTCAGCCAGTACAAACGGCCACGGGTTGAGAAACAAAGAATGTGGTCATGGGTATTGGCCACCAATAGTTTCTCAATGAAGTCTTCGTCTTTCATCTTAGTTGCCGATTTACCACGGCCACCACGACGCTGCGCTTCATAATCGTTTAGTTTTTGATACTTCACATAGCCTTCACGAGACAAGGTAACGACAACGTCTTCTTGTTCAATCAGGTCTTCAATATCAATATCGTGACTAGCAGCAGTAATTTCAGTACGGCGCTCGTCACCAAATTCGTCACGAATTTTTTCAAGCTCTTCTTCAATCACTTCCATTAATCGCTCTGGGCTATTAAGGATGTGAAGTAGTTCAGCAATAACGTCTAGAAGCTGTTTATATTCTTCAAGAATTTTTTCGTGCTCAAGACCAGTAAGTCTATGCAGACGAAGGTCTAGAATTGCTTGTGCTTGTTGTTCAGTAAGGAAGTATTGTCCATCACGAATACCAAACTCAGGCATTAACCAATCTGGACGTGCAGCATCATCACCTGCACGTTCAAGCATTTGCGATACATCGCCTAAATCCCAACCTTGTGCAACTAATGCTTTTTTCGCATCAGCAGGGCCAGGAGAGGCTTTAATTAGCTCAATGATTGGATCGATGTTGGCTAGCGCAATAGCTAGACCTTCAAGGATGTGCGCACGATCGCGGGCTTTACGTAGTTCAAATACGGTTCTACGGGTTACTACTTCACGGCGATGTAGAATAAAGGCTTCTAAGGTCTCTTTTAAGTTAAAGACTTTAGGTTGGCCGTTATCTAACGCAACCATGTTAATACCGAATACTGTTTGTAGCTGAGTATTGGCATATAAATGGTTAAGTAGTACTTCCGCTGATTCGTTACGTTTTACTTCAACAACAATACGCATACCGTCTTTATCAGACTCGTCACGTAGTGCAGAGATACCTTCGATACGCTTCTCTTTAACTAGCTCAGCAATTTTTTCAATTAGGCGAGCTTTGTTAACTTGGTACGGAATTTCGTTGATGATAATGGTTTCTTTACCGTTATCTTCCGTTTCAATTTCCGCTTTGGCGCGCATGTATATTTTGCCGCGACCAGTACGGTAAGCGTCATCAATACCTTTACGGCCACTGATCATAGCGGCAGTTGGGAAATCAGGACCAGGGATATGAAGCATTAAGTCATCAATCGTAATTGATGGGTCTTTAATAAGGGCAATACAGCCGTTAATAACTTCAGTTAAGTTATGTGGCGGAATGTTAGTTGCCATACCTACCGCGATACCAGAAGAACCGTTTACCAATAAGTTAGGAACCTTAGTAGGTAACACTTCTGGAATGTGTTCAGTACCATCGTAGTTAGGTACGAAGTCGACGGTTTCTTTATCGAGGTCGGCAAGAAGTTCGTGGGCAATTTTTGCCATACGTATTTCGGTATAACGCATCGCAGCGGCTGAATCGCCATCTACCGAACCAAAGTTACCTTGGCCGTCTACCAACATGTAGCGAAGCGAGAATGGCTGGGCCATACGTACAATAGTATCGTATACCGCAGAATCACCATGTGGGTGATACTTACCAATTACATCACCTACCACACGGGCAGATTTCTTGTATGGTTTATTGAAGTCGTTTTTAAGTTCGTTCATTGCGAACAACACACGGCGGTGTACAGGCTTCAAACCATCTCTTACGTCAGGCAATGCTCGCCCGACAATAACGCTCATCGCGTAATCGAGATAGGAGTTCTTTAACTCTTCCTCAATATTAACGGGGAGGATTTCGTTAGCGTTATCAGACATAAACTGCTTAATCCCTTTATTTCGGTTTGTTCTGCATTATCTATCTAGCTCAATCTACACAATATAGAGAAGCAAACGATAGATTTGCATTGTTATTATGGGGTCATAATCTTGCTTCGAGTGTAACACTTGATGACACATTTATGTAGCGCTTAATTGCCCTTCCTTACGTACTCGTCAACAAGCGATTATTTTTCGTTCAAGCAGACACGCTAAACCGCATTCGAGTTCCAAAAACGATGCCTTAACGCTGGTTTTGCGTTATGTTACTGCTCTTATATAGGTAGTGTTTAATTAATCGCAGATAGCTTCTATCTGTACAGCGGCATCAGTCATGCGGGTTCTTTTGCAAAATCGGTTCTCTATATCAGTGCAAAATAATAAGCTGGCGCAGAAAGGAAAAAATATAAATGACAAACGTTGATGAGCAGGAAATTGATAAGTTTTCAGAGTTAGCCTCACGATGGTGGGATCCTGAAGGTGAGTTCAAACCTCTACATTTAATTAACCCACTTCGTTTAGATTTTATTAATCAACACAGTAACGGCTTGTTTAACAAAAAAGTCGTAGATATTGGTTGTGGCGGCGGCATATTAGCAGAGTCGATGGCGAAAGCCGGTGCTGAAGTTGTGGGCCTAGATATGGCAAGTGCATCATTAGAAATTGCCAAGCTTCACGGTTTAGAGTCGGGCATTAACGTTGAGTACCACTGCGTGACCGCTGAATCATTCGCAGACAGTCATGCTGGTGAGTTCGATGTAGTTACCTGTATGGAAATGCTAGAGCATGTGCCAGATCCCGCTTCGGTAGTGCGAGCTTGCGCTAAATTGGTTAAGCCTGGCGGGCATGTTTTCTTCTCTACATTAAATCGAAATATAAAGTCTTATTTAATGGGGATCGTTGGCGCTGAGTATTTATTAAAGCTTGTTCCAAAAGGCACTCACGATCATTCTCGATTCATTAAACCTTCTGAACTCATGCAGATGACAGATGAGGCTGGTTTGTTACCACGAGATATGACCGGCTTACATATGGACCCAGTTTCCCAAGGTTTTTATCTGTCTGACCGGAATGTGGATGTTAACTACCTACTATATACGGTGTCGCAAGATTAATTAGCACTACATATTGGGGCTTGTTGATAATTTCAACACCACATATCGTGTTTAGGTGTTAAGTACGATATTAAGTTAAATTATTTTAAGCCTCGATCATTTTTTCGAATAGTACTTGCAATCACTATATTTAAGGCTTGTAGAAAGCTAAAAAGTTAGTCACTACTAACCTAAAATCCGTGCCAGTTTAAGTGGTCGTTTAAGCACCAGATATTGGGTTGCATTGTGACGCAAACCTCACTATCTTGTGTTTAATCCAACGCGGGATCCCAAAGCGATTTTTGGGGTAACATTGAGATCGACAACGATCCTTTCACTGCGTTTTTTCGGATGATCAGACAAAACATACTATTAATGAAAAGAATTCAGCGGCTCCTCTCAAACTTATGCGCTAATAAGTTTAGGGTTGGTCGTGATTAGTTGTGTAAATCGCGCAAATGGTCTTACGCAGATGTATTACTTCGCAGTGAAACAACTAACCTAAAAAAGAATACACATTATAACAGGGTGATATACCCACGCCTCGCGCGCTAACAGACAACGGCCAGAGTAACATGAATAATAGTTTATCCGTCACCAAGCGAAATGGTGAGCAAGAATCCATCGACTTAGAAAAAATTCATAAGGTGGTGACATGGGCTGCAAAAGGACTTGAGAACGTCTCAGTTTCACAAGTTGAAATTAAAGCTCAAATTCAGTTTTTCGACGGTATCAATACCAGCGAAATTCACGAAACCCTTATCAAATCAGCAGCTGACTTAATTTCTACAGACGCGCCTGATTACCAATACTTGGCAGCTCGCCTTGCTATTTTCCACCTTCGCAAGAAAGCCTACGGTCAGTTCGAGCCCCCTGCACTGTTTAACCATGTCACTAACATGGTTGAGATGGGCAAATACGATAAGCATTTAATTGAAGATTATACTGCTGAAGAATTTGCCGAGATGGATACCTACATCGATCATTGGCGCGACATGAACTTCAGCTACGCCGCCGTTAAGCAGCTTGAAGGTAAATACCTGGTTCAAAACCGTGTAACCGGTGAAATTTACGAAAGTGCCCAGTTCCTTTATATTTTGGTAGCAGCGTGTCTGTTCGCTAACTACCCGAAAGATACCCGTATGAGCTATATTCGTCGTTTCTACGATGCTGCTTCTACGTTTAAGTTATCACTACCTACGCCTATTATGTCTGGTGTACGTACCCCTACTCGTCAATTTAGCTCGTGTGTATTAATTGAAACTGGCGACAGCCTTGATTCAATCAACGCCACGGCTAGCGCTATCGTTAAATACGTAAGCCAGCGAGCTGGTATCGGTGTGAATGCTGGCCGTATTCGCGCATTAGGTAGCCCTATTCGCGGCGGTGAAGCTTTCCACACGGGTTGTATTCCATTCTATAAATACTTCCAAACAGCGGTTAAAAGCTGTTCTCAGGGCGGTGTTCGCGGTGGCGCAGCTACCTTGTTCTACCCGCTATGGCATATGGAAGTTGAATCGTTATTAGTGCTTAAGAACAACCGTGGTGTTGAAGAAAACCGTGTTCGTCACTTAGACTACGGCGTACAGTTCAACAAACTCATGTATCAACGCATGATGAAAGATGACTATATTTCACTATTTAGTCCATCTGACGTACCTGGTCTTTACGATGCTTTCTTTGCTGATCAACAAAAGTTCGAGCGTTTGTATGTTCAATACGAAAACGACGACAACATTCGCAAGAAGCGCATTAAAGCCATGGAGCTTTTCAGCTTGTTCATGCAAGAGCGTGCAAGCACAGGTCGTATTTACCTTCAAAACGTTGACCACTGTAATACTCACAGCCCGTTCAACCCTGAAGTAGCACCTGTACGTCAAAGTAACCTTTGTCTTGAAATTGCACTACCTACTAAGCCGTTGCAGCACGTTAACGACGAAGAAGGTGAAATTGCCCTTTGTACGCTGTCTGCTTTCAACTTAGGCGCCATTAAGTCGCTAGACGAATTTGAAGAGTTGTCAGACCTTGCAGTACGTGCGCTTGATAACCTACTCGATTACCAAGACTACCCAGTTCCAGCGGCATACAATGCCACTATGGGTCGCAGAACCTTAGGTGTGGGTGTTATCAACTTCGCTTACTACTTAGCGAAAAATGGTGTGAAATATTCAGACCATAGCGCTAATGGTCTTGTTCACCGCACGTTTGAAGCAATGCAGTATTACCTACTGAAAGCATCAAACAATCTTGCAAAAGAAAAAGGCGCGTGTCCTAAGTTTAACGAAACCACTTATTCGCAAGGCATTATGCCTATCGATAGCTACAAGAAAGATCTTGATGGCGTATGTAACGAGCCTCTTCATTACGATTGGGATGCGCTTCGTGAAGAAATTAAGACTCACGGTTTACGTAACTCTACCTTGTCTGCGTTAATGCCTTCTGAGACATCTTCTCAGATTTCAAACGCAACCAACGGTATTGAGCCGCCACGTGGCTTTATTAGTATTAAATCAAGTAAAGACGGTGTGCTTAAGCAAGTAGTACCAGAGTACGAGCGCTTAAGAGATAAGTACGAATTGTTGTGGGACATTCCTTCGAACGATGGTTACTTACAGCTAGTAGGTATTATGCAGAAGTTTATCGACCAAACTATCTCTGCTAACACCAACTACGATCCTAGCCGTTATGACGGTAACAAGGTTCCTATGAAGCTGTTACTGAAAGACCTATTAACAACCTACAAACTGGGTGTGAAAACCCTGTATTACCACAACACACGCGATGGTGCGACAGACGCTTCAGCATTAGAAGTTAAAGCCAATGAGCCGTTACCTCGTCAAGAAGAAGTGGTTATAGAAGAAGACGATGATTGTGCAGGCGGTGCGTGCAAAATTTAGCACGCACTCGCTTTTGCGAAATCGGTATCGCAGCAAGAACATAAATAATAAAACGCGTTTATCATTAAGTTTTTAGTTAGGCACTCATGAAATATACTACGTTTAATCAGCAAAGTACCAACCCATTGGTTGAACCTATGTTTTTCGGTAATCCGGTGAATGTAGCCCGTTACGACCAACAAAAGCATGCCATTTTCGAAAAGCTTATTGAAAAGCAGATTAGCTTTTTCTGGCGCCCTGAGGAAGTAGATGTATCTCGCGATCGAGTTGATTTTCAAAAATTAACCGACCCTGAAAAGCACATCTTTATTTCAAACTTGAAATACCAAACCCTATTAGACTCGGTACAAGGCCGCAGCCCTAATATTGCCTTTCTACCTATCATCTCGTTGCCTGAGCTTGAGACCTGGGTGGAAACATGGTCTTTCTTTGAAACCATTCACTCTCGCTCTTACACGCACATTTTGCGCAACCTGTTTTCAGATCCTAGCGATATTTTTGAAGACATTGTGGTTAACGATGAAATTAAGCGCCGTGCCGCCGACATTTCGAAGTACTACGACGACCTTATTTTTGCCACTCAATTATGGCAAACGCAAGGTGAAGGTGTGCACACAGTTGATGGCGTGCCTCATACCATCAACATGTACGAACTAAAGAAAAAACTGTATTTGTGCATGAACTCAGTAAATGCCTTAGAAGCAATTCGTTTCTACGTGTCGTTTGCTTGTACGTTTGCTTTTGCGGAACGCAAGTTGATGGAAGGTAATTCAAAAATTATCCGCCTGATTGCCCGCGATGAAAACCTGCATTTGTCTTCTACCCAACATATTTTAAATTTGTGGGCACGAAGCAAAGACGATCCTGAAATGGCGCAAATTGCAGAAGACTGCAAAGAAGAAGCACGCGCTATTTTCATGAACGCGGTTGAGCAAGAAAAAGAATGGGCTGATTACCTATTCAAAACCGGCTCTATGATTGGCCTTAACAAAGAAATCCTTTGTTCTTACGTTGAATATATTGCGAATCAACGTATGACGGCAATTGGTCTAGATGCGCCATTTGAAATCAGCAGTAACCCTCTACCGTGGATGAATAACTACCTTAACTCTGACAACGTTCAGGTTGCACCACAAGAGTCTGAAATTAGTTCTTATTTGGTTGGTCAAATTGACTCTGCCGTTAGTGAAGACGATTTTGCTGATTTCGAGCTCTAGCGCGAAGCTAATTTCGAGCGCTAACGCTTACAAAGCACGCAGAGAAAAAACGCCGGAATCAACACCGAAAAATAATGAGCAATAATGATAAAACACTCCGCATCGACGTTGTCGATGTGGGGTGTATTTCTTCTCCCCCTGATACTACGCTTCTTACCGCCCTTGAAGCCGCTAACATCAATATTCACTACCATTGCCGTGAAGGCTTTTGCGGTGCGTGTAGAACTAAGCTGATTGAAGGCGAAGTAGAATACACTACCGATCCCCTCGCCTTTATTGATGATGACGAAATTCTTCCATGCTGCTGCGTAGCCTTATGCCCGCTTAAAATCAAAGTACCGTTATAATCCACGCACCGTTGTATTTAACCTACCGTTGTATTTAACCTACCGTTGTATTTAACCTACCGTTATAATTAACCTACCGATACAAATTTAACTTTAATGGCTGTTCGCTAACGTAAGTTCAAAGCTGAAACACGTGCCCTTCCCTAATTGACTCTCTACTCGCAAATCTGAATTAAGCAGTGTCATAAGCTTTTTGCAAATAGCCAAACCTAAACCTGCGTGGCTACAGGTGTCTTTTTCTGTATTACTGGCCTGATACCTAGCATCAAAAATATAGGCAATTTCTTTATCGCTAATACCAATGCCAGTATCACGAATATCTACTCTTAGCTTATCGTTGTGTAGCACCACAGCAAGGTCTATGCTGCCATCTGCTGGGGTGTGGCGAATAGCATTGGCAATAAGATTCGTAAGCACACGCTCAAGTTTACCAATATCAGCAAACACGTAGTATTCAAAGTGGTCGGGAATAACTTTAATGGCGATATTTTTCTGTTTGGCTTCAAGCTCAAATTTTGCCGCTACGTCGTGCAGCAATTCGCCTAGCGGGAAAGACTCTTGATGCAAGGTAACTTGTCCGCCTTCTAAATACGCTAGCTCGAATATTTGATCGATAAGATGCTTTAAATTTTTCGCATTTTTTAAAGAGATATCTACAAAGTGCCTTCTATCTTCTTTAGACAAGCTATCTTCATTTAGCGCAAGCGTTTCAATGTAACCTTGAAGACTAGCCAAAGGAGTGCGAAGGTCGTGAGATAAGTCGGCCAACAATACTCTGCGCTGGCTATCAATTTTATTAAGCTGGTCGAACTGGTTGTCTATATGGGTAAGCATGTCGGTAAATGCACTGCCCAAACGGTCTATCTCGTTGGCACTGTTTCTGTTCCATTTAGCCAAGTGAGGGGGCAATTTTTCACGATGAAAATCAGCTTCACGCACGCTGTCCATATCATCGCTTAAGCGCCTTAATGGCGTGGTAAAATATTTAAATAACACAAGAAGGGCCAACAATAATAAAAACAAACCAACAAACATGAACAACGCCACTTCGCGCATGCTCTGGCTGTTTTGTAAATTCGCGATAATAGAATCGTAACGCTCACCACCAATAATAACGTAAAGGTAGCCCTGCAACTTCTCATTGTTATAAACCGGTGCTGCCGAAAATATTTTTTGCAGGCCAATATTTCTTGGGTCGTCGCCTTCAATAGGAAAATCGCGATCGGTATTAATCAGTTGTTTTATCGGCGCGATATCCACCGACGTAGCTTTTACTTTGCCAGGTTCAGCTGAATACGTGAGTATGGTGCCCTCAGGGTCTAAATAATAAAACTCGAAGCTTGGCCCTAGTATCATTAACGTATGAAAAAGATTTCCAAGGGCTTCATAATCGTATACGCCTTCTTTTAGCAGCGGATTATCGCTAACCAAGTGTTCGGCCAACCCGATATGCAGTTTTTGTTCAGCTTCTTGTTGAGTACGCTTTTGCAATAAATTTGTGGAGTAAAAACAGGCAATCATCACCACCATAAATACGCCAACCAAGCACGCAGCAAGGCGAGGATAAAAGCCAAATTTCATGGGGTTAAACTCCTTGAGGATTAAATTTATACCCTACGCCCCAAACGGTTTGTACGATTTGAGGTGCAGTAGCATCGTTTTCTAATTTTGAACGCAACCGATTAATGTGCGAGTTCACCGTGTGCTCGTATCCACTATGGTGATAGCCCCACACCGACTCTAATAACTGACTACGACTAAACACTTGTCCAGGGTGGCTGGCCAAATGATGAAGCAGTTCAAATTCAGTGGCGGTTAGTACCAGTTCTTCATCAGATAGAAACACCTGATGGTTCCGTTGATCGATAGTTAATCGGCCTAGTGTTAACGGTGTATCTGCTTGTGGTTGAGTCGCTTGAGTTTGTTGCACCACATGATATTTTCGAAGCTGAGAACGCACCCTTGCTTGCAGCTCCCTTACGCTAAAAGGTTTTGTCATGTAATCATCAGCGCCAAGCTCTAACCCCAAGACCCTATCGGTTTCAGAGGTTTTCGAGGTAAGCATAATAATGCTTTGCATAGGTAAGGCATCGCGCACCTTCCTACATATATCTAGGCCACTCATACTAGGTAGCATTACATCCAGAATCACAATGGCGTATTCATCAGATAACGCGCATTCCAGTGCTATTTTTCCGTCAGTTTGATGTTCTATTTCAACACCTAGTTCTAACAGATTAACCCGCATTAAATTGGCGATATCTTGGTCGTCTTCAACGATTAATATTTTGTCGGTCATTTTTTGGGAAAGCCACAGTTCAAAAACTAATAGAACGATGGAAAAGCGTTAATCTTTCACAAGATTAACGCTTTTTATTTACTTACCCGTTAAATTAGACTTTTGTCTAATGCGAGGGGCATAGCTGCTCATTACTCTGTTCGCGTAATTTGAATACGAATAACAGGGTTATCGAACTTGTGTTCAACCGTTAGCGCAGAGCTTGAAAGCCCATCGTCAGCGCTAACCACACCAGGGTGCATAGAGATAAACCCTGTGTCGTCACGACTTGGGCTAAAGCCCTCTCCGTTTGCGGCAGGCCCTGGTACTGTTGTTGCACTTTCAGTGTTTGCTTCTGTACCAGCGTCATAAGCTGGACGCGTAGTGGTATAAGTAGCACCCACTTCAAGGTTCGCTAAGCTCCAACTATTGATACCGGTAAAGGCATCGTTGGTATTGCCCAACATAGCGGCAATAGTAAGGTTAGCGTCTGTGATATCGTTAATCGATACACTAATGGTTTGTGAATCGCCTGGGGTAATTGGGCCAACACCGCCAGCACTTGCATCACCTAGCATTAAAAAGTCGGCAGAATCACCTTGTTCAGCAATACGCTCTAACTCGACCGATGCGACTGCACCTACTTCCCACAACGTACCTTCGCTATGCAGCACTACCGCGGGCGGTGATACTGGCTGACCATTCGTTAAATTGGTCACGGTTACATCGTAAGATACCGGCACTGGATCTGGAATTTCAGCTGGCACTTCTACTTCGACTATTACTTCACGGGTATCGTCATCGCCACACGCCGCAAGCAAAAAGGGTAAAGTAAGTACCAATGCTTTTTTATAATGTTTGGCTAAATATTGCATAACAGCCTCCTTATCGTACGGTTACTGTTACTTTAGCTACTGGGTTCAACCAACGATGAACGGCATTATCTACATCACTTGCACCTTCCGTTAACGAGTCGTCACCAATGTTACCGCGGTGAATATGTACGGTAGCGTTAGTATCTGCGCCCGCTACACCGGTTCCACCTGTGCCTAACATAGGATCTAGTGGTGGTGGTACTGGCATACCCGCCATACCTGGTTCACCGCTTCCACGAAGTTCGTCATTCGCTTCTGTTCCCGCATCGTAGGCATTTACGTAAACCGTATATGTGCCAGCTTCCGTTGGAATTGCCCAGTTATCTAATCCAATGAAGCCATCATTAGAAGGTAAAATCATAGCAACCACAGACAACACAACGTTGTCGTCAGCTGTCATTAAATCGGCTGAGGTAGACATGGTTGGCGCTAAAAGCCCGCCTGCTGGGTTAGCAATAACGTCTGCACCAATAGCGGTACCAATGGTAGCAATACCGTCTAGGCTGCCGCCTTCGGCCATCATTTGAATTTCAGTACTGGCAGCTTCACCCACTTCAAACAAACTAGCATCGGCAGTGTGCGCTACAGCAGCAATAGGTGTGAAGTACAACCCATGAGTTAAGTTTTGTATTTCTACTGTTATATCAGCAGCGAAACTTTGTTGGCTTGCGAACGCAAGCAATGCCGCTGCAGAAATTTTATTAAATCGCTTCATGATGTTTCCTTAGTAATGAATGAGTGTTAACGCCCTAACAATACTGAAAGAAAGATGTCACGAAAGTATCCAGAAAATGGGACAAAAATGTTCTGATGGCATAACAGGTTTGTAAAAAGTGGTACCTATATGTTGCAGACTTTTGATGAAAATAGAATATGAAGTGTATGGGCTAGAGATATTTTTTAACTTGCCATCCTGTTTACAATATCTAAAATGAATCTTTACTAATATTTACAAAACGATAAAAAACCGCAAATCAGAAAAGGAAGTCTACGTGAAGTACGCCTCTATTAATTATAAAACTCCCTTATTTTCTTTATTAACCCTTTCGCTCATCAGTGCCTGTGGTGGCGGAGGGGGTGGTTCAGACCCAGTTACTCCTCCGGTTCAGGTTACGCCCCCTGTTAGTCTTGCTGGCTATGCAGATGCAGCAAGTGGTATCAGCTTGTCTTCAGTAGATAGTTTGGTACAAATTAGCTTTTTAGCTCATAACACGTTGTTTACCACAGCGCACATTAGCGCTAACAGAGAAGGAAGTTGTTTTAATGGAGGTGTTTACGAACAAACGCTCACCGATAACGACGATAACGCTGTGATTTCAGCCGGTGACCAGGTAACGGTCACCTATAGAGAATGTTACTCTGACAATTTAAATAGTGTTGCTGAAGGCACTGTTCGTTATGACGTAACAGCATTGAATGAACAATCGGATTACGACATTACTATTGATGCCAGTTCATTAACGGTAGATGAAAGCATAAACCTGGTAGGTTCGCTACGTGTGAACTATCAGCGTGAAGAAACTCAGTCTGTTATGACCGTAACGACATCTACTGGAATTGATGTTGACATAAACGGTGACACAATCATCACACTTAGTAATATGGAAATTGTGAAGCGTGAAGACTTTGCAGAAGCGCAATATAGCGTGAGTGTAGATGGTGATATTAGGGATGAAGCCTTAGACGGAACATACTCACTGAGTCAAGTTACCCCGTTTTCTGGTTATTTTGACGAGTTCCCTAATGAAGGTGAAATGACTATATCAACAAGCGGAACTGAAAGTATAACAGTGACGGCCAACTTTGTTGAAGACTCAGCGTTATACGATGTTGAATACAAAGACGATTCTTTTTCGCTGTCTTGGGACAGTACAATTGATGGCGCGATAACCGGATTAAATGCTCAACGTAGCTCATATATATACGAGTTTCGTTCAGATAATTTTGATCTAGTATCAGTTCTAGATACAAATACGCTAACAAATTATGGTCTTAATGACAGCTACCAGTTGGTATTTTCAAGACCTGTCGAGTCATTTGTAGCGTCTTACGGTGAAATGGCTTTTCAAGCTGAAGACTGGCCCTTCGATAAGGTACTGGCTAGCGTTGAGATTAATGGCGCTCTCGTTACCATTACCCCAGAAGAAAGCCTGATGGCCGATACGTATTACGATGTATCGAGCTTTATAGTTACAAGCTTTAACCAACATAACTATGATATGTACGTACCTTCGGTGCATACCCGTGACGACATTATTCCGGTGGTAACCTCGCAAACTCATCTCTATCGATTTAACGATACACCTACGTTAAGTGCAGAAGATACAGGTAATAATACCAACGGTGAACTTACCTATCAGTGGCAAGAGTTAAGTGATTCAGGTGTTGTATTTGAAACACCAAACGCGGCTAGCACAACATTTACAGTGCCAGAAACTGCTGACAGTGAGCTTACTATCGAAGTTGTTATTACTTCGGAATACGGATATAGCGTAAATGAAAAAGTGGTTCTAGAGTACGTTGATCCATTTGGTACAATCCTAAGCTTCGATAGCCCAGAGGGTGATTTTGTTGGTGGCGGCGAACAGCGCTTGTTCACTGAAAGTGAGGGTGTATTCACCTTCATCAGCCCTGAAGATGCACCTAATTACTTATCGGTAGACTATCAAACCGACGATTGGTGGACGTTAGATCTTGCCGCTCCCACTGATGAAGTATTAGGTGTTGGCGTATATGAAGGTGCAACCAGATGGCCATTTCAATCCCCTACGGGCCCAGGCCTAGATTTCTCGGGCGCGAGCAGAGGCTGCAATAGATTAAGCGGAAGATTTGAAATACTGGAACTAAGTTACGATGAAAGTGGCAATGTAGAAAGCCTAGCCGTGAACTTTGAGCAAAACTGTGAAGAAACGATGCCTACTCTAAAAGGACTAGTTCGCCACAATAGTAGCGTGCCGTTGAATCAATAAGTGTGAGATTCGCTTTAAATTAAACTATATAAGCCCCTTTCATTAGGGGCTTTTTTTTGCCATCAAAAATACCTAGCTTGCAAAAAGCTTAAATTGTGATTCGCAATATAGTGCCGAAACAAGCCATTACTATGGCAGTTTAAATAAATGAGAACACGATAAGATAACAAGTGTTTTATAAGGAAAGCTCCACGGTGACTCCGCTGCTGTGCATTAAATTTGTTTTATTAATTATAGTGTAACAACAATTTGTAGAGGAATTATGGAGAAGGTCATAATTTGCTTTCGCGCCCGTTTAAATATTCAAATACATCGCGCAGCGCTTCTGATGGTGAGCGAGGCTCGTATCCCAGTTCATTGTGTGCTTTCGTTATCTCATACTCCTGCCTGATGCCATAGAATAAAGCCACTTGGCTTCTAATAAGCTCTGCGGGTTTATCTGTCACCTTAGCTGCCAGCTCTGCGCACAAGGCAATAAAATATATTACCCACTTTGGTAGGCGTGCTGGAACTTTTAAGTTAATTCCCGCTGATTGGGCAGCTTTGTATATTTCAGTAAGTGACGAAGAGTTGTTATTAGCCAATATGTACCGGTTACCAGAACTTCCTTTCGTAGTAGCAGCAACTACGCCTTTTGCCACATCGCGAACATCAACGAAATTAAAGAAAAAATGAGGGTCTATTAGAAGCTTATTGGTTCTAATGGTTTCAATAAACTGCATAGTGTCTGTGAGTCGATTAGCATGAGGACCAATCATTGCAGAAGGTAGAACGGAAACCATCCAAAGATTATACTTTTTTGCCAACTCCCACGCTTTTTGCTCTGACTTTATTTTAGAGTTGTAATAGGCGTTGTTAGATAACGTGTTCCAACTATTTTCGTTTAAATAGCTTCCATCATGGCCAACAGCCGCAACCGAGCTAACATAAACCACTTTTTTCACATTGGCTTCGGCCGCCGCTTTAAGGACAATTTCAGTCCCTTTTACATTCGGCTCGACGATTTCAGTAGTAGGATCTTTAGCCCAATGTTTAAATACCGCGGCAACATGATATAAAATATCGACACCTTCCAGGGCTTTTCTCATTGCGTCTATATCTTGCATTTCGGTATAGACGACTTGGCAGTTCAAGTGGAAAAAATCATCCGCATTTTGGACATCACGCATCCCTGCCCTTACCGTTTCGCCTTGCGCTATAAGCGCTCTAACTACATTTCCTCCTAAATGACCGTTCGCCCCTGTTACCAAACATACATTAGACATCTTGTATTCACCTATAAAGTTATTAAGTGACAAGACTATAAACTCTCCCCCTAGGGGAACAGTCAAGGGCTTTTAATTGTTTGGGTTGTTAAGCGGAAATTGATCAATCAGTTCTTGTTTTAATGACCCTAGCTCAACATCTAGTTGTTTGGCTTTTTCAATCTCGATTCTAATTTGCTTCTGCTTTTGCTCTACGGCATCTATCGCCACTTCAACCGGAAAGCGATTTTCTTTGGCCTTTGCCTCAATCATTGGCAGTAGTTCCGAAAGTTTAAAACCCAGAGATTGCGCTTTTTTTATCATCGAGATTATTACGACGTGATGCTTATCGTAAATGCGGTACTTTCCTAATCTAGACACCTTCGTCAACAACCCTAGCGCTTCGTAGTGATGAATTGCTTTTTTTGATGCGCCAGTAAGTTTTGAAACCTCTCCTATATACATGTTTTTCAATCCTAATGGGTGTAACGCTGACGAAATTGGCATATTGAAGCGAAATGAATAAGGCCACGTGTTAGTGCGGCAGAGAAATTAGGCGACAAGTTATGTTGCATCGACACCAGGATAACCAATTTCTAAAATGTCTTTATCTAGCTGTTTTAATGTTACTTCAGAGTTTACTTCTTTAACCAACTCATCAGTTAAAGGTAAGTGATTATAAAACTTTGCAATAGTTGCAACATCTAAATCTACCTCATAGTACTCTAGAGCAAATACCCTATATGTTTCAGGGTTACAGTCAAAGATTTCTAAAAGATACTCTGAACCATCAGGATCTTCGTCAACTGCAAATTCGAAGTCACCCTTACCCCAAAAGTCTGCCGTGTGAAGTTTCCAAATACAGAACGAAATATTGTCCATAGAGAAAGCAGGCTCTTTAGACGCAGCAATAAATTCAGATGGCAACCCTTTTAATAAATCTGGCCATGGAACTTGACCATCAGTACTCCAAGATGACATTGCAGATTCATGATCAAAACCTTTAACAAAGCAGCCATCTTGAGTGAACAGTACAAAGAAATCATCACCGCAGCCATTTCTCATCGAACCCATTTGTTCATTATCGCCCCAATTTGAGTTGAACGAATAAAAACGTTCATCCCATTCAGGGGACATTATTGCATCTAGCATTGCCAGCGATTGAAGTAGCTTTTTTAACGCTAATACTTCTGGCATTGAGTTTAAATTTTTAGTTGATATAGCATCCAATGCAGGAGACTCCATTTGCAACATAACGCTTCTACAAGCGGGCAAAAGCCAACTGTATTTTGCCTTACTGAATTAATTTTTTATGTGTACGGAAAAGTTAAAACTTATAAAATTTTAGTGATCTCTGGCTTGATAAATAAACCTAGGACCCTTCCGAAAAGGTTTTTGTACATATACTCTATTTCTTTTTTAGAAATACCTGAACCATATATTAACATCTCAAGATTTTCGCCTGGCTCTTTAACTGTAAAACCTGAAGGTAAAAAACCATTGCTCTCATAAAATTCTTTACGTTTAACTCTTTGTTGATAATTACTTGCCTGTTTATCTATGACCTCAATGTTTAAAACTATCCTTTTACCTAAATGTTCATTTTTTAAGGATTCCAGTACTTGACTACCAAAGCCTTTTGAACGGCAAGATTCTAATATTGCAATTGATTGGATAAATACAATATCTTCATATTCTGTTATGTGAATAAGACCAATCCACATATCTTCTGTATGCAAAGCACTAAAACCTAACTTTCCATTCCTCAACTGATACTTGAGAAACCATTTAGGCACTTTCCTCGCTTCGGGGAATGCTTCTTTATAAAGATCTATTACCTTAATATAATTAGCGTTACTACTACTTATAGGTAAGAACGTGATGCTCATAGGGAGTACTCATAACACCGCAGTAAGCGGCTGATAATAGTTGGCTAAAATGGAAAGGAACGAACACAGCCTACTATCATGCGTCCGCCCATAACTTGTTTGTTAGTTTATCGCTTACCCGCAGACCTTTTTACTTTCAAAAGGAATGTTCTTATGACCTAAATATTGTTGAAGCTCACGTCTAGTTTTATCTCCCGCAGTATCGCCATATAAAAAGAAAGACGTTAGCGTTTGTTAACCATACCTGGATTTGTACAACAAACTTATATCAAATACTCTTTTTTGGAGCCATAGTGACTGAATTAATTCTCTAGACTCTTTTTACTTAATACTTTCAAGAGCCTCTAGATAAATAAATGAATCTACTTCTTTCATCCTAAACTCGTCTCAATGAGCGAAGCAAAGGATATTATGTTTTTGTAATATTTCATTGTGTAAATATCAAAAGAGGAAGATCACCAGCCTGTTTAGGAACCGTTACAGGGCCAATTACTAGTTCACCAGTATTTTTATCAACTACTGAAAAATTCACTTTAGTCCAACTATGTTCGCCAAGTTTAATTTGATACTCTGCGGTAGTATCAAAAGATGCTTTAATTGGAGCTTCGGCATGATTGGCACCTTCGTTGTAACATATACTTATTAGCCTCTCTCCAAGTGCAACTCTTGTAGGTTTATCAAATGAGTAACTATTCTGAAAAGCCCCATCGACACGACACAGGTAAATTTTTTCATGACCTTTACCTAGAAATTTTCCGGGACTTTCTTCACCTAAAAAAATAACACTAGGTTCTGATTCTGGTGGCTGTGAATATAAATTTGCATTTCTACCAGTAGAAGAGCAACCAAGCAGCAATGTGGAGAGAGTAAAAATAACTAAAAATTTCATCTGATTTTTCCTGAAATATAGACACAATGACTCCCTGTGAAATGCTAGCCTCCGCATTCTCTTGGGTTAGCTTAAAAAGCCACCGGAACGCAGCACGGAATCATGATTAGTTTGCTTAAGACTAAATCATTTGGAGGCTAGTATGAACAAACATAACATGATTTTTATCGGGTTGGATACGAATAGAGAACTTCACACGAGGTTGCCTATTGTGAAGAGCAGCGTGGAGCACCCCCAGTTCACTTCGGACGTATTCCCTCGTTTAAGGTCAATGTGAAAAAGCTGCTCCGTCAGTTTGAATCTCAATATCCTGGCGCAACACTTCACGTTATTTATGAAGACACAGCCGACTGGTCGAAGAAACACCAACGCCTAAAACAGCGGCGCGCGTTAGTTCGTCCAGCCCGCAGGGCGATGCTGCCTTTGCTTGTGAGGTGATGTGCTAGTACTTTTGCAAAACAATACGCGCCCACTTTACATTCTCTTTATTTGGCAAGATGCTGGATTTATCTTGCACTTCGAAAATGCACACGAAACCATGCTTTTCAAATTGTTGAATAGTGAATTTCGTGTCTGTCGGATAGACCCTTGACCCTAAACCAGCAGGCCCATTTCTGAGTGATATGGCACATCTCCCTCCTTTTTTAATTAGTACGGAGAGACGAATTACCGCCGTTTCCCTTTCAGTGCTATCAATATGGTGCCATACCCCATCAATGAGAACAAAATCGAATTGATCTGTGCCCGCATTTAAGCATGCCATATCAGGAAAGCTACCTTTAAGCCAGGTGATTGATGCGCTTTTATATCTCTTTCTTGCAGCACTCAAGAATTCTGGCATGGGCTCTACAGCTGTAACAGTAAAACCCTCTTGAGCTAATGCTGCTGCATTTTGGCCAGCGCCGGAACCTGCATCTAATATACGAGCAGGTTTAGATGGTAGAAACGCGATAAAATCTTTGCAGACTTCAAAGAAATCTAAGTCTTGGCTGACCTCAATGAAGCGTGAAACAAATTTTTCGTAGCCTTCAGTTCCTGCCACCATGTTTTCACCTAACTCTTAAAAAACTAAAAAAGACATGCATAATTCGCTTCTGCTTTTATCTAACCATCAACTAAAAAGAAGCGTTTACCTAGACAATTGGCGACAAATATAGCCTTCGTAAAACCAGCTTTAACTTCCCAAAGATGCCTGTCTTGTTAAGTTACCTGTTTAGACGGTATAAGCCAGATTCATTAACCCACTTTTCGATTTTTTCTGCATGTTTAGGATTACGTAAGTAGAAAACATTAGTGTCGTCCCAACTTTCAAAGTACACAGCTTCCAACTCAGGTAGCACCACTTTATAAAAATGACTACTACCTACATTGTGTGGGGCGCACATTAGGTAAGCTTCTTTAGCAGCATCCGAGGTAAATTTGCGAAATTGTGGTTTTGCTGAACTCCAACGTCCTTTAAATGTAAAGTTTAGAACTTCAGTATTTTCGATTAGCTTCTTCGCAAATTTAACGAACTTTAAATCTCTACTGAGTTGCTCCTCTTCAGAAACATCAGATAAATATTTAATTGAGTCTTCTGCTCCCAGCCAACGGTCGAAAACTGAAACTGCCATGTAAGTATATTCATCTGTATCATCTACAGCATACAACTTACCAAGATCAGGATACTTTTCTCGCAACTCTATTTGAGATTGTTTATCCAATGCCAGAAATTTACGCATATTTTACCTTGGTAACTTAGACACAATGACTCCCTATGAAATGCTAACCTCCGCATTTTCGTGGGTTAGCTGAAAGCCACCGGAACGCCGGCCGGAACCATAATTAGTTTGCTTAAGACTATATCATTTGGAGGCTAGCATGAATAAACATAGCATGATTTTTACCGGATTGGATACGCGTAAAGAGTTTCAAGAATTTGATTAATAAGAAGAGCAACTAGCTGCGATAACTATTCAATTGTGGCCGTAACCAGATATGCCTGTCTTGTTTAATCTGTTTAGCCCCTAATTTAGTTCCCTTGTTAGCTACCGGCTAATTCAACTACCTCAATAGAAACAGTTCCTAATAGTACTAAACCCCATAAAAAAGAAAAAAAGCCTATTGTACCAAGGATAACAATAAGTCCCCTGAGCGCTGACAAAGTCGTATTCCCAGTTATTTGATCATCACTTAGAGGGAGTCTGCCATCCCAATTTTTATTGATATAAAAACCTTGAATGAGCAATGTGTAATAGCAGACTGAAAATGCAACAATTGTGAATAGCAGCAGTCCCCATGAGATCTTCAAATCCTGTAATATTGAAGTAGTTACTTGGGGAGAATCTTGTTTTAAAAAAAGGCTCATTGAAATAGTCAACGCACCACCAGTAAACAGCAATACTGTTTTCGTGAAAAGGTCAATCCTTTGTCTAAAATCTATACGAAATCCACTCTTTCGTTCTAGGTACTTGTGGTGATCTTCTGGAGATATTTTTCGACGCTCCTCGCCACGTATATTATTTGCTTCCATGATTTAATATTCCCTGTAAGTAGCTAACTTTTAAATAAGGGGCGCAGGCATGTGGGTCATAATGGCGAAGCCGCCCCGCATGTATGCGTCCCAGCCCGCGCAGCGGGTGAACTTAATTTTTAACTCAACAAGACAGGCATAATACAAAAACACAAAACTGTCCCTTATTACACTTTCTTTAATCTGTATGGCTATTCAAACTGGTAAACGAGTCAATCAGAGTCAGACTAAAAAGAAGCGTTTACCTAGACAATTTGCGACGAATATAGCCTTCGTAAAGTCAGCTTTAACTTCCCAAAGATACCTGTCTTGTTTAGGATTCAGTTCATCAATTTTTGCGCCTATGTAGGTTCCACCGTCTGCCCCTTTTGAATAGGCAGATTGAAGATCATCAATCTCATTCTTTAATAATCTGATGAAGCTCTCAGAGTTCATTGGTTTCCCTATACACATAACACCTTACATAAGCGGTTTGGTGGCGCTCTTCCACCAAATCCGTCTTATGTATTTGTTAGGCGAATAATTACTCATTTACTTCTTCTTTGCTCTTTGATTTTTTGAATTCCCGATACTGTGGTAAGAGCAATTTGAAGTATGCGTCCATAATCAAGTTTCTGCTAATTGCCTCATAGAATGACCTGAGAATCACATCAGGTACAGTTCCTTCAAAATCATCTCTTTTGACCACTTCTGTTCCAATTTTTCGATATTCGGAAGACCAGCCTTCAGGCTTATGTGAAAACAAGGCTCTCGCTGATAATTGCTCGTTTGGATTGAGAAAAGCAGATTTCACCACAACTCTATTGTCCCCAACTAATTCGACAATGCTATTAGGGTCATCTAAGTGGTGATTAGCATCGAAGAAATTTGCGCTGATTGTTTTTCCATTTGTCTCAACAATGAAAGGCACTTCTATATCTTCTAATGGAACATTTCCAGAATTAAGCAATTTAAAGTCCATCATATATAAGCTCGTTACTTCTGCACCAGACACAGTTATTTTCACTTCATCGTTAATTTCATCACCTATTGCTATTAATTGTGTTGGCTTCGTGCCTAGCAGAGTCAACTGATTTTTTTCACGATTTTTTCTAGCTACATAAATTGCAAATATGCCTGAGACAATTGCGCCTACTAGCGCTCCACCTAGGGCAAATAAGCCATTCATTATTTCATTACTCAATGCTGTCTCCTTATTCGCCTAGACACAATGACTCCCTGTGAAATGCTAGCCTCCGCATTTTCGTGGGTTAACTGAAAGCCAGTGCCATAATTAGTTTGCTTAAGACTAGATCATTTGGAGGCTAGCATGAACAAACATAGCATGATTTTTATCGGGCTGGATACGCATAAAGAGTTTCATGAGGTTGCTTATTGTGAAGAGCAGCGTGGAGCGACGCCCGTTCATTATGGTCGTATTCCCTCGTCTAAGGTCAGTGTCAAAAAGCTGCTCCGTCAGTTTGAATCTAAATTTCCTGGCGCAACACTGCACGTGGTTTATGTAGCTGGACCGTGTGGTTATTGGATTTATCGGCTGATTACGAGCTTGGGACATTGTTGCTATGTCGTGGCTCCATCTCTTATCCCCAAAAAGCCAGGAGTGCGAATTAAAACCGACCGACGGGATGCGCTTAAACTCGTTAGGGCACTAAAGTCTGAAGACCTTACACCCATCTATGTGCCCGAGCCGGAAGATGAAGCTGTGCGGGATTTATCCCGAGCTCGAGAAGCTGCAATGAAGGATTTAAAAGAAGCGAAGTACCAGCTTAAAGCCTTACTTTTGCGCAACAACATACGCTATGAAGGCACTGCCAACTGGTCGAAGAAACACCTTCGCTGGCTCACAGAATTGATATTGCCTCATCCAGCTCAGCAAATTGTTTTACAGGAACAGCTACAAACCATTGAAGAACGTATTAGGCGATTAGAACGTTTGGAAAATGAATTAACTCACCACGTTCACCAGTGGCGTTATTATCCGGTAGTGAAAGCCATTCAGGCGATGCGTGGCGTTCGATTGTTAGTAGCTGTTGGTGTAGTGGCGGAACTTGGTGATTTACATCGCTTCGATCATCCAAGAAAACTCATGGCATATTTAGGTTTAGTCCCCAGTGAACAATCATCAGGTGGAAAGCGACACTTAGGTGCTATTACTAAAGCGGGAAATGGCCGAGCACGGCGTTTGCTGATTGAAGGTGCGCACAGCTATCGGTATCCAGCGAATGTCTCTACCGAATTACAGTTAAGGCAAGAAGGCTTACCCAAAGACATCGTCGATATTGCTTGGAAAGCGCAATTGCGTCTGTGCAAACGCAATCAGCGTATGAGTAAAAAAGGTAAACACTACAATTTAATCATTACGGCGATTGCCAGGGAAATGGCGGCTTACATCTGGGCCATTGCGAAGGAAGTGGTACTTACACCGGTTAATCCAAAATTACGGTTAAGTAGAGTACCTGCATGATAAACGAGTTTGAGCTAATGCATTCGGATCGGGCCGCGGGATGTGGCACAACCTACGAGGGCGTTATGATGGCAATCACTTAACGGTGATTGATCTACGAGCATAGACTGATGAGAAGGTGACCACGGCGAAGTGAGTAAGGTAGGCGCTGTTCACTGAAAGGTGAATAATCCACGAATACCAGCATGAAAACCGACGACATTACTGCCTCATCCGGTGCGTTAGCTCATTTATTTTGAATAAAAAAAGAATACTAATTATGGGCTGAAAGAGTGTCAGGGAAGCACTAGTTCAGGGTTGACAAAGGGAGTCATACCAACGCCTCGTTAAGAGGCAATAAAACAGTTGGCTAAAATTAGCGACAAAGGAGCAAAAACCAACTGTTTTTTGTCCTTTTAAGCGACTTTTTATAAGCAATCTCCACTAATGTAGCGTTTACTATTGTTAGTTATTCCCTTGTTTTTGTTGATTAAGTTTAATCTGACATTATCCCAATCAAGCAGAAGGGGAACTTTGGTTTCAACGTCACCTAATGGGTCGTCTGAATCAACGCTATAAGCATAAATCCCTAATGCATTGTTGTCATTAACAGCCTTATACTCTGAAATTACATTCTCAATACAATTACGTGACTCTTTTAAATTCTCTTCTATTAGGGCTCTAATTTCACTATGAATTAAGCTTAACTTCTCAATATATTTACGAATAGATTTAGTCAGGTTTATTTTATCGGTACACTCAGAAAAAACAGGTCTTTTAGAAAACTTAGGGTCTTGTCCTAGCTCTTCACGAGTTGAATAAATTTTTATACCATTTTTCATTAATCGTGAATCACCTTCTCCTTCCCAATTGCTGGGTAGTGAGAATGAATGTATAGCTAAACCACAATGTTGAACGTAATTTCTTAAGTTCTCCATAAATCTATATTCAAAGTGATTGTCATACTCACGGCTGAAGTAATTCAAAGCGGTATTTGAAAAATTATCATTATTAAAATCACATAAGCGTACTTGTCTTTGCATTTGATCATAATAAAGCTTCGTGGAAGTTAATAGGTTAACTATTCTACGATTTAAAATGGTGCTTATTTGATAAAAGTCATCATATGACTCTTTATTAAGTACGACCTGCTCAGTAATTTGAAGCAAAAGTTCTTTTTCAAATTCCAAATAATTTGAAATCATTAGATCATACTTTTCTTCGATTGCTTTTGCCGCAACCATTGAACGCTGTGATTTCTGCAATAGCGCAAAGTGTGAGGCTTCAATAGGTAATATTGCTGTTTTACCTAGAATAAATTGTTTCACGAAATATTTCATTTAGCGCCAAACTTCCTTATTGCTTATAACGCCGCGCTCTGCGGCAAATTTGGAGCGCAGAGGAAAATTTGTCCGAAAGCAGCGCCTTGTTAGCACAGCTCAATATCAGTTACCTCATCAATTTTGAAGCCATCATCTACCATGCTCTCAAATAGCTCATCCATATTGATATTGTCTCTATCAATTGTTATTGAGACCAAACCTGAAACACACAACTCAAACTCTTCTTCGGCCTCGAAATAGTGATCATTATGGTCTGATACGGAAGCTACATGTTCTCTCTCTGGATCCATACAGTAATAGTCTGGCTTGAATATATAGTAATCCGCTAGAACAGTAATTCTCAATTTGAACGGAATTCCAAACTGACCGTTTCCGTAATATCCTATCTCAGAAAAGTCCAATTCAATATCTTCCGCTTCACCATAGCTATTTATAGTCGCTTCATGATTATCATCTGGTATTGATGGATCGGAGAATGTTTCCCAAACTATGGACTCGCCAATATTGCTTGAAAGAAAATATTGTATCTCAGAGCTTTCGCTCTCAAACTTTTGAATTGCGGCAATTAATGGGCCGATGCTATCTATTAAATCAACCTCTTTTAATTCATTTTGAATTAAATCGCTTTCTATGAAATCAGAAAGGCTTTCATAAGTATTAATATTCTCTTCATTGGTAAAAGCTTCGTTAACTTTTTTATCTCCTGCCACCACATGAATTGGATTATGATCTTCACGCAATTTAAGAATCGATTGAACTATAAAACTATCGGGGATATCCTCACGGTTCTTTACTGATTTTAGTGGTGGCTTTCCTTGAAAGTACGCCTCCAAGGCCTGATTTGCCTGATCTAAGCATAATGGATGTACTTTTGCCCCAATGCTGTCAGCCCATTTGGTTATTTGGCTCTCTGCACTAGATAGAATTTTCTCTGACTCACCTTCAAGCTCGGCTTTAGCTGAAGCTAACCTTTCTAGAATATCTTCGTCTAGAAGTTTTCTAGACAAACCTGCCAATCCAGAGACGGCTTTCACCAAGTCTTTAGAGTAGATATCTCTTTGCTGAGTCTGAAATTCACGCAAAACAACATAAGGGACATGAAGGCAAAGCAAGCCAGCTTTTGAAAGTTTTTCAAGTGCTCTGAAATGTAAATTATCTCTTGCTGGGTTGTTTCGATAAATGTTTGTATCCAAAACTATATGAATCAAATTCTACTCTCCATAGTAGTGCTAACGCTTTACATATGGGGATTTTAGGAGCGCTTTTTCAGCGAGTAAAATTCCCACCATAATGCACTTGTTATAACCCGAATGCCCTATACCAAATATAGAGGATAACAAGAACAATAATTGCAGCTGAAACTATCTTATATGCTGCCTTTTTGGCGTTTGTATTGGTTATTTCTTCAAACTTTTTATCTATCCACTCAAACTTATTTTCAATTGATGACGCCACCAGCATTATTAGCGCGATAGACAACACTATAATTAATGTGCCTTCTACGTTGAATTCGCGTTTTTGCACCATTAAGGCAATTATTATTGTTATAAAAACACCATGTGCATAAGACAATATTTCACCTAACCATTTGTACCCTTTTTTAACATCTTTAGCCTGCATGCCAAGTAAGACTAGTGACAATAGTAAAGTCACAAAGCCACTTGATATGTATAGTGGTTTAGATATAAAGCCTTCTAGAGCCTTTTCATATTCTGGTAAAGCACAAATTGATATTACTAAAATACTGAGTAAGAATATTATTGGTGTTTTGAAGTTAATTCCTGACACAACATCTCCATAGGGTTATAACGCTAAGCTTTGGGGCGCTAGCACGTGGGCTAAAATCCGAACGAAGTGAGTCAGCCCACGTGTTAGCGTCCCAGCGACCGAAGGGAGTGCCAACAGCGTTTTGTTATAGCTCAGGTTTAGGAGCACTCAGATTTGCTTTACACGATGGGCACTCCCATTTATAACTAGCAGCAGATGAATGGCTAGTTGCAATAACAAATCCCGTCTTGTGATGAAGGCTCACTAGTATATTGTCAACCTCAAAGCATCTTGTACACCACGGGCCATCCCCAATAAATTCGCTTTCATTTTCTTTAGGGTATAAAACATTACCTTTTTTGACGATCTTATTTTTTAAGTCAGTCAATTGATGTAGAGCATTAATTTGTTGTCTTAAATCTACGATCTCTTCCTGAGCTTCAACAAATTGAAGTTTAGCAGTTGCTAAATTTTCCGTGATTTCGGCAAGCTTGAGCTTCATCTGAGCTTTTTCTAATGAAGAAGATGCATTTTGAATTTCTTTAGTGATATCTATTGCTGCTTTAAGAGCCCCAAGACCAGCACTTATTGAATTTATATCCATAGCATAAAAACTCCTTTTATGAGCTATAACAGCTTATTATATGGAAAAATTCCTTTATACAAGATAAAATCTTTCCGTACATAATTTCCCTAATAAACAAACTTTCGCACGAAAATAGCCTATTATCAATCTATTACACTCCAACCATCCAAAGGCACTCCCCACATTCCGGAATAATTCCTTTTTATTTCCAACAACGCCCAAAACACGGCCAACTGTATAAAAACACACCCCACCAACATCCCTCAACCCAACTCAAACACCAATCTATTCCCCTCAAAAGCAACCCGGTCTTTCACGTCAAGCTGCATATATTCCAATCCCCCAACTTCTTCTAACAAGCTCGTTAATTCCAGGCTTGGCTCTTCAATACTATTAAACACATCCAACACTCGTTGTAATTTGTATTGATGGAAGCTCGATATAAAACGTTGCTCTTCTACATTACCTGTTTCGCCCCGCCCTATTTTAAAACTGTGCTGCCCTATTGTTCTTGGGATAAAGTGCGATGTATTTTCATTACTCGCATTCTTTTCTCGCCAACCAGTTAACGCTTCTGAGGTGCTTTTCAACACCGGCCATTGCTGAGTGAACATGTCTTTTAATAACGGCAATAAGGTTGCGGGTATTTCGTCGTTATCTAAAAAATTAGGGTTGTTGATATCGTTACTAGCAGAGGTAGTTGCTTGCTGTGCAGTACCTGGGTTATTCATTCGTTTAACCCACGCGGCTACATTGGGTGCTAGCTTATCCATTAACTGCTTGGGTACAGGGTCACGGTACAAGTGGGCATATAATGGGCCTAGTAAACCAAAGTCGCCAGTGCAGGGTTTATCGCCCAACAAGTACTTATGGGTGGCGAAATGTTCGTTTAAATAGTGCAGAACGGTGTTTTCATACCAGTCTTCAATATAGGGAATGCTTTTTTCGGTAATACCTAACAAAGGCACAAACCCTTGGAACTTTTTGGCTAGCTTTTTCCCAAAATACGCTTTAATAATTTTTGGTGCTTTAGGGGTAACTACTTGCCCGAATTCTTCATATATAAAAGGAAAGTTATCTTTATTCCAGCGGTAGTGCATGGCGGGAATAACCAGCCATTCATCGCCCCATAAAGCGAACAGTTCGCTTACAAGTTGCTGCGCGGGTGTGGTAGGTACAATCGATAACTTAGATCCGCTTGAAGGAGGCGATGTCTGCGCTTCAAAGTAATCAATAATGCGGGCGGTATCTTGTAGGTATTCACCTGACAGGGTTTTAACCACCGGAATAAAGGTAACACCGGTTTTCGGGCGAATAATTTTTTTGTATACCGATAAGGTAGATAATACCTCGGTAAAAGGCAGTTGCTTATACTTAAGGTAAGCGCGAATTTTACCTGTATACAAAGACACTTCAGAACCATACAAAATATACACTGCAACACACTCTTAAACGCTGAATACAAACCAGATTAATACGCAAGTAATGTTCACGTCTATTGAATGCCTATTTTGTTAAATGATATAGCACCATAACAACTGCTATTTGATTGCCTACCTGTTAGCCAACTACACCGAAAAAAGCAAAAAATATTTCACATCGCAATTGTTACAATATAACATATCACCAAATTTAGACTTTATTCCGCAAATCAATGACATCAAAATCTGTAATCAGCGCTAGTGAATTATCGGTACGTATAAATCAACGTACTATTCTTGATAACCTTAATTTTGAAGTAGGCAAAGGTGAAGTGTTTGCCCTTCTTGGTGGAAACGGTGCGGGTAAATCCACAACCCTTAAAACCTTTTTAGGGTTAATGAAACCTAGTATTGGCACAGCTTCTGTTATGGGCATGTCGGTAGCAGAAAACACCAACGAAGTGCAAAAGTCGGTGGCTTATTTGCCTGAATCGGTAACACTTTATGGTCATCTTTCTGGATATGAAAATATTCGCTACTTTTTGTCGGTAGCCGGTGTCGAAAAAACTGACGATGCTATTCATGAAGCGCTTAAGAAAGTGGCATTGCAAGAGAATGCGTGGCACAACACTTTGTCGAACTACTCAAAAGGAATGAGGCAAAAAACAGCTATTGCATTAGCCATTCTACGTAATGCCCCAGTGCTGTTTTTAGATGAACCAACTTCTGGTCTCGATCCTGCCGCTATTGATGAATTTAATACGTTAGTGTCTGAGTTAGCAAACAACGGTGCCACCATATTTATGGTAACCCACGATGTGTATGGCGCTTGTCAGGTTGCCCACCGCATTGTGCTATTAAGCAACGGCAAGCTTACGGGTTCGTTCGAACGCGCGGGCGATACACCTATCGATACAGAAGCCGTTCACGCTGCCTTTGCAGGGCGCAAGTAATGATTGATCAAACCATAAAAACAATTTGTGCTGAGCAGTGGCGTTATTGGCTGCGAACTAAGGTTGCCACTACGGTGTTAATTTTGGGCAGTGTACTTACGTTAACTGCGCTTGTTATTAATACCTTTCATATTGAAGAAGCAGCGCACGCCAGAGAACACCTTCAAGGTGAAGCTGAGCAACGCTTCTTATCGCAACCTGATAAACACCCGCACCGCATGGTGCATTACGGGCATTATGTATTTCGTACACCTACGCCGCTTAGCGTAATAGAACCTGGCGTAGATACCTACACAGGTAACGCTATTTTCTTAGAAGGCCACAGGCAAAACAGTGCCATGTTTGCCCAGCAGCGCGAGTCTGCAGGACTTACTCGCTTTAGTAGCTTAACGCCAAGCTTTTTAGCATTAGTGTTGGCACCACTATTTATTATTCTGATTGGCTACGGCAGCGTGTCACGAGAACGTGAAGCAGGCACGCTAACCTTATTACTTACCCAAGGCGCTAGCCGCTGGCAATTGGTGTTAGGAAAGCTAGTGGCATTAATGCTAGCTAGCAGTATTTTCTTACTGCCATTGCTATTGGCCTGCTTGTATGTCGCTTTTTCTAATGAAAGCGCGTTAGTGGTAACGCTTTTCTGCTTAGGTTACGCACTTTATTTCTTGTTATGGGCCGTGGTGGTTACCGCCTGCTCAACGTTGTTTGAAAAAAGCAGCGCTAGCTTTACCGTGCTTATTGTTATTTGGATGAGCGCTTGCATATTGCTACCTAGAATGGGCAGCAGTGTCGCTACCAGTGTCGAGCCTTCTATCGGTAAGTTAGAAGCCGACTTTAAAGTAGAAGAAAAGCTTCGAAGCTTAGGCGATGGTCACGATGTTAACGATCCTGCTTTCGTTACGCTTAAACAAGACCTACTAGATAAATACAACGTCGATTCTGTAGACGACTTACCCGTGAACTTCAGAGGCATAGTGGCGCAATATTCTGAACAGCGCCAGGCCGTTGTGATTAACGAATTTGCTGAAAGCCGCATGCAAGAAGAGCTAGCGCAAGCGCGCATTGCTAGGCAGTTTGGTTGGCTTTCGCCTACCGTTGCACTGCGATCATTTTCAACTTTGCTTGCAGGCACAAGTATTGAAACCCATCACCGCTTTTTACGTGAAGCCGAAATTCTACGTATGCAGTTTGTACAAGGCTTGAATAAAGTGCATGTAGAAAAGCTTGATTACAAACTGGATATGAACCGCAATTCAAGCGAAGAAGCCGCAGACAAAGCGGTAGTTGAAGCCAGCAACTGGGCAGTATTATCGGAATTTAGTTTTGAACCCGAAGCACCCATGGCCCGCTTAAGCAGTGCCGCCATGTATTGTTTACAACTTCTTCTTTGGGTGGGTGTTGCTGTACTACTTCTTAAGCTTGCAGTAAGGAGGCTAAACCCATGATGCGGTTTAACGATATTAAACGCGAAGCAGGGTTTGTGTTTGCCCATCGCCAATTCAAACTGACTTTGTTAGTAGTGTTTCTATTAAGTACAGCGGCCTTGTGGTCGGGTCATGCGGAAATGCAGGCACAACAAGCCACCATTGAACGCCTATTGGAAAAAGACACTCAAGAGCGTGAAGCGGTACTTAACCATCAGTCTAGTTACGGCATGGTGGCCTATTACGCATTTCACCTAACCTATGCGCCGCCTTCTCCCCTAGCCTTTGCGGTAGTTGGCGAACGTGATGTGTTTCCGTGGAAGCATCGTGTACGCATGTTGGCCCTTGAAGGCCAAATATATGAAAGCGATACCGACAATCCTGAATTAGCGTTTTTAGGGCGTTTCGATTTTGCCTTTGTGGTAAGCGTACTGCTACCGCTATTTATTATTTTGTTGCTGTACGATTTAAAAGCTAAAGAACGTGAAGCAAGACGCTTCGACTTACTTAACGTTACAGCGCGTAATAGCCATGCGGTATGGACATCTCGTACCCTAGTTACGCTGGTTCCGTTAGCTTTAGTTACTCTGCTTCCTTTTGTGGCCTTTGCGATTGTGAATGGCGCATCGCTAAGTTCTATCTTGTTAGCCTGCGTTATTGTACTGGGTACTATAAGTGTGTGGTCTGCCATTGTATTAGCCATTGGCGCAGCACAACGTTTTGCGAAATACAGTGCCACTCATCTTGCGTCGTTAATGTTAGGCGTATGGCTTATTACTACCGTCATCGTGCCGGTTACCGGTCATACCGTTATTAATGCTGCGGTTGAAACCCCTGAAGGTGGCGACATTGTGCTTACACAGCGTGAAGCGGTAAATGGTGCATGGGATAAGCCCGTTGAGGAAACGTGGGAGAAGTTTATTGAAACTCACCCACAGTGGGCTGATTACACGGCTTACGATCCTAAGCGTGATGGCTCGTTTAACTGGAAATGGTACTTCGCGTTTCAACAAGTTGGCGATGAAAGTGCAAGCGAACTTTCTAACGCGTATCAGCAATCTACTATTCGAAAAAATCAGCTGGCGGGCTATGTGTCTTTGCTATCCCCTTCGTTGCTAACTCAGCGTTTGTTATCGAACACCGCAAGCACCAACGTGCAATCAATGATTGATTATGAAAATAAGGTGCGCGCTTTTCATGCTTCGTTGCGCGAATTTTACTACCAACAACTTTTTGCAGCGCCTGAGTTTTCAAAATCAAGCCTTAAGCGCTTACCGCAATTCACTACAACTTCACAATTTACTACACCAATGAACACACAGGAAAACACCAATGAAAAATAACTGGGTGAAATCTACACTCGCCATCAGTATTGCTGCATTTTTTAATGCGCCAGTGCTTGCTCAAAATGATGCTCAAGCAAAAGCACAGAGCGAAGAAGAGAAAGTAGAAAAAATTACGGTGCATGGCATGCATCGCGCTTATCAAGGGGCGTTTGAATACAAAGAAGTGCCAGCCGCTGCACAAGATATTGATCTTGGCTTAATTAGTGATACAGGTGCCATAAACTTAAATGACGCGCTAGATCTGTCTGCGTCAGTAGCAAGGCAGAATAACTTTGGTGGGCTGTGGAATAGTTTTGCCATTCGTGGTTTTTCTGGTGATGAAAACTTACCTAGTGGTTTCTTGGTAAATGGTTTTAATGCTGGCCGTGGCTTTGGTGGCCCTCGTGATTTAGCTGGTATCGACCATGTGGAAGTATTAAAAGGCCCTAAAGCGGCTTTGTTTGGCCGTGGCGAACCTGGCGGCGCAGTAAACTTAGTGACTAAGCGTCCACAGTTTTTTACTGGTGGCGAGGTAAAAGCCACTTATGGAAGTTGGGAACAAGTACGCGTGGAAGCTGACATACAAACCGTAACGGGCGCTAATGACAGCATTGGTGTACGCGTTGTGGGCTTTTACGAGGATGCTGAAAGCTTTAGAGATACCGTAGAAACTGAAAAGGTCGGCTTTTATCCTTCTGTTACGTGGGAATTTTCAGCAGATACCCGTATTACCTACGAACTTGAATATACCAAGCAAGAAATCCCCTTCGACCGTGGTGTAATTGCGGTAGACGGTAAGTTAGGCATTCAGCCTATTGAAACTTTTGTGGGCGACCCTAATGGCGATAGAATTACTACCGACGTGGTTGGGCACCAACTTGAGATTTCTCATGAGCTTAACGACGACTGGAACCTTTTGGTAGGTGCAGGCCTGCGAGACACTACCTTTGAAGGTAATGCGCTTGAAACTAACTTTGGCGGCCGCCAAACGTTGTTTATCGACCCAGATCAAACGTTACTGTCTCGCTTTAAGCGCTATCGCGATTTTGAAACCGATTATATGGTAGTGCGCGGCGAAATTGCTGGTGAGTTTGATACAGGCTCAGTTAGTCATCGCGTTATTATTGGTGGTGATTACGATAAGTTTGAAAACGATCAAGTTATCTTGCGCTACCGCCCACCCTTTTTCTCGGACGACACCGACATTAACGATTTGGATTTAAGCCAATATCTTGTTGTAGATATTCTTAACCCAGATTACTCGCCTTTGGCTGATGTTGAGTTGTCTGATAATCTTGATCGCCTAGAAACGCAAGAAGCTTGGGGTATGTACATTCAAGACCAAGTAAACATTACCGATAAATTTCAAGTGCGCTTTGGTGGCCGAATTGACAAATTCGAACAAGAAATCCAGAACCGCTTAAGCGATCCGGTTTCTGTAACATCGCAAGATGATACTCAATTTTCGCCTCAGTTAGGTGCAGTGTATTTGCTTGACGACAGCATCAGCTTTTACGCAACTTACGGTGAAGGCTTCCGTCAGCTAACGGGTTCTGATTATGCGGGTAACCCGTTTGAACCAAACCAATCTGAATCTACTGAAGTAGGTGTTAAAACCGATTTAACGTCATTCTTTGACGATGTACGCGGCGATATCACCTTATCTATCTTCAACATTGAGCAAACCAATATTTTAGTGTTCGATAGCAGTGATGAAGCATCTGACGGTTTCTTTTTAACCCCTGGCGGCGAAGCACGTAGTCGTGGTGTAGAACTTGATATTAACGCTGAGTTTGGCAATGGCATTGCCTTGTGGGTGTCTTACGCTTATATCGATGCAGAAAGTACTAACGATGCAGCAGATGCTAACTTTGTGGCCGCAATTGAAGCCGGCGATCCGCTTATTAACGTTCCTGAAAATCAGCTTAGCGTTCAAGTAGGCAAAAGCCTTACGGTTTCAGATATGCCGGTACGCCTAGGTACAGGCTTGTTGTACGTAGATGAGCGTTTAGGGCAAACCGCAACAGACTTCTATTTGCCTAGCTACACTACCGTACGTGCGTTCGCGCAAATTGAACCAGTTGAAAACTTAGTGGTACGTGCAGAAGTAGACAACCTTTTCGACAAAGAGCATTACACCAACTCTTTTGCTGACGTATGGGTTGAGCCTGGTGCACCACGCCGCTTTAGAGTTTCAGCGTCTTACCGTTTCTAGGCTTTGTAGTAGAAAACTAGAAAAGATGGCTGTAATGGAAAATAGTCATGGCGTGTTGTTAACTCAACCGCTATGACGTAGCGGCTCTTGTAATTGCCCTTGTAATAGCCCTTATAACAGCCCCGTCAGTTGATGAATGACGTAGATAAGCTTTGTTTCGCTCATGCTTTTCTACGTCATTTTTTTATGTGTTGAAAGCCTTGCTTATCGACTTAGGTTACCGAATTAAGTTATCGAGTTAAGTTATCGACTGGGCGTAGATTGCACTTTTAAGTTGAAGTCTTTACCAATGCCTTCGATAATTCGGGTTAAACCTACTATTTCGCCCTCGTCGTCGTTATTCCAATTGCAAGTAAGGGTACTGGTTCCTTTTCGAAGTTTACCCTGCCAACTGTCACGACTTACATCTAAGTCGCCAGGGGCGTCGGTTAACTCCCACCCTTCATCTTTAAACTGAAAAACAATGGTAGCAAATCTTTCTGTAGGGATAGCCTCAATAATCTTCAAGTCTTTACGCTGAAATTTAGAGGCAGTTAGTGCACGTCGGATGTTAGTAAATAAGCCCACGTTAGTCCTTTATAGTAATGGTCGGGGCTTCGCCTTGTACTTACAAACCCCGTTCATCGGTATCTATATTTAACTACTTTTTAACCTATTTTGCCAACTACGCCATATTGGGCTCATTTGGACGTTGGTTAAGCGGGTGTGCTTTTTAAGCGAAAGCACTTCGCTTCGCTAGGCTTTGCGCATTTTAATAACCAACCAAATACCGCCCAATGTCATTAAAGAGGCAATCATTATTTGCAAGCTAATAGCTTCAGCAAGAAACGCCCAGCCCATCAGCGTGGCAATTACCGGTACGCTTAACTGAACGGTGGCAGCGGTTGTCGATTGAATTAACGGTAGCGCCTTGTACCAAATTGCATAGCCGCAACCAGAGGCCACTATCCCAGACGCCAGCGCATAAAACACGCCTTCGTTGCTCCACTGCCATGTACTGGTTACCCATAACCACATCACTAAAGGTAGGGTAAGTAAAGTGGCATATAAAAAGTTACCTGCACTCAGCAATAAGGGCGCGTTACTCTTTTTACCTAATAAGGAATAAAATCCCCATGCAATTCCTGCGCTTACCATTAACAGTGCTGAAAACAGCGGCGGCGCGCTTGCACCGGGTAGCAACAAGATAACTAAGCCTGCAAAAGCCAGTAAAAAACCTAACCACTGAAATGCAGCAAAGCGTTCGCCTTTTAGCAACCCCACTGAAATCATTGTGAGTTGCACTGCGCCAAATAAAAGCAGTGCGCCTGTACCCGTCGACATTGAGATATAGGCATAAGAAAATGCGATAGCATAAACAAATAGGCTTAACGCCCCTGCTATTGATGCTTGTTGTTTAATGGCCGCTATTGCACTGGTGTTCGTCGCCGCGCTGTTTGTGCCCGCCGCAGCGCTCTTGATATTAACCGCAGCACCTTCTGTTCCCGAAGCGCTTTGCTCACTTTTGTTACTCGCTAACAATGAACGGCGCGCAGTAAAAGCGACCAAAAGTGTTAAACACAATGCCCCACTGGCTAAGCGTATTGTGGTGAAAAGGCCTGGGTCGATATCGGTATTGGCCAGTGCCATACGGCATAACAACGAATTGGCAGCAAACGCCAGCATGGCAATACACACTAATCCGTATGGGTTACCCATTCATTTTCTCCAACAGCGTATTCATAAAAGCCCTTTTAGAAGGTTGATAATTTTACTAGGTTATTTCGTGCACGTAGCCACATGTAAAAAATACACAAAGCTCTGTTTAATCAAGGCTTTGTAATTTACCTTTTTACAGGCAAAAGAAAAGGACCGCAATGGGTCCTTTTTTCTTTCAATCTTTACACTAACATGCCGTTACAGTGAAACACCTAAGCGTTCTGCAACTTCAATGTAAGTTTCAACCACTGAGCCTAGGCCTTGTCTGAAACGGTCTTTATCCATCTTCTTGCGGGTTTCTTTGTCCCACAAGCGGCAACCGTCAGGTGTAAATTCATCACCTAAAACAATGTTGCCTTCAGGATCAACACCGAATTCAAGTTTGTAATCTACTAGCAACATGCCTGCTTCATCAAACAGCGATTTAAGCACAGCATTTACTTTAAACGTTAACGACTTCATTTCAGCAATTTGTGCTTCTGTCGCCCAGCCAAATGACACAATGTGATAATCGTTAATCATAGGATCGTGCAGTGCGTCGTTTTTAAGGAAGAATTCAAACACAGGCGGCGCCAACGTTTGCCCTTCTTCTACACCAAGACGACGAACCAAAGAGCCTGCCGCTAGGTTACGAACAACACATTCCACTGGGATCATGTCTAGCTTTTTAACTAAGGATTCAGTGTCAGAAAGCAAAGCTTCTACTTGCGTAGCAATACCCGCTTCTTCAAGTTTGGTCATAATAAAATGGTTGAACTTGTTATTCACTTCGCCTTTACGGTCTAGCTGTTCAATTTTTTCACCATCGAAAGCTGATGTGTCGTTTCTGAAATGCAGAATTAACTTATCGCTATCATCGGTAAAATACACAGTTTTTGCTTTACCGCGGTAAAGCTCGTCACGTTTTTCCATTCTCAGTCTCAATTATATATCAAGGTTATCTTCTGACATGACCTCGGCAAATGCGCCGTATAGGTCTGAAACCTGATTGGCTTCAAAAGGTTCGCTTTCATTATTCATGAAAGTCACTGAACTGCGTTTCTCACCGGCACGTGAAACTTTTAAACGGTAGTCACCTTTTTCAAGTAACTCATTGTCGCTGGAGAACAAGCCGCCCCACCAACCCGTGTCACTACCATTATAGGAAACAAACAGTAGGCCGTTAGATTTGTCTAAATCTTTAACGTCGAAACCAAGTTTACGCAATACCAATAACATACGTGGCCATACCACATCGTATTGTGCATCAACCATAAATGCTGGGTTGCCGTCATCATTAAAGCCCATTTCGGTATTTAGGCCTTGGCGAATACGTGCAATTCGGCGTGTTTCTTGTAATTGAATCTGGTATTCGTAATGACCAATCACTTGGTTAAGTACGTCTACTTCCTCGCGGCGCTCTTGCATGCTTGAAATTTCTGCAACAACATCGTCACCCGTGGTGGCCATATAGTCTTTTAAGTCAACAGAAAGCGCGGCAGATCTACCGTGAGGTTTTACGTCAAGAACGAATTCAAAGCGGCGTCCAACTTCACTTTCAGTGCTGGTCCATTTGTACCAAGGGCTATCCACTTCTTTTTTGATAATCATCCAATCAGTGTTTAGCACTTGCTGCTCTGGATCAAAGAAATCTACGCCAATGCCTTGTTCGTCTAGGAAGCTTAACAAAGAATTCCAAACTGCTTGGCTTAATGGTTGGCTATCATCAACTTGGTCGAACCAAATTGTTGCTGTGCTTTTACCTTCTTCTACGTGCGAGCCCGTAACAAGAGGCAATACCAACGCAGGAGACTGAACAAGCAATTTCTTGCCAACAAGACTTTCATCTACCCTTTCGTCTAGTTCAGGTACCGCAAACTCTCTAGAAAAAGCTGGTGCATCTAAGTCGGTAGGAACTTGTACTTGCTTTTGTTCTTTTGTTTCTAAGTACTTGTACGTTCCTGAAGCCGTCTTTCTATCTGTTTGGCTTGAACAACCTGCAAGTGCGATTACTACCATCGAACTCACTATAGCCAGCGTTCTATTCATCTGTGTTCCTTATTAACCCGAAATCAATGCGTATTTTTGTAATAGTTCTTCGATATGTTTTTGGCTTACAAGTTCCGGTAAAACCATAGGTAATCGCATTTGTGCACTTTCCATCATGCCCATTTTGTATAAAGCCCACTTAGGAATAACTGGATTAGGCTCGATAAATAGCGCGGTGTGAAGCAATTCGATGCTTTCATCTATAGTGCGACATTTATCAAAATCTTTTGCTAAAGCGGCTTCACACATTTGTGCAATGGCCTTTGGAACCACGTTTGCTGTCACAGAAATAACACCATGACCGCCTTCACACATAAATTCACAACTTGAGCCGTCATCGCCGCTTAATAAAACGAAGTCTGAAGGGACAAGTGCTTGTGTTGCTTTAAGGCGAGCAATATCACCGGTTGCGTCTTTTAATCCAACAATGTTTTTGTGAGATGAAAGTTCTGCAACGGTTTCAGGTAGCATGTCAGCAACGGTTCTACCTGGTACGTTGTATAACAACACAGGTAAATCGCTGGCATCAGCAATGGCGTTGAAGTGTGCCACCATGCCTGCTTGCTGAGGCTTGTTATAATAAGGGACTACGCTTAAGAAGCCGTCGATACCGGCGGCACCCAATTGTTGGGTAAGAAAAATCGCTTCAGCAGTTGAGTTTGCGCCACTACCTGCAATAACAGGAATAGCGCCAGACACCATAGCAACGGTCTCTTTAACTACGTTTACGTGTTCATCAAACGGTAAGGTGGCCGACTCGCCAGTGGTGCCAACAGACACAATACCATGTGTGCCTTGTTCAACATGAAAGCGCACTAGCTTCTCAAGTGACTTGTAATCGATGTCGCCGTTTTCAAACATCGGCGTGACGAGTGCTACGTAACTACCAGTAAACATAATCTCTCCGCAAAATATGAGCGCACATGGTAAATATGTCGGTAGCTAAACACAAGCTATCTCACGCCTAAATACCAAGAATTTGACAATAATCTGCATCAATACTACAAAAAGCCGCTGGTACTAAAAAAAAACTCTATGCTACCATCACGTCATACGTTTCTTGTGATGCAGGTTTTAATGTCTCAGCACCAACTGATTGTTACCATTTTAGGTTCAGATAAAACGGGTATATTAAGTGAAATTGCGACCACAGTTTCTGCAGCGCAGTGCAACATTCTAGACAGTCGACAAGCTATTTATGGTCAAGAGTTCTCACTTACTATGATTTTAGAAGGCTCGCAGTCAGCCATCACCCGCGCTGAGTGTACCGTGCCCCCTCTTTGTCAGCGACTCGATCTGCTTTCTATGATGAAACGTACCAGTCACCACGAGAAGCAAAATCTCGATCACTTATTTCACGTTGAGTTCAGCGGCGAAGATACTGCTGGCCTTATAAAAGCAGTAACAGGCTTTTTCGCAAAACGTAATGCGTCAATTAGTGCATTTAGACAAGCCACCTTTAAAGCGGCCGAGTGTAAAAACGAATGTATGCGATGCAAATTCGTTGTGAACATGCCCGCATCTGAAGATTTTGCTGCCCTAGAATCAGAACTAACCGCGTTATTTGAAGAGCTCAACGTAACCGGAAAAGTTGTAGATAAACATATTAAGGAATCTAATGAACACGCTTCAAGCTGGTGATAAAGCACCACAGTTTTCACTTCAAAACCAAAACGATGAAACCATTTCGTTATCAGATTACCTAGGCAAAAAAGTACTGGTTTACTTTTACCCTAAAGCGATGACCCCAGGCTGTACCGTTCAAGCGCAAGGCTTGCGCGACAGCAAAGAGGCATTAGGCGGCTTGAACGTAGAAGTTATGGGTATCAGCCCTGATGCGGTTAAACGCTTGCCAAAGTTCGCTGAAAAAGAAAGCCTGAATTTTACTTTGTTGTCTGACGAAGACCACGCGGTAGCAGATGCTTTTGGCGTATGGGGCTTGAAAAAGTTCATGGGTAAAGAGTATGACGGCATTCACCGCTTGAGCTTTTTAGTAGACGAAAACGGTGTTATCGAACACGTTTTCAATAAGTTTAAAACCAAAGAGCATCACACAGTGGTGTTAGATTACTTAGCAGATAACAAGTAACTCACTTCACGCTTATTTGTTAGAAACGAAAAAGGGCGATAGTTCACACTACCGCCCTTTTTCGTTTCGCTGGTTATTGGTTTTATTGCCTGTTTAGCTTAATGCGCTATTCGCTTTCAGCCACAGGTAATCCCGCAGGATTGCTCGACCACGCGGTTATTACTGCTTTTACTAATGTGGCCAAGGGTATGGCAAAGAAAACGCCCCAGAAGCCCCATAGACCGCCAAATACCAGCACTGCAATAATGATATACAGTGGGTGCAAGCTTACTGCTTCAGAGAAAAGCAAAGGCACCAGTAAGTTTCCATCTAGTGCCTGAATAATTGAATAGGCAATAAATAGGTACCAGAAGTCAGGCGTTAAACCCCATTGAAATAGCGCAACTATGGCAACAGGAATGGTGACTACCGCAGCGCCAATGTAAGGAATCAACACCGAAATTCCCACCAATACGCCAAGTAATATAGCGTATCGTAAATCCATAAAGGCAAAAGTTACGCATGACACTAAGCTAACAATCACAATTTCTATCACTTTGCCGCGAATATAATTGGCAATTTGTGAATTCATTTCATGGCCAACTTGCGTAATTAATCGGCGCTCTTTGGGCAACAAATTAGAAATACTTTCTAAAAAATACATTTTGTCTTTGAGCATGAAAAACACCATTAAAGGCACAAGCACCGCATAAACTAATAGCGCAGCCACATTGGCAATATTACTAAAAGACGCTGATATTAACGTTTCGCCTACGCCAACAAGTTTGTCGTTTAGCCCTTCCATCATTTGATGAATTTGATAAACCTGCACATAGTCTGGGTATTTTTCTGGCAAGGTTAAGATCCAATCTTGGGCCTTTTGCCATATTAACGGGGTTTCTTGAATAAGATTAATGCTTTGCCGGGTAACAATGGGCACTAAACCAATTAGCATGAAAATGACAAGGGTAATAAACCCCATTAATACGATGCCGCAAGCAATAGCGCGGCTTACGCCGAATCTAACAAGGTGGGTAACCGGCCAATCAAGTAAATAAGCTACAATCGCTGCCACTAAAACAGGCATGATAAGCTCGCCCCACAAGAGCAGCGCGGCGGTGGTAATTAGTATTAGAATAAGCAGCATGGCTGCATCAGGATCGGAAAATTTGCGTCGGTACCAGCGACCAAACACACTGATCATAAAAGCTTCCTGAGAAATTTTAAGAATAGGATACGCATCATAGTGTAAAGACTTAGCATCGGGCAATACACTTTCTATTTAAATCAATCTGGTAAGACGATTTAATAAGCAATATTCGAATCAAATGCCACGCTAATGGTTAATGTCAGATTTACACTAAAACTGGCATAAACGTACTTATCTAGGCAGAATGATAAAATTCATAATAAATAATTGAAACTGAAACGGTACTTTGGTGCTCTAATACGTATTCCAGTATTGTTCAGTAAATCACAGGTACATGAAGAAAAGGTTATCTCAAAAACTCTTGGTGCTGTCTTTCCTTATTACAGCTAGCTTGTCGAGTATTGCGCAAAGCGTGAGTTACACGAATAAAAATGCGCTGCCTGAAATTGGCGTAGTGGCGTCTGACGCCATTTCTTTAGACAAAGAAATGATTGTTGGCGATGCAGTTATGCGTCAAATGCGTGGGCAAAGCCCGCTAATAGCCGATCCTGTTTTAGATGAATACCTACAAGATTTAGGTAACCGCTTAGTCATTCATGCCGAAAATGCCAAATTCCCATTTCGTTTTTTCTGGGTAGATAACGATGCGATTAACGCCTTCGCTTTCTTTGGGGGGCATATAGGTGTTCATACTGGCCTTATGCGCAGAGCAAACACTGAAAGTGAATTGGCCTCGGTGCTGGCTCATGAAATCTCTCACGTTACACAACGGCATATCGCTCGAAGTATGCAAGCGCAACAACGTTCATCGCCCTTGGCTATTGCTTCGCTTATTGGTGGCGTATTAATAGCCATGGCAAACCCCCAAGCGGGTATGGCGGCAATGCAAGCTGGCCAAGCGGCTTCTGTACAAATGCAAATTGACTACACCCGTTCTAACGAGCAAGAGGCTGACCGCATTGGTATTGCTATGTTGTCTCGTGCTGGGTTCGATGCCAACGGCGCTGCAGACTTCTTTTCAATTATGGCTGAAGAATATCGAAACGTTTCACGCCCGCCAGCGCGTTTATTAACTCACCCATTAACTGAGTCTCGTATAGCCGATGCCCGTTCTCGTGCAGACGACTACCCTTCTCGCTTTGTTCCGGTAAGTAAACAGTTTGAGTTGGCTAAAGCCCGCATCATGGCTAGGTACTCATTCGAACCCGATTATGCGGTAGAGTATTTTACCGCGCAGGTAGATAAAGAGGCTTATCGAGTAAGAGAAGCATCGCTTTACGCCTTAGCATTGGCATATATGCGAACCGAAGAGTACGACAAAGCCCAAGACATCGTTATGGGTGAGTTGTTACGCAAAGATAGCGGCAACCTGTTTTATCTAGACGCCGCAACAGATATTTATATTGCTAAGGGCGAGCCTTTAAAGGCAGTAGAAATGTTGTCACCTTTTGTAGAGAACAGCCCGCGCAATCAAGTATTGGCGCTTAACCAAGCAAATGCCATGATAAGTGCTAGCCGTTACGATGATGCAATTAGTTTGCTAAAAGACTTTTTATTGGTGAACGACGAATACCAAATTGCGCATCAGTTGATGTCTGAAGCGTACCAAAAAGCGAAGCGCTTTTCGCAAATGCACCAAAGTAAGGCAGAAGTGTATGCCTTGTATGGCGCCTATACCCGCGCAGTGGATGAACTGCAGTATGCTTATAACTTTGCGAAAGACGACGACCATCTTCAAAAGCAACGTATTAGGGCAAGAATAAAGCAATTTAGAGATCAAGAAGAGCGGTTGCAGCGCCTATAACGCCTGTGCCTGTAACTCTGCTATTTTGTCTTTTAACATATCAGCAGTTACCTCACCTAAAATCTCGGCTTGAACCTGACCTTGCGGGCCCACAATGTAAGTCGCCGGTAAATACGGCGGCTTCGTAATGGGAAGTCGCGTTTCCTCATTAGCCATAATCAAATTCAGCGTAATGTCGAACTTATCTGCCATGGCCTGCAAATCGCCTTTAGGTAATACGTCGTAGTTAATGGCGAATAACGAAGTGTTTGGCGGGAGGTTGTCGCCTAAATGGTGTAACTCAGGCATTTCTCTTAAACAAGGGGCACACCACGGGGCGAAGTAATTAATTATTACCCAATTGCCCTCTAAATCTCGCCACTTATATTCGCCGCCTTGTAAAGTTTCAAAGTCGGTCTGATTGTACTTATAAAACCACACTCCAGCTGTTGCTGAAAGTAACATCACCAATATAATCAACAGCCCTTGCTTCACAGCGTTCGTCATTTTTAGCGTACCTTTTTTGCCATACTTTTTTGCCATACTTTTTTGCCATAAGAACAGCGTTGTTATTAATAAAGACAATATAAACAACAACGGTGTGAAAACATGCCTTGCTGCGTATTTAATAGCAAGTATTTTCATGTGTTTGCAAATGGGTTTCCCTTTCTACCTGCTCAATTTCAAGGGCGACATTTGTAGCGTGCAGTTTGCACATGCAGGGTTAATTGCTTAGCATCAGCGTTAATTTATTAGCCCTAAACACCAATATTAATGCGCTTTTATCATTAATAAGGGCTTAGCACCTTGAAAAACACCTTCAAACAAGCAATAGTCAGCGCCAAAATTTGGCAATGATTTAACGATGAGGCGACATTATGTCTTCGGTTACTATTTTACATAACCCGCGCTGCTCTAAAAGCCGCCAAACCTTAGCACTACTCGAAGAAAAAGGTATATCGCCTACGGTAGTAGAATACTTAAAAACGCCACTGAGCATCGATGAACTTAAAACCTTGTTTGGGCAACTTAACGTAGAGAATGTGCGAGACATGATGCGCACGAAAGAAGATGCCTATAAAGCTGCAGCATTAGGTGGCGCAGATATTACCGATGAACAGCTTTTTGCCGCCATGGTAGAACACCCTAAGTTAATTGAACGCCCTGTTGTTATTAGTAACGATAGTGCGCGTATTGGAAGACCGCCAGAGGCCGTGTTGGAAATCGTATAATGGGCCCTATTTTAGTTCTTTATTACAGCCGCCATGGCAGCACCAAAAGATTAGCCGATGCTATAGCCCAAGGGGCAATGGCTGAACTATCAAGCTTGGAAGCCAATGCGGCGTCATCTTCTACTGGTGAATCATTTGTGCGACCAGAAGTTATTGTTCGCAGTGTGGCAAGCCTAAACCCGAGTTCAAATGGCGCCAGTTCGAAAGAGCCTGGCTTAAATAGTCAGGGCTCAGGGGAAGAGAGCACCAACGTCAGTGTGGAAGAATCAAACCCTAACGCAGCCCCCACGGTTACCTTACAAGAACTCGAACGATGTAGTGCGCTTGCGCTAGGAAGCCCTACGCGATTTGGTAATATGGCAGCGCCAGTAAAGTACTTTTTAGACAGCACCAGTAGCCAGTGGCTAAAAGGATCGCTAATTAATAAGCCAGCGTGTGTTTTCACATCAAGTTCTTCCATGCATGGCGGTCAAGAATCAACGCTGCTTTCCATGATGATCCCATTATTCCACCACGGCATGGTGATGTGCGGCCTGCCCTACAGCGAGCCAGCGCTTCATGAAACTCGCAGCGGTGGAAGTCCTTACGGTGTGAGTCACGTCGCACTCGACAACGCAGTCACACTCACTGAAGATGAAAAATCTTTATGTATTGCTCAAGGTAAACGTCTGGCAAATTTAGCCAATGCTTTGTGGCATGCGAATAACCCGGAGACAACACATGGCGCCTAACACTCGCTTTTACCGTTATTTGGCACTTGGTTGTCATACCCTCTTAATAGCGTGGATTATTGCGTGGCAGTTTTTTCTTAATAAAACGCTAACGTACTCGCCAATCTTTATTACACTGGTTTATTTAGTGCCGTTACTTTTACCTTACAAGGGAATTATACAAGGCAAGCCGTATACTCACGCTTGGGCAAATTTCGTGGTACTGTTTTATTTAATGCACGGTTGTACGGTGGCTTATGCGGTGCCTGAAGAGCGCTGGTATGCTGCAATTGAAATTCTGCTTTGTGTTGGAATGTTCGTTGGTTGCAGCGCGTTTGCTCGTAAACGTGGACGTGAATTAGGCCTTGGATTAAAGAAACTTAAACAAGTTATGCAAGAAGAAAAGGCGCATTTCGAACAAGGGGAATAACGATGAAGTGGCTACTACCGATTTCACTGTTGGCATTATATGGATGCGGCGGTTCAACAGGAGATAGCAACACCACTACACCTACCCCATCTTCGCCACCCAACCTAACAATACAGGGCGCCAGCGAAATCATTGCTGGCGACTCTGCCGATTTTGCCGTTGCCGCCCCATCGGGCACATTTATAACTAGTGTGAATTGGACGGTAAGTGCAACTAGCGCTAGCACACAAGCAAACAATATAACTCCTCTTGCATCACATACCCAAGCCATAGGTTTCGATGCTATGGCGGCCGGCGAATACCTTGTTTCAGTTACTGCCACTTTTTCTAGTGCCGATTCTTTAACCGAAATAACCTTAACCGACGAGCTTAGCCTTACCGTTATTGAAGGCCAGCCCCCTGGCGCTACTTTACGTTTAGGTCACGAAGCCAGCGAAGGGGGCCGCGTTTCACTGCACGTAGATAACAACAGCTTGAAAACCGTAACCGACATTACGTGGGAACAGTTATCAGGGGCATCAATACCCGCTTTTACCTTTGATGACGGCGATTTTTCTTATAACCTTTATTTTCAAGCGCCACAAGTAAGCGCCGACAGCATTGCTGAAATTCAAGCTACGCTGACTTTCGATGATGGCTCGGTTGCGATCGATACGGTTCAAGTGTTGATAAAAAACATCAATATAGATTCAGATGCGTATTTCGTTGACGACTCAGGCAGTAATCCTGAAACCGTGACGTCGCACATGCTAGCGTATCGCCCGAATAGCCCTTATGCCGCAGCGCTAGACGCTTGCGTATACAACAATGAGCTAACATCCAGCTGCACATTTGCGCAACTTCCCCTTATTGGCCAACAGACCGAATCCCCTACTATCGATGATATTTTAGATAGAACCTATGTGTCACATCCATGGATGGGAGAGGCATTCGAGCAGTTTCTACAAACATCTAACAGCAGTGACGATTTGCTACAAATGCTAAGAGCTACCAGTGCGGTTGTCATTTCTTACGATATTCGCCCCTCATTTTATTGGGCAGTGACTGGTGCTATTTACCTTGATGCAAATAACTTTTGGCGCAGCCCTGAAGAAAGAGACACCATTAATACTCAACCCGATTACCGTAGCGGTTTTGGTAGTGATTTAGATTTTTCTATTTTTTGGCGATACGTAAAAGACGCAGCCTATTACTATCCACAAACTGGCTTGGCAGCGTCAGCAAGGGCAACCCGTACTCAACAAGGTGTCGATGCCGCACTAACATGGTTGATGTACCACGAGCTCGCCCATGCGAATGATTTCTTCGACTATACAACCTGGTCGTCCTTATCTAACAGTAATACCCCTCTAAATTACGTTAATAACAACGCGCCTTTATCTACTGGCCTTGAAAACACCTTGCCACTTACCTCATCCGAACTACATGCGCTGGCGCAGGTACGCTATGGGGGTGATGATGCCAACAGTACACAGCGCGCTTATTCAGCAGGTCAAGTTGCCAACTGGTTTGCTAGCGACGGCGCAGTTACTTTTTATTCCTATTACACCGAAAGAGAAGATTTCGCTAATTTGGTCGAGCGTTTCATGATGCTTTATCGAATGGACGCCAGTGCGGATGTGGCCATATTTTCAGGTGATGCGGTAGACGATGGTTCATACGATGTCACTTGGGGGCAACGGGATCGTATTAACGATAGCAACCTGCAATTACGGGTAGATTATGCGGTTAGCCGTGTATTACCCGAGCTCGATATTCCGGCCATTCAAGCTGCCATGCCAACGCCAACTTTGTTTCCTGCCGACAGCACTTGGTTTAATACGGTAGATTTAGACAATGAAGAAAGTGTGCAGCTTACAGGCGATGAAAAAAAAGCGATTATAGAAGCGCAAGAGAAGCTTGAAGAGCGTTTATTTTAGTTTTTAACTAAGCGCTTTTTAGTATGGTTGTTCAATCTGTTTTTTTGGGGGCTGTGCTATCACGGAAGCGCTGTAGCAGGCAAAGTTGGCGTATTGAAAACTAGCGGATTGGAAATTAGTGGATTGGAATTAGCGCAATTGGTAATTAGAAATTAAAGCCCGAGCTCCCGCTTAACCATTGCCACAGAAAGCTTTTTTTGCTCCTGCAATGAACGAGTATCAAGTCTGGCTAATAAGCTTAACAAGCTTCGTAAATCTCGGTCGCTGTGGTGCAACAAAAACTGTAATGCCTGTTCTGACAACCGCAATCCTCGTTGATTAGCACGCAATCGCACCACTTCCTTACGCGACTCATCATTAAGCGCTGTTAAATGATAAATGACTCCCCATGCAAGCCTAGAGCTTAAATCTGGCAATTGAAATGCTGGGTGTGAAGGCCCGTGTTGACTACCGCCCACAATGAGTGCGTGAGGGTTTTCTATCACCCGATTGAAAAGATCGAATAAGGCTTCTTCCCATCGTGGGTGACCAGCAATGGCATGCATATTATCTAAACAGATAACCGAGAGATTTTCTAACCCATCAAAAATATCAAAAGACCACTGGGCATGATGATTCAAATTTAAATAAAGGTGATTTACGTTTTGCTGCGCCAGTTGATGACACAAGGCATAAAGTAAATGGCTTTTACCCAAGCCCTGCCCACCTAACAATGTAACTAATGGCAGATGTAATGCAGAAAGCGAGGCTAAAGACGGCGCATCGTGCCATGCAGGCATAGCACTTGGAATACCCTTAAGCAACGCCACCACTTCTTGGTTTCCCGTATCAACAAAACTGTCGAACGTTTCATCTGTGGGTAGCGTTACAGGGAGAGTTAGCTGCATAGCAAAAGGGTCATTCATTCCAGTAAAAGGTATATCCTTCTACCACTTGACCAAAGGCATCGGTGACAGGCCTAAGTTTAGATTCAAGCCTTACAGTGTTGAGTAAATCCTCTGGCGTACCAAGCAAAGTTAAATTGTAAGTAGCTACGGAACCGGTTTGCCCAGTTAACATAGCTTCTTCTATTACGCTTAAGCTTTTTAAATACGTATTAGCGTTAGCGTATTTTTTTAATGAGTCTAAATTGGCAACCGACACAGATATTTGCACTCGCTCTGCATCTACTGCTCCGGGGATCACTGCATATTGTGAAGATAAGTAGTTGGCATAAGCATCAACCAACTGTTGAGTAAGTGATGTAGGTTCGTCGGCAAAAATGGAACCGTAGCTGACCTTACCATTACCCACAAACACCCAATCAAGTGCATATTCACCTTCTTGTGCTTTTTGTGCATATTGGGTGAATTCGTCCATCGTGAAAGGCGGCATGTCTTGCGCTTCATTCATCATTGCAGCTGTGGCTGTTACTTCATCGCCTGCAAGGCTAGCTTGTTGTTCTTCGTTTGTCTGCAGATTCACGCCGTTACTCATGCCATCACTTACGTCGCCAGTCACGCTATTAACGTCACTTAAATCTAGTTGACCGCTTGGCGGTTGTTCTGCAGCGCTGGCCTCACCTGTACGCTTATCTTGAATACTACCATCCTGATAAGCATTGGACGAAGCAGGCAAACCTTCAGGGATAGACGGCATTTCGCCAGGAGCATTTTTATACAAACGAGCGCCAATAATATTATCAACACCATAACGCTGTGATGATGCCGTTAATGACTGAACGAACCTACCCCACACATCGTAAATTGAAATATTGGCAGAGTCGGTTAAATCCATTAACGGCAGGCTTACCGGTACACCGCGGGTTTTGGCGGTGTTAACCAACATTTCCCCTACCGGTGTTGGTGAACTTTCATCTAAAATAATGCGTTCGTTGTCGTCGGTTTCTGTGGCCAACCACACAATGGTTTCTGGTCTACGCTCGCCCCACAAAGGTAGGCCTTCACGTTTCATCAGTTCGGTCAGCTTAGTTTTGTCAAACTCTGCAACATAAAAGGTTTCGTTGCCTGAATAAGAAAAGCGGTACGAGCGAAGGTAAGCTTCTGGCTTTCTAAGTGCTGCCCTTACACCAGGGTTCTGCAGCACCGTGGTATTACCTGACACCTTCACCATCACTTGGGTTAAGGCTTCTTTTACCGCGTTGGCTTGTGTTTTTTGACTCTGATCACTAACAGGTATCTGTGCTTCATTAACCACCACGTGCTGCGTAGCATGGGCACTCATTGTGCACACCGCTATTGCCAAACCTACACCGCGAATTAATTGTTGCTGAAACATACGCCTAATTTTCCTGTTCCGATAAGAAATCAATTTCTTCACTACTCCACTACAACGCCAAAAGATCGTTGCCCGCTATTCTCTGTCATATTCGCGTTTATTTCATCTATAAATACAAAAAACGAAGTTTGAAGCAGCTAAAAAATGTATTTCATACTCAAATTACACTTTTTTCACATGATCTGCCCCTTATCCGCCTTAGTCAATTGGACTTGTGGTGACTTACTGGTAGAATCCGCGTTTTTCTACCTCTTACTCTTAGTTCTAGGGCGCAAACGTGAGCGAAAATAAAACCTCTCTTAGTTATAAAGATGCTGGTGTCGATATTGATGCGGGAAACCAACTTGTCGACCGTATTAAATCCGTTACTAAAAGGACTCACCGTCCGGAAGTAAAAGGAAACCTTGGTGGGTTTGGCGCATTATGTTCGCTTCCAACGAAATACAAGAACCCTTTATTGGTTTCTGGAACCGATGGCGTGGGCACTAAACTTCGTGTTGCTATGGACGCGAACCGTCACGACGGTGTGGGTATTGACCTTGTAGCCATGTGCGTTAACGACCTTATCGTGCAAGGTGCAGAGCCGCTGTTTTTCTTAGACTATTACGCTACTGGCAAACTAGATGTTGATGTTGCTGCATCGGTAGTTACCGGTATTGGTAATGGTTGTGAGCAAGCAGGATGTGCCCTAATCGGTGGTGAAACCGCTGAGATGCCAGGCATGTACCACGGCGGCGATTACGATATTGCAGGTTTCTGCGTTGGTGTAGTTGAAGCTGATAAAGTTATCGACGGCACTAAAGTAAAGCCTGGCCAGAAACTTATCGCGCTAGGGTCATCAGGTCCTCACTCTAACGGTTACTCACTCGTTCGTAAGATTTTAGAAGTGAGCAACGCCGACGTAAATCAAGATTTAGACGGCAAGCCGCTTATCGAGCATTTACTTGAGCCTACCCGCATTTATGTGAAATCTGTCTTAGCATTGCTTGAGAAAGTTGAAGTTAGCGCTATTTCGCACATTACTGGCGGCGGTTTCTGGGAAAACATCCCTCGAGTATTACCTGATGATGCAAAAGTGGTTATTGACGAGAAGAGCTGGCAGTGGCCTTCAGTATTTAGCTGGCTGCAAGAGAACGGTAACGTTACTCGTCACGAAATGTACCGTACGTTTAACTGTGGTGTTGGCCTAGTTATCGTTGTTGATGAAGCCGACGTAGATACCACTATTGCAACGTTGAAAGAACACGGTGAAAATGCCTGGTTAATTGGTGATATTCAAGCCAAGGACGGTGAGCAGCAAGTAGAGATAAACGCGTGAGCACTCCATCAACCAAACTTTGCGTTTTAATTTCAGGTAACGGCAGTAACTTACAAGCCATTATTGATAATATCAGCGCTGAAAAGCTCGACGCTGAAATCTGTGGTGTTATTAGTAACCGCCCAAATGCGTACGGTTTAACCCGTGCGCAAGAAGCCGGTATTAAGGCAATTAGCCTAGACCACATGCAGCATGACAGTCGCGAAAGCTACGACAAGGCATTGCAAGCTGAAATTGAATCATTAAACCCAGACTATATTGTACTTGCTGGCTTCATGCGTATCCTAACGCCTGAGTTTGTAAATACTTTTTCTGGAAAATTAGTGAACATTCATCCATCTTTGTTGCCCAAATACAAAGGGTTGAATACGCATCAGCAAGCCATCGATAACGGCGACGAAGAACACGGCGTAAGCGTGCACTTTGTGACGCCTGAGTTAGATGGCGGCCCAGTCATTATTCAAAGCCGCGTGCCGGTTTTCGAAGATGACACTGCGGTAGACTTAGCAGATCGTGTTCAAGAACAGGAGCGTCGCATATACCCATTAGTGCTTTCTTGGTTCAGTGCGGGGCGACTTAAGATGGTAAATAATAAGGCTATCCTAGATGAGCAAGAACTCCCAGAATCGGGTTATGCAAACGAGTAAACGCCGTTTTGTAGCAGCAATATTAATGGCTTTTGTGGGCGCCAGCGCCCACGCGGCCGATGCAACAGAGAGTAAACTTCAACCCTACGAGGCAGTTTATACTGCTTACAAGTGGGGCGATGATGTGGGCGAAGCTCGCATTAAGCTTGAAGCGTTAAGCAATACACAATATTCCCTCACCTACTCTTCCAAAGTTTCTAAATTCTTTTTATCTGACAAACGCTATGAGCATTCAATTTTTAAAGTAGAAGACAGTAGCGTTTTACCTATCGAGTATCATTATACTCGCACCGGTACAGGGCCAGATAAAAAGCTCACTGTTAACTTCAATACCGATAACGGCGGCAAAATAGCGATAGAAAATGGCGACGAGTTTGTTTGGAACGGTCAGTTCGACAACCAAATCTACCGCGTAGACCTTGCGAATCAATTAGCATCTGGCGAAACCAACCTGACTTACGACTTTGTTAATTATCGTGGTGAGTTACGTACCTACGGTGTAGAAGTAGTTGGTAATGAAAATTTATCATTACCTTATGGTGATTTCGACACGGTGAAAGTGAAACTTATTCGTGATTCTAAAACTCGCGAAACCTTTGCGTGGTTTGCTCCATCATTAAACTATACCCTAGTGCGATTGCAGCAATTTAAAGACGGTGAAGAGCAAGGCGACATTAAGCTGAAGTCTTACACCAGCGAGTAAATTTAAGTTACACCTTCAATCGGCGGGGATCTCCCCGCCTATTTTCCTTTTCTATTTTCATTATTTGACCGTTTTACCCAACCTAGCTGCTAGCCCATAGCTATAGCGTTCTAGCGCAAACTATAAGCGTTAGTTTTAATGCAAAATTCATGTAAAAATCTTGATCTTTGGGCCATTAAATAATAGGTTTAACCCATGCTGGTCTGACCTCAAATTTATCGTTGCGCAGAATCTTGCGCAATGAACCAAAATAAGAGGAACGATTAGCGTTACATTTAACGCCTTCTCAGGAGCGAAGTATGGCAGATTTTATTTGGTTTTTACTGGTAGTGTTAGCCTTGGCTGTTGCCAGCTATCAACGTACCAGCTTAGTAACAGCAGTGTGTATTGCTGGTGGAGTCATGATTTTAGGGACTCTATTTGGTGATATTGGTTTACTTGGTTGGATTGTATTCCTAGCGCTTACGCTGCCGTTTACCCTTTCTAATATTCGTCAGCAACACATCACTAAGAAATTATTAGCATTTTACCGAAAGGTAATGCCAGAAATGTCCAGCACCGAACAAGAAGCAATCGATGCAGGTACAGTATGGTGGGACGGCGATATTTTCAGTGGTAAGCCTGATTGGGAAAAACTTCATCGAATTCCGAAAGGTCGTTTAACGGCTGAGGAACAAGCGTTCCTAGACGGGCCGGTTGAAGAAGTATGTTCAATGGTAGATGAATGGCAAATTAACCATAAAGATGCCGATTTATCGCCTGAAATCTGGGCATACCTGAAAGAACATAAGTTCTTTGCCATGATCATTAAAAAAGAATACGGCGGCCTAGCGTTCTCAGCGTTCGCACAGTCTCGCGTTCTTCAAAAGCTTGCTGGTGTTAGCGCAGTACTTTCAAGTACCGTTGGTGTTCCTAACTCGTTAGGCCCAGGCGAACTACTTCAGCACTATGGAACAAAAGAACAACAAGACCATTACTTACCTCGCCTAGCGGCAGGTCAAGAGGTTCCTTGTTTTGCATTAACTGGCCCTGAAGCAGGTTCAGATGCTGGCGCTATTCCTGATGTCGGTGTGGTATGTAAGGGCGACTGGAACGGTGAAGAAGTGCTAGGTATGCGCCTAACATTTGATAAGCGTTACATTACCCTTGCACCAGTGGCAACAGTAATTGGTCTGGCGTTTAAGCTTCAAGACCCAGACGGTTTGTTAAGTGACAATAAAGAGCCTGGTATTACTTGTGCACTTATTCCACGCGATACCAAGGGTTTAGAAATTGGCCGTCGTCACTTCCCGCTGAATACGCCTTTCCAAAATGGTCCTATTCGCGGAAACGACATTTTCGTTCCAATCGATTACATTATTGGTGGCCCTTCAATGGCTGGTAGAGGCTGGCGTATGCTGGTTGAGTGTTTGTCAGTAGGTCGTTGTATTACCCTACCGTCTTCTGCTGCAGGTGGTGCTAAGTCTGTATCATTGGCAACGGGTGCGTACGCACGTATTCGCCGTCAGTTCCGTATGCCTGTTGGTCATATGGAAGGTGTAGAAGAAATGCTAGCTCGTATCGGCGGGAATGCTTACTTGATGGATGGCGTAACCCGCTTTTCAACAGTAGGTGTAGATTTGGGTGAGAAGCCGTCTGTTATATCGGCAATCTGTAAATACCACCTTACTGAAAAGATGCGTCAAGTCATTAACGACTCTATGGACGTTCATGGCGGTAAAGGCGTAATGCTTGGGCCAAATAACTATTTGGGTCGTGGTTACCAAGGTGTACCGGTTTCAATTACCGTTGAAGGCGCTAACATTCTTACTCGTAACATGATGATATTCGGTCAAGGCGCAATGCGCTGCCACCCTTTCGTATTGAAAGAAATTCAAGCAGCGTCAATTGAAGATAAGAAAGAAAGCATTGCCGCGTTCGATAAAGCCGTATTTGGGCATATTGGTTTTGCCATTTCAAATACTGTTCGTAGTGTTTGGTTTTCACTAACTAGTGGCGTATTCAGCAGTGCACCATTTACTGACGAAACCGCTCACTACTATAAGCTGTTACAAGGTTACAGTGCTAACTTAGCGCTACTTACCGATGTTTCTATGGGTGTGTTAGGCGGCGACTTAAAACGTCGCGAGCGCTTGTCTGCACGCCTAGGTGATATCTTAAGTGGTCTGTACCTAGGTAGTACTACATTGAAGCGTTTTGACGAAGATGGTCGTTTAAAAGAAGATTTACCGCTACTTCATTGGGCAATGCAAAACACCTTGCATGACATTGAAACCGCTATTGATGACTTCTTAGCGAACTTCCCTAACAAAGCCATTGGTGTGGTACTTCGTGGTCTTGTTATTCCGTTTGGTCGTCGTGTTGGTAAGCCTTCTGATAAAACCGAGCATGCTATTGCGCAAATGCTACAAACCCCTTGTAGCGCACGTAGCCGCTTAGGTTATGGTCAGTACCTAGCCCGTGTAGAAGGTAACTTGTTCGGTGACTTAGAACAGACCCTTGATGACGTATTAGCAGCCGAGCCAATCTTCGAACGCATTTGCAAACATAAGAAAGCGAAACTGCCTTTCACACGTTTAGCGGCGTTAGCGGACGATGCGCTAAGTGAAGACATTATTAATGAAGAAGAAGCTGATTTACTTCGCCGTACAGAAGCAGGTAGACTAAGAACCATTAATGTTGACGATTTTGACCACGAAGAATTAGTGGCTAAAGTGAACTCTTCTAGCGAAACAAAGAAACGAGGAGGCAAAGCTGCTTAGCTTAATCCCCCCTAAAAAGGGCCGCTTCGGCGGCCTTTTTTTATGCATCAAATCCACTGCTATTTTATGGTTAGCTTTGTTACTGACTGCCCCTGCTCATGCTGAATCGCAGTACCCAATGGTTACATTACCTTCTGACACCTTTCAATGTGGTAATTCAGAACAAGCCCAAAAACTGGCTCGGCTTATTGTGAATGATAAAAACCAAGCGCGCCCCCAAATGCACTGTAACCCCACCCTGGTTGCCATTGCTGAGCAAAAGGCAAAAGACATGGCAGAAGAAGGCTTAGTGTCGCATTTCTTAAATGGCAGCCCTAACACCCGCTTGCGAAACGCAGGGTTAACACTTCCTTCCTATTACGGCGATGCTATGAGTAATCAGGTTGAGGCGTTGGCTGGCGGCTATCAGACCGCAAAAAAGGTGTGGCACGCATTAAAAAGCTCGTTCTCTCATAAACAACATTTGCTGGGTGAAATTCCTTTTTATGCTGAGCAAAATGAAATTGGCGTCGCCTTTTTTAAAGATTATAAAACGCCACACGTAGAATACTGGGCGATTTATATCACTAAACTAAGTGGTGATGCGCAACAAACACCATTCAGTGAAGTTCCCGATAAGGGGCTCGGCATTGTTACCGAAAATGGTGAAATTGCCCCAATGCAATAGTGAACTATCACTTTTGAACATGGTGGCAATGGCAGCAGAAACAAAAAAACCGGTGTTATTTAAAACACCGGCTTTCATGAATTTGTAGGACTTATTTATAACCCTAGCCAGGCCGAAGCTTTAGCTAAGTTGAAGCTTATCCATTAACAACACCGCTTGCGTACGAGTGTTAATTTCAAGTTTACGAAGTATTGCGCTGATGTGCGCCTTAATAGTCGCTTCTGTTACATTCATTTCGTGAGCAATTTGCTTGTTCATTAAGCCTGCACGTAGGAATGACAATACTTGAATTTGTTTAGGCGTAAGCTCTCTGAATCGTTGAAGCAACAACTTCAATTCATCGTCTACTTTATCAAGCTCTTCTTCCATACCTTCAGGAAGCCATTTTTTACCCGCAATGATATCAACAATGGCTTGCGCCATTTCGCGTGTTGCTGACACCTTAGGGATAAAGCCTTGAGCACCTAAGCTCATTACTTGTGCAACCACTTCTACCGTGTCGCTACCAGACACTACGCCGATAGGAATATTAGGATATTGTTCACGCAAAGTAATGATGCCATTAAAATATTCACCGCCTGGCATATTTAAATCAAGTAAGACTAACTCTATGCCATCGTATTCATTTAAAATGGCCAGCGCAGCATCAAGGCTTCCAGCTTCAAGAATCTGCGCGTTTTCAAAATAAGGGCCTAGTGCTCCGCTGAGTGCTTCGCGAAACAATGGATGATCATCTGCTACAAGAATTCTTGTCATTAGCGTTGTTGCTTCCTTTAGTTCTTATATCTCTAGGTTAATACTTTCGATTTAATTCTAAAAGCCCTATTCGTAAAAAAATCACCGCTTTATTTGATTTTTTTAATGTTTTCCATTGGCATTTCCGTTTGTGAGGGTAAAATTGCCGACCAAATTCCCGCTAGCTGAGTACATTTTGTGCAAAAACACGACAGACTTTATGCAAACCCTCTTAAAAAGGTAGCAGACTTTACATTCGATGAGTCAGTAGTTGACGTTTTTCCCGATATGATTCAACGCTCGGTGCCGGGTTATGAAACTATTGTCCATACTATTGGTGAATTGGCCAAAACAAAAGTACAACCAAATACGAGGGTGTACGACCTTGGTTGTTCATTAGGTGCAGCAAGTTTTTCAATTGCACGGGCCACTCAAGATGTGCCGTGTGAAATAATTGGTATAGACAGTTCGGACGCCATGGTTGACCGTTGCAGACGAATGGTTCAAGCCTTCAACTTACCAAACCCAATTAACATTGTTCAGCAAAATGCCCAAGATACCCAAATAGAAAATGCGTCTATGGTAGTTATGAATTTCACATTACAGTTCATTCCGCCAGCTGACAGAGAAGCGTTACTGAAACAAATCTACGATGGTTTAAATGATGGAGGCGTGTTAATTCTTTCAGAAAAAATTAAACACCCCACCATGGCAGGTAATGAACTATTGATAGACTTACACCACCAATTTAAGCGTGACAATGGTTACAGCGAATTGGAAGTAAGCCAAAAACGAGCAGCAATTGAAAAGGTCATGCTGACCGATACCTTTAGCGAACACGAAACCCGATTAAAATCAGTTGGCTTCAAGGATGTGGTGATGTGGTTTAAGTGCTTTAACTTTACATCGCTGGTTGCAATAAAGTAGTTGGCGTTTAGGTAAAGTGGGTACTAATACCCCACGACACTTATAATTAGCATCCAGTTACTTAGTATTAAGAATATTGTGAATCACATTTAAAAACACTGTGACTCACAATTAAGAACACCGAGAAGAAATATGACGAAACCAGAATCAGCGTGGTTTAACGACTGCTACAAATCTATTTTAGATACGCCTTTAGCCCATTGGCTACAAACACTACCGGCGCAAATGAATGAATGGCAAAAAAGTCAAAAACACGGTGAATTCGACAAATGGTGTCGTCTACTTGCAAAAATTCCAACGACCACACCATCGTCCATACAACTTGTTGATGAAGTTCGAGTGGGTACAGCGGGTGATATAGACCAATATGCCCAAAAGAAAATCTTAGGCTTACTGCAACAGTTTATGCCGTGGCGCAAAGGCCCTTTCCATATACACGACATTCACGTTAATACCGAATGGCGTTCTGATTGGAAGTGGGACAGGGTTGCCCCGCATATATCGCCACTTAAAAACAGAACCGTACTTGATGTGGGCTGTGGCAGCGGCTACCACATGTGGCGCATGCTAGGAAATGATGCGTCTCGCGTGGTAGGTATCGACCCCACCCAGCTTTTTCTTATTCAATTTCAGGCTATCAAACACTTTATACCTGACAATCGCATTCACTTCTTACCGCTAGGTATTGAGCAGATGCAGCCGTTGAATGCGTTTGATACCGTTTTTTCTATGGGTGTTCTGTATCACCGTAAAGATCCTATCCAATTTCTTACCCAGCTTAAGCATCAACTGAGAAAAGGCGGTGAACTGGTATTAGAAACGCTAGTGGTAGATGGCGATGCGCAAACCGTGTTAATGGCAGGCGAACGCTATGCTCAAATGCGAAACGTGTGGTTTTTACCTAGCACAGATGCGTTAACAGTGTGGCTAGAGCGACTTGGGTTTGAAAACATTCGCGTGGTTGATAAGAACTTCACCACTCTGGATGAACAACGTGCTACTGAATGGATTGAAGGCCAGTCATTGAAAGATTTTCTCGACCCTGAAGATATTACTCGCACCATAGAGGGGTATCCTGCACCACAACGAGCCGTGATTGTCGCGAATCGTAAATAAGTTCAGCCCCATGTAATGCAACGGTGATGTTGGCATAAATGTTGTAACCTATATTCCCCATGATGTACGTATTCTGCATTTAATAGGGTTGTAACATGGACATACATGGGTTTTTAAAGACACATCAGCTACCAAGTACGTATGCGGACACTGCACAAAAATGGTTCATCCCATTATGCGAACGGCTAGTTAAGCACCAAGAGAGTGCAGGAGATTCAAGTAAAGCCCCATTGGTGGTCGGAATTAACGGCTGCCAAGGTTCGGGTAAATCTACGCTAACTGATTTTATAAGCGCATATTTAACCAGCATTTATTCCAAAAAAGTGGTTTGTCTTTCTATTGATGACTTTTATTTAGACAAATCGCAGCGAAATGCGCTGTCGATAAAAGTTCACCCACTTCTTGCAACCAGAGGTGTGCCAGGTACACACAATATGCCGCTAGCGCTTGATACGTTTAAGCAGCTCAAAGGCAGTGATCAAGTAGCCCTTCCCCGTTTCAATAAAGCCATAGACAACCCCTTTCCTGTTAATCAGTGGCCCGTTATTTCTGCGCCACCAGATATCATTATTTTGGAGGGATGGTGCGTTGGTGTAACACCACAAAACGCTGCCGACATGAAGCAACCCATAAATAGTTTAGAAGAAAACCAAGATCCACTTGGTATTTGGCGTTCGTTTGTTAATACTGAATTATCAAATGACTACCAAAGCTTGTTTGATCAAATCGATTATCGGGTTATGTTAAAAGCGCCCTCGTTTGAATGTGTTTATCGCTGGCGGTTAGAGCAAGAACATAAACTTGCTGTAGCAACCCAGGGGGCTTCTACGGGGGTGATGTCCGATGAACAGGTCGCGCAGTTTATTCAGAATTACCAACGACTAACCGAACATGCACTTAAAACATTGCCAACAAAGTGTGACACTGTGTATTCGCTAGATGAAACAAGAACGATAACAGGCGAGGAAGTAAAGTAATGACAAGAACGCTAGTTTTCACCGATATGGACGGCACGCTGTTAGACCACCATACTTACTCCTTTGAGGCGGCGAAACCTGCTTTAACAGCGTTAGAGTCACGAGATATCCCCGTTATTCCAACTACCAGTAAAACGTTTGCCGAGCTACAGCCTTTACGGGAGCAAATTGGCCTTAACGGACCATTTATCATTGAAAATGGTGCAGCCATCTTCATTCCTCATGGTTTTTTCAAAAAGAAACCTAGTGGAACCGTATGGGTAGATGGTTACTGGTGTAAATCGTTTATATCCAATAAAAACTACTGGATAAAGCTCCTAGATAAAATCAAAGCGGATTTTGAAGGTGAGTTCAAACAGTTTTCGCAAATGAGTTTAGAAGAAATTCAAAGCAGTACAGGCTTAGATGAAGCATCTGCAGCCTTAGCAGCTAAGCGTCAATTTGGCGAACCTGTGCTTTGGACAGGGTCTGATGAAAACAAACAGAAATTTATTGCTGCAGTTAAAGAGCGTGGCGCCTATCCTCTAGAAGGCGGGCGATTTATCCACGTCTCTGGCAATTGCGACAAAGGCCAAGCGCTTAAATGGCTTGCGGCTGAATACCAAAGACAACATGAATGTCATGTTAAAACCGTTGCTCTAGGCGATGGTAAAAACGATATTGCTATGCTGGAAGCAGCACATATCGCTATACGAATTTTATCTCCGGTAAATCCTCCGCCTTCCGTTAAAAAAGACGAGGTTTATACCAGCACGTTGCATGGCCCAGAAGGCTGGAACGAAATGCTAACTCAATTGCTATCCCTATAATCAGGAGGACACATGGCTGATTTTTATCAAAACGGTGTGGTTACAACTTTACATAATCTTTCTCGTAGACCAACAGAGGAACTAGAAGCCGAATTACTCCGCTTTTCACAGAAACGCCCCATGGCACTTATCTTGCCATCTCTTTTTTCAGAACTAGAAGGTGATGCCTTACCTCATATTGTTGATGAATTAACAGGCGTACCTTATTTATCTGAAATAGTCATTGGTCTGGATAGAGCCGATATGGCGCAGTACAAACATGCGCTTAAGTTTTTCGACAAATTACCTCAGCATCATCGCGTGTTGTGGAACGACGGCCCTCGCTTGAAAGCCCTTGATGAAGAACTACAATCAAAAGGTCTTGCCCCTAAAGAACTAGGTAAAGGCCGTAATGTTTGGTATTGCATGGGCTATGTTTTAGCATCAAACCGTGCTGAGTCTGTTGCTCTGCATGATTGCGATATTGTGACTTACAACAAAGACTTATTGGCGAAGCTTATTTACCCAGTCGCGAACCCGAACTTTAACTATGAGTTCTGTAAGGGTTATTACGCCCGTGTAGCGAACGGTAAAATTAATGGCCGAGTATCACGTTTGTTAGTGACGCCGTTATTACGCGCACTTAAGCGCATTATGGGCGATAACGAATATTTGGAATTTATGGACAGCTTCCGCTATCCATTAGCGGGTGAGTTCTCATTCCGACGCGATGTATTAAACGATATTCGCATTCCAAGTGACTGGGGCCTAGAAATTGGCGTGTTGTCTGAAATGCATCGTAACTATTCGCACAACCGTCTTTGCCAAGCCGACATTTGTGATATTTACGATCACAAACACCAAGATTTGTCGCTTAACGATGAACATGGTGGCTTATCTAAAATGTCTATCGACATTACTAAGGCCATCTTCAGAAAACTTGCTACCCAAGGCTATACCTTTAGTAACGAGATGTTCCGCTCAATCAAAGCGACCTATTTTAGGATTGCACTAGACTTCATTGAGACCTATCACAACGACGCAGTAATGAACGGTCTAACTCTTGATATTCACAGTGAAGAAAAAGCAGTTGAAATGTTCGCCAGTAACATTATGAAAGCTGGTCAGAACTTCTTAGAAAACCCAATGGAAACCCCTTTCATTCCAAGTTGGAACCGAGTAACCAGCGCTGTGCCAGATATTCTCGAGCGCTTGCTGGAGGCCGTTGAAGCTGACACCGCAGAATTTATGGAGTAATAGACAATGACATGGCAAGTACTCCATGACAAAGTGAAGCACCATCTAGAATATATCTATGCGGACGTGCCCCTTGAGCATTCATTAGAAAGCTTAACCATGTCTTTAATGGAGACTATGGGCATTAAGCCTGATGAAGATGTTTCGCTTCCTCAATCCCATTCTAATTATTGGGACGAGGAAGACATCATCATGATCACCTATGGCGATAGCGTTATTGATGGCGACGAGCGACCGCTCGTTACCCTCAATCGTTTTTTAAATCGTTATAGTAAGAACACCATCAATAATGTGCATATTCTGCCTTTCTTTCCATACAGTTCAGACGATGGCTTTTCGGTCATCGACTATTCAAGTGTGAATGAGGCCTTAGGCAGTTGGGACGATATTGAAGCCATTGCGAAAGACTACGGGTTAATGACTGACTTGGTCATTAACCACTGTTCTGCGCGCAGTGTATGGTTCGATAATTTCATCAAAGGCGAAGGTCCTGGTTCAGATTTCTTTTTTACTGGGGATCCAGCGGATGATTTGTCTATCGTCACTCGCCCTAGGGTTTCGCCGCTATTGCGTGAAACAGAAACCAAAGATGGCACTAAACATGTCTGGTGTACTTTTAGTCACGACCAAGTCGATTTTGATTTCAGGAATCCTAAGGTACTTCTTACGTTCATTGATATCATTCGTTTGTATATCGACAAGGGCGCAAAAATATTCCGCTTAGATGCCGTGGCGTTTTTGTGGAAAATTGTGGGCACCAACTGTATTAACCTTCCTCAAACTCATGAGGTTATTAGGTTAATTCGTACCCTGATTGAACATGTCGACCCGTCTATTATTATCATTACTGAAACCAATATTCCTAACCGGGAAAATTTGACCTATTTCGGTAATGCTAACGAAGCTCATGCTATTTATAACTTTTCATTACCGCCGTTATTGGTAAATACCTTGGTGACCGGTAATTGTAAGTACTTAAAAAGTTGGATGATGAGCATGCCACCAGCGCAAAACGGTACGGCCTACTTTAACTTCATTGCATCGCACGATGGGATTGGCCTTCGCCCTGCCGAAGGGTTGTTAGATGACGAAGAAATTTCAGAACTTGTGCATACCATGCAAAACTTTGGTGGCAAAATTTCGTGGCGTGCGTCTGATCATGGCCAACAAAAGCCTTATGAAATAAACATTACGTTATTTGATGCGTTACAGGGAACGACAAAAGGTCCTGATAAATGGCAAATAGACAGATTCATCTGTGCACATGCCATTATGCTGGGAATGGAAGGTATTCCAGGCATTTATATTCATAGTTTATTAGGTACATCTAACGACTATGAAAAAGTGGCTAATACAGGTCAAAATCGTTCGATTAACCGCAGACGTTGGGATTTCAAAGAGCTCGAAGCTTTGCTTGATTCGCCCTACTCTCAGCACCATAAAGTATTGACGCGATTGTCTCAATTAATTCGAATTCGTAAAGCGCAGCCTGCATTCCACCCGAATGCCACACAGTTTACGCTACAGCTTAATGAAAATATTTTCGGTTATTGGCGACAAAGCTTAGACAGAAAGCAAAGTATCTTCTGCATTAGTAATGTATCGGATGAAGAGCAAACTATTTTACTGTCAGATATCAACCTAATTGGTACTGATAACTGGATAGATCTTGTGACTCGCCAACAAATTGCTTTGTCGGATGCCTTTTTGCAATTGAAACCCTATCAAGTGCTCTGGATTAGCAACCAAGACTTTGAGTAACGTTAGTTTCTTGAGCTTTCCACTCACCTCTTCCAAACGGCGCTTACAGCGCCGTTTTTATTATAATTTCTTTATCGTCATTGCCTAATACATTGGTTTATTGACTGATTTAGGTGATAATCCTCACCCTCAAATTAGGGAGTGGTTTTCATGTCTTCAAAATGGTTATCGTTAGAACACGCATTAGAAAAAGCGATTGATGCAACTAGCACCTTAGGTGAATCTGAAACCATTGCGTTGAGCCATGCCCTAGGAAGAATTACCGCCTCTGAAGTACACGCTACACTATCTGTCCCACCGTGGGATAATTCGGCAATGGATGGCTTCGCTATTAATGCAGATAGTAGCCAACCAAACACGCTTATGCCTATTCAAGGTACGATTACCGCTGGCATGGCCGCAGACGAACCATTAAAACCTGGTCATGCCATCAAGATAATGACAGGTGCACCAGTCCCCCAAGGTGCCGACGCTGTAGTCATGGTTGAAAATACATTTACTGAAGGCAATCACGTAAGTATTAATAGGCAGCACTCTTGTGGTGAAAATATTCGCAACAAAGAAGCAGATATTCAAATTGGACAGTCACTAGTAAATCAAGGCGTTCGATTACAGCCACAGCACCTTATGTTGTTGTCTTCACAGGGGCTAACCACGGTTGAAGTAGTGAAACAAGTTAAGGTAGGTGTGGTTGCCACAGGTTCTGAACTGGCGCAACCCGGCGAACCTTGCTTACCCACACAAATATACGAGTCGAACCGTATTGGTGTGAGTGCCTTACTTTCAGAATTGGGCGTGGAAATTATCGATTTCGGCATAGTGAAAGACGACGAACAATCACTCACCGCTTTGTTTAAAGAAGCCAGTGAGCAAGTAGATGTGATGGTCAGTAGTGGCGGCGTATCTGTTGGCGACGCCGATTACGTGAAAGATGTAATAGATACGCTAGGCAGTATCGACTTTTGGAAAGTCGCCATTAAGCCGGGAAAACCTTTTGCCTTAGGCCACATTGGTAACACCTTGTTTTGTGGTCTGCCTGGTAACCCTGTTTCAGCCTTTGTGACCGCCAAACTTCTTGTTACGCCGTTAATTAGAAAAATGCAGGGTGAACGCCACGTTCGTAAGCCGCTAACCGTTAATGCCACAGTAACATGTGACATTAAACGTCGTGCTGGCCGACGAGATTTTCAGCGCGCCACGATGACCTACGATGAAAATTTCAATCTTCTCGTAACGCCGTTTCGCACACAAAGCTCTGGTGTTATGACGTCTATTACCGCAGCAAATTGTTTAATGATAATTCACGAAGATATTAGTCATGTTGAAAAAGGCACTACCTTGCCTGTTATCCCTTTTGACTTACTTTCACCTGAATCGGATTTGTAACCTTGAAGAACAAACGTTATTTACTTGAAGGTAGAGATATAATAAAGCTGGCTTGGCCATTATTAATTGCGCAAATCACCCAAATGCTAATGGGCGTAAGCGATACGATTATGGCGGGACGTTATAGCGCCACTGATATGGCAGCGGTGGCCCTGGGTTTTAGTATTACCGTGCCCTTATTATGCTTTATACAAGGTATTGCACTTGCCTTACCGCCGATTATTTCAAGGCTTCAAGGTACAAAAGACATAACTGGCATTGCCAATGCCAGTCAACAAGCAGGCTACTTAGTGTGTTTCGTTGGTTTAGCGGTAGCCACCCTTATTCCCTTTGCCGGCAACATCGTCTCGTTATTCCCTATGGCAGATGAGCTTCATACCATTACCGTAGATTATGTCGTTTATGTGCTGTGTGCCATGCCGGGTTTTGCGCTTTATCAGTGGTTACGGAATTACTGTGAAGGGTTAGGTAAAACCAAGCCCACTATGTTAATTACCGTTATAGGTTTAATGGCTAATATTATTGGTAACTACCTGTTCATTTACGGTGTGGGCCCTATTCCTGCTTTTGGTGGCGCAGGTTGTGGTGTAGCAACAGCCATTGTTATTTATACCATGCTAATTGCTACTTTCATTTACGTACGATTTAGCCCAGCACTAAAAAAATACCAACTATTCGATACGTACTACAAGCCGTCTGTGGTGGCCATAAAGCGTACCTTTAAGCTTGGCCTTCCTATCGCCATGACATTGCTGTTTGAAGTGACCTTATTTGCTGTAGTGGCATTGTTACTAGCGCCCTTTGGCTCAACAACCGTTGCCGCACACCAAGTTGCCCTTAATTTCTCAGCGCTTATGTTTATGATACCCATGAGTATTGGTATGGCAGCGTCTATTCGAATTGGTTATCGCATAGGGCAAGATAATAGACGGCAAGCTAAAATTGCCGCTCAGTGTTCCATTTTAATTGGGTTTGTTACCGCAGCCTGTACTGCAACCTTCACGCTAAGTGCCAAAGCATTCATCATTGGGCTTTATACTAGCGACGATGCAGTTTACCAAATGGCGAATGCGCTGCTTATTTATGCGGCTATTTTTCAACTTTCAGACGCTATACAAGTAATATCAGCCAATGCCTTACGTGGATACAAAGACACGACTGCCATGTTTATTATTACATTTGTGTCTTACTGGTTAATTGGCCTGCCCACCGGCGTAATATTAGGCCGTACTGATTGGGTAACCGCAGAGCCTATGTCTGCTGGCGGTTTTTGGATTGGGTTTATTGTGGGGTTAAGTGCAGCAGCCATTATGCTAGGCGCAAGACTTTATTATATTCAGCGGCCAAACTACCGCTACGCTACCTAGTTTTATAAATACTATGACTATCGATTACACGTCTGTGTTCCGATAGGCTTCCCAATCACTAGGTGCATCAATATCAAATGCAGATTCGGGGTGATTTACCCCAATGGCCTGCCCTTTATTTTTCCAATTTTCTATCACTTTCTTAGCCCCTTTATCACCGCTTAATGCCAGTAAGCTGTCGAATGCCGCTTTTGGAAAAATGGCAGGCACTGTTGCTTTCGTTTCAAGAACGCGGTTATACCACTGACTGAAGATGATGTGATTGGGGTTTGATGGTAACTCGTTAATTAATGCTTGCAGTGTGGTAGTGGTGACACTGGCTAAGTCTGCTAAGTGCACTAACACATGGGTGTACTGGTGGTCGTTTGCTTGCATAGCATTGCTAATGCCACAGCAAATACTCGAAGCGATGCCTTCATGCCACGACGGGTTGTAACACACCTTAACACTATTGCTATCTTGCACTGCGTTGGCCGTAATTAAATCAGCAATATCGCTGTGCCAACGGCCGGTTACCACGTAAGTAGCGTCAAGGTGAAGTGCTTGTAACTGCTGCAAAGCGTATTGGATTAACGGCAACCCACTGTAATGTGGGGAAAGTAACTTGTTACTGCCGTAACGCTTACTTTCCCCACCCGCCAAAAGTATGCTTGCAATCTTAATCATGCTTACTCATGTTAATTTACCGTATTTGCTGCATTAACTGTATTCACCAGTTCTCACGCTTGCGAAACTAAACAAGATCTAACGTGAACGACTGAGCTCTTTGATGGCTTGGGTTAGCCCTTCAAGAGTTAGCCCGTACATTCTGTCTTCAACAATCTCTTTAATAATTGAAATAGACGAATAATAAGGCCAATAGTTCTCAGCTTGTGGATTTAACCATACCGCTTTATTAAAATGGTTCAGTATACGGCCCAGCCACGCACTACCCGGCTCTTCGTTCCAATGCTCAACACTTCCACCAGGATAAGTAATCTCATAAGGCCCCATGGTGGCATCGCCAACAAAAATGACTTTATAGTCTTTACCGTACCGATGAATAATATCGTGAACCGATACCCGTTCTTTTTCGCGTCGCAGGTTATCTTTCCATACCTCTTCATACACGCAGTTATGAAAGTAGAAGTACTCGAGGTATTTGAACTCACTCTGCACTGCGGAGAAAAGCTCTTGGGTAGTTTTAACATAAGGATCCATAGAACCACCCACATCAAAAAACATTAACACCTTAACCGCGTTATGGCGCTCGGGCGACATGTGTATATCTAACATGCCGCCTTTTTTAGCCGTTTCACCAATGGTCGTGGCCACATCCAGTTCTTCACTTGCACCGGTTCTGGCGAACTTACGTAATTTACGCAAAGCCACTTTAATATTTCGTGTACCTAGCTCTACGTCGGCAGATAAATTTTTAAACTCGCGTTTGTCCCATACTTTTACCGCAGAGTTACGACGATTGCCTTTTTGACCAATACGAATACCTTCAGGGTTGTCGCCATAAGCGCCGAAGGGAGACGTTCCACCTGTACCCACCCACTTATTACCACCTTGATGTCGCTTTTCTTGCTCTTCAAGGCGCTTTTTAAGGGTATCCATTAAGGCTTCTAAGCCACCAGATTGGCGCAGTGCTTCACGCTCTTCTGCGCTTAAGGTTTTCTCAATTTGCTTACGTAACCATTCTTCGGGAATTTCTTTACCGAATAAATCGATAGATTCCACCCCTTCGAAGTAATCGGCAAATGCTCTGTCGAATTTATCGTATTGAGATTCATCTTTCACCATGATGGTTCGAGACAAACTATAAAAGCCTTCTAAATCTGCATAAACAATATGCTTTTCCAAGGCGTGGAGTAAATCAAGTAGCTCTCGCAAGCTTACCTTTACTTGATATTTTCGCAGCGTGAAAAAGAATTGAATAAGCATTAGCGGCGGGCCATAAATACCAATTTTTCGAACAAGTGAATATCTTGCTCGTTTTTAAGTAATGCACCGTACAGTGGTGGAATTGCGGCTTTACCGTCTTTAGATTGCAAGGCTTCAGGTGGAATGTCTTCAGCCACCAGCAGTTTCAACCAGTCGATAAGTTCTGATGTAGACGGTTTTTTCTTAAGCCCAGGTACGTCTCTAATCTCAAAGAAAGCTTTTAATGCTTCATCAAGCAGCTTTTTCTTTAAGTCAGGGAAATGCACATCTACGATTTGCTGCATTTCTTCAGGCGTAGGAAATTTAATATAATGGAAGAAACAACGACGCAGAAAGGCGTCTGGCAGCTCTTTTTCATTATTTGACGTGATAATAACAATGGGGCGTACTTTTGCTACCACGCGCTCTTGAGTTTCATAGACAAAGAACTCCATCTTATCGAGCTCAAGCAATAAATCGTTTGGAAACTCAATATCCGCTTTGTCTATTTCATCAATTAATAAAATAGGACGGTTGCCCGCTTCAAATGCCTGCCACAGTTTCCCTTTAACAATGTAATTGCCGATATCATGAACACGATCGTCACCCAGCTGTGAATCACGAAGACGCGATACTGCATCGTATTCGTACAAGCCTTGTTGTGCCTTTGTAGTAGATTTGATGTGCCACTGAATTAAATCGGTTCCAAGACTGGCGGCTAATTCTTCAGCCAACATGGTTTTACCGGTGCCCGGCTCACCCTTTATGAGCAGTGGACGCTCTAGCGTAATGGCGGCATTCACGGCAAGTTGCAAATCTTTTGTAGCGATATAATTCGACGTTCCACTAAAAGCCATTTTGGTTTTACCTCTTTCGTTCTGATTCGTCATGTAAAATAACAATAACATATAGCGAAAAAGCACTTTGCATTTTCACGTTTGGGACCAATGATATAGGGGTATGACGAAATCCCCTAATTCAGGCTATGAATTATTAACTATTATAAAGGTCGTACAGATCACGACTGCTGGGATTTCCTAACTAGGTAAGGATTAATAATGCAAGTATTTGACGACAACTCTCTATCTATTGGCCGCACGCCTCTAGTTAAATTAAACCGCGTTACTTCTGGTAACGTTTACGCAAAGGTTGAATCTCGTAACCCTAGCTTTAGCGTTAAGTGCCGTATTGGCGCCAATATGATTTGGGATGCCGAAAAACGTGGCGTGCTTACCCAAGGTAAGGAAATTGTAGAGCCTACCAGTGGTAACACAGGTATTGCCCTTGCGTTCGTTGCCGCATCTCGTGGTTACAAACTTACGCTTACCATGCCTAGCAGCATGAGCTTGGAGCGCAGAAAGCTATTAAAAGCCCTTGGTGCAAGCTTAGTATTAACTGAAGCGCCAAAAGGCATGAAAGGTGCGGTTGCCGCAGCACAAGAAATTGTGGCATCGGATCCTGAAAAGTACGTTTTACTTCAGCAGTTCGATAACCCTGCCAACCCTGCTATTCATGAAAAGACCACGGGTCCTGAAATTTGGAATGACACCGACGGTAAAGTAGATGCATTCGTGGCAGGCGTTGGTACAGGCGGAACCATTACTGGTGTTAGCCGTTACCTCAAAAACACCCAAGGTAAAGCTATTACCTCTATTGCGGTAGAGCCTACTGATTCGCCGGTTATTACCCAAGCGATGAATGGCGAAGAACTAACACCAGGACCACACAAAATTCAAGGTATTGGTGCAGGCTTCATTCCAGGTAACTTGGACTTAAGCTTGATTGACGAAGTTGAGCAAGTAACCAACGATGAATGTATGGAAATGGCGCATCGCTTGATGACCGAAGAAGGTATTCTTGCCGGTATTTCTTCTGGTGCAGCAGTAGTGGCAGCAAAACGTTTTGCTGAGCGTCCAGAGAATAAAGACAAAATTGTGGTAGTACTGCTAGCCAGTGGTACCGAGCGTTACCTAAGTAGCCCATTATTTGCGGGCGCATTTGGCGACCAAGAAGAAACACAGTAATTAACTCTAGCAACCCGTTGGGCGGGTACGAGTAAAGTGACAAAACGAGGCTTCGGCCTCGTTTTTTGTTTTAAGATCTCCCTTTAAAGGAATACTTTTATATCATCGCTATACTTTTTTTTAGCAAAATAGAACTTAAAACCGTTCATCTCAACTATCTTTATCTCAAGGTAGTAATTTAATAGATTCGTTAAAGAAATGAGTGAATGTTATTCGAAAGATTAAGACTTATTGGCTTGCGTCTCATCGGATGAGCCACGATAATATTCGCGATCATTTTCCTTTATCTTATTTGAGGTTTTTCATTAATGCGCCCTTTTCGTTTTGGTTTGTATGCCGTTTTGCTTAGCGTGCTTTGTTTAGCAGGGTGTGAAGAAAAAGAAGAAGGAATGGGTCGCTACGGTATGCTAGCCGACAGTACGCCAGAATATTCGGCAGTGACGTTTCTAAAAAGCGTTTATGAAGATGATAATCTTGATGTTGCGATTAGCCTGTCGTCCGATCGTTTGGCTAGGATTCTGACCAATTACCACAGCAATAGAAACGTACAGCGTCATCTATTGAATTTAAAATACGACACTGTAATCATTACTCCGCAAAGCGGCAACAGTGTTGGGCGCTCTGAGTTTTCAAAAAAAGCAACGGTAACCGTATTTTTAAGTGGTATGTACGATGACGATAAAATTGAAGACTTGCGCAGCTTAGATCTTATTAAAGAAGATGGTGTGTGGAAAGTATCTCAAATTCACCCAGACCATTTTATGTAATAAAAAAGGCTGTTCGAATATATGATTCGAACAGCCTGTTGGTATTTGGCTATGGTGCTAAAATAGTACTATATGCGTAGCTTGGATTTAGTCGCTTGAGTTTAATAGCTTAAACTAACTCGCTTAACGCCCTACCGCAACGCCTTCACGTCTTGGATCCGCACCGCCAATAATCTTACCCGACTTAATTTGAATACCGTGTAAACCACTGTTTAAGTCGACAACCTTTACATTATGCCCTAACGCTTTTAACGGCGCTTCGAGTTCAGCAATAGGCGTTCCTTTTTCAAGGGCGGTGTAATCATTTCGGTTCGTGATTTTAGGTAAATTAATAGCCTGTTGGATGTCTAATCCAAAATCCAGTACGCCCACTAACGTTTGCGCCACGTAACTTACAATACGAGAGCCACCAGGAGAGCCTACTACCACTTCCAGCTCACCTTCCTTGTCGAATACCATTGTTGGGCTCATCGCGCTTCGTGGGCGCTTACCTGGCTCAACACGGTTAGGGACAGGGAAACGATTCTGGGTAGGTGAAAACGAAAAGTCGGTTAATTGGTTATTTAGCAAGAAACCACCAACCATTAAACCCGAACCAAACATAAATTCGATACTTGTGGTCATCGACACCGCATTGCCTTCTTTATCGACAATAGAGAAGTGCGATGTATTTGGCTGTTCCATGTTACTGCCAAGACTAATATTGGCATCGCCGTAAGGGTTGCCCGCACGCACACGTCGCCACTTCTTATCTGGTGCAATACCTTCAGCGCGGCGGTGTAAATACGCAGTGTTAATCATGGCTGCAAACGGTAGGTTGGTAAAATCACTATCCGCTATGTATTTTTCTCTGTCGGCGTAGGCCAGCGCGCTTGATTGAGTAAAAACGTTTGCGAATTCTACAGAATCAGGCGTGAAGGAAGAAAAATCCTGCCCTTCTAGCATTTTGAGAATTTGGTACACGTTAATACCGCCCGAACTTGGCGGTGCCATGCCACAAATCTGTTTTTCACGATACAAGCCACACACTGGTTCACGTTGAATAGGTTCGTAGGCGGCCAAGTCTTCTGTCGTCATTTGACCTGGGTTGATTGATGCAGAATTCACCGTTTTAACGATTTTTTCTGCTAATTCGCCTTTATACAGATAATCAGTACCGTTTGCGGCAAGACCTTTCAACGTTTTAGCCAGTTGCTTGTTCTTACGTATCGCGCCTTCTTTTAACGGAAGCCCTGCAGGAAAGAAATACGTAGAACTGGTTGGAAACGTTTTTAAACCTGGGTGGTAGTCAAGGGCAATAAGTTTAGCTAGTCGTGGAGATACACGAAACCCTTCGGTTGCCGTTTTAATAGTATCGTCAAACAGTGTATTCCACGGCAAGTTGCCGAATTCACTTTGTGCAGTTTCTAGCGCTTTAATCGCACCAGGCACACCTACCGATTTTCCGCCTACTACGGCATCCAGCCAACGCATAGGCTTGTTGCCTTCCATAAACCAATGGGCGTTTACGGCTGCAGGCGCGGTTTCTCTGCCATCAAAGGTGTGCAGCACTTTATTTTTGTTGTCCCAATACAATATAAACGCGCCGCCACCAATACCAGAGGACTGTGGTTCAACAAGTGATAACATTGATTGCACTGCAACGGCAGCATCAATGGCGCTTCCACCTTTCGCCAATATGTTTTTGCCTGCCCATGAAGCGTATGGGTTAGCCGCTACCACCATGTAATCTTCAGCAGCAAAGGCTTTTTTATCCACGTATCCAGTGGCCGCCTCTGGCTCCCCTACTTCTCTTACTTGTTGTGCATTAGCAGACACCAACAGGCAGCTTGAAACTGCAATGGCTAAAAACGATGAACTAAACCATGAACCACGTTTCAAAATATGACTTCCTCTTTATTTAAATTTCTCCGGATTGATCGGACGTTTTGACAAAAACGCATCAAACGCTTCACGCGCTGCCTCTGAATCCATAGCTTGACCAAACACATCGAATTCAATATCCATATAATGATGGGTAGATTCCACATCATTCTTTAACAGTGATTTGGTTTGCATCAATGCAAATGAGGGCTTTGCCACCAGCTTTTTACATACCGATGCCACTTTTTCGGTTAACACCTCGGCAGAATAGCTACCAGTAATTAACCCAAACTGACAGGCATCTTCTGTGCCAAATGGTTCGCCTAACATCAGCCACTCACTGGCTTTTACATGTCCTGCCAGTTTCGGAAGAAGATAACTTGAAGCAAATTCAGGAACAAGGCCTAAGTTGATGAATGGTAGAACAAATCGGGTGTTTGTCTCAGCGTAGATAAAATCACAATGTAAAAGCATAGTCGTGCCTATACCTACAGCCATGCCATGTACTTGAGCCACCACCGGCACTTTGCAATTTATTAGCCCGCGCATAAATGCCGCCGATTCATTAACATCATCCCCTTCTTTGCGCCCTGCAAAATCACTAATGTCGTTACCTGAAGTGAAGCAGTCCCCTTCACCACGAAACAGCACTGTCTTAATGCTATCGTCATTTTCAATACTAAATAATGCATCAGCCATGGCCTGATACATTTCTCGGGTTAAGGCGTTTTTCTTCTCTGGGCGATTGATGGTGATCGTTAAGATCCCGTTTTTCTTTTCACTTAAAATTAGAGACATCTGTCACCTCTTGATATTTTTATGATTGTTATATAGGTGGAAGCCGACGAAAAAAGCAATTTTACCGATAACGCTTTCCACCCTACTGGCAATTTTATGTATCATACCCAGCACACACGGATTACTAAAATAAATAACAATGATGATGTCACTACCGGTCTCACCTAAGTATAGCGTAGGCCCACTTATTTTAGCGCTTTGCGCTATCGTCGCTTTTTTCTTAGAACCCCTCTCTGGTGAGTGGTTAGCTTACGATCGTTTCGCCATTCAAGGGCTAGAAACCTGGCGCTTATTGTCTGGCAATATTGTACATACCAATGGGTATCACCTGTTGCTGAATTTATCAGGCCTTACCCTACTGTGGGCGCTACACGGCGAACATTACCGAATAGGTCGGTTCTTAAAAGTATTTGTATGGTGCAGCTTAGGCACAAGTGCTGGCCTTTACCTGTTTTCTGAAGATCTTATTTGGTATGCAGGGTTATCTGGTGCGCTACACGGTATTTTTGTATGGGGCGCATTAATGGATATTATGAATAAGATGCGCTCTGGCTGGATTTTACTGGGCGGAGTTGCGCTAAAAGTGGTTTATGAGCAAATATCGGGCAGTAGTGCGCAGGTGGCTGCACTGATTGACGCCAAAGTCGCCATTGATTCGCACTTATTCGGTGCGGTAAGTGGATTGATCATTTTCACGCTTATGTGGTTAACCGCTAAAAAACGATGAATATTCAGTTGCCCGTGTTTATTCCGGGTTAAAATAAAAACGCCCCTGTATAGGGGCGTTTTTTTATCTTTATAACCAGCCTTAACTAACTACAAGTTCTCTTCGAACAACTTATAGATTCGGCGGTATTCGTCTAACCAAGAACTTGGTTGTACAAAACCATGTGGCTCTACAGGGTAAATAGCCGTTTCAAAGTCTTCTTTTTCTAGCTCAATTAAGCGCTGTACTAGTCGAACCGTGTCGTGGAAAAATACATTGTCATCAACCATAGGTGCGTTAATTAACAGTGGCTTCTCTAGCCCTTCTGCAAAATAGATAGGTGAACTGCGCTCATAAGCAATAGGGTCTACATCTGGGGTGTTCAGGATATTAGACGTATACCCAATATTATAGTGCGCCCAATCGGTAACTGGGCGAAGCGCTGCACCAGCTGCAAAAAGATCCGGTGCGTTAAACATAGACATAAAGGTTAAGAAGCCGCCATAAGAGCCTCCATACGTACCTATTCTTTTGCGATCCACATTAGCGTTTTCTACTAACCAATTAACACCATCACGTAAATCTTGTACTTCAGGCGTACCCATGTTGCGGTATATGGCGGTACGCCAGTCGCGCCCGTAACCAGCCGAGGCACGGTAGTCCATATCAAGTACCACATACCCTTGTTGCACTAGCATGCTATTAAACATGTATTCTCTGAAATACAAAGACCATCCTAAATGGGCATTCTGCAAATAACCTGCACCGTGATTAAAGACTACTGCTTTAAGCGGCTTGTCTGCTTGATAATCTTTCGGTAAGTAAACGCGGGCATAAATAGGCGCATCGGTGTGACTAGATGGAATGGCCACCACGTTAGGCACTGCCCAAGGTATTGCGGTAAACGCGTCGCTTACCGTATCGGTAATTTTAGTCGCTGATTGTGTGCTATCTACTGCTTTAACATAAAGCTCAGGAGGGCGAGACACTTTACCGTGGCTTAACACTAATGTGGTGTTATCTGGGCTAAGTTCATACTCTGTTAAACCGTTAAGATTGGTTAGCGCTTCTACTTCGCCGCCTGCTGTCTTAACGCGATAAACTTCGAAAATGCCAGGGTGTTTACTGTTCGCGGTAAAGTACATCCACATGTCATCATTAGACAACGTAGGGCTATCAGTAATGAACGTACCTTGGGTTAAGGCTTTTGGGGATTGTCCTGGTACTTGCGTATAAAGGTGCGCATAGCCTGAGTGCTCAGACTGATAGTACAGGGTTTCGCTGTTATTAAACCAACCAAAGCTGTTAAAACGATAGTTTACCCATGCATCATCATGTAAGCGATGTTGGTTCACTAAACGTTGGTTATCTAGGTCTACCGTGGCAATCCAGCGGTCTTTGTTGTCCCACGCTTCCACCATTACCGCAACTTGCTCACCGTCTTTGTGCCAGCTGATAGAAGGCTTTTGCCAGTTCCAGCTAGACAGCAAGGTAATAGGTCTTGGTAAACGATTCACGTCGTAACGTTCGCCTTTAGCTTCTGCATTTTCAGCCTTCACGTCGGCTAATACATCGTCGTTATAACCAGGTAAGCTAAAGTAGTTTAGTAGTGACTTTTCACCACTTGCTAAGTCTAAAAGCCAAAGTTGATGATTAATCGGTTCAGCATCGGCTACTTTTCTACGTACAGGCTTGCTCGCGATGCGGCTGTCTTCCTGAATGTAGTGCGGCATAATGTCACTATCATCTCGGGAAGGCGTATCAGGCGTAGTCGCCACAATGGCGAAATTACCTTTCGGAGATACACTCACGCCCACCAACTTATGGGTTTTATCAAAATAAAACGCATCAGGTGCAATACTGGTGTTGTTTGCCGCTAGGGTGTTTTGTGCGTTCGCTTTGGCTTCACGGTTTTTAAGCTTTTTAGCAATATATTGAATTAATGATTGCTGCTGCTCGGCAATATAATCTTTTGGCGCTGCTACGGCTTCTGGTTCATCACTGAATGACCAACTTACCAATTCTTCTCTGCTACCGTTAGTTAGGTCTATGGCAATGGCGCTATTGCCACTTAATGCCATTAAACGTCCATCAGTCATAAAAGATAATGATGATAGAAAACTACCACCACGGGTAAGTTGCACAACTTCATTATTGGTGAATTGCACGTATACGCTGTCTTTAAATCGATAAGCAATGACACCGTCTTCACGCTCTACCCGCTCATCGTATTTATATTGGTGTAATTGAGATAATGGAGCTTTTACACTTTTATCTGCCGCATTAAGACTCGCTATATAAACATCTTTTAGCTTGCTGTTAGGTTGTTCTCTTTCGTAAACAATGTGGCTACCATCAATTGACCACCCCATATTGGTCGGCGCTCGGCCCAACCATTGTGGGTCTGCCATAATTTGTTTTAAGGTAATCTCACCGTTTTCTGAATACTGTACAGGGCCCTGCTCAATGTCGGGAGTGTAGGAAGCAATTGGCTCATTACGGATACTTTTAGGTGCCCTAGATGAAAGGGTGTCACTTTGGGCGGAGCTTCTTTTAGCGTTTAATTCAGTAGTTGAATCTGTATTGGCGCATCCGCTAAGCAGGAGCGTAATACTAGAAGCTAAAACAAGGGAAGAAAATTTCTGCATAATAACGACTTTATTTTTTAGTTATGCCCACATTATACCCAGAGAATCGAGCAATTGACTATTAGGCTGTAAATCCTAAGTGGAAATTACTCAATTCGACAAATCCCTGATATAAAAACCACTGATAAAAATCTCTGAATAAAAAGCCGCGCATAAAAAAGCCCCGCATAATATGCGGGGCAATCAAGCACACTCAACTTGGAACACACTTTAGCTCAAACGCACTCATTGCGTTTTGCTAACTGCATAGATTTAGTCAGCGACTTTTTGGGTTAGTTCAATTATTTTACCCTTCGCATTAGCGATACTTTCATTAGCACTGTCTTCACCCATACTAAGTCCTTCTGCATAAACAAATTTCACGTCAGTAATACCGATGAAATTTAAAAAGTGAGTTAAGTATGGTGTTTGTGTATCGTAATCACCGCCTTCGTAAACGCCGCCTCGACTAGCAAATACCTTCGCTTGCTTGCCTTCAAGCAAACCTACCGGCCCAGTTTCAGTATATTTAAAGGTAATACCCGCCCGTGCAATACGGTCGAAATAGGCTTTAAGTGAAGAAGGAATACCGAAGTTGTACATAGGAACTGCTAGCACAATTTCATCTGCCGCTTGAAGTTGTGCAACGAGGTCATCGGAAACCGCAGCTAAACGCTTTTGTGAAGAAGTACGCTCGCTAGCGTCTGTCATCCACGCTTGCATTTCTTCACCGGTTAGATGTGCCAACGCTAGTTCTGCTACATCAACTTTTGTAACCGATGTTTCGCTGCCCTCACGTGACTGAAGATAATAGTCAGCGAGCTCGGTTGATTTACTGTTTTCGCCATTAAGGCTTGAATACACAACAAGAATAGACGTCATTACATTTCTCCTATTAATTTAATGTGTAAATAATAAAAGACTGTAAATCGAATATATATTAGGAAAATACCCACCTATCGTTCGAATTTAATTGATGAATGACCCGTGTTATAGAATTCATTAGCGTAATATGACTAACAGGAATACGGAACGGTAAATTAGACATTGCATGGTTGGAGGGATTTAAATGGAAAGAAAGGGCAAGAAGCTGATCCTCTCACTGCTAACCCAGAATCAATCGAGTTTGCCACAACACAACTAAGAGAATTAATGCGATGAAAAGGATCTAGCTACTTCTTGCAGAATTGATAATAACACCACTTTTTGTTCGTTACTGCTCCGATGACGAACAAAAAGTGAAATTGACGTTAAATCAATGAAACAGAGAATTTATTCTGCTGCATATTTGCGGTCGAAGGCATTCGTAAAATCATTAATAAGATCGTCGGTATCTTCAATACCTACCGATATTCTTATCATGGTATCTGAAACGCCCATAGCTTCCCGCTCTTCTGCTGTATTTTCAAAGTAAATCGTTGGAGCAACAGGCAACGCCAGCGTACGGTTATCACCTAAGTGCGTAGCGCAAATTACCAACTCTAGGGCATTTAAGAATTGAACTGGGTCAATATCATCAACAAGGGTAAAGCTAAGAATAGCGCCATAGCCTCTTTTTAACTGCTCTCGCGCCATAAAGTGCTGCGGGTGACTAGCCAGCCCAGGATAAAATACCTGTTTTACTTTGGGGTGGTTATCTAAAAACATAGCGAGCTTTTGTGAATTCTCACATGCTCGAGCTAAGCGCAAGCTTAACGTTTCCATACCTAACGCAATGGCGGTTGCAGACTGAGGGGCCAGTGTGGCGCCTAAATCTCGTAACCCTTTTTTCTTAATTTGTGTTAAACCCCATTGGGCTTCATCGGCAACTTGGTAAGCACTTTTAATGTTTCCAAAGCCTTTCCAATTGAACAGGCCGGTATCAATAACAGCACCGCCCAACACATTACCATGACCAGAAATGTATTTGGTCAGTGAGCAAAATATTAACGAGGCTTTTAGTTCTTTGGCGTAAAAAAGCGGTGGCGGTGTCATGGTGTTATCAACCATAAACAAGATATTACGCTCTTCGCAGTACTGACCGATAGCACGTAGGTCGGCAACTTGGGTTACCGGGTTGGCTACCGTTTCAGTATAGACCCCTTTCGTGTTAGGTAAATAAGCTTCTTTAACGTTTTGGATATCCGTTACATCAGCAAAGGTAATCTGAACACCATAATCGGCAAGCGTATCGAAGAAGCTTCGCGTATTCCCAAACAGATATTGGCTAACGATAAGGTGATCGCCAGCTTTTAAAAGCGAAAACAAGGTACTGCTAATGGCAGACATTCCTGTTGAGAAGCATAAAGCCCCAAAGCCGCCCTCAAGGTCGTTAAGCATATTTTGCAATGCGGCAACCGACGGAGATGATGAGCGCGAATATACGTGAGCTGCACGTTTGCCCTGAAAAGCATCAATGATACCTTGGGCATCAGAAAATTCGAAAAGTACAGAATTAGAAGTGCTGGTATGCACGCCGCCATGCTCTGGAGTATTGAGCAAACGATCTGCGTGAACCTGCCGGGTTGTAAATCCCTGTTTTGACACGGGTGAACGCTCCGTTACGTTAGCTGGTTATACAGTTTTTTGGATAATGGGCGCAAACGTTAGCATAAAACGCATAAATAGTTTGCATTTGTTCTTCAATATCGTCGATTTGGTTAATAATTGGACCAAGTACAACGGTTTTCTTGGCGTAATCAAGCCCTAGCAGCTGAATGGGAATATTGGCCTCTTTAGCAATGTACATAAAACCGGTTTTCCAAGGAAATACGCCTTTTCGTGTCCCTTCTGGTGCCAAGGCCAATACTACTTCTTCGCTGTCTTGTATCTGACGTACGATATTATTCACCACCCCATGTGCTTTACTTCGCTCTATGGGTATGCCGCCAAGTTTCCTCACAATATAGCCTAAAGGGGGTGTAAAAATGGTGTGTTTGCCAAAAAAGTTAACCTTAATTCTTAACGCAAATACCACCAGTATGCCAATAAAAAAGTCCCAGTTTGAAGTGTGTGGCGCTACCGCTAATATCACTTTTCTATCGTTGATGAGTTTGCCTTCTATTCGCCATCCCCGTTTAGTTAAAATAAAACTGCCGCAGGCGCTTAGCCAATGTGGCCATTTGCGTGGTAACTTATTGCCCACTAACTGATGATGAATCGTTTTTTTCATTCTTGTTATTCTCTTACTACGTTTTAGCGGGTAAGCATAAAAAAGTTAGCGGCAATCCACCACCTTTACATGATATTGAATGCGGTTACCGTGTTCATTATTCACAACAGTCAGCGAGTAAAGTTGTATATGTGCATATTGTTTATTGCAGTAGACCAAAGTCAGGAATTCCCTTTGGTTATTGCGGCAAATAGAGATGAATTTCACGCTAGACCCACTGCTGTGTCTGGGTTTTGGAATAATCACCCACATGTGCTTGCAGGCCATGATTTACAGGCTCACGGCACTTGGATGGGGGTTACGCGTAACGGGAAAGTGGCCGCCTTAACCAATATTAGAGCTCCTGAGACGATAAAAACCGATGCTATTTCTCGCGGCGGCTTAGTGGCAGATTGGCTTATTGATGAAGCAATGAAACAGCCCACCTACCTTAACGTTTTACGTGCAAACCGGCACCAGTATAATGGCTATAATTTGGTTTATGGTGATGTAAAATCACTCGCGGTGTACAACAACTTCGAAGACACCCACGCTACGTTAACCCAAGGAGTTTACGGTTTATCCAACGCTAACTTAACGACACCTTGGCCGAAAGTCACCAAAGGAATAGCGTCGTTAACCGATTACGTGAGCCAAAATAATCAGCTTGATACTGAGGCACTTTTCGCCATTTTAAAAGACGAAGACAAAGCATCTGATCATACGCTGCCTAACACAGGCATTGGGTATGAATGGGAAAAACGTTTGTCGTCTATTTTTATCCAATCACCAGAATATGGTACTCGTACTTCTACTCTGCTTCTTGTAAATAGCCACCAACAAATACATTGGTATGAACGTACTTTTAATACGCGCGGTGATGTAGTGGGCAACCAACATTTTATTATCGGTTAAGTCGTGTTCTGCCTAGCACTACACACATAGGCGCCAGTGACGCGCATCTGAAGAGTATTAACTGACACGTAATTTTGTGATGTGTATTTCGTTTTACACCACAAATACCAATTTAATGACATATTTTCTACTATAAAGGGTCGTTTTTTCTACCATCGGTGGCATAATGCGTGCCTGCTATTTTTTGCATTGCAACGAGGAAATATCGTGTTTGAAGTATTACCCCATCTCGCCCCAGACCCAATACTTGGTTTGTCAGCTGCTTATCGTGAAGATTTAAATTCTCATAAAATCGACTTAGGTGTCGGTGTTTATAAAGATGAGCAAGGTAATACCCCTATTCTTACTAGCGTAGCGAAAGCGCAACAACTGTTGTTAGAACGTGAAACCAGCAAAACCTATATTACGCCGCAAGGTAATCAGGGTTACATCGACAACATGCTTACTTTGCTTTTAGGCAAGAGCAGCCCTGTATTACTTGCTGACCGTGTTGCCGCGGTTCAAGCGCCAGGTGGTTGTGGTGCACTTCGCATTCTTTCAGAATTACTGGTTCGTTGTAACGAGAACGCTAAAGTATGGGTAAGCGACCCAACATGGGCCAACCACATTCCATTAATTGGCTCGGCTGGTCTTAAAATTGAAACCTACCCGTACTTCGATAAAGCGTCTGCTAGCATTCGCTTCGATGCCATGATGGATACCCTTCGCGGTGCAGCGAAAGGCGATATCGTGTTACTTCACGGTTGCTGCCACAACCCAACGGGTGCAGATTTAACGAATGCACAGTGGGACGAAGTACTAGCGGTTGCTAAAGAGCGTGAGTTCCTACCTTTCATTGATGTGGCTTACTTAGGTTTCGGTGAAGGCTTAGATGAAGATGCGTATGGCCTTCGTCTATTGGTTGAAAACCTACCAGAAGTGATTGTTGCGGCATCTTGCTCTAAAAACTTCGGTTTATACCGTGAGCGTGTTGGTCTTGCTGCCATCATTACTGCTGATACCAGCACACGCAAAATTGCTCAAGGCCAAATTCAATCTATTGCTCGTGGTATTTACTCTATGCCACCTAGCTACGGCGGTGCGTTGGTTGATATTATCTTGTCTGACGAAGCGCTTAATCAAGAATGGGTAAATGAAGTAGATGAAATGCGTAACCGTATGAAGTCTCTACGTGCCATGCTGGTTAAGAATCTTCACGACAATGGTTCGCCAAAAGACTTCAGCTTCGTTAACGATCAGAAAGGCATGTTCTCGTTCTTGTGTATTACACCAGAGCAAGTACGTGAAGTGCGCGAAAAGCATAGTGTTTATTTCGTTGACTCTAGCCGCGTGAACATTGCGGGTATTAACTCAGAGAACGTTGAAACATTAGCGAAAGCCTTAGTCTCAGTATTGTAAGAACTCGGTATTATAAGACTCAGTACGGTAAGCTTTACCTCATAAATACAAAAGGGCTGCGTGAAAACGCAGCCCTTTTTTGATTCGGTGTAGTTATTAGGTGCACTTATTAGGTGTAGTTATTAGGTGTACTTATTAACGCTATGACTAACTCATCGTTAGCGCGTGCCTGCGGTAATCATCCTATCTAACGCATTGGCGAAATTCTGTTTGTCTCGCTGAGAGAATGCTTTAGGCCCGCCCGTGTGTTCACCACTTGAGCGCATAGTATCCATAAAATCTCGCATAGTGAGCGCGGCGCGGATGGACGACTTGTCGTACTCATCGCCTCGTGTATTCATAGCTTTGGCGTTCTTAGCCAAAATATCGGCCGCCAAAGGAATATCTCCGGTTATCACTAAATCACCGGCTTCTATCTTTTCAACAATGTAATCATCTGCTGCATCAAAACCAGAGGGCACGATAGTAAGGGTAATGTGTTTATCTGGTGGAACAGACATAGAATGATTGGCAACTAAAGACAAAGGCAGACCGGTACGTCGGGCTGCCTTAAAAAGAATGTCTTTAATCACACTGGGACACGCATCTGCGTCAACCCATATATGCATGGTAAAATCTCGTTAGCGTTTTTACGCTAGCATACCACCATCAACCACCACTGTCGTGCCTGTGGTGTAGCTAGATGCGTCAGATACTAAGTACAATACCGTACCTGCCATTTCATCCGGATCGGCAACACGGCCTAGTGGGATCACTTTAAGCGCGTGCTTTAAAATTTGATCGTTTGAAGTAAGTGCTGAAGCAAACTTGGTATCGGTCAAACCTGGTAATAGCGCGTTAACACGTATATTTAAGCTACCGCACTCTTTTGCGAATGATTTCGTCATGCTGATAACCGCGGCTTTCGTAATAGAGTAAATACCCTGCATGTCACCCGGTGTTACACCATTAACTGACGCTGTATTAAGGATGACACCGCCGCCCTGCTCTTTCATCATTTTGCCCGCTTCAATAGACATAAAGAAGTAACCACGAATGTTCACATCTACTGTCTTGTCGTAAGCACCTAAATCGGTATCTAGGATATGGCCAAAGTACGGATTAGCTGCGGCATTGTTCACTAAAATATCTAGCTTACCGAAGTCGCTTTTAATCGCAGCAAATGCGTTCGTAATTTGCTCCATATCGCCAACATGACATGCAAGTGCTGTTGCTTTACCACCTGCATCGCGAATTGACGAGGCAACCGCTTCACAGCCATCAATTTTACGGCTAGAAACGATAACGTGTGCGCCATATTGTGCCAACAAACGGGCGATCGATTCGCCAATACCGCGGCTAGCACCTGTTACTAACGCTACCTTGCCAGTTAAATCGAATAAGTTTTTCATAATAGTTTTCCCTTTGTAAATCTGTCGCGCTCTTATCTAACGCAAGAACTTTTATCAAACGCATGAAATTGAGTGTTTAAGCCAACATGCCGCCATCAAGTACTACCGATTGCCCTGTCATGAATGAAGATTCGTCACTGCACAACCATGCTATCGCATTCGCTATTTCTTCAGGTTTACCTAAACGCTTCATTGGGTTTGCACCTACCATGGCTTTTTGTCCGCGCTCGTCTAATTTAGACAGCACGCCCTGCACCATCGGCGTATCAACAAAGCTTGGGCACACCGCATTAATGCGAATATTCGCACGGGCATATTCCACCGCTGCCGATTTAGTTAGGCCAATAACACCGTGTTTAGATGCACTGTAAGCACTGATCATAGGCGCCGAGCGTAAGCCCGCCACTGACGCTATATTGATAATATGACCACCACCATTGACCGTCATATGTTTAAGCGCATTTTTCATGCAATACCACACGCCCGCTAGATTCACCTGAATGTTCTTCATGAACATGGCATCGTCTACTTCAGTAAGGGGTGCTGGAAAATGGTCTATACCCGCGTTATTAATGATTACGTCGAGTTTAGCTTGCTGTGAAAACGCCGCTTCAAACATGGCATTCACTTCATCGGGCTCAGTAACATCCACTTTTACTGCATAGGCATTACCGCCCGCTTCTTTGAGCTCATGCACTAAAGCTTCAGCAGCTTCTATATTCAAATCGGCAACACCGACCAATGCCCCGCGCTCACATAAGGTCTTGGCCGAAGCCGCGCCAATACCTGAACCGCCACCGGTGATAAGGATATGTTTCCCTTCTACGTTTGATGCCACCATTGTTATTGCCCTACCTTAATGTTTACTGCTATTTGCCGTTGTTGATTTGTCATTTTTATGTCCTTTAAGCCGGTATTAGAAATAACTGGCTTTCACATTTTCACAAGTTGGTTCTTGTGACGTAATGACTTCTATATCGCGTTTTACTAGCGGTAATTCCCAATTAAGGAAGTATTCAGCTGCTGCCATTTTTCCTTCATAGAAATCGCCGTCTTGGCCACTTGCGCCGTTAAGCAATGCTTGCTCGGCAACATTTGCTTGGCGTAACCATATCCAACTCACTACGCAGGCCGAAAATACATTCAAAAAGCAGCTTGCGTTGGTAAGTAACACGGCTTGTTTGTCTGAACGTAAGTCACCAGCCGCTTGCTGAATAAGTCCGCCAAGTTGATCAAGATAAGGTTTAAGTTTCGCCGCTAACACTTGAGCCCGCGGTGTTGTAGCCGCTTTCATGTCGCCAGATACACGTGCGAGTAACACTTGAAGCCCTTTTCCTTCGCTTTGCCATAATTTACGACCGAGTAAATCTAGCGCTTGAATACCGTTTGTACCTTCATGAATAGGGTTCAAACGGTTATCACGCCAGCACTGCTCTACGGGGTATTCACGGGTATAACCAGCGCCACCTAGAATTTGGATGGCTAAGTCGTTAGCTTTAGGGCCAAATTCAGAAGGCCACGCTTTAAATACTGGGGTAAGTAGCTCGAGCAATTGGGAAATTTCGGTACGTTTCGCGGTGTCTTCTTCCGTTTCTAACGCATCAATTAAGGTACTACCGTATAAACAAAGTGCCATGCCGCCTTCACAATACGACTTCTGCGCTAACAACATGCGACGCACGTCACCATGGTTAATAATTGGCGTAGCCTCATCTTCTGGGGCTAATTTTGGCGCTGCACGGCCTTGAGTTCTGTCTTTTGCATACTCAAGAGAATAGCGATAGCCGCGATAACCAATCATAGCAGCACCGTAACCTACACCAATACGCGCCTCGTTCATCATCATAAACATATAACGCAAGCCTTGGTGCGGCTCACCCACTAGGTAACCATGACAATCACCGTTCTCACCAAACGTAAGCGCGGTAGAAGTCGTCCCGCGATAACCCATCTTGTGTATTAGCCCAGCTAGCGTAACGTCGTTACGGGGGCCTGGGTTGCCGTCTTCATCTAAACGGTACTTAGGGACAACAAATAACGAAATACCTTTTACGCCCGCAGGACCGCCTGGAATTTTCGCTAAGACCAAATGAACAATGTTGTCCGATAATTCGTGTTCGCCAGCAGAGATATAAAGCTTGCTGCCCTTCACGCGATACGTACCATCTTCGTTAAGGGTCGCCGACGTGCGAATATCTGCTAGTCCAGAGCCGGCATGAGGCTCAGTTAATGCCATAGTGCCGGTAAAATCACCTGTGAGCATTTTAGGCAAAAAGGCTTGCTTGGTTTCTTCGTTGGCAAAATGCTTAACCACATTTGCGGCGGCAGCAGTAAGAAAAGGATACGCAGTAGTGGAAGGGTTGGCGGCTAAGAAGTAACCAGCACATGCATTCATAATGGTAACGGGTAACTGCATTCCGCCATCTTCGTAATCGAAGTGACCCGCAATAAAGCCCGACTCACGATAAGTATCAAAGGCTTTTTTAACCTCACCTATCATGGTGACCTTTTTGCCATCGAAAGTAGGCTCATCTTTATCGGCGATAGCGTTATGAGGTAGAAACAGCTCTTCAGCCATTTTTTCTGCCATATCAATAACGGCATTAAACGTTTCAACGTTATGTTCCTCAAAACGGGCCTTTTCACACAAAGACTGGGTATTTAATACTTCGTAAAGTTGGAATTGCATTTCCCGACGGGGAATAAGTTGGTCAGCCATAATAAAGTCCATGAGCAAATTGTTAATGCATTGTGTCATATTCGTTATCATGCCATTATTGTCATTTATGACACAATCATGGCCATTTACGCCAACAATCACTGTTAGTTATCGTATCTAATAAACTGTATTATTTTTATGAATAAACCACCTTTCGTCGTTACCGTATTAGGGTTTGATCAAGCACTGGCTTCTGCCATCACTGGCGCACTCGATGTATTCGCGTTCGCTGGCATCAGTTGGCAGCGCATTCATAACCAGCCCACCACCCCTAAATTCAAAGTTCAGCTAGCGAGTTTCCATGGCAAACCTTTTCACTGTACTAACCAGTTACTACTCACCCCTAACATTGCCATTGAGGATGTCACCGAAACCCACATCTTGCTGATCCCCACTATTGGCGGCGATATCGATACGGTTTTACAAGAAAACGCGAATCAACTTGTGCATATTAAGCGACTGCAAAAGCAAGGGGCAGATATTGCGGGTAACTGCACAGGGACTTTCTTATTAGCAGAGTCAGGATTACTCGATAACAAAGTTGCCACTACCCATTGGGGGTACGCAGATAAGTTTCGCTCTCGATACCCTGCTGTTAATTTGCAATCTGAAAAGATGGTAACTGAACAAGATGCTATTTTTTGTGCAGGTGGCGGTATGGCGTGGATAGATTTGGCCATTTTGCTCATAGAACGCTATTGCGGTCATCAAGTGGCGAGCGATACTGCTAAGTCACATGTGCTCGACTTTTCTCGGCCTAACCAAACGGTGTATGCAAGCAGTCGGCAACACAAATTCCATCAAGATAAAGATGTTTTGGCGGTGCAAAATTACTTGGAAGATCATTTTACAAAACGGCTCACGCTGAAACATGTGGCTCATGAACACAATATGACTGAACGCACATTAATAAGGCGTTTCAAGCAAGCCTGTGCAATAACGCCTATCCAATATCTACAAGGTTTACGATTAGAACAAGCAAGAAAAATTTTAGAAACGTCTATGTCTCCTCTTGAATCAATTGTTAATAGTGTGGGCTATGAAGACCTCAGTTCTTTCACCCGGCTTTTCAAAAAGAATACCGGTTTATCGCCTTCACAGTACCGCGCCAAGTTCATAAGAAAATAATTATTTACAACAAAGATAAGTTTTTGTTACTTAGTTTGTGTAAAATGCCACGCCGCGTACAGACCGCTTTTTCTGTACCAAAAAACACTACAAAAGTATAATCTAAAACTCTTGGTGGACACATGAGAACACATAAACTTGCCTCACTGGCGCTTGCAGTTAGTGCAGCGTTCAGTACTTCTATCGTTGCTCAAGAAGCAGAAACAATACAAAAGAAAGAAACTGCGCTTGAACAAATTACCGTAACGGCTCAAAAACGTACCCAGTCAATACAGGAAGTGCCTATTTCTGTAGCGACCCTAAGTGGCGAAAAGTTTGAAAGCTTGTTTTCAGGTGGTGAAGATATCCTTGCATTGGCTGTTCGCGTGCCTGGTCTTTACGCTGAATCGTCAAACGGTCGCGTAGCACCACGTTTTTATATTCGTGGCCTAGGTAACACTGACTTTGACTTGGCTGCCTCGCAGCCTGTTTCTATTATCATGGATGAAGTGGTAATGGAAAATGTGGTACTGAAAAGCTTCCCACTTTTTGATGTTCAACAAGTTGAAGTATTACGTGGCCCACAAGGAACCTTGTTTGGCCGTAACACGACAGCCGGTATCATTAAGTTCGATACAGTAAAACCTACGCAAGATTTAGAAGGTTACGCTAAGGCCGGTTTTGGTTCTTATGGCACCATGAACTTCGAAGGTGCTATTAGTGGCGGTTTAACTGATGAGCTATCAGCCCGTTTATCATTGTTATCGCAAGAGCGTGATGATTACATCGACAATGCTTTTACCGGCGAAAACGATGCGATTGGTGGCTTTGATGAAAAAGCATACCGTTTACAGCTTCTTTGGGAGCCGTCAGACGATTTCTCAGCTCTATTAAATGTTCACGGCAGAGAATTAGATGGCACAGCTTCAATTTTCCGCGCTAACGTTTTCGATGTTGGCAGCAATAACCTAAATGCAAATTACGACCGAGATACCATTTATTATGATGGTGATATCGACGGCAACGGTGCTGACAATAACCCTCAAGAATATGACGGTTTCGGCGCATCACTAAAACTTGAATACGATATGGATGATGTGACATTCACGTCAATCTCAGCAATGGAGACTGCTGAAGGTTCGAGCCTTGGTGACATTGATGGTGGTTTCAACAACGCTGATGGCACATCTGGCCCAGGCTTCATTCCATTTTCTGCTGTTACTCAAGATAATCTAGACGACCTTGAGCAATATACACAGGAATTCCGTTTATCAAGCAACACCACAGACGCGATGAACTGGCAATTAGGCGCATTCTATTATGATGCGTCTTTCAACGTGACTAGTGTTGATGGTTTCTTTGGAGCAACTACCGTTTACCATGAAAACAGAACATGGGCGGTATTTGGTCAAACTTCTTACCAAGTTAATGAGAAGCTAAATATTACCGGTGGTCTTCGTTATACCCATGACGAGAAATCATTGATTGTTGGCGATCAAAACGTAGATGGCTTCGCTGTTGTTATTGGTGCAGCTAGCCTACAAGATTATGATCCAATCAACGTTGATGATGGGCAAACCAGTTTCGAACTTAGCGCTAACTACCGTATCACAGACGATATGTCTGCTTACGCTCGCTACTCAAATGGTTTCCGTGCTCAAACTATTCAAGGTCGCGATGTAGCGTTTGAAAGCTCACCATCTGTGGCTGACGCTGAAACTATTAACTCTTATGAGGTTGGTTTTAAATCTGATTTGCTAGATGGAACACTTCGCCTGAACGGTGCAGCGTTCTACTACACGGTTGATGATATGCAACTGTCAGCCATTGGTGGTGGTAACAACTTTACCGCACTCGTCAATGCAGATGAAGGCGAAGCCTACGGTTTTGAAATTGACTCTCAATGGTTAGCTACTGATGAACTAACCTTTACTGCTGGCTATAGCTATAACCATACCGAAATTAAAGATGACACATTGACGGTTGGCGGTTGTGGTTCTTGTACCATTACTGATCCAGTAGCAGATGATGGTAACTACATTGTGAACGGTAACCCGTTCCCACAAGCGCCAGAGTCAATCTTTAACTTTACCGCACGCTACACTGTGCCTATGGGCGACAACGGTGAATTCTTCGTATTTACCGATTGGGCATTCCAAGGTGAAACTAACATCTTCTTATATGAGTCTGTAGAGTTCCAAACAGACGACAACTTTGAAGGAGGCTTGCGCATAGGTTACGAAAACTTTGAGCATAACTACACAGTAGCCTTGTTTGGTCGTAACATTACCGATGAAGATAACGTTAAAGGGGCTATCGACTTTAACAACCTTACCGGTATTGTGAACGAGCCACGTATTCTTGGTGTTGAAGTGAAGTACTCTTTCTACTAAGCACTACCTTGATTTAGGTTGAAAGTGCAGATCTAGCCTGCACTTTTGTTCTTAGCCTTATCAAGTACTGCATTTAAGAATGATAAACATAAAAAAGCGAAGGTGTCGTTTTAACGCCCCTTCGCTTTTTTGTTCTCTATTTTTAGCTTATGCCTTTGGCCTTTCATCTTTATCTTATATTTCGCCAGTTTGCCCTTGCCCATTAGCACGTTTGGCCGTTACTAGTTAGTGACTTAGTGACACTTGCCTTAAGTCATTGATGCCATAGCTCTACACTTTAGCTACACACTTTAGCTACACACTTTAGCTACACAAGTGATTAGGCCGCAAATTGCTCAGTCTGCGCCCACTCTCTGTCTTTTTGTTGCCTGTTCTGCTGTAGCATTCCTTGGGATGCCTTTTCACTCAGGCCCTTTTCTTCCAAGAGAAGACGCTGCAACTTTCGGCAAACATTCACCATACGAGACAACTTAGTAAAATAAACCTGCTCTATTAATTCACCTTTTTCATTAAACATGAAACTGGCTAACTTGCAGTTTTTGTGGGGCAAATAAAAATGATGGATTGTGAACCGACGAGATACAGGCGCGCCCATCACTTTTTGATACATACAAAAAGGCAACGAGTCCGCCCGTTTATCACCACCAAATAAATACGTTAAGCGCTGGAACTTATCTTGCCCTGGCGAAGATAATATTCCGAACTTTTCAATAAGTTGATCAACTGCTTTAACACCTGTAGTCATCGCGTTCACCCATTCACTGTTTATTTGTACAGTATATGGCAAATCGTACAAAATGCAAACAAAAACACCGCATTGGCGAACCAATGCGGTGTTTTTATAATCCGTATAGCGAACTAGACGGGAGTTTTTGAATTTATTAGCCCGTGTTACTGTTGCTCTATCGATGCAGAACCTACTGATTCAGTATGCTTTCTACCTTTGAATACATTTTTAATGTCGTTCAATATTAGGTACAAGGCCGGTACTAATAGCAGAGTAATAACCGTTGCAAACAAAATGCCGAACGCCAATGAAATTGCCATAGGAATAACAATTTGTGCCTGAAGACTTCGCTCAAATACAATTGGCATTAGCCCCATAAAGGTGGTTAACGACGTTAATATAATTGCGCGGAAACGCTGGGTACCTGCGCTAATTGCTGCGCGCATTAATGAATGGCCTTCTTGGCGGGCACGGTTAACAAAGTCCACCATAATCAAGCTGTCGTTAACCACAACACCTGATAACGCAATAATGCCGCAAATCGACAGCACACTCACCGCCATGCCTAATACTAGGTGCCCAATAATGGCACCCACCACACCAAAAGGTATGACTGACATGATGATAAATGGTTGGCTGTAAGATTTAAGAGGAATTGCCAATAGCGCGTAAATCGCAAATAAGGCAAACAACAAGCCCTGCGCCAAACTCATCATAGCGTCAGCTTGTTCTTTTGCGTTTCCTTGTAACTGGAAATCAACTTTAGGGTAGCGTGCCAACAAATCAGGCATGACAGAGTCGATAACCTCACCTGTAATTTCAGACGGATCCATTAATGCCTTGTCTACCACAGCAGTTACCGTAACAGAACGGCTGCCATCTACACGAATGATAGAATCAAAGCCTTCGCCCACGGTGAAGCTAGCCACTTGCTGGAAAGGTATCTCTTGTCCGTTTGGCGCACGAATACGCATATTTTCTAAATGCTCAATTGAGCTACGCTCTGCTCTTGGGTAACGCACCATGACTTTAATTTCTTCATCGTCACGTTGAATACGCTGTACTTCCGCACCGTAAAAGCCAAAACGTACTTGCTGCCCAAGTTGTTGTAGCGTAATACCTAATGCATCGGCTTGAGGTTTCAATGCTAATTGAATCTCTTCACTACCACCTGAGAAGGTATCGTTAATGTCGGTTACACCATCGTAACCCGACAAGATGCTTTTTAGTTCATCACTTACGGCTCTTAACGACCTAATATCACCAGAACTAAATTCGAAGCTAAGATCAGCACCACCACCTGGGCCACCAGGGGCGCCAATACTGAACGTCTTAACGCCTGGAATTTCAGACATTTCATCACGCCACAACTGATGAATTTCATAATCGGCCATGGTACGAGTTTCACCTTTGGTCAGTTCGGCGAACACCTCCCCGCCCAAGTCACCGTTATCAAACGCCATGGAATGTTTAATTACACCTTCACCAGTATCGTCACGCACCTTTTCATCCATACGCATCATGCCTTCACGTAATGCTGTAAGCACTTCGTCTCGCTGTTTTAGCGAAGAGCCTGGCTCTAACTCAAAACTTGCAAACATGAAGTCGCTAGGAATACTGGGGAAGAAAACAAATCGAACAATGCCGCCACCAAACAAACCAATAGTAAGGATTAGCATGGCTAAGAAAACGGATACCGTGGTGTAACGGTTACGTATGGTCTTTTCTAAAAATGGCGCGTAAACATTGTGTATGAAACGCTTAATACCTTCACTGAAAAAGTCTCTAAACTTTTGAAGTTTATTTGCCTTCGCAGGATCGTAAGGCTTTAGTTTCATATGCACTAAATGTGCAGGCAAAATAAGCTTCGACTCAATTAATGAAAACACCAAACAAATGATCACCACTAGCCCAATGGTTTTCCAAATAACACCAAAGGGACCAGATACCATTAGCATAGGAGAGAATGCCGCTATGGTAGTAAGCACCCCAAAGGTGGCTGGCATAGCCACTTTCTTAACACCAGCAATCACGTTTTCAGTGCTGTGCCCTTTTTGATCAATTTCGGAATAGGCCGATTCTCCCATTATGATGGCATCGTCCACCACTATTCCAAGCACCAAAATAAAGGCAAATAAACTCAGCATATTGATAGACACACCAAGCATATCGATAGGCATAACCAGTAGCGTACCCAAAAAACACACAGGCAAGCCAACGATAACCCAGAACGCCAGCTTTATTCTTAAGAACAACGACAGTACCAAGAACACCAACAAGCCACCAAAAAACATATTTTCTAGCATCATGTTCAATCTATCCGCTAGATAAAACGAACTATCTCCCCATGTGTCGGCGGAAATATGAGCTGGAAAGTCATTCTTTTTCTCGTCGATGTAGCCGTTTACTTGTTCTGATATCTCTAATGCATTTTGATCACCCACCGCTTGCACACGAAGGCTAACCGCTGGCTTTCCATCGAATAATGCATATTGGTTGTTCTCAATAAAACCATCATTTATATAAGCAACATCGCCTAACGTTACCCGTGTACCATCAGAATTGGTAACCAACACTATTTGAGAGAAATCCCAACCCGTGTAAGCCTGCCCTTTGGTTCTAAGCAGAATGTCACCATTTTCTGTACGAATAGAACCACCAGGTAAATCGATACTCGATTGACTTAAACGACTAACCGCGTCGGCAAAAGTCAGGTTATATTTTTGTAAGTCGACCTCAGACAGTTCAACCGAAATTTCGTAGTCTCTGGCACCAACAACTTGCACACTCGAAATACCGGGAAGGTTTGCAACATCATCGCGAATGTCTTTTGCAAACTCTTTTAGTTCACGTTCACTGGCATCGCCAAACACAGATATCCAAATAACATCTTGCTGAATTTTTTGGCGATAGATAACCGGCTTTTCTGTATCGGCTGGGAAAAGAGGTATGGCATCAACTTGCACCTTCACTTCATCAAGTAAAGATTGGATATCGTAATCTTCTTCAACTTGAATGCTCACCGTACCCATCCCCTCTACCGCAGTAGAGGTGACTTGTTTAATGCCTTCTAAATTCTTAATCGACTCTTCTATCTTGAGAATTACGCCCTCTTCTACTTCTTGAGGCGCAGCACCCAAATACGGTACGCGAACGTTGATGATATCTATTTCAAAACTAGGGAAAACTTGCTTTTGAATACTAAAGGCACCAAATAGCCCGCCAACGATTAACAACCACATCAACAGGTTTGCCGCAACACTGTTGCGCGCAAACCAAGCGATTAACCCTTTTTCCGTATCAATTTGACTCATTACTTACCCCCAGAAGAAGCAGGGCTAGTTACAGTAGTATCGTCTTTAACGTCTACTGATTGAGTGTCTGACTCTTTATCGTTCTCTGCTTCTGGTGGCATGGCAGGCTCATCACCTGGAAGTCTGACTTTCATACCATTATAAGGATTTGGAACTGCGCTGGTCACCACTAACGCGCCACTGTTTAAGCCACTGCCAATGAAGGCTTCATCTGCCGTGGTACGTACTACGTCTACCGGTACAATTTCAATTTCGCGGTTATCATTTACGGTGAGCACTGTGTTATCAAGGCGCAATATCGAGCGCGGCAATACGGTTAAGTCTTGCTTTTGATGAGAAACAATTTTGGCTTGAACGAACTGACCAAAACGAAGTGGCGCATTATCACCACCGTTAAATTGATAAGGGTCTTTAACTTCAACCACGGCATAAAGAACACGGCTTCCAGAATCCAAAATACCTTCTGAGCGAACTAACTTACCTGTCCAAGTTCTATTTTTGCCGCCTACTGTCGCGTTTAACGTCACGTCAGATTGATTGCTTGATTGGTTACCAATATCAACAAACATTAAGTCTTTGTCGGTGATGGGTAAGCGTACCTCTGCAGTGTCAGTTGAATAAACGGTGCTTACCGTGGCCCCTGCTGATACAAATTGACCCAAATCGATGTTTCGCTCAACTACAATGCCATTGTAGGGCGCTCTAATTAATGTGCGGTCAAGGTTACGGTTGGCACGCTCTAATTTTGCCTCTGAAGCTTTAACATTTGCCTGCTCTTTTGCTAGTTGAGGCTTACGCAAACCTAGCTCTGGCGGCACAACACTGCTGACTGAACGCCATTCTTGTTCTGCTACCTTGCCTCTTGCTAGTTCTTCTTCAAGAGCAGCACGAGCTTGAGCTAGTTCGGCTTCGGCCAACTTTACTTCGGTGCGGTAGTCATCTTGTTCAAGGGTGATTAGCACATCCCCCTTTTGGAACATACCCCCAACAATGAATTTATCAGACAAACTCACGACGCGGCCGCTAACTTGTGCGCTAAGTGATGTTTTGTTGCGAGGTACTACGTTGCCCTGTGAGTCAACCACAAAGCTAACAGGTTGGTATTCCATTGGTTTGGCATCAACAAGGAAGGCTTGCGTTTCAACGGGGATTTGCTCTGGCGGCTTACGAGAGGAAATCATAATTGCCGCAATAACAAACGCGACCAGAATGATGATAAGAGGTATACCGCTTTTGATCCAAATGGAGTTTTTCATTATTTTCCCTATAAAACGTAGTACTGATGCTTAACCTTTGAACCGAGACTCACCTATTTGCATAAGTGAAATGTGTCTGGCGAACAATGGGTTAAAGCTATACGTGATTTATTATTTTTTTATTGGTTCTAGTGTAATGTGTTTCAACGTGAAGCGCTTGTCTTCGTTTGTTAAAAATTGTGAATTATTCAACTAATTATTGCGCTACTCAACGTAATATAAAAAAATCCGCCTAGAATTAAAATGTAAGATTGCCAAATGAGCAATAATCGTTGATTATTTAAACACCTGCACACTTGCAGGAAAAGTTGCACTTATCGATGCAACAACGAATTTGTTACGCTAAAAGGGATGACCTGTCATGAGCCTAAAAAAGCAATACCTGAAATCTAAACCCGTTTGTAAAGTAACATTCCGCCTTTCCGCTGAAGAAGCAAAAAATGCTGACGAAGCTAGCCTTGTGGGCGACTTTACCGAGTGGGACAAGCAACCTCTGACGATGAAAAAACTAAAGAGCGGCGATTTTACGCTGACTATTAACCTAGAAACTGATCATGAGTACCAATTTCGCTATCTACTCGATGGTGATATGTGGGAAAACGATTGGGCCGCCGATGCTTATCTCCCTTCTAGCATTGGAAGTGAAGATAATTCTGTGGTTCGTGTTTAACACTGCCCTCGTCAGCGGTTTCTAACTGTTTATACGAGCATTAAAAAAGGCTGCGTTTAAAGGCAGCCTTTTTTGACTTTGATAAAAGCGTTGTATTTACAGTGTGTTTTCTAGTTCAGGCAACACATCAAACAAGTCACCCACCAAGCCGTAATCTGCAACTTGGAAAATAGGCGCTTCTTCGTCTTTGTTAATAGCAACAATGACTTTAGAGTCTTTCATACCGGCAAGGTGCTGAATGGCACCTGAAATACCTACGGCAATATATAGCTGCGGTGCAACGATTTTACCCGTTTGACCTACCTGCATGTCATTCGGTACGAAGCCCGCATCAACTGCAGCACGTGATGCACCAATAGCAGCACCTAGCTTGTCAGCAATACCTTCAAGTAACTTGAAGTTTTCACCGTTTTGCATACCACGACCACCAGAAATAACCACTTCAGCAGCGGTCAACTCAGGGCGCTCTGACTCAGTAAGCTCTTCAGATACAAAGCTAGATTTTTCGCTTACTTTAACCACATCTAGTGTCGTTACTTCAGCGCTTCCGCCTGTAGTTGCAGCATCAAAAGAAGCGGCACGTACGGTAATCACCTTTTTGCTATCAGACGATTGTACTGTCGCAATAGCGTTACCAGCATAAATAGGTCTAATAAAGGTATCTTCGCTTTCAACACCAATGATGTCAGAAATTTGAGCAACATCTAAAAGTGCAGCAACACGAGGCATGAAGTTCTTACCTGTTGTAGTAGCTGCGGCTAATAAATGACTGTAATCATCAGCAAGTGATAACACTAAATCAGCTACGTTTTCAGCAAGCTGGTATTTGTACACTGCATTGTCGATAAGCAATACTTTGCTTACACCTTCAATTTTTGCAGCACTGTCAGCAACGGCCTGACAACCTTCACCCGCTACAAGCACGTGAATATCGCCACCCATTTTCGCTGCAGCATGAACCATTTTTGCAGTTTCCGACTTCAAACTAGCATTGTCGTGCTCGGCATATACAAGAACTGTCATGAGATCACCTTTGCTTCATTCTTAAGTTTTTCCACCAACTCTGCAACATCCGCAACTTTCACTCCACCTTCACGTTGAGGTGGCGGTGTTACTTTGAGCACTTTGACGTTAGATTCAAGTGCCACACCAAAGTCGGCAGCTGATTTAACATCTAGCGGCTTACGTTTCGCTTTCATAATGTTTGGTAGCGAAGCATAGCGTGGTTCATTCAAACGTAAATCGGTCGTTACAACGGCTGGCAACGTTAAGGCTACCGTTTGTAAACCTCCATCTACTTCACGGGTAACGTTGACGCTTGTTCCATCTACCGCTACTTCTGATGCAAAGGTGCCTTGAGGCATACCGGTTAATGCAGCAAGCATTTGTCCGGTTTGGTTGTTGTCTGAATCGATACTTTGTTTACCCAATACCACCAACTGAGGCTGTTCTTCTTCAACAACTTTAGCAAGCAATTTAGCCACTTGAAGAGAATCTAGGTTTTGGTCTGTATCAATTTGAATACCGCGGTCGGCGCCTAGTGCTAACGCAGTACGAATTTGTTCTTGGCAGCTTTTATCGCCAATAGAAACCACAATGATTTCTGTCGCTATCCCTTTCTCTTTTAGTCTTACTGCTTCTTCAACAGCAATTTCGCAAAAAGGGTTAATGGCCATTTTAGCGTTAGTAAGATCGACGCCAGAGTTATCGGCCTTCACTCTTACTTTAACGTTGTAATCGATCGCGCGTTTGACCGGGACGAGTATTTTCATATTTACCTCAATTGTTGAGTTCGTCGGTGTATGTTGCTATTCCATGCTAAAAAGCAGTTAAGAAAACAGCGTTACTTCACCACGCATTCTGAAACTTAAACAATGTGCTTTACGCTAACTTTGCGTAGCGGCGAAGACATTTTCAAAAGGCTAGACCCAAAATATCATTAACACCGCGTTTACTTGCACAGTATTTGTGCTGCTAGTTAACGTTAACGTAAACTCCCTGCAATGTACTTACTGTTGACGTAAACGTCAACCTAGATTACCTTTCAGGGCGACAATTAATTTACATGTTTTTGACACATCGCATTATTTGTTTCATCAATAGTGCACTATAAAAAACCGAACATAAGGAGCCACCCGTGGAACGAGAATCGATGGAGTTTGACGTAGTCATCGTCGGTGCCGGCCCAGCTGGACTATCAACCGCCTGCAAGCTTATGCAGCTTGCCAATGAAAACAACCAAGAACTCATGGTCTGTGTTGTCGAAAAAGGCTCTGAAGTGGGTGCACATATTCTCTCAGGTGCGGTATTTGAGCCTAGAGCAATGAACGAACTTTTTCCAGATTGGAAGGAAAAAGGCGCACCTTTGAACACCCCAGTGACCGAAGATCATATTTATTTATTGAATAGTGAATCATCATCAAAACGCCTACCAAACGCAATTACCCCTAAAACCATGCATAACGATGGTAACTATATTGTGTCGATGGGTAATGTCTGTCGCTGGTTAGCTGAGCAAGCGGAACAACTCGGTGTGGAAGTTTTTCCAGGCTTTGCGGCTTCAGAGGTCATTTATAATGACGACGGCAGTGTTGGTGGTGTACTAACAGGCGACATGGGTGTTGGCGTAGATGGACAACCAAAAGATGGCTATATGCCAGGTATGGAACTTCGTGCGAAATACACGGTATTTGCTGAAGGTTGCCGTGGGCATTTAGGTAAAGACCTTATCGAGCACTTTTCGCTTGATAAAGACGCCTCGCCTCAACATTACGCAATAGGCTTTAAAGAGATTTGGGATATCGACCCTGCTAAGCATCAACCTGGATTAGTAGTACACAGTGCTGGTTGGCCGCTAAACGACGCAACTGGCGGTAGCTATTTATATCACGCAGAAGATAATCAGGTATTTGTAGGTCTTATTGTTGATTTGAACTACAGCAACCCATACTTGAGCCCGTTTGATGAATTCCAGCAGTTAAAGCATCACCCTGTGTTTAAACAATATTTGGAAGGCGGTAAGCGTGTTTCTTACGGAGCCCGTGCTATTGCAAAAGGTGGTTTTAATTCTTTACCTAAAATGACGTTTCCGGGTGGAATATTAGTAGGTTGTGAAGCAGGGACACTTAACTTTGCTAAAATTAAAGGCAACCATACAGCCATGAAATCAGGCATGTTAGCTGCTGAATCAATTATTGAAGCATTAGCGAAAGATGTCGAGGTACCTGAAAGTGAATTAACTAGCTATACCGATAAATTTAAAAATTCGTGGGTATATGATGAATTATTCCGTTCACGTAATTTCGGACCCGCTATTCATAAATTAGGTAATTTCTGGGGTGGCGCATTTAATACCCTAGAGCAGAACTTCTTTAATGGTAATTTGTTTTTCACTATGAAAGACGAACATAAAGATTATGCCCAACTTGATTTGGCTTCTGATGCAAAAGAAATTGCCTATCCTAAACCGGATGGCGTTTTAAGTTTTGATAAACTTTCTTCGGTATTTTTATCAAACACCAATCATGAAGAAGAGCAGCCTTGTCATTTACAATTAAAAGATGCCTCTATTCCTTTAGAAGTAAACTTCCCTAAATACGCAGAGCCTGCGCAGCGCTACTGCCCCGCCGGTGTTTACGAAATAATTGAAGAAGAAGGGTCTAAACGTTTTCAAATTAATGCGCAAAACTGTGTGCATTGTAAAACCTGCGATATTAAAGATCCTTCACAAAATATTCGTTGGGTTGTGCCTGAAGGTGCCGGTGGTCCAAATTACCCGAACATGTAATTTAAAGCCATTTATCTTAAAAAATTAAAAAGCGGACTTTCTCCGCTTTTTTTTTGTGCTAAATTTAATTATGATTCGCCCGAAAAATCCACTACGAAACGCTAAGGTTATTAAATGAACGAATTTTTAGATATTTTAACCCATGGAAGACGTTTACAAGGTGCTGTAAAGGAATTAAGCATTCAAGAGCTAGAAACTGTGCAAGAAAAACTTGCAAACATTATTGATAAAAGAAAAGAAAAAGCGCTTGAAGAAGAAAAAATCGGTCAAGAAAAACGCGCCAAGCTTGAAGAAATCAAAAAACAAATGGAAGAAGCGGGTTTAAACTTCGAAGACTTACAATCATTAAATGAAGACACTCCTAAAAAGGTGGGTAAAAAGCGTCCAGTTAAATACAAATTAACGGATAGCGAAGGTGTTACCCACCCTTGGACAGGCATTGGTCGTATGCCTCGCGTATACAAAGAAGCACTTGAAAGCGGAAAGTCGTTGGAAGACTATTCAGTAAACGCGTAGTGTTAATGCTATAAAGTGGGTTAGCAGTGAGTTAGTTTACTGCTAACCACCCTATCTCTTGTCATTTTTAAATTTCCCCCCACTACTAGTCTTAATTACTATTTTTAATAGGGTATAAAGTGTCTTTGCATTTCAAATTATCCGAAGCCCAGAAAAATTCACCATGGCTAGTGTTAGTTCATGGTTTGTTTGGTAGTGCTGACAATTTAGCAGGCGTTAAGCGCCATTTCGAAAGCACTTATAATATTATTAGTATAGATTTACCTGATCATGGGCAATCCCCTTGGACTGACGGATTTACGTTGGAAGCCGCAGTAACGGGAATCGTTGAAATACTCGATAATAACCAGGTTGATAAAGCTGCCTTTTTAGGGCATTCCTTAGGCGGTAAAGTGGTAATGCAATTTGCGTTATTAAACCCTGACCGTGTTAGCCATTTAATAGTGGCAGATATTGCCCCCGTCAAATATTCACATAGTCATCAAGCGGTGTTTGATGGCCTCAAAAACGTTCCTCTAGACACGATAAGTGATAGGAAAGAGGCACAAACCGCTCTTTCTGAATATGTTAAAGAACCTGGTGTACAGCAGTTCTTACTTAAAAGCTTATACCAAACTGAAAACAGCGAGTGGCAATGGCGCTTTAATGTTGATGGATTAATTGAAAGTTATTCACGAATACTTGATTGGCCTCAAAGTAATTTGACCTTTGAAGGGATAACCTTGTTTATTAAAGGAGCCGAGTCGGATTACATTAATAATTCTTATAGGAAGGAAATTGCAAAATACTTTCCTCGTGCCAAGGCTCACATTATTGAGGGTACAGGGCACTGGCTACATGCTGAGAAACCAAGTATTTTTAATGCAATTGTGGCTCGCACATTAGAAAAGGCAACAAGTTAACGCCATCTAAGATGCGAATGACTATTATTACTTTTTTTTGACCCTTTTTGACTCTGCTAGGCGTATATACTGTGATATAGTTGCGCCAGATTTTTTCCAATAAAGACACTATGCTTGCAGAAAACTTTGAGCTAATTGAAACCATCATGCTGTACGGCGGTTTATTTATACTATTTGTATTGATGAGCTTTGCGGTACACGATGTCCTATCGAAAAATAATGTGCCGTTAATTGGGCGTGTTGTGACCTATGGGGTATTAGGCTTAGGGGCCATTGGTTTCCTAGCAAAGGGAATCATTGAATGGTTCTGGCTAAGCACAGGTGTATAGTAACTAGTAACGAATAATAGAGGTTTGATATGGCAAGCGTTGGCCTGTTTTTCGGAAGTGACACCGGTAATACCGAACATGTTGCGAAAATGATCCAGAAGGAACTGGGTAAACAGCTAATTGATGTAAAAGACATTGCCAAGAGCAGCAAAGAAGATATAGCAGAGTTTGATTTGCTTATTTTCGGGATCCCTACTTGGTACTACGGTGAAGCGCAGTGTGACTGGGATGATTTCTTCCCAGAACTAGAAGACATTGATTTTACCGACAAGCTCGTGGCTATTTTTGGCTGTGGCGATCAGGAAGACTATGCAGAATACTTCCTTGACGCTATGGGTATGGTTCGCGATATCGTTGAAGGCCGTGGCGCCATCTTAGTAGGACAATGGCCTACCGAGAGTTACGATTTCGAAGCATCTAAAGGTATGGCAGACGACAATCACTTTGTGGGCTTAGGTATTGATGAAGACCGTCAGCCAGAGCTTACCGAGTCGCGTGTTAAGTCATGGTGTAAGCAAATTCACGACGAACTGTGTTTGTCTGAGCTAGCCTAATTCATCAGCTTCATGCCTATGAGTAATAAAAACGCCGCTTATATTAGCGGCGTTTTTGTTGGCGTATTTTAAATAACTCTTAAATACTCGACAGGGTTAAAGCTGAAAACGCTCTACCGCTCTTCTAAGGCTGTCAGTTTGAGCATCTAGCATCATAGTCGACTCATTGGCTTGACGGGTACTTTGGGCACTAGAATCAGCCAATGTAACAATGGTATTCAAGCTAGACGCAACATCTGCAAGCAATACATCTTGCTGCTGGGTATCTGAAACAATATGCTCATTTATCTGACTTAAACGAGCAATAATTTCTCGAATACTTTCAACCTGCTGCGACACCTGTTGGGTAATTTCTACCCCTTCCTGGGCTTGTTCCCTACCCGCGTTTATCGCTTTCACCGCCTTCTCGGCATCTTTTTGAAGATTGCCAATCATAGACTCAATTTCTTCTGTCGAGTTATGCGTACGGTTTGCCAAGGTGCGCACTTCATCGGCTACCACAGCGAAGCCTCTGCCTTGCTCTCCTGCTCTAGCTGCTTCAATCGCGGCGTTAAGCGCCAACAAGTTAGTTTGCTCAGCAATGGTTTTAATTACATCCAGTATGCTGCCAATACTGCGTGAGTGTCCATCTAATCGATTTATAATATCTGCGGACTCTTCAGCCTGACGGGCTTGACTGTTTACTTGATTGCGGTTTTGGACAACCAGCACACTAATTTCTTCGCTTTGAGCGGTTACCGTATGCAGTGCTTCCATGGCATCATTTATCTGCCTCAAATTGCTACGGCTTGTATTTTGAACATCCTGGGTATTGGTAGAAATCACCGTTACCTGTTTACGTTGTTCATCCACTCCTTGTAAGCTCTTTTCACCTAATGCGACACTCTCTTTAGTAATGGTAATTAAGCGTTTTTCTTGCTCTAAAATATTCCCTACTAACTCTCGCAAGCTATTGGTTAAGCTATTCACTTTAACAGAAAGCGCAGTAAACTCATCATTCCCTATTTCAGGCAGCGTGTGACTTAAATCCCCTTTACTTAGTTGAGTTAACCCTTCATTAATTCTTCCAAGAGGTGTAGAGATACTGCGTGTTGCTAGAACAGCTAACGTAATTGCTGCAATCAGGCCGATAACGGCCACAATAAAGTTTTTGACTAAGTTGGTTTGCACTGATTCAAGAATAGCATTTTGCCCTTGAATAGATTCAGACTGCACACTATCAAACAGTGTATTAATGCTGCTTAACGCTAACTGCAAGGCCGTTAATGCTTCATCCTTTTTTACCTGTGCTAAGGCGATTTCATTTAATTTTTTTTGTTGCAATGCAATTAAACCACTAGCGCCATTAACGTTCTCGGTGACTAACGCAAATTGCTCGTTAAAAGCGGCGACCGTGCCCCCATCATCAATATCAAGTATAAGGCGATTTATGTAATCTTTATCTACCGTAATATTACTAATTTGATATTTTATATCGTCAATAATATTGGCGGTGTCTTGTTCGTCCTCACTGGCAGCTAGTTCGCTGAACGAATCAGTGGTTGTGAGCAGCTTATTGTCAATATTAGTACCTGCACCAATCAAAGTGTCTAGGCTTGGACTATCTGAATCTAAGTAGGACAAATCTAGCATTAAAGCGCTTGCTTCATCTGCTGCGCTTAATACCTCATTTAGTTTGTCCTCTAACGCGCTTTCCAACGCCATTCGCTTCGCTAAGGCGGTATACATACCATGACTGTTTGCTACGTAAGCTAAGCTTGCCTCTACTGCTTCTACCGCAATGGAATTGCCTGGAAGAATAATGGTTAGGTTATCGAGATCGGCAACAAACTCATTCGACAAAGATTCGAACTCTTTTTGATTTTGAGACAAAGCGGCAGGCGTATTTTCGTGAAAACCATTTGCTGTAACGACAGATAACGACAGGATCTCGGTTTTCACTTTAAGCATACTGGTTTGGGCTGGCATTTTGCGTTCAACCACGTCTTCTGCTGAACCCCTAATGTCGTTTAAACCGAAATAAGAAAGAATACTTGTGAGAAGTAACAAACAACCAAAAAGGCCAAAACCGATTTTTATTTTATTTATAACTGTTAATTGCATTGGCATAGTTCAAGGTACGCGATGAAATCTACGTACCAACCTCGTTTTACCATTATTGCAACAAGTTTAACAGAATGTTAAAAATATGCACTTTAAGTTTAGATAGATATCATTAATTATTAACAATAACTGGCACTTACAAACTGGTCTGTCCTCAAAAAATAAAATAGTCAGCAGCAAGCTACTTCGGTCAAAATTATTAATTCGTTCGAATTTCCATCGTACCGCACAAGAAACAGTAGTTTTACTTTTAAATCCTGACGAGTTACCTATAATAGCTCCATTGATAAACATCTCGTTCTCAGTAGGTTGTAATGGATCAGAATAAAGAACTTAAAAAAGCAGGTTTAAAAGTAACCCTGCCACGTCTCAAGATTTTGCAAATTTTGCAAGAACCTCAAAATCAACACATCAGTGCCGAGGACGTGTATAAGATTCTGATCGAACAGGAAGAAGAGATTGGTCTTGCAACAGTGTATCGCGTGTTAAACCAATTCGATGATGCGGGTATATTGAATCGCCATCACTTTGAAGGCGGCAAATCAGTTTTTGAAATAAGCCACAAAGAACATCACGATCACTTAGTATGTCTTAAATGCGGCAAGGTAATTGAGTTTGAAGACGATATTATCGAACAGCGCCAAGACATGATTGCGAAAAAACATAATATTAAGCTTACCCACCATAGTCTGTACCTTTATGGTGAATGTACAGATGGCAATTGCGAAGGTAACGACTAATTATCGCAACATAATTAATTTTGCATATCAATAAGGCCCTTCAATGTAAATTGAAGGGCCTTTTTAGTTTGAAGAATTACATCGCATTGTGTCGTACCAATTTCGCCTCAACTAGGTTAGAGCTTTAATCATCATTTAAATTGCTACCCATTACAGCGAGTTTGTTCAATACCGTGGTCTACCCCATCGGATAAAAAACATTCTTTTTAAAAAAACCGGTTTCCTGAACAAATGCAGAAATAGTCCATATCCCCCCCCCTTTAAGACAGGTTGGGTATTTGTATTTATTGATGAGTGAGTATTAGACGAACATGGCTAAGAGGAGTGTTAGCATCAGCCCGACAACGCCAATGATAGTTGCCATGCAGGTCCAAGAAATTAAGGTATTTTTTACTGAGATATCGAAATATCGGTTAATGATCCAAAACCCCGTATCGTTTACGTGAGACATAGCTGTTGCACCAGCAGCGATAGAGATGGTCATTAGCGCTAATAAAGACGGTGATAACGACAGTGCATTTACCACGGGTGCCATCAGACCTGCAGCCGTTAACATTGCAACCGTTGCCGAGCCTTGAATGATTCTTACAGAAATGGCAATAAGAAACCCAGCCATAAGCGGTGGTAAGGGTGAAAGCGCCACCACATCAGCAAAAGCTTGTCCTGCCCCCGAATCGATTAATACTTGTTTAAACATACCACCCGCACCTGTCACTAATATCACAAGTGCTACTGGCTCTAACCCTTTCGATGCCACATTTCTCACTTGATCTGCACTTAAGCCTTGGTTTTTACCCAGCCACTTAAAACATGCCAAAGTCGCGATGGTGAGTGCGATAAATGGATGTCCAACAAAAATAAATACCTGTTTTACTATTCCGTCGGCTAACACAAATTTAGCAATTGACCCGATGAGGATCACTACCAGAGGAAAGAATAACAATGCGGCCACTAATGAAAACGAGGGCAATGCTTCTACTGGCCTAGCCTCGATATTTCTAATATGTTCCGGCACTGGCACGTAGATTTTTTTGGCGATATACGATGCGTAAATTGGGCCAGCAATACAGGCACATGGCACACCAACAATAAAACCAAATAAAATCACTAGGCCTATATCAGCATTCAAAATAGACGCCACGGCAACTGGCCCAGGCGTGGGGGGAATAAAGGCATGGGTAACCGCAAGCCCAGCAGCTAAAGGAATGCCATAATAAATTAATGACTTACCGGTTTTTTGCGCCATTGAGTATATCAAGGGCATTAATATAATGAGTCCTACCTCAAAAAACACAGGTATCGCCACAAGGAAACCGGTTATTACCAGTGCCCATTGGCTATTTTTTTCACCGAACTTCTGTTTGATGGTTAGCGCCAGTCTATCCACACCACCCGACTCTTCTAAGAATTGCCCGAACATTGCGCCTAGCCCCACTATGGTGGCAACAAATCCAAGGGTATTTCCCATACCGGTTTGCATTGAATTGAGCACTTCTGTGGCGTCCATTCCCGTGCCTAATCCTACAAAAGCTGCTGCAATAATAATGGCAATAAATGCATGTACTTTTTTAGCAATAACCAAATAGGCAAGCAGCACAATGCTGATGATGGCGAAAAAAAGAAGTGAAAAAGTATCTGACATGTTTCTTCCCTATAAACCTGCACTTAAGTCCGTACTTGAACCTGCAATTAGCGGCACGTAAAAATCTGAGGTACACGATTATAATTTTTATTATTTAGTAAACAGAGAACACCTCTGGCAACCCGTTGTTATTCCACGCAACGCTACGTTAACAAATTGTTTATTCGCCGTAACAATATTATAAAGAAATCTTGAACGCAACCGGTTTCCGAATTATGCTTATTTTAAATTAATCAATGTAGTGTCGGGCTCATTGCTTAGCATTGAATCAAAAAGGTAGATGAATGACTGCAAATACCGTTTTCTTTATTACTGGGGTTTCAGGCACAGGGAAATCTACCATCGGCGAGCGTGTAGCTTCTCAACTGGGACTCGTTTTTGAGGAAGGTGATAGTTATCACCCTGCCGCTAGCGTAGAAAAAATGTCTGCTGGTATTCCGTTAGAAGATGCTGACAGATGGGACTGGCTAACCCATTTGAATAAAATTGCCAAAGATCATTTGGCAAATAATCAAAGCGCTATTATTTCTTGTTCAGCGCTTAAAGCATCCTACCGAGCCAGACTATGTGAAGGCATGGGTGAAGGCATGGGTGAAGGGCTAACAGGAAAACTAGCTGAAGAGAAAACAAGTCCATTAGCTAAAGGCGTTCAATCAAATGTAAGGTTCATCTACTTACATGGCTCTACCGATACCATTGGCCAGAGGCTTAAACAAAGACAGCATTTTTTTGTGGGCGATGATATGCTCAAAAGTCAGTTTTCTACCCTTGAGGTACCCACTAAAGATGAGGCTTTCTTTGTAGACGTGACACAAAGTGTCGATGAGGTAGTGGCTACCTGTAAAACGTTTATAAGCTCAGTGACAGAGGCGACATAACCCAAAAATTAAAGTCCCTTTTATACAGCCGTATAGCGCCCTCATCACGGCTTAAAATGTAAACTGCGCACAAGTAATAAAAATTGAATATACCCTATGAAAAATATAAAAAAACGTACAACCATTTCAGATATCGCAGCACATTTAGGTATTCACAAAACTACGGTTTCCCGCGCACTTAAAGATTCAAGTAGTATTTCTAAAGCGTTATCGCTGAAAATAAAGAAAGCGGCTAAGGACTTAAATTACATCCCCAACCGTGCAGCACAAAGTTTATCTATTCAAAACAATAAAACGATTGCGTTACTACTCCCTTCATTTGGAAACAATGTTTTTAATGATGTAGTTTCAGGCGTGAAAGCCGTTGCTGATGAACTTGGCTATGCATTAATGATTGGTGACGCTACCTATTCAGAATTAGGAGAGGAACGTATTGTTGAATCTTATATTCAACAAGCGGTTTCAGGTTTTATTCTCACTTCTAGTCGCCACACCGACGAAACCATAAAAATGTTAAAAACCACCGATGCACCGGTGGCGGAAATTATGGATATGTCGGATTCTACTTTTGATATCAACTATGGTGTAGATCATTTCAATGCGGGAAAAGAAATGACTGACTATTTAGTAAACGTAAAGGGCAGAAAGAAAATTGCTTTTTGTTCATTGCTGCTTGATTGGCGTGCTGTACTTAGAAAACGAGGCTGGGAGCAAGCCCTTCATAATGCACAGTTGCAAGATGATATGTGCCTTCAGTCACGTGCTGATGCCTCATTTCAAGCGGGCGCTGAATTGCTAGTGGAATCGCTTCACAAATGGCCAGACTTAGATGCCATATTTTTTGTTAGTGATGAACTTGCAGCCGGAGCTGTAATGGAATGCAATCGCCGGGGGATCAAACCGGGAAAAGACATTGATATATGTGGTTTCAACGATTTGAGCTTTGCGAAAGCTATTTACCCTTCCCTTACCACGGTATCCACACCAAGAAGGGAGATGGCTGAATTAGCCACCCGTTCATTGATATCAGTTATTGAAGGTAAAAGTGTAAGCGAAACAAGTAAAGTGTTTCCTTACCATATTAAAATTAGGGAAACCGCCTAGGCATTTTGCCTGCTTGCGCTTCCCTACCCTTCATTTTACAGCAGTGTTACAGGCTTAGATTCAGGCTTCAAACATCAAGCGTTTCGTTTTAAGCCCTAAGTTTGAGCTTTTAACGTAAGTTTTTTAACTCTGTTACCTAAGCCTCAAACTTATAATTGTGATAAGCCTTTATGGCTTTTTCCCACATCTGCCCTACTTCACCAATACCAATGGTTTTACCATCAACTTCAATTACAGGGGCAATTTCTTTGCTTGAAGATGTTAACCACACTTCGTCTGCATTGAATAAATCTTCCGTGGTGAACCACTTTTCTTCTACTACCAAGCCCGCTTGTTTAAATGCTTCTAACGCTATTTGGCGGGTGATCCCGGGTAAAAGTTGGTTATCTAAAGGTGGGGTGAAAATAGCATTATCTTTTACCATGAAAACGTTACATGAACTTGCCTCAGTGATAATACCGTCACTATTGTGCAAAATAGTTTCTTGCACACCACTTTCTACCCCCGCTTGAAAGTGCATGACATTACCTAACAATGACGTTGATTTGATATGGCATCGCTGCCAACGCTTATCTTCTTCAAGCGCTACTTTGAACGGTTTAACTTTATCTGCTTCTAGCGGTTGAGCGGGTGCAATTTCAAATGCAAAACCAAATACGGTGGGCGTAATATTTTGCGGGTAGGCATGATAACGCTTGGTGTCCGTGCCTCTACTAATATGAAAATACACGCCAATATTTCCGCTTGGAAAATGGCTGGCATTGGCGTCAATAAGCCCATCTAAGTTTTGCTGCCACTGCTTTGCACTATAAGGGTTAGTGATAGAAATTGCAGCTAATCCATCGCGCATTCTGCTTAAGTGCCCTGTCATGCCCACTGCCTTCCCATGATAAGTGGGTATCACTTCATAAATGCCATCCCCGAACAAAAAGCCTCGGTCCATGGGGGATATTTTAGCTTCTGATAACGGCATGAATTCGCCGTTTAAAAATGCAATGGTCACTCTTATTCTCCTGTAAGGCGAAGTCGTTTTTGCCAATTCAATAAAAATGCGGCGCGAGCATCGTCGTAGTGCTGACTTATGAAAGTAACAGTCTCCCCCGGCACCGCTTGTGCTAAACGATTAACATCAAGCAAACTTACACTGCCAAGCTTGGGGTAGCCTCCTAAGGTTTGTCTATCTCGCATCATCACAATAGGTTGTCCATCGGGCGGAATTTGCATCGCGCCAATGTGTATTGCTTCTGAGCGCATTTTAGTAATGTGGCTATGTATGGGGGCACCAGACAATCGATAGCCCATACGATTAATATTGGTTGTTACCGTGTAATCATTTAAAAACAACCGCCCTTTTTCAGAAGCGTTAAATTTGTCTTCTTGGTAACCAAGAATTAACGATATGGGTTGGTTCAAGTCGTAACGCGGCCAGTGCTTCGATGCCAGCGCTCTGTGAGCGCTTCGTAATGCTGGGGTTTCAATATCGATAGCATCGCCAACCCCTAACGGTGCACCTTTGTTTTCAAGGCCGCCTATCCCCTCGCGCAAAACCGTGCACGCACTGCCTAAAGGTAATGGCACTTGCCACCGCCCTTGTATAGCTAGATAGGCTTTGCTGCCCATGTGTTCACTGTCGATGGATACCCTATCACCAGCTTTAACAAAGATGGTTTCAAATGGGGAAACCGATTGACCATTGACCAAGCAAACCACATTGCGACCGGTAGCCGCCAACTGCCCGTTGGTATCAAATACAAATACTGCGCAGCCTATAATTTCAATACAAGGCGTATTTTCTTGGTTACCAGCTAGATAATTCGCCCACCAATATGCTTCTTCATCCATTGGGCCTGACTGACAAAAGCCTTGATGCTGTTTACCTTGCCGACCGCTGTCGATAATTAGGCTCAGCAAACCGTTCTGTTCAACACTAACCTTCATGCAAGTCTCTAAATTCCTGTTCTGAAATAGGTGCGAACTTTACATTATCACCTACTTTTAAAAGCGCGTTATGGCTAGTATCAACTAAGTTTAGTGGGCATAGACCCAACAAGTGCCAGCCACCAGGCGATGACGAGGGGTAAATAGCGGTTTGCGCATCGGCAATGGCAACCGCCCCTTTTGGTACCTGCTTTCGTGGCGTTTCTAATCTAGCGCAGTGCAAGGTAGCGGGCACGTTCCCCATATAAGCAAAGCCCGGCGCGAAGCCTACAGCGTAAACTTTGTAAGTCATGCTGATGTGAGCATCAATAATATCCTGCTCGCTTAAGCCCGTTTTCTGACTAACCAACGCTAAGTCGTTAGCCGTTTCTGCGCCGTACCACACGGGTATTTCATGAGTTTTCACACTAACACCGTCAGTACCATTTATCCTTATCTTTGGATCTTGCGCTGCCAGTGAGCGAAGCATCTGATAAACATAATGGCTATCCACTTTGTGGGCATCAAAAACCAGCAGCAACGAATCGTATGCCGGCACGCATTCTTTTAGCCATGGAAACGCCAAGTTCGTAATGGCATGCAACCAATGCTGACATCGCGCATTGGCAGCATCTACCGTGTCGCCCGCGAAATACAAAAGTATGGCATCTAAACCAGCAGGTACAATCTGCTTAATATCCCCAAAGGGATGCATAGTAATATCCTTAATAAAAAGGGTGAAATTGTGGCGATGTTAAGGCATTTGCGTGATTTATTAAGTAAAGAATGAATACGCTTAGCGCTATTGCTTATGCCTTCATGCCGTCTATTTCATGCATACACGAATTTGTTGCGCAATTTCAACTGCACCGGCAGTATCGCCATGCACGCACAGTGTGTCAGCCTGTAATGGCAATCTTTGCCCGCTAACAGTAATGACTTCCCCATCTTCAATCAAAAGCTTTGCTTGCGTTAACGCTTCTGCGGCAGTTAACACCGCGCCTTCTTGTGAGCGGGGCTGCAAAAAACCTTCATCGGTATAACGACGGTCGGAAAACGCTTCGAATATTAGCGACAATCCATATTCTTGCGCTTCAAGCAACAGCGCTTCATTGTGCGCATGAGATTGCACCATCAGCCCCAAGCGACCTTTATTAATACTACCCACAGCTTGCATAACTGCAGTGCGCACTTGAGGGTCAAGCATCATATCGTTGTATAACGCACCATGGGGTTTCACATAACTCACTGGCACGCCAACGATACTGGCCATGCCCATCAATGCACTTACTTGATATTGAACACAGGCTATCAGTTCTTTTATTGGCATAGCGAGACTTCGACGTCCAAACCCTTGTAAATCGGGATAAGAAGGATGCGCGCCTATTTCTACATTACTGTTTTTTGCCAGATACAAAGCTTGTTTCATCACCACGGGATCGCCAGCATGAAAGCCGCACGCAATGTTAGCTTGGTCTATAAATTTCATAATGTCGGCATCTACAGGCATTTGCCATGCACCGAAACTTTCACCTAAATCGCAATTTAACTTCATAAGTGTTTAGCTCTTAACCTCAATCCGATATCATGTTACCTGTTCTTTTTTAAAAGTCAGTGTTAATGATAAATATTGGAAAAATTAATACATTAAAAGTGGTAGCGGAATATCCGTTCGGCTATGCATTAGCGCCACTTACCGATAATGTAGATTCAACCGACTACAGTAGTGAAGATATGCCTACTGTAACCTTACCTCACGATGAAGTAACCACACCGCTGGAAGTGGAACAAACCTTAGATGTGTTTGTGGCTACCGATCAGCGCGGCGATTTGTTTGCTACCTTGAAGCCACCGCGCATACAAGTAGGTGAAACCAAGGTACTTAAAGCGGTCTCTGCTACACACTTTGGTGCTTTCTTCGACTGGGGCTTAGAGAACGACTTACTCATACCCGCCGATTATCAAGAATCGCCTATCGATCCCGGTATGTATTACGTTGTTCACGCTTTCTTTGATGAAAAAACAAATCGAATTTTAGGGGCAACCCGTTTGCATTACTTCCTTAAAGAAGGCAGCGCCTATCTTAGTGAAGGTGAAAATGTAAGTTGCTTAGTTTATGCCAAGTCTGACTTAGGCTTTAAAGTGGTATTGAACGAAAGAGCCTTGGGCCTAATATTTCATAGTGATGCATTTAAACCGCTTAAAGTAGGGCAATCTACTGATGGCGTAGTTAAAACCATCCGTGAAGATGGCAAGATTGACGTGGTGTTACAACGTCATGATAAGGAAACTCGTGATGCCTTGCAGCAAGCCATCTTAGATGATTTGGAAGCCCACGGTGGTATTTCAACACTCACGGATAAAAGTCCGCCCGATGCTATTTACCAGCATTTTAATGTGAGTAAAGCCGCGTATAAAAAAGCATTAGGCGCGTTGTATAAGCAAAAGAAAATCACCATTGGCGCAGACGCCGTTCGTCTCACCCAATCGTAAGTAGGAAGTAATAGGTAGGAAGTACAATGAAAGCACAAGTTTCATGGGATAAAGACCTCACTTTCACCGGTACAACAGACAGTGGGTATAAAACCGTCATGGACGGTAGTGGAAATGCGGTATCACCAATGGAATCAGTATTGATGGCCGTTGGCGCATGTTCCAGTATTGATGTGGTAGACATCCTTAAGAAAGGTCGTCACGAAATTGAAAGCTGTGAATGCGAATTAGAAGCCGATCGTGCTGATGACGCCCCACGGGTGTTTACAAAAATTCATGCTCACTACACAGTGGTAGCAAGCAGCGTGACCGAGAAAGCATTAGCACGTGCGGTACAACTTTCTACTGAAAAGTATTGCTCAGTAATGTTGATGCTAACCGGCAATGTGGAGATCACCACCAGCTATACTTTAGTTGAATCCACACAGAATTAGGCTAATACACCATCTATTAGTGTAAAGGGCTATCAGTGATTGATGGCCCTTTTTTATTTCCTCACCAAAACCAAGCTAACCACCTGATTATTAACATATAAATATCTTCTTACATTTACTGGCATGGTTGCTGCTGTATGTTGCTAATAAGCTAATAATCTAATAATTAACGACAACAATCAGGTATTTGACCATGGACGCTTCGTTTAACACTCTTCGCACACTGTCCCTTACGGGCGGCATACTCTCATTATCTTTGCTACTAGGTGCGTGTACCGACGCCGATGCTATAAACCCCACAGAAGAAATTTCTGAAGCGGTGATAGCCATTCCGGTAGAAGCCGCTGCAGTAACCAATGGTTCAATTAGCTCTACTTATACAACCACCGCCATTCTGGAAGCGAGAGAAGAAGCGTTTGTGGTTGCAAGAGCGTCAGGCATTATTGAACAGATAGTGGTAGAAGAAGGTGACTACGTTGAAAAAGGCCAAATTCTGGCGCAATTAGATAAACGCAGATATGAACTTAACCTTGCTAAGGCAAAGGCAGATTTAACCGGTTTAGAGCGAGAGTTAGATAAAGTAAACAAAGTTTATTCTAAAAACCTTATCAGTGTAGATACCTACGACAAACTGACTGCTCAATATGAATCTGCCCAAGCGTCGGTTCATCTTGCTGAATTAGATTTAAAAGAAACCACCATTACTGCCCCCATCAGCGGTTTTATTGCTTCTCGAAATGCAAAAGTAGGAAACCTAACGGAATCTTTCCAGCGTGAGCGCATGTTCCATATTGTGCAACAGCAGAATTTACAAGGTGTGGTGTATTTACCTGAGAATGAATTGCAAAATGTGGCGGTAGGTCAACCCGCAACTCTTATTGTTGCTGCACTAGGTAATAAATCGTTAACTGCATCTGTCGAGCGAATTAGCCCTGTTATTGATGCTGCCACTGGCACATTCAAAGTGACCCTTGCGGTGCCAAATGAAAAACACGTATTAAAAGCGGGCATGTTTACCGACGTGGCGCTCGAATATGCACTCCACAATAGCGCTACGCTACTTCCACGTCGTGCCCTTATCACGATGGACAATCAACATAGCGTCTTTGTTGTTAAAGACAACATAGCCACAAAAGTCGACATTGTTACCGGCTTTGAACAAGACGAAATGATTGAAGTGTTAAGCGGGCTTCAAGGTGACGAGAAAGTCGTTACCGCTGGACACCAAAACTTAAAAGACCAAGCCCCTGTAGATGTAGTCAACGGCTAAGCCCGCTATAAGAAGGAAAATACCATGCGTATTGTTGATATAGCGGTTAAACGCCCGGTTGCCGTGTCTATGTTTACTTTTGCTGTGCTGTTGTTTGGTATGGTTTCATTAGGTCGATTATCAGTTAATTTACTGCCCGACCTCTCCTACCCCACGTTAACTATTCGAACCGATTATACGGGAGCTGCCCCAGGCGAAGTGGAACAACTTGTCTCTAAGCCTATTGAAGAAGCTATTGGCGTAGTAAAAGGGGTAAGAAAAGTCACCTCTACTTCACGTGCCGGTCAATCAGACGTGGTAATGGCGTTTAGATGGGGCACCGACATGGATTTCGCGAGCTTAGAAGTACGGGAAAAACTTGATGTACTTCAACTCCCTCTCGATATTGAGAAGCCTCGCCTGTTGCGCTTTAACCCAAGTTTAGATCCAGTCATCAAGCTGGGGCTTACTGAAGATGTGCTCTCGGGGCAACTGTCTACCGCCCAAATGAAAAGGCTACGGTTATACGGCGAGCAGCAAGTGAAACGGGCCCTCGAATCTGTTGAAGGTGTTGCCGCTGTGCGTGTTGGCGGTGGTCTTGAAAACGAAGTGCACATTCTTATCGACCAACGTAAAGCCAGTCAGTTATCTATCCCTATTACTCGTATTATCGATCGCATTAAAGCCGAAAATGTAAATGCTGCGGGTGGTCGTATTGAAGGCGATGCTCAAGCATTCTTAGTGCGCACTCTGAATCAATTTGAAAACCTAACAGAGATTGAAAACCTTTTTATTGGCCGTTTCGAAGATAGAAATATTCAATTGAAAGATGTCGCTACTGTAGAAAGTGCGTATAAAGATCGTAGTGTGGTAACTCGCTTCAATGGTAATGAAGGGGTTGAGATTGCGATATACAAAGAAGGCGATGCGAATGCGGTTGATGTAGCAAAGAAAATAGCTTCTCGTCTTAGTGAAATTGAAAATGACATTCCTGCGAATTACACACTGACGCAAATATACGATCAGAGTGTATTTATTAAGCAAGCCATTGATAATGTTAAATCTGCAGCAATAATGGGCGGTCTGCTTGCTATGTTAGTGCTGTACCTATTCCTTAGAGATTTTTGGACTACAGTTATCATCTCTGTATCAATTCCAGTATCGGTTATTGCCACCTTTAATCTAATGTACGCCAATGATATCAGCCTAAATATGATGAGTTTAGGGGGAATTGCGTTGGCTGTGGGTTTGCTTGTCGACAACAGTATTGTGGTGTTAGAAAACATCGACCGCCATAAAAAGCGTAAGCAAGCCAAGCTGGCAAACGATACTGTTGCTGATAATGATACTATTAGTGCAAACGCCTTAACTGATGATCCAGCTGCATCGGGCACTAAGGAAGTATCAGGCGCCATTGTCGCTTCTACATTAACCACAATGGCCGTTTTTGTGCCGCTTATTTTTGTAGAAGGCATTGCAGGCCAACTGTTTAAAGATCAAGCCCTCACCGTAAGCTTTGCACTTGCCGCCTCGTTGGTTGTGGCACTTACCCTTATTCCCGCCATGGCACGAAGAAAGCAAAAAACAAAGCTTGCTCACGAAGATACTTTTTTATCGCCCGCCAAAACCCGCCCCACTAGCTTGCTAGGGAAAATTGGCTATTTTATAAAATGGCCTTTTTCAATGATACTTCGCTTTGTGTTTGTGTATTTGCCTGCTGCGCTAATTACCTTAGTAATTGGTGCATGGCATATTCTTGCAAAGGGCTTGTCGCTATTATTTACGCCCTTGGTGTGGGTATTTAATAAGGGCTTTAATGGCCTGGAGAAAGCATATCACGGTGCCCTAATTGCTAGCTTAAAGGCCAGAACGCTTGTGGTCGTAGTAGCCTTAGTGTCAGCGGCTGGTGCACTACTTCTTGTTCCTAAATTAGGTATGGAGCTTATTCCTACGATGTCGCAAGGTGAATTCTCGGTAGATATTACTCTACCAGCGGGAACACCACTGAGTACGACAGATGCGACATTATCAAACTTATCGGCAATAGCAGCGGCAGATTCAAACGTAGCAAGAACTTACGCTATGTCGGGTACCGGAAGTTTGATTAGTGCCGCGCCTAGCCAAGGGGGCGATCATTGGGGAAGACTCAATATTGTAATGAACCCTAATGCTGATACCAGCGCGAGCGAAAACACAAATGCGAGTAGCAATATGGATAAGGTAAAGGCCGCTCTACGCGATGCACTTAACCGTTACCCTAATGTTCAAGCTACCTTTACTGAGCCTGAACTTTTTACATTTGCTTCGCCTATTCAAGTTGAAGTGAGTGGTTATGATTTACGCCAACTTCAAACCTATAGCGATAAAATTGCCCACGAATTAGGTACACACGATAACTTCACCGATATTGCTACCAGTATTCGTGAAGGTAACCCAGAACTAAAAATTGAGTTTCATCATGCCAAGTTATCTCGTTTAGGCCTTGATGCTGCCACGGTGTCGTCTTTAATTGCAGCTAAAATTGGTGGCCGAGTTGCCACACAATATAGCCTTGAAGATAGAAAAGTTGATGTACTGGTAAGAACCAAAGACAGCCAGCGCGACAACATAAACGATGTACGCGCCATTGTCGTAAACCCTGATTCATCACAACCTACTCCCCTTGGTGCCGTTGCCGATGTTTACATGAGCGTTGGCCCCAGTGAAATTACGCGCATTGGCCAACAGCGAGTAGCATTAATTTCAGCCAATTTAGCAAAAGGGAAGCTGGATGAAGCTGTTTCCTTAGTCAATAAGGTGTTGGACAACACGCAACTTCCCTTGTCGATGGATGCAACGGTGACTGGGCAAAGTGAAGATATGCAAGATAGCTTTAGGTCGCTGCAATTTGCCTTAGCGCTGGCTATTTTTATGGTGTACTTGGTGATGGCGTCGCAATTTGAATCACTACTGCATCCACTGCTTATACTGTTTGCGGTTCCCTTAGCTGGTGCGGGTTCGGTGTATGGCCTATGGCTTACCAATACGCCATTAAACGTGGTGGTGTTCATTGGGCTTATTATGCTGTGCGGTATAGTGGTTAACAACGCCATTGTGCTGGTCGATCGCATTAACCAATTGCGTGCTAACGGCATGGAAAAAACCGCAGCCATCATCGATGCAGGAAAAACCCGTTTACGCCCCATTGTGATGACAACCCTTACCACCATTTTAGGCTTGATGCCCATGGCATTCGGATTGGGTGAAGGCGCTGAAATACGCACACCTATGGCCATTACCGTAATCTTCGGATTGCTATTTTCTAGCTTGCTTACCCTAATACTGCTGCCGGTGCTTTATAGCCTTTTCGATAAAAAGGCATCAACCGTGGTTGTTAAAAATCAAGACTCAGCGGTTTCGGGAGGTACGTATGAAAACGCCTAATGAAGGTACGATAAAGGGTATTGGCGCATCATTAGCACGCTTTGCATTAAACCGCCCGGTGACCATAGGCATGGTGTTTATCTCCATGCTGCTGTTCGGCGCAGTATCTGGAAAGTTACTGCCACTAGAAAAATTCCCTGGCATCGATATTCCTGAAATGGTGGTTGAGGTTCCCTACCCCGATGCCACGCCGGTAGAAATTGAAACCATGATCACGCGTCCGGTGGAAGAAGCCATCGCCACCATGTCGGGTATTAAGCGATTACGGGCAAGGTCGTATGAAAACAAAGCGGAAATAATCGTTGAGTTTGATTGGGATGAGAACCTTAAAGCCAAAAGTGTAGAAGCTAGAGAAAAAATTGATGCTATCCGTCACTTGCTTCCTGCAGATGTAGAGCGTGTCATGGTGTACAAGTTCAACACCAATGATATGCCTATTTTCCAGCTACGGGTATCGAGCGATCGTGATTTATCGCTCGCGTATGACTTACTAGAGCGCAACTTAAAGCGCCCTATTGAGCGTGTAGCAGGCGTATCTAAGGTTGAACTCTACGGCACACTTAAAAGGCAAATTACTATTCGGTTAGATCCGAAATTAATGACCGCCTATCAAGTTGATGTCACTGCCTTAGGGCAAAAGCTGCAAGACGCCAACTTTTCGTTAACCGCAGGCTATATGTACGACAACGGCGAGAAAATACTGGTTAATCCCGTTGGGGAATTTACCGACATGGCCGATTTCGAAAACATGTGGGTATCACCCAATGTGCGACTGTCCGATATTGCCACCATCAATTTCGAATTGCCGGAGCAAAGCGAAGGTCGTCACCTAGATAGAACCTTTGCAGTAGGCTTTAATATTTTCAGAGAGTCTGGCAGTAACTTAGTTGAGGTCTCATCTGCCGTGATGGAGGTGATAGAGGAAGCCAAGTCTGACCCTGCGTTTACCGGTATTAACTTGTTTGTTATGGACGATGTGGCAAAAAGTGTAACCTCGTCACTGTCTGATTTACTAAGTGCTGGGTTGTTAGGCGCATTACTTTCTATCGTGGTGCTGTATTTATTTTTACGCCAACTGACTACGACATTAATTGTGGTACTTTCGGTCCCCTTCTCCATTTGCATCACTTTAGGGGTAATGTACTTATTGGGCTACACCCTAAATATTTTATCCTTAATGGGGTTAATGTTAGCGGTGGGGATGTTGGTTGATAATGCGGTGGTTATTACCGAAAGTATCTTTCAAGAACGACAGCAAGATAACAACATTAGCCGCGCCACCCAGCGTGGGGTTAACAATGTTAGCTTGGCGGTTATTGCAGGAACCGCCACAACGGCCATTGTATTTTTACCCAATATTGTTGGAGTGAAAATTGACGTCACGATATTTTTAGAGCACGTCGCCATCGCCATTTGTATCTCGCTTTTCGCCTCGTTATTTATTGCTAAAACCTTGATCCCTTTGCTGACTACAAAAATAGCGATTCCCGAAGCTAAGGAAAACAGTACTCCAGGCTATATTTCGAGATATGGTCGAATTCTGTCGTGGGTAATGGTAAATCAAGGAAAAACATCACTGATTGCTTTGGGTATTTTGCTCTCTACTATCATTCCTATGCAGGTCGTCACCTCTGATGATGAAGGTAACGATAACCAAGAACGTATATGGCTTAATTATCACGTTACTCAAAACTACACCCTTGATGAAGTAGAAAAAACGGTGGATAAAATGGAGGCGTTTTTATATGAAAACCAAGAACGCTTCCATATCAAGCAGGTTTATACCTACTTCACACCAGGTCATGCGGTAAGTGGAATAACGTTAAACGACGATCTTCCTGTCAGTCTAGGGGCTATTAAAGAAGATATTCGGGAAAACATGCCTGCCTTCGTAAGAGCTCGCCCCTCATTTCAATGGGACAGTGGCAATGGTGGAGGTGTACGCATTACCTTGTTGGGTGAATCTTCAGATACCCTACTAGAAATCTCAGAGCGTCTGATTCCTATACTTGCCAATATTGACGGACTTACTGACGTAAAAGCTGATACTGGCTCTAAACGTGACGAGCTTCAAATTCGAATAGATAGAGAAAAAGCAAACCGCTTAGGTATTCAGGTGAGTGACGTCGCCCAGCTTGTGGCTACTGCACTACGAGGTGCTAATTTACGTACATTTAGGTATGGTGATGCGGGTGAAGTTAATGTTCAACTTCGCTATGGCAGCGATGTTCAAAAATCCTTGGATGCACTTAAGCATATCAATATTGGTTTCAATCAAGAGCGGGCAATTACCCTTGCTATGGTGGCAGACTTTTCGGTTGTGCAGCAACTTTCGCAAATTAATCGAAGTTACCGACAAACGGCGTTAGATATTGGTGCCAATTTACAAGACGATGCCACCATAGAAGACGCGAAAGTACGTATTCAACAAGCCCTAGCGCACATAGAGTTACCTACTGGTTACCAGTGGACGCTTGATGGCAGTTTTTCACGTCAAGATGAGGCTAACGGGGTGATGCAAATGAATATGCTGCTCGCCTTGTGCATGATATATGTGGTGATGGCTGCGCTATTTGAATCGCTAGTACTTCCTACCTCGGTAATTACGTCGCTACTCTTTTCATTTACCGGCGTCTTTTGGGCGTTTATGGTCACGGGGACACCCATGTCGGTAATGGGCATGATAGGTATGCTAATTCTTATGGGAATTGTCGTGAATAACGGTATTGTTTTGGTTGATAGAATTAACCAGTTGGTGAATGAGGGAATAACCCTTTACGACGCGGTTGTGCAAGGGGCACAATCTCGTATTAGACCCATTCTGATGACAGTGGCTACAACCGTACTCGGCCTAGTACCGCTGGCAATGGGTGCAACAAGAATAGGTGGCGACGGACCGCCTTATTCGCCAATGGCAATTGCCATTATTGGTGGGCTAGTGTTCTCCACCATGACCAGTTTATTTTTGGTGCCGCTTGCTTATGTGTTACTACTGAAACTGCGGTTTAATACTCAGCGAATGATAGTGAACGGGCAAGCTAGAATAGCTAAACTTATTAAAATTTGAGTAGAGTAGTTGCAATGACTAAGCCGTAAATAGTGTAAAAACATTACTTACGTAGCGGGTGTTTCTGCTGATAAAAACGTAACAGCGCAGCCACCCGCTAACTTAGTAAACGCACAATTAACTACGTGACGTTAGGTATTCGTGAACTGAGTTGGCATCACGCTCAACAGAGAACTTAATTAAGTTAACACCGTTACATGTTAAACCGTCTTCTGCAGTAACCATGCGTAATACTTCACGTTGGCTAGCGCCAATACGACCTACGTTGCGGGCAAGGTTTGAACGCAATACTTTAATATCATCAAGTACAACCGCTTTACAGAAACCAGAAAATTGTGTTTCGCCTACAAAACGAACGTCTTTTTCTGGGGCAGCGTTAGCGTTAACAGCAAAAGCTAGTGCAGCAGTAGCCGCTAAAGTTTTAAGTAATTTCATCATTAGATCCTCAAAGGTTTTGGCAAACTCATTAAAAGCAGTACAAGGAAGGTGTTCCCTGAGTGCCCTTTATTTATGACCTAAAATGGAAATTAATGCTGTTTAAAGATTGTATAAGGTGAGTAAACTAACGGTAAATCAGAATGTTACTAAGTCTTTAACAAACTATACGCCTGATTTATATAGACTTATTAGTTTGGATTATAACGGTTCGTTATAGGTGAGGAGTTTTTACTATTAAAAAGGTCTAATACTTTCGTCTATCACTGTACGAAAAAAAGCCTTTTGTATGAAATTTTCACAAAAAAAGACGGATTAACTTGATGTAATCAGGTCAAGCCGCCTTATTTTGTTGTAATAAAACTACATTTTAATCATATTTTCTTGCGCGTTTTGTAGAAATGGCGTCAATGTAAGCATGCCATGATGCATATCCGATAAGTGGCATTAATATGATAAAGCCGACGAACCCGGTAACAAAACCAATAGCGACTGCCGTAAATATAATTGCACCCCATATAAGCATGGGAACTTTGTTTACCCATACTGCGTTAACACTAGTCAGTAACGCCGTGGCCAAATCGACTTTTCGTTCCATTAATATAGGTTGAGTGAACGCAGTCACAAATAACATGGCTAAGGTGAAACCCGCACCGACTATTGAACCCAGTACCAGAAATGGCATCAAACTCTCAAGGGTGGTTTCAATGTTCGAAGGGTACAATGCGTGAATAAGTGATGCTACACGTAGCCAAAAAATCATCATCACCATTAGCAATATGCCAAACCCCCACTCATTCACAGCGTTTCTTCGCATCGCTCGCAATGAATGCATAAAGGTAGGCTTGTGCCCTTTCTCCAACTCCCAGCTTACATCATATAAACCTGCAGCTAAGAAAGGACCAATCAACATGAAACACACAATGGCAGGCATTATCACTAGATGCCAACCTGTCATTTCTACCAAGTACATTATGAACCAAGGGATCACGGCAAACATAACACCATACACCGCGGTTAAAATAGGTGTACGCATTGCGTCACGTAAACCAAGTGAGAGCCATTTTATAGGATCGCCTATATCGAGTTCCTTACAAGGGATCACCCTTGCAATACCACTTTGAGTTATCGCATTTTCTGGGGTTTCTTTAAAATGGTGCGACATAATGAGAACTACCTCTGCTATTACACGTAAAAGGTGTTGGCGCGCCCATCCTAATGCGCCGTACTTATACGATAGGACGATTCACTTAATTTTACAATTAATTAACAAGATTTTAGCGTTTTTGATAAGTTTTTATTTCTAATTGGCTGTTAATTGGTGACTTTAATTTATGAAGTTTTTTTTAATATTGTGTTTAACGATCAATTTTTAGGTGTTTTCAGTCAGTTTTATGATGTAAACCACAATTAGCCGTACACTTTTCAACCAAATCGAAATATTTTTCACGTTTAGCGCTAAATTAGGCTTCGCAAGGGTATGTGGTTTACGTTAACCTCAAGGTCTGTAAATTAACCAGATAGACCATGAAAACTGTATCTCGCTCACACAAATTAGATAACGTTTGTTATGACATTCGCGGCCCCATTGCGGCACAAGCTAAAAAAATGGAAGATGAAGGCCACCGTATTTTAAAACTAAATATTGGTAACCCTGCCCCATTTGGCTTTGAAGCCCCCGACGATATTCTTAAAGACGTTATTCATAACCTGCCCACTTCTCAAGGATATTCAGATTCAACGGGAATTTACGCAGCACGTGTGGCCGTCATGCAGTACTACCAGCAGCGCAACATTCAGCATATTCGTGTAGACGATGTATACATTGGTAACGGCGTTAGCGAATTGATAATGATGGCCATGCAAGCGCTACTTAATCATGGCGACGAAGTACTGATCCCGAGCCCTGATTATCCACTGTGGACCGCCGCTGTAAGTTTGTCATCAGGCTCTCCAGTACATTATCGTTGTGATGAACAAGCTGGCTGGTTCCCTGACTTAGACGACATCAAAAGCAAAATCACCAGCAAGACACGGGCTATTGTATTAATTAATCCCAATAACCCTACTGGCGCTGTTTACGATAAAGCCTTGTTGCAAGACGTAGTCAATTTGGCAAGAGAACATGGCTTGGTTGTTTTCAGTGATGAAATTTACGATAAAATTCTATACGACGATGCCGAACATACCTGTATTGCCTCTCTTGCTGACGATGTATTTTTCGTTACCTTTGGTGGCCTGTCTAAAAACTACCGCGTAGCAGGGTTTCGCTCTGGTTGGCTAGTGGTAAGCGGCAACAAACGCCTAGCAAAAGATTATATTGAAGGCTTAAATATTCTTTCTTCAATGCGAATGTGTGCAAACGTGCCTTGCCAAAGTGCAATTCAAACGGCGTTAGGTGGGTATCAGAGCATTAATGACCTAGTGAAAGACACGGGTCGTCTGCGTATTCAGCGTGATGTTGCGGTAGACATGCTTAACAGTATTGATGGAATACACTGCGTTAAACCCAAAGGCGCGATGTATTGTTTTGCCCGAGTTGATGAGAAAAAATTCAACATAAACAATGATGAGCAGATGATTTTAGATTTGCTCCGCGCTGAAAAGATTCTATTAGTACACGGTAAAGCGTTTAATCTGACTGACGGCGTTTATTTCCGTTTAGTGTTTTTACCGCATAGTGATGTGCTAGTTCCGGCGCTTCACCGTATAGGTAACTTCTTTCAACACTATCAACAAGGCGCTTAATGTGTCAGATAAAAGTCATTTTTTTGCTCACCTTGCCCGATTAAAGCTTATTAATCGCTGGCCACTTATGCACAATGTACGTACTGAAAACGTTCAGGAGCATAGCTTACAAGTGGCCATGGTGGCTCACGCCCTCGCCTTAATAAAGAACAAGTTTTTTGGCGGAACATTAAATGCAGAACGCATCGCCACTATCGCCATGTTTCACGATGTGTCTGAAGTGCTAACGGGCGATTTACCAACACCGGTAAAATACTATAATCCAGACATCAAGCACGAATACAAAAAGATTGAAAAGATAGCCGAAAATATTTTAATCGACATGGCACCAGACGCATTCAAAGAAGATTACGCTTCACTTATTGATGCTAATTTTCATACTGAAGAAGAAGCTTTTATTGTTAAAGCTGCCGATGTGCTGTGTGCCTACTTGAAAACTTTAGAAGAACTTTCAGCAGGAAACCAAGAATTCAAACTGGCTAAAAAGCGGTTAGATAAGATTTTAAAAGAATATCACTCAGATGAAGTCGATTATTTCTTAACCCGCTATGTACCTAGCTTTTCGCTTAGCTTAGACGAAATTACCCAGGAAGAAATTTAAAAAAGGAACACACTGTGACAGTACAAAAGTGGGAACAAGAATTACACGCACGCAGACTGCCGCGCAGTGTTTCTCGAGATGGTGATCATCGTAATCCCTACCAGCGAGATAAAGCTCGCGTACTGCACAGTGCCGCTTTTCGACGTTTACAAGCCAAAACCCAAGTATTAGGTGTTGGCCTAAGTGACTTTTATCGCACTCGTCTTACTCATTCTTTAGAGGCTGCGCAAATAGGCACTGGCATTACCGCCCAATTAATCGGTAAGTTTCCAGATATCGCCAGCAAATTAGCCCTTGATGCCACGCTTATTGAAACCCTATGCTTGGCTCATGATATCGGCCACCCGCCATTTGGTCACGGTGGTGAAATTGCCCTTCATTATATGATGCACGAACATGGCGGCTTTGAAGGCAACGGCCAAACTTTTCGCATAATTACTCAATTAGAGCCCTACACCGCCGAACATGGCATGAACCTATGCCGCCGAAGTGTACTGGGCCTTGTAAAGTACCCTAATTTTATTGATTCTTTAACAGCCCCTAAGGTTTACGGTGAACGCCCCGCTTCATTACGCCAAGTAAAAGCCAGCCAGTGGCATCCCCCTAAAGGCTTGTTTCGCTGTGACGAACCTTTATTCGATTGGTTACTAGCGCCGTTTAGCGCCTCTGACAAAGACAGGTTAATGTCTTTCAATCAGTTTGATACCAAGCACAGTAAAACCCGCTTTAAGTCGTTTGATTGCTCAATTATGGAACTTGCGGATGATATTGCCTACGGCATCCACGATTTAGAAGATGCGATTGTGATGGATATGGTGAATCGACAAGATTTTATTAGTGATGTCACCGTTCCGCTAAAAACACTAGAGATAAAATGGTTGTCAGATAACATTGATGAACTTACCGATAAGCTTTTCAGCAAAGCTCATCACGAGCGTAAAAACGCCATTGGTGCTCTGGTAAACAGTTTTATTACGGCCATAGAAATAGCCGATGTAGAAGGCTTTGAGCATCCACTGCTTGCTTATAATGCCAAAATGCCTACCGACTTTGAAAGTGGCTTAGAACTATTTAAGCGTTTTGTGTATAAAAAAGTGATTCGTCGCCCTGATGTACAACAGCTTGAATATAAAGGTCAAATGGTAGTAATGGAGCTACTAGAAGCCTTTAGTTCTGATCCCGAACGCTTATTGCCAGAAAACACGCAAGAGCGCTGGTTGAAAGCATGCGAACAAAGCAACGGCATGCGAGTGCTTGCTGATTATATTTCCGGTATGACAGATGAGTTTGCCTCACGGTTATATGGAACACTTTTTTCCCCTCGACAAGGTGGTATTCAAGACAGCTTCCATATTTAGCGTTAGATGTGGAATAAGGTTATTAAGGTATGTTGCGCAAGGCTAATCTTTAACCGCATCAGCAACAGTTTTTGCAGTTACAACTTGGTTCACGCTCCCTTGAATAACTACGGTGGCTGATATTTTATCCTGAATGGCCTGTCTGTTTGGATCCCAGTAAACCTGTAAAAAGCCTAATAGCCCCGTCGCAAAACCGGCTCCGTAGCCGCCGTACCGGCCAAAGCAATCAAGCATGCCAAGTGGCTCTCCGCTTAGCGAAACCACGCGAATATTACATACTTTTTTACCTGGAGTTTGTCCGCGCCAAAGTAACGAGAACAAGGTAAAGTAAACAGCAGCCCAACCAAAACCTAGACCTAAGTCTTGTATAATGCCTTTGCCCCACTGCAAAATACTGGTTACAGGTGTTGTGTTGCTTTCATTGGTAACTTCGTCCGAAATGCTCTCTGGCGCTAAATCTAAATTTTTAACACCATCACCTGCTGCTATAGCTTCACCATCTGCTATGACCATTAAGTGCAAAAGCGCTCGAGTAACTTGACTATTTCCAACGTCTTCAATTTCAGCAAGCTCAGGCAATTGAGTAACTAATTTAGCACTAGCAGCACTTTGGCAGATATCATCGCAGTTTTTATCGTCGTCTGTTTGCGCTAAATATGTGCGTATTATTGATTTATCATGCTCACTTAACTCCTCTTTTTGTTCTGCTTTGTTTATTTGTGTTCCTTGTATGGTGCTATCGCCTTCAAAGAAGTCTATTGCTAACGAGAGTACCGTTAGCGAGCTTACAAATAAAAAGCTTGCTGCAAAAAGCTTTAGGGCTCTGCGCCAAAACGACGACATTTTAGGAAGGTATTGTTGTGCTGTGCCTTTATAAAAAGCCATAGCAGCAACAAAGGCAATTAACGTTGCGCTAAGCTTTGCAGCCATAAATATTAAAATGACATCAATAACCATTGCCATCGCGCGTTTAACAGGTGGGGCCAAAGGAATACCTAATAGCGCTTGGTCAACTTTGAAGGCATACGGGGTGATCACATCTCTGGTTTCAGAATCTGATAACGCTAACTGCTCTATTTCGTCGGCTTTCATTTTTATACTTGTTATTACAATGAGTAAACCACTTAAGTTACGCGCTTTTCATTTTTAGCTCAAGCTAAAGCTATTGATTACTAAGCATAAAAAGGCATAATGAGTTTAATTGGTATCACTTATTACCATAGTGTCTCATTGTGTTCTTTTTAATTCATGAAATTTTATTCTTATTAAATGGGTCTTTATTTATACGCGTCGAATCTGTAGTTACTTATTTATAAAATTCGCGTGTGTAATACCGTGTAATACTGCACGTGTAATACATGGTGCAATCTTAAAACCTTGCCTTCACGTAAGTAGTGTAACCTCGGTGCCTTCGCGCGAAGTCGGCGTAACCTACTTTTCAGTTTTAATGTCTAAGCGCGCTCAATAATTATGGTGTAAGTATGTCTAAACCGTTCAAGCCTTCAGTAAAGCTAACCGACAATCATGTAACCCATGAAAATGTTTACCTTAATCGTCGTACGTTACTAAAGTCTCTTGGCTTTGTCGGTGCTTCCGCGTTGCTTTCAAACTCTGCAAATGCAGCGGGGTGGTTTTGGGAAGACGATGAAGAACAAGCCGCGGCATTCAAAACCCAAGCGCTTAAATTTAGTCAGCCTGAAAAGTACCAAATTAGCGAAACCCAAACCCCAGAATCCAAAGCGATTTCTTATAATAACTTTTATGAGTTTGGCACTGCCAAAGATGAGCCGGTTAAAAACGCGCAAGAATTCGATACATCTGAGTGGACATTAAAAGTCGATGGGCTGGTGAACAAACCACTCACGCTGAATCTTGATGATCTAACGAAACGTTTTCCACTTGAAGAGCGAATCTATCGTCTTCGCTGTGTAGAAGCCTGGTCTATGGTTATTCCTTGGATTGGTTATGAGTTAGGCGCTTTGTTAAAAGCGGCTGATCCTCTTTCGTCAGCTAAATATGTGGCCTTTGAAACCTTATACGAGCCCAAGCAAATGCCAGGTCAGCGAAACCGCTTCCTTGGTGGTGGAATTGAATACCCTTATGTTGAAGGTCTGCGTTTAGATGAAGCTATGCACCCACTTACCCTAATGTCGGTAGGGTTGTATGGTAAAACCCTTCCGCCACAAAATGGCGCGCCTGTTCGTTTAGTGGTGCCATGGAAATACGGTTTTAAAAGTATTAAGTCGATTGTGCGCATTCGATTGACCGATAAACAGCCCCCTACTACGTGGAACCGTTTAGCGTCTAACGAATATGGCTTTTACGCTAATGTGAACCCAGATGTATCACACCCTCGTTGGAGCCAAGCTAGCGAACGCCGTATTACCACCGGTGGCTTGCTATCACGTAATAGAATACCTACCGAAATGTACAATGGTTACAGCGAAGTGGCGCCGCTTTATGCCAACATGGATTTAAGCCGTCACTTCTAATGAAATTATTTAAAAAACCAGTTCGTGTTTCAAATTTAGCTCGCAGGTCATTAAAAGGTGTCATTCACTTACTGGCACTTGGGTATCTCGTTGGCCTTTTTTACGCGGGCGTAACCGATAATTTGGGCCCCGATCCTGTTGATACCTTGCTGAATGAAACCGGTATATGGGCAATACACCTTTTGCTTATTACGCTGATGTTGAGTCCATTAGCAAAAATACTGCCTAGCCCTGAGCCAATTAAGTTTAGGCGAATGCTAGGGATATATAGCTTTGTCTATGCGTTGTCACATTTTGCGACTTACATTCTATTCGAATTGCAACTGGACATGAGTTTGATTGCTACCGAGCTGGTTAAGCGCCCCTATATTGTAGTAGGGCTAGCCGCCTTGCTTTTACTCTTCGTATTAACAATAACGTCTTTTCAAAAAATACGTCGAAGCATGGGTAAGCGTTGGCAGGTTTTACACAACAGTATTTATTTGATAGTACCTTTGGCGTTGCTTCATTTTTCGTGGTCACAAAAAACAATATGGCAAGAACCCATATGGTATTGGCTGTTTGCCTTTGTATTGTTATTCAACCGAATTAAAGGATTGGTGACTACAGCGCTTAAAAAGCATTCTCGCAGTAAAAATCGGAAACACGCGACTTAGGTTTAACGCGTGCTCGGGTGGCATTAGCGAGTGATAAAAAATAACAGCGCGGCATATCGCGCTGTTTTGCTAATTCCTACTATCAATACGAAAAACCAAAAACGCGTACGTAAGGTACCGGCTAACAGAGTTAATGGGTCGCCAATGACTGGCACCCAGGCCAATAGTAAAGACCATTTCCCCCATTTCCTATACATGACTTCGGCCCGCATAAAGGTAACGTGGGAAACGCGCAGTAATTTAGTTGCTACCAATTGGCCGTAGCGAAAGCCCAATACGTAATTGACGATTGAGCCCAATATATTGCCTAAAGATGCAACGACTAGTAAAACTAATGCAGAAGAACCGCTTAGCGCCAAGGTGGTTAATACAAGCTCAGAACTTAAAGGTAATATTGTGGCGGCAAGAAATGCTGAAACAAACATACCTATATACCCTAGTGTTATTAAACTGCTCACCGAAAATTACGCCTTATTTTTTGCTGCTAGGTTCACCCCGACGTGTTTAACCTAGTGAAATTCTGTGCGGCTGTAGTTTACCTAAGTCACAAAGTTAGTCATTAAGTTTGCTTACCTATTGATGGCAGTACTCTTGACCTCTAGCAGCTATGCACTGAAGACATTGATATTGCGACATTTATGCGCAAATAACTCCCCCTCGTTAAATCGCAATTTCAATTCAAAAGTATTTAAGAAGTAAGCATTGTGTGAAAAAAACACAATTTAATGCTTGCAATCCTTTTAACTTAAAACTACTGTATACACATACACACTGTATATATAGCCAGTCAAAAGATAACTTACGAAAAGGTAACGCTATGAACACTTCACCAATTGCACGTTTACAGGCATTACGTACCTCAGTGACCAATAAGTCTGTTTCAAGCACCGCTATTTCTAACGTTGTACAACTCCCCTTACCTTTCGAAGGTTATCCAGGCGAAGGGAAAGGTGGCACAAGTAAAGGTTGGAATTATCTATTAGCCGATTCAGTGTCATTTTCAAAAGAAGTCGACCACGCCATTCGTATTCAAAAACCTGAAAAGGAAAAAATGCCAGAGTGGATAAGCAAGCTAATAACCGGCGGTCAGTGTAAAACACTGTATGTTGAAAATATTGATTTAGATTTACAGCCTACCGACAGTGATATGATCAGAAAGCTTTGCGAACTTTATTCAGTATGTCTGGTAAATGTAAGAGTGGATTCAGCTTTAAATGAAGGCAACCTTGCAGTAGGACCATGGTAATTCGCTTAATTTACCGTTAGCATTGCGCCCGCGTATGTATTCAATAGCGCCCTACTGACTTGGTTGTAAAAAATTATGCGATGTTATTGCTGTTCAAATTTACCATTTTCTTCATGTTGTGAACCTTTTTTGAAAGGGCAAGCTAAACCACAAACTGCTGCTCAGTTAATGCGGTCTCGTTTTTCTGCCTATGCCAGTAAGCAATTCGAATATGTACTGGCTACCTACACAAAGGAGCGTCAACCTGAATTAAGTGTTGATGAATTGACTGCTAATGCAGCTAATGCCACGTGGTTTGCACTGGAAGTGGGTGAAACTGAAAATGTTTCTCTTATTGCCCAAGCTGAAGGGGTGGCTGAGGTCGCAACACAAAATAATGAAGGGGCGACAGATACTGTCGATTTCACCGCTTATTATTTTGAAAACAAAAATCTTTATCAGTTACATGAAACTTCGAACTTTATTGTTGAAGATGGCCAGTGGCGCTACCACGACGGTATACTTCACGATGATTGCGGCAAGGTAAAATACGGTCGTAACTTACCCTGCCTTTGCGGTAGCGGGAAAAAATTTAAGCAATGCTGTGCAACGAAATCACGGTAGTGGCTGCTTAAGCACCGGAGTGGTCACCTAAGCCGCGTTGCAGCCCATTCAGCGTTAATTCAAAACGTTGTTTCCAGCTGATTAGCTGGCACCTCATTTTATTTAATGATATCCAAAGCCTGAAGCAATTGAACCTGTTAGCTCGGGACTTTAGACCGTTTAATTCCATTCTTTTTATTCAAAGTTTTCACCTTTTATATCGCTTCGTACAAGTAGATTGCTTCTACGGCTGAACAATTATAAATATTTTAAAATTGAAAGTCATGAGTAAATCTCATCGATTTATGAAATTAAATCATTTTTATTCATCAATAAATCTGCGTATAAAACCCACTCTGCTCGACACAACTAATGTATTGCATTCGTTTTTAATTAGCCGCTACGGGCTTAATTGGAAAATACAGAACAGTTGTACTGAGCAAAAAAATTTGGGTTTATGTTTACACTATGGAATGTCAGATCACCATGAATAACACTTTTACTTTTTCGCTTAAGCGCGTTTGTTTCGATGAGAATTACCGTCCATCTGACAACACGCGTATCACTACTAATTTTGCCAACTTAGCAAGAGGTAATCGACGCCAAGATAATCTTCGAAACGCATTACAGATGATAGACAATCGTTTCAATGCACTAGCGTATTGGGACAATGTTAACGGCGATCGTTATTCGGCAAAGCTTGAAATCATTTCGGTTGATATTGACGTTGAAGGTAACGGTTGTACCTTCCCCACCATTGAAATACTAAAAACAAATATTCTTGATCGCAAAACCAATACAACCATCGAAGGAATTGTGGGGAACAATTTCTCGTCTTATGTTCGAGACTACGATTTTAGCGTGCTCTTATCTGAGCACAATAAAAACCAAACCCAATTTAGCATTCCGAATAATTTTGGTGATTTACACGGGAAGTTGTTTAAAGCATTCGTAAATTCAGACGTTTACAAAGAAAACTTCAGTAAATCGCCTGTTATTTGCCTAAGTGTTTCTGAAAACAAAACTTATCAAAGAACTGAAAATCAGCACCCTGTATTAGGTTTTGAGTATCTACCTGATGGCTCGTCGTTAACCGAGCAGTATTTCCAAAAAATGGGGCTACAGGTTCGCTATTTTATGCCACCTAACAGCGTTGCACCTTTGGCATTCTATCATTTTGGCGATCTACTAAACGATTACACCAATCTCGAGTTGATAAGCACGATTAGCACCATGGAAACCTTCCAAAAGATTTATCGCCCTGAGATTTATAACGCTAATGCGGTCGCCGGTAGAGTGTATCAACCAAACTTGAAACACCAAGATCACTCACTCACACAAATAGAGTATGACCGAGAAGAACGTAATCACTTAGCGGCTCAACAAGGTAAATTTGTTGAAGAGAATTTCATCAAGCCTTACCACAATATTCTTCAACAGTGGTCTGCAAACTGCGCCCTTTAACTCATTCAAACGTGTAGTACATATTATGAAAAAATTATTACCTACTTCTATTGCCGGCAGCTTACCTAAGCCTTCATGGTTGGCGCAGCCTGAAACACTATGGTCACCTTGGAAATTAAACGGTGAGGAACTGATCCAGGGTAAACAAGATGCGTTACGCTTGTCGTTACTTAACCAGCGACAATCAGGTGTTGATATTATCAGCGATGGTGAACAAACTCGCCAACACTTCGTCACCACCTTTATCGAGCATTTGAATGGCGTTGATTTTGAGCAGCGTAAAACGGTAAAAATTCGCGATAGATACGATGCCAGTGTGCCTATGGTAGTAGGTGAAGTAACTCGCCAAAAAGCTGTTTTTGTTAATGACGCTAAATTTTTGCGCCAACAAACTGATCAACCGATTAAATGGGCTCTTCCTGGCCCCATGACCATGGTAGATACCCTTTATGACAGTCATTATAAAAGTCGCGAAAAGCTCGCATGGGAATTTGCGAAAATATTAAACCAAGAAGCCAAAGAGTTGGAAGCTGCAGGGGTTGATATTATTCAGTTTGACGAACCTGCATTTAATGTCTTTTTCGATGAAGTGAATGATTGGGGTATAGCGGCACTTGAACGTGCTGCTGAGGGGCTTAAGTGTGAAACTGCCGTTCATATTTGCTATGGCTATGGCATTAAAGCCAACACCGACTGGAAAAAATCATTGGGCGCTGAGTGGAGGCAATACGAAGAGATTTTTCCAAAACTTCAATCGTCTTCCATCGACCTAATTTCACTAGAGTGTCAAAACTCGCGTGTTCCCATGGAATTGATTGAGCTCCTTCGTGGCAAAAAAGTCATGGTTGGTGCCATTGATGTAGCGACCAATGCTATTGAAACACCAGAAGACGTAGCTAACACGCTCAGAAAGGCCTTACAGTTTGTTGATGCCGATAAACTATACCCTTGCACTAACTGTGGCATGGTGCCGTTGTCGCAACATGTAACACGCGGAAAACTTAACGCGTTGAGTGCAGGTGCTGAAATTATTAGGCAAGAACTGACGCGTTAATGGTAACGTCCTCATTGCTATTACAGAGCTGACACTAAGTTTGCATTTACGCTTACTCAACCTAGTTTGTCAGCTCTGCTTAGCCCGCTAGCCAATGAATAACATTAAGTAAAAAACGTTCGTTTTGCTGAGCTCCTATCGACCTCATACCATGCTTCTTACCTGTTCGAGTATCGATTTGAGAAGAAAACATCATGCCTTCAGAAAACACCGCAACGCGCCCCTTACCCAATTCCAACAAGGCACCTTGACTCCAGCCTTCGATAGCTCTTCGAGGCGTGCTTGACGTTATTTCAAAAGGAACTTCTGGCTCAATAGATACCGCATGTGGCCCAAGGGTTAACAATGAAGTGGCCGCTTCTGGTGGTAAAAAGGCAGCGCCGCCAAATGTTTTAACTTGAGTCACTTCTTTAGTGTGAAACTGACTGTTTAATACTGATGTAAACGCGCCATTTTGACTTTCTTGCATAAAAACGGGAAGTTCGACATGGTTTGGGGGTTTGGCTCTAGGGTTGTCCTCAGAGTTGGCTTTGGCGCTAGAATCATCGTGTGCATGGCTTTCTGCATAGCTTACTGTATGGCTCCCTAGGGTACCCGTTGCTTTGTTAAACAGTGTTGCCTTAACGTGGCCATTGGTAAACGTGAAGCCCAGCGCTGTTGCTAGGCTATCAATCACTTTAGGAAAAGGTGCGTGATCAGCAATAAGAAAAAGAGAACCGCCGTTACGTACCCACTCAACCACATCAGTCACTTCCTCATTAGTTAGCGCTTGGTTAAACGGGGGTTGCCAGTTGCTTCGCTTTTTATCAAGGGCGTTGGCGATAACAAGAATATCTACATTTTTAAGGGCCTGTTGGCTGAAACTTACCTTGTTTGATTCAACCGTAACTCCGTCGCTGAGCAACACCTGGGCAAAGGGTTTGAAGCGATTATTAATGTTAAGAAAATTGTGGTGAGCTTCATCAACCAACACTACTGGGCTGACATTTGCGGTGTAAGTCGCTGTTCGCCTGTAGGGTTCAAATGTCGCGTCTGCTTGCTGAGGGCTGTCAGTGCACGAAACCACTAAAAGCACATTGAAAAGAATAGCTATTCTCGCCATAGCTCTCATTAACACGTCCTTATGGATTGCTTCTAAAGTAAAAAGAATAAAATAAAGCTAAATATTTCATAGCATTAAAGTCATTTCCGACTGTAATTAGATTATTTTACAATCGTTTTGTAATTTTTATTTTTTACCCGTGACTATAGCTTTGAAGGTTAATTAATAATCACCAAAGCATACACAGGGATTCACAATGACGGCACAAACTTCAGTAAATCAAAATGAGTTAGCGTTACAAGCCACTGATTCATACCAAAACGATGCTTGTGGAAACAGTACTTATGGAAAAAAAAGCAACGCGACTAGTACCTACAAGAATCATAAAGCGCATTTAAATACCAATGTGTGGTTCAAACAAGGTTGGCAGCTATTTAAGCAGGCCCCTTTTTCGTTATTTGCTCTTATGTTGAGTCCGTTAATTATTGAAGGTCTGCTGCAGCTACTAGCTGGCCCCATAGCGCTAGTTCTATCAAAATGGATAATGGTGCCAGTTATTGGCGCTACTTGGCTTTGCATTCATAACTTGGCAACAAAAGGAAAAGTATGGTCATTCTCTGCAATAAGCAATGCATCATGGGGAAAATTTTTACTTATTAGCCCTCTCCTTTTGCTCCCTTTTTTAAGTCAGCTTATGTTTTCTTGGTTATTACTTGGAAGTAGCGGTGTAGATTTACTTTTATTCCAACAGTTTATTGATATAAGCGCACATACATTAGGCTTAATATTCTCATCGGCAGTCCCACTCATTATGTTATTGCTTTTTGTTGCGCCACTAATGCTAATAGCTAAGCGTTCTTTCAAACAAAGCATGACAACAACCTTTTCGATTGTTTCTGCGCAGCCTACATCTTTCGCCATATTGTTCGCACTAAACACCTTGGTTATTTACTTTGCGCCCCACACCTTTGGTTTGTCTGTATTACTTGCAAGCCCAGTGATAGCTTGTATCCACTATGGCGCTGTTAAGGCACATCTAAGCCATATTTAAATGATAAATAGCCTTTAAATTTAACCAACAAAAAGGCCGCTAACATCAGCGGCCTTTTTTAACGTTTACCATTGCCAATGTTTCGCTCATGCCGCTTTTCGTAAATACACGCTATAAATCACCGCAATCATTAGGCATACGCTAGCTGGCGCGATAAGCGAGAAAAACTGAAACATGCCAAACAGAATAGCGCCCGCTGTGCCACCAAAGATGAAACCGGTAATAATGAGTAAGAATAGCTTGGCTTTTCTGGTATCTAGCTTTTCCCCTCGGCATAATGCGCCAAGCATAATACCTAAATCGGTGAAAATACCGGTAACGTGAGTGGTTCGAATAATGGCGCCGCTATAGGTTGTAGCTAACGCATTTTGAAGCCCGCAGGCCGCCGATGCAAAAAAATGGCCAACAAACTGTTCGTTATACAAAAACGCCAGTGCAACAAGCAATAAAAGCGCCTCTATCACAAGGGCAGTGTCGTAATGTCGCCCGAGCTTCAATATAAAACCATGCAGTAAGAATCCTGCGATGGAAGCGCCAGCAAGGAAGGAAAGCAAAACGCCTACAAGATGAAATGCATTTTGCAAAGAGCCTTGATAAACACCAGCACCTAACAAAGTTGCAGTACCTGATAGGTGCGATACAGATTGATGGTCAAAACCAAGCAGCCCAATCGCATTCACATAACCCGCCACCAGCGCTAAAATAAACGCACCGAATTCTACCCACTTAGGTAGCTGTGAAATCATGATTCCTAGCCTTGTTCGTATACAGATATGCCAAGCATACTCGCAACAACACAGAATCAATCTGACCAATATCAATAAAAGTCGTCATAATAGACGCTTATGTGTCTATCAGCAGCAATGACATAGTTTAAAACTCATAGCTTTAACACATGACATAAATACATAGATTAGCGCAGTAATAAATCGCCTTGTACAGGAACGTATTTACTGGCGGCCTTTATGAGAGAAACAGAAGTGAGTTCTTGAACGCCATACACTTCTACCTCTTTACCTTTGTCTACTAGCTTACTGGCCAGCAAATCAAAGTCGCCATCGCCTGTGGCAAATACAATGGTTTCAGCTAATCCAGCGTACTCCATAGCATCAATGGTAATGCCTACATCCCAATCGCCTTTCGCTGAACCGTCGGCACGCTGAATGAATGGTTTTAACTTCACTTCAAAGCCAATACCACGCAGGATATTTTGAAACTCTCGCTGCTTTGAATCACCGCGCTCAACAGCATACGCCACCGCTTTCACAACGTTTCGACCTTCGGTAGCAGAGCGCCAGAATTGATTGTAATCAAAATTGCACTTGTGAATTTGTCGGGTGGTGTAGTAAATATTCTGGACGTCGACGAAAAGCGCAACGTTATCCATGGTTATTCCTTATGATAGCGAGAAGGCTTAGCCTTTTGGGTATTAATGACTAGCATGCCTTTAGCTCGAGTAAATTAGCTAAATGTACGAATATATAAAGCTTCAACTTTGTCTCTCGCCCACTGAGTTTTGCGCAAAAATTTCAGTGAAGATTTAACAGAAGGGTCGTTGTTAAAACAGTTCACCCTAATTTCTGCGTACAAGCCTTCCCATTGATAATGCTCAACGAGACGAACAAGGATTTTCTCAAGGGTAAGCCCGTGAAGAGGATTGTTTGGCTGCTGTTGGTTCATAATGCTAATTCCGAATAGAAACAAATACGTATCGCGATTAATCAGCTCGCTAGTACGTTGATTTTGTTATTTTAACAGAGTATGTTGGCATTCCCTTCGAAAAATTCGAAGTAACTAACGTAAGCCTTCATATAACCGATAAAACAAGGAAAGTTGAATGAGTGACAACATGAATAACAACCAAGACATCAGCAAAGAAAATGAGAGTATTCAAGAGTATTGGGGGATGCCCCTGAACACCTATTGTATGCTGATTCACCTTAGTCAGTTGACCAGTATTATAGTGCCTGGTTTAGGCTTAATTTTGCCTATCGTTATGTGGGCTGTAAATAAAGACAAGCACCAAGATATTGATATGCATGGAAAGGTAACCGTTAATTGGTTAATCAGCTTATTTATTTACTCGCTTATTTGTGGCCTACTCACGTTAATCATTATTGGTATGTTTGGGTTAATAATACTCGCTATACTGAACTTTATTTTTGCTATTGTTGCAGCAATAAAAGCCAATAAGGGCGAATTATGGGTATACCCTCTGAGTATTACGTTTCTAAAATAACGCTTAACAACCACTCAAATTGGTCAAATAACGTTAAATATGAACATTAAACATGACGACCTTAGCAGCGGCGATGTTATCGCCCTGCTAGAAGAGCATTTAAGAGACATGCACGCCACTTCTCCTCCAGAAAGCGTGCATGCCTTAGATGTTACAGCGTTAAAGTCACCTGACATTACCTTCTTTAGCGCATGGCAAGGCGACGTTGTAGCTGGCTGTGTCGCTATAAGAAAATTAAGCAACACTGAAGCTGAATTGAAATCTATGCGAACTGTTGCAGCTTTTCGTAATAAAGGCGTAGCAACACAGTTGCTAACCTTTGTGATTAAATTCGCTATAACGAACGGTTACCGCACGTTAAGCTTGGAGACTGGCACACAAGACTATTTCAAAGCCGCTCGGCAGTTATATGCCAAAAACGGTTTTAAAGACTGCGAGCCTTTTGGCAATTATCAGCTTGATCCTAATAGCCATTTTATGACCAAACCGTTAGTTAACATTGACATATCCCCGTCATCCCCGCCAAAATGCTTTAATACTGGCTAACTGATACGTCTACATTTTGACCACGCTATCGCTACACAACCATCAAGTAAAATTAGAAAACAACTTCACCACCCCTGCATTTACTTTTACCGTTAATCAAGGTGAGCATGTACTTATTGCGGGGCGAAACCGTGCTGGGAAATCCTTGCTTATTGCGGCATTAGCCGGTCGTGGTAGGCCGCTAGCAGGTTCACGCACATGTGAAGTATCAGTTGCTGAAGTGAGCGTAGCGGTTCAGCAAGCGCTCATTCTTGAAGAAAAACAAAAAGACAGTGCCGATCTGCTTGATATTGTGGCCGAGCCTACCCTAGTACATGAGCTTTTAAGTCAAGCGAACCCTGACTACATACAACACAGCGCATACGAAGCTTTATCTGCAGCGCTGCAGGTTACGCATTTACTCAATACTGCCTTTCTTTCCCTGTCTACAGGTGAAACACGCAAAGTACTTTTGTTATTAGCTTGGGTGAGCAATGCCGATGTCATTTTAATTGATGAGCCTTTTGAAGGGTTAGATAAAGAAGCACGGGCGCGTTTTAACACTTTCTTAAGTCAACAAACTCAGTCCACCTTAGTGATTACCGCCAACACAGTGCGTGACGTGCCTAATGTGGCCTGTAAATTAGTCTTGGTTGATGCGCTAACTATTGTATCGTCTAGCGACGACAGCATGGCACCTGAAGCGCTAGTTACCCATTTATCGTCGTGGTTTAGCTTAAGTACCGCTGAGCCCACGTTGCCGCCAAGCACTGAAACGTCTACAACCTTTCTCAAAGATGAGCCGCTTATTGCACTTCGAAATGGGTTTGTTAAGTATGACGACACTACCGTATTTAAAGATTTAGATTTTATGGTTTATCCTGGTCAGCATTGGCAAATATCTGGGCCTAACGGTTCGGGGAAAACCTGCCTACTTACTATGATCACAGGCGATAACCCTCACTGCTACACCAATGATTTGACTTTGTTTGGAATAAAACGAGGCTCTGGTGAAAGTATATGGGATATAAAGCAACACATTGGCATTATGTCGAACGCACTGCATATGCAGTATCGGGTAAATTGCAGCGCTCATAATGTTGTAACCTCTGGTTTTTACGACAGCATCGGCCTTTATACCACGCCTACCAATGCTGAAAATGCGATTGCTGATGCATGGCTTGATGTTATTGGCTTTACCGATAACAAACACACACCTTTTAATAACTTCTCGTTTGGTGAACAGCGTTTGTTACTTATTGTGCGCGCCATGGTGAAACACCCTGCGTTGTTAATACTTGATGAACCCTGCAACGGGCTAGATGATATTAATCGCACCAATGTGCTGGCACTAATTAAGCTATTAGCTGTTTCTACCCATACCACCCTGCTCTATGTTACTCACATAGCCGATGAGGCAATTGAGGGCATTGATAACTTGCTTGATATGCGAGATTACCAAGGCTAATTTGCTTTTGTTAATGTCGCGTTTTGATATGACTTCCGTGAAACAGTTTGCCTCTTTATAAATAATAAACCCAGCTTTTAGCTGGGTTTATTATTTATTTCTTTTGACGTGCTGCTAGTTTTTCTAGCTGTTCATCACTGGCCGGTAGTTGGTGGTTTTCTTTCCACTCGGAATACGGCATTTTATACACGACTTCGCGTGCAGCATCATAATCGATGTCTTCACCCTGCTCTGCAGCGGCAGATGAATACCATTTCGCAAGACAGTTACGACAAAAATCAGCCAAAATCATCAGGTCGATATTTTGTGCATCTTTGTTGGCGTCTAAATGATCAACCAAACGGCGAAACACGGCGGCTTCTATTTCAGTTTGCGTTTGCTTTTCCATGTTGCTCCTTTCTTTAAAAACAAAAAAGGGAGCTAAGCTCCCTTTTCTAATTTTCTATATCTGTCTTAAATCTGCTTCTTGCTATGGTGCTTTGGCTAAAGCCTAAGCCACAGCAAGGTAGCAAATAAAAACCTTACTCTGCGTCGTCAGACTTAGGAGCAGGCTTTTCAAGTAACTCTTTAATGCTTAGACGTACACGGTTTTGACGGTCAATTTCCATCACTTTCACGTCAATCATCGCACCTTCAGTAAGGTAGTCAGTTACTTTGTTAACACGCTCGTGAGCGATTTGAGAAATATGTACTAGGCCTTCTTTGCCTGGTAATACTTCAACAAACGCACCGAAATCTACGATACGGGTAATCTTACCGTGGTAAGTTTTGCCCACTTCGATTTCAGCAGTCACTTGCTCAATCTTGCTGATAGCAATATCGGCTTTAGCACGCTCAGTTGCAAAGATTTTGATAGTACCATCGTCTTCAATTTCGATGTTGGTATCAGATTCTTCAGTAATTGAACGAATCATCGCGCCGCCTTTACCGATAACATCGCGGATCTTGTCCTGATCGATTTTAACTGTGTAAATGCGTGGAGCGAATTCGCTAAGCTCTTCGCGGTGACCGCCAATAGCTTCGTCCATTACGTTAAGAATATGCAAACGTGCTTCTTTTGCCTGTTTAAGGGCAATTTGCATGATCTCTTTAGTAATACCTTCAATTTTGATATCCATCTGCAATGCAGTGATACCGCCAGTAGTACCAGCAACTTTAAAGTCCATGTCACCAAGGTGATCTTCGTCACCAAGGATGTCTGAAAGTACAACGAAGTTTTCGTCGCTTTTCACTAGACCCATTGCAATACCAGCAACTGAAGCTTTAATTGGTACACCTGCATCCATAAGCGCAAGTGAAGTACCACATACAGAAGCCATTGAAGATGAACCGTTTGATTCTGTAATTTCAGAAACAATACGTACTACGTACGGGAATTCTTCTTCGCTTGGCATTACCGCTTGAATACCACGCTTCGCCAAACGACCGTGACCAATTTCACGACGCTTTGGAGAACCAATCATACCGGTTTCACCAACACAGTATGGAGGGAAGTTATAATGAAGCATGAAGCGGCTGTCACGACGGCCTTGAAGCTCGTCAATCATCTGCGCGTCACGTTCTGTACCTAAAGTAGCAGCAACGATTGCTTGAGTTTCACCACGAGTGAAAACAGCAGAACCGTGAGTACGTGGTAAAATGCCCGTTGCAACGTCTAGCGCACGAATCATCTTAGGATCACGACCGTCGATGCGAGGCTCGCCAGCAAGGATGCGTGAACGAACTACGTCAGACTCAAGATCATGAAGAAGGTTTGATACTTCTTTCTTGTCTTGGGTTTCGTCTTCAGCAAGGATGGCATCACGCGCTTTTTCAGTTGCAGCAGTTACTGCATCTTTACGAGCAAGCTTGTCAGAGATTTGGTAAGCAGCAACCATTTCAGCTTCAGCTAGTGCTTTCACTTTATTTTTAAGGGTTGTATTTTCTGCTTCTGGTTTCCAGTCCCACTTGTCGATACTAACGTTAGCAGCAAATTCTTTAACTGCGGTTACTACCGTCTGTAGTTGTTCGTGACCGAACATTACTGCGCCAAGCATAACGTCTTCAGAAAGCACATCGGCTTCTGATTCAACCATTAATACCGCGCCTTCAGTACCAGCAACAACAAGATCTAGATCGCTGTCAGCTTGTTCTTCAACACGAGTATTTAGAATGTATTCGCCGTCAGTGTAACCAACGCGTGCTGCACCAATTGGACCATTAAATGGAATACCAGAAATGGCTAGTGCTGCTGAAGTACCAATCATAGAGATGATATCAGTTGGGATATCTGGGTTAGCAGACATTACCGTGATAACAACTTGTACTTCGTTTTTAAACCCTTCAGGGAATAATGGACGGATTGGACGGTCAATCAAACGAGCTGTAAGGGTTTCGCCTTCAGAAGGACGACCTTCACGCTTGAAGAAACCACCAGGGATTTTACCCGCAGCATATGTTTTTTCTTGATAGTTTACTGTTAGTGGGAAGAAATCTTGATCTGCTTTCGCTTCTTTCTTACCTACAACGGTAACTAATACAGCGGTGTCATCCATACTTGCCATGACGGCTGCTGTGGCCTGACGAGCGATAACGCCCGTTTCTAGTGTTACAGTATGCTGTCCATACTGAAATGATTTAGTAATAGGAGTCACTATTTGTCCTTTAATTTCAATCTTATTTATCGCTTATAATCGCGGTGCATAGTATAGCGATGAACTAACGCTAATACCATTAACAAATTTTCTATTCGTAGAATTCGTTGCGGTTTGTGGCTATTTCGCACACATCACGTATTCACTGTGATTAACCCACTACACAATGTAGTTCACATTGACCAAATAAGCGCACAAATACTCACCGTTACGTAAATATCACCATAACCAGATGAAATTTGTATGAATACGCTCAAATTGTATGTATTTTCATCATAATGACACAAAACCTCGTATGCTATAACTAAACCTACACGGTGCGCTAAGGGGAATGTAATGCTAGTACTTAGACTAAATAAAGCTGGCATGCCACAGGAATGGATCCATGTTGAGCAAGCGGCAAAACTCTATTGTCAGGAAAAGGTATTATTCGAATTAGGTAGCGATGCCATTACGCTTAAAGGTGGCTGGGATCATGATGGCCATCAAAGTCAGTTAACCTTGTCGAGTATCATTGCTTGCGATGGCAAGGTAACGGATTTAAGTGGCAAGATAGCATTAACCAATCGGTATCTGTTTAGGCGAGATAATTATTTGTGCCTTTACTGCGGCCACCGCTTCTCACCAAGCCTACTAACCCGTGATCATATTATTCCACGCTCACGGGGTGGCAAAGATAGCTGGACTAACGTGGCGACATCTTGTCAGCGCTGCAACCATGCAAAGGCGGCCAAAACCCCAGAAGAAGCCGGAATGCCTTTGCTCGCTGTACCCTTCAGGCCAAACGTTTATGAAAGATTCTATTTGGTTAACCGTCGGATATTAGCCGATCAAATGGAATTTTTAAAAGGCCACTTTACTGATAAACGAGATTGGCACTTAAACGGTTTCCCCTAGCGATTGAGAGCTAGAGGAGGTATTTGGCGGACAGGCACTTTTTTCCAATGCTTCAAACCACAGGCTTAACCAATCTGAACACATTTTGTGTTCAAGTTCGTGTGCCTCTGCTGTTGGGCAAAACAAACTAACTTTTACGACGACTTTAGCCAGCTCATTGGTTTTGATTTCAACTTCAGGGTCTATTTGAATAAAGTCTTGTTCTAAGTGACGCTCAATAAGACCTTTGTAGCGCTCTGCTACATCACGAAAGTATTCACAGTGGGCATGAGCACTAGCTCTAAATGCCGGTAATAAGCTGTAGGCATTTACGGTTGGTTCATTAACAATATTAAACGAGTGCAATTTATAACGACGTAAGAAGTTTAGATTACGCACTGTCTGGGTAACTAATTGGCTGTTCGGTACGTAAACGTGTTTACCAGTATAATTAAAGGTTTCAGGGTCAACTTCTAACAAGGCGGTTTTTGCCCAATCCATTTCCACTACTTCACCGATTACATTATTCATTTGGATCCAATCCCCTACCCTAAATGGCCGTGCGCCTAGATAGTAAATGAAGCCCATAAAACATTGAATGAATTCGCGGGTAGCTAACACAATGGCTACCATGAAAGCGGCAATTGAAATGGCAAGATTTTGAATTTCAGACGACCACACCATCATCAGCAATACAATAATGAATGCATTGCCTAACTGCTCCAAAATATTAATTTGGTTCCGTCGGTCTTCCCCTTTGCGAGAACTACGACGCTTAATTAACCTTAGAGTGCCCTTTTTAAAGAAGTGCAGTATCACTACTAAAAAAAGTGAAGCTAATAGTTTGTAATCCAATACAAATTCAACAAAGTTGTGCCACATTTGTATTGGGTCAATCACTATTTCCATGTAGGTGCTCCAGATAACCGTTTGATAGAAAATAAAAAAGCGCTGAAAATTCAGCGCCTTTATTATGAAGCATGCCAATGATGGGCACAATGCCGACCAGTGGGAATATTCCCATCCAATGACCGAAACTTAGTGCGCTTTGTATGAATTTACTTCATGTTAGTTCTCTAATCGCTTATTCGCGAATCTGGCCAACACCGTTTACAAGATACTTTTCAGACGTTAGCGATTCTAACCCCATTGGCCCATAGGCATGAAGCTTAGTAGTCGCGATACCAATTTCAGCACCTAATCCAAGTTGGCTACCATCAGAGAAACGTGAAGATGCATTTACCATTACAACACTAGCATCCACAGCACGCTGGAATTTCTTCGCGCTATCTTCGTTTTCTGTACAGATAACTTCAGTATGGTTACTACCAAAATCGGCAATATGAGATATAGCACCAGCAAAGTCATCGACTACACGAATAGCGATTTCTAGACCTAAGTACTCTTCACCGTAAGCGTCTTCGCTAATAACATCAGCGTTGTTAAAGTACTGAGCGCCTTTTTCATTTACATGTACTGTTACCTTGTGTTGCTCGAAAGCTTCCGCAACACGAGGTAGGAAGTCGCCCGCGATAGCTTGATGCACCACTAAGCCTTCAAGCGCATTACATACGCCGGTACGTTGGGTTTTACCATTTAGCAAGATAGCCAATGCTTTGTCTAAATCAGCGTCTTTATCTACGTATAAATGGCACACACCTTTAAAATGCTGAATAACAGGCACTTTAGAGTGTTCAGTCACGTAATTAATTAACCCTTCACCGCCGCGTGGAATAATAACGTCAATGTAGTCGCGTTGTTCCATAAGCTCTTGCATAAGGGCACGATCTGGGTTTGGCACTACCGTAACGAGTGCTCTTGGCAAACCGTGCTTTTCAAGCACGTCTTGCATCAGTCCTGCGATGGTTAGACTGGTGTCTAGCGCTTCTTTTCCCCCACGCAAAATAACACCGTTACCTGATTTAAAACATAGTGCGCCGGCGTCTGCTGTTACATTAGGGCGTGCTTCATAAATCATGCACACAACACCTAATGGAATTCGCATCTTTTTAATTTCGATACCGTTTGGACGGGTGCCAATTACGCGCTCACGACCAACAGGATCGTCAAGACTAATAATAACTTCAATCCCTTCAGCCATAGATTCTATGCGGGCATCGTCTAAAATTAAACGGTCAATCATAGCGTCATCTAAGTTATTTTCCCTAGCTCGCGCCACTTCTTTTTCGTTAACCGCTTTAATAGCGTCTTTATTTCCACGAATGGCCGCAGCCATATCTTTTAACACCGCATTTTTTTCCGCTTCATCTAAGATGGCAAGTGTTTGTGCTGCTTGTTTCGCTTGTTTTGCTAATTCTGTAATAATGCTCATTCTTTCTCCAAATTTGCTACATGCTGATCAGAAATAATAGGGCCAGTTTTATCTTCAAATTCACTGGCGAAGTCATCATTTTCTTGATTCGCGATAAAATTCAGTAAACAGCTACTGTAGTTTGATTTCGCTTTAACGAGCTTAGTTCCGTCAGCTTTTCTTACCAAAATGGTATCGCCCACTGAGAACTCGCCTTTCACATCAACTATTTCGCTGCTAGTAAGTTGTTCACTGTCGTTTTCCAGTGAAGAATCAAAATCTCCGTCAACTATCACTTCGCCCTGCGCGTTCGAGGTATGGCGCATCCAATGCACGTTTTCTAGCATTGGTTTATCGTAAGGGCTAAAGTGTGTGCCTGGGTTTTTACCCGCAAGCAACATATTAAATGACAGCTCGGTAAAGCCGTTAATAATATATGTATCTATACCATGCGAAACTGCTTTTTCAGCCGCTTCAATTTTGGTGCGCATACCACCGGTGCCAACACCCCCTTCTGCTGCGCCACCAGCCATGGCATAAATGCTGGCGTCTATGGTATCAACTTCTTTAAGCAGCTCTGCGTCGTCGTGGTCATGAGGGTTTTTATTATACAAACCGTCAATATCCGAACAAATAATAAGTGCATCTGCGTCAGCCGCTGCTGCCACCATAGCGGATAAGTTATCGTTATCGCCTACTTTTAGTTTGTCGGTGGTTACCGTATCGTTTTCGTTAACGATAGGCAGCACATTATGCTCTAACAGACTGAAAATAGTTTCTCGAATACTAACGTAGCGCTCTCTATCACGCAGGTCAGCATGGGTTAACAGCATTTGCGCTGATGGAAAGTCGAACAACCTATCCCAGGTAGCAATCATTTCTGTTTGCCCTGCTGCAGCCATTGCCTTTTTAACAGCAATGTTCGATTTTTCATGGTCGGGGAACAAATGTGCCCCAGCGGCGACTGAACCTGAAGACACTAACACTACCTGTGTTCCATTTGCCCGACAACGCACGATGAACTGGGCAATACTTAGCAAGTAGTGGCTGCTGCACCCTTGCTTGTTCGGCGAGATTAGTGCACTGCCTACTTTAATGACCACGCGTTTCCAATTGGGATGACTCATAATATTTCATTCACCTTAAGATTGTTGATCTGCTAATTGCTGGTTAGTTGCTCTAAATAAGCGCTGAACATTTTCAGACGGCGCAGCACCTGCGCGCGATACCAACCAAAGGGTTGCGGTACTTACCGCAAAACCAGGAATAATTTCATAAATAACACTGCTTAACGTTTTACCGTTAGCCAAAACGGGGGCGTATATCCAAAACAGGACAGTAACTGCACCACTGACAATGCCGGCCAATGCCGCATTTTGCGTCAAATCCTTTTTGTACAAACTAAACAGTACCAATGGGCCAAATGCGGCACCAAAGCCAGCCCAAGCATTACTGACTAAAGAAAGAATGGAATTTGATGAATCCATTGCCAATAGCAATGCCACAACGGCTACGCCCGCTACGCCAACTCTTCCGATGGTCACTGTTTCTTTTTCGCTGATGTCTTTTTTCGCTACAACACGGTAAATATCTTCGGTTAACGAGCTAGCCGATACCAACAATTGAGACGAAATAGTACTCATGATGGCAGCTAAAATAGCAGCCATTAAAAAGCCACTAATGAGAGGATGAAATAGCAATTGAGAAAAAACGATGAAGATTGTCTCAGCGTCGTCCACTCTCAAATTGAATTGATTTACATACGCTATTCCCACAAAACCTGTTGCTAATGCTCCAAGTATAGTAACTAGCATCCAAGACATACCAATATTTCGTGCAGTACTTACCGATTTAACATCGCGAATTGCCATAAAGCGCACAATGATATGAGGCTGACCAAAATAGCCAAGTCCCCACCCAAGGCTTGAAAGCAAGCCCACAAGCGTGAGAGCGCCCCATGAATCAGTAAAGTTCGGTACAGATTCATACGCGGCTGCCGTCATTTGGTTTACACCATCAAACTCGGTAAAGGCCACAACCGGAACAAGTACAAGGGCAATAAACATAATACAACCTTGCACAAAATCGGTAAGACTAACGGCTAAGAACCCACCCAATAAGGTATACGAAACAACAACGCCCAATGTGATAAACAGACCAAGCTGATAATCAACTGAGAACGCGCTTTCAAAAAGCTTTCCTCCTGCTACTAACCCTGCAGAAGTATATAAAGTAAAGAATAAGACAATGATGACAGCTGAAACGATGCGTACGTTTGCTTTGGGGTTGTCGAAGCGCTTTGCGAAGAATTCCGGCACGGTTAACGAATCATCGGCAACTTCGGTGTAAACACGAAGTTTGGGAGCAACCAATATATAGTTTGCTAATGCCCCTGCGACAAGACCAATAGCAATATAAACTGCGTCGAACCCGGTTAAGAACATTGCCCCTGGCAATCCCATCAACATCCAACCTGACATGTCAGACGCGCCCGCTGAAAGTGCGGTAACTTGGGGACTAACCTTTCTACCACCTAGAATGTAACCTGAAATGTCACTGGTGGATTGACGATATGCAAAAAGACCTATACCTAACATCGCTAGAAAATAGATTGCCAGCGATATGTAACTTTCAATTGGCATAATGTGAGATTGCTCTCCTATGTTAGTTAAAATTACATCGTTCAGATGCTAGAAGGACAATGTATTCCCTCGAAGGGCGATACAAGATTTAAAGCCTAAATAACACGCATAATTTGTTTCCGACTTTGGCCTTAGGCCAAACTCAGAACCAAACATTTAAATTGAACAATAATGATTAGAGCTCTAATTATATAAGTATCAACGTTGTGATTTCAAGTTTAAATAGTAGCCAATTTAATATGAAGTCTATTTGCTATGTGAATATAGACTTAAAGGTTTCACAAGCAATACCGCGTTACACAATGAATACAAATTACTGACTATTATGAAATTTAATGCGGAATAACCACTTCGTGAAACGCAGCAATTTATGCTGCAACTCGCTTAACTATTACACTATTAGTATCAATAGAAGCATTTATTATTAAAAGTTAATCTAGTTGTCACTCAGATGAAATAATCGACAACAAAAGCTTTTCAGTGCTTAAATCTCGCTCAATGGGATCGCAAAGTTGCTCATTGCCCTGCGCTAGGGTCTTCAACAAGTTTTCGAACGTACTTTTCTCGTTAAACACAGAATATAACTTCGGGTGAATGTAATACTGCCTGCAAACAGAAGGAGTATTTCCTAGCATTTTAGACACATGTGAACTCAACGAGTTTGGCCACTTACGGTTACGTCCTTCTCGCAAGTACCTGTCTACGTCTGGGAAGCTTTGCAGCGCAAAACGACTAGCTGCCCAAGTTCGAAAATCTTTGCAGCTAAAATTGTCGCCTAAATGCTCGTGAATGAATGCATTTACATCTTCACTATGGATATCACACCAAGAGCCGTCAGCTAGCTGATACCGAAATAAGCTGTAACCCTGAAGCTGAGTGCATTCACACACTAACGAGGCTAATAAGGGATCGTCAATTGTAATGGTGCGTCGCTTACTGTGTTTACCAGAATATTCAAGAGACACTTTTTCTACCGTTGCTTCTTGAACATGTTTGCGGCGAAGTGTAGTTAAGCCGTAGGTTTTATTTTCTTTGCTGTACTGAGGGTTGCCTATCCTTACGCCAGTGTAATCTAATAACAGGCACACCAAGGCTGATGCCCGTTCTATTGTCCACTGCTCGCCATTGACGAGTGTTCTGCAATATTCTCGAAATTCAGGTACTTTCTGACCGAATACTGTCAAACGTTTGAATTTTTCCGCCTGTTGCTGTTTATGCCAATCTGGATGATAAAGGTATTGTTTTCGCCCTTTAGCATCGAGGCCAATGGCTTGAATACTTGCCTTAGGGTCACGACTAATGGTGACGCTTTTCCAGTTAGGAGGAATGGCAAGTGATTTGATTCTACGCAGCACACGCTGGCCTGCTACCTTTCGACCGCTGGTATATCGATAATAGGCACCTTTGCCGCAAGGAATGCGCTTAATTGTTAGGTGCGGATGAGGCGTACCCCCATCAACGATTTGCCCTATAGTCACGTGAACTCCTTTTATAATATTTTTTATCGCAAACTTACATCAAGGCTGCTTAATAGCGTGGCAACTTCTACTCGTCATTTTGAATGCTAAAGAAAGATGCAAGTTACGTGCATGTTAATGCACCCACTTAAAACCTGTTTCCCATTTCGATGAAGACAGTTCGATTAAGAAAATATTTTTATTGTTTTCATACGATTAGCGGCGCGCTTTGACTTTAGGGTTAACATCCGGCGGCATTATTTTAATAAGTAGTAGGGCTACCAATAAAAGATACATATACAGACTGAGACAAATTTTCATACTGTGAGTAAATATGAAACATAGTGGAAATGTCATCTATAGACCTAAGATAACCATCTGCTAAATGAACTTAAGTTAACATTCTAGAATTTCGTACATTACATATAAAAATCATAGCGTTACAGATAAAAGGAGCACTTGAAATGTATGTAGACTAAAGTTTAATCCGTCAGCGGAACGCATTTTGAATGGTTATGAATGAATATTTGTAAATTCGCTTAATAGTTATGAATTTACCCGCCTTTAACACATTTCGTTAAAGGGTACCGCTGAGGTATACATCGACCGGGTTTATCGGAGAAGTTATGCAAACTGCTAATCATGAAAATCTTCGCGCATCTCTAGCGCCAAATGACCAAATTCAAGTTGCTGCGATATTTGAAGACAAGTTGTCGGCAAAAAAAACCATACAACAACTGGCAAATTCCACTGATGTCAGTACTGATCAAGTGGCTTTCATCGACGCAAGCGATACTGCGATGAGTGAAAAGCTAGAACAAGAGAGTAAAAGTATCGGCAAAAACCTGTGGCACTCACACTTAATGCTCGGTGGAGTCGGCTTTCTTGTAGGGATGCTAGCGGCGTTTCTTTTAGTCTCGTTTGGCCCTGAATTAACGAAGCAAAATCCATTGTTTACCTACATCGCTTTAATAAGCCCAGGTATTTTTACTGGTTTATTTGTTGCAGGCTTGGTTGGTCTTCGCCCGGACCGTTCAGAAATAGTGCAGGCGGTAAGACATGCAATTAGAAGAAATAATGTGGCCGTGGTTATTAACTTGAAAAAGACTCAATCAGCGTCAGACATTGCATCGTTTTTGCATTCGCGAAGTAAGAATGTGGTTGAAGCGGTACGCTAGTACGGTTTAAACCAATATTAGCAGCCGACTCCCTTTAACCGCAGGTTAAGGGAGTTGCTAGATTCATACCTCTCCACATTAATCTTTCGCTTTTGACTTTTCGTTTTGATTGCTGCTTGTTGGTCTGGGCCTATCACGCTGAATTTTGGCCATCATCAGCCGTTAACTTTTTCGCGAGTAAAAAACACGCTGGAAATACTACACCCCATACAATAGCTAATATACCCACAGTAACGAGTGGTGAATATCCAAAGGTGACCGCACCAAACTTCTGACCACCAAAGTAACTTAACGGAGCGAACACAGCACCGGCTGCCATCGCAAGTAATGGCTTATCAGCAAACGCACTCAAACTATGTTGTATTGACCCACCTAGTGCGGCCCAAAGGCACACCAACCAAATAGGTATTATCCAATGAGAAGCACCACCGCTAAGCCAAGCGCCAGGCTCAAAACCAAATACCCCTGTTAGCATCAACAGTGAGTCGACCGAGGTGCCTAGCAATAAAACTGCTATCATTATTTTACTATCTGACTTTCGCAGTGGTGAGTAAATAAGCCACGCGAGCAGTAAACCTACAACTAAGAAAGTACTTTGATATAAAACCACTAACCACCAAATGGTTTGAAACCATAGAAAGTTTACCAATTTGATAGTGAAACTGTTCGACATTGAATTCGCCTGTTTATGAATGTACTTACTACAGTGAAAAATTAGAAGGCTTTAATACGCCACTATTTATCACTCAGTTCAGTTATAAAGTTTTAATAAAACGTAATTTTTGGTGATTAATTTCATTCTAACTTCATAGTTGCCTATTAGTAATAAACAAAAATAGCGTAACCACTGTATAAATGAATTAAATCTTTGAACAAAGGAAATGTGAACAGTATGAAGATGGTTAAATATTATGTACTCGGCGCAATTTTAGCACTTATGCTAACTTGGTTTAGCCCAACATTGTGGCTCTCTGTCATTTTTGCTTGGATCAGCTTTTCGCTGATTGCAGTGAGTAGCGCCTACTTGCTTAACTACCCTGCATTGTTCAGAAAACGCGAAGATGGTTCAATTCCTATCTACATACGTTGGGTTTTTGTTCCATTTTTATTGGGAAGCTGGTTGTATAATGAGTATGCAAGGCGTACAGATAAGGTACCTCCGTTTCAAAGAATTGATGACCAGCTTTATTTAGGTTGTCGCATGTCTTCTCAGCATGTGGATATGCTTAAAAACAACAATATTAATGCTATTTTAGACGTTACTGCAGAATTTGATGGTTTAGATTGGACTGCCTATCAGTTAGATTTTGATTATTTGAACATTCCAGTTCTTGATCATACCAGCCCCACCCAAGAACAACTTACCCTTGCGATTAATTGGTTAGATCAACAACTCGTTGAAGGTAAAAATGTTGTTGTGCATTGCGCACTGGGTAGAGGTCGTTCTGTATTAGTGCTAGCCGCCTACCTGCTGGCTAGGGATCCTTCGTTATCCATTTTAGATGCGATGGATAAAATTCAAGCGGTTCGTTCAACAGCAAGACTCAACAAACATCAGTTAGCAGCACTTGAAAAAATAAAGAATGGCGGAAGCTTGTCATTGACTAAGCGCCTTACTCTTATTGCCAACCCTGTTGCTGGAGGAGGTAAATGGGAAGTTGAAAAGGCGGATATTCTTTCAAGACTAAACGAAAAGTTTAAAGTTACCGTTAAAGAAACAACAGCTGAAGTTAACGGTGAAGTATTGGCTAAAGAAGCCTTAGTCGACGGGGCGCAAATTATTGTCGCCTGTGGAGGCGACGGCACCATTACCGAAGTGGCCAATGCCCTTACCGATAAAAACGTCACACTTGGGGTTATTCCACTTGGTACTGCCAATGCGCTGTGTCAGGTGCTCCATGGTTATGCCAGTAAAATTGTTCCCATCAGTACAGCGTGTGACATCATCATTAACGGCAAAACTGCAGATATCGATACTGCCCAGTGTAATGGCCGAATGATGTTACTAGTTGCTGCGGTCGGGTTTGAAGAGCATATGATTTCCGCCGCGGATCGAGGCGAGAAAGACTCGGGTGGACAGTTTGCCTACCTTAAGGGGCTATGGGAAGCCATAGGGAAAAATGACAATCTTAGCTTTCAAGTAAAGTTTGATGAAGAAGAAGCCCAGTACTTAGATACACCAAGCTTAGTGATAGCTAATGCCGCGCCAATTACCACCGCACTTGCTCAAGGTGGAAATCTACCTGATGTTACTGATGGTAAATTAGATATCACCTGGCTAACTCCACAAGATTCTTCTGACCGACAACTACTCTCATTGGCAGAGCTTGTTTTTGGGCCTGAAGAATATAAAACCAGTTCAGACAGTATCAGGCACAAACAAACCCCATCAATATCCCTTCATTTTGATGAAGAAGTATCTTATGCGGTTGATGGTGAGATTTTCAGTGCACGTGAAATCAGTATCACAACACACCCTGCAAGTCTTCGGGTATTGACTGGCATAGACCATGTGCAAAATAACAGTCAATCCGCTGCAGAATAGCCATAGGTAAAGATTACCGCAGACCCTATGTAAGAAATGCATTATTTAAGCGGTTACTTATGTATTGTAATAATAAGTAATCGCTAAAAGCTGCATTTACAATGACTTAGTGAACTTAATATAGTGGAACGCTTCTCGCATTAGCTAAACGTGTAAAGTGTAAAGTGCTTTTTACGCAACATTTTAGTTTAACTAGTTGAGGGATTACCGATGAAGATTTTCGAAGCGTTACGCCAAGACCATGAGAAACAAAGGCTGTTACTTAAAATTCTCGCTGAGACCAGTGGAGACACAGCTGCACGCAGAGAGTATTACCAAGAGCTTAAAAACCAGCTTGAAAGTCATGCTGTTGCAGAGGAGCGCCATTTTTATTCTCCTCTCCTCAAAAAAGATGACGCTGTAGATCTAACCCGTCACGGTATTGCAGAGCATCATGAAATTGATGAGCTCATTGAAAAACTGGATGAGACCAAAATGGACTCCCCAGGATGGTTACGTCACTTAAAAACTCTTCAGGAAAAAGTTGAGCACCACCTTGCTGATGAAGAGCAAGAGTTTTTCCAAGTCGCTGGTCGACTTCTCAACGAGTCTCAAAAGAATAAGCTTGCCGACTCTTATCAAGAAGAAATGGCAAAAGAACTCGCGCCTCACTAGGCGTGAGTTTTACATGAACCTTACAGATACAAAAAAGGCCAGTCATAGACTGGCCTTTCTTTTAATCTTTGGTTTTACTAAAACTTAGTAAAATAAACTATCGTTTAGCAATAATGTACACGGCGTGGATAACACCGGGAAAATAGCCAAACAATGTTAGAAGGATGTTTATCCAAAACTGAGCGCCAATACCAACTTGTAAGAACACGCCTAGAGGAGGCAGTAAAATTGAAAGTATAATGCGAATAATGTCCATAATAATATCCTTGTTTTTGAAGTAATTTCACAGTTTACCCACTCTAACTGCAATTTCTTACGTTTTTGAGCAGGCTTTGATTTTATAATGCATATATACTGCCAACAATAAGGAATTTAATGGTTCACGTCTATTCACCTAAAGGTGAATTTTCTAACCACTCTTCTAGCGCATCCTTCGCTAATGGTCGGCTAATGAAGAAACCTTGTGCAATATCACAGCCCCACTCTTTCAAAATATTTAGCGATATCTCGTCTTCTACCCCTTCAGCCACCACTTTCAAATCAAATGCAGAAGCTAATCCCAGCACGGTATGAACTATTTGCTTATCGTTGTCATCGGTTGCTAACGACAAAATAAAGCTTTTATCAATTTTGATGGTATCTACAGGCAGGTTTTTCAAATACGCAAGCGATGAATAGCCAGTGCCAAAGTCGTCGATTGCAAAGTGAAACCCCCTACTGGTCAATGAGTTCAAGTTTTCAATAGCCAGCGATGCATCGGCTACCAAATCACTTTCTGTTATTTCTAGCTCTAGCGCATCGGGTGAAAGTGCCGCATCAGTAAGCATAGAAACCAATTTATCCAGTAACGGCTTATTTTGAATATCTTGGGTTGATAAATTCATCGCTACCGTAAAGCCATAGCCTTTCTGCCTGAAGTACGATAAATCAGCAATGGTTTGCTGCATAACCCAAGTCGTGACTTGCTCAATTAGAGCTGCCTGTTCAGCAATAGTAATAAATTCATCTGGTGGTACGAAGCCAAGGGTTTCGTTATTCCACCTTATTAGCGCTTCCATACTGCATACTTTCATCGTGCTGAGATCAATTTTTGGTTGATACACCATAGAAAGCTCACTTTGATTGCTAGAAAGCGCGCGCTTAAGCTCGGTGGTAATGGTTAAACGCCTAACGTACTTAGCCTCAAGTTCGGGCCGATAGTGAACACACCATGCATTAGAATGAATAGCTTCGTCGGTAACAATATTAACTTTACGAAATAGCTCTTCTGAGTTGGTAGCATCCTGAGGACAAGACACCACGGCCATCGCTACCTTAACTGGGATCGAAATTAAGTTACTTTCGACGGGCTGCTCTAAAATGTGTTTCAGTGTTTCTATTTGGTTTTCGTCTAACGCCGTATCGGTAATATAGAGAATTTCTCCCCCCGCTAAACGTGCAGAGGTGCCAGGCCAGCGAAGCAAGCGCGTAGCGAGTGCCTTGAGCGTGTTGTCACCGTTGGAATACCCATAAAGGTCGTTAGTGGTTCTAAAGCCAATAATCGTAATAGCAACAACCTGCAAGGTTACGTTTTCAGACATTTTTCCATCAAAATACCCTTCCACGTAATTTCGATTAAACAAACCGGTTAGCACATCATGTTGCGCTTGATACCGAATGTGATTTTCTCGGTGCTGAATGCTCTCTTGCATGCTATCCACTGCCGAAGCCAGCTCACTAATTTCTCGAAGTTTAGCGGGTTCATTTAGTGTAGCGCCATATTCTCCTCCAGCTACGCGGTTAACGGCTTCCACAAGATTAGAAACAGAACTACTCACATTTCTAGCCAGTAGCATTGAGAACCCCAACGCCACCAGAACCGCAACTAGGGTTAACACGAGAATACTTAATTGGATGTCAGTAAACGCCTGAAAGGCATCTGATACATCAACGGCAATAGTAATGCGTACAGGAAGTTCCGACATCGACACTAGGCTAACTTCACGGCTAATGTAGGTGTTTTTTTGCTTGAATGTAACATCAACCCAAGAAGGCGTAGGATCACTTGTTAAAACTGATTCTACTTGCTCTGGCGAAAGTGTTGATGCAATGGGCATATTGTCAGTGACATTGGTGATAATAATTTCAGCATCAACAAGATTTTTTAATTCTTGTAGTAATGTTTCGTCAAACTCCACACCGATAATCATGTAATAGCGTAATGTGGGAATCTCTACTTTATAGAGGTTTAATTGAATTAATGAGTCGTTAATAAGGAAAAAGCCGCTTTCATAGCCTTTCGCAACCAAAGCGGTGCTCGCCTCTAAGGTTTCCCCTGGTTTAAACAAGGCACTATGAGATGCAACAATGGTGTGATCTAAATTCACTAATGCAATGACATTGGAATTAATACGCGACGCATAACTTTCTAAAGCAGTTTGTATAGAAGGTAAATCTGCAGTTCCCACGGCTTGGCGAAAGTCGTAGGAGCGAAGTAGTACGTTAGATACATTTTTTATAATGGCTTGGCGATCTTCAATCAGCCTATGCAGTACCTTTTCAGTAACAGCGATATCTTGGCTAATATTTTGTTTTACTAAGTTGTTAGCTGACTTCCAAACCCCTGCAACAATGAGGAGTGAGGCTATAAAAATCCCGCCAAGGAGGGTTCTAAAAAGACTTTGTCGAAGTGATATTTGCAACCTACCGCTCCCAGCGCACCGTTCTATACATAATACGTACATTCACTTTTTCTAATTGAGTTAGTAGCATAGCCCAAATACCGCAATACTAATAGTCGCTAGGTTGGTGTAATTCCTCATTTTGTAAAAAATTTACAGACACAAAAAAACCGGCTAAAAGCCGGTTTTTAAAGTTGGTGCGGAAAGCGGGACTTGAACCCGCACGAGCTATGCTCACCACCCCCTCAAGATGGCGTGTCTACCAATTCCACCACTTCCGCAAAAATCTTAGTTAGGTACGTCTGAATCGTCAGCGTTAGCCTTAGGTACATCACCTTCGGTGACTTCAGCATTAGAAGCGTCACCCATTGGAATGTCATTCTCCGTTGCTGCATCTTCTGCAGGCGAATCCATAACAGGAACGTCCATATCAGCTGGCGCTTGTATTGGTGCTTCAACAGCCGCTGGTACTTCTAAATTATCCCACTCGTCTTCTGCACTTTCGCGGTTTGCTGTCATCGCGCCTAATGTAAGGCTGATAAAGAAGAACAAGCCTGCAAGAATGGCTGTAGTACGAGTCATGAAGTTACCAGAACCACCTGAACCGAAAACCGTATTTGAGCCGCCGCTACCAAAAGAAGCGCCCATATCTGCACCTTTACCCTGTTGAATAAGAACAAAACCAATCAACAGCAATGCAACAATTAAATATGCTACCAGTAGCACTTCGTAAACCATAATTACCTCGTCAGTTTGCCGCTTGGCAAATTGAAATAAAATCTTCTGTCTTTAAGCTGGCGCCACCAATGAGGCCACCATCTACGTCTTGTTGTGCAAACAATGTTTTAGCGTTATCTGCTTTAACACTGCCGCCGTATAAAATTCGTAACCCTTGAGCAAGCTCTGCGTCTACTTTTGCAAAGTATCCACGAATAAATTCATGTACGTCTTGCGCTTGTTCAGGTGAAGCTGTCTTTCCAGTACCTATCGCCCAAACAGGCTCGTAAGCAAGTACCGATTTAGAAAGCTCTTCAACGGTTAAACCGTCGACTAATGCATCAAGTTGTTCGCCAATAAAAGACTCAACCTGACCACTTTCTCTAATATCAAGTGACTCACCCACGCAAATAATTGGGGTTAATCCACTTGCAATTGATTTCTTTGCTTTCTTGGCCACTAAGCTATTGCTTTCGCCGTGGTCGTCTCTTCTCTCTGAGTGCCCTACTATGGCGTACGTACAACCAAGTTCACTGAGCATGTCAGCGGAAAGGTCACCCGTGTGAGCGCCATTATCAAGATGACTAACATCTTGACCACCCAGCGCAAAAGCTTGAGTAGAAAAGGCTGAAAGATATAAAGCAGGAGGACAAATAACTACGTCAACATTAACAAGTGCATTATTTTCAAATGCATCGTTGAACGTAGTGACTAGAGAACGATTACCGTTCATTTTCCAATTGCCCGCTACCAGCGGCTTTCTTTTATTGTTATTCACAATGCAGACCTTAGCCCTGTCTTAAAGCGGGCGTGATATTAACGATTTCAGTAAAAATATACAAGTATAAAACGCGAAATTTCCAGTTCTGCCAACTAATTGGCGACTTTACGAACAGTTTCAGCAATATGCTCTGCCCACTTGGAAGAATGCCCTTCATTATCAGACTCTACCATAACGCGAATAAGAGGTTCGGTTCCGCTTTTACGTAATAAAACGCGGCCTTTCTTACCTAATGCAGCCTCTGCTTCTTGTTTAGCGCCTTGCACATCAGCGTGGGCTAGATAATCTTGACTAGCATCTTGATAACGCACGTTGACTAAACACTGAGGATACATATCAAAGCCATTACTTAAATCGTGTAAATCTAAGTCTGAGCGTAACATTGCAGCGATAACTTGTAAGCCAGCAATAATGCCGTCGCCGGTAGAAGAGGTGGCCAAATTCAGAATGTGACCCGAGTTCTCACCACCAATTGCCCAGCCTTTTTGCTGGAGCATTTCCATGACATAGCGGTCCCCTACTTTGCTTCGTGCAAAAGGAACGCCTAGCTTGCTAAAGGCGATCTCTAAACCAAGGTTGCTCATTAATGTGCCTACAACACCGCCTTGCATACGACCATTTTTAAGTGCATCGCGAGCAATCATATATACAATTTGGTCGCCATCTATCACATTGCCTAAATGGTCAACCATCATGATACGGTCGCCGTCACCATCTAAAGCAAATCCAAGATGTGCGTTGGTTTCTTTTACTTTCTCAACGATTGCGTCCATCGAAGTGGCGCCAACGCCTTCATTAATATTTAAACCATTTGGCGCGGTACCAATTTCAACTACCGTAGCACCAAGCTCGCGCAATACATTCGGCGCTATATGATAAGTAGCGCCGTGTGCGCAATCTACTACTATTTTTAAACCGGTAAGAGATAAGTCAGACGGGAAACTACCTTTACAAAATTCAATATAGCGGCCAGCAGCATCGTTAATTCTGGTCGCCTTTCCTAACTTGTCAGAAGCAACGCATGTCATTGGCTTATCAAGCATGTCTTCTATAGCCAGTTCAATATCATCGTCTAGCTTATAACCATCCGCTGAGAAAAACTTAATCCCATTATCGTAATAAGGATTATGAGAAGCACTAATGACAATACCAGCTTCTGAACGAAATGTTTTCGTTAGGTAAGCAATAGCCGGTGTAGGCATAGGACCAAGCAAGCCACTATCAATACCTGCAGCAGATAAGCCTGCCTCTAAAGAAGACTCTAGCATGTAGCCAGATATACGGGTGTCTTTGCCAATAAGTACTTTATTAGTGCCTCGTCCGGCAAGCACTTTCCCTGCTGCCCAACCAAGCTTAATGACAAATTCGGGATTAATATTACTTTCGCCCACTTTACCGCGTATGCCATCAGTGCCGAAATATTTACGCTGCCCCATGAAGGTTCCTTATTCTATTGTTGTTAGCATATTAACAATGTTAACTGCGTCCGCCGTTTCCTGTACATCGTGAACGCGGATAATATGCGCACCTTGCTGTGCTGCAATTGTAGCGAGGGTAATACTTCCCGCCAAGCGTTCATCCACATTTCTATTTAACAAATTGCCAATCATTGATTTACGAGACATACCCACTAGCACCGGATAGCCCAGCGCCATTATGCTTGGGAGGTGTTTAACCAGTGCATAGTTATGTTCAAGGGTTTTACCAAAACCGTAACCAGGGTCGAACAAAATTTGCTCTTTTTTAATACCAGCCTCTATGCACTTAGATGCTCTTGCTAATAAAAATTGTTTAACGTCAGCCACAACATCTTTGTAATGGGGCTGCTGTTGCATATCTTTAGGCTGCCCTTGCATGTGCATTAAACACACAGGCACATTCGCATTTGCCGCTGCCGTTAGCGCACCAGGTTCTTGCAAGGCTCTTACATCATTAATTAGCCCTGCCCCAGCTTGCACAGCCTGGTTCATTACCTCAGCTTTACTGGTATCTACTGAAATAATGCAATCGGTATTGGCACGTAAAGCTTCAATTACCGGAATAACGCGGTCTAGTTCTTCATCAAGTGAAACTGCTGCTGCGCCTGGTCGAGTTGACTCACCGCCTACATCAATTAACGTGGCACCTTGAGATAGCATCTGTTCAGCATGTTTTACCGCATTTTCAAGAAGCGTATGTTTACCGCCGTCAGAAAATGAGTCGGGTGTTACATTTAAGATGCCCATAACTTGCGGTCGGGATAAGTCTAATTTGTGGGAGGAGAACTGCATTTGCTTACTCTTTAAATCAATCAGCCAGCACGGCGTGGTATCGGTCATTTGAAATTATTACTGCACAAATAAAAAACGCCAGAAATACTGGCGTTTTATAAACTTTAAAAGCTACGTTTAGCTTGGTAAGTCACCTGGTTTACCAACAGACGGCTTATCAACACCATCGTTAGTAATTTCTCCTTCGCGAGTAGGCTTACCGCCACTTGGCTTGTCGCCATCAGAAGGACGACGATCATCCCAATCTGCAGGAGGACGAACTTCGCGACGTTCCATCAAATCATCAACTTGCTTCGCGTCGATAGTCTCGTACTTCATTAACGCATCTTTCATGGCTTCCAGGATATCCGCGTTATCTTTTAAGATCTTTTCAGCTCGAGCGTAGTTGCGATTGATGATGTCTTTAACTTCTTCATCGATTGCTAAAGCAGTTTGGTTTGACATTCTGATTGAGCTAGATGAAGAACGACCTAAGAACACCTCGCCTTCTTCCTCTGCGTATAGCAATGGTCCCATCTTGCTCGACAAGCCCCATTGCGTCACCATTTTTCGCGCAATATCGGATGCACGCTCAATATCGTTTGAAGCGCCAGTAGTTACGCCTGCTTCGCCTAAGGTCATTTCTTCAGCAATACGTCCACCATACAAACTAGAAATCATACTTTCTAAATGCTGTTTACTGTGGCTGTACTTGTCTTGTTCTGGAAGATACATAGTTACACCCAGGGCACGACCACGAGGAATAATAGAAACCTTGTAAACAGGATCATGTTCTGGAACCAAGCGACCAACTATTGCATGTCCTGCTTCGTGGTAAGCCGTGTTGGTCTTTTCTTCCTCAGTCATCACCATAGACTTACGCTCAGAGCCCATCATGATTTTGTCTTTCGCTTTCTCGAATTCTTCCATCGCTACTAAACGTTTATTACCACGTGCAGCGAATAAAGCAGCTTCGTTGACTAAGTTAGCTAAGTCGGCACCGGAGAAACCTGGTGTTCCACGGGCAATAACACTTGCTTCAACGTTATCGGCCACAGGCACTTTGCGCATATGCACTTTAAGAATCTGTTCACGACCACGGATGTCAGGTAAACCAACAACCACTTGACGGTCAAAACGACCTGGGCGTAACAATGCAGGGTCTAATACGTCTGGACGGTTAGTCGCGGCAATAACAATAATGCCTTCATGACCTTCAAATCCATCCATTTCAACAAGCATCTGGTTAAGTGTTTGTTCACGTTCATCGTGACCACCACCTAAACCTGCGCCACGTTGACGACCTACCGCATCAATTTCATCGATGAAAATGATACAGGGAGCGGCTTTTTTCGCTTGTTCGAACATGTCACGAACACGCGAGGCACCAACACCAACAAACATTTCTACGAAGTCTGAACCTGAAATGGTAAAGAAAGGTACTTTTGCTTCACCAGCAATCGCTTTAGCAAGCAACGTTTTACCCGTTCCAGGAGGACCTACCATCAGTACGCCTTTAGGAATTTTACCGCCTAATTTTTGGAACTTAGATGGGTCACGTAAGAAGTCTACCAATTCAGACACATCTTCTTTTGCTTCGTCACAACCTGCAACATCAGCAAATGTGGTTTTGATTTGGTCTTCACCTAACAGGCGAGCTTTGCTTTTGCCGAAAGACATTGCGCCGCGACCACCGCCACCTTGCATTTGACGCATGAAGAATATCCATACACCAATGAGCAGAAGCATTGGGAACCAAGAAATGAAAATAGATGTGAGAAATGATTGTTCTTCTGGCGGCTCACCGTAAACGCGTACATCGTTTTTAACCAAGTCAGAAACTAACTTGTCGTCAAAATACGGTACGTACGTTTGGAATGTTTCGCCTGAACGTCGGGTACCACGAATTTCGCCGCTATTATTAATGCGAACTTCACGGATATTACCCTGCTCAGCTTCTCTTAAAAAAGTTGTGTAATCGGTCTGTGTTTTCGAAGATTCACTAGGTGAAAAGCTCTGAAATACAGACATCAACACAACGGCGATAACCAACCATAAGATTAAATTTTTTGCCATATCGCTCAATGCTACTAACCTCTAAAAATCCGAAAGAATATGCTTGTGAAAGATAAAACCTCGAGTGCTTTCCTTACACACATAAACTTTCGCAACGAAAATCGCTTACTCAAAGCGTACTACACTTTGTACCCAAGAGCCACCAAATACACTTCACGAGACCGTGAACGCGATGAGTCTGGCTTACGTGTTTTTATGGTTGTGAACGCGTCACGTAATGCACGCAGGTATGCATCAAAACCTTCCCCTTGGAAGACTTTGATAACAAAACTGCCACCTGGTTTGAGTACTTGATGACACATATCTAGCGCCAGTTCACACAAGTACATCGAGCCAGCTTGGTCTACTGATGCATTTCCAGACAGGTTCGGTGCCATATCAGACAACACTATATCTACGGTGTTCCCACCAATTCTGTTCAATAACGCATTCAAAACAGCTTCATCTCTGAAGTCACCCTGCAAAAAATCAACACCAACAATAGAATCCATCGGTAAAATATCGCATGCGATAACTTGCCCATTGTCTCCTACCAGTTCAGAAGCGAGTTGAGACCAGCCTCCTGGCGCAGCACCAAGGTCAACTACTGTGTTGCCTGTGCTGATAAGTTTGTCTTTTTGCTGAATTTCTTCCAATTTGAAGAAGGCGCGCGATCGCTTACCCTGCTTCTGTGCTTTTTGCACATAATGGTCGTTAAAATGTTCTGTTAACCAGCGTTTACTACTGGCAGAGTGCTTCTTTTTTGTCATTCCAATACATTGTCATTAGGATTGTAGAGAAGATGGCGTTAGAATACGTTAATTCAAGCTTAAATTTATAGATTAATTGTAAGAAAATTGACTACATGAAACTTTCAAATAAACAGAAACAATTTTTAAAAGGCCTAGCGCACCCGTTAAAGCCTATCGTACAGCTAGGTTCAAACGGCCTTACTGAAGGTGTTGTTGCGGAAATCGACAATGCATTAAATTTCCATGAACTGATTAAAGTTAAAGTTCCAACTGATGATCGTGAAGAAAAATCGCTCATTATGGATGCGATTGTTCGCGAAACTAAATCAGAAAAGCTACAAGTAATTGGACATACGCTAATTCTTTACCGTCCGAGTGAAGAGCGTAAAATTCAGTTGCCAAAGTAAGTCATACCATGGTGCCGGTTTTTGCTGGCACCATAGTTTTCGTGCCGTATTACCGTTAATATTATGTTAATAACCATAATAATGTCGTTGTGGACATAAATTAACAAAAAATAATATGGAACCTACGCGGAAATCCTATGACAGAAACAAATACTAACCCCGACTCACTTCATACTACTTATTTAAAACAAAAGCCGCTTAAAAACCGCACCGCAATAGTTACTGGTGGATGCTCTGGTCTTGGTCATGCTACTGCCATTGCACTTCGTGCAGCTGGTGCCAATGTATGTTTACTCGATCTTAATGAAGAAATGGGTAAACAACGGGTTGAAGAACTCGATGCTGAACATACGCTGTTTGTTAAGGTTGATGTAAGAAGCGAAGATGACATTACCCATGCTATCGATAAATGCATTGCTCGCTTTTCCACGCTTTCTCTGTGCGTAAACTGCGCCGGCATTGCCCCAGCAAAACGTTTATTGGACCGAGATGGTAATCCAGCCCCCTTAGGTGACTTTCAAAACACAATTGATATTAACTTAGTGGGAAGTTTCAATGTGGCGCGCCTTGTAGCTGCAGCCATGGCGAAGCAAGTACCATTGAATGAGGAAGGCGAACGTGGTGTTATTATTAATACTGCCTCTGTGGCTGGATATGAAGGGCAGATTGGTCAAACCGCTTATGCAGCAAGCAAAGGCGGCATTGTTGCGCTTACTCTGCCCATGGCAAGAGACCTTGCACCGCTAGGCATTCGGGTTAACACTATTGCTCCTGGGGTTATGGGAACACCTATGCTGCTTTCTATGCCAGAAAAAGTACAAGACGCCCTTTCTGCTAACGTTCAGTTTCCAAAACGCTTAGGCTTACCGGAAGAGTTCGGCAAATTGGTGCTGCATATTGCCGAAAATAATTATTTAAATGGCGAGACCATTCGTTTAGATGGCGGCTTGAGAATGCCGCCAAAATAATTGGCTGTATTGGCTATAACACGAGAGAGCATCACAATGATGCTCTCTTTTACGAATAGCCCTTTTTACGAAAGCCCTTATTCGCCGTCGCCACCATTTACCATGAGTGCAATATTATATAAACGATTCACTGCATGATAGTTAATGGTGTTTTTCGGGTAACGACCTCGGCTACTTAATGTACCGGCGTCTTGCCCCATTAATACAGCTAAAGCGTCATCTACCGTTTCTACTGTATGAATGTGGAACAAGCCTTTTTTCACCGCATCTATTACCGTGGCATCTAACACGAGGTTAATCGCATTCGATTTAGGAATGACCACACCTTGCGTACCGGTTAGGCCGCGGTGCTGACACAAGTCGAAAAAGCCTTCTATTTTTTCATTCACGCCACCCACCGCTTGCACTTCACCGTATTGGTTAATGGAACCTGTAATAGCAAGCGTCTGCACACATGGAATTTCGGTTAGCGCAGAAATTAATGCGACTAATTCGCCTAATGACGCACTATCACCATCAATGTGCCCATAGGATTGCTCCAAGGCAATATTGGCAGATAAGGTTAGTGGAAAATGTTGGGCATATTTATAACCCAAATACCCTGTTAACAGCATCACGCCTTTGGAGTGAATGGGTTGCCCTAGCTCTACTTCACGTTCAATATCAACTACACCACTTGCACCTGCAAATACCGTTGAGGTAATGCGCGCAGGGGTACCAAAGGCGGTATCGCCAATATCTAGCACCGTAAGCCCATTCACTTTACCTATGGCTTTGCCGTCGGTAGCAATAAGAACATGCCCTTCTTTAATATCATTCAGTAGGGTTTGGCTTACTCGCCCTGTTCTGCGTTTTTTGGCGCTCAGCGCAGTGCGTAAATGATCAAGCTCTAGGGTTTCGCCGCCTGACTTTACACAAAAATAATGGGCTTCGTTTACCAGTTCAATCACTTCGGCAAAATGCGCCGAGAGCTTTTCTTGGTGTTCAGCCATGCGCAGTGAATATTCAACTAACCGGCACATGGCATTAGCGGTAATACCGGTTAAATTAAGCGCCAGTATATGTTTGCGCACCTTTCCCACAAAATCGAACAAAGCTTGTCGAGTTACCTGAATTTCTAAATCGAAATCGACCAGTACACGAAATAGCTCATCGAATTCATCATCGTAATCTTGCAAGGTGTAATACAAGTCTCGCGACCCTAACAGCACTATCTTTACGTTCAAATCGATAGGTTGAGGGTTTAACGTAATTGCGTTTACCATACCAACATCTTGCTGGGGTAAATCCATTTTCAAGCGACCTGATTTCGCCGCAAGTTTTAGGGTATCCCACACATAGGGCTGTTCTATTAACTGATCCACATCAAGCAGCAAATAACCGCCATTGGCACGATGTAAAGCACCAGGGCGAATCATTCGGTAATTTGTGTAAACACTGCCATGAATATTAGTGTATTCAATTTTCCCGAACAGGTTTTGATAAGTTGGGTTTGGCTCGTAAATTACCGGCGCCGAGTCATCTAAACGATTTGCGACCAGTACATTAGGCAAAAATTGCTCTTCTAAGAATAAACGTTTATCGAAATCATCATTTTTTTCGTCTTTTTGCTCTTCAGCCAAAATAAGTAAAATAGCATTCACGAGTGCGGTTTTAAGCTGCTTTAAATATTTTAAAATACCTAAATCTGACGCGTATTTGTGCTCAAGCACTTTTAATAGCGGCTTAATGCCCTGCTCGGCAGTTTGCTTATCTAGCTCACGCAAGCGCTCTGAATTTTCACGCTTCCAAGAGGGCAAACTTAATAAACTTTCACTTAGTCTATTTTCTAGCTCGTCTATCAAGTTATAAAAGAATTGGCGTTTTTCATCGCTAGCGGTCGCAAATTCAGCATCACTGATGGGTTTGCCATCAACAATAGGTGAAAACGTAATGGTGCCCCCATCTTCACTCATGGCAACATCATTAGCTTTTGCAAAACGTTCTACCGCATCAATAGCGCTATCGTATTTTTGATCGAACTCGCGAGAAATACTGGTTCTACGGCGCTGGTAACCAGGGTTATCAAATGCCACTGGAAAGGTATCAAGCACATCATCAATTAAATTAGTAATGTCTTTTTGAAATGCTTTGCCACCACCAGGGGGAAAACGAAGGGCTACGGGTTCGCGCTCTTCATCAAAATTATTGATATAACACCAATCATCAGGTGCAGGCAGTACGGCGACTTGGCGTTCAATGTAATCCTTTACCAATGTAAAGCGACCCGTAGCCGGTTCACCCATTACATAAAGATTATAACCTTTCGCGTTAATGCCAAGACCGAAAGTTAACGCTTCTCGCGCGCGCTCCTGACCTATAAAAGTGGCATTTAGAGCTTCATCGTCTTTTAAGGCAGCATTCACTGCTTTTCGATTAATGGTCGGAGTTAGGTCAATTGGATCTAGGGCCATAGTGGTGCTTTCGCCTGGCATAGTGTTCTGTTTATTGTGCTTTAGGGTAAGTGAAACCCTATTTAACTAGTGTGTCAAACCCTTATGCTGTAAAGCACTGTTTCAAGCCTCTAATCGATGAATTAACGAACAATCCTAGCAATTCATTTTTATGTGCTAAACCACTATGAAGCGAAACCTTTGCCAATACGCTTACTTTTTCAACAAGTAGTGGTAAAAAAGTCGTGCTAACCTAGCACTAGCTATTGAGGCTAAGTGTAGCGCTGGGTTATTCTATGCGGCTACATGCAAGTTAAACCTGCAATATTGTGATTCAGCCTAACGGCGACTCACTTCCCCATAATGAAATTTTCTAGGGGGCAGGTTTCATGAACGTTTTAACTCTAATAATGCGGAAGCCTAAGTTTCATGGCCGAAAATCAGTACAACCCGAAAGATATAGAACAACGTGTTCAGCAATACTGGGAAGAAAATAACTCATTTCAAGCAAATGACGATGTAGAAAAAGAGAAGTTCTACTGTCTCTCTATGTTCCCCTACCCAAGTGGTCGCTTGCATATGGGTCACGTGCGTAACTACACCATTGGTGATGTTATTAGCCGCTATCAGCGCATGCAGGGTAAAAACGTTCTACAACCTATGGGTTGGGATGCTTTCGGTCTTCCAGCAGAAAACGCCGCTATTAATAATAATACTGCGCCTGCGAATTGGACCTACTCCAATATTGATTACATGAAAACACAGCTTCGCTCTTTGGGTTTCGGTTACGACTGGGATCGCGAAGTCACTACCTGTAAACCAGATTACTACCGCTGGGAACAATGGTTCTTCACTCGTCTTTATGAAAAAGGCTTGGTATATAAGAAGAACTCAACGGTTAACTGGGATCCGGTAGACCAAACCGTATTGGCTAACGAACAAGTTATTGACGGTCGTGGTTGGCGTTCAGGTGCATTAGTGGAACAAAAAGAAATTCCACAGTGGTTCATCAAAATTACCGACTACGCCGAAGAGTTATTAACCGACTTAGAACAGCTTGAAGAATGGCCTGATCAAGTACGTGCCATGCAGGCAAACTGGATTGGTCGCTCTGAAGGGGTAGACATTACCTTTAACTTAGGTAAAAACGGCAGCGATATAAACGAATTAACCGTTTACACCACTCGCCCAGATACATTCTACGGCGTAACCTACGTGGCAGTGGCTGCGCAGCACCCATTAGCTGAATTTGCAGCAAAATCGAATGCTGAACTAGCCTCATTTATTGACGAGTGCAAAAACACCAAAGTAGCCGAAGCAGAGTTGGCGACTATGGAGAAAAAAGGCTGCGATACGGGCATTCAAGCAGTACATCCTTTAACGGGTGAACTACTTCCTGTTTGGGTAGCTAACTTCGTATTGATGGATTACGGCTCAGGCGCAGTAATGGCAGTACCTGGTCACGATCAACGCGATTGGGAATTTGCGACTAAATATGGCTTAACCATTAAGCAAGTTATCGCGCCTAATGCAGATGCAAAAGAAGAATGTGATTTGACTGCTTCTGCGTATACCGAAAAAGGCACGTTAATAAATTCTGAAAAATTCGATGGTCTAGCGTTTGACGATGCGTTTAATGACATCGCAACCGCACTTGAAGAAAAAGGCTTTGGTAAGCGCAAAGTAAACTACCGTTTACGAGATTGGGGCGTAAGCCGTCAGCGTTACTGGGGCTCACCTATTCCAATGCTTAACTTGGAAAATGGCGAGTCGGTTCCGGTACCAGAAAGTGAATTGCCGGTTGTACTTCCAGAAGACGTTGAAATGAACGGTGTTACGTCGCCGATTAAAGCAGATCCTGAGTGGGCAAAAACCACTTACAACGGTGAGTCTGCCCTTCGTGAAACCGATACCTTCGATACCTTTATGGAATCGTCGTGGTACTACGCGCGCTATGCAAGCGCCACAAATCACGATGCCATGCTAGACCCAACTTCATCAAACTACTGGCTACCGGTGGATCAGTACATTGGTGGAATCGAGCATGCCATCTTGCATTTATTGTACTCTCGCTTCTTCCACAAACTATTACGTGACGAAGGCTTGGTAAATTCTGATGAGCCGTTTAAGCGTTTACTATGCCAAGGCATGGTACTAGCAGATTCTTATTACCGTGAAGACAGTGCGGGTAAGAAAACGTGGTTCTCACCTACCGAAGTGTCTACCGAGAAAGACGAAAAAGGCCGTATTGTAAAAGCATGGCTAACTGCCGATGGTGAAGCCGTTATTCACGGCGGCATGACGAAGATGTCGAAGTCGAAAAACAACGGTATTGATCCACAAGAAGTTATCGACCTATATGGTGCCGATACGGTACGTTTATTTACCATGTTCGCTGCGCCTCCTGAGCAAACACTAGAGTGGGTAGATTCAGGTGTAGAAGGTGCTAACCGTTTCTTACGTCGTATTTGGAAGTTAGTTACCGAGCACGTTGAAAAAGGCGCTCCCGTTGCCCTTGATGCAAAAGCGCTAAATAAAAATCAGCAAGCGTTACGCCGTGAAGTACATAAGACCATTGAAAAAGTGTCTGATGACTTAGGTCGTCGCCAAACGTTCAATACTGCTATCGCTGCAATTATGGAATTATTGAACCATCTTCAAAAAGCACCACAAGAAGATGCGCAAGATATTGCCATTATGCGTGAAGCAGCAGAGTCATTAGTCTTGCTACTTAACCCTATTACCCCACACATTTCTCATGAATTGTGGAAAGTATTGGGTAAGACAAATGATATCGACCATGCGCCTTGGCCTGAAGCCGACAAAGCGGCATTGGTTGAAGACGAAAAGCTTATTATCGTGCAAGTTAACGGTAAGGTTCGCGCTAAAATGACCGTGGCTGCTGACGCCAGCAAAGAAGCCATAGAAGAAGCGGCAAAAGCTCAAGATAACGTGCAGCCGTTTATTGAAGGTAAAACAATACGTAAAGTTATTGTAGTACCAGGAAAACTTGTCAACATAGTGGCTAACTAATATGCGCCGTTTACTCCGTTACACAGTGGTATTGAGTGCACTTGTTGCACTTGGCGGTTGTGGATTTCATTTAAGAAGTGCGCCTAGCCTTCCAGAAAATGTAAAATCAGTGCTTATTAACAGTGCTCGCGCTCATGCACCGCTTGCAAGAGCGCTTCATGACCGCCTTACCGTGTACGGGTTAAATGGCGTTTACCAACAAGATACTGCGTCGTCAACCGACGGCGTATCTTTGTATTTACTGCCCGAAAAATTAGAGCGCAGACTGCTTTCGGTTTACGCTTCGGGTCAAGTTGCTGAATACGAACTAATTTATACCGTACGTTATCGGGTGCAATTCCCTGACGAAGAAGCCATTATGGCTACCTTCAATGTAATGCGTGATTATCAAGATGACCCCGATCAAGTATTGGCAAAATCAAGAGAGCTAGAATTAGTACTTGATGAAATGCGTGCCGAGGCAGCAGACATTATTATCCGTAGGCTTTCAAGCCAAGCCTCTGCCGCTAAGCTGATTGATTAAGTATGCAACTCTACCCAAACCAATTTCCCAGCGAGATAGGTAAAGGATTAGCATCCTGTTACTTGGTATTTGGTGATGAGCCTCAGCAAAAATTTGAGGTGATAGAGCAAATCCGTACCACGGCAAAAGCCAATGGTTTTGATGAGCGCACAGTGCTTGTGGCCGACACCGGTTTTTCATGGAATCAGCTACTTGAAGCAACACAAAGCATGTCGTTGTTTTCAAACCAACAGTTTATTGAATTAGAACTTCCCACAGGCAAGCCCGGCGCTGAAGGCAGCAAAATGCTGCAAGAAGTCGCCAAAGGGTTAACCCGAGACACCTTGCTGCTAATTCACGGCCCAAAAATTGGCAAAGATGTTCAGCGTGGCAAGTGGTTTAAAGTACTCGATGAAATGGGCGTTTCTGTTCTGTGCTATCCCTTAGAAGGTAGACAACTCACTGCATGGCTGAGCAATCAAGTAAAACAACATCAGCTGACTATTAATGCTGCTGGAATGAAAATGATTGCCGATTTTTGCGAAGGGAATCTGTTAGCAGCAAAACAAGAAATTGATAAACTTGCCCTACTTTACCCGCAGCAGCCTGTGTCTGAAGCGCAAATTGAGCGAGCGATGGTCGACCAATCTCGCTACAACGTGTTTCAGTTAGTGGATGTTATGCTAAGCGGCGACGCCAATCGCTGCGTGAAAATGCTTTACCGCCTAGAAAGTGAAGGACTAGAGCCAAACATTATTATTTGGGCGCTCATTCGTGAGTGGGAGGTATTATGGAAATTGAAAAGTGCTGCCGCTAATGGTGAAGCAATTCAATGGCAAAAGTTTGGCATTTGGCGTAACAGGCAAGGCTTCTATCAAAGTGCGTTGAATCGCCTTAGCATAGAGCAGCTACTACAAATTCAGGATGCCCTTACCCAGGCAGATTTAGCGTTTAAACAAAATGTTATTTCACGCCCCTTCGTAAAGCTTTGCCATTTATGCATGATGTTTATGGCAATGGGTATTTTTCACCTTCCTTTGATGGAAGCTTAAGTTCTTGGCTATTTGCGCTATTTTAGGGGGCACTTTTAACCCGCCCCATTTAGGCCACGTATCTCCTGCGCTTCATTTACTGTCAGAATTAAATATTGATGCATTAGGTTTAATGCCCTGTAAACTTGCGCCGCATAAAGCAGTGGCTGTTAGCGAAAAGCATCGCGTCAACATGGTGAAACTGTGTTGTGAGCAAGATAAACGCTTGTATCCAGAGCTTATCGAACTCTCGCTTGCCTCGCCGTCTTACACGGTAAAAACCCTTCGTGCATTAAAAGAAAGAGACAATAAGACAATCTGTTTTTTCATTGGCGCCGATTCCCTGTATAATCTTAAGTCTTGGTTTGAGTGGGAGCGTTTGCTTGATTTCTGTCACCTAGTGGTAATGCGTCGCGACAGCGATACGTTTACACCACCCGATGACTTAGTTGAGTGGTTAAAAGCCAACAAAACAGAGGACGTTCTGCAACTACATGCTCAGCCTAATGGCTTAGTATTTCTTGCGGATACCCCATTACACCCTGTTTCATCAACGCAATTGCGCAGCGCCGTTCAAACGAACGCATCATCGACATTGCAAGAAACACATTTGAACGAAACAGCATTGCATGACGCAAAGTTTCAAGCCACGAAATTAATAGCAAAGTGGCTGCCTAAGGCAGTCGCAGACTATATTCATACACATCGGTTATACCAAGAATTATCAAATAAGTGAGGAAACACTTGGAGAGTCAACAACTCAAGCAGTTCGTAAAAGATAAAGTAGACGACATGAAAGGCCGCGATATTATAGAACTGGATGTTCGTGGCAAATCAACCATTACCGACACCATGATTATTTGCTCTGGTAACTCAAAGCGCCATGTTGTTGCTATTGCTGAAAATGTAATAGTAGAAGCTAAAAGCGCAGACGAAGCACCAACAAGCGTTGAAGGCAAAGAAACTGGCGAATGGGTATTAGTAGATTTCGGCGACGTTATTTTGCATGTGATGCAAGATGAAACCCGCGATTTCTATCAGTTAGAGAAGCTGTGGTCATAACAAAGCCAACCGCAGACTTATAAGAAAGGCTGCGGTCAACTTTGTTGGTAGTTTGATGTACTAAAGGATTTACCCACTGTGCGTATACAAATTGTCGCCGTAGGTACAAAAATGCCCGCCTGGGTCACCACAGGGGTAGATGAATTCCTTCGCCGTTTCCCCGCCGATTTACCGGTAAGTTTCACCGAAATTCCCGCTGGTAAACGAGGCAAAAATGCCGATATTAAACGCATTTTAGAAAAAGAAGGCGAACAAATGCTCGCCGCTATTCCTAAAGGGAACCGTGTAGTGACGTTGGAAGTCACCGGTAAACCTTGGGACACCCCCACATTAGCCAAACAGTTAGATAATTGGAAAATGGATGGCCGAGACGTCAGTCTTTTGATTGGTGGACCTGAAGGTTTAGCGCCTGAATGTATTGCGGTGTCTGAACAAAAATGGTCACTGTCGGCACTTACCCTACCTCACCCACTTGTAAGAATTATTCTTTCTGAAAGTTTATACCGCGCTTGGTCTGTTACTCAGAACCACCCGTATCATCGCGAGTGAGAGAATAGCCTTTTATGCATCGCAAGCGCCAAGCAATTCGAGACCACTCGGCCGAAGCAAACTTATTTGCAAGACGTGCGTCTATCGCCTTTATTATTGTTGTAATGATGTTAGGCGTGGTGCTGAATAACCTTTATTCCCTGCAAGTTGAACAACACGACGTTTACCAAACCCGTTCAAACGGAAATCGCATCAAGGTGTTACCTGTTGCGCCAAACCGTGGGTTAATTTACGACAGAAACGGCATATTGCTTGCGGAAAACCGTCCCGTGTTTAGCTTAGAGATCACGCCTGAGCAAACCAATGATTTAGACGCCACCTTAGATGGCTTAACCCAATTGATGGGTATCACCCCAGAAGAACGTGAAAGCTTTAATAGCAGCTTAAAAGGCCAACGACGCTTTAAACCTATTGCCCTTCGTACCAAATTATCTGAAGTAGATGTTGCGCTCTTTTCTGCCAGCAAACATTTATACCCAGGGGTACAAATTGAAGCGCGACTAGCGCGTCATTACCCCTATAAAGAAGCCCTTACTCATGTATTGGGTTATGTGGCGCGCATCAATAAGAAAGACCTTCAAAAGCTAGTAGAAGCGGGGCAAGAAGATAACTATGCCGCCACCCACGATATTGGCAAACTAGGGGTAGAAAAATACCACGAAGAGCTATTACACGGTTCAGTCGGTTACCAACAAGTGGAGGTGAACAATCAAGGCCGAATAATTCGTGTGTTAAACGTCGACCCACCTGTGCCTGGAAAAGACATTGTATTAAATATCGACCTTTCGCTACAACTTGCTACCCAGCAAGCACTGGAAGGTCAGCGCGGCGCGGTCATTGTAAGTGATATAAAAACAGGGGGGATATTGGCGCTATTTTCAAACCCTAGTTACGACCCGAATTTGTTTGTGCATGGTATCAGCAGAAAGAACTACGCTGCCCTGCTTAACTCCCCTGATCGCCCACTAATAAACCGCGCCACTCAAGGTCAATATCCACCAGCATCCACTATTAAACCGCACCTTGGCTTAATTGGACTTGAAGAAGGGATTATTACCGAAGAATATACTATTCAAGATAATGGCCGCTATCAATTACCCAATGTATCGCACACTTGGCGAGACTGGCGGAAGTGGGGCCACGGCGAAGTAGATATCGCCAAAGCAATAGAAGTATCCTGCGATATCTATTACTACGACTTAGCTTATAAGCTGGGTATAGATAAAATCAGTGAGTCTATGTACGAATTTGGGTTTGGTGATTTTACCGGCATCGACTTATATGAAGAGTCTGACGCGAATATGCCTAGCCGGGGCTGGAAGCGTGCGAGATTTAACCAGCCTTGGTATATCGGTGACACCATTCCTGTAGGTATAGGGCAAGGATTTTGGTCTACTACTCCTATTCAGTTATCGCACTCAGTGAACACCTTGGTTAATCGGGGCGAGCGTATTATTCCGCAAATTATTCGCGGGTTCATGCATGAAGATAGCTCTGTAGAAATTATTCCACTTAAAACTCTTCGGCCTATCGAGATTAAAAATCAACATAATGTCGATATTATTCTGAATGCTATGCACGACGTAGTGCATGGTAAAGAAGGTGGCGCTCGCCATACCTTTGCTGATGCTCCCTATCAGTCTGCAGGAAAAACCGGTACTGCACAGTTATTTTCTGTGGGGCAAGATGAAAAATACGATGCTGAAAAAATTGATGAACGTTTGCGAGACAATGCCATGTATGTGGGCTTTGCTCCTTTTGAAAACCCAGAGATTTCAGTGACGGTCGTGCTTGAAAACGCCGGTGGTGGTAGTAAAAATGCCGCTCCCGTAGCCAAAAAAATCATGGACTTCTATTTTCGTGATCGGGTTTTCGACACCGAAATTAGCAAGGTTGACGAATAATGAAAAAGAACACGCTCAACCCAAATAAAACCAGTTTCTTACAGCGTATCCATATTGATGGCTGGCTGTTTTTGAGCCTGTTAGTGCTTATGTCAGTGGGGCTAGTAACCCTGTATTCCGCGTCAGGACAAGACACCGGACAAGTAGAACGCCAAATTACGCGCTTAGCACTGAGTGTGGCCGTTATGTTAGGTATTGCGCAAATTCCCCCTGGCGCATTTCGCCGGCTGTCGACTTACGCTTATATTGCCGGGCTGTTAATGCTTATCGCGGTATTGTTATTTGGTGATATGGGTAAAGGCGCCCAACGCTGGCTCGACTTAAAGTTTATACGTTTTCAACCTTCAGAGTTAATGAAGCTTGCCGTGCCTATGATGGTTGCCTGGTATATTAGCCAGTTTACGCTGCCCCCTCGTACCATGAATATTGTGGTGGGATTTTTAATGGTCGCTATTCCAACGGTGCTTATTGCCAAACAGCCGGACTTAGGGACATCCCTGCTTATTGCTAGCTCGGGGATCTTCGCTATTTTCCTTGCCGGTATGAGTTGGCGGCTTATCGGTTTTGTTGCTCTGTTGCTAGGTGGTTTCGCGCCCATTATGTGGTTCTTTTTAATGGCAGAATATCAAAAGCAACGGGTGTTGACTTTTTTAAACCCAGAGAGCGATCCACTCGGTTCGGGTTACCATATTATTCAGTCGAAAATTGCCATAGGTTCTGGTGGTGTAGATGGAAAAGGCTGGTTGCAGGGCACCCAATCACAATTAGAATTCTTACCCGAACGGCACACCGACTTTATTTTTTCTGTTTTCAGCGAAGAATTTGGGCTCACAGGAGTTATTGTTTTATTAATCATTTACCTTTGCGTTATTTTACGTGGGCTTATTATTGCCAGTCGCGCTCAAGACGCCTACTCTAAATTACTGGCAGGCAGTATTACCTTAACCTTCTTCGTTTATGTATTTGTGAACATGGGGATGGTATCTGGATTACTTCCTGTTGTAGGGGTGCCACTACCTTTAGTGAGTTATGGTGGCACTTCCATGGTGACATTAATGGCAGGCTTTGGCATGCTAATGTCTATTGCCACTCAAAAACGACTAATGTCTAGATAATATGCGCACACTACTGTTGATACTGTTTGCTTCATTCATACTCGCTGCGTGTAAATCAGCGCCTAGTGGCCGCTATACTCAACATCAAGATACTGCGCCGAACCATGTGGCAAAAGTGCCTGAAACCTTGGATGCGGTCCCTAAATATGAAGCATATAGAATGTTTAACAGCCGCCCTTATAAAGTGCTCGGCAAACATTATACGCCGCTTACGTCTGGCAAAGGGTTCGAAGAAGTAGGTTACGCCAGTTGGTATGGTCAAAAGTTTCACGGCCATTTAACCTCAAATGGTGAAACCTACAACATGTTCGCCATGTCGGCTGCCCACAAAACCTTACCGCTTCCCTCTTACGTACGCGTGACGAACTTAGATAACGACAAGCAAGCGATTGTGCGAGTGAATGATCGTGGCCCTTTTCACGATAATCGCATCATCGATTTGTCTTATGCTGCGGCGGTAAAATTGGGTTATCACAACAAAGGCACGGCAAAAGTTAAAATTGAAGTCATTCACTTCGACCCCGAAAATAACGTTACGGTTGGCGTAAACCCAACGGTAACTTACGATGAATACATTGGCATTGCTCCCCTTCCCTCAGCACCAATATCATCAGACGTGGCTGCGAATGCGTCTGTACAAAGCGATAACCTTCAACAAACGTCAATTTCACTAGACGGTTACTTTATTCAAGTGGCAGCGCTATCGAATCAGAAAAAAGCAGAGTCTATTTCGAACGTACTTTCGGCGCTTTATCAGGTGCCAACACACATGCCAGTGGTAGGCAATGTGTATAAACTTCAACTTGGCCCTATTGAAGATGAAGCCCTTGCCCACGAATTGCTAGAACAACTTAAACAAAACGGCTACCCACAAGCTTACAAGATAAAACAAACCTTGTAGCCGTCCGTCCCCAAAAGCCCCATTCAAAAAAGCGCCCGTTCAAAAAACCGTCACAACTGTGGCGACAATGTGGCGAAACGCGTTTCAAATCTGTTATTTATGGCGCTTTTTCGTTGTTTCGTAGCCTAATCTCTATTAACAGCTAAACTTTTTGGTTTAACCCTAGTCGAACTATGCGCCTTACGTTAGAATTCTAAACTAAGTAGTAGTAATAACTGTATAGCGTGCCTGCTGTGCAGTTTTAAACGGATAATAAACGGTCAAAGAAAATAAAATCATGCTCAGAATAATTCAACGCGCTAAACCGTCTTTTCTCTCCTTCGCTTTTATGCTTTTCAGTGCGCTAGCACTGTCAGCTAATGCAGCAGTGGTTACTCCACCCGCTCCATCTGTAGCGGCAGGAGGCTTTCTTTTAACCGACTTTGAAACCGGACACGTTATCGCGTCGAAAAACGCAGACATGCAATTGGCACCTGCCAGCTTAACTAAAATCATGACCATTTATGTTATTGGTAAAGAACTGCAAGCCGGTAATATTAGCCTTTCTGACGAAGTAACCATTTCTGAAAATGCATGGGCCAAAAAATTTCCAGATTCTTCAAAAATGTTCATCGAAGTGGGTACACAAGTTACGGTAAGCGATTTATTACGCGGAATTGTAGTGCAGTCAGGTAACGATGCTTGCGTAGCGATGGCTGAGCACGTTGCTGGTTCTCAAGCAGCATTTGCAAGCATGATGAACGCACATGCCCAAGCACTTGGTATGACAGGCTCCCATTTTGTGAATGCACACGGTCTTCACGATCCTGACCACTACACTACGCCTCGTGATATGTCGTTAGTGTCTCGTGCATTAATTGCTGAAACTCCTGAAATGTACAAAATTTACAGCGAAAAAGAATTTACATTTAATGGCATCAAGCAATATAACCGTAACAGCCTATTATGGGACAAAAGCTTAAACGTTGATGGCATTAAAACTGGCCATACGTCAGACGCGGGTTACAGCCTTATTACTTCTGCCTCACAAGGCGACATGCGCTTAATCTCTGTAGTTATGGGTACAGATAGTGAAAGAGCCCGTAAGGTTGAAAACAAGAAGCTACTTAAATATGGTTTCCGCTTTTATGAAACGCTAACGCCTTACCACGCTGGCGATAGTTTTGTAGCACACCGCATTTATATGGGCGATAGAGAAACCGTAGACCTTGGAATTAACCAATCTACCCCCATTACCATTCCACGCGGCCAAGCGGCTAACTTAGAAGCCAATTTTGAACTAGATAAAAAACTAGAAGCGCCACTGGCTAAAGGCCAAGTTGTCGGCACACTTTTCCTTCAACTCGAAGGCGAAGATGTAGCCAGCTACCCCCTTGTCACTTTGCAAGAAGTGAAAGAAGGCAGCATGTTTAACCGCATTAAAGATTACATTATGCTGCAACTGGGCTTCGACGAAGCGTAACATAACGCATCGCTACACTAGTTCAAGGGCGGCCTGATTGGTATAATCGGGCCGTTTTTGTATTTAATGATTGTATAAAAAGGATATCGCATGAATACCCGTTTCGATGAACTTCTAGATTTTCCAACAAATCAAACATTTAAAGTAATGGGCATTGCTCATGACGATTTACCGAATCACGTAATTGAGTGCTTACAGCAGCACGCGCCAGGTGATTATTCACCCGCAGTGAAGCCAAGTAGCAAAGGTAATTACCATTCTGTATCGGTAAGTGTACGAGTGACCAGCAAAGAGCATATGGAAACTATCTACACTGAACTTGCTAAGTTAGAACTTGTAAGAGTCGTACTATAAGTGAGCACCCTAACCGACTCTGTCATTATTCGGCAACTGGGCAGACAAAGCTACGAGCCCACATGGGCTGCCATGAAAACGTTCACGGATGAGCGTGACGATACGACTGAAGATGAAATTTGGCTGGTTGAGCACGACCCTGTATTCACACAAGGTCAAGCAGGCAAGGCTGAACACATCTTAATGCCCGGTGACATTCCCGTGGTTCAAGTCGACAGAGGCGGTCAAGTAACCTACCACGGTCCAGGCCAGCAGGTTATTTATCTTCTTATTAATATTCGAAGACGCAAGCTTGGTGTACGTCACTTAGTGACTGCGATGGAAGACGCTGTGGTAAGCTTGATGGCCAAGTACGGTGTTACCGCCTACCCCAAACCCGATGCGCCAGGGGTTTATGTAGATGAGAAAAAAGTCTGCTCATTAGGGTTAAGAATTCGTCACGGTTGCTCATTTCATGGTTTGGCATTAAATGTTAATATGGACTTGTCACCGTTTCAGCGCATTAACCCATGTGGTTATGCAGGTATGGAAATGATTGATACCGCCAGTCTGAATGGCCCTGATTCGATAAGTGTTGCCGGTGAGTTTCTTACCGACTTACTACTTGAAGCGCTTTCCATTACGGAAAAACGACATAAAGAAGGTTTTGATGAGTAACGCACGACCTGTAGCTGGAGTTAAACTCCGCGACGACGAAAAAGTAAAACACATTCCTGTCACCATTATTCCTACTGAAAAGGAAGAAATGCTGCGCAAGCCTTCGTGGATCAAAATTAAGCTGCCACGCAGCACAGATAAAATTGACCACATTAAGAAGACATTAAGAAAGAATAAACTGCATTCTGTGTGCGAAGAAGCCAGCTGCCCTAACTTAGCTGAGTGCTTCAACCATGGTACGGCAACCTTTATGATTCTGGGTGACATTTGCACCCGTCGTTGTCCGTTCTGTGATGTTGCCCACGGTAAGCCGCTACCGCCAAGCGCGGAAGAGCCAGAAAAGCTAGCGAAGACCATTGCTGAAATGAATCTTCGTTACGTGGTAATTACCTCGGTGGACCGCGATGACTTGCGTGACGGTGGTGCACAACATTTCGTTGATTGTATCAACGCTATTCGCGAGCACAGCCCTACTACCACTATTGAAGTGCTAGTACCGGATTTCCGTGGCCGTATGGATCGCGCATTAGAAATTTTCAAGAATGGTGTTCCTGATGTGTTTAATCACAACTTAGAAACCATTCCGCGTTTATACCGCGAGTGCCGCCCTGGTGCTAACTACCAGTGGTCACTAGACTTACTTAAGAAGTTCAAAGCCCAGCATCCTGATATTAAAACCAAATCTGGCTTGATGATGGGCATGGGCGAAGAAAACGTTGAAATTGAAGGCGTTCTTCGTGATCTACGTGCTCATGACGTGGACATGTTGACATTAGGCCAATATTTGCAGCCAAGTCGTCATCATTTCCCCGTTAAACGTTATGTTCACCCTGATGAATTTGATGCTCTAGGCGCTTACGCCAAAGACATTGGCTTTACCCATGCAGCCAGTGGCCCTATGGTACGCTCTAGTTACCATGCTGACCAACAGGCAGCAGGTAAAGAAGTTAAATAAGTATAAAAAAAGCGGCTTTCACAGCCGCTTTTTTATTTGTGTTTACTTAGCCAGTGACCAACTTACTCGCCTTGGCTTTTGGATTTTACGTCGTCTATCCACATCGACATTTTCTCACTCAAGATAGGCATTGGCATTGCCCCATCGGTCAGTATATTGCTGTGGAACGCTTTAATGTCGAAGTCCTCACCTAAGGCTTCAGTGGCTTGATTACGCAAATGTCTGATATGACGCTCACCCACTTTATACGCTAGCGCTTGACCGGGAATAGAAATATAACGCTCTACCTCTGCAACCGCATCAGACTCAGCCATCGACGAATTCTCAAGCATATACGCAATAGCCTTCTCACGGCTCCAGCCCTTGGCATGCAGCCCAGTATCAACCACTAAACGCATGGCACGAAGCTGTTCATCGTTCAAGCGCCCGTACCACATGTAAGGGTCGGTAAACATACCCAGCTCTTTTCCTAAGCTTTCCGCATACAAAGCCCAGCCTTCACTGAACACGGTATAGCCGTTGAATTTTCTAAACAAAGGTAAGCCTTCCACTTCTTGCTGAATAGCAATTTGGAAGTGGTGACCAGGCGCGGCCTCATGAATACTTAAGGTTTCCAAACTAAACTTAGGTTGGGCTTTAAGGTCACGGGTGTTGATATAGAAAATACCAGGTCTACTGCCATCTGGCGCTGGAGACATGTAACTGGCTGCAGCCGAAGACGCTTCTCTATAAGGTTCTACTGCTTTTACAATATAATCGGCTTTCGGGAATACGCTGAAAAGCGTTGGTAAGCGGGCGTCTATATCCGTTTTTACATCGGTGTACGCTTTAATTAGCGCTTCATCAGACTCAAAGTAGAATTTATCGTCGGTACGAAGATGATCGAAAAACGCTGCTAAATCTCCTTCAAAGCCTACGGTTTGTTTAACCGCTTTCATTTCACCTAATATGCGCGACACTTCAGATAACCCAAACTCATGCACTTCATCGGCACTTAGCGGCAAGGTAGTGTTATCTTTAATTTTATATTCGTACCAGGCTTTTCCATTTGGTAAGTCTGAGTACCCTACAGTAGCGCGGGTGTGAGGCAAATATTCTTCTACTACGAAGTCGTGCAGTTTTTGATACGAAGGCACAATCATTTCAGTAATCATTCCTTCGTAGGCAGCGGCTAAGCGCGCTTTTTCATCGTCGCTAATATCTTCGTTTTTCTCAAGCTGATTAACGGGTCCGTAGAACACACTCTCAGAAGCTTTCTTCACTATATGAGCACTTAATTGCGGTACCATTTTCTCGGTGATAGCAGTAGGTAAGACAACCCCTTCCTCAATCCCTTTTTTCATATACAGGATTACACTATCGATAAATTCGACGTAGCCTTTAGTACGTGAAATGAAGTTTTCATAGTCTTTTACCGTAGCGAACGGCTGCGCAGATTGGCCAGATCCCAGCATGGGGAAAAAAGTATGCACGCCATACATTTGATTAATTGGCATGTACTGGCTACCAAACTGATAACCCGCAATAGCATGTTCTCTGTCACTTTTGAAAATATGGTAGCTGATCCAGTCTTGCCCACTAAGTTTAGACGCATCAATAGCATTAATGGCTGCTAAATAGGTTTGCTCATGAGCCTTTGATTTAGCAATAACCGCCTCACTTAACGGCTCGTTAAATTTATCGTTGTAATCGCTTACGCCATAAAATGTTGCCATCACAGGGTTTTGTTCTAACGACTCGTTGAAAAATTTAAGCGTTAGGGCTGCTAATTTTTCCGCCTCTGTTTTATTTGCTTTAACGTCTGTGATGTCTTTGACTTCACTAACCGCAGTCTGCAATTGTGTAGAAACCGTCGTACCATCTTGCTGATGCGCTGCGGCTGGTAAAGCCATTAAGGCGCTCACGATGGCAGCATTGAGTAAACTTATCTTCATTGTCTTCATTATTAAAAATAACCTGTCGTGTATTTATTATTAATTTACCGCCTAATATTGCCTGTTACCGCCTATTGATTACAAGGTTTTTGCGCGAACAGGATGACTTTACTTTGCGGGCTGTTAGAATGCCGTCATTCTGCCTAAACCCACATAAGAAGTGAGGTTACGCAATGCGTAAACATATCTATATTGCCTATACAGGCGGCACCATCGGAATGAAGCCATCAGATCATGGTTATATTCCAGCAGCAGGCTTCCTTGGCGATACATTGAATGACATGCCGGAGTTTCATCGCAGTGAAATGCCATTATTCACACTGCATGAGTACGATAACCTGATAGATTCATCGGATATGGATCCTTCTGACTGGCAACGCATTGCCGACGACATTGCAGAAAACTACGATAAATACGACGGTTTCATCATCTTGCATGGCACAGATACCATGGCGTATACCGCTTCGGCACTGAGTTTCATGCTGGAAGATTTAACCAAGCCTGTGATTGTTACTGGGTCGCAAATTCCTCTTGCAGAGCTGCGTTCTGACGGCCAAGTTAATCTATTAAACGCGCTTTATGTTGCCGCTAATTTCCCTATTGCAGAAGTGGGTTTGTTTTTTAATAACCGCTTATTACGGGGAAATCGCAGTCGTAAGGTAGATGCTGATGGGTTTAGCGCCTTCGATTCACCCAACTTCCCCCCCCTTCTTGAAGCCGGTATTAACATACGCGTTAAAGCCGGTGAACTTGCTAAAGAGTCGGATAAACCCCTTAAGGTTTCCAGTGTAAAAGCCCAGCCTATTGGTATGGTGAGCTTGTACCCTGGCATATCCTCAGAAGTCCTTAAAAACACCCTACAACAACCTGTTAATGCACTTATTTTATTAAGCTACGGCGTAGGTAATGCACCACAAAGCCCCGCGCTTATTGCCCAATTAGAGTACGCACGAGACAGACAAATACCGGTTCTTAACTGCACCCAATGTATGCGCGGTCGCGTGAATATGGGCGGATATGCCACAGGGCATGGTTTGCAGGAAGTGGGCGTGTTGTCTGGCAGCGATATGACCCCGGAAGCCGCATTGGCAAAATTGCATTATTTATTAAGTAAGAATCTGCCGTTTGAAACCATTAAAGCCAAGCTGACCCAGAATCTCTGCGGCGAGCTTAGCGAATAGGAATACACCATGACCACATCTTTTAGCGGTGCGCTTAGAAAAATGCACACGCATGCTGACGACAACAATACGGTTAACTACCAGCTTCCTATTGGGGAACATAAGGTCGATATAAACCCCGTTATCGGACAGAAGGTTTCTCTTGATTTTACGGGCGACATTAACTGCGTACATTGTAATAGAAAGACCAAGAAGAGCTTTAGTCAAGGCTATTGCTACCCTTGCTTAATTTCATTAGCTCAGTGCGATAGCTGTATAATCAAACCTGAAAAATGTCATTACCATGAAGGAACATGCCGAGAACCCCAATGGGGCGAAGAGCACTGCTTTAGCGAGCATTTTGTATACCTAGCTAACACTGGTAATGTAAAAGTGGGTATAACTCGCCACGTTACTGATGGCGTATCTTCTCGTTGGATGGATCAGGGCGCTACCCAAGCCACCGTCATGCTACGGGTAACAGATCGGCTCACTAGTGGCTTAGTGGAAATGCTTTGCAAAGAACATATTGGCGATAAAACCAATTGGCGCACTATGTTGAAAAGTGCGCCAGATCAGGTTGATTTACTTGAGCTTAAAGCCACTATATTGTCGAAAATTGCTGATGGAATAGCAGAAATTCAGCAGACAAAAGGGATACAAGCGGTATCTGAAGCCGATGGTGAAGTGCATAACATTCATTACCCGGTTGATACTTACCCTGAAAAAATTAAATCGATTAACTTAGATAAGACGCCAGAATTTGAAGGCGTGCTTACTGGGATTAAAGGGCAATATTGGATGCTAGATGGCGACCGTGTTATCAATATCCGTAAATATGCCGGCTACAATGTTAATCTGCATGTAGGATAAAATCTGGCTTAAAATGTAATGCCGAGCTCTCACGCTCAATCCGCGCAGATAAAATTACCTTATCTGCGCGGTTAGCTTTCTGCCTAAGCTTGTAAAGAAAAGCTTGATGCATTAACCCTGTAAAAACCAATAACATGGGCGTGAAGCTGGAGCCCATCTCTCAAGTGCCCAGCTCGCAAATGACTAGCACGCCAATACTGAAAGTTAGCGCCAGTATTCGAAGTAGTCAGAAGTATCACGTTCTGGTTTTGGCGCAGGTTCAAACGCCGGCGTACCTAAATATAAAAAACCAACAATTTCGTCATCATCGCTTAAATCAAAACCACGCTTTACCGTATCACATTGGGCATAACTTCCCGTTCTCCACATACCATTGAACCCTTGGGCTACCGCAGCCATTTGCATTGCCATTACCCCGCAAGACGCTGATGCAATTTGCTCTACGCGGGGCACTTTTTCATGCTCAACATGTTTAGCTATGGCCACCACAACCATAGGCGCTCGATGTGGTAACTGCACTGCCCGTTCAATTTCTTTTTGAGATTTATCGTTTTCGATAGCAGATTGCTCGTATAAGCTGCCTAGTTTATCTAAACCTTTTCCTTCACAAACAATAAAACGCCACGGTGTTAAACACGCATGATCGGGGGCACGAAGTGCAGCTTGCATGATGTTTTCAAGCGCTTCACCTGACGGCGCAGGCGCATTGAGTCTAGGTTGAGAGCTTCTGTTGAGCAGTAACGTAAGTGCATCCATTTCTGTATCCTATTATCGAACAAAGCGTTATAGGAAGATCCTACGTTCTATAATGAGAAAAGACCAGCATAGCTGGTCTATTTTAGGGGGCGAATTACCTCAAGCCGTTATCGCGCAATTTAGGGCGAAAGAAATAATCAATACTTACATAGCGACCACCACCATAGAAAAATAACACCAGTAACATGACAAAATAGGTAGCACCGAATTCAATACCGTTGTTTAGCACGACCAAACTGCCACTGGAAGTAAGCCAATCGTAGTTTCCATGGGTTTGCAGTAAAGATTTTGCAGCACTTAGCTTCTCAGGAGCTGCCATCACACTGTCGTTCATCAAAATAGTGCCATCGGCTAACCAAGATGATGCATCAGCAATGGCCAACCACCCATTGTCGATGTGCACAGTAAATATGGCCACCAACATGGTTACCATTAACGGAATAGCGACTAAGCGTGTAAGCAAACCAAATAGTAAAAATATACCACCGACTAACTCAGCTGCCGTGGCCAAAAATGCAAGCACAAGCGGGAATGGCAAGCCCAGTCCGTAGTCTTCATTACCAAACCAATCAACGATGGACGAAAAGCTACTCGCTTTATTCCAACCAGCCTGAATCATTACAGGGGCTAAATAAAGCCTTAACAACAGCAATGGTACTCCATCCGCCACACTTAGTTTTTTAAATAGGTTCGCGTATAATTGCTTTATCATTATTAAGAGCCTCGTTATTGGGACTTCGTTTTTAACGTCTTGTTATAGGAACGTGATGAAGTGAATAAACTTTCACTTAACAATAGAAAACAACCTCAAGGAACGCAAAAATCATCACCGCTTAAGCGGTTATTCGTTCGTGGGCACAAAAAAGTAGGTTATAAAAAAACCACTGGCGACTTGATGATGCAGCTAAGCGCGAATGATCATAAGCACATCGCTGAAGTGATTGCACAATGGCTCACAGATGACGAGAATGCCCATAAGTGAGTGACTTTGCGGTACAATCACAAACAATTACAAATAAGTTAGCGATCTAGTTTCGATTCGGTAACATAATAGAGTTAAACAAACAGAAGGTAATGTAATTTATGGCTGCCAAAGGAAACTGGACTAAATCCTTATTTATTGGCCTGTGGACGGTTTTAAACTTCACCCGTAAGCTTTTTTTCAATGTCATTTTTCTGGTGATTTTTGTTGGCATAATCATTGCGATTACCTCTCAAGAAGACGACCAACTTACGGTAAAAGCGAATAGTGCGCTTTTACTCACCTTGAACGGACAACTCGTTATTGAAAAAGAAAGTGTCGATCCGTTTGAACAGTTTTTACAAGATGCCATGGGTTCAGAGCCTGATAATCCAGAAGTACTTGTGCGTGATGTGGTAAAAGTTATTGAAAACGCTAAGCAAGACCGACGAATTAAGGCATTGGTTTTAGACCTTCAAGGTTTATCTGGCGGCGGTTTGGACAAACTTCGCACGGTAGCGCGAGCCATCAACGATTTTAAAACCTCTGAAAAACCTGTGTACGCCATTGGTGATTATTACACTAAAGAGCAGTACTACCTTGCAGCTCATGCGAATCACGTTTATCTCAATCCTATGGGTTCATTACTGCTAGATGGCTATGGTCGTTATGGCATGTATTTCAAAGATTTCTTGGAAAAGCTTAAAGTGACTACGCATATTTTCCGTGTAGGTACTTATAAGTCTGCCGTAGAACCGCTTATTCGCAACGATATGTCTGAAGCAGCTAAAGAAGCTGAGCGTAAATGGTTAGACGGTTACTGGCAGCAATATAAAGAAGACGTTGCCGCTGCCCGTGGCATTCCGCTTTCCAACTTTGATGAAACACTAGAAGGCTTGTTGGCTAAGTTTGAGCAAGCTGGTGGTGATTTTGCCAATTACGCCTTACAAAATAATTGGGTAGATGCACTAAAAACCCGCGAAGACGTACGTGTAGAACTTACTGGCCTTGTGGGCGAAAACGAAGACAATCACGGTGTTAACGTAACTAACTTTAACACCTACTTAAAAGTCGTTAATCCTCCCCTACCGTCTATCAACAGTGACATCGACCAAGTTGCGATTGTAGTAGCGAAGGGCACTATTTTAAACGGCAATCAAAAAGCTGGCACCATTGGCGGCGACAGTACCGCACGTTTACTGCGCAAAGCACGTTTAGATGAAAACGTGAAAGCGGTAGTACTGCAAATAGATTCGCCAGGGGGCAGCACGTTAGGTTCAGAGATTATCCGCCAAGAAGTACTTGAGTTGAAAAATGCTGGTAAACCGGTTGTGGTTTCTATGAGCACATATGCAGCATCAGGCGGCTACTGGATTGCAGCAAACGCCGACCGTATCTTTGCTAGCCCAAGCACTATTACTGGATCTATCGGGGTATTCGGAATGTTTATGACGTACGAAAACTCGCTTGATTACTTAGGCATTCACAGTGATGGCGTTGGCTCGAATGAGCTAGCAGGCTTTTCTGCAGTACGCCCTCTCGCGCCAGAATTTGGCCAAATTTTGCAACGCAACGTTGAAACGAGTTACGGCAACTTCTTATCTTTAGTATCGAACGCTCGAGATATGACGGTAGATGAAGTAGATGAAGTTGCACAAGGTCGTGTATGGATTGGCACCGATGCCTTAGAGCTAGGATTAGTTGATGAACTGGGCACATTAGAAGACGCAGTTAATGCGGCGGCAGAATTCGCTGCACTAGATAACTACGACACTTTCTATGTTCAGCGTACACTTTCAGCACAAGAGCTGTTTTGGAAAGAGTTCTTTGGTCAAGCCTTTACGTTTGTTGGAAAGTGGCAGTTTGCTAATTCAGACTCTGCGCTAATTAATGAATTTAAACGAGTGCTTGGCGAGTTCGATATCTTTAACGAACTGAACGACCCTATGGGTACTTATATTCTTTGCTTGCAGTGCCAAGTAGAGTAATTAATAACTTTGGTAAGGTACTACCATAGCAAGCCATGATTTAACCTCTCTACAGCGTCAGCATATTGCTGATGCTGTAGAAGGCTGCTACCAACGCGCTGATAAATATTTTAAGCGCACATTCCCCCGCCCTGCGCTTACCTTTAGACGCTCTGGTAAAAATGCAGGCACCGCGTTTTTGCAACAAAATCGCATTAATTTGCACCCCGAACTATTCAAACAGAATGAACACGAATTCATAGTAGATGTTATTCCTCATGAAGTGAGTCATTTGCTTACTTGGCAATTGTTCAAGAAGGTAAAGCCCCACGGCGTGGAATGGCAAGCCATCATGATTGATGTATTTCACCGTCCGGCTAACGCAACCCACAGTTTTGATATTGAAGGTGTTATTGGCAAGCAGTTCAGCTATGCCTGCCTTTGCAGTTCACACCAGCTGACAATAAGACGACATAATAAAATTTTGAAAGGGGCGCAGTACAAGTGTCGAAAATGCAATGGCGTGCTGATAGAAGAGAAATCGGTAAGTTAGCGGTTTAGTTCGTTCGTTTCTTACTTATTTAGTTCGTTTAATAGTTACTTAGGTAATTAACCCGCTAGCTAGCAAACATGCCAGGCACAGCAAAACCTAACTGAGTTTTAACGGAACCAATGTTTAGTAAATACGTTATCTAAATCGTTAAAAGCGGTTTTGAGTAACGCCGCAAGCTCTTTATATTTCGGTTTCGATTTAACCGACGATACGTTGCAACCTTCCGATCGCATTTTACTGTGAATATCTTGATACCAGCTGTTTAATTGCGGCGGTAAGTATTGGTTTGAACGATGACCCAACCACAATAACCCTTGTAGCGGAATGCTTAAAAAGAAAGCACCTATGGTGATGGTTTGCGGAATATAGTCTGTGCCCATGTTCTGAAGTAACAATGCACACGAAAGTATTGCCGCAGGCGGCATAGTTTTGATAGCAAAACGCGTGGCCGCAACTACCCGGCATTCAGGAAAGTAGGCATACAGTTCTTTTTTGACAGGCCAGGTTTTCATGTAGTGCTGGCCATCTTTTAGCATTGTAATCACAGACTGTGACATAAACCACCTCGTTTCACTTCAGTAAATAGCGCACTCTGGAAGCCTTATCCTTGCTATTCAATAGCCAGTTAGCGCCGCTTTAACGCCGGATTGGCTCGTGATTATAACAAGTATAAACATCATGCTTATTTAAACGCTGTTTTTGCAAAAAAGCTCAGTGATAACACTAATGCTTAATTATAAGCCCAATACTTAGCGTTAACATACATAGCGTTAATATGGTGCCAAACACTGATTCCTAAAGCACAGATTTAACGTATTGCTACAACCTGAATTGTAATACGAATTACGCCTAATACAACGCAAGTTCGTCGCAATAATGCTGCTTTTCATTATAAATAATTTAAAAACAGCATTAATTACCTAATTAATGCTAGCCAATCACATCCGATGGGTGACTTTTCATCATCATGAAGGCATCATAATGCCCTTCTTTCAATGCTATTTTCCGAAGGTATCGTGTTTTTCGAAGGTATTGGCCGATTAGCAGTTGAAAAAGCAAGGTTCAGTCCTTACCTAGCTACCTATAGCGACAGTTGGCTACCGCGACAGACAGTTAGCGAGCTTCGTTTCAAAATTATAGCAGAATTCAGCCCGGATAAATGGGCATTAGTTGGAGATACAAATGGCAGATAACAGACATGTTCGCCTACTTATTTTAGGATCGGGCCCAGCAGGCTACTCAGCGGCAGTATATGCAGCTAGAGCAAATCTAGAACCTGTGCTTTTAACGGGGATCCAGCAAGGCGGACAGCTTACTACGACCACAGAAGTAGAAAACTGGCCAGGCGATCCTGAAGGACTTACGGGTCCTGACCTTATGGTTCGTATGCAAAAGCATGCAGAGAAGTTCGATACTGAAATTATCTTCGACCATATTAACAAGACAGACTTAACTAAGCGTCCTTTCACCCTTTATGGTGACAGTGGCACGTACACGTGTGACGCTTTAATTATTGCCACAGGTGCATCTGCTAAATATCTTGGTATGGAATCTGAGCAAGCGTTTATGGGTAAAGGGGTTTCGGCCTGTGCTACTTGTGACGGCTTTTTCTATCGTAACCAAAAAGTAGCGGTCATTGGCGGTGGTAATACAGCTGTTGAAGAAGCCTTGTATTTATCTAACATTGCATCTGAAGTTCACGTTGTGCATCGTCGTGATACTTTCCGTAGTGAAAAAATTCTTGAGCAGCGTCTTCGCGACAAAGCTGAAAATGGCAACGTGGTATTACATTTAGACCGTACCCTTGATGAAGTCATGGGGGACGAAATGGGTGTGACGAAAATTCGCATTAAAGAAACCGATGGCGAAGCAACCGAAGAGCTTGATGTAATGGGTCTTTTCGTGGCAATTGGTCACAAGCCAAATACTGACATTTTTGCTGAACAGCTTGAAATGAAAGACGGCTACATTGTGGTAAATAGCGGCCTACATGGCAATGCTACACAAACCAGTGTTGAAGGTGTATTTGCGGCCGGTGATGTGAGCGATCATATTTATCGTCAAGCAATAACGTCTGCTGGAACCGGCTGTATGGCCGCGTTAGATGCAGAAAAATACCTTGATGGCTTTATGCCTGAGCAAGGCTAAGCCTTGTTTGATTTCAAGCCCTGTAAATACCAGGGCTTGATGTCTTTTCTTTTATGATAGCGCTGCCTTATTTAGACATTGATACACCCTTCCCCCCTGTATCTGAAGCACTTGACGATCCAAACGGCCTACTAGCCTTTGGCGCAGATCTTAGTGCCCAGCGTCTTTTTTCGGCCTATTCTAGCGGTATATTCCCCTGGTTTAGCGATGATGAACCCTTGTTGTGGTGGTCACCTAATCCACGCTCTATTATCGAATTAGATGAGTTTGTTTGCTCAAAAAGTTTACGCAAACTAGCGCGGCAGAAGCGCTACAAGGTTACGTTGAATAACGCTTTCGATTCTGTGATTAATGCCTGTGCCAATATTCCACGAAAGAATCCAAATTCACAGGCGCCCAGTCAAGACACTTGGATAACTGAAGACATGCAAAAAGCTTACAGTTATTTACATCAGCTTGGGTTGGCTCATTCTGTTGAAGTGTGGGATGGTGAAGTGTTGGTAGGAGGTTTATACGGCGTAGGTGTAGGGAAAGTGTATTGCGGTGAGTCTATGTTTCACAAACAAAGCAATACCTCTAAGTTGGCTATGCTAGCGTTAGTTGAGCACATGAAACGTAACAAGATGGCATTCATTGATTGTCAGTTGCCAACGGATCATCTTAGCTCGCTAGGTGCAAAAACTATTTTCCGTAACGAATTTATTGAAAAACTGCAGACTAGCAACCACACTCTAACCGAAGAAGGCTCTCTAACTACCGACTACATGCATCAGTGGCATCCGCAGGTTATTACACCGTGAGATTTGGAATTACGCAATCTTTTGATTGTAGCTATTTGCCCAATCAACAAGAACAATTACTGGTTTATGCCGAATCAGATAACCAGCTTGCGTGGCGTTACGGCCAACTTATTCAAGTAGGGTTTAGACGCAGTGGCGAACAAATCTACCGCCCACACTGCCCAGACTGCCATGCCTGTGAATCGGTGAGAGTACCTGTGGCCACGTTTCGCCCTTCTAAAAGTCAAAAGCGCATTCTTAATCGCAATCAACATTTTGTGGTAACCAGTGCAAAAAGCGCCAATCATTTGTATTACCCGTTGTACGAGAAATACATTTGCGCCCGTCACACCGATGGCAGCATGTACCCGCCTTCTAGCGAACAGTTTGAAAACTTTATCTTGTGCGAATGGAAACGCCCACAATTTATTGAAGCCTACGATGGCGATACGTTAATTGCGGTTGCAGTAACAGACACCATCGACAATGGTGAAGAGCATCAAGCCTTATCGGCACTTTATACTTTTTACGATCCTGATTATCACTCATCGTCTCTTGGGACGTGGATGATCATGATGCAAATCGAGCAGGCAAAGCAACAAGAACGAGATTTTGTCTACTTGGGATATTACGTAGAAGAATGCCAAAAAATGTCTTATAAGCACAATTTTTTCCCTTATGAGCAATTTTCTGGCAACAAATGGCACCGTTTTGATAAAAAACCTGCTTAATCGCTTTACACGCAAGGCAAGATTGGTTAATGTCTGCGCGGCAAAAAATTTGAATTACTGAGGTAACTGCTTTACATGGCAAAAGAAGATTGTATTGAAATGGAAGGTACGGTTCAAGACACCCTACCTAATACTATGTTCCGTGTTGAACTAGAGAATGGTCACGTAGTGACAGCACACATTTCTGGTAAGATGCGTAAAAACTATATCCGAATTCTTACTGGCGATAAGGTCACTGTTGAGATGACTCCTTATGACCTAACAAAAGGTCGTATCATTTATCGCGCCAGATAATGAGCCATTAAGCGGTCAACGCATTCCCAAAAAAGCCCAATGTAATCCATTGGGCTTTTTTGTATGTGTTTAGTTTAAGGCCTGCGATGGTATTTAACGATGTCCTTGCGCCTGGGGTTAGCGCCTTGGGGTTAGCGCCTAAGGTTAGCGCTTGTGTTTGGCGCTTAGTGTTAAGCATTTGGTGCTTGGCGTTTGAAATTGAACACTGTGCATCAACATGTAATGAATCTACTTACTAAGCCCAAGTTTATCGAGTTTGGGGTTCTACGTTTAAAGGCTCGAAAGTTTTATTATAAAAGACACAAAAAAATGCCACACCTTTTCAGGTGCAGCATTTTTAATCGACATCAAACGTCTAGTACAATAAGTTCGCTAGGTGTTAGCTAGACTCTGTTTCTTCCTTAACTGCATCAACGCCTGAATATTCAAACTCCAACTTATCGTCGTTCAAATCTACTTTAACGTCGCCGCCTTTAGTTAATTCACCAAACAGCAATTCATTCGCTAGCTCTTTCTTAATCTCTTCTTTGATTAAGCGAGACATAGGACGTGCACCCATGGACTTGTCGTAGCCCTTCTCGGCTAAATAAGCTCTAGCTGCGGGGGTAACCTCTAAAGATACACCTTTAACGTCCAGCTGCGCCTGAAGCTCAATAATGAACTTATCGACAACCTGCAAGATAACCTCAGCATCAAGGTGATTAAACCAGATAATACCGTCTAAGCGGTTTCTGAATTCAGGGGTAAACACCTTATTGATTTCAGATAGCGCATCGTGGCTATGATCTTGCTGTTTAAAGCCAATAGACTTGCGCACCGTTTCCTGCACACCCGCATTGGTCGTCATTACCAATACTACATTTCTGAAGTCTACTTTACGGCCATTGTTGTCGGTAAGCGTACCGTGATCCATTACCTGCAACAGAATGTTGTAGATATCACTGTGCGCTTTCTCAATTTCATCTAGCAGTACCACAGAGTATGGGTTTTTAATCACAGCATCGGTTAACAATCCACCTTGCTCAAAACCAACATAACCTGGAGGTGCACCAATTAAACGACTAACCGCGTGGCGCTCCATGTACTCAGACATATCGAAACGAACCAACTCAACGCCCATAATTTTAGCGAGTTGCTGCGTAACTTCGGTTTTACCAACTCCCGTAGGCCCTGCAAACAAGAAACTACCAATAGGCTTTTCTTCAGCACCTAACCCAGAACGGGACAGCAATATAGCGTCGTTAAGCGTCTCTATGGCCTTGTCTTGACCAAACACCATCATTTTAAGGTTGCGGCCAAGGTTCTTAAGTACTTCTTTGTCAGACGCTGACACAGACTTTTCAGGGATTCGGGCCATTTTCGCAATAATCTGCTCAATATCCCCTACCCCAATCGTTTTCTTACGTTTCGATTGTGGCAACAAGCGCTGGCTTGCACCTGCTTCGTCCATCACGTCAATAGCTTTATCCGGCAGATGGCGTTCGTTAATGTACTTAGCCGATAGTTCAGCTGCCGCCTGAATAGCTTTTTGCGTGTAGCGTACGTTGTGATGATCTTCATATCGGCTTTTAAGGCCAAGTAGAATTTTGGTGGTATCACTAACGCTTGGCTCAGTCACATCCACTTTTTGGAAACGACGGGCCAAGGCTCTGTCTTTTTCAAAAATACCTTGGTATTCCTGATAAGTTGTCGAGCCAATACAACGAAGTTCACCGCTTGAAAGCTTAGGCTTCAGCAAGTTAGATGCATCCATAACACCTCCCGATGCTGCACCAGCACCAATGATGGTATGAATTTCATCAATAAACAAAATAGCGTCTTCGTCTTTCGACAATTCTTTCAATATCGCTTTTAAGCGTTTCTCGAAATCACCACGGTATTTAGTACCGGCTAGCAGGCCACCTAAATCTAGCGAGTAAACGGTACTGTTACTGATAACCTCGGGCACGTCTTCGTTTACAATGCGATAAGCCAACCCTTCAGCAATAGCGGTTTTACCTACGCCAGCTTCACCCACCAATAGCGGGTTATTCTTTCTACGACGACATAAAATCTGAATGGTGCGCTCTACTTCTTTATCGCGTCCAATTAATGGGTCTACTTTGCCTTCTTTGGCATGGCGATTTAAATCGGTAGCGTACTTACTTAATGCCGAACCACTTTCTTCCGCACCATCACCTTCTTCACCAGAGTCTGAATTAATGGGTGCGTCATCTTCGGCTTTACTTACACCGTGACTAATAAAGTTAACGATATCTAAGCGGGTTACATCAGACTTTTTAAGAATGAATACGGCTTGAGACTCTTGCTCACTGAAAATAGCGACTAGTACATTGGCACCAGTGACTTCTTCTTTACCAGATGATTGCACATGGAAGACTGCACGTTGGAGCACGCGCTGAAAACCTAAGGTAGGCTGGGTTTCTCGTTCGTTCATTTGCTCGTCAAGAATCAACGGGGTAGTGTCTTTAACGAAAGAGATCAGCTCACTTTTAATTGCTTCAATATCCGCACCACAGGCATGCAGTGCTTCACGGGCTGCCGAGTTATCAAGTAGCGCCAGCAATAAATGCTCGACCGTCATAAACTCATGGCGGTGTTCTCTGGCAAATACAAACGCATCATTCAACGTTTGTTCTAATTCTTTATTTAACATATCGCTCGCCCTCTACAAATTGACTTACGCCTGTTCCATAGTACACATAAGCGGATGACTGTGCTTACGTGCATACTGATTCACCTGCATCACCTTGGTTTCTGCTATCTCAGCAGTAAAAATGCCACAAACCGCCTTACCTTGGTAGTGTACTGTTAGCATTATTTGATGCGCTTTCTCAGCATCCATATTAAAAAATTGTATGAGCACTTCAATTACAAAATCCATTGGCGTGTAATCGTCGTTGTTCAACAACACTTTATACATTGGCGGCGGCTGCGTTTTTTGGCGCTGCGCGTCTTTGAGTTTTTCCCTTTCGATGCTAATGGCGTTGTCTCTACTCATAATTAATAATAGTGCTTTGTTGGCAGATGTCTCACTAACTTTAGGATAAAATTAATTCACATTTGCTCTTGACATAATATGGTTAAAAAATCTACATTTTAGAGGTGACGTTGTTGTTTTCAAAACACGTCACACTGCCTTCAATTATATTGTGGGGGCATAATCGTGTTAGTTCAAGGATTAAGAGGAAGTCGAAGTATGGCGATTGGCAAAGTTAAATGGTTTAACAACGCGAAAGGATTTGGTTTTATTGTACCTGAAGATGGTGGCGAAGATATTTTCGCACACTACTCAACCATCCAAATGGAAGGATATCGCTCACTTAAAGCTGGTCAAGAAGTCACGTATGACGTGCAACAGGGCCCTAAAGGCTTACACGCCGAAAACATAGGCTTTAAAGAAGAACCAGAGCGTTAAGTAACACAAAAAAATTCTACAGAAGCCTGTTGCTGCTACCTAAGGCAGCAGTGGGTTTTTTCTTAGGGAGTCGACAATCGTTCACTCTCATAGAGATGTATGGCCTACTCTTTTTATTAAATTTTATTTATTTCCTCGCAACACTTCTTTTAATTATTACTTATTTTTAAATAATCTGAGCTTAAATTAGATAATTTACTTTTCTGCTTTCCTATATTTTTAGATTAAATTGCGCTAACCAGTAAAAAACTAAAATTTATAAGCATAAAGCTAAGTAACTATTCTGGAAATTTTCACCAGTAGTTTTTTTAAATTTTAATTAATATAAAAAAAAGCGACCCTGACTATTTGGTCAGGGGCGCTTTTACAAATTAGGTTACTAAAATATCAGCAGCCTATTTAGTTTTATTAAGCGTTAAGAATCGCTTTCAACGTTTCACTAGGTGACATAGTCGCTTCTAGTTTCGCTGAATCAGGGTAATAGTAACCACCGATATCTTGAGGCTTACCTTGAGATTCATCAATCTCAGTAATGATAGTATCGATTTTAGCCGACAATTCGTCATATACCGCTTTAAACTGCGCCGCTAAATCAGCGTCTTCAGTTTGGTTTGCCACTTCTTCTGCCCAGTACAAACCAAGATAAACGTGGCTACCACGGTTATCTAATTGGCCCGCTTTACGCATTGGTGACTTACCATTGTTAAGCAATGTTTCAGTCGCTTTGTCTAACGCAGTAGCGATAATTTTTGCTTTCTTGTTGTCGTGCTTAATAGCAACGTCTTCAAGTGAAACCGCTAACGCTAAGAACTCACCCAGTGAATCCCAACGAAGGTGACCTTCTTCAACAAACTGTTGAACGTGCTTAGGTGCACTACCACCAGCGCCAGTTTCATACAAACCGCCGCCTGCCATTAGAGGCACAATTGAAAGCATTTTAGCACTGGTGCCAAGCTCAAGAATTGGGAACAAGTCAGTTAGGTAATCACGTAGAACGTTACCGGTTACTGAGATAGTGTCTAGGCCGCGAATTGCACGTTCCATGCTGAAACGGATAGCGCGAACAGGGGCCATGATTGAAATATCTAAACCTGACGTATCGTGGTCTTTCAAGTAAGTTTCTACTTTAGTGATTAGCTGTGCATCGTGAGCACGCTCATCATCTAACCAAAATACTGCAGGCATACCAGATTGGCGTGCACGAGTAACCGCTAGTTTAACCCAGTCTTGAATAGGTGCGTCTTTCACCTGACACATACGCCAGATATCGCCTTCTTCAACAGCATGTTCCATCAATACGTTACCGTCTTGATCAACAACTTGTACCGTACCGTCAGCTTCCATTTCAAACGTTTTATCGTGTGAACCGTATTCTTCCGCTTTCTGTGCCATTAAACCAACGTTAGGTACTGTACCCATTGTTGTTGGATCGAATGCACCATGGGTTTTACAGAAGTTGATTACTTCTTGGTAAATAGTCGCGTACGTGCTTTCAGGAATAACCGCTTTCGTATCGTGCGACTTTCCATCCGGTCCCCACATTTGACCAGAATTACGGATCATTGCAGGCATAGAAGCATCTACAATTACGTCACTTGGTACGTGTAGGTTAGAAATACCTTTGTCTGAGTTCACCATTGCGATAGGTGGACGGTCGGCATAACAAGCATTGATGTCTTTTTGAATTTCAGAACGCTGAGATTCAGGAAGGCTAGCAATTTTATCGTATACACTACCAAGACCGTTGTTAGCGTTAACGCCTAGTTCTTCAAAAAGGTCGCCCCATTTTTCAAACAAGTCTTTGTAGAATACTTTAACGCAGTGACCAAATACGATGGGGTGAGATACCTTCATCATTGTCGCTTTAACATGTAACGAGAACAAAACGCCTGTGTTTTTCGCATCTTCGATTTGTTCTTCAAAGAATTCACACAGTGCTTTTTTGCTCATGTACATTGCATCGATAACTTCACCAGCAAGTAAATTCACCTTAGGCTTAAGGGTTTTCTTGCTACCGTCACTACCGGTAAATTCAATGCTTACATAGCCTTCTTTTTCAACGGTTACTGATTTTTCACCTGAGTAGAAGTCGCCGCCGCGCATGTGCGCTACGTGAGTGCGAGATGCTTGTGACCACTCGCCCATTGAATGCGGGTGCTTACGGGCAAAGTTCTTAACCGCAGTAGGTGCACGGCGATCTGAGTTACCTTCACGTAATACAGGGTTTACTGCACTACCTAGTACCTTGCCATAACGCTCACGAATCTCTTGATCTTCGTCAGTTTTAGGCGAGTCTGGGAAAGCTGGTACGTTAAAACCTTTTTCGTTTAGCTCGGCGATAGTGGCGCGTAACTGAGGAATAGACGCACTAACGTTTGGTAATTTAATGATGTTAGCTTCAGGATCTTGCGTCATCGCACCAAGTTCAGATAACGTATCAGGTACACGTTGCTCTTCAGAAAGAAACTCGGGGAAAGTAGCCAAAACGCGGGCTGCAAGAGAGATATCACTTAGCTCTACTTCAACATCGGCAGCACTAGCAAACTTCTTAATAATAGGAAGCAACGAGTACGTCGCCAGCATTGGCGCTTCATCTGTTTTAGTATAGATGATCTTAGACTTGGTCATTATGTACCTCAATGTTATCGGTAGCGTACTACCGTTTTAGTCCATTAGTCGCACTAACTCAAAGCATGTGAAAAGCCTTCGGTCACTACGATACGTAATTGATGTTTTATGTTCTGTTGCACTTAACAGCAGAACCACTTGTTGTTTTCGTCCTCGTGCTGAGATTAGCGCAACCTTCATGCACTCAACACGAATGGGCAGTCTGTTATTTTTATAACTGCGAACATTAGTATAAGGTCGAAACTTTTAGTTACAAGTCATACCATTGTCTTAACCGACGACTTGCCTGAATTTCGCCGAATTTCCCGCACATTTTTATGCCCTTTATTGTTTTAGCTTTGTCTTACTCGGGCAGTTTTTCGCGCATTGTGGTAGGCTTTTGCGATAGAAGGCATCCTAAGAATAAGAGTAATTATTCACACCATGGCAAACGAAAGCAAAATCGTACTTTTCAACAAACCTTTTCAAGTACTGTCTCAATTTACTGATGCAGACGGTCGAGAAACCCTTAAAGATTATATTGATGTACCAGGGGTATATGCTGCCGGTCGACTAGACAGAGATTCCGAAGGGTTATTGGTGCTGACTAACGACGGAAAGCTACAACATAAATTGGCACACCCCGAGGCCAAAACCAGTAAAACCTACTGGGTACAAGTAGAAGGCATTCCTAATGAGGCTGCGCTAGACGCCTTGCGTAACGGGGTAGAGCTTAAAGACGGCATGACCAAACCAGCCAAAGTTGTAGCTATAGATCCTCCTGAATTATGGGACAGAAACCCGCCAGTTCGTTTTCGTCAAGCTATCCCGACTAGCTGGTTATCTATCACAATCAGTGAAGGCAGGAACCGCCAAGTTAGGCGTATGACCGCCCACATTGGTTTTCCTACATTGCGTTTGGTGCGCTATCGCGTGGGCAACTGGACCATTGATGGTATCGATAATGGCAAATACGTTTGTTTCTAAAAGTATGCATCAACACATTGCCGATTTCACCAAACGCTAACTAGAGTATGGCTCATTTTATAGACCGCTATAACGATGAAAGTAAACGACTATTGCGTTCATTATTAGTTATAGCTTTTTGGTTTATTGAATATAGAAATTTCACGCTTGAAATACACTTTTAAACGACCAATTTACTCATCCCGACAACAAAATTTGTCGAGAAAGCAAAACGATTGAACACAATCGCTTTATTATGTGAATTGGTGGGCTTTATCTGGTAAAATCCGCCACCCTGAAATCAACCTAAATGAGTGTTATCTACGTTGTGACTGATATTGAATCAAACGCGAGCCAAAAAGTAATCGTCGGAATGTCCGGCGGCGTCGACTCTTCCGTTTCTGCCTACTTGTTATTACAGCAAGGCTATCAGGTGGAAGGCTTGTTCATGAAGAACTGGGAAGAAGATGATAATGATGAATATTGCTTAGCCGCCGAAGATTTAAAAGATGCACAAGCCGTAGCTGACAAATTAGGTATTGAGCTTCACACCATCAATTTTGCCGCTGAATACTGGGATAACGTATTTGAGTATTTCCTAGAAGAATATAAGGCAGGCAGAACCCCCAACCCCGATATTATGTGCAACAAGGAAATTAAGTTTAAAGCGTTCCTTGAATTTGCTGCTGAAGACTTGGGGGCAGACTATATTGCTACCGGTCATTATGTTCGCCGCCGCCATCAAGATGGCAAGTGGCAGCTATTGCGCGGGTTGGATGAAAATAAAGATCAAAGTTACTTCCTGTACACACTAGGTGAAGAACACGTCGCGAAAACCTTGTTCCCCGTGGGAGACATTGAAAAGCCCTTAGTACGCAAAATTGCTGAAGAACAAGGACTAATCACCCACGACAAAAAGGATTCCACCGGCATCTGTTTTATTGGTGAGCGTAAATTCAAAGACTTTTTAGGCCGCTACTTACCCGCCCAACCTGGTATTATTGAAACCGCGGAAGGGGAAGAAATTGGTAAGCACGAAGGCTTGATGTATCACACTTTAGGCCAGCGTAAAGGGCTACACATTGGTGGCCACGCGAAGTACGGCGAAGAACCTTGGTATGTGGTAGATAAAGACGTAGCACGCAATGTATTAATTGTAGGCCAAGGGGCCGACCACCCTCGCCTATACTCAAAAGGCTTGGTGGCAAAACAACTGCATTGGGTAGACCGCACTGCTATTACAGAGCCTATGCGCGCTGTGGTTAAAACTCGCTATCGTCAAACTGATATTCCCTGCGCAATTGCACCAATTAATGATGATATGATTGAAGTCATTTTTGACGAACCGCAAAAAGCGGTTACACCTGGTCAATCTGCCGTTTTCTACCTAGATGAAGTGTGTTTAGGCGGCGGAATTATTGAGAGCTATATTCGTTAATGTTAGATACCGACGTAGAAAATAATTTAGCCTTGGCTGGTGTTTGCCAGTCGGCGGCACTTGTGCAAAGCCTTGCAAGAAAAGGCACGGCAAACGACGAAGCGGTAGAAGCGAGTCTTTCCAGTATATTGGTTACCGACCCTGAAAACCCACAGCAAGTGTTCGGCAAGTTAAGCAACCTTGAGGTTGGATATAAAACCTTATTCGCACAGTTATCAGATAAACAACAGAACAAAGACACCGAGCTGACCCGTTATATTGCCAGCATTCTTGGTCTTGAAAGAAAACTCGCACGTAAACCTGCCGCCATGAAAGAGCTGGCAGAGCGTATTTCTCACGTGCAGCGCCAGCTGGCGCACGTAGACTTTCAAAGTCCGCAAATAGTGTCGTCTTTGGCCAGTATATACAGCGATATTATTAGTCCATTAGCACCGCGCATTCAAATAGCGGGTAATCCGGATCATCTTGGCCAACCGGCTACGCAACACAAAGTTCGAGCTATATTACTTGCAGGCGTGCGCGCCGCGGTAATGTGGCGTCAAATGGGTGGTAAACGTCGGAACATTTTGTTTCGCAGAAAACAAATTTTAAATAGCGCTGTAAAGGCGCTCAGGCTGATAAACTAGTTAAGGAGCTGAAGGTGGAACTGAGTCAGTTAACTGCAATTTCCCCTGTCGATGGTCGATATGCTGGAAAAAGCGTAGAATTACGTAGTATTTTTTCAGAATACGGCTTACTGAAATACCGTGTTGAAGTGGAAGTACGTTGGCTGCAAATGCTATCGGCGAACACCAAAATTGAAGAAGTTCCTGCGTTTTCTGATACCTCAAACGCATTATTAGATTCTATTGTGGCTAACTTTAGCGTTGATGATGCCATGCGCATTAAAGACATTGAGCGCACCACCAATCACGATGTTAAAGCGGTTGAATACTTTCTAAAAGAGCAAGTGGCTAGCAACAGCGAATTATCTGCTGTAAATGAGTTTATTCACTTTGCATGTACGTCTGAAGATATTAACAACCTTTCTCACGGCCTTATGCTTACCGAAGCCCGTGACACTGTGCTGCTGCCTTACTGCGACAAGCTTATTGATGCCCTTATTGCTCTTGCCAAGGAATACCAACATATTCCAATGATGGCACGTACACACGGTCAACCCGCCTCTCCTTCTACCATGGGTAAGGAAATGGCAAACGTGGCAATGCGTTTGAAGCGTCAACGGGCGCAAATTGCTAACGTTGAAATTTTAGGCAAAATTAATGGTGCTGTAGGTAACTACAATGCCCATTTATCTGCTTACGCCGATGTAGATTGGCACAGTGAGTCTGAAAAGTTTGTTACATCACTAGGCTTATCGTGGAACCCATACACCACGCAAATTGAACCGCATGATTATATTGCTGAGTTGTTCGATGCAGTAGCCCGCTTTAATACCATTCTTATCGATTTCGATCGTGATGTGTGGGGTTACATTGCCCTAGGCCACTTTAAGCAAAAAACCATTGCCGGTGAAATTGGTTCTTCAACCATGCCGCATAAAGTTAACCCTATCGATTTTGAAAACTCGGAAGGTAACTTAGGCCTAGCCAACGCTATCTTTAATCACTTGGCCGCTAAGCTTCCTATTTCTCGCTGGCAGCGTGATTTAACCGACTCTACCGTACTTCGTAACTTAGGTGTGGGTGTGGGTTATGCGGTTATCGCTTATCAAGCTACCCTTAAAGGCATTAGCAAGTTGGAAGTTAACGAGCAAAGCTTGTTGAATGAACTTGATAACAACTGGGAACTACTTGCAGAGCCAATTCAAACGGTAATGCGTCGTTACGGTATTGAAAAGCCTTACGAGAAGTTGAAAGAGTTAACCCGTGGTAAAAAGGTTAACGCTGAAATCGTGGCTGAATTTATCGATAACTTAGACATGCCAGAAGCAGCAAAAGCTGACCTTAAAGCATTAACACCAGCTAGCTACATTGGTGATGCAATCAGGCTAGTAGATCAGTTATAAAGGCATCGCCTTTTCCATACACTTAAAAACGCGGCTAGTCCGCGTTTTTTTATGATTGGGATTTAGGCATGCTGACACACAAAACATTTCACTCAAAAGCGGCAGTACTTCACACAACTGCGCGCTTTTTTGCTCTGTGCTTATTGTTACAGTCACCGTTATTAATGGCCTATGCTCAAGATAGCGCGAATCACATAGCACTGTGGTGGAATCTGACCTTTCATATTCTTTGTGCGTTCACCGTTCTATACCTTTGTCACAAAGGCCAGCCCTCACATGCTCGCACACTGCTGATTACCAGTTATTACAGCTATATTGTGCTAGCAACTTTACTGTGGCGTGGCGACGTGTACATTCAGCACTTTTTATTAATTGGCTGCTTATGCTGCGTGGGGCTATTTAGCCAGCATGAACAACGCCCACGACTCTATTGGGGGTTGCTTTTCGCTTTAACATTCTGTGTTATTGACGGCCTATTTAGCTACTCGCTTCACGGTTGGCAGGGCGCTATTCGTCGCAGCAACAGTATTACCCTAACCCTAGCCAGCGTGGGACTTATACTGACCTTGCATGCCCATAGCCGGCGCCACCTTCATCACCTTGCAGTGAACTACCGTCATACACGGCAATTATTGATAAAAGCAACCCCTGCCGCCAAGCTTACAAGCGCTTTTACTCCCCCTTTGAGCCATGTTCCGAATACTCCTTTAAGTAGGTTTTCAAGTAGTGCATCAACAGGCTTTTCGACCGGGCTAATGCGGCAAAGCTTCTCCTCGGCCTGTGTGTTATTTGCAGATATAAAAGGTTATCAAACACTGGCCCCCTTGTTTGGAGAACAAAAAGTGATAGAGGCATTGGATGCCTTTTACAGCCAAATTGATGTGTTAGCCGCTGCCAATAAAATGTACCCAGTAAAAACGAATGGCGATGAATACATGGCGGTTAGCGAACTGTGTATGTTTCCTCCTTTAAGTGCTTCAAATGGCGAACAAAAAGGCGAACAAAAAAGTGCACATCATATAAATAACGGCGTGTTGTTTGCGCTTGCTGTTACCGCCACCTTTAAAATCTTTGCGTTAAAAGAAGGTTGGCCTTGCCAAATTCGTATCGGCGTTGCAGCAGGCCCTGTTACTGCTGGCATGCCTAGAAGACAGCACGGCATTTTCGATGTATGGGGTAATACGGTTAATTTGGCATCTATGCTAGAACAACATTGCAAAGGGAATGCTGTTACCGTTTGCGATAGTACATTTCCTCATTTAACCGCTGAAACCCAAGCTAAATTCTGCCCCATTTTAATTGATAGCAAAATTGGTGAATTGGCCGCCTTCGAGCACCGGCTTACTGACACACACTACGCTAGTAACCCTTTATAGAATAAACGATAATACCCCCATAGATGCGTGGAGATTACTTAATGAAAGAATTCGATATAGAACATTTTCTATTTCATTATTGGCAACAAAAGCCTGTTGTATTACGTGGCTTTTTTCAAGATTTTGAAGATCCTATCGATGAGCACGATTTGGCAGGCTTAGCCCAAGAAGAAGAAATAGATAGCCGACTACTAAGCTTTGAGAATACCAGTGGCAACCCAGCGGATGGCACAGGCGAATGGAAAGTTCATCAAGGGCCAATTCATGATTTTGAAGCCGTTTGCGAAGGTGCATGGACACTACTTGTACAAAGTGTAGACAGGTACGTACATGACGTAGCTGACATTCTTGAACCCTTCCGCTTTCTTCCAAATTGGCGTCTAGACGACCTAATGGTAAGTTTTGCCACTAAAAATGCAGGTGTTGGCGCGCATATCGACCAATACGATGTATTTTTGGTGCAGGGAAAGGGTCAGCGTCGTTGGCGCGTAGGTAAGCCTGGAGAATACAAAGAAGTATTCCCACACCCTAAACTTCGTCAAATTGAAGGCTTCGACCCTATTATTGATGAAGTACTAAACCCAGGTGACGTACTGTATATTCCGCCGGGTTGGCCTCATGATGGCAAAGCATTGGAAGACTGCTTAACCTACTCTGTAGGCTTTCGTGCCCCTGAAACCGCACAATTAGCTGATAGCCTGTCCTTGATGTTGGAAACAAGCGACATTAACCTGCGATTTACCGACGCAGGTAGAACATTATCGACGACTTCGGCAGTGGTTGAATCTAGTGATATTGCCGCGTTAAAGCAACAGCTCATCACAGCGATTAATTCCGATGACTTCACCCATGCATTGCTTGAATCGCTCAGTGAACAAGGCCTTCCAGAGTATCCACCTGAGTATTTATATACTGATAGCCAAATAGCCGCTGGATTTGAAGAAGGTGTAGAGTTTGCTCCAGCACCGGGAGTAAGAGCACTAATAGCGACGAATGTTGTTAATGCTGAAATTACATCCCCTTCTAGCGATTGTCGTTATTTCTATGTGAACGGCGAACGTTTCAGTTATAACAAAGAAGATGAGCAATGGGTGCAGCTTTTAGTGAACAACGACGTACTATTTGCCGATATCCTGCCTGATCTCCCCTCTTTTGCGTTTTTAGCAACATTAACTACACTTATAAACAAGGGTTACTGGGAATGGATAGAAGCGTAACGCAACCACATGGCTTATACGATAGAGAACGTCGATTGGGCAAAGGATAAGCATCGACTTAAAGCAATTAGGGAAGATGTATTCGTTTTGGAATGGCGAGTACCTCAAGACAGTGAGTTTGATGAGCGCGATGCCAGCGCTTTTCACGTGCTGCTTTTGGAAGAAGGTAAAGACGCCAACGTACCTATTGCAACGGGAAGATTAACCCAGTGTGGGGAAATTGGCAGAATTGCAGTGAAACGCGGTTACCGAAATATGGCTATCTATCGCGCTCTATTTGCCGCACTAATAGAAGTTGCTAACCACCATCACGTCACTATATTAAAAGTAAGCTGTAGCCTTGATAGTGTGTCATACCATCAAGGCTTAGGCTTCAAACCCGAAGGACAAGTATTCATGGATGGGGGCGTAGCACGTCAACGCATGCAATGCCCTGTAGAGCGTTTTCCATTTCCCGATGTTTCACAAATGCATTAGCTATTCATTAACAGCGGAAGCCACTAAATGTTAGCTTAAACGCCTTGCCACAGTTCATCTTGGTTTTGTATGGCGTGCAACCCCTCTGCTCTACTTTCTAATAATTCCGCATATTCCAACGATGTCGCATCTGCCCCCTCGGAAGCGCGTAAATTTGCCGCCTTTAACTGCCATGCCATTGCAAAATGCTTAATTACATCGCGAGCAGTAGCAGCCGTAGACTCAGCAATGTAGTCAGTAGGTAAATCACCACTCATTACCCAATACATCGCATTGTTGGTGTCTTTTATCTTCCATACCGCCAAGTAAGGTACTAGGTAGCGGCTTTCATTTGTCACGACTGATTCAAAAAGCACACCATTTTCAGCCAGGTGTTTATTGGCTTTTTGAAATTGCTCACGCACCCATTCACTGCGCTGCTGATCGGTCATTTCATTTTGAGGTGTATTGTCTGTCATATTATTCTCTAATCTATTTCGTTTTATTTTTAGTTTTTACGTAGTCGGTTGATGTTGGTCAATACTATGAAACACAAGCCAGCAGCCCCTGTAAAGGGTGCTTCGGCTTAAACTGCTCTATACGAGCGACCTGACTTCGACAAGAATAGCCAGTGGCAAGAATAGCATCTGCAGGGTAGCGTTTAACCGCTTGCTCCCAACTTAACCCATAAATGGCTAACGACTTTTCTTTTTGATCGGCTTCATGGCCGTAAGTTCCCGCCATGCCGCAACAGCCTACCGCCACAATATCAACTGGCTGATTCACTTTAGCAAACAAACCCTGCCATTGCTTTTCAGATGCGGGCAACGCCGTTTTTTCTGTACAGTGACTTAGCAGTGCTAGTGGCTGAGCTGAAGGCTGTTTTGAAGGCTGCGCTGAAGGCTCACTCGCACTTGCACTCTTGCTTTTCGCTTGCCACACGTCACTAGGTACCGTTTCAAGCCATTCATGCACTGCTAGCACATGAAAATCGCCGCGGGCTTTACCCAAGGTTTTGGTGTATTCATCACGATAAACCAATACCAAAGATGCATCTACACCCACCATAGGAATGTTTAACTGCGCCACTTCATTTAAAAAGCCTGCGGTATTTTTTGCGGTTTTCGCGAATTTGGCTAAAAAGCCTTTTACATGTTCAGGTTTGCCATTTGGTTTAAACGGTAACATTACCGGTGTAAAGCCAAGGGCATTCACTAAGGCAACAAAGTCTTCAACCACACTCGCATCATAGTAACTGGTGAAAGGGTCTTGCACTATCAACACTGTCTTTTGCTTTTCTGCAGCACTTAGTGTTGATAGCGCATCGTGGTTATAACTAGCCACTTTCCCTTTTACTCTGTTTGCCAACGTAGGTTCAGATAAAATAGGCGTGTCTACATAACCAATGGTTTTCTCAATACCGTCTTGCATCCATTTTCGTTTCAAAAACAGATTAACCATAGGCGAGAACTTCGCCATAATCGGCGCCATGCGTTCAATATTGCCCACTAAGTGGTCTTTCATTGGGCGCATGTAGCGCTGGTAATAAATAGACAAAAACTTCGACCTAAAATCAGGCACATCTACTTTCACCGGGCATTGGCTTGAGCACGACTTACAAGCTAAACAACCATTCATGGCGTCTAACACTTCGTGAGAAAAATCGTCTTGTTTGTTGCGGCTGTTGCTAAAGCGTTGCCACCAGGATGTGTCGAATTGATCGGCACTCAAGGTTTTCGTATCTACCCCATCTTTAGCAAGCAAGCGTATCCACTCACGAATAAGGCCAGCACGGCCTTTCGGGCTATGACGTCTATCGCGAGTTACCTTACTTGAAGGGCACATAGGCGACGTAGTGTCGTAATTAAAGCATAAGCCATTACCATTACATTCCATGGCAGGCGCAAAGGCTGCTTTAAACGTAACCGGAATAGTTCTATCGAATGTCGCGCGTTTGGTATCGCTTACCTTTACCAAGCTTTCAGTGCTATCTAACGGTGTACACACCTTTCCTGGGTTCATTTTATTAAGCGGGTCAAACGCGCTTTTTATTTTACGCAACTCGGTAAATAACATGTCACCAAAAAAGGCAGGGCCGTATTCGCTGCGGTAACCTTTACCGTGCTCGCCCCACATCAAGCCGCCATACTTAGCAACTAGCGCTACCACTTCATCTGATATTTGATGCATCAACTTTTCTTGTTCAACATCACACAAATCAAGGGCTGGCCGTACGTGTAACACACCTGCATCAACGTGACCAAACATACCGTACTTTAAACCGTGGCTGTCTAGCAGAGCTCTAAACTCCATTATGAAGTCGGCCAAGTTTTCAGGGGGCACTGCGGTGTCTTCAGCAAAGGCGATAGGCTTTTGCACCCCTTTGGTTTTACCCAACAGGCCCACCGACTTTTTACGCATAGCGTATATTTTACCAATGTCCGCTTTATCAAACGTAACCTGATAACCAATTACCCCGCCCTCGCCTGTTTCAGCAGCGGCGGTAAGCCTAGCTTCTAGCTCGGCTATACGAGTGCGAATTTCTTCTTCATCGTTACTGTTGTACTCCACCATATTTAAGCCCAACATTTCCTTGTGAGGAACGTCGGTAATTAAATCGGCGATGGAGTGCCAAATAATATCGGTTTTGGCCAAATTAAGAACTTTCGAGTCTACCGTTTCAACAGATGTGGCATTCGCTTTTACCATTTCAGGAGCATGACGAAGTGCCGATTCAAAGGTATCGTACTTAATATTAACGAGAGCTTTGTGCTTCGCGATAGGCGTTAGTGAAAGCTTAGCTTCGGCCACCATTGCAAGCGAGCCTTCAGCGCCGGTAATCAAACGGCTTACATCAATAAGCTGCTCTGTATCGTTATAAGCGTGTTCTAAATCGTAACCGGTTAAAAAGCGGTTTAAACGGGGGAATTTTTCAATAATGGCTTCGCGCTTGTCTACGCAAGTCGCTAACACTTGGCGCAGAATACCCGCATAGGCGCTGCTATCTGCGTTTGTGTCGGCTATTTTTTTTGCTTCTTGCACACTTATTGGCGTGGTGCTTAATACTTCACCGTTAGCCAGTACAGAAGTTAAGCCTAATACATGGTCGCTGGTTTTACCGTAAACCAACGAGCCCTGCCCAGAAGCATCGGTACTAATCATTCCACCTACGGTAGCGCGGTTGCTGGTAGAAAGATCGGGCGAGAAGAAAAAACCATGTGGGCGAAGTGCGTCATTCAGTGCATCTTTCACTACACCAGATTGAACTTTAACCCATTGTTCTTCAACGTTGATTTCCAGAATTTTATTCATGTAGCGCGACATATCAACCACAATGCCGTCGGTTAAGCTTTGACCATTAGTGCCTGTGCCGCCACCACGAGCCGAGAACTTCACTAGCGGGTGGTCGTTAACCAGCTTTCCCAATACTTGTAAATCGGCAACGCTTTTAGGAAATACCACAGCTTGAGGGAGTTTTTGATATACCGAATTATCGGTGGCCACAGCAAGACGGCTGGCATAGCTGTACTCAACATCGCCGGTAAAAGCGGTACTAGCAAGCTGTTCTAGGTATGTCTGATAATGTGTTAAAAGACTCTGCTGGGGCACCACACGTGGCAAACTCATTGTGCTCAATTGCTGTAAAACCTCTAGAAATGCGTTCTGCGGCTAGTATAACCACAGCGCTTGCGAGTCTCTAGCCAATTACACATATTTCATGTGGTTTTAATGACTAATTTTGCACTTTATATAACAGGAAGTGTTTTTATGGCGTGTATTTTTAACCAATTAGAATATCTTAGAAAATCACAAGTTAGCCATTCACTTATAAATATTGCACAATGCCCGCTCTTCTATTCTCGATAAAAGGAAAGCAGTTTATGTCTTTTACAGTAAACAGTTATTTTGATGACAAGGTTCGTTCAATTGCATTTGAGTCGGCAAGTGGCCCATGTACTTCAGGCGTAATGGCGCCAGGTGAATACACCTTCAACACCAGTCAGCACGAAGTAATGAAAGTAATGGAAGGCGAAATGACCGTTAAGCTTCCTGGCTCAAGCGACTGGCAGTCTTTCAAAACGGGCACAGAATTTACCATAGACGCTAACTTGTCTTTCGATGTAAAAATTGAAACGCCTACTGCTTACCTTTGCTTTTATAGCTAGTATTGATTTATAAGCTTACAGAAGTTTTTAGCTTAGGATTACCTGACGCTGCGCTTGTGTTTTTATACAGGCGGCAGCGTTGGGTAGATTCGATACAAGTACGTTGAGTGTTGCCTTACCCTCTTTATCCTCTGTCGCTTTGTTTATTTGCTCATAGCGATTTCATATCTATCACTGAACTCTGCCACCATTACGTCAAATATTTAATCATTAAAACCGCTATTGATTAAAGAATAGTAGTTCCGTTGGCGCGCCTCTCGCTCTATTAATGCTATGTCGCTTTTACTTTGCTTACACTTCACCTCCCCGCTTTGTTTTTAAGTTCATTTCGTGCCTTTAAGTTAGGTTAAAATCATTACTATAAAAACAAGCAAATGAGTGAAACGCACCTTTACTCCCTAACATACCGTTTTGATACTTTTAACTCATGAGCAGAAAGCACCATTCTGATTTATTGTTTTATTTTCGGGAGTTAGCGGGTAATCTGACAATATGGATAAAATTAAAAAAACCATAACAGTGTGTTTAGACAGACCGGATTGGGGTCTAGTTAACTGTTATGACAGAAAGGATTCCGCCAAATGGTTCGAAATTTAGTTTTAATCTTTCTTTTATTCTTTGCCAGTTATTCACTGGCTTTCGACAGTGAAGATATGGGGGAAGATAAATCTGCTAGTCTAGCAATGATTGGAGACAACATCGCAATGCAATACCAGCAGATGGGCTGGTTTTCCGGCGGCCTACTGATAACTAAAGATAATGAAGTAGTGTTTGCGTCATCTTATGGCTTTCAGAATACCGAAGAAAGAATAAAAAACAGCACTCAAAGTCGCTTTAATCTTGGCTCAATCATGAAAGACTTTACCAAGGTCTTGATCTTGCAGCAGGTTGAGGCAGGCAAATTAAAGTTAAGTGATAAACTAGTTGCTTTCGAGTTGGGGTTCAAACAACCTGATGCTGACAAAATCACAATTGAACACCTACTAAATCATAGTGCTGGTTTTGCTGATATCTTTGTGGCCGAATATCGTCAGAATCAACTTGCATTTGATACTCTAGACAAGAAAATAAAAATATTGATAGAAAGCCCCCTCTTATTCACACCTGGGACTGATCGTAAATATTCAAACTATGGGTATGTGGTATTAGGAGTGATTCTTGAGAAAGTAACTGGAAAGTCATTCGAGGCACTACTCAAAAACAATATCTTCAATCGTGTTGAGATGACTTCAACGACTTTCAGGCCGGTTAATTCTCATGAATATCAATCAATCCGATATACATACCAGCATAATGGCAAGCTGAGGAAGGTCGGTGTTACTGAACACCCTAGTCCCGATGGCGGCATTGAATCGACGGTTGTGGATGTGCAACGATTTTATCGAGCGTTATTCTATAGTAATAAGTTATTGAAAAACTCAGACGCAATTAATCGCCAATTATTTGCAATGGACGACTCCCATTGGGGTGCATATGGCGGTGGTCAGGGCGTCAGTGCAGCCGTGGAAGTCGATTTGGATACTGGCTATGAAATAGTCGTTCTGGCAAACACAGATCACTTAGTTGCTGAGCGCATTTCCGGTAGAATATACTCTTACATCAAAAATGGTGAGTATCAGCCAATCAGACAATTGGAAAAAAACTTTGCCTTTGAGTACTACCAATCAAAAGGAAAACAGCAATTCTATAAACACTTCAAACAGGTTTATAACGACAGTGGGTATAGTCGATTCATCGGCAGAATAATTAATGAAGCAGGAATGGAACTACTTAATACAAAATCATGGACAGAGGCATTTGATATGTTCGAATATCTCGTTTCACTGTTCCCCAATGCACCGCAGGCCTACGACAGTTTGGCATTTGCCTATTTATCGAAAGGAGATAGAGAGGCTGCGAAAAGTACTTTTAGTAAATCTCTAACTATTGATGCCAGTTTTAAAAGTGATTACGTGAGTGATAATTACGGTCATAACAATACGCTTAAGTAAGGACAGGCTAACGCCTGCCTCTTAGCTTTGCGTTATATTCTCGGAGAAATATTTGAATAAGTTTTGTAGTTTCAGTTTTACAGTGCTCCTGTGCTCTCAACTTTTGGGGTGTGCAAGTCAGAACTCGAAGGATGTTGCCGATGATGTATTGTCGGGTATAGACTCACTAGCTCTAAAGGCATCAAAATGCATAAATTCAAAATCACAAAAAGGCTTGGATTGCATTGAATTTGCTGACGCATATAAAAATGGCGGTTTCGATAACATAAAAGCATTTAAAGATAATTTACCCGAGATCTATAAAAAAGATTTAGATGCAGGTCTAAATGCAACAGAGAAGCTCAATATCATTATAAGTGCAGTGGTATTTTTAAGTCGAACATAACAAGCCAATAAACTCACTCACTTCGTTCGCTGGGACGCATACACGTGGGGTGGCTTCGCCATTATGCCCCACATGCCTGCGCCCCTTATTTAAAAGTTAGCCCCCATATGACATCACTGCTTTTTTTATTCACTTTACTTACATGGAATGTAGCTTTGGCAGAAACACAATACACATATGATATACAGCATGCGGGCTATGACTTCGATCAGTACGACTTAAAAGGAATCGCAACCTACGATTTATTTTTAAGTGAATTTAATAACTTTCCGTGGCAAGAAGAGGTAGGTCAAAGTAACGGTGGAAGCGAAGCAACGATTTCTGTTAAAAACAAATCAGCTAATGTTGATTTGTTTGTCTCGGTGGTGGGCAAGCCCAACGAATTCGCTTATCTAATCGGAATAGTGGAGCCCACAGTAAAAAAGACTCTTTTCGGATTTGGTAAAGAGAAACAGATTCGTTGGTTAAAAATCTATTTGACGGAAGATGCTTTAGAAGTAAAAGAAGCCTTTCAGTTGTTTTTTGAAAATAAATACTCCAGTCTAAAAGGTAAACTAAATAATTTGCCATTGTTCTTGGAACAAGAGGCTGTGAAGTAAAGTGCTAACAATCAAATGTTGGGGACACAAACACGTGGGCCGTGCTTCGCAGTACAGCCCACGTGTTTGCGCCGCCAAATTAGGGCGTTAGGGCAAAAGGACTGTTCCCACCAATGATTATTTTGAAAGAAGAACCGCCAAACGCGATTGATTTTGTTTCACTAAGAAAAGCCATTGGCTGGAAAAATCCTGAGTTGCTATTCGTTGAACGCAGCATAGATTCTTCTTTATTTTGGGTTTCATTGTACCTAGATAATGAACTCGTTGGTTGTGGCCGAGTGATTGGTGACAATTCTATGTTCTTTTATATCCAAGACATCATTGTTCACCCAAAACATCAAAAACTTGGCCTAGGGTCTAAAATAATGCAGTCTATTAATAACTACCTAACTTTAAACTGCCCACCGGGGTCAACTATTGGACTTTTTTCAGCATACGGAAAAGAAAAGTTCTATGAAAAATTTGGGTTTCAATCACGAACTGGTGAAACGCTTGGCTTTGGCATGTGTAGGTTTATCTAGCCAAAGCCCTAACAAAGCGCTGTTGCCACTCACTCCGTTCGCTGGGACAGTAACGCGGCGGCACTTCGCGATTATGCCGCTACCACGAAGGGAAGTACGGCGCTGAGTTCTTTTACCCTAAAAGTGCGGTCAATACAGATAAGTCGACCTGGAAAAAGTTTTCATTTTCGAAAGTTAAAAGTTTCAAAGACTGAATCTCCAGCCTACTAAAGCTATCGTAGGGACTGTGGTTGAACGCTCCATTTTGGGGTGGCTAAGCAACTTTACTCCAAAACTACACTTCACAGAATTTCCTGTTACAGCGGCGTTAGTTACCTACAGGAAATTTTTGCTTTTGGTGTAAAACTCGAAGAATGTGAATGATTTCATCTTTAATGAAATATGAAACTATCATTGAGACTTCAGGGGTTATTAATAACCTTCCCGGTATACCTTCTCTCTCAACTCCCATTAGAGGTTGTTGATGCAAGTTTTCGACTTTTTTTTCAATTGTTGCATCAGCTTTTTCTGCTGCTAATGGGTTAAATTCGTATAAAAATTCGAAAATAGCTTCACGATCGTTCAGTGAATTTTTTTCCCAAACGATCATTTTCTGGCTTTATTCCTAATTCTCATTTTTCGAGCTTCCATGTCCAAGTTAGCCTCTTCATGGCTGACAAACTCACTCTGCCCACTTTCTAACTTATTAAACGCAGCATTAACCTCTTCAGTAAGCCACTGATCATGAGTTATTATTTTGCGTTGCTGTGCAGCAAGTTCTTCAGTAAGCTCTCTACAAGCGTCACTTAGCGTACGCCCTTGGCTCTCAGCCATTGTCTGAGCCAAGCGTTTAGTTTCTTCATCAACTCTAAATTGTATGCGAGTATCCATGGTAAACTCCCTCAACGTGTACACACAAATGTTAGCACGCGTGTTAGGTTTACGGCAACTAACAAACCACTCATAAAACCCGTTTTGCGAGATGGGAATTTGTACTTACAAGGATGGTATATGAAATACATAGTGACTTTTGATGTGGACAAAGGCGCTTATTTAAAATTCCTTAACTTCACGGTCAAGCGAGCATGCCAAACCCAAAGTCAGTTTAAAGCTTTTGCCATTAATTTAGTTGCTTGGCTATTTATCACCGTATTTTTCATGTTCATTTTCCAATCCTTCACGTCAAAAGTATCTAGCATAGATTTGAGTTCGGCGCTTGTTGGTGCATTACCATTTTGTCTTATTATTGGCTATTCAATGTACGCGAATTTCAAAGCTAGGAAGTTCAGCATTCCCAATAAGCAGGGCATTATTCTGGGTGCAAAGTCTATTGAACTCACGCCTGAAGGGATTACAGAAACTAGCGCCGTTTCAAAGTGCCACTATTCTTGGAGCTGTGTAGAAGAAGTAACAGAAAATTCCGGTGACTATTATATATTTCTCGATAAGATGTTCGCTCTTATAATTCCAAGCAGTGCATTTGTCTCCCAGGGATCAATAGAGCAATTTAAAAGTTATATAAACAAGTATGTATAAACAAAAGCGTACTGGTCGATGAAAACAGTGAAGTGGATATAGCGACGCAAACAGTGAAAATAAAGTAAGAGCACGTTAAACGCTAAAACGGTACTCTGACTTTTTCCCAAATACTTATAAAGCTATTCTTTCACCGGTTTCAGTTAGCCGATAAAAGTTACCCTTTTCTATCAACAATCCCTCAGAATGTTTTGTTGGAAAGCTTCCACGATAATCATCAGGATGTTTCACATCAATAGCAAACACGCGGCCGTCAAACTGTTTATTTACCCTAAACTGTAAGGTATGCCCTACCGTTACTGATAGTGCGTCGAACTTATCTAATGTTTTATGTACAGAGGTATTACTTACATCACCTTTGAAATACCCTCGATACCACGCTAACCCGGTCTCAGTTGAAATTAACGCTTCCGTTACCTTATCGGCTACACCGGGAAAATACATTTGTCGGTAATAGGCTTTAGCCTTAGTGTTTATCTGTTGCAAACTTAAATCAAGGTTCGCCATATCTTCATGAATACCACCATGTACAAATAAATGGCCGTTTATTTTTTCAATAGTATTTTTACTGGCAAGCCAACGCCCTATGTACGAATTGTGGCTGAATAAATCGGCCTGGGTTTTGCCAAGCAAGCCCGCAATGGGAATATACTTATTAGCCGCAGATTTAAAATTGCCTTGAAGGTTTTTAAGCTCGTGATTACCAATAATGTAATGCACCACCCCGCCCGCTTTTTGGGCTTCTTGCTCTAGCTTATAAATGAACCAGAGCAATTGAGTAGTAGAAAACCCTCTGTCTACCATGTCGCCCACTAGCACTAAATGGCCTTCACCAAATTGCCATTCAAGGTTTGAATTAATAACGTTATGGGTAATAAGGAAATCACGGAAGGTTTTGTAATTCCCTTCTAAGTCGGATATTGCCAAAATAGGTGCATTGCTTTCATATACCGACGCTGTATTGGTGTTCAGTGCGTTTAATGGCTTTAAATTGAAGGTGAACGTGGCATCTTCTAAAGCAAAATAAACCTCAAGGGGCTCTGCTGTTTTATCTGTTAAAGGCACATGGCGCTTTTCTATAAAGAAGTTGTCTTCTCGGCTTCCCCGAATGTAATTTATTTCAACAGAAGTATCCCCATTGCCAGAGCCCTTAACATCTGCGCCTGTTACATCAGAGCTTGCTACATCAGAGCTTAACGTCGTTTTATTCGTGAAAAATACAAACGGCCCTTCCCCACCAACTTTATAGGCCAATGGCGCATCGCCCATATTGATAGAGCCATGCTGACTTATTAAGACACCCACGCCAATAACGGCCAATACAAGAGAAACAAGCAGAAAATGCCCTAGTGATTTAGCTAAACGTTTCGCTGCACGTTTAAGCATAATGATAGCCAACAGCAAACCGTTTAAGCAAAGCCAGAATGCGGTACGTAAGTAAGCTGATCGCGTAGGCACTTACCAACGCCACCGGCGTTATCCACAAGCCTGAGATAGTAGTGTCGCTATGCGCCAGTATAGGATTACTTAAAAAGCCAATAGCAACAGAGTTCCCCTCAGCTTCTACCCAAAAAGCAATGCCGTTAGGCAACAACAGGTTCGCAAATGCCAATACAACCAACGCTAAACCTGTACCATAGCCAAAGGCCAACATGCCCCAGTACAAGGTTTTCGACAGCCCTTTGGTGACCGATGCTAATGGGCGAAATCCTTTTGGTGGCGGCGTACCTTGTTGAATATGACTTACGTAGTTTTCGGCAAGTACTCTAGGCGCACCAAGGCCAGCTAAGATACCTTCAATATCGGCCTCTTTTCCGGCCATTTCCTGCTGATCGATAACGTCATAAATATGAGATTCAATTTCTTTAATCACTTCAGCCGCATCTTCAGAACTTAACGAGGCCAAATAACGGTTAAAGCTTTTTAGGTAGTTGCTTATTTGTTCCCTTCCACTCATTGTGCTTATCCTTTTCTTTTTCCAGTTTCTTTGCCGTTGTCTGTGCTGTTATTCGCGCCACTTTTTGAATCTGCTAACAACGATTCCATATCAACTACCGAACGCTTCCACCGCGCGCGCAGAACATGTAATCGTTCAAGACCACTGTCGGTGAGTGAATAATACTTTCGTGGGCGCACTTCACCCTCTTGGTGCCATTTTGCATTAAGCACCCCTTCTCGCTTAAGCCTGTCTAGCAGTGGGTAAAGCGTACCTTCACTAATCACCATGGTTTCAAAGCCATGTAGGTAATTGAGTATCGCCAGCCCGTACTTTTCTTCACCTGCGACAGCCGCAAGCACCGCCAGCTCTAAAGTGCCTTTACGTAGTTGAGCATCCCACTTCGCGCTTAGATTTGCAGTTTCTGTCATGACCTTCCAGCTAGGTTAAACTTATTACTATGTAATACATAGTATAATTTATAGCATAGTAAACAACCAAAATACAACTTACGCTTTTAACGGTTCGTTTTGGTTTTTTAATTTGTGAGCGAAGAGCAACAATTTAATTTGTTGTTTAATTTTGAGAAGTTGGAGGGTAATCTGAATTTATTGATTACAGTGTTGAACTCAGAATGATGTGTTTAGATAGGTCGGTTTAGAGGTCTAGTTAGCTGTAATGCACTTTAATAAGAACAATATAAGCATCGAGCACTGAACCCTATTTAAGGTTGCTGACAAGATGTAAAAAAGGATTTTTATCAAAATGAAAATGGTCAAATTTGCAGCGTTAACTTTAATTGCTATCATTATTGCATTAGCACTTTCTTATGAAAAAATTATCACCGGCATACTATTGCCTCAATATATTGACTGGGCGCATGAATTGGTAGCCAGGTAGGTTGTTGCGAAGTTAACACACAACTAGCTAATTATGTGCAAAGACTGAAGCTTTGTTCAGTCTCTATTCGCTGCAAAAAATTTTAGCCAAGCGTTATCATCCATAATTGAAAAGTTATGTACTTAAATACAATCTAAGGAAAAAATCAGTATGACTAAAAGGAATAAAATAGGGACTTGGTCAATGTTAGTTATTGCTTTCGTAGTTTTTATGGCAGCTGTGTTTGTGCTTGGTTCAACAATTGGCTCGATGTATGTATTAGGGTCATTTGAACTGTCGTTCCTTGAAGTCGGAATCATTTGTGGTGGAATAACATCTATATCTGTTTTTGTACGCTGCGTTAAACAACTGAAAAGTAACTCTGAATTAGCAAGTACATAAGCAAAAAAGTACCCAACGCTGCGTGCATAGGGACATTCTAAACAAGCAGGATGTTAGAGCTACAAGGAGTTATCAATGAGAAAATTAGTTTCATTATCAATCCTAAGTGTTTTTGTGATGTCTTGTGCATCGCTTAAGCCCAACGAAACTACCCAAGCTTTTGCTGAAGAACCTATTCGGTATATAGATTTAACTGCAGACAGTAAAATGGATTTAATCGAGAGGTATTGGGTCGTAATAAAAAGTGCAGACCCCAAGTACCCCGTTGATGCTGCTAGAAGAGGCTTGTCTGGCTGTGTTGATTTTATTGTAGCAATTGATAGTAACGGAACACTAAGTGGGTTTAAAATTAAAAAATCATACCCTGAAGGTGTATTTGACAAATCTGCGGCGGCAGCATTAAACAGGTGGAAGTGGTCAGCATCAAAAGACAATATTGAAAACACACCGGTACTAACCACAACCCAATTGAACTTTATGGTTAGCAATTCTAAAAATAAAGCTGAAACAGAAAAGCAATGCGACTTTTCTCATATATGAACAAGTAATTTAGATATTAAGAATCACTCACCCATCCGAACTAAGGAACATAGGATGTTTCCAAATTTACGTTCAAAATTTGCGTCAGTCATGTATGTGCAAATTTGGGAGCATCGATTAAAAGTCACTGATACTGCAACGCGCGAATCTTTTGATGATTACCCCGCTATAGTCATTAAAACTAACGATAAAGGTGAGAAGCTGATTTCAGGTGTTGGTAAAGAAGCGAGTGAGAAGCTTCAACACAATGAAATTGCCATTAATCCATTTTCCCACCCTAGAGTACTTTTCTCAGACTTCTATGTAGGCGAAAAACTACTGCAACACACATTCAAGCATTTAAGTAATAATAAAGTGTTACGGCCAAGGCCTAAGGTTATTATCCACCCGATGGAAAAAACTGAAGGTGGCCTCACTATGATTGAAAAGCGAGCATTCAAAGAGTCAGCGATTGGTGCAGGCGCAATAGCAGTAAAGATTCATTCGGGCTTCAAATTACGTTTAGAAACAATGAACTTTGACGAACTAGAAGATGACGATAAACCTACAATACAAAGTAGTTCACCACCATCAAAGTTGGCTAGCTATGGCGGATTTGTCTTTTACATTGTAATGTTAACTTTAGCTGTTTGGTATTTAGGCAAATGAACTAGATTAATTGGACCAAAGCGGGTTGGGATACTTTGAATTTTATAAATTAACACTTATCCCATTCACTAAAGGAAAATGACAACCGGATGGAATATCTCTATTTAGTAGCACTGCTTATATTTCTGTTTACTTTTTTTATGTGGAGGTCTCCACGCCTAAATAATCCAGAGCATGTATTGCAAGAGGTTGGTGATGACGTGCTCATTCTTCACACTCCTTTAGCACGACTTTGGCCATCTCAGGGTAAGCGAATAAAAAAACATAAGGCGGCGCGTATTCAAAAAGCGGGCAATATTGTTACGTTGTTTAGTCACAGCTCAAATGCTATCGATATCACCCTCTCACAAAAACACAGTGCTCTAGTGTTTGACCGTGCTTGTTTGTTGTTTCCAAGTGCTGAGAAAGGCATTGTTTAATGTGGATAACTACTAGCTGAAACTGGTAAGGACGCAGAGAGAAAAACTTCAACATTATCGATGTTGCAGTAAATCATTTCTCACCGCCCTCTTTTGCCAACCCTATCATTACGAGGAATTGTCATGAAAGTCTCTGTTGAAATAGTAAATGCATTTATTGACGGTGACACAGGTGGAAATTCAGCCGGTGTGGTTTTAAATGCGAACGCTTTAACCGCGCAGCAGAAGCTACACGTGGCGCAAAAAGTGGGGCTATCTGAAACTGCCTTTGTTTCTCGCTCAGACGTTGCCACTATAAAGCTGGAGTTTTTCACCCCAGTACAGCAAATTGCGCATTGCGGCCATGCCACCATAGCAACGTTTAGCAGAATGAGTGAGCTTGGTCTTGTTCAAAATGGGCGGATGTCGAAAGAGACAGTAGATGGCGTGAGAGAAATAATTATTGATGGTTCAATGGCATTTATGGAGCAGTCACCGCCGACCTACACCGATGTATTAGATACCGAAGAAGTTCGAGCTGCACTTAATCTTTCAAGCGATGTGCTGCTCGACTCAGTAACTATTGTAAATACGGGGAATGCTTTTTTACTTGTGCCCCTTCAAAATGCGTCTTCTGTCGCTGAGATACACCCTAATCAAGCCCTTATTAATGAAATAAGCGAACAATACGATTTGATAGGTTTTTATGTGTTTTCAAGAGATACCGAAGTTGACGGACGTCACGCTGGCGCTAGAATGTTTGCACCACGCTATGGGATAGACGAAGAATCTGCAACCGGCATGGCTGCTGGCCCTTTAGCTTGCTATCTTCATGACCGCCAAGGACTCGAAGATACGACATTACTGATTGAGCAAGGCCATTTAATGGACCCACCATCGCCCAGCGTAATAAATGTTAATTTACAGTTGGTTAATGGTAGCATCAGTCGTTTAATGGCTGGTGGCGTTGGCCGCTCCATTCGACAGGTTGAAATAGAAATTTAAGCATGCCGATTTATTGTCGTAAACAGGGATAGTGGCGTACGTTCTGTGCTTCGCACGATAGCTCGAAGGTTTTTACCCAATAGTGCTGAAAAATCTAATCCAAATGTTAGCTCTTATTGCTCGTCAGCGCCTTTTCTTTCAACGTGTCATCTATAAGATTTTTAGCCGCTATACAGCTCGCTAACGTACTTATGACGAATGTCATCTCTCTTGCATTCTCTATTCCGGCAACTAGGTACCAAACACAAAACATGATGGCACTTAAAACAAAGTGCGTTGCAACAAATTTTAAATATAGCTTTTTCATAGAATTATCAATTAAGGAATACGGGCACGGGTCTTGGGATTAGTGAGTTAGCGTCAAAATCATTTTAAGCGATGAGATTTACTTTTCCTACTGAACTGAGTATCGGTTTTAATGCACGAAACCAAATTTTTTGCATAAAAAAACTCGGCACTTAATGCCGAGTTCATATTATTCACGTAAACGTTTATTCAACGTTTTACACCACGCCAAACGCTTTTAGTACGTCACGTTTTTCACTTCAAAACTATCGCTATTTGATTGTATCTTAGGCGTATTTTTCATAGTGACATTTTCAATCAAAGTTATAGGCTCACCATTGGTTAAATAGAGCGAAATAGGCGCGCTATCAACCCACGTTGAATCGCTAACATGGAGGTTCTGTACACCATGAAAATACATAGAAGCGCCAGTTCTATGGGTTGAACCTTTACCTACATTGTTTAGCGTATTGTTAGTTATAGTTACCGCTGGGCCAAAAGTACTTTCGTCAAAGCCGCCGCGGTAAATGGTTACCACTTCTTCTTTGATGTCTTTAAACGTATTACCCGATAGGGTTAAGTTTTCTACACTGTAAACCCCTAAGTCGTCCGTCTCTTTGTTTAGCGACAGCACTGCACCCGTGATGTTTTCCATATGGGAGTTCTTAATATCGATGTAGTCGGCAAAAGTACCAGGGTGCGCTTTAAAGAAGTAGAAGTAGCCGTTGATATCTAAATCGGTCACCTTCACGTTTTCGACCGACAACGCATAGTTAATATTCATAGAAGAACGGCTGGTTCTAATAATGCTATTTCCTTTGTAATCTGGTGATGCTGCGCCATCAAACCATAAGTTTTCAACTTCAAGCGCGCCGCCGTTTTCAATTACAATAAAGCTTGGTTTTTCAGAACGAATAACGGGCTTATCGCCCTGCTCGGCCATAATAGTGATAGGGTGATTAACCGTGGCAAAGCGCGTTAGTAAATACTCTCCACCATTTTCAAGCACTAGAATATCGCCAGGCTTACTTGCAACAAGGGCGTTAGCAAGTGTATCCATACCCGGTTTAACCGCAATTTTACTGCCGCTTTTAAAGGGTATTTGGCTTTCGTTTTTCGCATAAAAACGGGCACCGGTGTCTTCCTTAGTGACAGGCAGTTTTACTTCACCAAAATCGATGTTGTCTAGCAATGCTTTTTCAGGTACCCACAAGCCATTACTGTTTTTGCTTACCTTATAAGGTACTTTTTCAAACCCTGAAGAAAGCAGGTTACTGGCATCTTCATTTAACACATTGCCTTTAAAGGTAATGCCAGAAACATCACTGAATACGGTAATTGGGTTAAGGTTTTGCTTACCCAATATAATGTTATTTTGCATTTCTGTAGTGGTAGGCGGTGCTGAACGCTCTTCATCTGCCCCTGCGCCAAGCTGAATATAGTCACTATCAATAACCACGTTATTGTTCATTGCAGATTCAATAACAGGGTCGTAGCGGTTTGGCGGCGAATTCGGTACGCCATTCATGATCACCAGCGCACCACGAAAACGACGCCCCGTTAAGCCATACATGTAGTTATTACTCACGGTTTGGTGTTCGTTAATAATGCGTATACCACCCGTATTTGGCTTTCTATTGCCTAAAAAGTAGTTGTTTTCTACCGTCGTGTAATGGCCATGGCGCATAGTCAGGGTGCCTTGGGCTTCAAAAAACACGTTTCCTTTGAAAGTATTGCCACTCGACTTATTCGAAATAATTTCGTGTTCGCCGTTGGTTCTATCAAAGTAGTTATACTGCACTAGTGTGTTAGCGTACTCTCTTGAAAAATGGCTAGTACCTATGCGTAAGGTTTCGCCGCCATTGGCACCAAGTACTTGTCGTGGGCCAAAGTAGTTGTATTCAATAGTATGATAATTTTTGCGACTGCCTTCAGAGTTCATACGTACCGCAACGGTTACGCCCCGGTTACGTTTGTTGATGAACGAGTTATGGTCGATACGATTATGTTTGCCATAAATGGCTAACCACAAATCAGAGAGTTGGCGCTCTGGGTGACTGAAGTTATCAATTACCACGTTCGTTAATCGGGAATGGTTTGCTAATTCATCTGGCGAAGTGCGAAATGCAATTACCTCGCCCGTAGGCGTATGACCATCGGTAAACACTAGCCCTTCTATTACAAGGTATTCACCTGAAACACTTAAGTTCGACAGGCCAGTTATTTTTACTTCACCAGGGGTTTGAGCTTTTAGTGTAATGGGGTTGTCTTCAGTGCCCTTCCCCTTTAATACCAGCTCTACGTCATGCCATTCTCCATTTGCCATCACTATGGTATCGCCTGCTTTCGCTTGGGTTACAGCACTGTTGAATTCATCGATGTTCTTCACCATTTGTGCAGATGCAAATGAGTGAACGCAGAATAAAACCACTAAGCCAAATAGCTTAGCCGCGCTACTTTTTCGAGCTAGTTGCGGTACAACTTTTTGTAAGGCACTAACCTGTAATGCGAATACGCCTTTCATCATAAAAACTCCATCTTGACGGCGCATTATTTGCTGCGCCATTAAATTTGTTTACTTCTATTTGCTATGCGTTGTGTTACCACTTACAGCCGTAAATTTGTTTATGAATTTAATGATGCAAGTCACTCACCTTCATGCCATAGCGTGTTAACGTTATGCCTATGTAGTTTGAACATATGCCGTGGCGTCTTTAATAATGTCATCCAATGTTGCTGACACATCTACCTTCAAGCCGTAAGTGGGCATTTCAAAGGTTTGCAATTGATTTTCTAGCAGACGGCCGTCGAAAAAGTGATTTTCCCGTGCAGAGAGTCTGGCGCTTAATAACCCGTAACTACCTGTAAGCACCACCCATTCAATAGGAAGTGTGTCATTCGCGCTCAATACGTTTCGGTAGCTTTCTTTTAGTGCTGAACACGCTAGCACAACCCCTTTTTGTTGTTCGTAGCGAGCAAGTTCCCCCGCTAAGGTTTGCAACCACGGCCATCTATCATCATCGGTTAGCGGGATCCCGCTTTGCATTTTTGCTTTATTAACTTCAGGGTGAAAATCGTCTGCATCAATAAACGGCAAGCTCAGTTGCTTACTTAATGCCTGCCCTACGGTCGACTTTCCGGTACCCGATACACCCGCCACTACAATAATCATTGCCACTACCCTTTAAAGTTGTTCAACAATGGCAATTACACCATTGGCAGAAATAACAATGGCAAACAGCAGTGCTAGCCCTAACATTATGTTAAGAAATTTGCCTGGCGCATGTTCTTTCATAAGCTCTCGTTTGTTTATTACCACTAGAATGCCAATGATGACTAAGGGCAACACGAACACGTTAAACACCTGAGAAAGAATTTGCCCTTTAATGGGATTGAACCCAAATACGGGAATGATCAGCGCCACTAAACAGGCTATACCGGTAATAGTTTTAAATTGAGTAGATTTGGTGTCTAGCTTTCCTGAGCGGTAATCAGCGATTAACAAGGGAGCAATAAGCAGACAAGGAAATACCGAAGATAAGCCCGCGGCCAACGTGCCAAAGAAAAATACCGTTAGCGCCGTTTTACCTGCTATAGGTTCAAGGGCGTTCACCATGTCGAGTACATGGGTAATCTTTTTACCTTCGTGGTATAACGCGCCATGAGCAACGGCCATTACCGATGCACTAATTACAAACACTAAAAACGCTGCCACAAAAGCGTCTTTCTTCTGCTGCTTTTGGTTCTCCATACCCCAGCCTTTACCCTGGATAAACAGTGGGCGAGATAAAAATGTAGCGGCTGCCATAGTGGTGCCTACGAAGGCGGCCACCATCATTTTTCCGCCTTCTACATCAGGTATTGAAGGAACAAAGCCCGCTGCCACTTCTGCGGGCATGGGATGTACTACCAATAACGAAAACACAAATGAAATACCCATGCAGGATACAAACATAACCAGAATTTTTTCAAACAACGAGTACTTACCAATCAGCATAATGGCGTACATAATACTAATGACACTTACTGCTATGGCTAACACCAACTCGTATTTGTAAGCGTTAAGGGATGGAGAATACAACGCCAGCATTTCAAAAATAATGTTAGATGATATGCCGAGAATGCCCATTAATGAGTTCCACTGGCCAAAGGTAACGCCCGCAATAATGAGTATGGCGATAGGTCGCCCAAATTTAAGATGCTTTTTAAAGCTATAAAGCGCAGTTTCACCGGTAACAATGGCGTAATTACCAAATGCATAGATAAGTGCCCCTGAAAATAGGCAACTTAGGAACAACACCCATAGCAAAGACATGCCATAGGTACTGCCCGCTACTATCATAGACGTAACGCTACCTGTACCTATGGTGTACCCTATTGCAAAGAAGGCTGGCCCAAAGGCCATTATTTTTTTTATTATCGACGACATCTCGTTACCTCTGTCATTCTGACAATGTTAGTTATAGCAAACCTGCGGTTATGGCTTATGCAAAAAGGCCTGACGATACCAACCTTTACAGTCGTATTTTTAAACCTAGCGTTTAGGCTTGCCTAGGCCTGTTTTTTACATGAGCCTGATACCTGAGCTCTATATCTGAGCTCTATATCTGAGCTCTATACCAGCCCTCTAGGCCATGTATACGCCGCCGTTAATATCTAACGTCGCACCAGTGATAAACCCGTTGTATTCAGAGGCAAAGAAGGCTACCGCTCGGGCCACATCCATTGGGTTGCCTGCCCGTTTTAATGGTATTTCACTGATGGTTTTATTCGCCGATTCATCGGTGGTGTGGGTAGCATGAAAACGTGTGCCTAAGATCAACCCCGGCGTTACCGTGTTGACGCGAATACCGTCGCCAGCTAATTCAGCGGCTAATGAACGGCTAAAAGTAAGCACCGCACCTTTCGATGTGGAATAGGCGAGAGACCCGCCGTGCCCGCCTTTTCGGCCTGCAAGTGAAGACAAATTCACAATAGATGCACCCTCATCAGCGCGTTTTAGCATAGGTAAGAGTGCACGGGTAACCATCATCATAGAGGTCACATTAACCGCCATCACTTGTTCCCAAAAGTCATTTTTAATATCACTTAAGGTGTGTCGCTCAACCAAGTCGCCGGTATTGTTTACCAATATATCAAGCGTAGACGTTAAATTAGCCACTTCGTTAGCGAAGGTATTAACCGTGTCTTCTTTGGTTAAGTCGGCTTGAAGCGGAATAATCTCCCCAACACCAGACTCCAGCACTTCTTGCTGAAGCTCTTCAACTGCGTGTTTCGAGCTATAGTAATGCACAAAAACGGTCGCACCTTGTGCCGCAAGTTCAGAAGAAATAGCGCCGCCAATACCACTGGCACCACCGGTTACCAATACTCGCTTTCCAGTTAACGTATTCACACCAAAACCCTCTATATAATTGAAAATCAGTTAACAAATTCACAGATAACGTTTTGTGCATTTTCGCTAAGGCAATGATGTCGCAAGTCGAAAACCAGCAATAGTTTCTGTGAAGTATGTTTTACACCCCGTTAAGTTCATTATTTAAAATAATCAAACAAAACCGGTTTAGTTTTGCCAACAAGCTAACATAGAAGTGAGTGATGTCAACGCAAAAATAACAACTTAACATACAATTCACACTCATTAAATTAACAAGCCGCCAATTAAAAACGACTTTAATACCTATATATTTCAGCGCTTTATCCTTTATAAAGTTTTACCCAAATGCTAGATGTAAAAAATACCGACTGTTATTCTGCTCTACAGCCTTACTCACACTCTCGCCCAGTAGCACCGATTTATTCAAGTCTTTACAATCTGGTTTCTGATTAAACGATATAGATTTACCTTAAAACTCGCCCGGCCCTTTATTTTAAAAAGACTGTAAGCGTTTTTTATCGGCCTGAGTGAATAAATTTAGTACTTTTGGATAATTTTTTGTTGACGAAAAGCGATGCAAATGTAACCTTATTGTTAATATTCCGGTCTCAGAAGTTCTTTTGAAATAAAAAACTAAACCGGTTTAGTGTTATAGGGAAAAGCAAGTAGAGCGAATAAACATTGCCTGATTAATAAGACAAGCCGTCACTTCACAAGAGAATTTAATAATAATTTATGTTTGTGAGGTACTTAGCTGAACAGCTTTTGGAGAAGCAAAATGAACAACAAATTATCAAAACTTACGGTTGCCATTTTATCCGCCACCACAGTGGGTTTTTCTGTGCCCAGTTTTGCGCAAGAAGAACAGGACACACAAACACCCGATTCATTAGAAGTTATTGAAGTTCGCGGTATTGCTAGCAGTATTGCGGAGTCGGCGCGTTTAAAACGTTACGATTCTCGTATTGTGGATGCCATAGTAGCAGAAGACATTGGTAAGCTGCCCGACAACAACATTGCTGAAGCGCTGCAACGTATTACGGGTGTGTCTATTAGCCGTGACTTTGGTGTGGGTGAATCAGTGACTATTCGCGGTATTTCTCAAAACCGTGTTGAATTAAATGGTCGTTCTACGTCAGGCAGTGGCCGTGGTGGTATTAGCCTAGATGACTTCCCTTCTAGTTTTCTAAAAACCGTTGAAGTGGTTAAGTCCCCTACCCCTGAAATGATTGAAGGCGCACTTGGCGGTACTATCAATATGACAACCGTGCGCCCATTAGAGCTTGAAGAGCCTTTGGTCGCCATTACGCTAGATGGTGAATACGCCGATAAAGCAGAAAACTGGGCGCCTATGTTTACTGGTGCCGCTGGCAGAAACTGGGACTTGGGCGACGCTGGTACCTTTGGGGCTTCTGTGGTGATGTCTTATCAAGATCGCACCTTAAGACGAGATGAGTTTTTTAATTTAGTGACTCCAACAGAACTCGATTTAGATGGCGACGGTAACAGCGACTCTGCCAACACGCCTAGCGGCAACTACCTTGTACGTAGCCAAAATACCGTAGAGCAAAAAACTGAACAGCGTGAACGTACCGCTTACGGTTTGTCACTTCAGTGGGCCCCAAAAGATACTGACGCTTTTATTTACCTAGATGTTAATGCCACCGATCTTGACGGTGGACAAGAAGCTTACTCGGTATTAAATGACAGCAAAGACTATTCTGACTTGGTGTTAGATGATGCCTACGATGACGCACAAGGCCAACTGCAAAGCTTTGGCTCGGGTAGCGCGTTTGTACAGCCAAAGACATGGGCCGACTTTACCACCAACGACTCTATGTCAAATGCCTTGGGTGGCGAGTGGTTTATAACTGACAAACTAAAAATTTCAGGCGAAGTCGCTTATACCAAATCTGAAAGCCTTCGCACCAATTCTGAGTTTAACTTACGCCCTATCTCGCGCTCACAGTATGAAGAAGACGGTACCATTACCGAAAACTTATTCACCATTACCATGACCCAAGATGGCGACCAAGTACCTGGCATTGCCTTTTCGGATGAAGACGCATTGTTAGACCCAAGCAATCTGGCTATCCGTCAATTTACCCATCAGCGTTATTATGAAGAAAACGAAGAAACTGCTATTCGGTTTGACGTGGAATACATCGAGCCTTTTTCAGGCTTAGACTTCCTTACCAAAATTAAGGCAGGTATTCGCACTACTGACAGAGACTATGAGCTAGACCGTTACGACTTACGCAATAATGGTAGTGAGCTTAAAAACTTACAAACCAGTGTGTCGTACGATGGCGTTGTCAGACCTACTTGGGTAGATGAATTTGACGCTGCATTTGGTGGGTTCAAAGAAATTAACCACAGTAACACCTTCGACCAATCAGGCATTTCGGGTAATAACGCCCTAACCCATTATTATGTTTATGATGGTGCTGAGCTTGCCTACAATATTAATGGTACATACGACCGCGTGAAACAAATGCTGGATGGTAGTAGCCATGAACTTACTGGTACACTTGATGACAATATGGTTCGCAATACGGGCTCATATGCGCAAATAAGCGAAGAAACCCAAGCGTTATATACCCAGTTTCATTTAGATTTCGGCGACCTTACCGCTGTGGTAGGTGCTCGCTATGTTCAAACCGATTTAACATCGAATACGTTTGATCAAACCGGTAGCTACGATTATTCAGACTTTCTTCCAAGTATAAACGCCACCTACTCTTTAACCGACGATACCATTTTACGTTTTGCTGCCGCGAAAGTAATGCGTCGCCCTGAGTTTGGAGAGCTTAGCCCTGCTATTAGTGTCGATAACTCACTCGTTACCGGTACCCAAGGTTCTTATCAACTAGACCCCTACCGTATTACCCAATACGACTTATCTGCTGAGCATTACTTTGGTGAAGGAGGCATGGTTTCTGCCGCTATTTTTTATAAAGATGTAGAGTCATTTACGGTAGCTAGTAGCTCTTGTATGGCTGATAGCAACACGGTAACAGGCCAAAACGTAACCGAGTACGTGAACGTGAACGTGTGTTTGCTAGATACCGCAGGGGTAAGTCAAGCTGATGTGAACTACGTCAGTGGGGATCAAGACCTTGCGTATGTTGAAGCGCAACGCGACGCTGGCTTAACGGGTATTGTCATCGATACGGACGTTAACGGCGGCAGTGGCGAAGTAGCAGGTATTGAACTTGCCTACCAACAACAGTTTAGTTTCCTGCCAGGTATGTGGTCTGGGCTTGGTATTAGCACCAACTACACATATGCAGACAGTGAGCAGCCTGATGGTAACCCATTGTTAGACATTTCAAACCATACTTTCAATGGTCAGGTTTACTGGGAAAATGCCGGTTTTCAAGTACGTCTTGCCTACAACTGGCGCGATAAATACTTAGACACGCAAGATGAAAAGCGTGTACGTCCTGTTGGTGCACTCGCAACAGGTGTGTATAACCGCACAAACCCTGAAGAAGCTTTCTTCGACCCTACATTGGGTAATAACTACCGTGAAGCACGGGGCCAGTTCGACTTTTCGGCCAGCTACGATGTTAACGAGCATATAACGGTTGTGGCTAACGCGGTTAACTTAACCGGTGAGCCTATTGTACAAGTGACCGAACTAGACAGCATTTGGCAGTACAGTGAATCGGATAGACGCTTTACCTTAGGCGTAAGAGCGCGCTGGTAGGATTATAAAGTAGCCTACTTGCTAGGCTACTTTAATAAAGCGGTTCGTCTAAGCCTGTTTGTCTAAGCTTATATGACTAGGCCTACTTGAATAGGCCTATGTGAGTAACGCTATAAGAATAAAGCTAGTCGACCCAATTGCAATGCCCTACTTTCGCCGCAGTGCATGCTGCGGCACATTTTTTCATTATTCATTACTTTTTCTTTTGACGATGCCCGTTAGGAGCGCATTCATGACTGACGCTAAACCTATTTATTTGGCCGGCTTAGCCGTGCTTTCTTTAATTGCTGGGTGTAATGATACACAAAACGATAAGCAGAACGATACGCAAACATCATCAAACAGCAAAACAGCAACAGAGGCCAATATGGAGACAATGGACGAGCTCGCGAATGCTGCCGACGAGACAAAGTTGGCAATCAAAGTCCCTGGCGACGTGTTCGATCTTTCTCCTTGGAATATTCTCTTACCATTAGATAGAGACGGTGATGGGAAGGCCGACAGAATTGAAAATAAAGACTTACCGCGTTTCCACGTGGATGAATTCTTTTACTTAGATGACAATAACAACATGGTATTTGCCGCGGCTAATAAAGCATTTACCTCTCCCACGTCTACCAATACCCGCAGCGAACTTCGCCAAGTTTATGCCGATGAAAACGGTAATGTTCCTAGCTTAGAAAACCCCGCAAATTACTTTGCATTGGCATCAAATCCTGAAGCAGATAAATTCGCCGCCATTGGTGCACGAATGGAAGCCACACTTAAAGTAGATCATGTTTCTACTAACGCTAAATATCATGACAAGCCACCCGCCTATTCTGTTGTAGTAGGCCAAATTCATGCGGGTAAATTAGACGAACTTCGTAACAATGAATCAGGGTTTGGCTGGGGGAACGAGCCACTTAAAATTTATTATAAAAAGTATCCAAATCACGATACTGGTACCGTGTTTTGGAACTACGAACTGAATTTACCCGAAAATAACCCTAAACGTACCGACATTGCTTACCCTGTGTGGGGCGATGGCTGGCACGACAGTAGTAATCCAGGTGAAAACGGTATCGCCCTTGGTGAATCTTTCAGTTATGAGATTAATGTTTACGGCGATACAATGTACTTAACCTTTACTGCAGATAATCACCCGACGGTTAAACATCAGATTAATTTAGCCAATAATGTTGATGCCAATGGATTTATAGATGACTATGATGACCCTGTGGCTTACAAGAACGATTGGCTGTTCTTTAAAGCTGGCGCGTATAACCAGTGCAGTACGAAGGATGCCCCAACATTTCGCTACCCTGCTTGCCCGGGTACTGGCGATTGGGAAACCGATAAAAAAGCAGGTAACTACACCCGTGTGTCCTTCTCTCATTTGCAGGTAGGCGATGCTATTGAAGTGAAATAGCTACCGAGGATTTGGCGATTCAAATACTCCATTAACGCCTTTAGTAAGAGAATAATAATGAATAAGAGTAAAGTTAGACTGATTGATGTGGCTGAGAAAGCCGGCGTATCTAAAAGTACCGCGTCGCAATTTTTGAACGGCCGCTTTGATTTTATGTCGTTCGACACCCGTTTACGGTTACAAAAAGCGGTAGAGGAACTAAATTACGTTCCTAATAATATTGCTCGCAGCCTGAAAACCAATAAGACTAAAACCCTTGGTGTTATCGTTAGAGACATTGCTAGCTATTACACCAGCCAAACTATACGCGGTATGGACGATTACTGTAAAAGTCATGGCTACGACTTGTTCATTTATAATTCGGACTTTGAACCAAAAACTGAAAAAAACGCGCTGACTACGCTGTGTCAGTTAAACGTAGACGGCGCAATTATTGCCTCTTGCGGTAACAACGCAAAGCTAATAGAAGACATTTCAAACAACACCATGCCGATGGTGCAGTTTCAGTTAGAACATGACGACTGTGACACAGGCATTGTGGTCGCTGATTACAAACGTGCCTCTTTTGATGCCACTGAATACCTTATTAACTTGGGCCACAAGCATATCTGTTTTGTAACCCAGAAATTCGAATCAGTTAAGTCTCGCCAAGAGAAATACCAGGGGTTTGTAGATGCACATACAAAACATAATATTCCCGTTGATGAAGCCCTGACTATTCATTGGAGTCGGCAAGAAGGTTTGCATCGCTCCCCTATTGAGATGCTGAAATCAGACAATCCGCCAACCGCTTTCTTTACTCAGCAAATTGCAATAACCATTGATGTATTAAAAGAATTAGAAGCGGCTAGCGTTCCTATTCCGCAAGATGTTTCTTTACTTGGGTTTGAGGAAATTCCTATGGCTGAATTTTTTAAGGTGCCTATTACCGTAATAAAACAGCAACCTTACGAATTAGGCGGCGAAGCAGCGCGCATGTTAATGAATAAAATCAACAACCCAAAATCGGTAAATACCCGCATGCTGGTGCCCTGCTCATTGGTCGAGCGTTCATCTTGCGCAGCGCCCAAGGCTTAGGCTTTTGAATCTTTCATTTTGAACAAGGCGGCGTAGTCCATCGCACTGAAAAGAGTGAATTTTTATTTTCACGCTGCCGACTCAATCTCGATTAAGTTTGGTACAGTATTGCCTATCTACTGAATTTAGTATTTTTATCGACTAACTCCCATGCTTTCATTTATTACCAGTACCCTAGTGCCTGTTTTAATCCTACTTTTAATGGGCTGGGTGTTTTTTCGCATCCGCTGGTTAAATGAGGCCTTTATCGAATCGGGTTCAAAGTTAGTCTTCAACGTTGCCCTACCCGCACTACTTTTTCTATCTATTAGCCAGTCAGACTTTTCAAACGCTGCTAACTTTACCCTTATCACTATTGGAATAAGTGGTTCGGTACTAATGTGCGCGGTATTAATGCTATTAGTGCATTTCACGGTGAACCCTCAAAATGCTCGCGGGGTGGTAGTGCAAGGTGGTTTTAGGGCTAACATGGGTATTATTGGCTTAGCATATTGCGCGAATACATACGGGCAAGAGGGCTTAGCGGCGGCATCGGTTTATATGGGCTGTATTACTATTTTGTACAATGTTATGTCAGTGTTTGTACTTAACTTCTATCAGGTAGGTTTTACGGCGCCTATGAATCAAATTAAAGGCATTGCACGCAACCCCCTTATTATTTCGATTGTTGCAGCATTACCATTTTCTTATTTTCAATGGTCATTACCCGAGGTGGCATTAAGAACAGGCGAATACTTTGCCCAGCTTACCCTGCCCTTAGCCCTTATTTGTACTGGCGCATCGCTGCAGTTTCGTTCTTTTTCTAGCGACTGGTATAACATTGCGCTAGCTACAATAAGTAAATGTATTGTCTACCCCGCCTTACTGGTGGGTATGGCGTATTTAGCTGGCTTTAGGGGCATGGAGTTAGGCATAGTGTTATTGCTATCTATTGCCCCGACAGCCGCAGCCAGTTACGTGATGGTAAGAAACTTAGGGGGCGATCATCGTTTGGCGGCCAGTATCATTGCCCTAAGCACGTTAATATCACTGCCTATTACTGCCATTGGTTTCGGCAGCTTGGCCATGCTGGGGCTTGTTTAAGAGTACTAAGTAGCGGCGCTAGGCAAACCTTTGCTCATACGAATTTAATCGCGTTATACACTTGTTTACACTTTTCTGGTTGGCAACGTTTAAGAATTGAACCACAATGCAGGTAGTTGTTTTCAATCAGCTGGAAAAGTAATCGTGAAAATTGTTCGATTAACCCTTGGTGGCATTCTTTTTATCGGCGGCATTATTTTAACCCTATTACCAGGCTCAATTCTTTTGGTAATAGGTGGTTTGGTTTTGCTAAGCTACGATTGGCCTCGTGCTCGTGGATGGCTCAAAATAAGTCAAAACATGATGACCTCAAGCGCGAGAAGAATAGACCGCGTATTATTAATGCGTAAATTTCGCTAAGCTGTTACTGCGTAATTTGCGCTTTTCCCCCCTGTCATCGCACATCGTAAACCATTAATCTGAAGTTTCAGTATAACCTTCATAGTCATGTTATTTTTATACGCTAAACTCGTTACGAGTATAGAATTTAACGACACGATTAATAACACCTTATAAAAATCAAAAAACCTTTCATTTATTCAAACAGGCAACGTAAGGCATTCGACTGACCATCGAACACTTACGACAATGGAGACAAGACCATGATTACGTTTACCGTTAACGGTGAAACACGTGAATTTGCGGGCGATCCTACCACTCCCGTACTTTGGTACTTACGTGACGAATTACATCTAACTGGCCCTAAATTTGGCTGCGGCATGGCACAATGTGGCGCTTGCACAGTACATATTAACGGCGTAGCACAGCGCTCTTGCGTATTGCCTGTTTCTGCCGTTTCAGGCAGTAAAATAACCACTATTGAGGGCTTGAGCAAAGACGGTGAACATCCTGTTCAACAAGCATGGGTTGAACATAAAGTACCTCAATGTGGATACTGTCAGTGCGGCCAAATGATGCAAGCCGCCAGCTTATTAGCAAGTAACCCTACCCCTAGCGATGAAGAAATTGTGCAAGGTATGTCAGGCAATATCTGTCGTTGTGGTACTTACCCCCGTATTCACAAAGCCATAAAGTCAGCAGCAAAAACCATGGCTGGCGTAGAATATTATGTGCCTGATACGCTTGCCTCTGAGACAGCGGGAGAAGAAGCATGAGCAAGTATTTTGACTTAACTCGTCGCAGCTTCTTAAAGTCATCGGCTACCGCTGGCGCTCTTGTACTAGGTACATACTTTATGGGTGCGGCACCACGCGCTATGGCTGGTGTTTTAGCGAAACCGTCTGAGTCAGCCAAAATGGCTAACTTATTCGTGTCACTTCGACCCGATGGTATTGTTGAAATTACGTGTCACCGCTCTGAAATGGGCCAACAAATTCGTACCGCATTGGCGCAAATTGTGGCCGATGAGATGGAAGCCTCATGGGATAAAGTGGTGGTTATCCAAGGTAAAGGCGATCCGAAATACGGCGATCAAAATACCGATGGTTCACGCAGTATTCGTTACAATATGCAGCGTCTTCGTGAAATGGGTGCAAGTGTTCGCCACCTTATGCAGCAAGCTGCTGCAACCCGTTGGGATGTCCCCTTCGATTCTTGTTCGGCAGTACAGCATGTGGTTACCCATACCTCGGGTAAAACCCTTACCTATGCTGAGCTGGTAGACGATGCATTAAAAATTACTCCGCCAGAACTCGATCGCATTACCCTAAAAGAACGCAGTGAGTGGCGTTACATCAATACCGCCATGGCGCACATCGATTTAAAAGACATTGTTACCGGCAAAGCGACCTTTGCTGCTGATGTACTTGAGCCCAAAGCATTAATTGCCGTGGTAGTTCGTCCACCGGTTGTTGGCGGAAAAGTGAAAAGCTTCGATGCAAAAGCAGTTAAAGCGATTGATGGCGTGGTAGATGTTGTGGAAATTCCTGCGGCGAAAGGCGCACCACAGTTTCAACCTAAAGGCGGTATTGCCATTATTGCCAACAATACTTGGGCTGCCATCAAAGGCCGCCGCGCCCTTACCGTAAGCTGGGATGATGGTAAAAACGGTGATTATAACTCTGAAGCCTTTAAAGCAAGCTTGCTAGAGACGGTATCGACGCCACAAAAGTCGGTACGCGCGAAAGGTGATGCAGCCAATGTGCTCGCCAATGCAAGCGATAAACTGGTTGCCGATTATTATGTACCACATTTAGCACAAGCCCCAATGGAGCCACCCTGCGCCACGGCAATGTATTATAAAGACCGTGTTGATGTGTGGGCAGCTACGCAGAACCCGCAGGCCGATATGGAAACCGTAGGGGCAATGGTTGGTATGCCGAAAGAACAGATCAATGTTCACGTCACCATGCTAGGTGGTGGTTTTGGTCGTAAATCGAAACCCGACTTTTCTGCGGAAGCGGCCTACCTTTCAATGAAGACTGGCAAGCCTATTCGCGTGCAATGGACACGTGAAGACGACATTCAACATGGTTTCTACCATGCTGTATCAGCCCAGCACATTGAAGCCTCTTTAGATGAAAACGGCGGTATTGATGCTTACTTGCACCGTACGGCGTTTTCACCTATTGCGTCTACGTTCCAACAAGATGCTACCGCGCCGTTCAGCTTCGAGCTTCGTTTAGGCTTTACTGATAACCCTATCAATACCCCTAATATGAAACTAGAAAGTGGTGAAGCACCTGCAAAAGCGCGTATAGGCTGGATGCGTTCGGTGTCTAATATCTTCCACGCATTCGCTATTCAGTCTTTCATTGCTGAAGCGGCGCACAAAGCCGGTCGCGATCAAAAAGACTACTTGCTTGAAACTATTGGCCCGGATCGCATTGTTGATGTCACTGAGCAAAATGCAGAGTACGACAACTACGGCGCCGATAAAGACGCTTATCCGCTCGATATTGGTCGCCTACGTAAGGCGATTGAAAAAGTGGCTGATATGAGTGGCTGGGGCCGAGAATTACCAAAAGGTAGAGGCCTTGGTATTGCAGCGCACAGAAGTTTCTTGACCTATGTGGCTACTGTGGTTGAAGTAGAAGTGTCTGATGCGGGCGATCTTAAGATTATCAAATCGTGGGCCAGCATTGATGCAGGTACTGTGGTAAACACCGACACGGTGAAAAACCAGGTACAAGGTGGTTCCATCTTCGGTATTACTGCTGCCATTAGTGACGGTATTACCTTTGATAAAGGCCGTGCTCAGCAAAGTAACTTCCATGACTACCGCGTACCGCGTATGAGTGATGCGCCAATAGAAATCGACGTTGAGATTATCCCAAGCGATGCACCACCAGCGGGTGTGGGTGAGCCAGCAACACCGGTTTATGCGCCTGCCTTGTGTAACGCCATTTTTGCTGCTTGCGGTAAGCGCATTAGACAATTACCTATTGGTAACCAGTTAAAAGCCTAAAACGGGCTTAGGCTGGTCCAAGGCTAATAGCTTCATGTGAGCGTATAAAGCACAAAAAAGACGCACTAAAAAAGCCGCTTAGATTGAAAAATCTAAGCGGCTTTTTAATAAATAACGTGTTGCTAAGTTAGCTTTTTAGCCGTGCTTTTCAGCAAGGTACAACCAGGTTTCAACTACCGTATCTGGGTTAAGCGATACTGAATCGATACCTTCTTCTACCAACCAGGCTGCAAAGTCTTCGTGATCTGATGGGCCTTGACCACAAATACCAACGTATTTGCCACGTTTCTTCGCCGCTTGAATAGCCATTGATAACAAGGCTTTCACCGCAGGATCTCGTTCGTCAAACAAGTGAGCAATAACGCCACTGTCGCGGTCTAACCCAAGGGTTAACTGAGTTAAGTCATTCGAACCAATTGAGAAGCCATCGAAAATATCTAAGAACTGGTCAGCTAGTAAGGCATTAGAAGGTAATTCACACATCATGATAACGCGCAAACCGTCTTCGCCTTTCTTGAGGCCCTGCTCTTCTAATAGCTCGATAACCTTACGGCCTTCTTCGAGGGTACGTACGAAGGGGATCATGATCTCAACGTTGGTTAAGCCCATGTTGTTACGAACCCGTTTAATTGCTTCACATTCTAAGGCGAAACAGTCGCGGAAATCTTCCGAGATATAACGGCTTGCACCACGGAAACCAAGCATTGGGTTTTCTTCATCTGGCTCGTACTGGTAGCCGCCAACTAAGTTGTAGTATTCGTTAGACTTAAAGTCAGACATACGAACAATGACTTTCTCAGGCGAGAACGCAGCACCAATAGTAGAAATACCTTCAACCAACTTTTCAATGTAGAACTCAGTAGGCGACTCGTAACCGGCCATCATGTCGCCAATTTCTTCTTTAAGCTCAGCAGGCTGGCTGTCGAAGTTAAGTAGCGCTTTAGGATGCACGCCAATCATGCGGTTAATAATAAACTCTAAACGCGCAAGACCAACACCCGCGTTCGGCAAACGGGCGAAATCGAATGCGCGGTCTGGGTTACCCACGTTCATCATCACTTTTAATGGTAAATCAGGCATAGAGTCGATACGTGACGTAACAACGTCAAACTCTAGTTCTGCACCGTAGATGTAACCTGTATCACCTTCCGCACAAGACACGGTAATTTTATCGCCGTTCTCGATGCTGTCGGTGGCGTTTCCGCACCCTACTACTGCTGGGATACCTAACTCACGAGCAATAATGGCTGCGTGACATGTACGGCCACCTCGGTTAGTGACAATGGCAGACGCCTTTTTCATGATAGGCTCCCAATCTGGGTCTGTCATGTCAGTCACTAGCACATCACCGGCTTGAATTTTGTCCATCTCTTCAATGGAACCTAATACCTTGGCAACACCTGCACCAATTTTATGACCAATGGCACGGCCTTCACATACAATATTGCTTTGGCCTTTAAGTTGGAAACGCTCAATGCTTTGTGAATCTTCACGGCTTCGAACCGTTTCAGGGCGCGCTTGAACAATATATAGCTTGCCGTCTACGCCATCTTTAGCCCATTCGATATCCATAGGACGATCGTAGTGCTTTTCAATAATTTGCGCTTGCTTCGCCAGCTCCATCACTTCTTCATCATTCAACGAGAAGGCTTTGCTTTCAGTGCTGTCAATATCAACGATAGACACTTGCTTGCCGTGTGCTTCATCGTCAGAGTAAATCATCTTAACTAGCTTGCTGCCTAAGTTACGGCGAACAATGGCGGGAAGCCCTTTATCAAGGGTTGGTTTGTGTACGTAAAATTCATCTGGGTTTACCGCACCCTGCACTACCATTTCACCCAAGCCGTATGAACTGGTAATAAATACCACGTCTTCAAAGCCCGACTCAGTGTCGATAGTAAACATAACGCCCGACGAAGAAATATCGCTTCGTACCATGCGCTGAATACCAGCCGACAATGCTACGCCTTTATGGTCGTAACCTTGGTGTACACGATAAGAAATAGCACGGTCGTTAAATAGCGAGGCGAATACGTGTTTAATGGCAACTAATACAGACTCGTAACCTTTCACGTTTAGGAAAGTTTCTTGCTGACCTGCAAACGAAGCATCAGGCATGTCTTCTGCAGTAGCTGATGAACGAACCGCAAATGAAGCTTCATCACCTGCATCACCCTGTAATTTCACAAACGCTTCTTTAATTGCTTCTTCTAGTTCAGGTTGAAACGGGGTGTCGATGATCCATTGACGAATATCTTTGCCCGCTTCATTAAGCGCACTAATATCTTCAACATCAAGTGTATCTAGTACGTTATGAATTTTTGCTTCTAGACCGCTTTGCTCTAGAAATTCATTAAAAGCCTCTGCAGTTGTGGCGAAACCTCCCGGTACTTGTACACCGGCGTTAGCTAGGTTAGAAATCATCTCGCCTAAAGATGCATTTTTGCCGCCAACGCGACCTACATCATTCATGCCCAGTTCTTGATACCAAAGTACGAATTCTTTCACTGCCGAAGCCTCCAGCTTATTTTTGAGTAGGGTATAAGCAATGGCGGGCCACATGCCCAACATTGGTAAAATACGTGTCGACTGCGTAGATCCAAACGCGCTTAATGCTTATTAATATTAACGAGTGCCAAGTAAAGCAGGCTTGCGTTACATCAAGTCATCATTAATAACCATATAGCTTTTCGACGAAATCATCTTAGAATGGGGGAAATCGGAAAGTAAACTCTTTATTACTTTTGTAATAAAATTACGACAATGTTAAGGATTTGTTGTGCGCACAGCTTTTTATATTTCAGATGGTACTGCCATTACTTCAGAGGTGTTTGGCCACGCCCTGCTGTCTTTGTTCCCTGTTGAATTCAATCACAATACCATTCCTTTTGTTGAAACTGAGGAAGAAGCCAACAAGGTTTTAGATAAAATATCTGAAAGTTTTCAAGACACAGGAGAAAGGCCGCTCGTTTTTTATACAATTGTGAATGTAGATGTTCGCAAGATAATTTCAAAATCAGTTGGTATTAACTACAATTTCCTCGATCAGTTCGTAGCGCCTCTCGAAAAAGTGCTTGGTGTGCCCTCAAAACCAGAAAAACATCGCACTCACAGCATTCATGAAACCACGTACGACATTCGTATTGAAGCGGTTAACTATGCCTTAGCCAACGATGACGGTTCTAACCTGAAAGATTACGACGAGGCCGACATTATTTTAGTGGGCGTATCTCGCTCGGGTAAAACTCCCACTAGCTTATACTTAGCCCTGCAATTTGGTATTAAAGCGGCAAACTACCCGTTCACCGAGGATGACATGGGCGACATGCTTAAATTGCCCACGGCCCTTCGCCGTTATAAAGACAAACTTTTTGGCTTAACGATTCAGCCAGAACGATTACATCAAATTCGTTCTGAACGAAAAGCGAATAGCCGCTATGCGTCATTACAGCAGTGTAGAATGGAACTACGAGAAGTAGAGAACTTGTACCGAAAGGAAAAAATTCCGTTCTTAAACAGTACCAAATATTCCATAGAAGAGATTTCGGCCAAAATTCTTGCGGAGACAGGGTTGAAGCGCAGAAAGTATTAAGGTGGGGCGTATTGTGGAGGGGGCGTACTAAGCTAGCACCCCACTTCCCTACCCTAATCCCGCTTGTTAATGCCAGCCTGCTACGAGGCTGGCCCAATAAAAAGTCAGTGTCATTGCCCCAATGGCAATTAACCCACCTAGGTAATACAACGCGTGGGTGTAATCGAACTTAACCGAGGTATTAGTTTGCTGGTTTAAAAACGCAATCAATTGTTCAAACTGCTCAGATGAAAGAATATTGGCGCTTACTGCGTCTTTAAGGTTTTGCTTAGTGACGTTCAATCTGCACTCCTTGCCAGCGTATTAACGCACAGTCATTTTTCTAAATAACATGACACATAGGAAGAGTAAGCAATAAACATGAAGTGAGCCGCCACTATAGCCTGCTCTGTGTTCAACATTTGCAATTTTTTCTTCTTTTACTCTGGTTTTAAATCGCGCAAGTTCGGCATCTAGGTTGGTAGACATATCATCAACCGCAATACCAAAACCTTCTAATGATTTTTCGGCCAGCGTATTGTCAATACCTACCGCGGTGGTGCGTTTCTCAAGTTTGCTTACACCAGGTGCTCTGAAAAGCATCTTTTTACTTTTAATATCGAATACAGCGGTATCGACAAAGGTCTGCACCGTATTTTCGTTACCAGGAATCACGTACATACCAACGATGGTCCAATACAGTAATGCCGCGTTATTTTCGAGTGACTGAGTTACTTGGTCGTAAGACACTAACGCCATTACATCAACGTCATATAAACGCCCTACTTGTTCCAACGTAGCAAACCCTTCTCCCCCGCTTAAATACTCACTAGGAATAATTTCAATGCGATCGATATATTCGTATTGAAGAAAAGACTGCTTCACGTTTTCAAGAAGCTCCACTTGGTCTTTCCCATGTAGGCCATCTCGTTGCCAATTACTTGAAGGAACAAATGCAAGCCCCACCTTTACCGGTAATTGTAAGGTGGGAATTTCAGGCTGGTGCTTAACGCGGCTTTCTTCATCAGGATAAAGAAAGTCCATCAAACTACTAGATTGAGCTTGTTTACCTGTATTGTTACTTACTATTGCACTGCATGCAGTAAGTAACATTGCCCCTAAGATAGCCCCTAACATTGTTATTAATATTTTTGTTTTCATCGACAACCCTTTATGTACTACTCAAACCACGTTATAAGCTAATCGCCGCCTATCGTGTACTTCATCAACACTAGTGCTTCAAATTACCCAGTATTTCAAACAAATACAATACGGACGCGAACTCACCTAATGTAGATGTAGTTGTAATCTCAGTTGTAGGTAAAAATGTATGTGATGCCCCAACCTTATACATCAACGTTATATTTTAAATCTGACGCCTCATCACCAGTTATGCCACGAAAACCCCATTGGTACTTTTCTTGTTCTTTAATGGTTATTTCAATATCGATAGGGTTAATACCTAAAGCAGATTCTATTTCTTTGAAAAGCGCTTTAATCAGTGCTTTTTGGGTTTCAGGTTTGCGACCCTTCATCATGTTAATTTCGATAACGGTATAGCAATCTGTTCTACCGCCAGGGTAGAAAAAGTCTTCTTTGGCTAGGGGAATAAAACGGTGGGCCCGTTTATCCTCAGGCATGCCTAAAACAGATTGCATACAGCCATGTATCACTTCAGACAGTTGGCTTTTTATTGGGTTTAAGTGCTTATCAATCCCATAAATAACTATCACAACAATATCCTTTATAAATTCTTTTCGAGAAAGCAAAAAATGCTAAAGATTCTTGTCCTGAATCTTTGTGAGTAAGTTTGCATGGCGAGTTTTATAGGCACCGTTTTCTACATTTTCGACCACGCTTTTCTGTATGGCAAGCGACCTCATTTCTAATGCTTTTTGCAAATCACCACTCGCTTCAAATCCATCCGCTAAGCTGTCGTAGGCATCCGCTTTGTAAGGATAGCTTTCAACATTGCTTTGAAATATCGCAATAGCCGTTGAATAGTCTTTTTCAGATAATGCTTTGTATCCCACACTGTTAATGGCGCGATAGCTGGGCTTAATGTCATAACCGTACATTTCAGACTGCGCTTTATAAAACTGCTTTATTGCAGGTATCCCGCCGCTTAAGACTTCATTTGATGGTTGCAACGATTTGTACAGATTCTGATAAGCCAACGAATGCCCAGCAAGCGCGGTGGTATTGTGGCCTTCTGAGGTATCTAAATCTGTGTTGTAATTAAACCCTTTTCGCTTATGAGTGTTTAGCAATTCGATATAGCGCTGGTAAGACGTTAGCATGTGGCCGCCTTCGCTGCCCATATTGATATACAAATAGTTGTTCAATTCAGAAGTATCTGAAAAGAAGGTTTCGGCGTCGTCAAAGATAACCTGTTCTTGCCACCATAAACTTGGGCTGAACGCAAAGTGAGCTTGGAATAAATGGGGTCTAGACTGCAAGGCATACACCGACAATAACCCACCTAAAGAATGCCCTGAAATTATTTTGAAGTTGTTGGCGCGATAGTTTTTGTTAATGTAGGGCACAAGCTCTTTCTCAATAAAATCAAGAAAGTTATCGGCTCCCCCGGATCTTCCCCACTCGTTGTAGTTCGCATCATATGTTGGAGTGAAGTCTCTTGAGCGATGAGTATTTGCTATAGCAACAACAATCATTTCTTGCGCCATATTAGATTGATTGAGCAAGTCTAACGTGCCGACTGCATGAGCAAAATTTCTCTGACCATCAAGTAAATAAAGTACCGGATAATGTAATTGAGATTCTAATTGCTCACGCGTTGTTGATAGCGGCTTACTTGTTGAATGACTATTTGAGAGGTAGTAACTATTGGGTAGATGTATGAACAATTCACGTTCTTCATCGAGTATTTCAGAATGAATACTTAAGTGCGTAGCTTCTCCCCGTACCTTTGAATACGAGTAAGAAGGAACCAAAATAAGTAAAAAGACAGCTATCGTAATGGCATGTTTTAGCACGGTATAATCCTTTATTTATTAGTTTTAGTTCGTGATTAACTTTTAATCTTACCCGTTCAATGCCAGCAACAAAAGAACCTATACATTAAGCAAAAATTCCATTCATTAAGTGCTTACCTTGTTCACTAAAAAGCCAAATAAACGCAGTTAAATTTACGACAACTGTAGCCCAATAGGTTCGCTTAAATGAAACTTTCGCCGACTTATGCCTTAACTTTCTTTGCGCATAATAAGCGCCAGGCCAGCCTCCCAGTAGACTCAAAACGTGAAGGCGAATTTCTGGTATACGCCATTTACCATTGCGTGCAGCCGATTTATCAAAAGCGTACATAGCAAAAGTAATAACGCTGGTGGTGATATAAAGATATACCACCTCTATTGGCAATAAATTCAGAAACGTTACTATAATTAACGTGGTACAAAATGTAAGCGTGATGAATATGCCGAATTTGCTTACAGCCATCTGCGAACCGTTTTCATATATTCGGTATAGCTGGCGCCAAACTTATCGGTTAGAAATGCCTCTTCAGGTGTTATCTGGTACTTATTCATGTACCACACAAATAACACAATGAAGAGAATATTAAGCGGGTTGGATGTGTAAAGCCCAATACCAACCAAACACAGAAGCATACCTACATACATAGGGTTTCTGCTGTATTGATACACACCTGAAGTCACCAAACTAACCACACGATCTGTTTTTATAGGGTTCACGGAAGTTTTGTGTTTTTTAAACGAAGTAACCCCCAGTAAAGCGAACCCTACCCCCAGCAATACACAGAGTATTAGCGACTGTATCTTGAAGGGGTGATAAACACTCAAGAAACCTGCAACCTTGGTTGTCACCCACATTAAAATAACCGCTATGAAAAAGACAACAACTGGCGGGATTTTTTGCTCAAGCTTCATCGAACTTCCTTGTGGCTAATACGTAATTTAAAAGCAGCCGTGCGAGTATATTAGCTATACCCATGGCCTCGCTCGCACAAATATCTATCGTTACTTTTTGTCAAAGCGTACCGGCTCAACACCTTTATTTTTAGGTCGAATAACAACCGTGCTAGCCATTTTGTCATGCCATCCTTGTTTTTTGGTATCCCATAATACCCATAAAAAGCCTAAGCCTAGGGGTAAAATAGAAACGTAATACCCTATATAGCGAATTATAGACTGGCGTATCGTGGGCGCACTTCCCGTTTTAGCATCAAGGACCTTTACTTTAAGCACCATTTTGCCTGGGGTGGCCGATTTATATACCCAAAATAATATTGTGGAGATTAAAGGTAGAACATAACTAATTAAGACATCAAATATACCTACAACAGTGTCTTCAGCGGTCCAATATCCCTTGCCATAAATTAGATGCAGTAGTGGAAAGGTTACCGCTAATAAAAGTAATGTATCAATAATTGATGCGCCAAATCTGATCCCAAAACCTGCATACACATGATCTTCTTCGTATTCTGTTTTATATTCAGCGCCAGTATCTGAGAGGCCCGTATTACTCATTTATATCTCCATTTTCAATCAGCTGCGCTTAGGTACAATATTGGATCTAAATAATGCGCTTTCTTGCTCCCTTGCGTCGACTCGTCGGCAAGCCAAAAATGGGGAAACAGCGCCACAATGCTGTAATGAAGATGGGGCGCTTTTCCTTGAGCATTGCCTGTTGAGCCCACTGTACCAATTTTCGAACCACTAAAAAGCAGTGAAATGCCATCAACATCTATTGAATCAAGATGCGCATAGTAATGCAGCCGCCACTTAGGCCCCAAGGCAAGTACTATATTGCCGCCTTTAGGCTTTTGACCTTGATAGAGGATAAGTTGATGTGTGGTTGCCAGCACCGAGGTGCCTTTCTGAGCAAAGATATCGATACCTTTATGGACCCCCGAACTGCCCCAGGGTTCATACCAAAAGGTGTCTTTGTTCCAATCAGCGGAACTGGCGTTGTCTACGGGAATAATTCGCGGCTCTGGTATAACAAAGCCAAGCAGTATCACTACGCATAGCCCCAACAAAATCCATCTCATTATTGAACCTTATGAACCCAGTAGCTGGTAAGTGTTGTTATGCGTTGAGGTCTGCAATCGAACTTCCACTTACTCATAGTCGCACACTAGGCTCTATTAATAGTTGAAAAACGATGAATTAGTTCTTACCGCAGCACTTCTTAAATTTAACTTCACTACCGCAGTGACAAGGATCGTTGCGACCGATCTTTGGTGTCGAACGAGTAATTGGGCTTTTGGGCGGGCAACAACTTGTGTTAGTACAACCCGTGCTAGACTCTTCAAAGGTACTAGCGCTATGCTTATTTGTATTGTCAGTCATCACTACTCTAATTTTTAATGTTGGAAAACACAGATTTTATCAAATTTGCGAGAAATATTCATACAGACATAAACCAGCACAGCCCTGAAATGCTCGACCCACTTTTGTCATTAAAGATCGTTACTCGCTGCTGCGTATGAGAATACTAGCTTGCAGTTAATATGCTTTAGCATCTTGTTGACCGAAGTAGGAACATCAACGATGTTGGTGTCTTTACTGCTAAGCACCGATAAAAAAATATCGCAGTTGGAAAGTGCAATTTGTTGACGTTCGAAGAAAATCATCAATGGATCAAAGATATCTTCGGTAAGTGGAATTGTTCCCACATAACAATTTTTGTCTTCAACATAGCGAGCAGATGAATTCGCAACCTCTCTTTCTAACGTGTGGGCTTGCAATTTATTGAGCGATAGAAACCTAAAGCTAACCTCTACATTCATTTAAATTCCTGAAATTACCGTTGGCTTATAACACGTAGTCAACTGACAGCGGCGTTTTGCCTGCTAAGGTGGAAAAACAAAGGTTACCTTCTGCCCTCTTAAATTAAAACAAAATTTCACATGGTAAATACGGCTTATCAGTCAATATCTAGAATTAGCTGTAGCAGGCTAAGCCTTTACACTAGCTAAATGGAAACATCGCTTTTTGTTGCAAATTTGTTTTACAAAGCGTACTAGTCACTCCAAAATATAACGCTAGAATATATGTACTCCCCAATACATAAAAACAACAACGACAAGAGCAAACTTATGTTTTCAACTAAACGCACTATCGTCGCAGCACTAGTTAGCATTACGCTAATAGGTTGCGGTGAAGCCACTAGCAAAACTGAAACAACACCTGCGGCACCTACCGCGCAAGATGCGCAAGAATTTCTTATTAATGCGCAAAACGATATTAGTAAAATGCAGGTACCAGCCGCTCATGCCGAGTGGAGTTACGCTACTAACATCAATTTTGATACCGCCGCAGTAAGTGCCTATTTCAATGAAGTACTGTCCACCAAAGTAGCTGTGTTAGCCAAAGAAGCGGCTAAATTTAACGATGTTGAAGTTGATGAAGATACCCGTCGTCAACTTAACCTGCTTAAAAACGGGCTGACCATGCCACCTCCTTCAGATCCGGCGAAAGCAGAACAACTTGCTAAAATTGGTTCTGAGCTAAGTGCAATGTATGGTTCCGGCCAGTACTGCATGGAAGACGGCACCTGTAAAAGCTTGGTAGAAATGAGCAGTGAAATGGCGACTATTCGCGATGCCGACACCTTACTAGAGTACTGGAAAGGTTGGCGCGAAGTGTCTGTGCCTATGAAGCCGCTGTATGAACAACAGGTAAATTTGGCTAACGAAGGTGCTGCTGAATTAGGCTTTCAAAATGTGAGCGAACTATGGCGCGGTAAATACGATATGCCAGCCGACGACTTCCCGAAAGAACTTGATAGGTTGTGGGGACAAGTTGCGCCTTTCTACGAATCGCTGCACTGCCACGTTCGTGCTAAGTTAGGTGAGCATTATGGTGAAGAATTGGTTCCTCAAGACCAACCAATTCCAGCACACTTGTTAGGCAATATGTGGGCGCAAACCTGGGGCAACGTTTACGATATCGTGAAGCCTGAACAAGAAATGTCAGTACCCGATGTTACCTCATCGCTCGTGGCTCAGGGCTATGATGAAATAAAAATGGTAAAACAGGCTGAATCTTTCTTTTCGTCATTGGGCTTTGCGCCGCTGCCTGATACGTTTTGGGAGCGCTCTATGTTCCAAAAACCTGAAGGCCGCGACGCACAGTGTCACGCTTCAGCATGGGACTTAGATGACAAAGACGATTTACGTATTAAGATGTGTATTCAAAAAACGGGGGAAGAGTTTAACGTTATTCATCATGAACTGGGCCACAACTATTACCAACGTGCTTATAAAGACCAGCCTTTGTTGTATCGCGGTTCAGCTAACGATGGCTTCCATGAAGCGATTGGCGACACCATTGCCTTGTCGATTACCCCTAAGTACTTAAAAGAAATTGGTTTGATTGACGAGATCCCAGATGCGTCTAACGACATAGGCATGCTAATGCAGGTGGCGCTAGATAAAATTGCCTTTATTCCATTTGGTTTGATGGTGGATCAATGGCGCTGGAAAGTGATGGCCGGTGAAGTATCGCCTGAGCAATACAATACACTTTGGTGGGAATTAAGAGAAAAGTACCAAGGTGTAAAAGCACCGATAGACAGGCCTGCAGATGCGTTTGACCCAGGCGCTAAATATCATGTTCCGGCTAACGTGCCCTACACTCGCTACTTCTTAGCGCATATTTTGCAATTCCAGTTCCATAAAGCCTTGTGTGACATTGCCGGTGACGAAGGCCCACTTAATCGCTGTTCTATTTATAACAGTGAAGAAGCGGGTACCGCGCTAAACGCCATGCTTGAAATGGGCGTAAGTGAACCATGGCAAAAAGCGTTAGAAACTCTTACTGGCTCACCTGAAATGGATGCAAGTACCATTGCTGACTACTTTGCACCGCTAAAAACGTGGTTAGATGAGCAAAATGCGACGCGTCAGTGTGGATGGTAATTTTTTAGCCAACTAAATGATTTAATAGTAGAACCTCGTTAATCGAGGTTCTTTTTTTTCAGCACTTATATCTTGTTCGTGCAAAATTAATACTTATGTCCCATTTTTACTAGACTGACCCTAGTATATCGTAGCGCTTGATCCTTATTCCTGAGCGTATTTATGAAGTTTGTAGTGGTAAGATTTCTGGTTACCGCCACTATGTTATTACCTATCGTTTTTTCTTTGGTAGCCACATCTCGTGCTGCTGACTTTCCCCTGCCCGTGTTTAAAAGCTTCTCAATCGAAGAAGGCTTATCGCAAGTATCGGTTTTAGATATTGCAGAAGATAAAGACGGTTATATCTGGCTGGCAACCCAGTCGGGGATCGACAGGTTTGATGGAAACGAATTTAAGCATTTTGGTAAATGGCAAGAGACTGAGTCTGATGGGCTCAACACCGTTACTACTTTTCAAATTGAACCTTCGTTAGACAAAGAATATCTATGGGTTGGCTCTATTGCAGGCGTTAGCAAGTTTCATATTGCAACGGAAACATTCGAACACTTCCCTATATCGGTTTCCAGCAAAATAAAAGCCGGCTTAATCAAACGCATAAAAATCGATAAGAGTGGTAACGTTTGGGTGATCAGTGGTCGCGCGCTTTATCGCTTTTCAACGCTACTGAACAAATTGGTTCAAGTTGCAGTCCTAGATAATGTGACCAGTACACTTACCGACATCGTAATTGATGGAAATAGTCACGTTTGGCTTAGCTCAACATCGGGATTATACAAGCTTAATTCCGCTTTCAATACCTTAGAGCTTCAGCAACTGGCGGGTACAAACTTAACCTTGATGGCACTGGCTGCTGACGAGAGTTTATGGATTGGATCTGGCTCTAACGGTCTGTGTCGTTACCCTTTGTTTGCTAGCAATGATTTTTCCGTGTCCACCTGTTTTGATGAAAGCAGCGGCCTTTCATCTAATGATGTGCTAAGCGTGTTGTTTCAGCGCAACGACAATATTTGGATTGCCACCAGCGGCGGAGTAAACATCATTCCTGCTAAAGAAGCATCTGAGATTGTGTCGTTATCGGTTTCTCAATCGAAACTCGCAAATAATTACATTACATCGCTGTATCAAACGGAAGCTGGCGCCATTGTGGCGGGGTCGCGCGATAATGGGTTTTCTATTCACAACCCTGTACTGTCGAACTTTTCAACCAGCGCAGCTATTGGTAACAATATCTCTGGTATTGCTACCCATTCCGATAACGCCTTATGGCTTGCTACAGAAGAGAACCTTTGGCATTACAATTATCATTCTGGCAAGGTCAGCGGACCCTATACCTCGATGATTGAGTCCGAAGGTAAGTTATCTTCAAACAAGCTTTTAACAGTACATTACGATAAGCAGTCAGACTCAGTTTGGCTATCTACTCGCGCGGGGCTTGCCAAATTAAATACTGCCAGTGAACAACTAGATTTGGTGGCATTGAAGGGCAAGGCTGGTTATACCCTCAACGTGGATGCCGATGGTGATGTTTGGTACGGCGGCTACAGCGATGGTGTTTTTGTGTATCGCCCTTCCGAGAACCGAGTCATTCGCCAATGGCCAATCTCACTTACCACTCGTATTGTGTTTGAAAATAACGAGAGCGCATGGCTGGCCAGCATATCGGGCCTATATTTTGCCAACAAATTTACGGGTGAAATACGCAATATAGGTGAAAGTAACACTAATTTCCCTAAAGACGCAGTAGTGACTTGGGTTTCTCGGTCTATACGTGGCGGCTATTGGATTGGCACCCAGGCAAACGGCATCTATTTTATGGCGGTTGAGGATAACGAGATTTCCTCGGTGTCTTTTTCCCAGATAGAAGCAGACAGTTACTTAAGTAACATCTCAGTTGGCGCTATCATTGAAGATCAAGAAAACGAGCTATGGGTCTCCACAACGGTAGGTATAGCCCATATCGATTCTACCCTGTCATCCGTTTCATATTTTGGGGCACAAAATGGTGTTAGTGAAGCGGGCTACTACATAGGCGCCGCCGTGAAAACCACGGGCGACACTATATTTATGGGTAGCCCAAAGGGTCTCACTCGCTTCAAGCCCACTGATATTAAACAACAGCCTTGGTCGCCTAAAGTTAATATATCGCATATTGAAATTATTAATGAGCAAAGCAGTGGGTCAGAAAACCTCTACCCGAATACCAATATTGAAGAATTGGTACTTAGTTCAAACAATGTTTCCTTTTCTGTAGAATTTGCGGCACTCGATTTTACACGTGCTAACGAAGTAAGTTATGCCTACTTATTATCTGGGTTTGATAATAAGTGGCGCTTTACGGATCATCGCCGCCGCGCGGTTACCTACACGAATTTAGACCCCGGGAATTACACGCTTATTATTCGAGCGATGAACAAAGAAAAAGTGTGGAGCCCAAATGAAGCCACGCTCCAAATCAGGATTGTTCCCCCATGGTGGGATAAACCTGTATGGCGAAGTGCCATTTTTTTATCGGCTTTTCTGCTTTTAACGCTACTTGTATGGTGGCGTATTCAAACCCTTAAAAACCGTTCGGTTGCGCTAGCAAAAATAGTAGAAGAAAAAACCAAAGATCTTGAAGACGTGGTAGAAAAATTAACACAATTATCGAGTCAAGATTCGTTAACCGGATTGAAAAATAGGCGCTACTTTACCTGCCGAGCTCACGAGGCTTGGGACAGTTACGAGCGTTACGCACAAGCCTTTTCATTACTTATTGTGGATATTGATTGGTTTAAACGAATTAACGACACCTACGGTCATCATGTTGGCGATCTTATATTGGTTAAAATAGCTGAACTGCTTCGTACGAACTTGAGAAATTCTGACGTTATTTGTCGTTGGGGTGGCGAAGAGTTTCTGATCCTACTGCCCGAGCTTAACGTGCATGAATGCTATTGGGTAGGTGAAAAATTGAGAAAAGCTGTTGAGAAAACGTCATTTCATTGCGAAGGACATGATGTAAATGTGACGATTACCGCAGGAATTGCAGATATTCGTGAAAGCGATAGCGTAGAGCAATGCATACACGCTGCTGATAAAAGACTTTACAGAGGTAAAGTTGAGGGGCGTAATGCTGTTGTAAAATAGCGCGATATTAACCTGCTGCTTTAGCCCTTATTTTCACTCGTTTTGTTAACCACTCTGCTGCCTAGTAATCAATTTACGCCCTTACGCTGACCAGCGCAGTATGATGAAACTCATCGTACAGTGTGATCGAAATTCCCTCCCACGCTTATGAATAACCATATTCAATCATGGAGGTAACATTTATGGCTAAGGTTCTTGTCATTGGCGCATCAGGCCAAATTGGTAAACAGGCTACTGGGAAATTACTTGAAGCAGGTCACCACGTGGTGGCCCCTGTGCGAAGCCCTGAGAAGCTAGACGATTTTGAAAACGACAACCTCGTAGTGAAAGAGCAAGATCTTGAAAAAGACTTCTCTGAGCATTTCGAGGGTGCAGATTGTGTGGTATTCGTTGCGGGCAGCGGCGGTAATTCGGGCGATGATAAAACGCTTCTTATCGACCTATGGGCTGCGCGAAACGCGGCAAACTATGCCAAGGCAGCTAACACCCCTAAATTTGTGATGGTAAGTTCTATAGGTGCTGGCGATCCAGACGCAGTAAGCTCTAGCATTAAGCCTTATTTAGTTGCTAAGCATATGGCTGACGAGCATTTAATGAATAGTGGCGTGCCTTATATCATTTTGCGCCCAGGTACTTTGTTAAACGAGCCAGGTACGCATTTGGTGTCTACTGATATGCCAGACAACCAAGACGATGCTGTTATTCCTAGAGAAGATGTGGCTACAGCTATTGTGGAGGCAGTTAATCGCAGCGACACAAGTAATGTGACGACTTATCTGTTTAAAGGCGATACGCCAATCTCGAAAATCTTTGAGTAAGTAAATATAAGTAAGCTACAAAAGCTAACGGTCAAATTAAAAACGCCAGCAATTTTGCTGGCGTTTTTTATTATTTTGATTTAACTCTGTTTGTTCAATGTGCTGCTTAAGCTCAATGTGCTGCTTAAGCTCAGTGTGCTGCTTAAGCTCAGTGCGCTGCGCTAGCATTCAATGTACTGCGTTAGGGAACAATAGACTGGCTAATCCAGTTACCCATTTCGTCACGACGATGTAACTCGCGATACTGTGGATTACCACGCAAATTCAAATAGTCCACATTGAAGATGTCTAACAAAATTACGCAAAAATGTTCAGGGGCCACAGAATAGTCACCTGCAATCTGAAGCGGTAAGCCATTGTTTCGTGGCGTGCCTGGCTCGCCCCATAGAAACTGCTTCTTACCCGCATCAGACAATTTTGCCCAATGCGCCTCTATTATTGGCCTATCTTCGCTTTCGGTCACTATAGTCGCATTTACACTAAATCGATACTGCTCACGAGTTTTAGAAAAATACCAACAGCCCTGCGCTTTCGCCTGCTGCGACAATTGGTTGTATTTTTCGGTACGGGTATCTGAAATAACAATTAATTTGTTGTCGTCACTTAAGCCTCGGTACACCACGGTTCTGCAGTATGGCACACCGTCTTTGTCTGCGGTTGCCAACTGAAAATAACGGCTCTCAGGCATGCTTCTGCTAGCGTGTAAGCTTTTTGTTAACCCTGTACGCCACTGCGGCATTTTTAAACTCTCCGGTCGCTTAAGCGGCTTTACGTTGGGCAAGTGAAAACAAAGTGTAGAAATTTTCAGTGGTAATACGCGCTAATTCTTTCACCGATATACCTTTTAGTTCGGCAATAAATTCCGCGACTTCTACCACATAACCCGGCTGGTTTTGTTTACCTCTGTGGGGTACTGGGGCTAGCCAAGGGGAATCGGTTTCAATCAATAATCGCTCAAGAGGAACCGCTTTTACAACGTCTTGTAATTCACTGGCAGATTTAAACGTGACGATGCCAGAAATAGAGATGTAGAAATCCATTTCAATGGCGGCCTGCGCCATTTCAAGGGACTCGGTAAAGCAATGCAGCACGCCTTTTGTATGGCTAGCTTTATGCTCGCGCAGCAAACTAATGGTGTCGTCACGGGCATCACGAGTATGAATAATTAGCGGCTTTTTCGTTTCATTGGCGACTTTAATATGATCAACAAACGAGGTTAGCTGAACCTCTTTGCTTTCAGGGCTATAAAAATAGTCTAAGCCTGTTTCACCAATCGCTACTACCGCATCGTCTTGCGCTTTTTCAAGTAACTCATGGTAAGTACATGCATCTTCTTGGTGAAGAGGGTGTACGCCACAAGAGACAGAGACATCAGCGAAGTCTTTTACGGTTTCTAACATGCTGTCGTAATCGCTCACCGATACGCACACACATAAAAAGTGCTCTACACCGCGAGTGCGCGCAAAGTTTAGAGTTTCTGCCAATTCTTCTGGCGATTGCTTTAATCTGTCTAAATGACAATGTGAATCTACGAACAAAATATACCTATCTTTTTTACGGCTAACCCACTAACAACGTGGCCTAGCGCTGAAATTGTTTTAAAATACTGACCAACACCATGGATTTATTCACCCCTGGGTGCTGTAAGGTTTTAACTGCCTCTACGCAGGCGCGATAACGCGCGTAATCTTGCACTTGTTGGCGTTCTACATACGCTTTATGGGCCATATGTTGGCACCACGTTGCTACCTGAACAGCATCACTTTGCCATTTATTAGCAAGAGCTAAAAGCTGCTGACTTCCTGAACTAGCAAGTAATGCGCCCATACCGTCAGTGAAGGTACGATAATTAAAATCGCTTTCGCTATTAAGTGCAGCTTCTAAACGAAGTGGCGCGTAACCATAGGCTTCTAATAACGCTTCACTGGCATCTTGTACGCCTTGTTGCTGTAAATAGGCCAAACTACTTTGCACATCAGGCAAACCCAGCGAATGTTTTTCACATCGGCTCAATATGGTAGGCATTATTCTGTTCAGGCTGTCAGTGATTAGCAGCAAGTATGTATTATTGGTGGGCTCTTCTAAGGTTTTCAAGAGTGCGTTAGCCGCGGCCTCTGTCATGCTATCGGCCACAGGGATCACCAGTACCTTATTGCCACCCATTTGCGCCGTACCACTTAACTTGGCAATACCTTCTCGAATTTTATCCACGCCCAACTGCTTTTCGCTTTCTAGCACGTAAAAATCGGGGTGATTGCCAGCAAGGCGCAAATGACAGCTTTGGCATGCGTTACACGCACCTTGCGGTGTTGGTTTTTTACACAAAAGGGTGTCCGACAGCCCTGCAACCAGCTTCGCTTTACCAATACCTTTAGCGCCAATAAATAACAGCGCATGATGCAGCTTGTTATTAAAATAGCGTACAAGCAATTCGTTATAGGTATCAGAGAACCAAGGTAGCATTTGCCCAGATTGCATTAAGAAAGATACTCCTGCACGGCTGTGATCACGTCTTTATGCACATCTTCCATAGCTTGCATGGCATTAATCACTACAATACTGTCATCTTGTGCTGCTAGGCTTAAATACCGTTCACGGGTACGCTCAAAAAAAGCCAAGCCTGCTTGTTCAATACGATCAAGCTCTCCCCTGCCCCTAGCGCGCTCTAAGCCGATGGCTGGCTCAACGTCTAGGTACAAGGTTAAATTAGGTTTAAAACCGTTAAGTGCTATTTTGCTAATGGCACTCATGGTATCAGCACTCACGCCACGACCACCGCCTTGATAGGCTTGTGAAGACAAATCGTGCCTGTCACCGACTACCCACTTCCCTGCATCTAACGCTGGAAGTATACGGTTAGTTAATAACTGCACTCGCGCCGCATACATCAACAGTAATTCTGTTTCTTCGGCTACGGTCTCGTTCCAGTCGTGTTTAACGCACTCGCGAATGGCCTCAGCCATAGGCGTACCGCCTGGCTCGCGTGTTTGCTCAACCGCAATATCTGCATCTTGCAATTGCTTTACTATAAGCCCAATCACTGAACTTTTTCCGGCCCCTTCAAGGCCCTCTACTACAATAAACTTTCCGTTCATAATTATTCGTTGTTGGACTTTTTATTTTCTATTTAACTGATATTTTCGCACAGCCGCATTATGAGCAGCTAGCGAAGACGAAAATTCGTGGCTACCATCACCCCTAGCAACAAAATACAAAGCATCGGTTTCCATCGGGTTTAATGCAGCCCAAATGGCTTCTTTACCCGCCATCGCGATAGGCGTGGGCGGCAAACCTTTAATAGTATACGTGTTGTAAGGTGTGGGCGTTCGAAGGTGCTTACGGGTAATATTACCATCATACGCATCACCAATGCCGTAAATTACGGTGGGATCCGTTTGTAAACGCATATTCTTACGTAGGCGGTTCACAAACACGCCCGCAATTTTGGTTCGCTCTGCGCTCACCGCGGTTTCTTTTTCAATAATACTTGCCAATATTAGGGCGTCGTACGGTGAGTTCAATGGCAAATCTGCTTGCCGTTGCTGCCACTGGGTTTCAACATAATCTAACATAGCCTTGTGGGCACGTTTTAAAATGCTACTGGCCGCAGTATTCGCGGTAAAAAAATACGTGTCGGCTAAAAATAAACCTTCGGCGCTGCTAGCGTCATTCACCCACGGCGTTAAAGCTGCCTTTTCCTCGCTTAACTGGCTTGTGGTTTTAATCGTCTGTTCAACCTGCTCGAAGGTGACGTCGTTGATAAGCTCAGATTGCGCGTTTAGCGTAACCAACCACTCTTTTAGTGTAAGCCCTTCTACCAAGCTCACCGCAAAATAATGCTCTTCGCCACGGCTTAATGTGGCAAACACTTCGCGCAATGATTGCCCAGGTGTTAAACGGTATGTACCCGATTTCACATGGGTATTGGGCGCAAAGAATTTAAGCCAAAGCTTGGTGGCTAATTCAGGGCTATCGATTAAATCCAGCGCCCGAAGCTCCCTTACCACTTTATATCCGCTACTGCCCTTTTCTACCGTATAAAGCTGGGGTTGAGAAATCGACAAGGGCGATGAAGCTTGCCCATTTACATATAAAACGCCAAAGGTAATTGCACCCACTACAAGCGCCAGCATTATCCCAATGCTAATAACTATTCGCATGATCTTCCTGAATTTTATCTAATACTAACCTAGCGAGGGTCTTTGCCCCTTCATGAGACGCATTAAATGCTAACTCATCGCCAGTTTTTCCGTTGTTTAGCACAACGTTATTAACGGGTATTACGCCCATTAAGGCATTGGTGATCACTAGAGCCTTGGCATTGGCTACATCAGCCAGAGTGTATTCGCCCTCGTGAACGACCAAGGCGTTATCGCTTATGTCGCTGCCTTTTGACGAGCTTGGTTGTAACATACTTAATATACACTGACGCACAACACCATTTACACCGCAGTTGTTTACCTTAGGCGTGTGCCAACCGCTGTCAGTTTGAAAAAATACGTTACCAGCACTGGCCTCAATAACGCGCCCTTGCGTGTCGAACACTAAGGCATCATCGGCATTGGCCGCAATAATTTCACGCTTAACCAATACCTGCTCTAACCGGTTCATATGTTTAATGCCACCAAGTAAAGGCTGTATTGCCAGGGGTGTTTTCGCGTTTATAAGGGTTAAACCACTAGCGGCAAGGTCAGAATAATGTGCCGGATACACATGGGTGGAGAACCGAACAATGGCCGGCGCTTGGCTATCTCGTGCATATCCACGACCGCCCTCTCCTGAAGATACATGGATCTTCATTACCTTTTTAATGTTGGGATGTTCAAGTGATGCAGTAAGCGAACTCACATACTCATCAATAGCCTGTATCAGTGCAGCCATGTCGAGGGAAATGGCTAACGCTTTGGCATCATGATTTAGCCTAGCAAGATGAAAAGACAGTAGCTCTACTTTTCCATGGCTAACGCACATGGTAGTAAAAACGCCATCACCATAGTTCAGTGCCCTGTCGTTTAAGGCAATTGCATCGGAAGATGAAGGGGTTGACGATGTGGTGTCGGTGTTTGCGACTATTTTCACAACTAGCTCTAATAATTAACGTCTGCCGTGCAGTATACCAAGTTGTTGTGCGCAAACAAGAAAGGCAGCTTGCGCTGCCTTTAATCAATAACTAGGGGTGTCCAAACGATTGTTTGGGCTTAAATTCGTTTGAAAATAAGCGAACCGTTAGTACCACCAAAGCCAAATGAATTACACAGCGCATAGTCTGAAGTAAACATTTTTGCTTTATTTGCTACGAAGTCTAAATCGCATCCTTCGCTTGGCTCATCCAAATTAATCGTTGGCGGTGCCATTTTGTCACGTAGTGCCAATATGGTGAAAATAGCTTCTACAGAGCCTGCTGCACCAAGTAAATGACCAGTCATCGACTTAGTAGAGCTCACTAGCATGTTGTGCGCATGTTCGTTGAACACGCGTTTAACCGCTGCAACTTCAGCAATATCACCCGCTGGTGTTGATGTTCCGTGAGCATTAACGTAACCAATTTCACTGCTTTCAATTTTTGCATCGCGAATAGCGTTACTCATTGAAGCCGCCGCACCTTCACCGTCAGCAGGTGGTGATGTCATATGATAGGCGTCGCCACTCATACCAAAACCAACAAGTTCAGCGTAAATGGTTGCACCACGAGCCTTCGCCGCTTCGTATTCTTCTAGCATTACTACACCAGCGCCTTCGCCCATGACGAAACCGTCACGATCTTTATCCCAAGGGCGACTAGCGCCTTGAGGATCGTCGTTTCGAGCAGACAATGCACGTGCCGCAGCAAAACCAGCAATACCTAATGGGGTAATAGACGCTTCTGAACCGCCTGCAAGCATGGCATCTGCATCGTCATACGCGATAGTACGCGCAGCAATACCTATGTTATGCACACCAGTGGTACATGCCGTCACCACGTTTAGGTTTGGCCCTTTAAGCCCTTCCATGATAGACAAAAAGCCAGAAATCATGTTGGTGATAGTGGAAGGTACAAAAAATGGAGAAACGCGCTTAGGACCACTATTCATTAATTTGGTGTGGTTTTGTTCAATTTGCTCTAGCCCACCGATGCCTGAACCAATAGCTACACCTACTCGGTGTGCATTTTCTTCAGTTATCGTTAAGCCCGAATCAGCCATAGCCTGTTTACCCGCTGCAATACCCAGCTGAATAAACCTGTCCATTTTCTTCGTTTCTTTTTTTTCTATATATTCCTGCGGGTCGAAGTTATCAACTTGACCTGCGAAACGGGTGGAATAGTCACTGCAATCAAAATGGGTGATTTCACCAATACCGCTTTCGCCTGCTAACAGACGACGCCAAGTCTCATCTACAGAAAGACCCAAAGGTGAAAGCATGCCAAGACCAGTAACCACTACGCGACGTTTTGTCACAAAAAGCCCTCGCATTGGAACCAATAAGGTGGGAATACAAAAACGGCTCTAAAGAGAGCCGTTTTTTAATTTACTATAACGAAGACTTAAGCGTCTTTGTTAGCATTGATGTAATCAATCGCTGACTGAACAGTAGTAATTTTTTCTGCTTCTTCGTCAGGAATTTCAGTATCGAATTCTTCTTCTAACGCCATTACTAGCTCAACAGTGTCAAGTGAGTCTGCGCCCAAATCATCAACGAATGAAGCTTCAGCTTTTACTTCTTCTTCTTTTACGCCAAGTTGTTCAATGATAATTTTCTTAACGCGTTCTTCAATGTTACTCATAATTCTAGGTTTCCCTTAAACGTCACTAGATAGTCAAAGTGCCGCTAGTTTATTTTGCAAGGTACAAGCTTGCAAGCACCAGTTTAAACAAACTTTCTGGTCAAACCAGCGACATCCCAAATTCTTAATGTTCTATTTTTACATCCAAGTTCGGGGAAAATCCACCCCAAACACAGTTAAATTCACAATTTTCGTGAATTTAACCCATATACATACCACCGTTTACATGGATAGTTTCGCCTGTAATATAGGCTGCACCGCTGCTCACTAAAAAGGCAACAGTGGCTGCTATTTCATCAGGTTCACCTAAACGGTTAGCAGGAATATCTTTAAAAATTGCGCTTTTTTGATCGTCCGTCAATGATTTTGTCATGTCAGTATCGATAAAACCAGGCGCAACAACGTTAATAGTTATACCACGAGAAGCCACTTCACGTGCCATAGATTTCGAAAAACCAATAACACCTGCTTTCGCTGCTGCGTAGTTTGCTTGCCCAGCATTACCCGAACTACCCACCACAGAACCGATATTTACGATACGACCAAAGCGTTTCTTCATCATACCGCGAAGTACCGCTTTTGACAGCGTAAAAATGGCTGTAAGGTTGGTATTAATGATGTCTTGCCATTCGTCATCTTTCATACGCATTAACAAGTTATCACGGGTAATACCTGCATTATTAACCAAAATATCAATGCCACCGAAGGTGTCATTAATTTCCTTGATTATAGCATCTATACTGTCTTTATCGGTAACATTTAGTGCAATACCTTTGCCACCAAATTCAGATAAGTATTCAGTAATTGCACTTGCACCACTGTCACTTGTAGCAGTGCCCACAACCGTAGCACCCTGCGCTGCAAGCTGACTAGCAATAGCCTTACCAATGCCTCGGCTTGCGCCTGTTACCAGTGCTACTTTGCCTTCTAACTGACTCATAGCGTTTCCTTATTGTTTTAATGCTTCCACACTTTCGGGCGTGTTTACAGCAATGGATTCTAAACTTTTATTAATGCGTTTATTTAATCCTGTAAGTACCTTACCTGGGCCTACCTCAATGATGCGTTCAACACCTGCGGCAGCCAAGTACTCAACGGTACGCGTCCACTGAACAGGGCAATATAATTGGCGTACCAACGCACTTTTTATTGATGCACCGTCAGTTTCAATGGTCACATCAACATTATTAATGATATTGATTGCAGGGGTATGAACGTTTAATGTCGCCAGCGCGTCTTCTAATTTGTCAGCAGCAGGGCGCATAAGTTCGCAATGCGAAGGCACACTTACCGCTAGTGGAAGCGCTCGCTTAGCACCCGCTTCTTTACATGCAGCAGCAGCTTGCTCAGCGGCCACTTTTTCGCCCGCAATTACCACTTGACCTGGCGAGTTAAAATTAACCGGAGACACTACATCACCTGTGGCAATCGCCGTTTGGTGGCACACATTAGCAATGGTGTTGTCATCTAAACCAATAATGGCATACATAGCACCGGCACCCGCAGGCACCGCCTCTTGCATATATTGTCCACGAGCTTCAACCAGCTTTATCGCATCGGCGAATGACATGGCACCGCCACACACTAACGCAGAATATTCACCTAGACTATGACCCGCTAAGTAGCTCACTTCAATGCCTTGAGCTTCTAGTACGCGCCAAGTGGCAACACTACCTGCAAGCAAAGCGGGCTGAGTGATATGGGTTTCGTTCAGTTTCCCATCGGCGTCATTTTGTACCAGATCCCAAAGATCGTAACCTAATACGTCTGAAGCCTCTTTGAAGGTATCTAAAACCGAAGGATAGCTGTCGGCCAACTCTTTAAGCATGCCCACTGATTGTGAGCCCTGCCCAGGAAAGACGCAGGCTGTTTTTGTCATTGTTGTTCCTTATATTTTTTATAAACAACGGGTTTTTGAATGCAACGAATTCAATAAAATTAATAGAAGAAACTAGTATCGTACCAGCGCAGATGCCCACGCAAAACCGCCGCCGAATGCTTCTAATAATAAATGTTGCCCACGCTGAATACGACCATCGCGAATAGCGGTGTCTAGTGCTGTGGGTACTGTGGCAGCCGAGGTATTACCGTATTTCTCTAACGTCACCACCACTTGTTCTAACGACATATCTAGTTTTTTTGCTGTCGCTTTGATAATTCTGAAATTCGCTTGATGAGGCACTAGCCAATCCAGATCAGATTTTTGCATATTGTTGGCCGCAAGGGTTTGCTCAACCACTTCAGACAATTTGTTCACGGCAACTTTGAAAACTTCGTTTCCGCGCATCACGCCCCAGTTTTCGTGAACCGATGCTTCATCACCACGGGTTGGGTTACCAACGTAAAGTAAATCGCCGTAAGAGCCATCAGCGTTAATGTGAGTTGATAAAATACCCGGCTCATCACTGGCTTCTATAATAGTGGCACCGGCAGCATCGCCAAATAAAATGACCATAGTGCGGTCTTCAGGCGCTATCAGGCGACTAAGACAATCTGTACCTATAACTAAGATACGCTTGGCCATGCCTGATTTGATGTATTGGTCGGCCACACTTAATGCGTAGCAATAACCTGCACAAGCAGCAGCCACATCAAATGCAGGAATACCGTTAATACCTAAAATGCGCTGGATTTCACAGGCAGTACTAGGAAGTGCATAGCGTCCGCTAGTAGTAGCACACACTATCATGTCAATTGATTGAGGGTCGATGCCTGCCATCTCTATGGCTTTTTTACTTGCCTCTGCCCCCATGGTCGCAGCGGTTTCTTCGGCACCTATAATTCGGCGTTCTTTAATACCGGTTCTATCAGTGATCCATTCATCACTGGTATCAACCATAACTTCCAAATCGGCATTGGTTCGTATATCACTAGGGTAATAACTTCCGGTACCGATAAATCGAGAATATTTGCTCAAAGCTGCTCCAATAAAACCGTTTCTATCTTCGTTTTTATCTTGTCTGGAACTCGCATCTTTGCTTCTTTCATTGCTTGCACAATGGCGTAATAAAAGGCGTCTTTAGATGCATTTCCATGACTCTTGATAACAATGCCGCGCAATCCTATCAGACTCGCACCATTATACTGGTCGGGGTTCACGCTGTTATAGATAGATTTGAGCAATGGAAAAGCAATTTTGGCCATTAGCCGCGTATAAAAGTTCTTTTGTGACTGGCGCTTCACTTCGTTGATAACCAACTTAGCCAGTCCTTCACTAGATTTAAGCGCAACATTGCCGGTAAAACCATCAGTCACCACCACATCGGCTTTGTCGGTAAAGATGTCGTCACCTTCTACATAACCAATATAGTTAATACCTGGTGCATCTTTGAAGAGTTGATCGGCTAACTTTACGTACGCATTCCCTTTTATATCTTCTTCGCCCACGTTTAGTAACGCAACACGAGGAGAAGGAATGCCTGCTGCTTCTTGCGCTAACACCGATCCCATCACACCATACTGAAATAGAATTTCAGGCGTGCAATTAACATTCGCGCCTAAATCGAGCAAGAAAACATTATGATGACTCGCGGTGGGCATCATGCTGATAAGCGCAGGTCTATCAATACCCGATAAGGTTTTTAGTAAGTAAAACGATAAGGTTAACAACGCACCTGTATTGCCTGCACTTACGCACGCATCGGCTTCGTTGCTTTGAACATATTCAATCACACGACGCATTGAAGAGCGTTTTTTATTTCGTAACGCAGAGGTAGGCGCCTCACCCATTTCAACCACTTGGTCGCAATGAGATACAGTTACCCGACTTCGTTGAGAAGCAGTGAGATTTTGAATTGCTGGGGAAATAACGGCTTGGTCGCCGCATAGCAAAAAATGAACGTCAGAATGAAGTTCAATGGCTTTTACAGCCGCAGAGAGGATAACAGGGGGACCATGATCGCCCCCCATGATATCTAACGCGATGGTTAGCTTAGACAAAATGTAGACGCCGTATTACGCGCCGACTACTTTATTGCCTTTATAGTAACCGTCAGCTGTCACGTGGTGACGACGGTGTGTTTCACCCGACGTTGGGTCGACAGACAAAGTCGACGCAGTCAATGCATCGTGTGAACGACGCATACCACGCTTAGAGCGCGTTTTACGATTTTTTTGTACAGCCATAACTTACTCCTGGTCTCGCTTAAGTTCTTTCAAAACCGCGAAAGGGTTTTCTCGCTCTTGTTCCGGTTCAATCTTTCCAAATGACATATCATCTTTTTTCACTGAGCACTCCTCCTCTGCATGAAGGGGTACGATGGGCAAAGATAAAAGTAACTCGTCTTCAAATATCTGAAGCAGATTAACTTCTCCGTGGTCGTTGACCTCTACCGGTTCGTAAGCCTCGGGTATTGGATCTTCTTCATTTCGTTCTTCTCCCTGCACTGGAGTAAAACAAAAATCCACATCAAGTGTGGTATCAAATTCACCATTACACCGCTGGCAGAGAAGTGTTACCTGAGTGCCTAAATGGCCGTGAAATACAGTAAGACCCTGCTCGTCTTTTTTGAACTGCACATCAACGTCCACATATTCACTACATCGGACAACAGCCCCACTTAATCGTTCCATATCTTCAGACACAAGAACACCCCGATAATCGGAACGTTTCATAGCGCTGCTGGTCGGTTCGACCGTATGAGGGAGTTTCACTTTCTGCATAGGGCGCGCATTCTATAGATTCCACATCCCACTGTCAAAGATTTAATGGGCGTTTTTGTATAATAATTTAGCGATTTTGTACTTCTTTTCATAAACCGAATTTTAAGGGAATAGCACCAAATAACAAGTAAAAAGAACATGATGAGTCTAAAACATAGGGCGGTTGGCAAAATAGCGTATTGTTGAAAATACCCAAGTTGGCAAACGGGATTACGCTCGTTTATTAAAACACGCTATATTTAGGGTGAGTTGTGATTACTCTTTAGAGGATACGCAACGCGTAATTCGGTTAATTAACACTTAATGTAAGATTGAGGTTTTGTAGTATGACCACACTCGTTCTAGCTTCATCATCGAAGTACCGCCAGCAATTATTGTCGAATATTGGCATTCAAGCTGAAATAAGCAAACCAGATATAGATGAGACTCCCCTACCCGATGAAACACCCCTTGCGTTGTGCAAACGTTTAGCGTTCGAAAAAGCAAAAAAAATTGCCCAACAACAGCCGGGGAGAATTGTAATTGGAAGTGATCAAGTTGCTTCTGTAGAAGGACCTGATGGCAAGGTCATATTAGGCAAGCCCGGCACAGTTGAAAATGCTGTAGCGCAATTAAAAATGTGCCAGGGAAAATCGGTGTATTTCTACACTGCGATAAGTCTGTGTAAAGCAGAAGACGATGAAGACCTACCCGATATTCTTACCAGTAATTTAGACACCATTACCCGAGCCGAAGAAACCTGTGTGTATTTTCGTAGCCATAAAGAAGCGCAGCTACGCGCTTATGTTGAAGCCGAAATGCCACTTGATTGCGCGGGGAGCTTCAAATGTGAAGGCATGGGTGCCTTATTGTTCGAACGAATTACCAGCCGCGATCCTAATACTTTAATAGGGCTTCCCGTGATGCTGCTGCATAATATGTTAGACAAACATTTTAATATCGATTTGCTAGACCTAGCTACTGCCAAAGCCTAGCGGTTGAAGATTTGCTTTGCTATAGAACGCTAAACTAGCGAAGCAAAAATTGCTGAAGTTCACCAATGGAATGCACAATGGTTTCGGGCGCCAATGCTTCAAGGTGAACTTGTGCGTGCACTCCATATGAAACCCCTATTCTGCGCATACCAATAGATTTCGCCATTTGCATATCGTAGGTGGTGTCGCCAATCATAACCGCATCTTGGGCACTGATTTTTAGCTCGTCTAAAATTTGCAGTAACATGTCAGGTGACGGTTTCGACTGGGCATCGTCAGCGCACCGTGATGCACTGAAAAAGTGGCCAGTTTCGGTTTGCGACCATGCCCGATCAAGACCTCTACGCGCTTTCCCTGTTGCTACAGCAAGGGTAGCCCCCTCTGCTTTTAATGCTGACAACAATTCTTGTACACCATTAAATAACGGACATGGCGTAGCGTCATGGCTGACGAAGGCCTCTTTATAAGCCAGTACTAAACGCTCAGCTAGGGCGTCATCATCAATATCAAATAACTGCTTAATTGCGGGTTTTAAGCTAATACCAATAATGTGACTCACCGCATCAGCACTAGGAACAAGCATGTCACAGTGTTTTGCTGCTATCTGCATACAGTTGATAATTTTATCGGCAGAGTCCATTAAGGTGCCGTCCCAATCAAAAATAACCAACTTATAGGGCATAGTTACCGCGTTCCTTGTGTATCAGAGAATTTATATAAATAAATAGAACTTAATTAATAAGTAAATTTACCGAATACCCTAAAAGCCTTATGACAACGCTTTTAAGGTATTGGTTAACGTGGCATCTAACGGTGCGGTAAATTTAACCCGCTCTTCTGTGCCAGGATGAATTAGCGAAATGCTATGTGCGTGCAAAAACAAGCGGTTTAACCCTTTTTGACGCATAGACTCATCAAACTCGGCATCACCGTATTTAGGGTCGCAAGCAATAGGATGCTCAGCGTGTAAACAGTGAACTCGGATTTGGTGGGTTCTACCTGTAATAGGTGAAGCTTCTACCAAAGTGGCGGTGTCGAATTTTTGCAATATGCGGTAACGGGTTTCGGATGGCTTGCCATCTTCACTCACGCTCACCATGCGTTCACCAGACTGCAACACATTCTTACGAAGTGGCGCTTTTACTTTAAAACGGTTTTCAGGCCACTGCCCTGCCACTAATGCTTGGTAGCGCTTATCCATTTTACCGGTACGCAACTGCTCATGCATATGACGAAGCGCCGAACGTTTCTTAGCAATTAAAATACAGCCAGAGGTGTCTCTGTCTAAACGGTGCACCAATTCCATAAAATTAGCATCGGGGCGCAGTGCGCGTAAGCCTTCAATGAGACCAAAGCTCAAACCACTGCCACCATGAACAGCAATGCCTGAAGGTTTATTAATTACAATAATGCGCTCGTCTTCAAACAATATTTGAGATTCTAGCGCTGCAATTTTATCGAGTTTGGGCGATGGGCCTGGTGTTCCTTCTGATACACGTACAGGCGGAATACGCACTACATCATCGGCAACGAGTTTATATTCGGGTTTTACTCTACCCTTATTTACGCGCACTTCACCTTTACGCAAGATGCGATAAATCATACTTTTGGGCACGCCTTTTAATTGGGTGCGCAAAAAATTGTCTACACGTTGCCCTGCTAAATCGGGTTCAACGGTAACGAAACGGACTGATTGTTGGGTTTGTTCTTTCATAGACTTCATTATAACGCAATGCAAAAGCAGACCGATACAGAAACTTTGATGTGCCTTAAAAATAAAACCCTTTGACTACTTTTGATACTAAACGAGCATTTAGCACAGAAAAACCGCATTATCTGGGCTTATTTACCCCTCACGCCTTGCTTAATTTGAACCTTTGATGCCATAATAAAAACTGTATTTTACGCGGCCAAATCATGCCGGTGAAAAACAACATTTAACATAGTGAGCATTTAGAGCTGGTTAATTCGTTACCCGCTTATTTCGCCACTTTTGTTATCCATAAGAACAGCGTCACGTTCCAATTGCATTATTCAATAAACACGCAATTTTATATCTGGAACGAGAATTATAGAGGCAACGACTACACTGCCGTTAGATAATTCAGATGCTGTTTGCGAACATAAAATAAGTTCGCCGTTTAGCTAACAGAATTGAATTGACAAACAAGCGCCAGCCTAAGAGCGGTGTTTGTTAAAAAGATAGATAGAGATAAGGGTATGTCGCTCCCGACATTCTTAAGAACAATATAAAACGCGGAACGAGTAACGAAAAACGTTACATGCCACGTAAGTTCAAGGATAATGCGGCGTTACAACAAGGTCCCCGTACAATCGTGAGATTGCGCGGTGAGTGTTTGTACATGTCACTTTAATTTTGTATCTGGACGGCTGTATTAAAAACAGAGTTAGATACAATGAAAAGAATGTTAATTAATGCAACTCAATTAGAAGAGTTGCGTGTTGCCCTTGTTGATGGGCAGCGGTTATACGATTTGGACATCGAAAGTCCTGGGCACGAACAGAAAAAAGCAAACATTTACAAAGGTAAAATAACCCGCGTTGAGCCAAGCCTCGAAGCGGCATTCGTAGACTACGGCGCAGATCGCCACGGTTTCCTACCTCTTAAAGAAATCGCTCGCACTTACTTCCCCAAAGGCTATCGTTTCGAAGGCCGCCCAAACATCAAAGATGTCATTAAGGAAGGCCAAGAAGTTATCATTCAGATTGATAAAGAAGAACGTGGTCAAAAAGGCGCAGCGCTTACTACTTTCTTATCACTCGCAGGTAGCTACCTAGTATTAATGCCTAACAACCCTCGTGCCGGCGGTATTTCTCGTCGTATCGAAGGTGATGAGCGTACAGAACTTAAAGAATCTTTGAACAAACTAGACCTGCCTGATGGCATGGGCTTAATTGTTCGTACCGCAGGCGTAGGGAAATCTTACGAAGAATTAGAGTGGGACTTAAAAGTACTACTTACCCATTGGGAAGCAATTTCTAAAGTGGCTGAAGAGCGTGAAGCGCCCTTCTTAATTCACCAAGAAAGTAACGTAATTGTACGTGCAATTCGTGACTATTTACGTCGCGATATTGGTGAAATCTTAATTGATAAAACAAGCATCTACGAACAAGCATTGCAGCACATCCAACTTGTGCGCCCTGACTTTGCCAACCGCGTGAAACTTTATCGTGGCGAAGTACCTTTGTTCAGTCATTATCAAATTGAGAGCCAAATTGAGTCGGCCTTCCAACGTGAAGTTCGCTTACCTTCTGGTGGTTCAATTGTTATCGACCCTACTGAAGCACTTACCTCTATTGATATCAACTCTGCCCGTGCAACAAAAGGCGGTGATATTGAAGAAACAGCACTAAATACGAACCTTGAAGCAGCTGACGAAATTGCTCGTCAACTTCGTTTACGCGACTTAGGTGGCTTGGTTGTTATCGACTTTATCGATATGACCCCAGTACGTCACCAACGTGAAGTTGAAAACCGCATGAAAGACGCGGTTCGCAGCGATCGCGCTCGCGTTCAGCTAGGCCGTATCTCTCGCTTTGGCTTGCTGGAAATGTCACGTCAGCGTTTACGCCCATCATTGGGTGATTCAGCGCACCATGTGTGCCCTCGCTGTTCAGGTCACGGCACCATTCGTGGTACCGAGTCATTAGCACTGTCTATTTTGCGTATTCTTGAAGAAGAAAGCATTAAAGAAAACACAGGCCAAATTGAAGCACAGCTTCCTGTATCAGTAGCAACCTATTTGCTTAACGAAAAGCGTAAAGCGATTCAAAGCTTAGAAAAGCGCCATGGCGTTAACTTATTGCTTATCCCTAACGCCAACCTTGAAACACCTCACTACCAAGTAACACGCCGCCGTCCAGATGATATTCTAGATGATGCAAGCTACGAAGTAGAGTTGATGCCAACGGTTGAAACGGAAACTGAAACCACAACTTCAGCGCCGGTTAAACGTGAAGAGCCAGCATTAAAAGGGCTAGTTGCTCCTACCGCTGCGCCAGTTGTTGCACCTAAAGCAGAAGCACCTGAAGCTAAAGCTGAAAGCTCACCCTCACTCTTTGCCCGCATTGGTAAATGGTTAGGTGATGTACTTGGCGGTGAAGACGAAAAAGCAAAGGCAGAAGCTGAAGCAAAAGAAAAAGAAAAGCAGAAGCAATCTGAAGGTCGCAACAACCGTGGCGGCAATCAGTCTCGCAACCGCAATGGCGATGATCGTCGTCGCAAACCAAGAAAGAACACTCGTCGTAACCAGCCTCAAAACAAAGATGGTGAACAAGAACAGCGTACGCCACGTTCTGAGCAAGACGACAAGCCACGCGCGAGTAATAACAAAGGCCGTAAGCCTCGTAAACCTCGTGACGAGACTCAGAAACTTAAGCAAGAGCAAAGTAGAGATAACACCCAAGACGAAGCGCCTAAGACACAAGATAACAAGTCTCAAGATGCTAAGCCTCAAGAAGCGCAGAAGAAACAAGAAGTGGCTGAGCGCCGCAAACGCAGAGATACTCGTCGCAGCGTACGTGTGAAAAAAGATGACAATACTCAGTCAAATGAAGCACCGGCTAGCAAACCAGTTAAATCTCTTGCCGTTGAGAAACCTAAACCTGCTAAAGCAGCGCCTGCTGAAACTGAAGAAGTTAATACTGCGCCAGTTCAATCAACTGATGCACCAGCAGCTTCTGGATCAGCAGCACCAGTAGCGCAAGCCTCTCAACCAGCTGAAGTTAAGTCGACCACTGAACAAGATGCTCAATCTTCTTCAGAGCAAGCGAACAACGACACTGATGAAAATGGTCAAAAACGCGAAAGCCGTGGCCGTTCACGTCGTTCTCCTCGTCATGTTCGTGCTGCTGGTCAGCGCCGTAAGAAGGAAGCGCAGCAGTCTAATGATGACAACAGCGCTCCGGTAGATGAACAGTCAACTGCAAACGTTGAAACTACGCCTTCACAAGAAGCACCTGCTGCCGACGTGAGTAAATCAGCACCTCGTGCAGAAGATACTCAAGCGGCAATGCCAGGTAAACTTGAGGCAGATACTGCGCATACTCAAAACGAGAATGCCCAGCCAGCTACTGTTGATACCGCTGCCGAAAATGCTGAAGCGCCTACTGTTGCTAAGACAGAAGACACTCAAGCCACTAAGCCTGGTGTATTAGCCCCATCGGAAGAAAAGGCAGCGCCTGCGACAACAGAAACTGCAACCGCTAAGCCAGAAGCTCCAAAAGCTGAAACAGCATCTGAAGTCGTTCAAGACGAAATGCAGTTCGAGTTAGCTTCGCCAAAAAGTGAAGCGGATGCGCCTAAGCCAGCTAAAGCTGAAGTTACTCCTGCACCTGTCGCCGAAGCTGCACCTAAACAGGTTGAAATAAACCTAGGTGACGATTCGGCTAAAGCAGCAAGTGAAACTAAAACTAAGCCTGTGCCAAAAGCGAACCTTAAGAAAGCGAAAGCTGCGGTAACTAAGCCTATTACTACAGGTGCACCTGCTAGCAGCCGTGGCCGCATTAATGCATCTGCGCCAATGGCAGCACCTGCATCGGTTGATGATACTTTCAATGACGTAGCGCTTACCGCTAAGTCTGATGATAGCCGCCCAGCCATTGTAGTATCGGGTAGAAGCGCAGCTATTGCGAAAGCAAGTGCCGCTGCATCAGCACCAACAACACTCCCAGCCAGTGTTGATGAAAACGCCTAAGCGTGACTAGCAAAGCCCTAGTTACTGATAACGATAGTCACTGCTGACTATCGTTATTACTAGGAACTAAGGTTGCTAATAAACGATAAGAAGCCGCTTAATTGCGGCTTTTTTATTGGTTGATTATATTATTGCACTGTGGGAGTAAGGCAATGGATAAAGTTAAACCCAGCTTGATTGATTGGTTAGCAAGAGCAACCAATAAAGAGGTGCACTCCCCATTGCTTATTCAGTCACTCTGGAGTGGTTATGGCGCGTGCTTTCGCGCTACTTTGTTTGATAACGCTGATAACTCCTTAACACCTGTAGTGGCGAAGTGCGTTCAACCTTCTTTAGAGATCAGCCACCCTAAAGGATGGCAAAGCAATACCAGTCATCTTAGAAAATGCCGTTCATTTGAGGTAGAGCACTACTTTTACACCCAATTGCAACCTAGCACTAATGCAAACTGCTTAACTCCTACGTGCTTAGCAGCCGCTAGCGAAACCAGCGTCACTTCAAATACACCTGCAAATTCCGCGGCTAATCTAGACGCCAAGGCAGTCATTAACGTAGATAATAATTTAGAGTCTAGTGGTGATAACAATAGCAGTGCACATATCTTAGTGATGGGCGATCTGGTTGACGCGGGATACACCCAATGTGCAACCTCGCTAAGTGTTAAACAAGCGCAGTCGGTATTGCGTTGGCTGGCAGCATTTCATGCCCGCTTTATGGGCATTGTTGATCCCCATGTTTGGCCAGAGGGCACTTACTGGCATTTGAGTACGAGGCAAGACGAATGGCAAGCTATGGAAGATAGCCCTTTAAAAAAAGAAGCCAACAGATTGTCGACCCAGCTTTCATCAGCACGGTTTCAAACCTTATTGCACGGCGATGCCAAGGTTGCGAACTTTTGCTTTACGCCTGATTTTAGCCAATGCGCTGGTGTGGATTTTCAATACACGGGGTTAGGAGTAGGAATGAAAGACGTGGCTTATTTTATTGGCAGCGCGTTAAGTGAAAGCGATCAACGAGCCCATACTACTAGCTGCTTAGATTATTATTTCGATTGCCTTGGCTCTCAGCTAATAGGCACACAATACGAATTTCAATATCCTGAAATAGAACAGGAATGGCGAGCGCTATACCCCACTGCTTGCGCTGATTTTAATCGGTTCTTAGCGGGTTGGAGCCCCGACCACTGGAAAATAAACGGTGAATTGACGAGGCAAACCAATATCGCCTTGGCAACATTAATTTAGTGTTTTTTCCAAGGTAACCAGGGTAAACTCAGCCTCAGGCTTTCAAGTACATCAGCCTCATTTGGCTGCTGATAGCCGTAAACCCGAATACCAAAAATAGCCATCATGACCGATGTGGCATACACTTCACTCAGCGCTTCACCATATTCGCTAGCAATCGCTAGTTTGTATTGGGCTTTAGTTCGGCTTAAGCAGCTACCAGCGAGCTCTGCCAGTTTAGGTTCGGTGCTGGTAAGTTCCAATTGGGTTTTAATGATAAAGCAGCTTGCATATTCTTTTTGGGTGTAGTCTTTCTGCCCTCTTGCGGCCACCATGTCGGTCAGCAGCATAATAATGCCCTCGCCTGCTCCATGCGCCATTGCTCGCTTCATTTTGTCAGCACTACGCTGTGCGTACCGGTCCAGGCTTGCAATAAACAACTGCTCTTTGTTACCAAAGCTATTATATAAACTACCAGGCTTTAATCCTGTGGTGCTGGTGACGTCTTGCATTGACGTACCATGGTAGCCTTGTTGCCAAAACAGCATAATGGTTTTATCCAAAATGCTGTTTTTATCGAATTGTGCTTTAGCCATCACGAGAGCCTTTCGTTCGTTTATTCTCTATTTATCTGTTTTACATCATAACAATTTTGAACAAACACTCAAAAAGTTATTGAACACTAGTGCAAAGTCCTTTATCGTTTTGAGCAATCATTCAAAATGTAAGCACCTATTTTTAGGTCTCTACTTTTAGATCCTCCGTCAAACTAGCGCCTATTATTCATTCGCTTACTTAGCCTACTCATTAAAAAAGGACATCCTATGAAACGATTTATTACTGCGGCACTTCTCATATTGCCGTTATTTTCAAGCTATGCTCAACAGCCTGCTGACACCACAATGGAAAAGGCTAAGCCTGTACCTCCTAAAGTTATTTTCTTCGATGTAAATGAAACCTTGCTCGACCTTACTGCAATGCGCAGCTCCGTAGGCGAAGCGCTAGGAGGCCGTAATGAGTTACTACCTTTGTGGTTTTCAACTATGCTTCATCACTCGCTGGTAGACTCTACCACCCAGCGTTTTCACACTTTCGGTGAAATTGGTGTGGCGTCGTTACTAATGGTGGCTGAAATAGAAGGTATTTCGCTAACCCAAGAACAAGCTAAAACCGCTATTGTTACCCCACTACGTAGTTTGCCGCCTCATGCAGATGTACGTAGTGGCTTACAAGCGTTGAAAGATAAAGGTTATACACTGGTAAGCTTGACCAACTCTTCTAACCAAGGTGTGTATACCCAGTTCAAGAATGCTGACTTGCTTGAATTTTTTGAACACCGCTTAAGTGTTGAAGATATCAATCTATACAAACCTGATCTTCGCACTTACGCATGGGCCGCTGAAAAAATGGGGATTAAACCTGAAGATGCCATGCTGGTTGCAGCACATGGTTGGGATATCGCTGGCGCTAAACAAGCCGGTTGGCAAGCTGCCTTTATTGCCCGCCCAGGAAAGGTATTGTATCCACTGGCTATTGCGCCAGATTACAACGTGAATGACTTAAACGAGTTGGTTGAAATGCTTCCTAAGCAATAACGGTTACCGGTATTTTTAAGGGCTGGTGTTTACCAGCCCTTATTCCTTTAGCAGTACTTGAATCAAGCTACTGCTTTACGCTTCATATCTACGTGGGGTATATCATCTTCTAAATACATTTGAGAGGTTTGCACAAAACCAAATTTACGATAAAAGGCTAACAAGTATTCTTGTGCACCAATTTCAATATCTTCTTTCGGCCACAAGTTTTCACACTGTTTGATAGCCTCAGTTAACAAACTTTTCCCTGCACCATTACCTCTGAAATCTGCATGGGTAGCCACTCTGCCAATACTGACGCCAGGATAACTAACTCCCGCAGGTATTAAACGCGCATAAGCGACTAACATGTCGCCGTTAAAACCCAATAAATGTCGCGTATCGCTATGTCTGTCTTTTTCATCAAGCTCAGGGTATGGGCATGTTTGCTCTACCACAAATACGTCTACTCGAAGTTTCATAAGCTCGAATAACTGATGGGTATTGAGCTGGCTAAATGTTAAAACTTTCCAAGAAATCATAAGGCTGGTTATTCACTCTTTATTTATGGGGCTATTTTTATCAAACCTGCATGAAGATAGCACTAAAAAATGAACGGATAAATCAATGAACCAAATGGGATTTGTGCCGTCAGAACAATTATCTATAAACCATGAGACTGGCACTTCTCTTATTAAAGGTAATTTATGTTTAACAGCAAACTCGCGTCCTTCGCTTTAGTGGTAACTGTATCCCCGTTATTATTCGCCTGCACATCGCAAGATTTATACGAGGCCACGCAAGAGAACCGCCTTCAAGAATGCCGTAAACTCTATGGCGCACAACGAGAAGAGTGCGAAGCTCAATATCAAAAGAGCTATGACACCTACGAGCGAGAGAGAAATGAGGTTATTAACAAGGGCAAGCAAAAGTAACTTATCAATCGTTATTCAAACGTTAGGTGTAACGCTTTTGAAAAGCGTTGTGCAGATTTCGTATGATCAACTTATTGAACAGCTTGTTAAATATCAACGCGAGATTACGAATTCAAGTACACGTCTTTTGCTAGGGCACTTTTGACATACTCTACGAATTTCTTCACTTTTTCTAGGTTATGACGGCCTTCAAGACTGACCACCTGTATAGGTAACTTAACATCGTTAAACTCATCTAACACACTGACTAATTCGCCCTTCTCTATCGCATCTGCAACTTGGTACGACATAAGACGAGTTATACCTAATCCAGATTTTGCAGCGCTAATTGTTGAACGATTTTGGTTACACTCAAATCTAGGCTGTAACCGAATTGCTACCGTTTTGCCGTTGCGCTTAAAATTCCACACCGGCGGTTCAGTAAAGTCACTTGGGTACAGCAAGGTATGATGTTTTAAATCTTCTGGCGTGCTCAACGTTGGGGCATTAGCTAGATATTCTGCTGAGGCCACGGTTACCTTTCTTACATACCCCACCGTACTGGCATATAACCCAGAATCTTTAGGCTTACTAATTCTTATCGCCACATCAATATTTGTATCGAGTAAATCAACGATGTTGTCGTACATATAGCCATGCACATTCACTTCAGGGAAGTCTCGTAAAAACTGAACAATAATTGGCGTGATGTAAAGCTCACCAAATAAAACCGGCGCCGTCACACTCAGCGTGCCCTTCGGCAATAGCTGAACCCCCGCAATGGCGGCCTCACTTTGCGCAATATCTGCCAGGATTCTGTGTACGTCATTAAGATATTGTATGCCCGCTTCGGTTAAACGAATACGACGTGTAGTACGATGAAATAATCGTGTGTTCAACTGAGCTTCTAGGGTAGCGATAGCCCGCGTTACCGCCGGAGGCGACATCGACAACTGCTCTGCAGCGTTTACAAAACTACCAAGCTTGGCGACTTCAGCAAATACTGACATTGCTTGTATTCTATCCATAACGGGCTATTTGCTCTTTGCTAACGGGTTTAGCTAACTAGTCTACACACTTTATTGTTTCAAAAAATGAAATTATAAATTTCAAAATTGAGTAATTATTTATTTTTATCAAGCAATCATACTAACTGCAACTTAAATCACTAGGATGAGCTTGTGAGACCTCCACTTCCCCCTTTTACAAATGACACCGCTATTGAAAAAATTCGTATGGCAGAAGATGCTTGGAATAGTCGTTCGCCTAAGCGAGTTGCAGCAGCATATACGCCGGATTGTCAGTGGCGAAATCGTGCTGAGTTTATTACCGGAACAGCGCAAATTGAGGCCTTTTTAGCACGAAAATGGGCGCGAGAACTTAATTATAAGTTGGTTAAAGAGCTGTGGGCATACACTGAAAACCGTATTGCGGTGCGTTTTGCCTATGAATATCAAGATGACTCAGGTCAATGGTTTCGGGCTTATGGTAACGAAAATTGGGAGTTCAACCCAGAAGGGTTGATGCAGCGCCGAATTGCCAGCATTAACGACCACACCATAACTGACAACGAACGTAAGCTGACTTGGGAGGGCGATAGCCGCCCACTAGACTTCCCAGGGCTTACGGCACTTGGTTTATAAGGCGAATATCAATGACTTCATTATCTGCAAATGCGCTTAGCAACACACAAAAAAATAACGCGATTATTCACTATAGAAACCCGAAATCTGGCCACTGTCACAAGGTAGAGTTGTTTATGTCTCTGCTCGGTATTAGTTACCATAATCATAATCTTGATATGGTAAACGGCGCGCATAAATCTGCCGAATTTATTACTAAGAACCCTTTTGGACAGGTGCCAGTGATTGTTGATGGTGAACACACCGTTTCAGACTCCAATGCCATTATTGTTTATTTAGCAGATACTTACGGCAGTGATTACCCTTGGATGGGTACGACAGCAATTGAAAAAGCCAATGTTCAACGCTGGCTTTCGGTAGCTGCCGGCGAGCTCGCCAAAGGCCCTGCAGCGCTTCGTCTTGAATATGTATTTGGTGCCAATATCGACGTACCCACCGCACTAGCAACCACTGAAACCTTGCTACAAGTGATGGAGGATACCCTATCCGGCCCCACATCACGCATCGAATCAAGCACCAAAGCATACTTGGCTACCGAGAGGCTGACTCTTGCTGATATCGCCATGTACAGCTACATTGCCCACGCGCCTGAAGGTGGGGTTTCATTGCACCCTTACCCCGCCATTCAATCTTGGATAAACCGTATTGAATCGCTGGATAATTTTATCCCTATGGCAAATTCCGCTACAGCGGATTACAGACTTTAAGGTTCGTTATGAACAGTATCAATACAAGTGCCTTTCACACTGAGGAATATCGCATTCAGCAACGTTTAGGCGTTGCTGAGGGTATCGGTGAACAGACGAAAGGCTTTATTCGCCCCTTTATGCCAGAACAGCACCGTGCGTTTTTTTGCAGTAGCCCGTTTATGGTGGCTGGTGTAGTAGATAGTCATGGTCATCCTTGGGCGATACCATTTTGGGGCGAACATACTAATGTTGACGATCATCACTATATTGAGTCGCCATCGCCCACTCAGCTTTCTTTGGCCTTAAGCGACAATGTAGGCTGGTTAATCAATGATGCCGCACAGTTAGATGTGAATACTGGCAGTAAAATTGCGCTGCTTGGGTTACAGCTAAGTACCCGCCGCCGTAATAGGCTTAACGGACTAATACTTCATAATCGGGGCGGTGTTATACGAGTGCAAGTAGAACAAAGTTATGGAAACTGTCCTCAGTATATACATCCCCGAGATACCTTGCCCCGTGATGTTGCGCCCGCACTGCCTGCCAGCTCAATCACAAATTCAAACGTTAAGGGTCAGTATGCCCAATCTAACGGGTTAACGAAGAAAGATGCTTTGCTAGTAGCTCAGGCTGACACATTTTATATTGCTTCGCGGCATAGTAAATTTACCGCCGATCCCCGCCATGGACTAGATGTATCGCATCGAGGCGGAAAGAATGGTTTTATCAAAGTAGACGGAGATACCCTGTTATTTCCCGACTTTAGCGGAAATAAGTTTTTTAATACCCTCGGCAACATCGAATCAGATGGGCGGGTTGGCTTATGCTTTGTTGATGATAACAATGGAGATATCTTGCTCGTCAATGGCAAAGCATCCATTTTGTGGTCTCACCCTAAACTAGCAGCTTTTACTGGCGCAGAGCGATTTGTACAAGTAGTAATTCAGAACGTTACCCGAGTGTTCGCTATTTACCCTTTCAAGCACCCTATCATTGAGCGGTCAATTCACACAGAGCATACCGGCGCGTGGTGAAACTTTCGTTGTCACGACGTCAAGTCAGGTAGATTAATTTAGGAGGCTGAAACGACCGAATTATGCGCGATTTGGGGAAGGACGATATTTTTCTATTTTGTTTAAATAAGTGGATAACTAAAACATAATCAAGAACCACTTTATGAAAATCAGCGGTATTTTTCGCAAAGCAATATTCACCATCACAACCATTTTGATAGCGTCTTGTTCGTCGAACAATGCATCGCAAATGAAAAATCTTTCATCACTTAGCACAAAAACTCAATTTCAATATGCTAATGAAAAGCTTCCTCATAAAGAGCTGCAGGTTATCTTTCAACTTACGAAGGATAAAATTGACGTCGTCGATATATCAGCTAAGAAAATAAGTCGGCAAGCACTAGTAAAGCTACTAAAGCAAAATGAAGGGAAAAATATAGCGAATGGGGATACGTTTATTGATTGTGTAGTGCTAACACATACCAATCGTTCAAAACCATGCTTTACCGATGCCAAAAAGAACATACCTGAAAACTCGGTATTTCACGATTCAGAAGTATCTGGCGGCATGGTGCTTATGACGGTACTTGTTCCCTACATTGTTGTAGGGGCAGCTTCTGACGGCGACTTTTATGTGAACAATAAAATTGATAATGAATTATTAAATCGTGTTGGCGCAACAATAAAAAGTGACATATTCACCACAAAAAATGAAATTCATGATGCGTTAACTAATAATGCCATCACCACTTTTACTAAAAATGTAAAGCCATACATGAGTTTGATTGATCATGACTTCTTGATAAAAGCAATTAATAGCGCACAAAGCATAGAAAAGCTTGAAAGTATAAAGCGATTATTAAGTGACGATAATTATTACGGGTTTGTCGTGAAATCACCTGTCGTCAACCAACGAAATCGGCCTTCTACTAAAGGAAAAATAATCAATAAGCACAAGAAAGGTACGCTCATCATATCCGAAAAGATAGAAGATGGCTGGGTTTATAACGGCGAAGGTTGGATTTATAAAAAGATTTTGTTATCACGGCTTGCTGACGCGCAAAAAGCGATTTCATATCGAGAAAATAACTTAAGACTAAATCAACGCTACGCTGGCCTAGTTTCCGGTTCATCCGTGGCCTCAATTAATAAAGTTTTGAATAACAAAGAACACCTTGCTGGTATTCCCCAAGACAAAATAAACAAGCTCAAGGCCAAACGCTACGCTCTGCTTGATGAGGCTGACTTCAAAGCGGCTAAACAGAAAAATACTGTAGCAGGATTCGATCGCTACCTCGCACAACATAAAAAGGGGGCGTACCGAAACGAGGCATTACTCGCAAAAAAAGCAATTTTTGTCAGCCAAGCGTCATTTGATGGATATATGAATGCATTTGCACTAACAAAAAAACGCAGCTTTCTAGCGTTAGCGAAAAACGCAATTGTGAATTCTAATGAAAGTGTGCATGTAAATCGACAACTTCTAGATACGTATTTCGAAGCGCAAATCAAACATAAAAATTCTATATCTGAGTTTGCTGGCCTACTTGATAAAATAAACGATGCAAGCATAAACGACTACTCAAAAAAATTGTTGAAATTATCGGGAATTAACACAAGCTTCAGAACCGATAACTATTTAGAATCAATAGAATATCAATACATTTTGCAATACTTCACACCTCAATTAAACGTTAACTACCATCACAAGTATCTGAACTTGGACTTAACTTATCCTGACATTAATATCAGGATAAAAGAAGATGCTAATTGCGATTTTAAAGAAACCAAAAATGGCGTACGAAATAGAGGTTTCTTGGAATCGTTAGTGACCTTAAATGGTGACGATAAAGTGGCTTACACCTATGACGTTTTCAATTGTAAACTTGGTCGAAATGAACTTACATCGGTCAAAAAGCTATTACATGACCTACCTTACTATGCTGATTTTAGCGCTTCGACTTTATCAAAAAGCTGGGAAGCAACAGAAACAACAAGCAGTTACACTTACTCAACCGAAACCAAAAGCACTTCTTTTTCGTCGCAATTAGCTGATTGGAAGTATACGGTAAAATGTACTGGTACAACTTTCTCAGGCACGCCCCCCCGCACATATTCTGGGCTCATTATAAATAGCACCCATTCTGATGCCTATCTTACAGCTCAAAAAGTGCAATCAGATATGGACTGTAATGATCGCTTTGGAAGTAGGTATATCGGCGAGGGCTATCTTGATATGGAAATACAATAGCGAATTTCACAAGAGAAGGTCTGCTATGCCGCAGGCCTTCTTGCATAATTGCAAATGAAAACCCTGCACTAACTCGATGCACCTGCCACTTATTGTCGCGTGACACCATTAACGCAAAAACACCGCCTTGCTATTTAAGCACCTTATTTTCTTAACATTTGCCATTAAACACTTACACATGAAGGTAAACTGGAATCATATTTTATCTATTATAATTAATAACTTAAGCTTTTTTAAAATTACAATGCGTTTGAACTAAGGCGTATTTATTGCATTATTTATTGCATTAGAAGCCAGTGCTTTAGATCTAGCGTTACTCTTAAGCCTGTACTACACAGCGTTTTGCGCCAGCTGTATTGATAACTGAGCACGTTTTCCGTCTGATATCCAATAAAAATAACACGAGGCCACATGCAAGAATTCATACAAAAAATGCCAAAAGCCGAACTCCATGTTCATATTGAAGGCACATTAGAGCCTGAGCTAAGCTTTGCATTAGCACAGAAGAATGGCGTAAGCCTGAGTGCAGAAACCCCAGAGCAAATGATAGCCGCTTATAACTTTCATGATCTCCCCTCTTTTTTAGATATTTATTACGCAGGGATGAGTGTATTAATTGAAGAAGAAGACTTTTACGCGCTTACCATGGCTTATTTTGAAAAAGCAGCGGCGCAGCACATTGTGTATGTGGAACTCTTTTTCGACCCACAAGCTCATACGTCCCGAGGCGTAGCATTCGATACTGTAATTGAAGGTATCTATCGCGCACAACAGGATGCTAATACCAAGCTAGGTGTACAAAGCAATCTTATACTGTGTTTCCTTCGTGATATGTCGGCCGACTCGGCCATGGAGCATCTAATCATGGCTGAGCCACATCTTAATAAACTTATTGGTGTAGGCTTAGATTCAGATGAACATAAGAACCCGCCTTCTAAGTTTGCCGCTGTGTTTGCCAAAGCCCGTGAGTGGGGATTAAAACTTACCATGCATTGCGATGTGAACCAGCAAGATACCCTAGAGCATATTCGCCAGGTGCTAGAAGACATTGATGTAGACAGAATAGATCACGGCGTGAATATTTTAGCCTCAGACGCGTTATGCGAATTAGTGAAGCAAAAAAATATTGGTTTAACGGTTTGCCCTGTGTCGAATCAATTCGTGGTGCAATCACTCACCTCAATTGAAATTAAAGACATGCTTAAACGCGGGTTAATGCCAACGATCAACTCGGACGACCCTTCTTATTTTCGGGCATATTTAAATGAAAACCTCATTGCGCTTCAGCAAGAAGGAGGATTTAGTGAAGATGAGCTAAGCACTTTAGTGGCGAACAGCTTCAAAGCAAGCTGGCTAAGTACGCCTGAAAAAGAGCAATATTTAGCGGGGCTCAATGATTATTTAGCCAAATGTGCTTAGTGGGTACGATTGTTGTAGTTATTTAGCTTTCTGAGTAAGTAAACAGTGCCAACACTGTTTACTTACTTTTTAAGTCATCTAACTACGCTTTTGTTTTCATCACGTAAACCGAACACAGAACGGCAATGGCCCCGCATACTGTAAATACACCACTGTCAGTCACAGGTAAAAACTCGAGTGCCGACGTTAAAAACTGACCCGAGAATACCGCCATAGCAAACCACGCTAAGTTCCTGCCCATATTCGTATCAGAGCTACGCTCAACGGTGGCATGATTAAGTAGTGGTATAGAGAACCCGAAGCCCGTACCTGCAAATAGCGACGCCACTACAAGTAAACTCGTGGATTCAGCAATAGCGAAGATTGCGTGGGCTGCTGCAAAGCTTATAAAAGCTAAAAATAACGTTACTTTCTCAGATTTAGCATTAACGATATGTGGCATAACCAACGCGGATAAAACAGCCATTAATGAAATAAAAGACAGTAAATAGCCCGTTTCGGCTTCGCTGTAACCTAAATCGCCAAGATGACTCGGCAGCGTTATAAACATACTAAAAAACAGTGACATGGCTAATACGGCATTAATTAAGACAGACCGTAAGCTTTCATTAATTTGACCACTTTCGCTAAGGGTAACAGGCTGAGTTTCTGGCTCTTTACGCGGGATGCTAATCGCGGTCAGCACCAAACAAACCAATGCCAGCCCGTAGAGCAAGAACGGCGCTCTCCAATCAATTTCACTTAACAGGCCACCTAAGAACAGTATTATTACGCCGCCTAGCTCAATGGCCATACCCTGTTTAGCAATGACAGAAAGTCTAGCTTTGCCGTGATACCACTGTGAAATAATCGCGGTGCCTGACGCCATCACTCCTGCAGCAAATCCACCTAATAGAATTCGGTCAATACTTACCCATAACGGGCCGTATACCCAAATACCCCCAATACCTAACAGTAAGTATCCCCACAAAGCTATGACTAAGGTTTTGCGAGCCCCAATACTATCAATGAGCTTTCCAAAAAATGCTGCAAATAGAATAGCGCCTAATGCTGGCAAGGTGATGAGCAAGGGTGCAAATTTACTCACACCTAAGGCAGGTGCAATAGAGTTTAATCCAGGCGCTAGTACCGCCCCAACCATAATGGTTAACATTGAAATCACTAGTAAAGTGATTTCTCCAAAACGTGATAACTGCATAAAACCCCATTGAAACTAAATTAACTCGGCTTGTATTTTACGCATTGGCAAGCTATCCGTTAAATGATAATTTTACGCACCTTTAATGCATATTCAGCATTAATCTAACAGTGCGAGCCCAGCTTTTATGAATCTAAAGCACATGTACACCTTTGTTGAAGTAGCTCAATGCAAAAGCTTTTCGTTAGCGGCCACGCGTTTACACACTGTTCAAAGTGCGGTTAGCCGCCATATTAATGCACTAGAGTCATCCCTAAACGTTAAGCTTTTTGAACGTACTACTCGTTATGTGGAGTTAACTGCACCTGGAAAAGTATTTCTTCGACATGTTGAAGATATCTTAACCCATTACCAACAAGCACAATATGAAACTCAGCGCGTTGCGAACGGTAAACAAGGGTTACTGCGTATTGGTTACTTAAGCTCAGCCTGTGCGCATTTTATGCCCGATTTATTAAAACGCTTCTCGCTAAGTGAGCCACTCATTGACGTACAAATATTTGAAATGACTGCCGCACAACAGCTAGAAGCCTTTAGTGAAGGGAGAATAGATATAGGCTTTTCACGGCCTATCGATGGCGGCTATAGTGGTTTAATCAATCATCAACATTTAACGGATGATCCTATTGTTCTTGTGGTGTCTGAAGCGCATCCATTGTCAAAGAATAGCAGTGTAAATTTGGCTGATTTAGCGCCTTATTCCCTCACTCTATTTGCCAGAGAACAAGCATCCAGCTTATTTGATGCCATTATTAGTGCTTTCCACCGCGTGAAAGTACAGCCTAAAGTGAGTAGTGAGCCCGGTAGTATGCAAGCGCTGCTAACTCACATAGCCAGTACGCAACATGTTGCGTTAGTACCTTGCTGCATTAAGAATTTACAGACACAAGGCTGTACGTTTATATCGCTTACTATGCCGCTGTCCGTGCCCCTAGAGATGCACTGGCAAGCTAACGGCGTACCGGTGACTGAAACATGGTTAAGTTGGTGTACTAGTCAAACACTGGCATTTTAAGGATGGTGATAAACCATGAAGTTGAATAGCTATAACAATGGAATGAAAATCGAAGAGGAACAGGAGACAGAAAAATGACGTGAAAAAGAATTTCACGTCATTTTATTTCGATACAAGGCCTGGATTTCGTTACCAGGTCAGATCATCTGGAATGTCGTAGTCGGCATACCAATCATCTTGTGCTTCTTCTTTACCGTCATTGTCGCTGGTGTCTAAGTCGGCACGGTAAATAATAAAGCTATCGTCACGCTGCGCAATTTTATCCGCTACAGGCGTAGGCACTAGCTCATAAGCATCACCTAAAATCACCACGGTTAAGCGACCTTTAGTCACTTGCTTGTGCATTTCGGCACTAACATACATACGTTTCACGACATTATCGTGAGTGAAATTCAGTACGGTATCGCCTTTTCGCGGCTGTTTATTCACATCAATGAGCTGGCGCACTTGCGCAGCAATAGAGCGCTTTTCACGCTCTTGTTGTTGCAACTGATTCAGCTCACGTGAGCGGGCTTTCTTTTCTTCAGCGGCTTTCTGAGCAGCAATAGTCGCTTCATCCACCACGCCTTGGTTGTTCTTTGTTTTTTGTTTATTCTTTTTGCGCTTTTCAGCACGCGCCTGCTTAGCAGAACCTTTGTCTGCTATGCCGGCTTTTAATAACTGTTCTTGTAACGAGGCCATATATTAAATCTCTTTATTTCTTCTTGGCTTTCGCTTTGGTTTTAGCTGCAGGTTTACTGGCGGCTTGTGTTTCCCACTTACCGTCGTTATACCATGCTGACCAACCTGTGGCTTTACCCGCTTCATTTTCCGACATCACATACTGCTGCTTGGTCTTACGACTATAGCGAACAATGGCAAGGTTACCTTCCGGATCTTTTTGCGGTGCATCGGCTAGGTAATAGAATTTTTCAGATATTCTATCTCTAAAGCGCGCTAGTTCTTCCACTTTTGGTGCACGAGTTTCCCGAGATTTAGGGAAGTTATGTGCGGCCATGAAAATACCTGAAGCGCCATCGCGTAGTACAAAATGCGCATCGGACTTTTCACAAGGCAGCTCTGGTAAATCTACCGGATCTTCTTTAGGTGGTGCAGCCTCGCCGTTACGTAATAACTTACGCGTGTTTTTACATTCTTCGTTAGTACAGCCGAAGTATTTACCAAAGCGCCCGTTTTTCAGTTCCATGTCACTGCCACACTTATCACATTCGATAATGGGGCCGTCGTAACCTTTAATCTTGAACGTACCGGTTTCAACTAAGGTACCTTCACAGGTGGGTGTATTACCACACACATGCAGCTTACGGGTTTCGTCCACTAAGTAGCTGTCCATGGCAGTACTGCATATTGGACAACGCTTCTTAGCACGCAACGCCTCGGTTTCTAATTCTTCCTCGTCATCTACCTTCACCACTTCATCACCTGGGGTCAGGTTCATGGTGTTAGTGCAACGTTCTTTTGGCGGTAAATTGTAACCAGAACACCCAAGGAATACGCCGGTAGACGCCGTACGCACGTTCATTTCACGTCCGCACTTGTCACATGTAATACCCGACGGAATGGCTTGATTAAGGCGCATTCCGCCTTCTTCAGGGGCTTTTTCGGCATTCAGCAACTTGCCGTAAAAATCGCTGTAGAACAGATTGAGTACGTCTTTCCAATCTTTGTTACCTTCCGCTATATCATCAAGCTGTTGCTCCATGTTGGCGGTAAAGTCGAAACTCATTAGGTCGTCAAAGTTTTCCATCAAACGATCGTTAACGATTTCACCCATTTTTTCAGCATAAAAACGCTTATTTTCAAGGCGAACATAACCGCGATCTTGAATGGTCGAAATAATACTTGCGTAAGTTGAAGGTCGGCCGATGCCTCGTTTTTCCAGCTCTTTTACCAAAGACGCTTCGTTAAAACGCGCCACTGGTTTAGTGAAGTGCTGCTTAGGATCAAGTGCATTTAAGTTTAATACATCGCCTTTTTGAACATCAGGCAGCATCAACTCTTCTTCGCCTTTTTTGCGAAGCTGTGGTTGAACACGTGTCCAGCCATCAAACTTTAACACACGGCCTTTGGCTGTTAACTCGTAATTGTTTGCACCTACTCTAATGGTGGTAGCATCATATTTAGCTGGTGTCATTTGACACGCAACAAACTGGCGCCAAATAAGCTCGTATAAACGCTGAGCATCCCGTTCCATATCGCCTAAATGCGCAGCATTTACCTTAACACTTGAAGGACGAATGGCTTCGTGCGCCTCTTGCGCTCCTTCTTTACTGCCATAGCGATTCGGCGATTCTGGTAGGTATTTGCTCCCAAAATTGTCTTCGATATATGCGCGGCAATTATCAAGCGCTTCTTGGCTCAAGTTCGTTGAGTCAGTACGCATATAAGTGATGTAACCCGCTTCATACAAGCGCTGCGCCATCATCATGGTTTTCTTAACACCAAAACCTAAACGAGTACTCGCAGCTTGCTGCAGCGTTGAAGTAATAAACGGAGCTGAAGGTCGGCTAGACGTAGGCTTAGATTCACGGCTTTCAACTAAGTACTTAGCGCCATTTAAATCTTCTAATGCTTTGTCTGCTTGCGCTTTATTAACCGGTTTGAACGCTTTACCTTCGTGCTTGGCTACCAACATACGTAGCGCCGCTTTTTGCTCGCTGGTTAAGTCGGCGTGAATATCCCAAAACTCTTCTGGAACAAACGCTTTAATCTCGCGCTCACGATCTACCACTAGGCGAACAGCAACCGATTGAACACGGCCTGCAGATAAGCCACGTGCTATCTTTTTCCATAGCAATGGCGACACCATAAAGCCAACAACGCGGTCTAGGAAACGTCTAGCTTGCTGTGCATTTACACGAGCAACGTTAACTTCGCCTGGGTCTGAGAAGGCTTCTTGAATGGCGTTTTTAGTAATTTCGTTAAACACCACACGCTGATAGGTTTTGCCTTTACTGCCCAGCAATTCTTGTAAATGCCACGCGATAGCTTCCCCTTCTCTATCCAAATCCGTTGCGAGATAGATAGTGTCAGCGTCTTTGGCCAAGCGTTTAAGCTCGTTAACCACTTTTTCTTTACCCTGTAAAACCTGATAGTGGGCTTTCCAGTTTTGTTCTGGGTCTACACCCATGCGGTCAACAAGTTTTAAATATTCATGTCTGCGAAGATATTCTTGTTTGTCTTCTTCGCTATAAGTTTTGAGTTCTTTCGCTGGCTTTTTGGGCTCAACTTTACCCAATGCCTTCGTAGGCAGATCGCGAACATGGCCGACAGAACTTTTTACGATAAAATCTTTACCAAGATATTTATTTATCGTTTTCGCTTTGGCTGGCGACTCGACTATGACTAGAGATTTTGCCATATAATTGAATTAAACCTATTGATTCTAAAGGACTATTTTAGTCATTCTCAAAGATAAAGGGCCCGTAGACTGTGCCATTGCGGTGCCCGTGCTTTTTTAACATATATCGACAAAGTGAATGGAAAACAAGATCTTCTTAATAGTTATTCTTCCCATTGCTTCAATCGCGTGCAATTCCTGTTCACTTTTCAACCACCTTGATTGGCAAGGCGCATAAAAACCGTATAATGCCAGCCATTATGCCTTTGCGCCTAGTAATTAACAGGCATTTATTATGCTTATTAATCCACGGCTAACAAAAAATGAGGCGTTAGCTTCTCTGTAAATACACCCAAAATCTTGGGTTGTGCATTTATAGGGTAGCGGTCAAACGCTCAAACACCAAATAGAGGGAAAGTATGAAGCAATTTGAAGTTAACTTTGATGGGCTTGTCGGCCCAACCCACAACTACGCCGGACTCTCGTTCGGTAATGTTGCTTCTCTGAACAATGCCAATGCAGTTAGTAGCCCTAAGCAAGCGGCTAAACAAGGTTTACTGAAAATGAAAGCCTTGTCTGACATGGGCATGATGCAAGGTGTACTTGCCCCTCAAGAACGCCCAGATATAGCTGCATTACGTCGACTCGGCTTTTCTGGTTCAGATGCCAGAGTGCTAGAAAGCGCTGCAAAGCAATCTAGAGAGATTTTTCTAGCATGTTGCTCTGCATCAAGCATGTGGACAGCAAACGCCGCCACGGTCTCTCCAAGCGCTGATACAGCTGATGGCCGCGTGCATTTTACACCTGCAAACCTAACAAACAAGTTTCATCGTTCGTTAGAGCCACAAGTGACAGGCAATATTTTAAAAGCGACCTTCGCAAATGAAAAACACTTTGCCCACCACTTACACCTGCCAGATAACGAACATTTTGGAGACGAAGGCGCAGCAAACCACACTCGTTTGTGTTCAGATTACAGCCATGCAGGGGTAGAACTCTTCGTATACGGCCGTCACGCTTTCGACCCAAGTAAACCAGCGCCCACTAAATTTCCTGCCCGCCAAACATTAGAAGCATGCCAGGCTGTGGCGCGCTTGCATGGGTTAAGCGAAGAAGGCGTGGTGTACATGCAGCAAAACCCTGATGTTATCGACCAAGGGGTTTTCCATAATGACGTAATCGCCGTGGGCAACCAGAACGTGTTGTTCTACCATGACCAAGCTTTTTATAAAAAAGAAACGGGGCTAAAAGAATTACAAACTAAGTTTGGTGATACTCCACTTCATCTTATTGAAGTTCCGACTGACGAAGTATCAGTTCAAGATGCTATTAAAACTTATCTTTTCAATACCCAAATTATCACCTTACCTAATGGTGACATGACGATTATTGCGCCTACCGACTGTGAAGAAAACGATGCAGTTAAGCGTTATTTAGACAAGCTAGTTACTTTGGGCACGCCGATAAAATCGGTAAACTATTTTGATGTTAAGCAAAGTATGCGTAATGGTGGCGGCCCCGCGTGCTTGCGTTTACGTGTAGCTATGAACGACCAAGAGCTTGATGCGGTAAATCCCGCGACTTTAATTAACGATCTTCAGTTTGCACGTCTTAACAAATGGGTAGATAAACACTACCGTGATGTACTCGCTGAAGACGATTTACGCGATCCTCAATTGCTTATTGAATCGCGTACAGCGCTAGATGAACTTACCCAGCTATTAAAGCTTGGCTCTGTATATCCATTCCAACAAGGTTAGTATTGTTTTAATTATAAAAAAGCCGGCTTACGCCGGCTTTTTGTTAGTTGAATGTAGTACAGTCCGGTACAGAACCGAATGGATTTGCAGGTAGCCCAGCGCCTTCATTAGTCAAGTCATCAGAAGAAACGCCTAATCGATAATAATGATCTTGGCTCGCTTCACTTCCAGTTGATTGACCGAAAATCGTAATAACCATGTCGTACCAATAACCGTAATTTGCCGGATAACGATACTCTAACTCAGCTTGTCCGTTTTCGTCGGTTATACTTGTATCAGCAAAAGTCAACGTTCCTACAATACCAGGAGTTAGGAATTCATCACCATTTGTATCTTCTCCTACATCAAGAATACCATTGCCATTAATGTCTTCGTTATTACACTCAACTGTTACGTCAGGCTTGTAAATAGACTCGTCTTCATCCCAATACCAATCCCCTTTTAAGAATGTCCCCCCTAAAACACGCTTTACTGGTGTAGCAGATGCGGTTAACTCAACGCCACTAACAGGCTGTCCTGCTGAATCAGAAACAAACACAGCAAAGCGTTTTAGGTAAGTGGTTGAATCAGGCTCTTCAATTTCGTTACCAGTGCCAATGGAGATATCAAATGCTCTGTCACCTACTGTCATATACACTTCATCAGTAATTGTTTCATCGCTTGCTACAGAAGCACGAACAATAACCGCATCTTCACTTGAAGGTGCGCCTGAAGTAAATACCGTAGAGGCAATACCACTGCTGTCGGTGGTCGATTGAGAAGGTGAAATAGAACCTGTAGATACGTCATCTACATTAAAGTTAACCACGGTATTTTTTACTAAGTTACCTGAAGGGTCTCTAACAACTGCAGTAATGGTACTTGTTTGACCATCAGGTCCGATAATATCTGGTGTTGCATCTGCAATCAAAGTAGCAGGCTCAACCGCGACAAATTCTACTTGCGTCACCGCATTCACCGTAGACTCATTACCCGCTTCAGTTCCTGTGGCAGTAATAGAAGCAAAACCGGCATTGTCAGACTCTATTGAGATAGAGGCAATACCGTCAGCATCGGTTGTTACAAGCGCTGCGCCAATAATCTCTCCGCGAGAAGTACTAAATGTTACGTTATTACCAACAGCTGGAGTACCATCTTGTAGCCATTGAACACTGATTGTGGCTGCTTCATTCAATGATATTTCTTCATCCGGCACTACCACAAAACTAAATTCGTCTTGTTGAACCTCTAATTCAAATTCTACTGACGCATTAAGCGACGAAGCTGTAATGGTATCTTCACCAGATGTGGTTGCCGTGTAAGTAATGGTAGCTTGTCCATCAGCCCCTGTATTAACTGAGGTTTCACTGAGTGTACCGTTCTCTGCTTCTAATAGGATAGTTTGATTAACAATGGCTACCCCATCAGAATCTTGTACACGTAGCGTATATTCGGCAGTGTCATTCAATATGACTGAGTTTGCGCCATTAATCGTCACCTCTGTGCCGGTGATCAAAATATCAACGGTTTTAACTAATGCGCCGGTTTGAGCCGTTAGGGTTACCGTGCGGTTCGACGCATCATTTTGAGTAGAGACTAATGCTCTGGCAGTACCATCGGCGGTAGTGGTAGATTGCGTTAATTGCAATTCAACACCGGCTTCATTACTAGCAGAGAAGTTAACGACAACCCCTTCCATCAAAACACTTTGTTCGTTTTTAATTAATGCAATGAGCTCAATGTCATCTGAACCGCTGGAGGCAAGCTGAACCGCGCTTGCATAAAATTGTAATGACGCAGGTTCTTCACTAACCGTAGGAGCTCCAACGGCTGAAAAAGTAGTAGAGCCGCTTTCACCACTGCTCAAGCTACCTGTGATTTCACCATCACCTGAGGCAGTACTGGCATTAATAGCTATTCTTGCTATCCCGCTGTCATCGGTTCGCGCTGTACCGGTATCGTTCCCGAACACGGCTAGTTCGGTATTACTTACTGCGAACGTAACGAGTTGGTCGGCTTGGGCTACACCGTCAGTGTCAGTAACAGTGGCAATAACGGTAAGAGAATTGTCGGAGGTTAGGTTGCGGTCAGTTTCACCGCTGGCGTTTTGAACGGTTAATACGATATTAACAGTAGCAGAGGAACCACTGCCATCATCTGATCCATCGCTATCATCTCTAGAGACTGAATCGCCTCCTCCGCACGCTGTTAGTATAAATATTGCACTAAATAGCCAGAGTGTCTTAGACAAGACTCGCGTAATTTGTCGCATAATTCGTTCCTGAACCTCTATAAATGACAATTGGGTCGTTTTTTATGTTTTAAAATCAATAGAATCTGTCACACTAAATAAAAATATAAAAATGTACAGGGAATTTTAATGTCTCAATCTGCACATAAATTTAGTTTAACCACCAGAATCTTTATCGGCATGATTGCCGGTATCGTGATAGGTGTGCTTCTTCAAATATTATTCGATGATAGCGGAGATTTCACTTTTTCGGTATTTGGTTTCCAGTTCTCTGCGTATAGCATTTTTGTAGATGGTATATTTTCTACCCTTGGGCAGATTTTTATCGCTAGTTTAAAGATGTTGGTGGTGCCATTAGTATTTGTTTCGCTTATTTGCGGTACCAGTACACTTTCCGACCCAAGTAAATTAGGTCGTTTAGGCGCAAAGTCTGTTGGGCTGTATATTGTCACGACTGCAATAGCAATCACACTGGCAATGAGTATGGCTTTACTTATTTCACCAGGAGAAGGCTTAAATCTAACGACTGAAACGTCTTTTGAAGCGAAGACTGCACCAAGTCTTGGTGACGTTATCGTTAATATGTTTCCTAGTAACCCTATTAATTCGATGGCGCAAGGCAACATGCTTCAAATCATCGTATTTGCGGTGTTATTCGGTATTTCAATGGCGATGACTGGCGAAGCAGGCAAGCGAGTCAGTGCGTTTTTCGAAGATATCAACACGGTTATTATGCGCCTTGTAACTATCATCATGAACCTAGCGCCTTACGGTGTGTTTGTGTTGATGGCTAAACTCTTCTCTACTATTGGTGGCGACACTATCTTTAGCTTGGCCAAATACTTCTTCTTGGTATTTGGTGTGCTTATCATTCATGGATTAGTGACCTACTCAATATTGCTCAAACTATTGAGCGGCTTGAGCCCAGTTGTGCTGCTGAAAAAAATGCGCGATGCAGCCTTGTTTGCATTTAGTACCTCAAGCAGTAGCGCTACGTTACCAGTCACCATGGAAACGGCGCGAAACAAACTGGGTATCAACAATTCAGTCGCGTCTTTCACCCTGCCTTTAGGGGCCACTATCAATATGGATGGCACCGCGATTATGCAGGGCGTGGCTACCGTATTTATCGCACAAGTTTATGGCGTTGATTTAAGTTTAGGCGACTACATGATGGTGGTGTTAACCGCTACCCTAGCCTCTATCGGTACGGCTGGTGTGCCAGGGGTAGGCTTAATCATGCTTGCCATGGTATTGCAACAAGTTAACCTACCTGTTGAAGGAATAGCACTGATTATTGGTGTCGACCGCTTACTTGATATGACCCGTACTGCGGTAAATATCACAGGTGACTGTATGGTGTCATGCGTAGTCGCGAAAAGCGAAGGTGGACTTGATGAAGATGTTTATTACGACGAACATGCCGGTGAAAAAGAAGAAGACGTGAATTTCAACGAGTTTGATAAGAACGCCTAATCCCCTCTTGTCTTTTGAACATGATAAAAGGGTTAGCATTGCTAACCCTTTTTTAATGCCTGTTGGCCATTGCGTTCCCCAATAGGAACGCGCTTTAGAAGTGCAGAGCACTGACAAGCTAAGTACATTCAGTGAAGGGATTGAGAGGGAGACACTTTCGTCGCTTTATGGGCGGGGTACCAAGTTGCTAATACGGACATGATGATGGCGACCACACAGGTGACTACCACGTCTTGCCACATAAGTGCAGAAGGTAAGAAATCGATAAAATAGATATCACCTGATAGCACTTCTACCCCAAAAACACCCTCTAAGAACTTCACAATACGTGAAAGATTAGGGGCAATAATAACAGCAAGGGTTACCCCTACTACTATACCAATGAGTCCATTCAGCACACCTTGGAACATAAACGTGCGCCGAATTAGTGTGTCGGTCGCCCCCATAGTTTTTAAGATAGCGATGGCAGGTTGTTTTTCTCGTACCGCCATCACTAATGACGACACAATGTTAAAACACGCCACGGCAATCACCAGTACCAATGCAATATACACAACGGTGCGAACGAGCTGAATGTCATTGTACAAATGGCCTTGGGTACGGGTCCAATCTGACATATAGACCGCTTGAGGGTAGCTATAACCTATATCTCGCATGGTGATATAGGCCGAAAATGGATCGTGTAATGTGAAGCGCATACCCAATGCTTGGCCATCTATGCCAGCGGCCGCGGAAGCTTTCGCAAGGTGCATTAACCCCAATTGATTATCTAGCTCGCCGCCAACATGCATGAAGCCTGCGACGGTTAACGTTATTGATGTAGGTGCGCTAAAGCGTAAATCTTTCGTGGTGACGGGAATAAGCGCCTGTACGGTATCACCCACCACAATATTAAGTTTGTTGGCAATCCCCTTACCTATCAGCACACCGTCGCTGTTTAGCGCGAAGTTCTGCCAATGTTCGTCCGTTACTTGCCGGCTAAAAGTGTTTTGCGCGTCTGCCGCTATGCCCGTCAATGAAATCGCCTTTAACTCACCTTTGAATTGCAACATGCCGGTAAGCTCGGTGTAAGGCTCAACCTTAGCAATTCTGGGGTCTTGATTAAGTCGATACAGCTGCGCATCTAAGTTCTCAATGCCCGTCTTGTCGGTGCTATACAATTCGCCGTGAGGAATAACGGTTAAAATACGCTGCGTTAATTCTCGCTCAAAACCATTCATTACACTTAGTAAGATAATTAACACGAAACAGCCAAGACCTATGCCTACGGTAGACGACATAGAAATGAATGAGATGAAACGATTTTGGACTTTGGCTCGACGAAATCGTTTAGCAAGTTGCCATGCCAGCGCCACTACGATTGTTCCTCAGTTGCGGCGTTTAGTAATTCACCGTCTTTAATACGAAGTACTCTGTCCATACGATTAGCAAGCGTAATATCGTGCGTTACCACAACAAAAGCCGTTTGTTTTTGCTCACTTAAGCGTTTCAACAACTGATAAATCTGTTCACCTGTGGTGGCATCTAAATTACCGGTTGGTTCGTCAGCAAGAACAACCGATGGAGATGTGACCAATGCGCGGGCAATGGCTACCCGTTGACGTTCGCCGCCTGAGAGCGCGCTAGGTAAATGATCTGCACGGTGAGAAAGCCCTACGTCGTTAAGTAAGGCGTTTGCTTTTGCATTAGCGGTAGTAGCACTCTCGCCGCCAATTCGAAGAGGCATGGCAACGTTTTCAAGCGCAGTAAATTCACCAAGCAAATGATGGAATTGATAAATAAACCCCATTTCCTTGTTTCGCAAGGCGGCAAGCTGTTTAGCGTTTAAGTGTGTAAGTGACTCACCTTTGAACCACACTTCACCGCTTGTGGGCGTGTCTAAACCGCCAAGCAAGTGCAGCAGGGTACTTTTTCCTGAACCAGAGCTACCTAAAATGGCAACATGCTCACTCGCATTGATAGAAAGTGAAATGTTATTAAGGACAGGCGTACTATTCTCGCCTTCTTGATAAATTTTACAGATTTTGCGGCAATGTAATACGTCCTGCATGCAGCCGTTCTTCGTCTTTTAACAATAACTGCATGGTATCGCGGAACGACTGGCAGGCCAACCGATTAATGGGTTTGGGACGACAGCTCAATGGTATTTGCTAAATTCTCAACCGTTTGCGGTTTACCAAATAACCATCCTTGACCGTACTCCACATTCATATTCACGAGCTCCTGACACTGCTCGGTGTTTTCAACACCTTCCGCAATCAATGTCACTCTTAATTCGTCGGCAATACTGACAATGTGGGGAATTAAAGAGGAACGAATACTATGATCCTCCATGTCCATCACGAAACTACGATCGATCTTCAGGAATTCACATTTAAGAGATTTAAGTTGGCTAAGGTTCGAATACCCTACCCCAAAATCGTCTATGGCCATCCAAAAACCTCTGCTTTTGAGGGCTTTTATATGTTTAACCGCACTGCCTGTGGCAAGTTGCTCATCTTCGGTTATCTCAAGAACCAATTTAAAATTCTTGTCATTCATAGTGAGCACCCAGTCTAAGTCGAGCAACTCATCTTTCATAAAGTCTGACGGAAACAGGTTAAATGAAACTTTAAAGCCTTCTGGAATATCCTTGTTCTCATTAAGGGCAATCATTGCCGATTCAATCATGACCGTAGTGAACTCCCATGTTTTACCTAACTCTTTGACTTGAGGTATAAATTCGTCAGGGTAAATTGGACCAAACTCATCTTCGAATCGGCTCAATACTTCACAGCCAACTACTTCACCAGACTTTAATATTACGAATGGCTGGTACAAACAATAAAACTTACCCGATTTAAGCCCACGACTTATACGCGACTCTAATGAACGTCTGCGTCTTAAGTAATTAAATGTAAGCATATGAGATAGCGCCGCCGTCATTAACATGACACAAACGAACAACACTAGTTTGCCTTTATGAGTATTAAAAATTCGGCCTTGGTCGGATACTACGCTCAAACAAGTGGAAGAATAATACTTATCACACTTGATTAAACTTAGAGAGAAGTAACTAGTATCAAGTTTTGCGATACCTCCGCCCGCGCTCTGTGGCATTAAAGAGGCGTTTCCCGCCATATGAAATAGCTCATCTGCTTTGTAAAAGAGCGCCCAATCCTGACTAAAGTTTAGGCCAATTACTGCATCCATATCTAATACAGCATTGTATCGTCCACGCTTTGCAATAGTGCCTTTCGACTGGTTGTCAAATAGCTCTAACGGCGTATTAATCCAAAACGCATCACCCAAAGAAGTGACAAAATCTGGGATTGCTTCGTCTATGGGCTGCTTTAATAGCCCAAGATAGGTACTGCACAATAACTTTCCATCACCAAAGAAACCAATTTCTTTCACAAAACGAGAGCGAAATAAAGTGCGTCGCATTTCGTTTAAATTGTCTTCACTGCAGGAGTAATAGGGAGAGGCGTTCAAATAATCTAATGCGGTCTCGGCATCTTTAAACACCATGTTCACGTTTGATAATATATCTTTTGCTCGGTCTTTTTCATGTTCTTTTATAACTGAGAACATTAATAGGCCAAGCGCGGCGCTAACAAGAACAACAGACAAAAACGATACGGCGATGGCTTTAAGATTGTCAGCTAGTAGAAATTTTTTATGCTCACTATTGCTCATTCGTACCACATAAAATTAAGACATATTATTGTGCGTGTACACTTCAAAATAGTCGAAAATTTGATTATTAGAATAATACTTTAGATGCATTTAAGCATTGCAGAAGATTGAGTTAAGTCAATGAACTGAAGAGAATAAAATTATCTAGCGTTGAAGTGATATGCAGCCACAATACCACTTAAAATATGCGGTTTGCTGCGGTAGCTAATTATTCAGCTGGCTAACAATTATGTGCAATCAAAGGGCATTCACAGCCGATATGGGAAAAGGCTATTGTGAGGCTAACTAGAAACCAAAGGTGGATAATACTGCAAGAAAAAAAAGGAGAAGCTAGGTAGTGAAAAACTAGGTAGAGAGAAACTGGGTAGAAAAAAGATGAAACGACAGCTGATAATAAGCAAAAAATAGTAGTCGGAAAAAGTATAACGTTGATAAAGAGGTTTTATCAGTGCGCAGTTGAACCTGCAAGGTAGTAGTAAATGCTTTCCCGAAAATGGCGGAGCGGACGGGACTCGAACCCGCGACCCCCGGCGTGACAGGCCGGTATTCTAACCAACTGAACTACCGCTCCGCATAATGGGAAAGTGTGCTATTTCGATAAGTGGCGGAGCGGACGGGACTCGAACCCGCGACCCCCGGCGTGACAGGCCGGTATTCTAACCAACTGAACTACCGCTCCACATCATCGAAGAGACACTTTGTTATAACTAAATGGCGGAGCGGACGGGACTCGAACCCGCGACCCCCGGCGTGACAGGCCGGTATTCTAACCAACTGAACTACCGCTCCGTGGCCTTTTAGTTATATCATTGAAAGTGGCGGAGCGGACGGGACTCGAACCCGCGACCCCCGGCGTGACAGGCCGGTATTCTAACCAACTGAACTACCGCTCCACAATTTCAATGTTATCAGTGAGTTAGTTGGGTTGTTAAAACCCCTTGCCCTCACTGCGGCGCAGATAATACGGTTTAGACCTTACAGAGTCAATGCTTTTTATTAATAAAATTGTCATCTGGGCACTGTTTGCGCGATAAATAAACACAATGTTGAAATATAATTCAATCAGGCGGGAATTCGTACACCTAAAACTAGCATACTATTCCCACAGGCCACGCTCACCTTAGGATGGCTAACTTGAACTTTTGTATTAGTAACGAGAAAAAGTACTCCCGGTAGGGCGATATAGCGCTATTTATGTGCCCTATTTATTGCCCCTACTCTGCCGGTTTCGATTTCTTAAACTTTGCCAGTAACTTTTTAAAGCCCTTGGGTTCATTATCAAGAGATAAGTCAGATTCAGACACCACTTTCTTTTTGGCTTTTTTATTTTCATTTTTTGTGGCTACTTTTGCAGATGCAGGACCACTGGCCTTTCTTCTTTTTAAGATAATAATAACGGCAGCAACAACACCTATTAAAATAATCGTGCCATTCATCGCGACAATAATCAGGGTTAGCGTACCTGAATCCATTCCATCATCTTCATTTTGCGATTGTGAAGGGTTTTGTGTGTTTTCTTGATTAGGTGATGTTGAACCTTCTCCCATGGCAAGCGGATCTTCACTGCCATCAACAATAGGATCTTCGCCGTCAATAAGCGGGTCTATCACTTCTGGTTCAGGTGCTTCAGCCAAAAAGGTATATTCAGGCACATCCAGAATAAAGTCTCGGCCTTCCGATGTTGTGCCATAAGCGGTTAGTTTAACGCGATAAACTCCTTCTTCGTACGCCACAATAAGATGTTCTCGCACGCCATCACCGCCCTCGGTTAACGAGAAGTTTTGAATATCTGCGTTTGGAAATCTAATTTTACCGTCTATGAGAAGTGACTCTATATTGACTAGTTCGCGGTTCACATCAATGAGCAGTGTGTGATACCCATCTCCCGTGCCATCGGTAGGGTCTAGTTCAACGTCTACATAAACAGGGTTGTTGTGCAGGATAATAGGTGCACCAATTTGCTCTCGCGTGAACATTGGCGTGTCTACCCGATACACAGGCTGCCATTTGCCCGCCGCCACTTTTAAATTAAATTGGCCAGTGAACACACCATCCGAAGGACGCTCATCCATGCCCCGGCCGTTATCTTCAAACTTTGCTATTTCTGCATCGTTGGCCCCGAAGTTGTCGTAATTGGGGTCATTGGCACTTTCAAACTCAATAGATAACTCCACGACATCACGAAACTGTTTGTTATCTATTTTTTCGCCACCGTTGGTTAGGTAAGCCGTAGATTTTAATATTTCGCCCGAAAAGAGAATACTGGGAAGCGGTGTGGCGTGAAGTTTAATATCAGAAATAACCATAACCCGACTGGCAGGGTTAACCTGACCTACCGCCTGCCAAGGGCCAGGCATAGGGTTCTCAATGGTGATCATATCGAAGGTGTCAGCATCAAACCACTTAACGAATGCCTCGTCTACCCGGCCTTGAAATAGCTTTGAACCATCGGGGCGGACTAATACTACGGGGGCAGAACCGTATTCGCGAAAGAAAATCATAGAGACCTCTTTCACGTTGTAATCAATACGAAAACGATTCTGTAATAATTTAATCGAGTTCTCGTATTCATCCCCCAAGTCAGTAATAGGAGAAGGCGCAGCGTCGGCTTGCGTATCCGATGTCGACGGAGCAGTCAACGAAGTATCTTGTGAAAATACCGTTGAAGCACATCCCAATAGGCACAACGCCAACACTAGTTTCATCACGCCTATTCTCACTGTTGCCCGCTCCTTTGGAAATGTATTCTAAAATATGGTTAGGTATGGCTAGCACCTAAGGCTATAGACGATAACTTGCACCTAGCTTAGTTATGCATCGGTTTGCTCTTGCTCTGGGCGCCACAAACATTTACCCCCCGCTTTTTCTACGATATCTAAACGAGATTCATGCTGTGCTAATTCATCGGCGTTAGCCTTGATAACCTTTAATTTATTTCCATTTCGGTTCAAACGACGAAGTGCATCTGATTGGGTTTCGCCGCTGCCTTTCGAGGCCAAATTAAGTTTAGTTTGCCCACCTGTCATTAGCAGGTAAACATCAGCTAAAATTTCAGCATCCAGCAGTGCGCCGTGAAGCTCACGGTGGCTGTTGTCTATGCCGTAACGCTTACACAACGCATCTAGGTTGTTCTTTTGCCCTGGGTGCATTTTTCGTGCGACCGCCAAGGTATCAAGAACACTACAAATATCTTTGGTGATAACGCCACGGGTTTTCGGTTCCATTCCGAACTCATGATCCATAAAGCCCACATCGAAGGGCGCATTGTGGATAACAAGCTGAGCGCCGCGAATAAAATTCACAAAGTCTTCGGCCACATCTCTAAATGTAGGTTTGTCGGTTAAGAACTCATTGGTAATACCGTGAACATCAATGGCCTCTTGTTCTATTTGGCGGCCAGGATTAATGTATACATGAAAGTGATTGCCAGTAAGTTTGCGGTTAACCAGCTCAACACACCCAATTTCAATCACTCGGTGACCTTCTTTAGGGTCGATACCTGTAGTTTCTGTATCTAGTACAATCTGACGCATGATTCCTCTAATCTTACCTTTTGTTTTTTGATAGTATATCAACCCCTTCGCCACAGGCTAAGGGAAAAGCGAAATATGAAAGTAAATAATTTAAGGACACCCAGTGGCTCAAAAAACCATTCACATTTTTACTGATGGCTCATGCCTTGGAAACCCAGGCCCTGGCGGCTATGGCGCTGTACTCGTTTATAACAGTCACCGCAAAGAGCTTAGCGGCGGGTTTGCCCATACCACGAATAATCGTATGGAATTAATGGCTCCTATTGAAGCATTAAACAGCTTAACTGAGCCCTGCAATGTGGAATTAACGACAGACAGCCAGTATGTGAAAAACGGTATCAATCAATGGATCCACAACTGGCGTAAGAACGGCTGGCGTACTTCAGACAAAAAAGCGGTGAAAAATGCCGACCTTTGGAAACGCCTTGATGAAGCGGTTAGCAAGCATAAAATTAACTGGCATTGGGTGAAGGGCCACTCGGGTCACCCTGAAAATGAACGCTGTGATGACCTTGCGCGCGGCGCGGCAGAAGCCAAGCCAACAACGCCAGACAGCGGCTTCATAGGCTAATAACTTTACGCCTAATAGCTTTAACGCTTTAAAGCGTTAATGATGTTTCAAAAAGAAAAGGCGGCACCGCCTTTTCTTTTGTAACGTCAAACTCTGCCTATTCTTTTGCTTCTACTTAACACTCAGCAATTACCACTCTACAATTATTTTGCCCTGTGTGTCGTTACCCTCTAAACGTGCGTGAGATTTCGCGACATCATCAATTGCGTATACTGTATCAATGTTTACGCTAAGCTCGCCTGAGGTAAACGCGGGTAAACAGGTTGTCGAAAAATCACTAATAAGCGCACTTTTATATTCATCCGTTCTGTTGCGTAACGTAGTGCCTTGTATTCTGGCTCGTTTACCCAACATTAATGCCATATCGAGATTGTCGGCATAACGTCCCGCTAACATGGCAAGGTAAACCACAATGCCGTCGCGCTTTAGTATTTGAAGGTTCCGATTTAAGTAATCGCCACCTACCATATCAAGCACCATATTGACGCCTTCTGGCCAACTCGCTTTTATTTCTTCAGCAAAGTTTTTATCTTTGTAATTTATCAGTAAGTTAGCGCCGTTTTGTTTGCACTGAGCTAACTTTTCTTGGGATGACGCGGTAACTGCACTTTCTACTCCCCAATAATGACAAAGCTGAGTGGCGGCTAGCCCCACACCACTGGCACCACCGTGAATGAGTACCCGCTCTGCCGGTTTTACATTGGAGATTAAGCGCAAACACTGAAATGCAGTAAGAAACACCTCAGCAAGTCCGGCCGCCGTGCTATACGCCATATTTTCTGGAACCCGCATTAAATGATGCGGATTAACAGCAACTTGTTGTGCATAGCCGCCGCCAGCAACTAACCCAAAGACCTTATCGCCGACTTTCCACTCACTTACTGTAGCACCAACCTCAATAACCTCACCGGCTACTTCCAGCCCCAGAATCTCACTTTCGCCGGGAGGGGGTGGATAGTGTCCTTGTCGTTGTAGTGTATCGGCACGATTCACACCAAAAGCGTGTACCTGCAATAACACTTTATCGTCGGTAAGTACGGGGGCATCAACCTCTGCTATTGTGAGGCCTTCAGGAGCACAGCCTTTTTCGAAGTTTACAAATTGCATTAGTATCCTCTTTTTTGAACTTTCACAGCAGGTGCAGTGTTTGTGCACATTAGTGATTACATGAAAAACACGTCAACCTATGACTACGTGGGCGATACGTTTTGGTGCATAATTGCGTTGGTATTTTTAGCATCATAACCCTAGCGCTTAACTTGTTGTGCTAAATTTGGTTTAAAACACTGTAACCTAAGGTTATTACAACAAAACTCATGATTACCAAGAGTTTGCCATAACGCCGTGTTTAATCTAACGGCTGCGCTTGCCCAACAAACTTACTTTCATACTGCGTATAATACTTAACTTCAACACGGTAAACTTGCTAATCATTCGCATAGCTACCGCTTTGTCGCTATACTTCGCACCGCCGCTTACGTGTGGTTGCAAGGGCCGTTTATTAGCTAAAGGCTTTTAACCCAGCTAAAGGCTTACCTACGCAACCCCACTTCCTAGCTAATTCAAGAAATAGAGTACGTTTCATGTCATCACAAGTTATATTGCATCCTAATAGAGATAAATCCCTTCGTCGTCGCCATCCTTGGGTGTTTGAAAGCGCCGTGGCAGAACTAAAAGGTAGAGGGCGCAGTGGTGACACCGTTGATGTATTCGATTCAGAAGGTGACTGGTTAGGTCGCGGCGCCTACTCCCCTACTTCGCAAATTCGAGTGCGCATGTGGACCTTTAGCAAAGAAGAAAGCATTGATAACGCGTTTTTTCTACGCCGCATGGAAATAGCGCTTAAATTAAGAACCCGTTTATTTGACCCCGAAGTTACCAATGCTTTTCGTTGGATAGCGTCTGAAAGTGATGGCCTTCCTGGCGTTACCATAGATTTGTATGACAACGTAGCCGTACTGCAATTGCTGAGCGCGGGCGCTGAAAAACACCGTGATAAAATTGTGTGGGCAATAAACAAGTTGAAGCCCGGTACTCATGTTTACGAGCGAAGCGATGTGGATGTGCGCAAAAAAGAAGGCCTAGAGCCAGTAACCGGCGTGGTGAGCGGCGAACCTCCCATGCAAGTTACAGTAAAAGAGAATGGGCTTTCTATTATTGTTGATATAGAGAACGGCCACAAAACGGGCTTTTATCTTGATCAGCGAGATAGCCGTGCTGCCGCTGCACATTATGCCAGAGACGCTGACGTGCTTAACTGCTTTAGCTATACCGGTACCTTTTCCTGCTATGCACTACAAGGCGGCGCTAAATCGGTCACCAATGTGGATGTTTCTCAGCCAGCCCTCGACCTTGCTAAGCAACACGTTGCGATAAATGGGCTAGATGAAAGCAAAAGTCATTACGTTAAAAAAGATGTGTTTAAGCAATTGCGTGAATATCATGAACGAGGCGATCAGTTTGATATGGTTATCCTCGATCCACCCAAGTTCATCGACAACAAAGCATCACTTACTCGTGCCGCTCGTGGCTATAAAGATATTAACTTGTATGGTATTCATGCGGTGAGAAATGGTGGATTACTACTTACTTTTAGCTGCTCTGGCTTGATGCCAGCCGATCTTTTCCAAAAAATAGTGGCTGATGCCGCATTAGATGCCGGAAGAACCATTAAGATTATTGCTCGACTGAATCAAGCCACCGATCACCCGGTAATTGGCAGTTACCCTGAAGGATATTACTTAAAAGGTTTAGTTTGCGAAGTAACTGACCTGTAATATCAGTCGTACTTTTACAACTCATTTAATACCTGTAAAAGATAAGCAAACAAGCTGATTAATACAGGCTTTTTGTTTAATTCATTTAGCATAAAAAAGTGGCGCTAAGGTTTTATTAAGTGTAATTAAACTTAACTCACCGTTAGCGCCACATTCTTCGAAAATTCAAATAAGAGGCAAACTTAGCAAACGCTTATGATGCCAATGTCATCTCATTTGAAGCAAAAGTCTGCTCAGGACGACTACTTAGTTGCTGCTCGCTATCTTGGTCTTTAGACTGGCTCTCAAATTTCTTCCAGACTCGCTCGTGGAAATAAAAAACTACAGTATTCACAGCTGGCTCAACTAAGGCTACTGCCCCACCCACTACTGCACTACCGGTTAATAAGTATGCCACTGTAAAAGCGACGGTGAAGTGCATGCACGCAAAAGTAATTGTCTTTTTCATAATGATTTACCTAATAAGTTTGTCTCGAATCGTTAATGAGAATTATTATCGATTAGAGCTATTAAAGACAATTGATTTTTACGAAGGATGCCATCGACTTATTCGATTTCACTACTATGAAAGCGTTGATATGAAAAAAGTAGGTTTGTAGGTTTTAGCATAGGCTATGCCTGACTCACGAAAGAGTTCGTGAGTCATAATAAATAAGCTTAGGCTTGCGAAGGCCCTTATACAGCTTATTTCATTTCTGAGATTTCAACCCCAATCAAACAGCTAGATTCTGTGTCTGGCTCACAGCGAACCACAGTAGCAATAGCTGCTAATGAAGGCACTTGAGAGCTTGGAGAATCGATAGCAACACTAACTTGCGTACCAATTTCTAATGAGGGTTCATCAACTTCCAAAGACATGCCCGTTGCGCTGATGTCCTTACACATCGCTTGCATAGTGCGGCTCGATTCATCATCAGTAACCTGTAACTGACAAGGCGAATTAACCATCATCCTGAAAAAGTTTCGCTTATCGTCGTATCCCAACATTTCTACATCTCCGCTACGTATTCAAACCACATGTTGCTCTACCTGTTATAGGGCGAGGTAGGCCGCTTGTCAATCAGACTGACCAAGAATTGTCCGATTATATTTAGAAAATTATTTCCTGTTATTTGGGAAATTAAACAAGGTGCTTAGTTTTCTACTTAGAAATCAGCTAAAAACAGTGAGATACGCTTTGCCGATATGGGGTAAGCCGTACCTAATGCTTGCGCAAATAAAGACACCCTTAATTCTTCAATCATCCAACGTGCATCCAATAACGCTTGTGGTACTTTGCCTTTCGGGTATTTACCACAGGCTTTTTCCCACTCACTGACCGCCTTTTCTACCGTGAGCTGATGCATTCGGTCTTTGTTCGGATCAATCGGTAGCTTTTCTAAACGACGAGATAACCCTTTAATATAACGGTTCCAATCGTTAAGTCGTGCTTCACCAATATCAGATACAAAGCCTGGGAACACCAAGCTTGAAAGATGCCCTTTGCAATCGCCCAATGCGTTTATCATGTTGAGGGGCACATTACCTTTCATTTGCTTTTGACATTGATGTGCAAGGGTTAAGCCCTGCTCTACCTGCTTAGCTATTTCTAGTACTTTGTCGTTAATTTCTGCCCGCACGATATCTACGCAGGTATCAAAATCAGCCTTGTTACGAATTTCAGTATTGTGCTTTTCACAGTATTCCCCCACCAGCGCGTCTATACCGGCAAAAATACAATCATCAATAAGCGCTTTAATTTGCCCAAACGGATTGAAGTAAAGCCCCAACTTAGCTTTATTGGGCAGCTTACTCTGTAAGTAATTAAGTGGCGACGGCATGGCGTTTTTTATCAACACGTTCACACCTTTTCGGTGCATAGATTGCGCTTTTTCAGGCTCGTCGATAAGCGCAATATCTACCTTATCGCCCTTTTCTACCAATGCAGGGAAAGCTTGCACTTCAAAGCCCCCCATCTTTTGCGCAAAGGTAGTCGGCAGTGTGTCGAAATCCCAGCTTTCGATACCACTTCGCTCAAGTTCCGGCGTGGCCGCTTTTTCAAAAGTTTCTTTCACTTGCCCAGCACATTGCAGTTTTAGGGCGTGTAGGTCGTCAGAACGGGCGATTGTGTCGCCTTTATCGTTCACTACCGTAAAGTGCATGATTAGGTGTCTGTCAAGCTGCGACAAGTTCCACTCGTCTTCTTCTACGGTGATACCTGTCATCTTACGAAGCTTGGCAGTTACGGCCTCTACAAGACTAATTGGACGGCCGTTTTTATCCGTCTCGCTGATATCGGCAATACAGGCATCAGCAAAGTTGGGCGCAGGTACAAAGTTGCGGCGCAAACGCTTTGGCAAGGTTCTGATCATCGATACTATACGTTCATGCCTTAGCCCTGCTACTTGCCAATCAAAGCCAATGTTTTCTACTTGATTGAGTACTGGCAAAGGAATAATCACACTAACACCATCATCATCCGCATTCGGCTCAAAATGATAACGCAGTCCCATGGTGATGTTTCCCTGTCTCCACGCATCAGGAAACGCATTCTCTATAGCTTGGCCAGGCTGTTGGCGATATACGTCATCTTCGGTAAAAGTAAGTACGTCGCTTATTTTTTTGGCACCCGACTTTTCTCCGCCCGCTTGTTTAGCGAAGGCTTCTTGGTTTTTGTACCATTTCTTAAACGCCGCTTCGTTGTTCGCTTCTACAGGAATACGGGAGGCGTAAAAACGTACCAATTCGTCGTCATCAACCAAAAGATCTCTGCGTCGGGTCTTTTGTTCAAACTCATCGGCTTGCTCGAGTAACGCCTGGTTTTCTTTTAAGAAACCAAAGTTAAGCCGTGTATTACCCTCAACTAAGCCTTCACGAATAAAGAGTTCATGACATACTGGTGGATCAATTAAGCTATACACTTTGGCTCGTTTCATCACGATGGGTAAGCCAAACAGCGTCACTTTTTCAAACGCGATAACCGCGCCACGCTTTTTAGACCAATGGGGCTCTGAATAGCTGTGTTGACTAACATGTCCTGCTAATGACTCAATCCACGCGGGGTCAATTTTCGCCACCATGCGTGCAAATAATTTAGAGGTTTCTACTAATTCCGCCGCCATTACCCATTTAGGCTGTGACTTAGAAAGACCAGAACCTGGAAATATCATAAAGCGGGTATTGCGCGAGCCTAAGTATTCTCTGTCTTTATCTTTAAAACCAATATGCGATAGCAATCCACTTGCAATGGCTTCGTGAATAGCTTGATAATCTGGCTCGTTTTTCACAATTCCAAAGCCAAGTTCTGCCACCGACTTTTTCAGTTGGCTAACAATGTCTTGCCATTCGCGCATACGCAAATAGTTGATAAATTGGCTCTTACACCATTTGCGCAGATGATTCTGGCTTAATTCATTTTGCTGCGCTTTAAACGCATCCCACAGGTTATACAAACTAATAAAGTCTGAATCTTTATCGGTAAATTCGCTGTGCTTTTCATCTGCTTGTTGGCGTTTGTCTTGTGGTCGCTCACGAGGGTCTTGAATAGATAGCCCTGCCGCAATTACCATCACTTCCATCAACGCATTGGTACGCTGCGCTTCTACTACCATACGGGCGTAGCGCGGGTCGATAGGTAAGCGGGCAATCTGCCTGCCCATTTTGGTAAGCTGCATGCGGCCTTTTTGTTTCACGATGGCCTGAATTTCTTCTAGTAATCTAAAGCCGTCGTTGATGTTGCGGTTATCTGGCGGCTGAACAAACGGAAAATCGGCAATATCCCCTAACCCCAACGCAAGCATTTGCAAAATAACCGAGGCCAAATTAGTACGCAGTATTTCTGGGTCGGTAAATTCAGGGCGGCCGAGATAATCATCTTCACTATACAAACGAATACAAATACCGTCTGACACACGCCCGCATCGCCCAGCCCGCTGATTTGCAGACGCCTGCGATATAGCTTCTATAGGCAACCGCTGTACTTTACTGCGTGCGCTGTAGCGTGAAATACGGGCCACGCCTGGGTCGATTACATACTTAATGCCCGGCACCGTTAATGAGGTTTCTGCCACGTTGGTAGACAGCACAATGCGCCTACCGGTGTGAGACTGGAAAATACGATTTTGTTCAGCGGCGGAAAGCCGCGCATACAAAGGCACAATTTCGGTGTTTCGGTATTGCCTGCGCATTAAGGCGTCTTGGGTGTCACGAATTTCCCGCTCACCACTTAAGAACACTAAAATATCGCCCGGCTTCTCGGTTAATAGCTCATCTACCGCACCTACAATGGCATCGGTTTGGTCAGTATCGTTCTCATTGTCTTCAGGGCTGTGGTAGCGAATTTCTACCGGATACGTACGCCCACTCACTTCAATAATAGGCGCGTTATTAAAGTGCTTCGAGAAACGTTCAGGGTCGATAGTGGCCGAGGTGATAATCAGTTTAAGTTCAGGGCGCTTGTCTAATAGCTGCCTTAAATAACCCAGTAAGAAGTCGATGTTTAAGCTGCGTTCGTGGGCTTCATCAATAATAATGGTGTCGTATTGATTTAAAAAACGGTCGTTTTGCATTTCTGCCAGCAACATACCGTCTGTCATTAATTTTACGTAGCTTCGCTCACTTACCTGATCGCTAAAGCGAATTTTAAAACCAACCTTTTCACCTAAGGGGGTATTGAGCTCTTCAGCAATACGAGTAGCTACACTGCGTGCAGCCAATCGACGTGGCTGAGTATGGGCAATCATGCCACTAACACCACGGCCAAGCTCTAAGCATATTTTCGGTAACTGGGTAGTCTTACCCGAGCCGGTTTCACCTGCAACAATCACCACCTGATTCGCGGCAATCGCGGCTTTTATGTCGTCTTTTTTATCGCTCACCGGCAACGGCGGATAGGTAACTTCTGGTAAATTTTTCAGCCTAAACGCACGCTTATCTTTTGATGCTTGAATATCGTTCGCAAGTTTCTCGTATCGAGTGGCTAATTTAGTTTGCGGGTTATCGACAGAAGCATCGCTGTTATTTTCCTTTGCATTTTCACCACTATTAAGCTGCTTCGCGAACTGCTGAATGCGCCGTTTTAATGGGAATTTATCCGCCGAAAGACAATCATCGAGTTGTGTATAAAGCGGTTTAATCTGAAAAGCGACAAGCGACGAAGGCGCGTTAGGTGAAGACAATTTACCATCCTACTTTTTGATACGAACTGTACTATCTGTACTATCTGTACTTACGGTACTTGTTAGCGAAACGAACTGTTGGCCATTGCTGTTAAAACAGCTTGTATCTTTATATACGGCTAAACAGCGGAGGTCGATCCTAGAAGAAGTTGCATCAAATTTCCACCGCTAATCACCGTAGCATGTAGCATAGTGATACGAACCAGATATTTACCCTATTAGAATAACAACGAAGCGATGTTTATTTGCGTTAATTGCCAATGTATCCATCGCTATTGCCGCAGGTATTAACAAGTGGTTTGAGTTACCAATTGTTAATACCCCTAGGCGAAGATAGGTAATAGGTATTCAATGCCGAATATTAATTTGTACTGAACACAACAACGTTGAATAAGCGCTATTTCACGGCGGCCGATGCGCCTGTTAATTCATCGTCAATTTTCTGTTCAAACGTAGGGAAATTGAACCATATAGCCAGTAAGCCAAACACAAAAATAAGCATGGGGTACCAGCAGTATGGTGTAATGGCTAGTGGTGAAATGCCTACTACGGCAGCAGCACTTAATAACTGCGCACCATAAGGCACTAGCCCTTGAAAGCTGCACGAGAAAATATCGAGTAGCGATGCAGTACGGCGAGGATCCACGCCATACTTTTCATTTAAATCGCTCGCAATGGGCCCTGCTGTCACAATCGCAATAGTATTGTTAGCAGTAGTAATATCTAAAAAGCTGACCAAGCCAGCAATACTAAACTCTGCGCCCTTTTTGCTAGTAACACGTTTGGTTAAACGGTTAATCAGCCAAGTAATTCCGCCGTTCGCGTGCATTAAAGCCACAATACCGCCAATAGTAATGGCAATCATGGCTAAGTCTTGCATCCATCCCATGCCTTTTTGAATGCTATGCATCATGGTAAGCACGGTGAAACTACCTTGAAGCAATCCAACCACACAGGCACTGGCGATACCCACTGCCAACACAGTAATAACGTTAAAACCGGTTAACGCAAAACCAATAATGAATAAGTACGGCAATATGCGCCATACATCGTAATCTTTGGTTTCAATAAGCTCTGAGGTATCTACATCAACAAAGACTAACAGCAGCACCATGGTGACTAGGCAAGCTGGTAACGCTACCATCAAGTTTGCACGAAATTTATCTTTAAGCTGTACACCTTGGGTTCGGGTGGCCGCAATTGTGGTGTCTGATACAAACGACAAGTTATCACCAAACATAGCGCCCCCTACTACTACGCCAAGGGCTAGCTCAACCGGTAAGCCTAAGCTATTTGCCAGCCCTGCCCCTATGGGTGAAAGCGCAGTGATGGTGCCCATAGAGGTGCCCATGGCAAACGAGATAAAACAGCAAATCAAAAATAGTCCGGGCAATATCATGGCCGTGGGAACAAATTGTAGTGCCATATTTACCGTCGCATCTCGCGCACCAATATCGATAGTGACCGCGTAAAAAGCGCCAGCAAGAAGGAATATCAGCACCAGTAGAATAATATTTTTATCGCCGCCGCCTTTGCAAAACGTTTGTACTTTTTCTGAGAAGCTTATCTTTTCGCCTTTAGGGTTTAGGCATAGGCCGTAACCAGCACTAATAAAGAACGCCACCAATATAGGCATAGCGGTAATATCGTTAGTAATTAGGCCTGTAGCTACCACTAGAACAACAAATAATAAAATGGGTGTTAGACCCATTGGGTTTGACTTAGGTTGGCTACTTGAATTTGATTGCTGCACAGAAAACTCAACTTCTTTAATCAGATTGGGCACGGCGAATAGCCGACGATTATTATATCTATAAGGCGTTTACGTAGGAATGACTAAAAATAAACGAGTTCAGATTAGCGCGCTTACATTTACAGGCAATTAGACAATTACGCAAAACAAGTGAAAGGATAAAAGGTTTTGCACCCAATGCAAAGTAAATTAACGAGCACGCAGCTCACTTGGGGTTAAGCCGGTTAACCGTTTTATTGCACGGCGAAAGTTAGGCAGGTCGGAAAAGGCCATTTGAGAGGCGCTTTGTTCGTTGTTTAGTTTTCTAAGCGCCAGTAATACGATAGCTTGTTGCCGCCGAGCTTCTTCGCTTAAGCCCCGGTATGTGTAATTGTGATCGGTCAGCTTTCGTTTTAACGTTGCGGTACTGCACCCTAAGCTTTCAGCTAAATCTGCCAACCCTTTTTGCGGTTCACGTAAGGTCTTACTTCTTACATAGTCGAGTAAGCTCAAGTTTGATGTGGCTTCGCGTGAAGTTTGGAGTAAGGTTTGGGGTTGCTGATACGCCAAACCTCTCTCTGTCTCGCCTAGAGCTTCGCCAAAAGCATCGCCTGTTTTATCATCGGCAAAAGGGAAAGGAATAGTCATACATGATTTGGGTAGGGTTATAGACATCAACGGTGCATTGAAAGTAACCCGAAGCCCTAGGTAAGTTTCGAAATCTTGAACATTGCGTGGTCTATCAGAATCTATTGTAAAGCCTAAAGGTAAACGGGTGCCTGTCCACTGTTTAAGTAAGGCGACCAGCATGGACAAATACAACTGGGCAATAAACGGCCAAAGCTTGTGGCTGCCTCTTTTTTCACACCCCATGGTGTCTTGTAACACCCAAATGTATTTGTCTTGTAGCACAAAGCGCTTAAAAGATACCAAAGGAACACTCTCCCACCGTATTGCCGAAAGTACTTCAATCGCCTGCTCAAGATTTTGGCTATCTTTAATGTTGGCTATGTCTTCACGTAGCCATACACCACCTAAGCTTTTACCTATCAAAAAGCTAACATCGTTACCTTGGCATTGACTTCTTACGTTAGAAAGTAAGGCAATACATTGCTTGGCGCTAATGCGGGTATCCATCGTGAGGCTATCGTCAAAAATGCCCGTACCACGAAGTATTTTGTCTTTACTTGCTCCGCGGGGAATGGCAACGTCCAGCACCGCATGGACAAGGTGATACGCGGGTATCACCTTGTCCAACTTAGTCACTGGTGCAGGGGAAAGTTCTGGCCCTTGTGTTAGCCCTTGTGTAGCCATTGAGCAAGCTATCACTATGCCGCGTTCCTGCTACCGGGTTTAGAACCGAGCTTGGTTCCGGGTTTAGAACCGGGCTTCGAACCGGGCTTCGAACCGGGCTTAGTTCCGAGATTACTGCCCTTGTAGCTCCCTTCATCGCCAACCTTATCGCCTTCGTTCCTGCCGGCGTCTTCAAGTTGAAGTAGCAAATGCTGCAAGGTATCGGTGAGCGAATCTCCCTGACTAAGCGGCGCAACCACTGCTCGCGCACTAGTATAAATGGCGGCAGTGTCTTCTTTATAGCGAAATGCCACATGACTAATACTTGCTCTAACTTCCTTTACAATATCTTGTGCTTCGGCTTCATTCACATTGGGCAGTAACAACGCGAATCTATCGCCGGCATATCGACAAGCTAAATCTTGTTGTCTGAGGTTCATTACCACCAGCTGCGCAACTTCGTGCAAATATCGGTCGCCTTCGGCCTGCCCATAGCACTGATTAAAATAAGAAAATTCATTAATATCGATGATGGCCACATAACCGTTATGTCCAGATGCTTGCAAGGCGGTAACCCGTGATTGCCAGTAATCGCCTCGATACAATTGAGTGATAGGATCGATTTCTTGGTGGTCTCGGTAGTCCCACTCTCGGCGGCGAAGCTGCAAATTGATTGCACGCTGTTCTAAATGCCACAAGTAAAGCGCCGCTGTCATAATGATCATGCCAATAGCTGCGGGTATCGACTCAATCATGCTAAGCCACACGGCAGAGTCGGGGTAACGCAAAAACTCATCAAGCAAGTCAAGTGTCATTGAAAATAAGAAAAACACTAAGCCCATAATTAACAAGCTGGTGACCTTACCCGGCGGCCGACTGGCCAACACCGCGACAATCCACCCTAGCGTTAGCAGTACTACACTGCCCTCACCCACAATATCTAGCCCAGATATAATGGCGAGCGGCTTGGGGTTGCCAAAGGTCAGGCTCAATGAGCTTGCCAGTGCACAAGTAGCAAAAGTAAAGAACAGCCAGCCTTTATGGTGACCAAACTGCGTGGCATTTCGTAACGTAAACATGATGTAGCACTCTCATGGGTAGCAAACTGTGCTTTCCCTGCAATTACGAATAAAAGTAATTGGGGACAAGCAGTAGGACAAGACTCAGGAAATATCCCATTTTTAACCTGATTGTCGAGGGTCAGTTTGGCTCACCAATGTGACAAATTGGTGGCAGTGCGGCTTTGAATTTAAAAATAACAATAAAATAATTAAACTTATTAGTAAGTTACTAACGGGTCAATTTAGCTCACCTTTCTTTGAATCTGTTCATATTCGCCATTTCTGCCGGCGTTGATAGTGTTCTCGTCATGTAACTGTCATATCCAATTTTTACCTTACATTCTTGCCGTACGTTTTGCCGTATTTTTTACCATTTTTGGGCATCACACATTGTTCACTGCACACACTACTCATGGATTAAGAATGAAAATTAAAACCCGTTATTCTACGTTACGCATTGCCTGCATTGCTGCGCTTGGCCTTTCACTGTCTCATCAAGCTTTAGCCGCTAATGGCGCCATTACGGGTACGCTCAACGACGCCGCTGAAGCGCGCGTATACGTAGGCGCTAAAGTTCGACTGGTAGAGCTGAACCTAATCACTGAATCTCGTCGCGACGGTAGCTTTCGCTTCTCGGGTGTACCAGCGGGCACCTATACCTTAGAGGTTTCTTATTTAGGTGAAGAAACGGTAACGCAGAAAGTCACAGTAAAGGATGATGCCACCGTACGCACTGCAATTGAGGTGGGTGAAGGTGACGAACTTGAAGAATTACTAGTATTAGGGCAACGCAGTAGCCAAGCCAGCGCCATAAACCAACAGCGGGTATCTAATCGCATATCTAATGTGGTCTCTGCCGATGCCATAGGCCAATTTCCCGATCAAAACGCCGCTGAGTCATTGCAACGTTTACCAGGCTTGTCGATAGAGCGAGACCAAGGCGAAGGCCGATTTGTGGGTATTCGCGGTATCGATCCAAACTTAAACAACGTGACGATTAACGGCCTTAACATTCCTTCGCCTGAATCTGGTGTACGCTCGGTGGCTTTAGATGTTATACCTTCCGAACTAATTCAAACTCTTGAAGTATCGAAGTCGGTCACCCCTGACATGGACGGTGATGCTATTGGTGGCTCTGTTGAAGTAACCAGTGTTAGCGCCTTCGACAAACAACAAGACACAGCCAGTATTACCGTACAAGGTAGCCAAAACGATTTGCGTGATGAAGTTAGCCCTAAGGTTTCAGGTACCATTACACAAAAGCTATCACCAGATTGGGGCGTAGCAGCAGCCTTGTCTTACTTTGACCGAGACTTTGGTTCAGATAACGTAGAAAGCAACGGCGATGATGAAGTAGAACAACGCCAATACACCATTACCCGTGAACGTTTAGGGGCAGCGGTTAACCTTGATTACCGCCCAGATTTTAATAACCAGTATTACCTTCGCACGCTTTACAGTGAATTTTCAGACGAAGAATACCGGTTAAGCAACACCTTCACGCTAGACGGTGAAGACTCAGAAATTGAGCGTGGCAGTAAAGACAGAAAAGAAACCCAAAGTATTTTTACCGTTGCCCTTGGCGGTGAACATCAATTACAAACTTGGAAAGCCGACTGGCAATTAGGTTTTGCCAAATCTGACGAAGATGAACCAGACGCGCTCTACTATAACTTTGTGACAGAAAACGACAGTATTGATGCCAACTTAAACACTATTCGCCCTGCCATAACACAAGATGCTGATGCAGTAGATTTATCAACCTATGAGCTTGATGAAATTGCATTTGAAGACAATTACACCAAAGACACTGAAACCAGCTTTAAACTCGATTTCGCTCGCCCAGTCAACTTTGGCAGTTATATAGGTGAGTTAAAATTAGGGACTAAGTACCGTAGCCGTGAAAAAGACAGAGACAGCAGCATCTTCATTTACGATGGAGATTTCGACAACATAGACCCGTCAGATTTTGGTGATAGCTCACCAGACTATTCATTGGGTGATTTTGGCCCAGGGTTGTCTCGTTCAACTATGCGTGATTATTTTGACACCAACCGCACGGCACTAGAATTGGCTGAACTTGATTCAGAAATTGAATCTAACGGTGCCACCTACGTTAACGAAGAAGACATCTTTGCCGCTTATATTATGGGTAGTGTTGATATTGATAAGCTTCATATTGTGGCTGGTGTACGCTACGAGCGCACTGATTTCAGTACCTCAGGTATGCGTGTTGAGCTTATTGAAAATGAAGAAACCGATGTGGAAGATGTGGTAAACACGGTTTGGGAAGCTGAGCGTGATTACGATCATTGGTTACCTAGCATCAATGCGCGCTACGCTTTTTCAGATAAGCTTCAACTTCGCGCCGCTTATACCCAAACTATTTCACGGCCTAAATTTGAAGATGTAGCAGCGTTTCAAATTCTCGAAAGCAAAACCGAAGAAGATGACGGCGTTTTTGTTACCGAGCGTGAAGCAGAAGTGGGCAACCCAGAGCTTCAACCTTACGAAGCACAAAACCTTGATGTGTCTTTAGAGTATTACCCTGGTGATATTGGCGTACTGTCAGCCGGTTATTTCTACAAAGATATTGATAACTTTGTAGTGTATGCCGATGTAGCAGGCACAGAAGGTTGGGAAGACTACGATGAAGCTATTCAAGCAATTAACGGTGAGAGCGCCAGCTTACACGGGCTAGAATTGTCGTGGGTTAAAGCATTCAATAACGGCTTTTTAGTGGCAGCAAACGCAACCTTCACAGATTCAGACGCTACCACCATTTTAGATGGTGAAAAGTTTGAAACCCAATTGCCAAATCAGTCTGACACCATTGGAAACCTAACCTTTGGTTACGAAGCCAATGACTTTAGTCTGCGTTTAGCCATGACGTATAAAAGTGAAAACTTTGAAGAGATTGACGGTGACATGCTGCGCTTTGAAGATGAACATGCCCAGTTAGACTTTACTGCTAAGTATTTCATTAACGATGATATGCAGGTGTATTTCAACGCTATCAATATTAATAACGAACCATTTTATAATTACTTCGACTCGCGCACTAACAACGCACAATTTGAAGAATATGGCCGCACCTTTGAACTAGGTTTTACATGGCAAATGCGCTAATTAGCGCATTGTTTAATCCGTATTGTAAAACGATGTTCACGTTAAACCATAACGGTTGAACAATAACGTTAAACCCTAAAACGTCATACACCAGCGTTTAAAAAATGGGCGCGCTACAAGCGCGCCCTTATTAGAGATAAATTCATGCGCGTACTACTGCTTCTTTTTGCCTTTTTATCACTTACATGCGAAGGGCAAACCACATCACACGATTACTACCAACAACACCACATTAATAATCTTGAAGTTCAAGATAATGCGTTTAACTTTTTAGTGGTGGGCGACTGGGGCCGCAACGGCCATTTTTATCAACGAGACGTAGCCAAATGGATGGACATTGCCAGCTACCAGCTTGATGCTGAATTCATCGCCACCACAGGCGATAATTTTTATGATAACGGAGTTGCTTCAGTAGAAGATCCCTATTGGCGAACATCTTATGAAGATATTTACCACCAGCCCCACTTATTCGTTGATTGGCACCCCGTGCTAGGCAACCATGATTATCGCGGCAATTGGCAAGCACAAATAGACTACAGCAAAGTGAGTCGACGTTGGGAAATGCCAGCGCAGTATTATAGCAAAACCGTAAAGTTAGAAGATGATACTACTGCGCTTATTCTGTTTATTGATACTAACCCGCTTAACCCAGATTACGCTACCGAGGCGAAATACCACCAAGCATTTGCTCAAGGCTCAACAAAGCAATTAGCTTGGATAAACACCATGCTTTCAAACAGTAATGCTAAATGGAACATTGTGATTGGTCATCATCCACTGTACTCAAGTGGAAAGCGTTATGGCACTACCAGTGCTATTAAAAATGTACTAGAGCCAATATTGCACCAGCACGACGTAGACGCCTACATCGCAGGGCACGAACATGATTTGCAGCACAACCAGTTACCTGACGATGCTTTAGTACACATTGTATCTGGCGGAGGCTCAGAAGTGCGCCCCGTAGGAAATTATGCCTTCACCCGTTTTGCAAAATCCACAGGTGGTTTTGTGGCAGTCAGTTTAACCGGTCGCGAGCTTCGTTTTACCTTTATTGACCATAACGGGGAGGTCATCTATCAACATAATGTACAAAAGCCTAACGCTGTAACAAAAGGAACTGGCAATGAATAAAGTGAAGAACAAACTTACTAAAGTTGCCATAAAAACAAGTCAATTAGGCTTTTGCTTGGCGGTTATGGCAGGCGCTAATGCAATTGCATCAAGCTCAGCTGACCTCACACTAGCAAATACAGGCGCTGGTATTACTACTGAGTCAGAAACGACATACGAACTAAACGGCAGAACAATAAGCGTAACAATTAGTGAAACTAATGGCTTAACAGTATCTGATAGCAAGAATATGCTAGCGTCGCAAAAAGGCCACTTTGTTACAGCTGGAAGTTACCTTGTTTCTAACGAATCAGTAGGTGAATCAAGCGCCGAGGTGGCAAGTACCACTAGTGCCTATATTCAAACCTTAGTGTTTGAAATTAACAGCCAACAAATACGTAGCTACACGATAGGCATTAAAAACGCCCCAAACCACGCCATCAGCATTACCCAAACATCAGCGACTGACGTGAAAGATTCCGAAGCCTTGTGTAGCGCCAAGATAGACGGCAAGTTACAGTTCATCAATATAGATGCGTTGGGTATGCTCACCCAATATTTGGCAATACCGGATAAAAGCGGTAGCGCGCTCACGGTACATCCTTTACGTACATTGGCGATTGGCCCTGGTATAAAAAGCTGTGCGCTTGGGGTGAGCTACCACGCGTCTAATTACACAACTTCGGACTACAACGCTTCTGACTACGGTGTACCTGTTGAAGGAACTTCTCACGCAAGAACAAAACATGTTAAGCAAACTATTTATTTAGCTGACGAATACGCCGGTGTTTGGGCCATGCCTGCAGATGAAGAAGCTGAGGTCGAGCGCACGCTCATTTTCAACCAGCCTGACACGCCGGTAGAAGGTGTTGCCACCCTTAATGGGTTCGAGGCACACAAGGAGGTTCCCGCCGGTTCAGGTACAAATCGCCCAATTACAAACAGCTCGGCTGCAAATAGCACACCTACAACAATTCTAGGAACACAAGGCACGGTTACCGCTTGGGTAAGCCCAGAACACAGTGGCCTGTGGCTTCACAATACGTGCGCCACGAGCTTCTTTGATTTTGATCAAGACATTGCTCCAGAAGATATCTCGCTGTTGGTAACAGGCGATACGGTTCACGCCAACATCTACGATGACCACTCAGGCAGCACACTCACCACCAACATCACCCACGCCATTGCAACAATAAACAGCTGCCACACAAACCAGGAATCTCTTATCAAGACACCCTCGTCTTTTAACGAAAGGTCTTTTAACGAGACACCCATGTTAAAAGACACAGACCTCACTACAGAGACACCCACCCAAAATGGTGATGTATCCACTAACATCACTAACGAGACACCCATCTTTTCTGCTATAGAACTGCAGCCCATTTATGAAACCGATGTAGTAGAAAATTATGGCGATGCAGCAGATGATCCTGCTATTTGGATAAACAAAAACGACCCAGCTAAAAGCGTGGTGATTGGCACTAACAAAAAAGGCAGCTTAAATACCTATAATTTACAAGGTGAGTTAGTTGCATCCCACAAGGTAGGGCGAGTAAATAATGTGGGCGTGGCATACGATTGGGCGCCACAACACGATATCGCCGTGGCGAGTAATCGAAGCAGTAATAGCATGTCGGTCTTTTTTATCGATAAGAAAACGGGCGAGCTAACCTTTAATACCAACATCCCTACCCCGCTAAACGATATATATGGGTTGTGCGTATTTTCAGTAAATAATCACACCCAAGTATTAGTGAATAGCACAGATGGCCGATACTTACGCTATTTATTGAACTCGCCAACTGATGTAAATAATAACGCCATCGCGAAAACTAACTCCCATACCAACCCTGTGAGCAGTGCTGAAAAAGCAGATCCTTCTCAGATTTCTGCCACCTTAATTCACGACTTTGAATTACCGTCCCAACCGGAAGGGTGCGTTGTGGACACTACCGCGCAAATAGCCTACTTGGGAGAAGAAGGTGCTGGCATATGGGCGTTGGATGTTTCTGAAATAAAAACAATGCCTTCATCAACGCTCGCTAAAGCTGTAAACAAGCATGCTTCAATCAAGTTAGATAACAAGACACCCATGTTTATTATTCCGATTGAATCACCAGTTACCGCTGATATTGAAGGTTTGTCGTTATTTGATGTAGACGGTGTACGCTATTTAATTGCTTCTAGCCAAGGCAATAATCAATACGCTGTGTATGAAAGCGAGGCACCCTATAAATTGGTGGGTATGATAAGCATTGGTCCAAATTATGATAAAGGCATTGATGGCGTGTCGGAAACTGATGGGCTTGAAACCACAAACGCCAATCTGGGCGGACCATTTAAAAATGGGCTATTGGTGGTGCAAGATGGAAGAAATGTTATGCCTAGCCAAAGGCAGAACTTTAAGTTAGTGACAGGAGATGACTTAGCTGATGCAATTCGCACTCATGTGAGCAATCGTAATCAGTAAGCGACTGTTCTTGAACATTACAATGTAAACATTTTTCATAGCCAATGCCTATTACTACGTTAGAAAAATAGCATGGAAAGAAGAATTTGAGTTGTAAAACAAAAGGGTAAGCGGATTGGCTTACCCTTTTTACTTTTGAAATACTTAAACAACACTTCAAACGCTAGCTAGCGTGCTGATAGCCCGATCGAAGTTGTACGTCTATTGCTCGAAGCACTGCCGTTCGGTTAATACTTCCAACCAATACCCCATCGTCATCAACCACAGGGTAAACGCGAGGCTTATCTTTAATAAGTAATTGTGCCAGTTCTATTACCGACAGATACGGTTTAATAACCACAACCGGTGCTTTCATTATTTCAGCTACACGGCAAATCTGCTCTCGGTAGTAACTTGACGCTATCATTTGAGCAATGCAATCTTGCTCAGACAAAAAACCAATCACCTTACCCTTAATATCAATTACTGGGCCTCCACTTTGCCCGCAAGCCAACAAAGCCTCAACGGCTTCGGCCACTGTCATATCCCCATTTAGTTTCACGGGGTGAGTATTCATATAATCACTGACTAGCAACGATTCCATATTTCTCTCCCAGCCGTGGCGTCTTTTATAGTTTTATACAGCGTGAAGACGAAACGGCACTGCTTGTTATAGTAATGATGTAACGCAATGTTATTTTTTTGTAATCAAATTATTTTGTTACGCTTTAAGCCTAGTAGACTATGGCTATGACAGCTACTTTTTCTATTCGATTTTACTCACTAAAACTGGATTTTAAGCAGCTGTTTAAAGCAAATTGCGCACTTACCACAAATGTCACATAGCACACTGAATTAGGCTGCCTTTAACTCATTCAAAAATACGGCTATCTCGTTAATGGCATCTGGCAATACATTGTCTATTTCCAGCAACTTTTCATCCTTGGCGAGTCGCTCAATATCACTAAAACGACGTTGCACCATCACAGCGCCAATATCACCCGCCATTCCTTTAATGGTATGAGACACCAGTTTAATTTTAGAGACATCTTTGTCGTTTACAGCAGCTTTAATTTCGTCACATTTGCTAGGCACACTTTCAATAAACATTTCACATATTTTATCGAATAAAACCTGGTTATTCGCCAACCGTGACAAGGCGCGTGACTTTTCCCAAACGGGTGCATCACTTCCTTCTGACGAAGAGGGTGTCATATGTGAGATAGATATCACAGGTGTTGATGGTGCCGATACTGAGGAGGGCGAGGAAAGCGAGGAAGATAAACAAGATGGAGAAACTGGAGAAGACTCCGTAAAGCCCGATGACGCCGCCAAAGCGGGACGCTCACTTGCATATTCGCCATGCGCTACTTGTGTATCGCCCAGTACCGATTTACCTAGAAATTGGGGGCTGTACGCAGACTGGATCCAATTGATAATTTTAGGCTCTACCATGCTTGCCACTATAGGTTTGGTGACATAGTCACTCATGCCTGCTGCAATGCACTTTTCCTTTTCCCCTAACATCGCATTGGCTGTCATAGCAATAATAGGAATTTGCTGATGTACCTGCCCTGCGCGGCCATCTCGAATAGCGCTAGTACAACTATATCCATCCATTATGGGCATTTGGCAGTCCATCAAAATACAATGAAGATAGTGCCCTTCTTTTTCGCATTCCCTAACAATATCTAACGCCTGTTCACCGTTGCTGGCAGTTTTCACCGAAACGGGCAAATTATCAAGTACCCCTTTCGCCACTTCTATATTGATAGCGTTGTCATCCACTATAAGCACATGAGCCCCAGCAATACTCTCTTTTTCTATATCCGTCGCATTCGATTCTACGTGATGTGTAGGTTGATTTTCTATTAACTCCGAAGAAGCGCTATCAACGACTTTTAAGAATTCAGATTTCAGCAAGGGTTTTGTTAAAATAGCCGGGGTAAAGTTAGCGTAATATGTGGTTTGCTTTCCAATGCTTTGCAACATACAGATGCGTGGAATGGATATTTGCTTCGCCAAGTTTTCCCAATTTTCGTCTACTACCGACAATATGGGGTTATTGTAATCGGTGACGATGACATCAATGGTTTCCCAAGGAACCTCTTCGAAAGACACGGTGTCGGTATAGGTTTCTACACTGCTACCACCTTCGCTAGTGATTAAGTTATTAATGTTTTGTGCAAGCGGTGGATACTGAGCAAATACAGCTAAACGCAAACCGTCCATTTTATTAGATAACGCCAAGCTTTGCTGACTATCAGCGGAAGTAACATCATCTACTGCAACCCAAAATGAAAAGACACTTCCTTGGCCTTGTGTGGAAGAAAAATCGATATCTCCGCCCAATAAAACACTGAGCTGTTTACATATAGATAAACCCAATCCTGTGCCACCAAATCGTGTAGCAACAGAAGCATCTGCTTGGGTAAACGCTGTGAAAAGCTTTGACTGGTGCTCCTTTGCAATGCCAATACCCGTGTCGGTTATCGACACATGAAGCTGCACTTTGCCCTCGTCACTGCCTTTAAGTGATGCAGTAAGCGCCACATGCCCCCGTTCGGTAAATTTGACGGCATTATTCACCAAGTTACTAATAATTTGAGAAACACGATGTGGATCTGACACCAAGGTTTCAGCTTTTAACCCTGTGGTATCGACAAGAAACTCTAAACCCTTGTTGTGGGCTCGTACCGCCAATGATGAAGATAATGTTTCTATTAATTGCACAGGGTTAAACGCTTGCACGTTTAAATCTAATTTCCCGGCTTCAATTTTCGACATATCTAGTATGTCATTAATTAACACACTCAAATTGTTACAACTTACATCCATCATAGCCGCGAGCTGTTCCGCTTTAGAAGAAAGAGGCTGACGTTTCAACAAATTAAGCGACCCAACTATACCGTTTAAAGGGGTCCGCATTTCATGACTGATGCTTGAGATAAACGCACTTTTTACCTGACTAGCTTGTTGCGCTTCATCCCGTGCTTCTGCTAGTTGCTTAGTGCGACTTTGCACCTTTTCTTCAAGTTCTAGATTATTTTTCTCGATGGCCCTTTGGGTATTACGTTCTTCAGTGATGTCTCGTAAAACCACTGCCACGCCTGAGTATTGACCTTGCTCCCCCCATATGGGAGACACAGTAACCGCTAAGCAATTCTCAATACCTGACGTTTGTTTATATAAAATTTCATCCTGAAAGTAGCCGGTTCGTGCTACCTCAGCATTTAAGTATTTATCCCAAGATATGGGGCGTATCGACGCAAACGCACCATAGTGATGCCCTAATATGGTCGAACTGGGCAGTCTGAATAATCGCTCTGCGGCCATGTTCCAGCTTTTTACTATGCCCGCAATATCCATACTGACTATAGCGTCACTTGACCCTGCCACAATGGCTGCCGACTCACCGCGAGCTTCTGCCAGTTCATAGCTCTTTTTAGCACTACGATGAAAAAATAGTAATACCGCTGCGAACAAGATAGACATTGCCAACAGAAAACCGTAAACCGCCAATCGCCTGTCGTTCATTAAACTGACAATAGTTTTTGCAGGAAGCGCAAGATGCACGTAAATAAATTTGGGGCTCGGTGAACTACTTACAATGACTCTTCGACTTGCGATGTATATCTCACTCTTGTTTCCATCAATGCTATTTTTTAACAAACGAGCCCCTTCATATAAGGGCGATGAAAATTCAGTGTGCCATGTTTCTTCAGGTGAAAGGTCTTTACTATAACTAAAGTTTTTTTCTGGATGGTAGATGAAATAGCCTTCTTCATCAGTAAGGTAAAGTTCTTGTGGCGACATTGCGAATTGCTTCATACCAACTAACGCTATAGCAGTATTGACGTTCATAATGATAAAACCGAACCGTTCACCACTCCCTCTAAAGATAGGTAAGGATAGACGGATCACAGGTTTATAAGGAAACTCGACTTTGCCGTATTCTTTATTGAGACTAATACCAGACATGTACAGTTCGTTTCGAGATAACTTTGCGCTTTCTTGGTAATAGTCTCTTTCGCTCTTCTTTTGAAGGTCAACGCTGTGTACTGCTGCTATTTTTAGACCATCTCTTTCAACTCGCACTACTTCTTGACCATTGTCTTCAACGCTAATAATTCGAAGTTGATCAACTTCTTCGTTATTTTCTATAAAGGCGATAAAAATTGTCTCTAAACGCTTTTTCCACAGCGCGAAGCTGGTGTTTTCTTTGGGATCCACGCCATCATTCTCAATTGCGCGTGGAATACCTGATATCGGCGGCGTGGCGTGTAGAAATTTTAAATTATCGGCATATTGGGCGGCTTGGCGTTGGGTAAAGCCCTCTATTTCACTTGTTCGATGATTTAACTCGGATGACACATCATCTAAAACGCTTTGCGAAAGATTACTTTCAAATAAAAGGGCCACAACCATGGTAACTAAAATTGCCCCAATAACAGCGAAGCCCAGCATTTTTTGGGAATACTTTGCTCCCAGTTTCTGTTTTATAACCGCTGCCAAGGTGAAATACATTCCAATTATCTGATATACATTAAAAACTAGTTTCAGATTTACAGATTAGCAAGTTATAGATTAAATTCGTTTTGAATAGCTAGGTTTGGTATTCAAACCCACGCAGTGTACACTGCCAGCATGATGACACTTATTCAAAAATGTAACCTAGAACATGCACGAACCTAGCTTTCTTTGGTACGATTTCGAAACGTTCGGTACCAGTGGTCAAAAAGATTTACCTTGTCAGTTCGCCGCTATTAGAACCGATCTGGATTTTAATATTATTGGTAAGCCCATTAATATCATGAGCGCCATCGCTAACGATTACTTGCCCCACCCTGAAGCCTGTTTGGTTACCGGCATTACGCCTCAACAAACCTTACGTGACGGCTCGAACGAAGCTGATTTTGCCAAACGTATTTATGAAGAAATGTCGACCCCCAACACCTGTAGTTTGGGGTTTAATAGCATACGCTTCGATGATGAAGTCGCTCGTTTCTTGTTTTACCGAAACTTCTATGACCCTTATTCCAGAGAATGGCGAAATGGAAATAGCCGATGGGATATTATAGATTTAGCGCGAGCATGCTATGCACTTCGCCCTGATGGCATAAACTGGCCAGCTCGTGAAGATGGTACGCCTAGCTTCAAGCTAGAACACTTAACCAAAGAAAACGGCATAAGTCATGAGAACGCTCACGATGCATTAAGTGACGTTCACGCCACTATCGCCTTAGCAAAGCTCATTAAAGAAAAGCAGCCTAGATTATTCGAATACGCTTATTCGCTTCGTAGTAAGCATAATGTGGCTAACCAGTTTGATTTAACTAAGCCTTCCGTTTTGTTGCATATTTCAGCTAAGTTGCCTGCTAGCCAAGGGTGTTGTACGTGGATAATGCCTGTTGCTAAACACCCTACCAACAGTAACGCAATTATTGCCGTAGACTTGTCAAAGCCTATCGATAGCTTACTTAACGATTCTCCTGAAGAGATAAAAGCCAAACTTTACGCGCGCTATGAGCCTGGCAGTGATGCCAATAGTTTGCGCCCTGGGTTGAAGCTCATTCATATTAACCGCTCTCCTTTTGTGACTACTGCAAAAGCAATGACAGAAGATAACGCGCATAGATTAGGGTTAGACAGAGATGCCTGCCTTGAAAATTACCGTATTTTGGCGCAAGAGCGTGACTTAGGCATGAAGTTGTCAAAAGTGTATGAAAACGACGCAGATGATAAAGAGCAAGATATCGATCATGCCCTTTATAGCGGAGGTTTTTTAAGTACTGAAGATCGCCATTGGTGCGATAAAGTACTGGAATCAAGCCCAGAACAACTTGGCGCCTTATCTGAAGACACTCAGCATGTAGGCCTTAGGGCTTTATTGTTTAGATATAGAGCGCGTAATTACCCGTCAACACTTACCTATGATGAAACGCTGAAGTGGCAACGACATCGACAAGAGCGTTTAACCGACTCCACTTCACCAGCATCGATTACGCTTGAGCATTATATGAGCACGTTAGAACGCCTTGCCCATGAACATGTTGATAATCCCGAAAAACAAGCGATATTAAGAGCATTATTTCAATATGCCGAAAACCTTTGACGAGACGCAACGAATCGCATTACATTAAACTTATGTCTAATGCATTATTGTAATCACAATAATGCATAAACACGCTTAAGTCTGCAGCGTTAAGGTCGATATTGACTATAGAAAAGTAAGCAAGACGGCTCAAAGGATGAATGTAGTAATGAACGGCGTAACCATAAGCTTTGATAAAACAAGAACTCATATAAACCTGACGCTAAACCCTTCAGAGTTTTCTAAAGAAATAGATATACGCCAAGTAAAAGCCGAGTTAGAAGCCGGTGAAACTAAACGGTTATACGTTTCAGATGCGGCTTTAAAATCGGCTTGTGATACTGCTAATCATTACTTTAAAACCGGTGATAACACCTTGGTCCAAGAGCGAGTTGGAGAGAGAAGGAACGCTGAAATAGAGTTTCGTATTCCTGAAGACGCAATGACAGCTAACCTTGTGATCACGTCACCTTACGGTGGTAAATCTCCCACGTTAAACACCATCAAGTCTTTAGCCTTTAAAAATAATATCCATCGAGGTCTTGGCACACGAGTTATCGAAGCCATGTTGATGGAAGCGCGAAAATCACCTCCAGGCACTGTTATTGAGCGTACCGTAGCGAAAGGCCTACCTGCTAGAAATGGCCGTTCTTCTCGATTTATTCCTTTAGTGCCTAATGCACTTGAACGTATATTAAAACCGCAAACCAATGAAGGTGAGCGGGTTGATATGCGAAACCTAGGTGAGGTTATCTGCGTCAAAGTAGACACACCCGTACTTCGCAGAACTGAGCCTACCCTAGGCAGAAGTGGCTTCGATGTGCGCGGTAGCAAGCTACCTCCTGTTCCTGGTGAATGGATAGAGTTTCGCAAAGGCACTGGTACCGTTCAGGCCGATGACGATCAAAATTTATTGGTGTCATCCATTGCAGGTATGCCTAAATACCAAGACCAAACCATGAATATCGACGATACCTATATATGTAACGGAGTAAATGTGGGTACAGGTCACGTAAATTATGAAGGCGCAGTGCTGGTCAATGGCGACGTGACGGAAAAAATGCAAATAAAAGCAGAAGGCGACGTTACCATAAACGGTTTTGTAGAGTCTGCTCACATTGAATCTGGTGGCGATATTATTATCACCGAAGGTGCTATGGGGAAAGTAAATGACAGTGCGGGTGAATTCAACTGCCACCTTATAGCGAAAGGCAGTATTCACGTTCAGCATGGTCAAGGTATCGAAATTCAGTGTTCGGGCAACATTACTGTTGGCCGTCAATTAGCTTACAGTAAGCTCCACTGTGGTGGTGCAGTTATTGTGGGTCAAATAGACAAGCCAATGGGTAACTTGTTTGCTTGCGATATCGTAAGCCAAGATAGAATAGAGGCTGGCACCCTTGGTGCGGTATCTGGCAGTATGCTTAAAGTTGATTTTAGCCCAGGCTTTGCACAACTACTTGAACGCAAAGATGCGTTAGATGAGCTTGTTCGCCAACTTCGCGAAAACAACAGCAAGCACAAAGAAAAAATTGATATTTTGAAAAGTAAAAAAGTGCCTAAAGAACTTAAAACAAAAGTGACTGAAGCCCTTGAAATGTTCAATAACGAAAATGCATTGCTTGATTGGATTGAAATGAAAGTGCTAGAAATTAACGATGCGAAAATTCAGTACCAACAAGATATCAAGCTAATTGCCAATAAGAAGCTCTACCCTGGTGTAACAGCCAAATTGAACAATCGTAATTGGCGCTCAGAGCGTGAGTATGAAAGAGCCCACATTCATTATGATTCTCATCAATGGCATTACGAACCTATCATCTAAACTGCTATTATTTCTAAAAAATAAGACGCTAATACCTAAGACGCTAGGCAAGATGTAAAGAGTATTAGCGTTTATTGAAGCAGGCTGAACGGCGTTTTCATTGCACGTTAGTCTGCTACTGATACCTTTGCGATCCCCAACCTTTTTGAGTGATACAAGGCTTTCGTTGTGCGCTCAAGCCAATCGGTGAAGTTTTCACTTTCTTTTAGTTCAGCTAAGCCCGCACTAACTTGCATTTTCGTATTGTTGTTAAGCACGTCTTGATCGATACATTCCACTAATCGGTCAGCGAGAACCCGCCCCGCATCTAAGGCAGTTTGTGGGCATAAAATGATAAACTGCTCACCGGTGAAGCGTGACACAATGTCTACTTCTCTTACGGTCGCAAGACATTGAGACGCTACCTGCTTTAAAATATTTTCTCTATCGAACTCACTTAATTCACCCCGACAATCACGTTTAACCTCAATCTCCACAACAATTAACGATGCGGTAGTATGAAAACGGTGGAAGCGAGAAATTTCTTCTTCTGCTTTTTGAATCATGTGATTGCGATTATAAAGCCCAGTCAACGTATCGTGGGCTGACAAAAATTCTAGGGTTCGATTTCGGTCTAGCAAAGTAGTTTGCAACGATTCTATTTCATCATTCTTCTGCTTCGTTAAACGTTTAAATTGTGAAACGGTTCTATTGCGCCACACTAAGCAAACAATGGCCAGTAGTACGAAACACGTAGTTACTACTAGTTTGAAGTAATCCCGCTCATAACGAACCTGAACGTTATTCCACTGCTTATAAATATCAACCTTTCGGTTCTCTGGAATGGTTGCAATGGCAGTATTTAAAATAGGAATAATATCGCGAGAAGATTTGTTAACGCCGAATGCAAGTGAGTCGAACGGTTCGGCATACCCAACAATACTCACGTTATCTATTTTTTGATTATTGATATGCGTGTTCACACTTAATAATGAGCCCACCATAACGTCGATGTCCCCCCTTGCCAGTTCAGCAAGCCCTTCACTTTCCGTCTGCACTAGCTTGAGTCTTAACTCTGGATAATGCCTAGATATGTATTCTACTTGCCTGTACCCCTTCACGACCCCAACGGTTCTGTGGCCAATGCCTGCGTAACCTTGCAAAATAGGCGTGCCTGAGCGGGCAACTAAAATATTAGGTGCTTCAAAGTATGGCGCAGAGAAATCGAGAAACTGTTTTCTAAAGTCAGAAACATTCAGCATAGAGATGACCTGGCAGGTACCTTGCTGTACGTACGCCAAACTTTGTTCCCATGATTGAGTTGGCACAAGCTTGAAGGTTAAGCCAGAAAGCTCAGAAATAGTCTGAATGTAGTCGGCAGAAATACCAACATGATTATTATTTCGTATAGCTTCGTAAGGTGCCCAGTCGGGATCAACACAATACGTCACCTCACGAGGAGCCGTGTTATTCATCGATTGTGGTTGAGAAACGTTCTGTTGAAGCGCTTGTGCTGCTAATTCCACTGAGTAAGGAAGCGTAAGCAAAATTGCTAAGAAGACAAGGCGTAAACACCTGAAAGAAATCAAAAAGACCACCTAAATACAAATACGTAAAATGCGAAAAATCGCATACCAGAGTATCTAACTTAGCGCCTGCAAATGCAACATCGGTCTAAACTAAAAAATCACGATACCAGCACATTCAGCCAAAATTTAGGCAATGTACCTGCCATTTCGCTTCATAGTTACTAAATGCCAAGATAACAGATTAAAATTTCGACATTTTTAAATAAGAAAATGAACCTATTAGCGACACAGAGTGAACGCTTCTAGAATAATTAGAACACAAATGGCACCGGTTTGCGGTGCCATTTGCTAATAAGTCATGCTTTTTTTGATGTCAATCAAGCTTGATTATAGCATTTCAACAGCAAGTGCTACGCCTTCCCCACCACCAATACATAAAGAGGCGATGCCTTTTTTCGCTTTCTTTTGGTTAAGCGCGTGCAGCAAGGTAACCAGAATTCGCGCACCCGAGGCACCAATGGGGTGGCCAAGTGCACATGCGCCACCTTTCACATTCACTCTTCGCTCGTCTAATCCCAGTTTTTGAACAGCCAGCATTGTTACCATGGCAAAGGCTTCGTTAATTTCGAACAGGTCGACCTCGTCTTTAGACCAACCTGCTTTTGAGAGCACATTTTCCATCGCACCAACCGGTGCTACCGTGAAATTTTCTGGCTCTATAGAATGCGTAGCATGCGCCACCACTTTTGCAAGCGGCGTTAATCCCAGCGCTTGCGCTTTAGATTCGCTCATCACTAATAAAGCCGCTGCGCCATCTGATATAGAGCTAGAATTTGCTGCGGTTACCGTGCCATCCTTTTTAAACGCTGGGCGAAGTGATGGTATTTTTTCTGGCCGCGCAGACCCTGGGCCTTCATCAGTATCAACGACCACATCGCCTTTACGACCAGAAATAGTCACGTTTACGATTTCGTCTTTGAAACTGCCGCTGTTAATCGCTTCATTGGCTTTTGAAAGCGAGTTCAGAGCAAATTCATCCATTTGAGTACGCGTAATATTTTCAGCATCGGCAGTATCTTGGGCAAAACATCCCATCGCCTTTCCGTCGTAGGCATTTTCAAGGCCATCTAGCATCATATGGTCGAGTACTTGTCCGTGCCCCATGCGATAGCCTGTTCTTGCCTTTGGCAACATATAAGGCGCATTGCTCATGCTTTCGAACCCACCAGCGACAACCACTTCAGCACTACCCGCCTTAATTAGATCGTGAGCCAGCATTACCGCTTTCAAACCAGAACCACAAACTTTATTAATGGTTGTTACGCCTGCGCTAAGAGGAAGACCTGCGCCTAACGATGCCTGACGAGCTGGAGCTTGACCTAAGCCAGCAGGCAGAACACACCCCATAATAACTTCATCAACTTGGTTTACATCGAATGTGTCGCACACCGACTTAATGGCAGTGGCACCTAGTTCGGTGGCTGCTACCCCAGACAGACTACCATTGAAGCCTCCCATTGGTGTGCGCTTCGCTGCTACTATCACTACTGTTTCACTACTCATCACTTGAACTCCTAACCACTTGTAATTTATGGAATAATATTCAACTAACTTTACTTTCGTATAAAAATGTAGACACCCATGTTTAGATAAGCGAACTATCTCACATATGAAAAATTGACGTTAGCAAAATGTTACTTTACCTTAACGTAAAAGGTAATTAACGTTAACGTAAACCTCAATATATTTAGTGTCAAGAAACCCCTTCCATTCAGGGAGAGTCTTTTTGTAAAGAGCATAAGACATAGACATAAGACCAAAGGTACGTGTTATGAATAACAACGAGAAAGAGTCGGTATTCGCTATAGGTGAACTGGCAAGAGAGTTCGATATAACTCACCGATCCATTCGCTTTTATGAAGAGCAAGGGCTGCTTAGCCCCAAGCGTACCGGGCAAAACCGTGTGTATGACAACAAAGATAGAGTGAGATTAATGCTCATTCTTAGAGGGAAGCGATTGGGGTTTTCCCTAGCAGAAGTTAAAACCTTATTTGAGATGTACGACACCAACGCCAATTCCGCCGTTCAGCTAGGCACTATGTTAGAAATGACCGCACAAAAACGGGCTGTACTTCATCAGCAACTTGAAGATATTCAAAGCCTGATGCAAGAACTCGATGAAGTAGAAGCACGATGCCGTGAAGAGCTAGCGGAATTAGAACAAGGAAAAATTGCATGAATACCTCTTACCCTACACTGAACTTTGATCTTGGCGAAGATATTGATTTATTGCGCGACCAAGTCTTTCAATTTGCACAAAATGAAATTGCACCCTTAGCGGAAGAAGCCGACGCTAATAATCAATTCCCCAATGCATTATGGCCCAAGCTGGGTGAAATGGGTTTATTGGGTGTTACGGTATCAGAGCAATATGGCGGCGCCGATATGGGTTATTTAGCCCATACCATAGCAATGGAAGAAGTGAGCCGAGCATCCGCGGGAATTGGCCTGAGCTATGGTGCTCATTCTAATTTATGTGTAAACCAGATTTTTAGAAACGGAAACGACGAACAGCGAGAGAAATACCTGCCCAAGTTAGTGTCTGGTGAGCACATTGGTGCGTTAGCCATGAGTGAGCCAAATGCGGGTTCAGATGTAGTGAGTATGAAATTACGTGCTGAAAAGCGCGGTGATAAATACATCTTAAACGGCAACAAAATGTGGATCACCAATGGTCCAGATGCCCATACCTTTGTCATTTACGCAAAAACAGACCCACAGGCTGGGCCTAAGGGCATTACGGCATTTATTGTGGAACGTGATTTTCCTGGCTTTACCCGCGCACAAAAACTCGACAAATTAGGCATGCGTTCTTCAAACACCTGTGAACTTGTTTTTCAAGACTGTGAAGTACCTGCTACAAATATTCTAGGTAAGGAAGGCGAAGGCGTACGGGTATTAATGAGTGGGCTAGATTACGAGCGCTTAGTATTGTCAGGCGGCCCTTTGGGCATTATGCAGGCCTGCATGGACGTGGTTGTACCCTATATTCATGACCGAGAACAATTCGGCCAATCTATTGGTCAATTTCAACTTGTTCAGGGCAAAGTTGCTGATATGTATACGCAAATGAACGCCGCCAGAGCGTATGTGTATACCGTTGCAAAATCTTGTGACCGCGGTGATACCACCCGAAAAGACGCTGCAGGTGCCATTTTATATTCTGCAGAATTAGCCACCAAGATGGCCTTAGACGCTATTCAGCTTTTAGGTGGCAACGGTTATATCAACGAGTATTCCACCGGCAGATTATTAAGAGATGCCAAATTATATGAAATTGGTGCGGGTACCTCAGAAATTCGCAGAATGCTTATTGGCCGCGAGCTGTTTAACGAATCAAAATAAACACGCGCTCACATTTAACGACAGACTGCGCAGTCTTAGTCATTTTTAAGCTGCGCTGAACAATCAGGAGGGGGTATGCCCGTTCTACGTTCAAAGATAAATACTAAATCAGACACCTTTGTTGCCAACGCGCAGCATATGCAAGCACAAGTAAACGACTTGGTTGCAAAAATAGAACAAGTTTCAATGGGTGGCGGTGCACAAGCTGCCCAGCGCCATCAAGCGCGTGGAAAATTACTTCCCCGAGATCGCATTAACGCCTTAATTGACGACAACACACCCTTTTTAGAAATAGGCCAATTGGCGGCGTGGGAAGTGTACGATGATTATGTACCTTGCGCAGGTGTAGTAGCCGGTATTGGTTGCGTGTCGGGCATTGAATGCATGATAGTGGCTAATGATGCCACGGTAAAAGGCGGCAGTTACTACCCGCTTACCGTGAAAAAACATTTACGGGCACAAACTATTGCAGAAGAAAACAACCTTCCCTGTATTTACTTGGTAGATTCAGGTGGTGCCAACCTACCCTATCAAGATGAAGTGTTTCCTGACAAAGAACACTTTGGCCGCATTTTCTTTAACCAAGCCAATATGTCGGCAAAGAATATTCCGCAAATTGCGGTGGTGATGGGGTCATGCACAGCTGGCGGTGCATACGTACCCGCCATGGCGGACGAAAGCATCATTGTGAAAGAACAAGCCACCATCTTTTTAGGTGGACCGCCCCTAGTGAAGGCCGCGACTGGTGAAGTGGTAAGCGCCGAAGAGCTTGGCGGTGGTGATGTGCATACCCGTATTTCAGGGGTAGCAGACCAATTAGCTAATAACGATCATCACGCGCTATCTCTTGCTAGAAATGCGATATCTAGGCTTAACCGTACTAAAAATGTCGCGTTAGATGTGGCAGAGCCAAAGCCTCCACGTTTCGATGCCAAAGAGATTTACGGTATTGTGCCTGCCGATTCAAAGCAGACTTACGACGTAAGAGAAATTATCGCTCGGGTAGTCGATGATTCAGACTTTGATGAGTTCAAGCCTTTATATGGCACTACATTAGTATGTGGTTTTGCGCGCATCTTCGGCTATCCAGTAGGCATCATCGGCAATAATGGCATTTTATTCGGCGAAAGCGCGCTTAAAGGTGCACACTTTGTTGAATTGTGTGCAATGCGTAAGATACCCCTTGTATTTTTACAAAATATCACCGGTTTTATGGTGGGAAAACAGTACGAACATGGCGGGATAGCTAAACACGGAGCCAAAATGGTGACCGCCGTTGCGTGTGCCCAAGTACCAAAAATTACCATTTTAATTGGCGGTAGTTTTGGTGCAGGAAACTACGGCATGTGTGGCCGTGGGTACGACCCCAGGTTCTTATTCATGTGGCCTAATGCCCGCATATCAGTAATGGGCGGCGAGCAAGCCGCTGGGGTATTGGCGCAAGTAAAACGCGATCAAAAAGAACGTGCCGGCGAAACCTGGACCGATGAACAAGAACACGCCATCAAACAACCGGTTATCGATACCTACGAGAAACAAGGACATCCATATTATGCCTCGGCCAGATTATGGGACGACGGCGTGATTGACCCTGCTGACACCCGCACGGTGTTAGGTCTATCGTTATCTGCGGCATTAAATCAACCTATACCAGACACCCGCTTCGGTGTCTTTCGTATGTAGTTTGAGGGATATTATTATGGAACAAGCAGTTACTTATCACGTAGACGAAAGAAATGTTGTCCTTATTACGCTAAACCGTGCTGACAAACACAATGCATTTAACGATGACATGATTGCCACCTTAACCGAGCTATTTACGCGTGCTGGTAACGACAGTAGTGTTCGCGCCGTTGTTTTACAAGGTGAAGGCAAGAGCTTTAGTGCAGGTGCCGATCTAGAGTGGATGAAGCGCATGGCTGGATACGATGAAGCCAAAAATCACGCCGACGCTATGGCGCTGGCTACCATGCTGCACACCTTGTACACCTTACCAAAGCCTACGATTGCTCGCGTGCAAGGGGCAGCTTTTGGCGGCGCGGTAGGCCTTATCGCCTGCTGCGACATTGCCATTGGTAGCAAATTAAGTAAGTTTTGTTTAAGCGAAGTAAAGATAGGCCTTATTCCCGCTACTATCAGCCCTTACGTAATAGAAGCCATGGGCGCACGTGTGTGTAGACGCTATTTTCAAACTGCAGAAGTCTTTTCAGCACGGCGAGCACGGAGGCTAGGACTGCTTAGCGAATCGGTAACCGAAGATGAACTTGATAGCACAATAGACGACATTATCACCCAAATTTTGAAAAATGGACCGATAGCGGTATCGCATGCAAAAGCGTTAGTGCAAGAGGTTGCCGGTGCGCCTATTAATGCTGAATTGCTTGATGATACAAGCAAACAAATTGCCAAAATAAGAACCTCGAAAGAAGGACAAGAAGGCTTGGGGGCTTTTATTGAAAAACGTACCCCAGCGTGGCAGGAGAAACTAGCATGATTAAAAAGTTACTGATTGCCAATCGCGGCGAAATTGCATGCCGAGTGATGCGTACAGCTAAAGCCATGGGTATACAAACGGTGGCGGTTTATTCAGACGCCGACGCAAAAGCCTTGCATGTTTTACAAGCCGATGAAGCGGTTTATTTAGGCCCTGCTCCCTCTAAAGATAGCTATTTGCGCGGTACTGCAATTATTGAATATGCCAAGAAGCTTGGTGTAGATGCCATTCATCCGGGCTATGGCTTTTTATCTGAAAATGCCGAATTTGCTAAAGCGTGTGCCACGCACGATATTATATTCGTGGGCCCACCGGCGTCTGCCATAGAAGCTATGGGGTCTAAATCGGCAGCAAAGAAAATTATGGAAAGTGCAGGCGTGCCTTTGGTGCCAGGTTATCACGGCGATGACCAAGACGAAGCGACCTTGAAGCAAGCTAGCGATGCCATGGGCTACCCAGTGTTGCTTAAAGCTGCTGCCGGCGGCGGTGGTAAAGGTATGCGCCAAGTGTGGAAAGAAAGTGAGTTTTCGGCCGCGTTAAGTGCAGCTAAAAGAGAGTCGATGGCCAGCTTTGGCGACGAGCATATGCTGGTTGAAAAGTACCTCACTCGCCCTCGCCATGTTGAGATACAAGTTTTCTGTGACACCCATGGTAATGGTGTTTACCTGTTTGAACGTGATTGTTCAGTGCAGCGCCGTCACCAAAAGGTAATAGAAGAAGCACCAGCGCCTAATTTTCCTGCCAATATTCGCCAGCAAATGGGCGAAGCCGCCCTTCAAGCAGCCAAAGCGATTAATTATGTAGGTGCGGGAACCGTTGAGTTCTTGTATGACGAAGACGGCTCGTTCTATTTCATGGAAATGAATACTCGCTTGCAAGTTGAGCACCCTGTAACAGAAATGATTACCGGTGAAGATTTGGTTCGTTGGCAGCTTGATGTAGCAGAAGGTAAAGCGCTACCTAAGTCTCAGTCAGAATTAACATTAACGGGACACGCATTCGAAGCACGCATTTACGCCGAAGATCCTAACAACGATTTTCTGCCCGCCAGCGGTACGCTCTCGCTTATCAAGACACCCACGCTATCAACCTCGACTTCCTATCAAAATAGCCAGTCGCTTAACGAGACACCCACGTTATCTAGCCAAAGTTCAGTGAGTAAAGTACGGATTGATACCGGCGTGCAGCAAGGTGACGACATCAGTGTTTATTACGACCCAATGATATCTAAGCTTGTCGTTTGGGGTGAAAACAGAGATGCGGCTTTAAAACAGTTAGTTAGTGCGCTTAAGCAGTATCACATTGACGGAGTAACCACGAATATAGATTTTCTTATCGACGTGGCTTCAAGTGCGCCTTTCAGTAACGCTGAACTAACCACAACTTTCATTGATAAACACGCTGACACTTTGTTCAACAACCAGAGCCAATCCGTAGATGCCGAGCTTCCTGCCATTGCACTTTTGTCTGTACTTTCACGCAATCAAGGTACAGCGAAGATTGGTTCACTACCCTCCCCCTGGGGAACTATAGGCTCATGGCGCCCCAACATGGGATATCAAGAATCCCTGTCCGTTATGGTGAATGATGAAGTTCACTCACTCACAATAAGACATATAGCCGAGTCAGATAATACTCTGAATCAAAAGGCCATTTCTCTTAAGGTGAGAAAAGATAGCGAAAGCATTGAGGTAACGGGTCATATTGTTGGTGATAAGTTAATTGCTTCTGTAGAGGGTGTAAGGCGTACATATCATTTTTCGAACAATGAAGGGCAATTTGGCTTGTTTGGTCAAGATTCGCCCTGTCACTTCAAGGTCTTAGCGCCTGATATGGGAGATGATGATGACAACCATAATGGTGCAAGCTTAGATGCACCAATGAATGGTACCGTAGTGGCTCATTTGGTTGAGATTGGTGATAGCGTTAAAAAAGATGCCCCCTTACTTATTATGGAAGCCATGAAAATGGAGCATAGTATTACTGCCCCTTGCGACGGTGTGGTGCGTGGCTACTTTTATCAACCTGGTGAGTTGGTCGATGGCGGCTCAGTGCTGATTGATTTCGATTCTGACTCAAAAGGTGAATGAGCGTGGAAAAGTCTATGAAGACACCCATCGTAAATTCGGTCACTAACCCTACTACTCACTTTCCTTCGAAAGTGAGTATCGTGGAAGTTGGTGCCCGTGATGGGCTGCAAAATGAAAAGGCGATTCTTAGCGCTAAAGACAAAATACACCTCGTCAATTTACTTAATGCAAGTGGTTTGAAACGTATTGAAGCTGGCAGCTTTGTGTCTCCCAAGTGGGTTCCCCAAATGGCAGATTCTGACGAAGTATTCAAAGGAATTAGCCGGGTAAAAGAGGTTATCTATTCAGCCTTAACCCCAAACCTAAAAGGGTTTGAAGCTGCGTTGGCTGTTGGCGTCGATGAAGTTGCTATTTTTGGCGCTGCGTCTGAGTCTTTTTCCCAAAAGAATATAAACTGCTCAATCAGTGAAAGCTTGAAAAGATTCGAGCCTGTCATTGCAGCTGCAAACACGCATAAAATTCCAGTTAGAGGCTACGTGTCTTGTGTGATGGGCTGCCCTTATGAAGGAGAAATCCCCAGCGAGTCGGTGGCACTAGTTTCAAAGACGTTACATGATATGGGTTGCTACGAAATTTCACTTGGCGACACCATTGGAACCGGCACTGCGGCATCTACGGCTCGTTTACTCGAGCACGTTTGCCAGCATGTACCAGTTGCAGATTTAGCCGTTCATTTTCACGACACCTATGGCCAAGCACTAGTCAATATCTACACCGCATTACTATATGGTATATCGAATATAGACAGCGCGGTTGCTGGGCTTGGGGGCTGCCCATATGCTAAAGGTGCCAGCGGAAACGTAGCGACGGAAGACGTACTGTATATGCTCAATGGACTTGGAATTGAAACTGACGTGAGTATGGAAAAGCTGCTTATAGCTACTGAATTTATCTCTTCTGTGTTGAACAGGAAACCAGTGTCTAAAGTAGCTAATGCATTGCTTGCCAAGAAAAATTAATTTCAGATTCTCTAGGGCTAAGTGCTCACAACATGATAACTGATAACTAGACACCCATCATTAGAATGAGAGTGTTTTATCAAGACACTCATTGATAACTAGACACCCATCGTTAGAATGAAGGGGTTCTATCAAGACACCCATAGTAAAAGTCCACTAACCAAACACCCGCAATAAAATAGAGAGTTAATTCGATTAATTCACGCCTAAAATACAGGTTCATTAATGGTTATTGATTGCTAGCATGGTTCAATATGAAATTACTGGATATTAACCGTGCCGCAATCAAGACGCAGCCAAATTAGCCTTGCTGATACACCCTATTATCACTGCGTTTCACGCTGCGTCAGACAATGCTACCTATGCGGTGTTGATCAACTCTCAGGAAAAAGCTTCGAGCATCGAAGAGGCTGGGTCGAGCGTCGCTTACTAGAGTTAGCTTCGGTGTACTCTATTGATATTTGTGCCTATGCGGTAATGAGTAATCACGTTCATGTGGTACTGCACGTTGATATAAAAAGTGCCAATTCTTGGAGCTTAGAACAAGTGCTAACCCAATGGCACCGTATCCATAAAGGTACCCTGCTTACCCAAAGGTATCTCAAGGGTGAGCGTCTCTCGGGTGCAGAAATAAAAGCAGTAACCGATACCGCTGAAGTTTACCGCCGGCGCCTGTATGACATTAGTTGGTTTATGCGAAACCTCAATGAATTCATTGCTAGGGCAGCTAATACAGAGGACGAGTGCACAGGGCGATTTTGGGAAGGTAGATTTAAATCTCAAGCTTTATTGAATGAAAGCGCCCTACTTTCCTGTATGGCCTATGTAGACCTAAACCCCGTTAGAGCCAATATAGCGACAACCCCCGAAAACTCTAGGTACACCAGTATTTACTCACGTTTACAGGCATTGAAAGGCAATTCGAAGATTTCTGCATTACTACCCTTTTCAGGGGAACGCAATCAACGCAATATCAAAGAAATACCTATTAGACTGACTGATTACCTTGAACTCGTTGATACAACGGGAAGGATCATTCGTGATGACAAACCTGGATATATTCACAGCAATTGCGCCCCAATATTATCTCGGTTGGGGATAAGTCAGGTTCACTGGCAGGCACTTACTTCCCACTTTGAAAAGCTGTTTAGTTATGCGGCAGGTTGTGAAATTACAATGAGGGGATTTAAGCAAAATACCAACAGGCAGCGCGCAAGGGGGATGAAAAACGCAAAATTACTTTCCTGCGCCTGTTAATACCCACCTTCTATTCTGTGGTATAAATTAGGTGGCAAAAAAACCTTATTGAACTATCCGAATTTATCTTAAAAAGCTAATACCTAACCCTTTCTTAGCCATAATGCTGCCGCTTTATAAGCCACTTTTCAGACCAGCTAAGTAGACTTGTCATATGCACATATATTTACTGAGCAAAGTACTTGGTGAATTTCTAATTCTGCGCGGCTAACAGAATTATAATGACACCCACTGTATCTTTGTGCGGAATTATCGAGTGGAGTTATCGAGACACCCACCGCATCTACTCGAGTAAGAATGGGACTCAAACCTACATTAAGGTGGGTGTCCTTCGAATCTTGCTTACTACTTCTGTTTAAATTTAAACATGGGTGTCTTGATAAAATTTGGGTGTCTTAATAAAATTAGGTAGCCTTATAAATTAAAATCACCCTAATCGCGTTCTTATGATGGATGTCCTGTTAATGCCTTCTTATGATGGGTGTCCTGTTAATGCCTTCTTATGATGGGTGTCCTGTTAATGCCTTCTTATGATGGGTGTCTTGAAAACTAGTAATAACTCTCTGCTCAAGCAAGTTCCCGATTACCGCTCAACGCCAACCATGCCTCGTTAGCTTCCCAAGTAGTTAGCCATTGAGAAACTTTATTGGCCGGCATAGGCTTGGCTATGCCATAGCCTTGCGCTAACTCACAACCCAAGCGGACAAGGGCAACGCCGTGCTCAACCGACTCTACGCCTTCCGCAATTACATCTCGTTTAAATGTCTTTGCCAACCCAACCACACCTTCAACAATCGCTAAGTCATCAGTGTCATCTAGCATATCTCGTACAAAGCTTTGATCAATTTTGATCAAGTAAGCTGGCAAACGCTTCAGATAAGTAAGTGATGAGTAACCAGTACCAAAATCATCTAAAGCAAAGCTCACCCCTAAATCGTGACACGCATTCATTGTTGAAGATACTTGGAAAGTATCTTGCAGCGCACTAGTTTCCAGAATCTCTAGCTCTAAATAGCCAGGGTCTACATCAGGGTGAGCCGCCAACAGTGCTTCTAGCCGAGAGGTAAAGTTGTCCTGCTGCAATTGATGTGCGCTAATATTCACACTTACGGGTAATGAAATACCGCTTTTCTGCCAGCACGCAATTTGTGTCAAAGCCGCATCAATAACCCATTCTCCCACTTGCAAGCTGACACCGTGACCTTCAATAACAGGCAAGAAATCTAGCGGAGGAATTAGACCACTTTCGGGATGCTCCCAGCGGATCAAAGCTTCTACGCCAATGACTTCACCAGAACTCATATTCACCTTGGGCTGGTAATGTAAGACAAATTCATTTCGTTCCAGGGCAACGCGCACATTATCAATGCTTTTATTATAAGTATTAATCGCGTTATCTTGTTCTAAGTCGAACTGGTGATATCGGTTCTTACCTCCTTGCTTTGCAACGTACATGGCTTGGTCCGCATGCCGTATTAACTGATCAGCATCTACGTTATCTTGAGGAAAGACAGTGACTCCAATACTCGCTGATACTTGCATAACCGCATCGGCAACATTGACTGGTGCAGAGGCAGATTTAAGAAGTCGATTTAAAACATGCTCACAGTCACTGAACTCATTCAGGTTAACCATGATTATAATAAATTCGTCTCCGCCAATACGTGCAATGGTATCACCTGCTCTCAAGCTAGCTTTTAAGCCACTAGAGACCTCAACCAAAAACTGGTCACCTATGTTATGTCCGTAGTTATCGTTAATCGCTTTAAAACCATCTAAATCCATGAATGCGACAGCTAATGAATTTTGTTGTAACTGACTGTGTTTAATGGCTTGATTAAGGCGCTTAGCAAGCAAAACTCTGTTAGGTAAATTGGTCAGCAAGTCATAATGTGCTATCCGTTCTAACTTGCCTTCATTGAGCTTAATTTCTGATATATCGGTTGAAAGCGAAACATAGTGTTGAACCTGACCCTCCTCGTTTTTAACTGCACTGATTGTGACCATTTCAGGGTAAATTTCACCGTCCTTACGACGATTCCAAATCTCCCCTCTCCAGTTTCCATCAGTGTTAAGCGTATTCCACATGTTTTCATAAAACTGTGCAGCGTGACGACCCGATTGAAGAATTTTAGGGTTTTTCCCCAGTACTTCCGATTTGCTGTAGCCGGTGATACGGCACAGCGTATCATTCACTTCAACAATCGTGGCTGAGGCGTCGGTAATAATTATGCCTTCGTTCGCATGAGTGAAAACGCTGGCAGCTCGCTTTAATGTTTCTTCAAAACGATTTTTTTCGATAGCGATACTCGCTAAACTGGCAGTCTGCTCAATTAGCGCAAGATCAGCGTCACAGGGGTAATTAATACTAGCGTGATAAATGGCAAAAGTACCAAGCACTGCACCTTGTGTAGAACGAATGGGTTCAGACCAGCAGGCACCTAAATTAGCGCGCTCAGCTAACGCTTTAAAATTTTTCCAGTAAGGGTGTGTTTGAATATCTGCAACGATGACACGTTCGTTAATAAACGCTGCTGTGCCGCAAGAACCTACGCCACTACCTATTTCAACGCCATCGATAGCATCGACATAAAACTTTGGAAGACTTGCTCCAGTTCCACTACGTAAATGAATCCCAGACTCATCGAGAAGTAAGATACTGCACATCATTTCCGGATTGTTAAGCTCAACCACACTGACAATCGCGTTCAAGACCACTTTTAGAGGCTCTCCGTTGGTGATGAGCTCTAACACTTCACTACGAGTGGTTTCTCTTAACTCATTCTGCCTGCGTTTGGTCACATCACGAATTACACCAACAATAAAACGCCTGTTGTTGCGGTCGATAAATCGGCTCAATTTAGCCAGTAATACACTTACTTTATTACCTTTTCCTTTCAGGGTTTGCTCTATAACTTTATCTTTCCCAGAATCTAACACTTGCTTGTCGCTCTGCGCTAGATTCACCAATTCTTGTGGGTAGATTTTATCGGAGAAAGTTTTTCCAATAAGCTTTTTTCGAGTAACGTTCACAAGCTCACAAAAAGCATTGTTAGCAACTAAAAGCTTACCCTCTCCGTCTTTTATAAATACGGGGTCAACTGATATATCTAAAAACGCGTTAAGATAACCCTCTAATTCCTCAGGATCCTTAACTGGCAAGCCTGCCGATTCATTTTGTAGTTGGTATTTATAAGACATACTTGAAACCAAACTTGATTACTAAAGCCAAGTTCGCCCAATATCGACTGAGATATAAACTGGGCTCCAGAAAAGCAATCACAGTAATTCGCACAGCGTTTAACCTCCGATTCGCTTATTTTTCTTTTGGTAATATAAGCGTAGTACAAATCGCCACGGTCAGCATCGCTGCCATGATATACACCACTGAAAAGTCGATGAATGACGATACAATCGCGTAAACCCCACCAAACCCAAGCAAAATAAGACCTATAGCTGTGTTTGAAAAACCAACTAACTCAGTCCTGTCTTGCCCTTCTTTAATATCCAAGCTATAAGTTTTTCGCCCTGTTCGCACGCCAGCATGTGCAATTGAGAGAATAAAAAACAAACCTGCAGACAGCCACACACTTTCAGGCTCCATAGCAAGTAAGCCAACACAGGCGATTAAAGCCAAGACTCCTGACAATTGGAGGGTGAATCGAGCACTCTTATCTGCAATCTTTCCCCATAGAAACGAAGAAAGCATTGACGCTAGGGCTTGTGCAGCAAGATAAAAAGGAAGCAACGATTTCGCGTTTTGCGAACTTTCTAACATGAAATATGGCGCGACTAGCGCAGAGTGAACAAACAACCCCCGAACAAAAACGAATCGATACACTGTGTTGTCAAAACGCCAGTTAAACAACGACTTATTTTGAGACTCTTCTATTTCAACATGGGTTTTTATCGAAAACATTAAAAATAGCGTGATACAAAATGCAAGTGCTGATGAGGCTAATAAAATGAAGATTGAATAACCTTCAAGCTCTCTTTCAAAATACACGAGAGGAACTGCAGCGCATAATGTCATCACACCGGACGCCGTAGATGCTAAACCAACTAACTTACCTCGTTCACCTTTTTGACTAATGTCTGCTTCCATATCTTTTACGGTAAGTGAGCTTGCAGAGCGGCCTAAACTTAGAAACACCAGTGATGCGAGTATAATTAACCCCGCCACAAAACCTTCAGTGACAACTGCGGCAGCTAACATTGTACATATAGCCGAGATTTGTATGGCCATACCTAGCCGCCAAACATGGTGCCTAGCGCTTTTTTTGCGTAAATACACACCAATTAACGCTTGGGGCAACAATGCACCAGATTCGCGAATTGGCACCAACCACATCACCATCCAGCTAGGAGCCCCCAGGGAGATTAGTAGTGCAGGCAATGTGGTTTTTGCAGATGCTAATAAGTCGGCTAATTTATTAAAAGCTAGACCCACTATTAGGCGGCGTTTATTTCCCAACATGTTCTTTCCCAACATGAATTAACACAATTACGATTGTTGCTGTATAACAAACCAACCGCCGATTACTTTAGCGTTACTTAACAGACTTTGTACGAAAATAGCTCAAAACTTGATCACGCGGTTTTAAGGCGCAACATATTTTATTAACACACTGAATAACCTAAACAATTAGGCCAATTTTAAATATCAATTTAATCGAGACACCCACCTTAAACAGCCTTAGCGAGACACCCACCTTAAACTAACTCTCCCACAACTCACACAACTACAATCATCAGGGTTTCATTAGAACTTCGCTTTACATGCTTTACGCTAGCATGGGTGTCTCTGTAAAACATTATAGAGTGAACGATAACGTGGGTGTCCCAGTAACATTCAAAATCATGGGTGTCTTCATAACGCGGTACGCAAGCGTGGGTGTCTTGGTAACTCTTCTGGGGCAACTTCCTAATCATGGGTGTCTCTGTAAAAAAATTATCGAGTGAACGATAACGTGGGTGTCTTGGTAACATGGATGTCTTGATAACGCGCTTGGTAACAGGCTTTAAATCATGGGTGTCTTGATAACACCATCTAGCTTCACTTTATATTTCATTCATTTGAACTTCTATTGCCCAAAATGAAAAAAGCCAAGTACGCTTTGGAAAATATCCATACAAGCTAACTTGGCTTGGTCTGTAGTGAAAAATATTGGCGCTTTTGTACCAAGCAAAAGCTTACCTAGGTGACTAGCCTTTGTTTTCCACTACGGTTTTTAAATTTTCTAATCCCATCTCGAAATCTGGGCCTATCATGCCGTCCATCATCAGTACAAAGTAGCGACTGATGATGTTGTTACCCACGTCACCTGAGTCAACCCACGTCACTTTAGTAGCCTCACCAGCAGGCGATATTACTAATGATCCTGTCGAACCCATTTCCCATTCTGGGAAAGCCAATGAGTAAACCACCTTTTTATTGTGTTCTAAGTCGGTAATTTTCATCTCCCCATTACCTTCCGTCACGCTTTTCCAAGATGACATCATTCCAATAGCTCTATCTGGCCCAGAGTAATCGATTTCCATACTAGGGTCCCGTTGAAACCAAACGCCCCAGTTTTGCCATGCCCGCAAATCGACGACATCGGGATAAATTTCTTCAGGTTGTGCATTAATCAAAATGCTTCTTTCAACTTTGTATTGCTGTGGAAGGAACAGCCCAACCACAACTACCAAAGCGATCAGTACGCCCACACCTAAAACTATCTTCTTTAAAGCTGCCATCTAAAACTCCATGATAATCACATAGGATTAGAAATATATAACAATTATTTAACAAATGGCACTGGTGATTGACAAAACTCTCCGCTTAAATAGTGAATTACCATTTCGCGGACATAATCAGCATCAACGCTTGCCACCCAAGAAATTGAACTCCCCGTTTCGTCACAGGGGTAGGTATGGCCTGCATTCGGCGTTGTTGTACTAACCGCAACCTGACCGGTTTCAATACGCAGCTTGGTATCTGGTAAGGCTAATACACAGGTTGAAAGAATATCCCATAAAAAATACGTAAACTCATAAGAGGGAATAGACGTCACCGTTGACGCCCAAAATTGCCCAGACAGGTCTGAAACCGGCGTATTTTTTACAGCAAGTTGCTGCAAAAAATCCCAACTAACAGGCAAATCGTTGGTGGCATCTAAAGGCACTAGCAGCAAATTTACGCCACTATCTACCAATACTTTAGTGGCCTTAGGATCCCAATAGGCATTCCATTCCGCTGAACCGTCATGATCATGCATAGCCACATTACCTTTGACCTTTACGGCACCTCCCATCCACACCACTTTTTGTACCTTATCTACAAGGTTTGGGCTTTGCGTTAACGCGGCGGCTAAGTTGGTAGCCGGGCCTGTCATTAAAACGGTAACAGGCTCAGCAGCATGAGTTAATGCACTATGCATCCATTCATGCGCGGCCTTGCTTTCAACCTTCACGTCATCGTGAGATGTACGCAGCATGGTGGGGGTAGCATGGCACATTTTAGGTTGAGCGCGCCATTCAGGCGGAAATGGATTGGGGCCTGTTAACTGCCCTACACTTACAGGAATATGGGAATTACCCGTTAATGAAAGGATTTTGCGAGTACTCAGCAAAGCATCATCTGGGTAACAGTCGGCCGGCGTAATGGTTACACCCACTACATTTATATTAGGTAAACGCAGCAAAAGTATTAGCGATAATAAATCGTCAATGCCACCATCGTGGTCAAAAATAACTGGGGTAGTAGAAGACATAAAATATCCCTTAAGAAAAAATAACGTTTTTTTTACATAGTTCAGCAAAACGCCGTGGCATTATATTTATTCTTGTGTAATATGAAGTTAGGTTATCATAAAACCTAATTTCCAGGGCAATATTCTACTTACTACGCCCTAGTGCAATCGGTATGAATTACGGTTTTTACACATTCATCGACACCGCAAGATTGTGTCTCAAAAAATGGAGAACGAGGACATGGCAGATCAGAGTTCACGCTATATTAGTAATCTGACTCGCGATACCTACGCACTAATATTAGCCGGAGGAAGGGGCTCACGTTTACATGAATTAACAACGTGGCGCGCAAAACCTGCACTCTATTTTGGCGGTAAGTTTAGAATTATCGATTTTCCGCTATCTAATTGTATTAACTCAGGCATTAGACGTGTTGGCGTAGTAACCCAGTACAAGTCTCATTCATTAATAAGACATTTAGTACGCGGCTGGGGACACTTCAAGAAGGAACTCGGTGAGTCAGTAGAAATACTACCTGCTTCTCAGCGATTCTCTGATAGCTGGTATGAAGGTACCGCCGATGCAGTATTCCAAAATATCGACATTATTCGAGACGAACTGCCCAAGTACGTAATGATTTTATCTGGCGACCATATCTATCGCATGGATTACGGTACTATGTTAGCGCGTCATGTTGAAAGTGGCGCAAAAATGACCGTGTCATGTATGTCGGTTCCAATCGAAGAAGCTGCTGGTTCATTTGGTGTGATGTCGATCGATGAAAATTATCGTATTAATGGTTTTGCAGAAAAACCTGAACATCCGGCTCCCCTACCAGGCGATGACAGTCGCTGCCTAGCATCAATGGGCAACTATGTTTTCGATACTGAGTTTTTATTCGAACAATTACGAAGAGACGCTGCAACCTCTGGCTCACAGCGTGATTTTGGTAAAGACATTATCCCATCAATTATCAAAGATCACCCCGTGTATGCGTTTGAATTTGAAAGCACTGGTGGTGGCGATGCCTATTGGCGTGATGTAGGTACCATTGATTCATTTTGGGAAGCCAATATGGAGATGGTGGCACCGGTTCCACAGCTTAATTTGTACGATCAAAAATGGCCCATCTGGACCTACCAAGAACAATTGCCACCTGCAAAATTTGTGTGGGAAGATCACGACAGGCGCGGGGAAGCGATTAATTCGGTTGTGTCTGGCGGCTGTATTATTTCTGGTTCAACCCTACGCGGCACAATTTGCTTCTCGAACGTAAGGGTACACTCGTACGGCCTTATAGAAGATGCGGTAATTTTGCCTGATGTAGAAATTATGCGTCATTGTAAGCTAAGAAAAGTACTGCTTGATAGAGGTTGTGTTATTCCAGAAGGCACCGTTATTGGTTACAACCACGATGATGATAGAGCACGAGGATTCCGCGTTTCTGAAAAAGGCGTGGTGTTAGTTACAAGAGAAATGCTAGGCCAACCTGTTGGCGGCCTATCTCCTACCTAAAGCGAGTTATTCCATTTTGAAATGGTGGTTGAAATAAGTTCAGCCACTGCTTCAGGATGTTCTAACGGGAACATATGCCCACCTTTAAATTCAGTATGATCAATGTTGTTATGCTGAATTAACCTATCATACATAGCCGGTCTACACACCGCACCATCTTTAGCCGTAACCAGCAATGCTGGGCACTTCAACTTGCCTTTATACTTACCTAAATTATGCGGCACATTGCGAAATAATGACGCTTCTACCTCGGCATTGAATGTTAACGATGTCAGCTCGCCTTTGGTGTGTGTCACATGCTTAACATAATCACGAATACATCGCTTATCCATATTACGAAACAGCGCTTTTCCTTGAAAGTACGCTTCCATATCAGTATGAGATGGCCATTGTGTATTTCGCGTTTCAGCTAACTTCGCAGGGGTTAATTTGTTGATTAAAGGTGTCTTTTTCGCAAACCGAAAAAAGTAACTCATGGGGCCCATCACTAACGGAGGGTCAAGCATGATAAGTCCTCGAAACAAGCTGGGCTCTTCGCAGGCTGCCATATAAGAAATTACCGCACCAAAGGAGTGCCCTACCGCATAAACACCTCTACTGTCAGTGTTTTCGACTTTTACGTGTTTTATAAGCTCATTAACTTGATTGCGCCAATTAGCATTCACTGGCAATTGAGGATCGTGGCCAAACCGGTCGACATGAAGACGGTGAAAGTGCTCAGGTAATGAAGAAAAAAGCGCGTTGTAACTACCAGCAGGAAATCCATTTGCATGGGCAAAGTGAAAACTAATATCGGTTTTCGACAATGAAATACTCCTTCACGAAAAGCGGTGTCAAAGCTATACATAACGATAGCAAAGCGGGAAAAGTAAGGGCTGGTAAACCAGCCCTTAATCAAAACAACATGTTATTTATGAAGAAGATAGTACTACAGCCCTCTCGACTCTGCCATCTCCCAATCTTTAACAATTTTAGTACTGGTCCATAAGAACACGATAATCGAAAGCGCATAGGGCACAATCAAATACAGTAAAGATTGACGCAGAGCTTCAACTTCACCCAATGAAGGCACTAACGCTTGGCTAATGATGCCGGTTATTGTTGGTCCGCCGCCCAGTGCAATAATATTCAATACAAAGAAAAATAATGCCGTAGACATAGCACGAACATTGATAGGTGCAAGGGTTTGCGCCATGGCAAAACTGGGACCTAAATACGAACCACTGGTAAACAGTAAGAAGGTCATTAACCCTACCGACAACCATAAGTCGTTAACTTGAAGCGAGAAATACAACGCTGGTACACCAATAATGAGCGCAATAGCAGGTAGCAAGGCATATGCTTTCTTGTTTTGTTTGCCCCATCTATCGGCGATATAACCGCCAAGCCACACGCCTAATGCATAAGCAGAACCATTAATAATACCAAACGCAATTAGCAACTGCGTAATATCTAGCCCAGCAAAGGCACGTACATAATAATCGATGATCCAAGTCGAAATGGCATAGTTACCGAACGAGCCAAAGGAAATACCTAAGGCCATTCCCCACCACGTAGGTATTTTCAACAAGGTTTTGAGCGACGCTGAAACACTCGGTTTTTCAGCGTCTTCAGTTTGTACTGACTCGGTACGTTTTGGCTCTTTTACCGTAAATTTCAGCAATAGTGCTAATAACACGCCCGGTAATCCCACACTTATCATTACGGTACGCCAATCAGCTGATCCGCCTTGCAAGAAAAACGCAGAAGCAAAGAATGCCAACATCACGCCAAACGGAATACCGAGTGAGTAAACCGCTAGTGCGCCTGCACGTTTTTCTTTAGGAAATAGGTCGGAAATAATACTGTGTGAAGGTGGGCTCCCCCCTGCTTCACCAATACCCACCCCAATTCTGGCAAGGGCCAGTTGCGTGTAGTTCATGGCAAGCCCCGAAGCTGCGGTAAAGCCGCTCCATAGGGTGAGCGAGATAGCAATAATATTTACGCGACTATAGCGATCAGCAAGCCACGCAATAGGAATGCCCACCACGGTATAAAGAATAGCGAAATAAACGCCCTTTAATAAGCCTAACTGCGCATCATCTAAACCCAAATCAGCTTTAATGAATGGAGAAAGGATGCCTATGATCTGTCTATCAATAAAATTAAATGCATAAACCAGCGTTAGTATCACTAACACGTAATTTCTGTAGGCGCGGGAAGTATCCGCTTTCTCTACTGGTGCCGTTTGAACCTGACTGTGGGCCATATCATTCCCTTTAAATTCAATGAAAACTCAGTCTACGCGGCAGGTTAAAAGATTGACAACTTATTGTTACTTATTTGTAAATATAAAAAGGAATGTTAGCCTAGGCTTTCTGTTAGCTTGAGCTTAAGGTAGGATATCAACACCCTTACTCATCAGACCAGACAAACAGCATGACGGTAGACGAGCTTTTAACTCTTTCTTCTTTAGAGGCACTTTCTGACAATGAATGGAAAGTAGATAACCTCATTATTCCCAGCATTTGGGCTCAAGGGCGTACAGCATTCGGCGGTATTTCAGCAGGTATGGCGTACAGCGCTATTCGTCAAAAAGTCAGTGAGGAACGCGTGCTGCGTTCATTTACAACTAACTTTGTTGGCCCGCTCTCGCCAGACATCCCATTTACCATTGAAGTAACCTTATTGCGTGAGGGCAAAAACGTATCTCAATATACCGCCCATGCAAAGCAAAATGGTAAAAGTTGTGTATTCGTTCAAGCCTGTTTTGGTATTGGCAGAAAATCAGGTATTAAGGTAGAAAATAAAGACACCCATGAAATGCCGGTGCCCACCAAAGGCAAATTCATACCGCAAATTCCAAAAGTTACGCCTAAGTTTTTACGTCATTTCGATTTAGCCATCGATAAAGGGGGTATTCCCTTCACCCGTAAAAAAACCAGCGTTTACCACGGACACATGCGCTTTAAAAAGCCACCAGCGAAAATCACCGACGCACATATCATTACCATGATTGATGCTTGGCCGCCTACGCTGTTACAAATGATGAAATTGCCTGCTCCAGCAAGTACTGTTAGTTGGAATCTGGAGTTTATACACCCGCATAAGCAGGTAGACCCTACCGACTGGTTTGCTTACCAAGCACATACCCGTCAGGCGGAGGATGGCTACGGCCACACAGAAGCCACTATTTGGGATAAAGACAATGAAGTCGTTGCGATAAGTCGCCAAACCGTGGCAATTTTCGATTAATCGAACCGTGATTATTGAACGGGTTATTGGCTAGAAAACCTTTAGTAGTCGAAGCTTAATGAGAAGTCTTTAGCCAGTAAGTGGTTATCCAAAAGGTACTTATTAAGAAAGTATTTAGTAAGAAAAGGTTTGGCTACAAAGGCACCAAGAATTAGATATCAAATAAGGGCGTACTGCATAAATAGTACGCCCTTTTTCATTAATAAAGCATAAAGGCATTCGGATTGAATAAGGAGATAACAGAAATACACTGCAGGTTAGTAATATCTAAAGCATCTTCTAAGTCGTCACGATTAAGCGACAGGCTTTCATGCAATTCAGGTTTTAAGTTATTGTAGCTGGGATAAATTTCTGAATTTACGTTGTCTAGCGCCAAAACGTATGACAACTGAAGTATTTGCTCTTCATATTCTGAAGTATTGCTACTATCACCGTGTATTTTCGCAATAGGCTTGTATATGGTTTCAGGGATACCCCACTCTTTGATGATCCCCGCCGACACATTCGTAAAAGTATAACCCAACACGCCAGCTTGCAGTTCAGCTGGGCTTACTCTTGCGTTAAACGCCTGACAACGTTTTGCGCTATCTGGCAACGTGGCAACAACTACTAATTCACCAATATTATGCAGTAAACCTGCAACAAATAAGCGTTCCGGCTCTCTAATATTTCGCATTTCAGCAAAGTACTTTGCTAGAAGACCGCAAGAAACACTTTGCTCCCAAAATTTATCTAAGTCGATAACTTGGCCATCGACCTCTTTGAATGCTTGGCTAACGCCAAATGCAAGAGCGAGGTCGTAGGTTGAGCGCGTACCCACTACTTGTAGCGCTTTAGTAATCGTGTCTATTTTATTCGGAAAGCGGTACAACGCCGAATTCGCCACCCTTAAAAGCTGCGTGGCTAACGAAGGATCAAAAGAGATGATGTCGGCAATATCGTCAATATTAGATGCCCCATCATCCATGCAAGCTTTTAAACGCGTTACCGAGTCGGGCAGCACAAACAATGTGCTCGCGTTACTAATGATATCTTGTAAGGTCATTTAGGTATACGCTCCTGATATAACCTACTCTATTTAGAAGGGTGACGTGTAACAATCACGCCAAGAAATAAAAACTGTAACTATCAAACAATATTAGCTTTTTCACTGATAGCTACATTATAGCGCGATTATTTAGCCTAGCTAATCGGAATTCATTATCTTTCGTATAGTATGCAATAAATTAACATACATTTAATGCAACCCTGATAGGGGTAACCACCAATAATCAGGTAATTTCGAGAATCTCTATCGATGATAGAGTTTCATTTTCTTTATTTCCTGCTGTGCTACTATTTCGCGCTTTACACATTCAAGCACAGGTATTTATGTTAGAGGGAATGTCACAAGGCATGTCACAGGGCATAATGCAGGTTGTAGTCGTTGGCTATGTGTGGCCTGAACCCAACTCCTCCGCCGCAGGCCAAAATATGCTGGCTCTGATTAATCAGTTTCTAAGCCACGGCCATAATGTAACTTTCATGACCGCTGCCGCTGACAGTATCCACAAAGCTGACCTAGATAACATAGGCGTTAGTAGTGAAGCGGTTGCACTTAATTGCAGCAGTTTTAATGAACGCATAGCGAAGCTGTGCCCTGATGTGGTTATTTTTGACCGGTATATGACCGAAGAACAGTTTTCTTGGCGAGTAAAAGACGCCTGCCCTTCTGCAATTCGTGTACTAAACACAGAAGACTTGCACAGCTTGCGACAAGCTAGGCACGATGCCGTTAAAGCACAAGATAATGCACTGCGAGCATCCAAAGAAACTGTAGCCTCTTATGATGTAACGCCAATTGCCGGCGCCGCGAAAGAGGCTGATTACAATACGCCTTTAGCTCAGCGAGAAATTGCCGCTATTTTACGTTGCGATCTTACGTTGGTCATTTCTCGCAAAGAATACACACTACTTACCAAGCATTACCAGGTTCCTGCAAAACAGCTTTATTACCATCCGCTCAATGTAGCGACAGTAGAAGGCAACGCTCCAGATTTTGAAAAACGCACCGACATTGTCACTATTGGCAATTTTCGTCATGCGCCAAATTGGGATGCAGTATTACAGCTAAAGCAAACCGTTTGGCCAGCTATTAAAAAGGTACTTCCTCAAGCAAATTTACATATTTATGGTGCTTACCCGCCTAAAAAAGCAACGCAGTTGCATAATCCAAAGAGTGGGTTTTACTTAGATGGTTGGGCTGAAAATGCACACGATGTGATTGCTAACGCTCGGCTGCTTATAGCGCCGCTGCGCTTTGGTGCGGGTATTAAAGGCAAAATACTCGAAGCTATGCGATGTGGAACCCCTACCCTCACTACCTGGGTTGGCGCTGAAGGTATTGCAGAAGAAACAGGGAATAGTGCTACGCAGCCTACGTGGGCTGGCGCCATTTGCGATACGGCAGAAGATTTCGCGAATCACGCCATTAAGCTTTATAACAGCGAAGAGGATTGGTCGTCAGCAAGTCAGTTAGGGCTAGTGTTGTTAAGCACTTTTGAAAATGACAAAGAAAGCGAGCGCTTAGCCGAACGGATTGCCAGTATAGCTAAAGATGTAGATGCCCATCGCAAGACCTTGTTTTTACAGGGGCTGCTGTGGCATCAAACCTTGAATGCAAGTAAATATATGTCGCAGTGGATTGAAGCTAAAAACCAAATTTTATAGCGTATTTAAGCGTCGTAAAACACTCAATATACCATTGCCTCTAGACTGACTTAAATGACGCTGCAAATTACACGCGTTCATATATTGCTCAAAGTCATAAGCCTTTCTTTGTTCATCGGAAAGGCTATTCGCTTTTTCTAACAGTACCGCCAGTACGCCGCGAATAATCTTGCTGGGCGAATAAGCCGCAATAACAAGTTCGCTAGTGTCTGGTGAATACAAACACGCTACCCACACTTTACTTTCACAAGCCGGTACTAATGCATCTTCAGTGCGCGCAGACTCTGGTAAAGCAACCAGCTTCTTGCCCGCCAGCATAATGGCTCGGGTGGCACCATCCCAGCCTTTAGCTGTAGCCACGGATTGCCCCAAGGGCAACAGGTGCGTAGATTCAGTCATTACTTAAGTTACAGCGGTGGATGTCACAATCAGTCATTCGGAAAACTGAGTCCAACAGTTAAGCGCTTGCATCTGCGCTGAATTCTGCACTTAGCTCTTCTGCTGTCATGACTAAGTTTTCGGCATCGGCAGAGGTAGGAAACATAACCAACTCCACGCCATTTTTAGTTAAACCAGGTAGCCAAGTTTCGGTAAATTCATCGAATGGCACTGCCACACAAGTACCTGTAATTTGATTCTCGTCCAACCACGCTTGCGCTAAGTTATTGTGAGGAAAAACGGGCAGTCGGGTAATGTCGTTGTCTTCCAGCATGACAAAGCCTTCTGTACCTTGGATTAGCCAAATTTCTTTCGCTTTGGGTACGTAGCTGATCACTAGCATTTGTCGGTCTTCAGCAGACAAGCTTTTAGCCTGCGCTAGCACAGTGTCGTTCAGGGTGGCGGTTACAGTATCTGGAAACACAAAAAATCACCTTATATTTAAGAGGCGCCAAGTATACCCTTTGCAAGCTGCTCCGCCAAATACCATTCTTATAATTCAGGGAACATTCAAGTTGAAAATATTCCCCGCGACTAATACTATTGCGGGCTATATTATGTAACCTGATCTTCTGTTTTTAGATTAGGTCGCAAAACGCACTCCACATGCTTCTTGTCCGTTAGCAATCTGCATTTCTTGGTAGTACATTACATCCGCCTTCTATTAATAAAACGTAAAGCTTAAAACTTCATGCAAAACTTATTTAGCGATTTAAAAACAAAAACTCATAACAAACATGAAGCGCTAGAGCACAGTGCGCCCTTTGCACTTTTTCATAATATGATGGGTGATAATGGCAATGAAAATCATGAAGCTCATCGTAAAAATTACTATAACGTACTTTGCGTTATGCGAGAATTCCACCAGCGTTGCAAGTCAGTCATTAACTATGCAACTGAGAAATACCCTTCGCTTCAAGCTTTAGCAAATCAGTTTGAAGCTCAAGCAGTGATAACTGCGCTTGATAATGACTTAGCAGAGTTAAATTCAGTTAATGCCAAGGGTATGGCTGAATTGCAAAGCGTAGACTTACCTAGTTTCGAAACAGCGCTTTCTGCTGCCATTTCCGCAATGTATGTGTGGTTAGGATCGTCTATGGGCGCCAATATTATTAGCCGCAGGCTCAATAAAACAGATTATGGCTTTCCGACAAATTACTATCAATCTATGGCCAAACAAGCCAAAGCTTGGCCCGAATTTAAGCAAGAAGTAGCACGTTTATTGCCTGTACTGATTGAGGCTAGTTATGTTGAAAATGAGTTAGAGAGCCTGGCCGAAAAAGAGTTAGAGAACCACAACGGCGAAACGTTAAGCGTTGCAATTATCAATGATGCAAATCTTTGGTTTGAGCATCTAATTTTGCTAGGAAAAAGTACAAGTTTGCCACCACAAACATTAAGTTAAACTCAGCATTCTGTTAGTATTCATCAATTCCGTTTTTTAAGAAGCTCTTATGAAAGTAATCTCATTTAATATCAATGGCATTCGCGCCCGTCTTCATCAACTTCAAGCATTAATAGATGCACATCAGCCTGACATTATTGGCCTGCAGGAAATAAAAGTTCACAACGAACAGTTTCCTGTCGAAGCAGTTGAAGCGATGGGTTATCACGTTTATTTTCATGGTCAGAAGAGTCACTACGGTGTGGCCTTTTTAGCGAAAAAAGAGCCTGAGTCAGTGCTTATGGGCTTTCCTACCGATGAAGAAGATGCACAGCGTCGCATGATCATATTGAAAACCACTGACAGCGACGGCCAGCCCGTTACCGTATTAAATGGCTACTTCCCGCAAGACGAAAACGAAAAGCACGAAACCAAATATCCAGCAAAACGTAAGTTTTATAAAGATCTGATGACTTACCTAGACACCCACCATACGCCAGATGAAAATGTCATTGTAATGGGCGATGTGAACATCTCCCATACCGATTCAGATATTGGAATTGGCGAAGAAAATAAAAAGCGCTGGTTGCGCACCGGCAAATGTAGCTTTTTACCCGAAGAAAGAGTGTGGTTGAACACACTGATGGATTGGGGTTTTGAAGACAGCTTTAGAACATTGAACCCTGATACAACCGACAGATACTCGTGGTTCGATTATCGTTCAAAAGGTTTTAATGATAATCGTGGGCTTCGTATTGATCTTATTTTAGCTACCCCATCTATGCATAACAGATTGAGTGATGCCGGAATAGATTATGAACTTCGCGGCATTGAGAAACCATCTGATCATGCGCCTATTTGGGCTACTTACAGTAAATAATAAATGTTCCGTAATTATCAATCGGAGTGTATGTGACAACGTTACAGTGGCTTGGCCTTATTTTATATTGCTTAACTCTTGTTGGGGTAATTAAACAAATTTCTGTTGTAGGCCTAATGGGTGATAAACACCAACAGCACCTGCTATTTGGTAGTGCCGCTGCGTTATTCGCGTTTTGGATTTTCAAAGTAGGTATTTTTGAAGGGCTAGATGTTCACTTTGTTGGTTTAAGTGTGGTTACGCTTATGCTCGGGTTTCGTTACGCAATTCTAGCTGGAACCCTTGCCCTGTTGGGAGCTACTGCCGCTGGTTTTGCACAATGGCAAACATTAGGAATCAATGGTGTATTGGGAGTAATGCTGCCTGTCGCGGTCACCTACTTTGTATATTTAGTTTCATTTCACCACCTGCCCCGCCAACTGTTCGTTTATATTTTTGTGTGCGCTTTCTTTCCAGGCGCACTCAGCATCGCCCTTAAAACAGGCACACTAGCGGGCTACTATTTTGTTGAAGGCATTTACACGTGGGACGTCATTTTCGACAACTTCGTACTGCTTATTCCACTTTTGGTATTTCCAGAAGCCCTGCTTAACGGTATGGCCATCACCCTACTCGTCATCTATCAACCCACTTGGGTTTACACATTCCACGACAAGTTTTATCTCGACAACTAAGCGAGAGCCTTAATAATAACCTTAAACAAGACACCCACGTTTATTTCAGCTTCAATGATATAGAGACACCCACCTTTGTGGCTCAAGTAGTTTACGTAGGATTTACGTGGACACCCACGCTAATTAACGTGCAGTTAATATGAGCATTTCCAGTATTTCCCCGCAACTTACCAATCCCGCCTTAATGAGACACCCATGTTTTTTTCACATCATAGTTATGAACAAAGTTATGAGGACACCCACGTTTGTAGGCCTAAAAATAAGAAGGAATAAGAAGGACACCCACCCTATATTGATGAGTATAAAGGTGGGTGACCGATTAACTCTGGTTTCGGATAGACATGAGTGTCTTGATAAAAGAGTATCGAATTAACATGGGTGTCTTGATAAGAGAATACCGAATTAGCATGGGTGTCTTGATAAAAGAATACCGAAATAGCATGGGTGTCTTGATAAGAGAATACCGAAATAACATGGGTGTCTTGATAAGAGAATACCGAAATAACATGGGTGTCTTGATAAGAGAATACCGAATTAATGTGGGTTTCTTGATAATTAACATGGGTGTCTCGTTAATTGCATCTCGTTAATTGCAGGCACAAAAAAACCGCCTGGTTGGCGGTTTTTTATGGGTGTTTTTGTAACAGCTAGCGCGTGCGCTTACTTTTTGTCGAACAAGATATCCATTACATCGGCTAGTTCGCCTTTGCCTTCGCGGATTTCTTCTTCGCTCAAACCAGCGATTTCATGTGGGAATACTAACCACTCGTCACTTTCGTTCACAAAGTAATCAGGCACTATGTCAGTAGTGTTGTTCTGAGGCTTGTACCAAGGGCATGCAATACGAATGTCTTTTGGCATATTCAAACGCATCAGTTTGCGAATTTGCTGAATAAGCGCATCAACACTACGGCCTGAATCGAAAACATCATCAACAATAAGTAGCTTGTGTTCTGCATCAGCGTTTTCCACTAAGTAGTGTAAACCGTGAACACGAATTTCTTTAGATTGCTTATTAATGCCATAGTAAGAAGAAGTACGTACCGCAATGTGGTCGGTAGAATAGTCTTTAAACTCAAAATATTCTTGTACCGCTATGCCGATAGGTGCACCACCGCGCCAAATACCAATGATGAAATCGGGGCGAAACCCGTCATCATACACCTTTGCTGCTAAACGAAAGGAATCCTGAAGCAACGCTTGCGAGGTGATAAAATTCTTGTTCATGACGTCTCACTGGCCGAAATTTAAAGTCCGCGATTATAGTGAATTTCGCCGCGATTTGCACGGCAATTTAACTATCTTATTCGTTTTGAAGTGCTTGCGAAGGTTGCGTTTTCATGGCACGCCTAGCAGGGTAAATACTCGCCACAATACAAAGTAACAATGAAAATAGCGTGACAGAAACAATTTGCAGCCAGTGCATATCAATAGGTAGCCCCTGCCCGTCTGACGACAACGCAATAGGCACATTAAGCAAACTCATCACAGGGTTTAACAGTAAAGTAATAGCCACACCTGCAACTAATCCAATACCTGCGCCCTTTACGCCATTAAACAGCCCATTCAATACAAATACCGTCATAATGGTGCTTGGTAGCATGCCTTGGGTTTGCAATACCGCAATATCGCCCTGCTTTTCCGACACCACCATCACCAAAGACGAAACCAAATTAAACGCTGCCACAGCAATAATTAACAGCAGCATTAAGAACATCATGTTCTTTTCCATTTTTACTGCATCGAACAAGGGCCCTTGGCGCTCGCGCCAGGTACGTACAGGTAAATCCGCGTCAACAATAGGTTTGAGCGTGTCTTGATACAAAAAGGCATCGTCTAAGAATAATCTGGTAGCCGTGTTCTTGCCCGATACATCTCGTAATAACCGGTTCACATCATCAAGCTGCATATAAATAACTTTGTCATCCATTTGCGAGCCCATGTCGAACACACCTGAAATAGTGACCAACCGCTGGCTTGGCATACGGCCAAATGGAGTGTACACGCTGGCACCAGCCACCATTACCCGAAGTTTGTCGCCGGCCCGCACATTCAATTGCATAGAAAGGGCACGGCCAATAATAGCGTTGTAACTACCTGCCGTTAGGCTATCAAAACTACCCTGTTGCATTTCGTGGGCTACCATAGTGTGCTGCGTCATGCTATCCGCTTGCACGCCATGTAACTGTACACCACGTAAGTCTGAGCGAGACTGCACTACTGCTTCGGCTTCTCGAAAAGGCATGCTTGCCACCACATTAGGCAAGCCCATTACAAAGCTTTCTTCAACAGGCGCATTAATTTCAATATGAGGCACTATGCCCAAAATGCGCTGCTTTAACTGGGCTTCAAAGCCATTCATAACAGAAAGCACAATAATAAGCGCAGTAAGGCCAAGGGCAATACCAGCAACAGAAAAACGATTGATAAAGGAAACAAAGCTATTTTGGCTAGACGACTGCGCCGGGCCAGATTTCGCATACCGATAAGCAATAAAAGCGGGAAGAGGGAAATACATAATGCGCGCTTAGTCCAAAGGTGTGATGACGGGGCAATCTCAAAATAGTAAAGTGCGTATACTACGTGTAAGCTACTGGCCGTACAAGATAAGTGGCGGGAGATATGATGGAAAACCTAAGCCTAGAAGAAAAAAAAGCCCAGTTCGATGAGTATTTCTCTATTCAGCACAGCGTTAATATTAACGTGAAACCACTCGCTGAAGGTGAATCCGTGCCTTCTGAAGCGGGTTTAGAGCAAGCCATGCCCTACGCGTTTCGTGTAGCCAGCGAAATGGCTAGCATTGAAGCTCAAGCACTTCGCCCGTTGCGCCATTTAAGCGACCATGCTGAATCGTTGGCTGAATATCTAAATCACCAAGCCCGCAAAATAGATTTGATGATGTCATTTATTTTGCACCAGCAAGATGAACCAGATCATCGTTTTAGCACAATAAAGCTCGGTGGCGGGGGCGTAATTATTAAAAGCCCAACCGCTATGAACATCGGCAGCCAAGCTGAACTTAAGTTATTTCTTGATACAGAAGCGGCCGCCATATTTTGCTATGGAGAAGTTATTACTTGCGAGAACGTCGAGGATAGCTACCATATAGCTTTTGTTTTCAATAGCATCCGCGAGCAAGATCAAGAATTGCTTGTTCGAGCCAGCTTGCATTTGCAAACGCAGCAACTTAAAAAGCGCGCGCAAGATAAGGCTTCCGGAGCCTAGTACTAAAAAAGCCATACAACAAAAGTCAGAAAACAGAAGCAAGCAACACACTTAAACCGAATAAGTAGTTTATAGGACGACATGACAGCAACTCTTTTATCTTTGCCTTTGCCGACCCAGAAAAAATCCGCCTCTGTGCAAGACCACAAGCAATGGGGTCAGTTACAAGGCAGCAGCGCCGCACTGTGCATCACTCAAGCACAAGCCCAATACAACGGCCCTATTGTGCTGGTAACAGCCGACACACCTTCGGCGCTAAAACTAGAAAAAGAGTTGGCGTTTTTTATGCCCAGCAATAAAGCTGAGCAACCAAATGTACCTATTACGGTATTTCCCGATTGGGAAACCCTGCCCTACGATTCGTTTTCTCCACACCAAGATATTGTCTCGCAGCGCTTAGAAACTTTATTTCGCTTTACCCAGCAGGTAAATGGTATTTTCATTGTGCCGGTAAACACCTTGATGCAACGTTTGGCACCTACCGACTACCTCGCAAAATATTTGTTGATGCTGAATAAGGGAGACACCCTTGATAGAGACCAATTCAGACGCAACTTAGAACAAGCGGGCTACTTACACGTAAGCCAGGTAATGAGCCACAGTGAATTTTCGGTGCGCGGTAGCATTATCGATTTATTCCCCATGGGTAGCGACAAGCCGTTTCGTATTGATTTGTTCGACGACGAAGTAGACTCTATTCGCTTTTTCGATACCGAAACCCAACGGTCTGGCGATGCGGTTGAAAAAATAAAGCTGTTGCCCGCACGGGAATTCCCTACCGACAAAGAATCTATTACCCTTTTCCGTCAGCGCTTTTTAGAAAAGTTCGATGCGAACAACGCCTCAGAATCGGTGTTTTCTCAAGTCACAAAAGGCACCATGCCAAGCGGCGTTGAATATTACTTGCCGCTGTTTTTTGATAAAACCGCTACCTTGTTTGATTACCTGCACCCCAAAAGTGTGCTGTTGTTACACGGTGACGTACAAGATGCCAGCGAGTTTTTCTGGGCAGACATTCAAGAGCGTTACGAACAACACAGATACAACCCAGCAAGGCCTTTACTGCCACCTGAAGATTTATTTTTACCTATAAATACCTTGTTCGGCGAAATTAAACAGTGGCCGCGTGTATCCCTGTCAAAAGAAATCATTGAAGAAAAGCCGGGCAGTTTCAACTTAGGCTGCGATAAGCTTGACGATATTGCTATTAACACCCAAAAGAAAGTACCGGCTGAACAATTAATTGCCACGGTGAACAATGCCAAAAAGCGCGGTGCTAAAGTGCTATTTTGCGCAGAAACCCAAGGCCGCCGTGAAGGGCTGCTTACCGTATTACAAAAGGCGGGCATTAAGCCCAAAGCGGCTGAATCGTTCAACTCGTTTGTTAGTGCCAGCGATAACATTGGTATTACCGTAGGCATGGTTGAAAATAGCTTTAACTGGCGAAGTGATAGTGGCGAATTGCTGTTTATCACCGAAACCGAGCTATTAGGCCATAAAGTAAGCCAGCGTAGGCTTCGCGATAAGCGTACGGCTACCGACGAAAGTGCCATTATTCGCAACTTGGCTGAGCTTACTACCGGTCAGCCCGTTGTGCATTTAGATCATGGTGTGGGCCGTTACATTGGCATGCAAACCCTAGATGCAGGCGGCGTTACCACTGAATACTTGTGCATTGAATACGCCAAGCAAGCCAAGCTGTATGTGCCCGTAGCGTCATTACACCTAATTTCAAGGTACACGGGCGGCGATGCCGATCACGCACCGCTTAATTCACTTGGCACTGATGCATGGAGCAAAGCTAAACAAAAAGCGGCTGAAAAAGTACGCGATGTGGCCGCTGAATTACTTGATGTATACGCACGACGTGCCGCAAAGCCAGGCTTTGCTTACAATATTGATTGGGACGACTACCAAAAATTCTCCGACAGCTTCCCGTTTGAAGAAACGCCGGATCAGGCACAAGCTATTGCGGCGGTTATTCATGACATGGGTAGCCCACAAGCCATGGACAGATTGGTATGCGGTGACGTAGGTTTCGGTAAAACCGAAGTCGCCATGCGTGCGGCATTCTTAGCCGCGAACCAAGGCAAACAAGTGGCTATTTTGGTGCCCACTACCCTACTTGCCCAACAGCATCACGAGAACTTTAAAGATAGATTCGCCGCATGGCCGTTTGAAATTGAAGTCATGAGTCGATTCGTTAGCGCTAAAGGCCAAAAAGAAACCATGCAGCGCCTTGCCGATGGCAAGGTAGATATTGTAGTAGGCACGCATAAGTTGCTGTCGAACGATATTAAATTCAGCGACTTAGGCTTAGTGATCATTGATGAAGAGCATCGCTTCGGGGTGCGTCAAAAAGAGAAGCTAAAATCCCTTCGCGCCGATGTAGATATTCTTACCCTTACCGCTACGCCTATTCCTAGAACCCTGAATATGGCTATGTCGGGTATGCGTGACTTATCGATTATTGCTACCGCGCCAGCAAGACGTTTATCAATTAAAACCTTTGTACAACAACGCAATAAAGCCATCATTCGTGAAGCTATAATGCGTGAAATTTTACGTGGTGGGCAGGTGTACTTCCTTCACAACGAAGTAGATACCATAGCCAGAACTGCCGAAGAAATTGCCGAAATTGTACCTGAAGCGCGTATTGCCATGGGCCACGGCCAAATGCGCGAACGCGAACTTGAAAATGTAATGAGCGACTTCTACCACCAGCGCTACAACGTGTTGGTGTGTACCACCATTATTGAAACCGGTATTGATGTACCCAGTGCTAATACCATCATAATGGACAGAGCCGATCACTTAGGCCTAGCCCAATTGCACCAATTGCGTGGCCGTGTGGGGCGTTCACACCACCAAGCCTACGCTTATTTACTTACGCCGCATCCTAAGCGTATGACCAAAGACGCAGCTAAGCGACTAGACGCTATTTCTAAACTTGAAGATTTAGGGGCAGGTTTTGCGCTAGCCACCCACGACCTTGAAATTCGTGGCGCAGGTGAACTATTGGGCGATGACCAGTCTGGCCAAATTGCCAGTATCGGATTTAGCCTTTACATGGATATGCTAGATAGAGCGGTAACATCACTAAAAGAAGGCAAAGAGCCTTCGCTAGACGATGCCATGGCAGGCCACACAGAAGTTGAGCTTCGTATTCCTGCCCTTCTGCCTGATGACTATATTGCTGACGTAAACACTAGGTTATCGCTATATAAACGCTTAGCCAGCTGTAAAAACCAAGACGATATAGACGAATTCCAAGTAGAATGTATCGACCGCTTCGGTTTATTGCCTGAACCCGCTAAAAACTTAGTAGAAGTGGCGGAAATAAAAATAAAAGCAGAAGCTATAGGCGTGCTTAAAGTAGACTTGTCAGCACAAGGCGGTACCATAGAGTTTACAGATACCACCAAGGTTGACCCTGGCTATATTATTCAGCTTGTACAAACCAAGCCAAATACTTTCAAATTTGAAGGCAGCCAGAAACTACGATTAGTAAAACAGACTGATACCGCAAAAGCGCGCATTGCGTTTATTAGCGATATCATTGCCGACCTTGCAAAGGAGTCGCGATAACATGAGGTTTTTTCGTTGGAGCCCACTACTTGCTGTATTGGCTTCTACCCCGTTGTTGGCAGATGACGACTGGTGGTTTGATGTTGAAGTTATTGTTTTTGAAAGAAAGGTGGCAATGTCTGCCCTTGAAGAGCAGTTCGACTTAGCTGATTCCCTTGCAGTTCCTGCCACAGATGCCGATGTGATAGGTGCGGTTATAACCCCTGATATCAGCATGCTTAAACAAGGCATTGCAGTTTGTGGTGAAACCAACACCCTTGAATGGCCTGAATTCGATTATTTCGCTAATGTTTCTGGTGAAATGAATAGGCCATCTGGCTCGCTGGCCGCAGGCCAAATAGCTGGGCAAGCCTCTAGCCAATTAACTGGGCAAGCCTCGAACACAAAGTCTGGTGCGGCCTACTCAAATCAAACTCAATCTACTCGAACTAACTTCGCCGATGAACTGAGCTCTCAGGCATTAAATGATGACTTATCAAATGATGGCTTATCTCCAGAAGAAATAGCCGCTCATTGGGTTGCGTTTTTAGGGTTAGATGAAATTGAAACCATTAGGGTACCGAACCAGCCGTATTGTGTGGTGCATAAGCCTTGGTTGAGTTATTACGATAGTAAATGGCATATTCATCGCCCAGACAACCGCTTACCAGCCCCTAAAGAGCTACCTATCACTCCTGAAGGTAACGATTGGCCATACGCTAGCCACGCCCATTTATTAACGAAGAATGCTCAAGAGATGTCGTCGTTGTCGCGACAAATTAGACAAAACCGCGACCTCACTCGCTTGTTACATGTTACTTGGCGTCAGCCTGTAAAATTCGGTAAAGACAAAGCCTTTAACGTTCGCCTTTTTGCCGGTAATAACTTTTCAGATGAGTTTGACCAAGACGGCGTTCAGCGCCCACCGCAGCCACCTTTGCGCTTTGGCAGTGCTACGTCGTTGACGGTAAATCAAAGCTCAAGCGAACTTGATGAAAACAGCTTCGATGAAAACAGCTATCAGAATTTGGAAGACAAAATCCAGCGCCTTGATGCCAGCTCTGCCGGCGGATTGAACGAAAGCCAGGATTACACCCAGCAGCTTTCATCAAACATAGACAGCACCGAAACCATGACAAGTGACTTCTTTTACGATTTAGATGCACGGCTTGCTAGCCCTGTGCCCATATTGTTTAAAGATTTACTAGCGTTAGACAACGCAGATGTTATCGACGATGCCGATGAAAGCAATATAAGTGCGGCATTTCGTGCGCCTATTTGGAAAGTAGACGGCAACATGAAGGTATTTTTAAAATACATAAACCGTGTGCCTTATTTGCATATCGACAGCGAGCTTTTCTATCGCCAGCCTATTCCTGTTGAAGGCCAAACGGCAACAAACTCGACAAGCGCTATTAGTAGCCTAAACAGCAGCAATGTTTCCGCCAACGCTACGCCGGAATATCAGTTAGTGTCGTTACCCTTTAGTGAACAGCGCCGTGTAATAAGTAACCAGCTTCATTACTTTGATCACCCCCTGTTTGGCATGGTGGTGCAAATTCGCCGTTACAAACGCCCTAGCGCGCCCGAAGAATAAGTTTTTGTAGACAACGCTTGTGAAAAGTAAAAACCCAAGGACTAAATACCAGCATGAAAATTTATACCCGTTCCGGTGACAAAGGCAGTACGCAGATATATGCCGATAAGCCAGTAAGAGTAGAAAAAGACGATGCGGTAGTACAAAGCTACGGTGATATTGATGAACTAAACAGTCACTTGGGTTTGTTGGCCGCTATGGTAGCCGTGCATCTAAAAGAAGACATTTATACTATTCAGCGCAACCTGTTTCAGGCAGGTTTTGCTATTTCAGCTAGCTCTACCTTAACGCAAGACGATGTTGTTAAGCTTGAAAGTGATATTGATAAAATGACAGCCACACTGGGCCCGCAAACTACCTTTGTACTACCTGGCGGCAGTAAAGCGGCTGCCCAAAGCCATGTATGCCGTGCAGTATGCCGACGAGCCGAGCGTGCGGTTATAGTGCTTACCAAGCACTACGATGTACCTGCCGTAGTGCCTGCTTACTTAAACCGGTTGTCTGACTACTTGTTTACCTTCGCCCGCTTCTTAAATGCCGAAGCCGGTTTTGATGAAGTGGCCGTATAAGCACGGCTAACGCCTCACGGCATTCAGGTAAGTGAAATTTACGCTAACTAAACGCTAATAAATAGTCGCTAAATAACGCTTACCTGTACAGATAAGAAAACTAGGTGCGCGTTAATAGCACACCAGCGGTAACCACAAATGCCACTATAATATTCAGCACTACGCCCTCGCGTACCATGGTTTTCACCGTAAGCTCACCGCTGCTATACACAATGGCGTTTACCGGTGTTGCCACTGGCATCATAAACGCGCAACTGGCACTAATAGCGGCTGGCATCATAAGAATAAGCGGGTCTACATTTATGGCCACAGCGGCACTGGCCAAAATAGGCATCAATAACGTGGCCGTGGCTGTATTTGAAGTAATTTCAGTTACAAAACTTACCGATAAGCACAGCACTAGTACCAACAAGAACAGCGGTAACACCGCTAGCCCGGTTAAGCCCTGCCCTAGCAATTCACTTAAGCCCGACGCCGTGAAGGCTTGCGCCAAACAAATACCCCCAGCAAACACCAACAACATTCCCCAAGGAATTTGCTGAGCGGTGTTCCAGTCGAGCAAGTAGCCTTGTTTGCTGCCCGTAGCAGTAGGCTCGCGTTCACCATTAGGAATAACACACATTAGCACTACCCCCGCCAATGCGATGGTACTGTCACCCACAAAATCCATACCGAACCATGCCGTCCAATAAGGCCTGAACACCCACGCCATGGCCACAAAAGTAAACACGCCCAGCACACGTGCCTCTGCACTTCGCCAAGGGCCAACATCGGGTAACCCACCGGTCTTCTCGCCTTTTAAATGCCGAGTTAGCCACAGCGCCATTAGCGGCAATGCCACCAACACAATAGGCACACCGGTTTTCATCCAGTTAATAAAGCTAATTTCTGTGCCCGTAGTTTGCTGATACACGCTCATGAAAATAATGTTGGGCGGCGTACCAATAGGCGTACCTACACCGCCCACGCTAGCGGCGTAAGCAATACCCAGTAACACGGCTACACCTAGTTTAGGCGAATTAGATGCATGAATAATGGCAAGCGCAATGGGCAGTAACATTAGCGTGGTGGCGGTGTTAGAAATCCACATACTTAAAATAGCTGAGGTAAACATAAAACCAAATACCAGCCTGCGGGCACTGTTCGCACCGGTTAGCCGAATAAGGTACACCGCTAAACGTTGATGAACGCCAGATTTTTCTAGCGATTTAGACAACATAAAAGCGCCCATCAGTAACAAGATAACGTGGTTACCTAATGCCGATGCTGCGTCTTGATAGCTAATAACCCCCGCCATAGGAAAGGCGAAGAAAGGAATGAGTGCGGGCAGCGCAATGTGCAGAGCTTCGGTAACCCACAACATGGCCACCAGCACGGTAATGGCCGCACTAATGGCCATAATATGTGACAGGCCTACAAACAACAGCACTCCATACAGAGCAACTGCGCTAACGAAGGATATTATTATTAGTTTCGGTTTAACCGATTCCATAGCGCGACAACACCTTTAATGCGTTTTTATAAGCTGCACTGGCATGCACAGCTGGTTTGCGCCCGTAAAGTGAGGTTAAAGCCTCGAAAGAGTCTGTTGAATGGGGCAGCGCATCTAAAATAGATTCCGCCCCTTTCGGGTTGTTACATGCCAATACCATATGGCAACCTGCTGATAATGCCGCTTGGGCACGATCGACATAATTTCCGGCAACACTGGCACCGTGCATAGACAGGTCATCAGAGAACACTGCACCGTTAAAGCCCAAGTCTTGCTTTAATATTTTTTGTAACCAGTGTTCGGAAAAACCGGCTGGCTTGCTATCAACTTGAGAATAAATAACGTGCGCTGGCATTACACCATCTAGCAACTGTTTAGAAATTAATCTTTCAAAAACAACCATATCAGTTTGTTTAATTTCTTCAAGGGGTCTTTCGTCTATAGGCAATGCCACATGAGAATCGGGAGCCACACTGCCATGCCCCGGAAAATGTTTTCCAATAGCTGGCATGTTTGCAACTTGCAAGCCTTCTATTAGCGCACTGGCAAGTGGAATAACCTTTTCTGCAGTTTCGGCAAATGCCCTGTCGCCAATCACTTGCGATACACCGTTAATATCAAGCACAGGGGCAAAACTAAAATCGATATCTATCTGTTTTAGCTCATGGGCCATAATGGTGCCGCACGCTTTAGCTAACTCTAGTGTGGCTTGGTTGACTACAGTCTCTTCTACGTCCTGCTCTTCTTCGGGTAACTCGGTCCAGTGAATATCTTTACCCGCAGCTTGCGCCTGTACCAACCCCGTTAACTTGCCCATAGCGGGTAACTTGGTAAACCCTTCACGAAAACGTTGAACCCTGCCACCTTCGTGATCTACCGCTATTAACAAAGGCCTATTGGCACTTTCTCGAATTTCTTTTACTAACTGAGTAAGTTGCTCGCAATCGTAAAAATTACGGCTAAAAAGTATGACGCCGCCCACCACAGGATGTGCTAGTTTTTCTTTCTCTTCAGGCAATAAACGCTCTGCCTGACAGTCAAGCATTAACGGGCCCATAGTGTTTCTCGCAAACGTGTCATAAAACATCACTTCAAATTTGTAGATAGTGTGGTTAGGATAGAGAAAAAAATGGAGTAATACACGTGTTAAATTGGATTAAGTGGTTGGTTTTAGGTGCAATTGCATTAGTCGTTTTAGCACTAGGTGGCGTTTATATGGCGTTGCACCTTAGTTTACCCACATTAGACGGTAACCACGCCTCGTCTCGCATTACCGCGCCCGCTACCCTTGCCCGCGACAATATGGGCCACGCCGTAATTAACGCGCAAGACAAATTCGATGCCGCATATGCCCTAGGCTTTGCCCACGGCCAAGACCGCTTCTTTCAAATGGACTTACAACGCAGAAGTGCATCGGGCCGGTTGGCTGAATGGGTAGGCGATGTTGCGCTAGAGATTGATAAAAACGCCCGCTTCCACCTGTTCTCAAAACGCGCTGTAAAAGTTTTCGACAGCCTACCATTAACCCAAAAGCAACTGCTGGTAAGTTATTCTCATGGCGTAAATGCCGCGCTAGACGAATACACCGTGCCGCCCTTCGAATATATTGCAGCAGGGTTAACACTTTCACCTTGGCAACCCACCGATAGTATTTTGGTAGCCTTCAGCATGTATTTAGATTTACAAGGCGGGCAAATTGAAATCGACTTGGCGCGCACAGCACTAAAAGAAACTTACGGTACGCCGCTATATAACTTCATCACCCAGCCTAGCCGTTATCAAGCCGCCTTAGATGGCAGTGAGTTGGCGCTTTATCATGCCGACGTACCGCCTTACCCCATATTGCCAGAGCCTACTTCATCGGAGTCTACTCCGTCTGAACCTGTTTCCCCCGAGCCTAGTTCAACTGATTCAGTATCAGGTGGCGATAATATTCATTCTGTGGCACCTATTACGACAGAAATATCACTACAAACCTACAACGCTGAAGAACTGCCTGATATAGGCAGTAACAATTGGGCAGTAACCGGTAACCTTACAGCCACAGGAAGCGGTTTACTGGCTAACGACATGCACCTAGGCTTGCGCGTTCCTATTATTTGGTACCGTACTCAGCTTAATTACAAAGACGCCCCCCGCGCTACAATAAGCGAAGCGTATCAAAGCCCTGACGTGTCGGCCGTAAGTTCATCGGTTACGAGCGTGTCGGTAACGGGGGTTTCACTTCCCGGCTTGCCTGGCGTAATTGTTGGCACTAACAACAAAGTGGCTTGGGGCTTCACGAATGCCAACCTAGACAACCTTGATTGGATAGCCCTTGCCGACGACACACCTACTCAAATGGTAGATGAAGTCATAGTAAGTAAAGAGGTATCGCATACTTACACGTTAGAGCTTAGCGAGTACGGCCCCGTTAAACACGTTAACGGTAAACGTTACGCATTAAATTGGGTGGCACATCATCCTTTTGCGGTTAACCTTGCCATTGTTAATTTAGGTACCGCCAATACCGTTGACGACGCTATAGAAGTAGGCAAAGACATTGCTATACCTACGCAAAACATGGTGATAGTAGATAATTCTGGCAGCGCAGCATGGTTACCCGGCGGCGCAGTAATGAACAGAGAACAAGCTTCATTTACTGCCATAGACGAAAACACCGTTACCCCAACCGCCCCAACTCGCACCACTAATCTACCAGTAGTGAAAAACCCAAGCAGCAACAGAATATGGACAGCCAATGCGCGGGTAATTTCCGCCGATGACGTGGCAAGATTAGGTGATGGTGGCTATGCCCTGGGTGCTAGAGGCCAGCAAATAAGAGATCGCCTTTTCGAAAAAGACACATTCAATGAAAACGATTTTTATGCTATTCAGTTAGACAATCACGCGCAATTTTTGCTTCCGTGGCAGCAGCTATTATCGGGCTTGTTATTAAACGATAATATCGAATTTAAGGCCGACCTAGCCTACTTACGTAAATGGGGGGAATGCGCGTGCGAAGACTCTGTAGGTTACACCCTAGTAAAGCATTTTCGCAAAGAAGTGGTAAGCCAATTGTTTGGTAAGATACTCACTAGCATCGATAACCAAGGCGTACAAAGCCGTTCGTTACTTCGCGGCATCGAGCCTGCCGTTTGGCAACTTATTCACACCCAGCCCGATAGCTGGCTACCTGAAGGTACTGAATCTTTTGATGATTTACTTGTAGATGCCTACCGCCGCGCAAAGCATACACTATTAGATGAATACTCGCCGATTGAAGCCAATATGGAAGACTTACGTTGGGGCAGTGTTAATGCACTTACCGTGAAGCACCCGTTCTCAAAACAAATTCCCTTTGTGGGGCACAAGCTCAATATGGATACGGTAGAAGGGTTTGGCGATACCTACATGCCAGCAGTACAGTCTGCTACTTTTGGGGCTTCTGAACGCTTTTTTGTTAGCCCCGGCCATTTAGATGATGCCATTCTAACGCTACCTGGTGCGCAGTCGGGCCATCCTTTATCGCCCTTCTTTAAAACTGGGTTTAGCGACTACGCCACACAAGCGGCTACTCCATTACTGCCAGGTAAAATTATACACCTACGCCAATGGTATCCGAAGGACGAAGGATAAACCGATGACGCCCGCTATTACCCTATTAAAGAATAAGCGTATTGCCCATACTATTTTAAAATACCATCACGATAGCAATGCGCCCTCTTATGGATTAGAAGCAGCCGATAAACTAAACCTTAACCCTAGTTCGGTTTTTAAAACGCTAGTGGTAAGTGATGAAACCAATAAATTGGCTGTAGCGCTAGTGCCAGTAAACACCACGCTAAGCGAAAAAAAGCTGGCAAAGGTATTGGGCGTTAAAAAAATTACCATGGCACCTAGCGATACCGTGGTTGCTAGTACTGGCTATTTATTGGGAGGGGTAAGCCCATTAGGGCAGAAAAAGCGCCTAGCAACCGTGTTGCATGAAAGCGCGTTAGCACACGAGGTTATTTACGTAAGTGCAGGTAAACGGGGTTTAGAGCTAGAAATAACACCACAACACATTCTTAGCTTAACGCAAGCTAAGGCAGCAGAGATTGCGGCCAGCTAACAAAATCAGGCTTTAGCTTTCTTATAGCGCTTTTTTGGTTTCCGCTAAGCCTTTTTTTTTGCTTATTTAGGCTGGTCGATACTTAGCGACAGCGAATCACCTTCAGCACGTGCTAGCCAGCGTTGTTTCGCTTCATTCAATGCCGCTTCACTTGGGGGCGTTGTACCTGATAGGGCTGACGCCATTTGAATAATGATGGCGTCACGCTTTTCAAGCAAGGCTTCAGTGCGATCGAATAAATCATACGCTTCAGGGTATTCTTCTTTTAAATTTCCCATGTCTTTAAGCGCATAATAACGCGCCTCAAACGCTTCATTAAAAAGCTGTCGTTTAGCGTTAAACACCACGTAATCGTGGGCCTGCTGCGAGCCTAAGTATTCAATATGAGTTTGCGCTAAATAACCAGCTTCAGCCACCACTTGTGCTTGTTCCATCCACGTATTAATGGCTTCTTCGTCGCCATTTCTAACGGCCTCTTTAACACCCGCTTGTAAATCACTAGCGTGAAGAATTTCCATTAGGGTGATAACAGGAACTTGCGCCGATGCTTGATCGCGCTGATTAGTATCTTCCGCTAAATAAACAAACCAACCTGCAACAGCAAAAACAATACACATAAAAACGGCAGCAATAATGAGAAGCGCTTTAACCACACTTTCCTCCAGACATAGTGAAAAGAAACGCAGCAACAAGGTTACTGGTTTTTAAAAAGGCAATACAAAAAAGAGCGAGTTGCCCCGCTCTTTCATAAGTATTGTAACGACCGGTAGATTACTGGTCGATAGGTGAAGAGTTTTCTACGCGACTCTTCAATTTCTGACCCGGGCGGAAAGTTACCACCCGACGCGCTTTAATTGGAATGTCTTCACCGGTTTTAGGGTTCCGGCCCGGACGTTCATTTTTATCACGCAAGTCGAAGTTGCCAAAACCTGACAGTTTTACTTGCTCACCAGCTTCTAAAGCGCCTTTTATCTCTTCGAAAAAAAGCTCTACCAGATCTTTAGCATCACGTTTATTAATGCCCAACTTTTCGAATAGGTGTTCAGCCATCTCGGCTTTGGTCAATGCCATAGTTTACTCTCTTAACGCGGCCTCAAACTCAGATTCCAGACCTTTAACCACAGTATCTACAGCCTGCTGAATTTCAGCTTCTTCCAAGGTTTTTTCCGGATCTTGTAAGTGAAGTGACAATGCAAGGCTCTTGTAACCAGGTTCAATTCCCTTGCCTTTGTACACGTCAAACAAGTTTAAGCCAACTAGTTGATTTACGCCAATTTCTTCTATGTAAGAAAGAATATTTCCTACACTCACTTCATCTTTCACCGTAATAGCGATATCACGGCGGTTCGATGGGAAGCGCGATACAGGCGCGGCAGACGGTAATTTGCGTGCGATAACAGCTTCAACTTCAAGCTCGAACACAAACACTCGACCATTAACACCCAATAACTTTGTAAACTGAGGGTGTATAGCACCAATATAGCCAACTTCTTCATCATTAAGCAAAATTTTTGCAGTCATACCCGGATGCAACGCACTATGCTGGGCACTTACAAAACTAAACTCACCGGTTTTACCGGTTAGCGCTAGTAAAGCCTCTACATCTGCTTTTGCATCGAAGAAATCAACTGGGTTGTCGCCTAAATCCCAGTGCTCTTCGTTACGACGCCCTGCTACTACACCACCAATAACCTGCTGTTGCAATACACCATTAGACGTATCTTGTTGAGGAATAAAGCGTAATCCTGTTTCAAAAAGACGTACTCTGCCCTGCTGACGCTTTTGGTTGTAAGCAGTAGCCCCCAATAAACCAGGCCACAAGCTAACACGCATCACAGACATGTCTGATGAAATAGGATGCGGCAATACCATGCTCTTCGCATCAGGAAATAGCGCGTTTTGTATTTTAGGGTCGACAAACGAGTATGTTATCGCTTCATTATAGCCACGGCTTAATAATAACGACTTCATTGTGTTAATCGGCAACACCGCTTCTTGTGAAGGCAACATAGATAACGCAGCAGTTGGCGCAACATGTGGAATGTTGTTATAGCCATACACACGTGCTACTTCTTCTATCAAGTCTTCTTCAATAGCAATGTCGAAACGATAACTTGGCGCCTTCGCTTCCCAACCTTCATTGGTTTGGACAACGTTTAAGCCAAGACGTTCAAGAATTTCAAGCACTTGAGCGTCGTCTATGGTTATACCTAACACACGTGCTAAACGATCACGTCGTAGTAAAACACTGGCTTGTTTAGGCAGTTTGTCTTCTTCACACGCTTCAACAACCGGGCCTGCTTCACCACCGCATATCTCTAGAATAAGGGCAGTAGCACGCTCCATGGCGTTACGCTGAAGTTGTGAATCTACGCCACGCTCATAACGGTGCGACGCATCGGTATGTAAACCATACTGACGTGCGCGGCCCATAATGGCATCGCGGCTGAAAAAGGCACTTTCTAGCAAGATATCTTTGGTTTCTGCATTTACACCTGAATGTAAACCACCAAAAATACCCGCCATAGCAAGGGCTTTGTTGTCGTCAGCAATCACTAACGTATCGTCGTTAAGCTTAGCTTCTGTTTCATCAAGCAAGGTAAGGGTTTCACCCTTATTTGCCATACGCACGTTTACACTGCCTTCAATTGAAGCAAGGTTAAACGCGTGCATTGGCTGGCCAAGCTCTAACAAAATAAAGTTAGTAACATCAACAATAGGGTCGATGCTGCGAATACCACAGCGGCGAAGCTTTTCGCTTAACCATAACGGCGTAGCAGCAGTTACGTTCACATTACGCAGCACTCGGCCTACATAACGTGGGCACGCTTCAGGAGCGCTCAAGTTAATTGCAATGCTGTCGTCAATGGTAGCAGCCACAGGGCTAATGGCCGGTTCGCACACATCTAAGTTGTTCAACACACCCACTTCGCGGGCAATGCCACGAATACCCAAGCAGTCTGCTCGGTTCGGGGTTAAATCAACTTCAATAGAGGTATCGTCTAGGTCTAGGTAATCACGAATATTAGTGCCTACTGGGGCATCGGCTGGCAATTCAATAATACCATCGTGATCGTCGCTAATACCTAGCTCGGAAAAACTGCACAACATGCCCATAGAAGGCTCGCCGCGCAATTTCGCTTTTTTAATTTTAAAGTTACCCGGTAGCACCGCGCCTACAACAGCAACAGCAACTTTAATACCTGCACGGCAGTTAGGCGCTCCACAAACAATATCGCGAAGCTCGCCATCACCTACGTTTACTTTGGTAACACGTAATTTATCAGCATTCGGGTGCTGGCCACATTCAACCACTTCCCCAACCAATACGCCGCTGAATTCACCGGCAACAGGTTCAACACCATCAACTTCAAGGCCAGCCATGCTTAACTGTTCAGACAGTTCGTTAGCCGACAAAGCAGGGTTAACCCATTCTCTTAACCACTTTTCACTGAATTTCATGCTTACTCTCTGCCTTAGTTGAACTGTTTAAGGAAACGAAGATCGTTTTCAAAAAACGAACGCAAATCATTCACGCCGTAGCGCAACATGGTTAAACGCTCTACGCCCATACCAAAGGCAAAGCCAGTGTATTCTTCAGGGTCGATATTTACCGCTTTAAGTACATTAGGATGTACCATGCCGCAGCCTAGTACTTCTAACCACTGGCCGTTTTTACCCATAACATCTACTTCGGCAGATGGCTCGGTAAACGGGAAGTAAGACGGACGAAAACGCACTTCAAGCGACTCTTCAAAAAAGTGATTCAAGAAGTCGTGCAAAATACCTTTAAGGTCGGTAAAGCTTACGTTTTTGTCTACCATCAAACCTTCAACCTGATGGAACATAGGCGTGTGGGTTTGGTCGTAATCGTTACGATAAACACGCCCAGGCGAGATGATACGCAGCGGCGGCTTTTCAGCTTCCATAGTACGAATTTGCACGCCCGAGGTTTGGGTACGCAGCATCATGTCTGGATTGAAATAGAAAGTGTCGTGGTCGGCACGGGCTGGGTGATTAGCCGGAATATTCAAAGCGTCGAAGTTATGAAAACCGTCTTCAATTTCAGGGCCGGTTTTAACTGCAAAACCAAGCTCTCCGAAGAAAGATTCAATACGCGCGATGGTACGGCTAACCGGATGCAAGTTGCCCGGCGCTTCAGTGCGGCCCGGTAACGAAACATCAATGGCTTCTTCAGCAAGCTTCTTGTTTAGCTCTTCACTGCGCAAGGCTTCGCCTTTCGCTGAAATAGCTTGCTGAATTTGCTGTTTGGCCACGTTAATTTTCTGACCAGCCGCTGGGCGTTCTTCGTTAGATAACTTGCCAAGCCCTTTAAGTAAGTCGGTAAGTTTACCTTTCTTACCCATGAATTCGACCCTAACTTGGTCTAGAGTGGCTGCATCTTGTGCAGCGTCAATCAGTTCTTTTGCCTGATTGATAATAGCGTCAAGCTCCATGTTTTCCTCAATTGACATGATGACTGGATAACCACGGTGCACTATGCATAGCTTTACAACATAGCCCTATAAAAGGCTAACTATAGTGCGTGAATTTGTGGCTTGCCTGAATAAAGGCGACAGTTTACACGACTGATAGACATAACCGCTACCCTATATGGCTGATATTGGCAGATTTTTGTACCAAGCTAGGGTAAAAGTTGTTGAATGAGGGGCTTGCTTAGGTGGCAAACAAGACTTTAGGTAGTTTTTAAATTGGTTAAATAAACAATAGAACAAATTTCATACTGGGCTTATTATAAATTCTGCAGTTATCAAAAACCCTTCATTTTGCGTAAAAAGGAACTTTTATGCTTATTAAGATAGCAGCTGTACTCATACTATTTATTTCTTACAACGCGCACTCTGCGTTCATGCAATTTAACTTCACAGGCTTTGTTTCTAGTATAGAAAACAACGCAAATTCTGAGTTTGACGAAGCCAGTTTGCTTAACCAGCCTATAAGCGGTTCGTTTACATTAGACTTATCAAGAGAAGTACGCGGCCGGCTTGAAACCGGTTGGTACTGGTGGGGGCAAGTAGAATATGGCTTACCCGTACTGACTTCACAATTAAACCTGGGTAGCACCACTTACACACTAGCCAATCAAGGCATTTACAACGCTTTTGAGGATGACTTCTTTCCTGAAGAGCACATTGAAATGTACAACGGCCCTGATTACGATGGCGGCCCTATTGGAGACGGTGAATCTTTTGGCGATTTTGCGAGGTTTACAGAAACGACACCCCAGGGCGAGACAAACTTAACCTACGATTTAAGCATTTATTTTTTCGATTTAATTAATGACTTCCTGGTATTTAGTGAAGAAACTGAACTATTCGACAAGCAACCCGACTTTTCGCAGCCATTTTCGTGGGTTGACGTAGACTTTACTGACGATAACCAGAAAGGTAGTGGCACCCTTCGCGTAAGAGAAAACTTTTACCCTGCCGCTGGCGGCTTCGAGCGCAATATTGATTCCACACTAGGTTTTACATTGGCTAGTGTTAATGCAGTTAGGGTGAACTCGCCAAGTACGTGGGTGATTATGATCATTTTTTGTGGTTTGCTTATAAGAAAACGCGTGACTGTTAAATAAAACATTTATAAATTCAATTGGTAGTTCGAACACACCTCTCTCTCGCAAGTTTCTGGTAGTGCGACAGTTTGAGAACTTTAGCTTGAGTCAGGTGTGCATGTCGCCCGTCTGGATGATGAAGCCATCATTTTTGCGCATCCTGAGTGTTAATTTCCCACCTTATCAGATGTAATTTTTGGTAGAACCAGCCTTAGATAATGCTAATGCATAAAAATGAAAAATAATAAAATAGTTATATAAAAACGAAGTTAGCAATTTTTTTGTTCCGACTAATCGCTTGTGTAGTTTAAATCGTATTACTAGACTATAAGTCTCTTCCGTAAAAATACGGTTATTCACGCCAGAACACCTGTATTTTTTCTTTTTCGACTCAGCCTAAGGATTTTCTCATGGAATCCCTTTCTATGCGTTACAGACAGCTATTCTCTTTATTTATTATAGCGTTGGTGGTGGTACTAGCATCTTGCTCAGTGTCGAATCACCCTCAAAAAAGTAACTCCGTTGACAACCAATTGGGAGCGGTAATTCAAGCTCAGCTTGCTGCGAGCAAAGCGAGTAATGAAACCGACTTAACTACTGCCCTATCAAGAATGAAGATGTCGAAGTCGGCTAAAGTAATTATCTCGAGACACAACGATAATATTATTCACTTATATAAAACAGGAACATTATTGCTAGTTGTACAGAACAAATATCGGGGAAATGAAATTTCAGAGAAATTGGCTTATATGGATGATACACCTTCGTCAATTTCAACCCTTGTCTCTTTGTTCCCAATAGATGCGTATAGAATTCTGACTTACGCGAGTGCAAAGAATCTAATTGACGAAAGTAGCCTGTTAGCAATCGCGGTTGAAAATAAACTAGACCCAACAATTGTATTGGATGCTTCTGCCACAGGCATGGAAAATAGTGCCACCCCACTTATACACTCAGTTGGCCTAGTAATTTACGGGCAAGACGAGGATAGTACGAGTGAAGTAAAATACAGAAAAGTTGGCGATAATAAATGGCTTCCAGCATTAGAGCTTGCATGGGAGCCGATATACGGTGCACTTTCAGGAAGCATTGTACATCTAGAGCCAGATACCCAATATGAGGTTGAAATAGTAGTAACTGATTACCTCGAAACTAAAAAACAGTACTTTTTCGATTTTAAAACGCGCCCTGATTCTCCCCCGATAGATCCTGAGAAAATTTATTACCTTTCTGAAATATACAACGGAGGTCAATTAGATTTAGAAGCACTAAATATACACGGCGATGAGAACGGTTACGCAAAAATTATTGGTGACGGTCCGGTTATAGCTGCTTCTGACGAGTTCCTGTCGGCTGTAAACATCGGCTCCCAAGCTTACATTATGCTTGAAAATCTCACTATTAAAGGTGGGCAAAGATATGGGGTTTACTCAGATAAAACTCATCATATATGGATCAAAGGCTGTGACATATCTGAGTATGGAAATGTAGCAAATGATTATAGAGGTGGTATTGGTTATAAGTCTGTCGAAAGCACTTCACCTATTAATTACGACTCAGGAATTTACTTAGAAAAAACAGGGGTATCAGTAATTGAAGACTGCATTATTGAGAACCCAAATGGTAAAGCGAATCACTGGGGCTTTGGCCACCCCAAAGGGCCAAATGCTCTACAGATTTACGCATACCACCCAGAAGAAGTTTACCGTGGACAGATAATTGTAAGAAATAACCGCTTCTTCGGCACCGACTCAAACAGGTTCAATGACGTAATTGAAGGTCGAAAAAATGCATATAGAACTGGTGGGTTTGTACGTGACTCCGCTATATATGGGAATTATTTAGCGTACGCAAATGATGATCTGATTGAAATAGATGGCGGCCAACGGAACGTATTAGTTTATGAAAATGAGATGACACAGGGCTATGTTGGCATAAGTATTGCTCCTAATATGCTAGGGCCGAGCTATGTTTTTCACAACTACATACATGATTTGGGTGATGAAACTGGTAAAGAGTGGGCAGCCATAAAAGCAGGGGGGTTGCTGTCAAAGCCAGCCGGAAAAACTTATATACTTGAAAACTATATTATTACTGATAGAAACGGGATAGCGGCCTCAAGTGTGAGCAGTGACAGCACCTTTTGGGTAGAAGCGACCAATAATATAATAATCAATAGATTATTTAATAATGCTGTTGGACTTGGGATTTTCGATAAAGAAAAATCACCCCTGTCGCAATTTACAAACAATGTTATCTTTAATACCAAAATAGGTAGACCAAACTTAGATGTAGCGTCCGATAGCTTACTTACCCACCCATTAACTACCGACACGGTCTTTAATTACGGGCTGAAAAATGAGCCGAGCATCGCACTGCCTATCTCTGATTCACATTTGGTGCCTAACTTTAGTCGATTATCGGATAATAATTCACCTGGCACGCCGCTTGCCTTTAATATTCAAATTAAAGAAGAACAGCTTTCGTCATTTGATAACCAAACTCAATATGGCAATGTAGATGTAGAGAATGAATCTAGTATCAGACTCAGTGGGAATATTTGGTATAAGCTCCCGTTAGAATATGTTATCGAAGATGACACTATATTGTCTTTAAATTATGAGATTATCGGTGAAGCTGAAATTGTTGGTATTGCACTAGAAACAAATAATTCACTTACCGCCTCCAAAGTTATTAGACTTAGTGGTTCACAACAATATGGAAATAATCTGACTCAATTAGTTGGGTACGATAACTACGGGGAAATTACTATAGAAGCTGGTAAATACCATTTAGGGAAAATCAACTATATCGTGTTTATATTGGATAACGATATAGAACAAGAAGAGAATAACAGCTCGGTTACATTCTCAGAGTTGAGAATAAGTAAAAAAATTGTTGGTATGAATAATACCGATGAAGACAAAGATATCGTAATCGGGTTAACTAACTAGATAAAATTTAAATAAAAGCAATGCACTTAAAGGTAAAGCATAAATGCGAAATTTAATAAAACAAAATGCTGAAAGTTTTCTATCACGTTACCCAAAAGTCTTTTTTTGTCATATACCCAAATGTGCAGGGGTGTCACTATCGAACGCAATTCACGCTTCTTTATACCCTAGTATTTTTAAAGCTACTAGGATAAGTAGCCATATAGATCTTAAAGCTAGCAAAATAAGTGCACAACTATTAGATATAGATATGATTATGGCCCGAGAAGTGCAGCTGGCTTTTCATCTTAGCGACAAGTACAAACGATTTACGACAGGTCATTGTAGAGCGAGACCTGAAATCGTTGATAACTTCAGTGATACTTGGAATTTTGTAACTATCCTACGAGACCCTAACAAAAGATTTGTATCTGAGTTTGTTTACAACAAATACAAAGAATCTGATTGGATGAGGCATAGTGATGAAATAGAGGATTATCTATCGTCTGCTGCAGCACTGCATTCTGCAACCACATACGCCAGATATTTTTCGAAATATAATAATGCCGAAGAAATTTTTGCTAACGAAGACGAAGCTATTACCTCCGCTATTACTAACTTGAAGAGTTTTGCTGTATCTGGAACTCTAGAAAAGTTAGACGAGTGGCAAAACAAATTTAACTCACATTTTCAGACAAGAATAAAAATAGATAGTAAAAATTCTAGTCCCAATAAGACAGAATCATCAAACCTGTATGAAAATAAAGATATAATGAGTAAAATTCAAAATATTAGTAGGATAGATTACGCAATATATAGCTCTCTTGTTAACGCGTAGCTATGAAGTGTTTTTATTAAAAGTTCAATATCTTCCTCGAACACTTCATAATATTGGTAAAACATTCAGTTAATACTCTCTAAATAGGAAATCTATCAATGAAACCAGTCATTTTAGCTGGCGGCACAGGAAGCCGTTTGTGGCCGAAGTCTCGTGCGGCGCTACCAAAACAATTTTTGTCGTTAACATCAGCCAATACGATGTTACAAGATACTGTTACTCGTTTAGGTGACAAGCCCACAGAAGCGCCTGTATTTATTTGTAACGAAGCACATAGATTTCTCGTTGCGGAGCAATTAAGACAAAAGAGCATCATCCATGGCGGGATTCTTCTGGAGCCTGTCGGTAGGAATACGGCGCCGGCAATAGCTTTAGCTGCAATACACGCAATAAAAGCTGGTGAAGACCCGACCCTACTCGTTCTAGCCGCAGACCACTTAATACAAGATAACGAAGCTTTTCATTCTGCCATAAATCAAGCCGAAAAACTTGCAGAAACAGGGAAACTAGTAACGTTTGGAATAGTTCCTACTATACCTCATACTGGCTTCGGCTATATCAAATCTGGAAGTTCACTAGAACTAGGCTTCGAAGTAGAAAGCTTCGTAGAGAAGCCAGAATTATCTATAGCTAAAGAATATATTTCATCCGGTAACTACTACTGGAATAGTGGTATGTTCATGTTCAAAGCGAGTAGATATTTAGAAGAGTTGGAAAAATACAGCCCAGAAATTTTAGAAGTCTGTAAGCAAGCAATTGAATCTGAAACTCCCGATTTAGACTTTATCAGAGTCGATAAAGATATTTTTTCTAACTGTAAAGACGACTCAATTGACTATGCCGTGATGGAAAAAACAACTAGCGCTGCCATGGTACCTTTAGACGCTGGTTGGTCTGACGTGGGAAGTTGGACTTCACTGTGGGAAACCGCTAAAAAAGACGAAAATGGTAATGCTACTATCGGCGATACTATCTTGGAAAACACCACAAATAGTTACGTTAACTCTGAGCAGCGACTAGTAGCAGTCATTGGCTTGGATGATGTAATTGTAGTCGAAACTAAAGACGCAGTAATGGTTGCGCATAAAAATGATGCTCAAAGTATTAAGAATGTAGTCAGTAAACTAAAATCTGACAAACGTCCCGAATTTGAGTTTCACCGTGAAGTATTTAGGCCTTGGGGTAGCTACGATTCAATCGACAACGGATCGCGATTTCAAGTTAAACGAATCACTGTTAAACCCGGCGAGAAACTATCGGTGCAAATGCACCATCACAGAGCAGAGCATTGGATAGTCGTTTCTGGTAGCGCAAACGTCACCATAGACGACAAAACCAAATTAGTGACTGAAAACGAATCTGTCTATATTCCAATAGGTTCCGTCCACGCGCTTGAGAACCCCGGCAAAATCCCGTTAGAGCTTATTGAGGTCCAGTCAGGCGCTTACTTAGGTGAAGATGACATTGTTCGTTTTTCAGATAGATATGGAAGAACAGCGAAGTAACCACCGTTACAAGGTTTAGTAAAATCGTAAAACGGATTTAATTAAGGAATATAAGTGTTTAAACGTATAAAAGGTAGCCCAAAAGTCGAAAGTGCTCTGAAACTACAGAACAAGGTGTATTTCTGGAACCCTAAAGACAAGAAGCCCAACATCGGAGACTATTTGGCATATGAAACAGTTTTATATGCCTTAAACCTTAGAGATAAACATCCACTAGATATTGATACAGGTAAAATATTGTCCATTGGATCGGTACTTCATTTTGCGAATGATAATGATGTGATTTGGGGTACAGGAAGAAACGGAAAAATTGATGAAAATAAACATACCTTCTCTAAATTAGATGTGAGAAGTGTACGTGGCCCTTTGACCAAAGAGTACCTAGAATCTAAGAATATAGAGGTGCCTGAGGTATTTGGTGACCCTGGTATACTAGCACCATTCCTTTACCCTAAAGACCTGTTGAATACAGTAGGAAAGCAACGCAAAAACGGGATTGCCGTAATTCCACAATTAAATGATGACTTCAAAATTTATAGTGCTTACGAGAGTCAACTTGTTTCACCAAGGCAGCTACCCGCAAACTTTATCTCTCAAATATGCAATGCTGAGAAAGTAATTACGAGTAGTCTACATGGAATTGTTCTGGCAGAAGCATTTGGCATACCAGCAGTGTTTTACGACTCAGGTAGTGGGGAAAACATATTCAAATATAACGATTATTATCAGGGTACTGGCCGGAAAGATTTTGCGATAGGAAAGTCTATAGAGGAATGTTTAGACCTTACTACACAGCCAATTCCTGACCTCCATGAACGTCAATTGGCACTTTTTGCAAGTTTTCCATTCGATCGCTTTCAGTAAAAATACTAAAATTACTTTAGTAAAACCAGTAAGTCTGTTACTGGTTTTACCTTCTACTGTTGCCTTAATACTTCCCACTTTACCCCGACACACTAGCCTGTATTTAAACAGGCTAAAACTTCCTCATTAGTTCCTCAAGATTTAATGATTCAAAATAAAAATATTAGGGCTTAGTTATTTTACAGCTTATCTAAGCTCTAATCATTTTTAGCGATAAAAGTACAACCTGAATATCTTTTCCGCTGGCGAATTTTTAATAGAATAACATCGTGCATTTTTAGTCGACGAAGCAATATTGTAATATCTTAATTTTCTGAATGGGGAACGGGAATGGAAAATAATTCTGTAGGTAAAATAGCAAAGACAAATACGTTATTTCGATTAGCCACAAAAAAAAACCACTTGCCAACTAGGGGCAAGTGGTTTTTATTACCGAATAGGATTTTACATAAAAGATAATTAAACCGCTTTACGTGCTCTTGAGGCGCCAAGTAATAATACTGAAGCAAACATCAACCCCAATACGCCTGGTTCACTCACTGTGGCTACAGGAGCTGAAGGTGCCGCAGTAGGAGCAAAGCTACTATCTGTAGTAGATATACTGTATAGCGACTGGCCGTCAACACCATTTTGATCTTGGTCGTTAATGAAAACCAAATAGTTGAATGTGCCAGTTAAATAGTTGCCCAAGTCGACTGTAAAAGTAACCGTAGAACCTTCTGTTGTGTAAGTATTGAAATCCTGAACACCGAAAGTTTGGCTTCCAGCTAACTGAAAATACCTATCACCGCCATTGTTATAATCGGCTGCCGTATCAAAAATAGTATCATTATCAAAACCGAAACCGTGTAATTCACCGATTGATGATGAAGAAAACGTAATTTCCAAGATAGTGCTGCTATCGATTACATAAGGACCGTTAAAAGCAACCCAATTGTTCCCGAACATATCAAGTGTTGTACTATCAGAGCTCGCAGTCACTGTACCATCGGTAAACTGATTACCATAATTTACGAACGGCTGACTCATATCCAACGTAATTACACTTGCGTTACTGCTAAAGCTGAATACAGCTAGAGCCATCAATAAATACTTTTTCATTTCAAATCCTAAATTGACTACCAATACAAACCTATCAAAGCAAATACCTTGCCAAAAAACAAAAAGCCTTAATATTCATAGGCTTGAAGCTTGGTGAGATTATAAAACCATCTATAAACGTCAAGCTTGTAAAATATACTGACACTTGAAATTAAAAAGGCTTTATTGATTTTTTTTCAGTAAACCAACTACTTCACCCACGCTACTTCTAAAGAAAATCATAATCATGATAGCGTAAGTTAATCCACCAACACAAACGAGCGCAAGTAGATCAAAAATCAAAGGGATACTATATAAATCCAAGTACACTTCAGCAACCTTTATAGCCGTTATCATAACGAAGCTTGAAATTATTGATGGTAAACAGAGTTTAATCATCTTTCCTAGTTCAATGTCGTAGTGCTTCTTAACTACACTTACAATAATAGGCATTATTAAATAAGAGGCTACAGTCATTGAAATAAGCATAACTTCGACACCGAACCAAACTGTACAACCTGAAACTAGGACACTTCCAATGACGCTTATAAGCTTCAACCGCAGGGCATCTTTAGTTTTTCCTTCAGATATCAACAAGTTAGGTAAAAACCATGTGAGGGTTTGAGCTATTATCATTGATGTTGTAATTTGAAGGAATATAGCACTCTCTGAGAATTTCGCACCAAAAGATAGGAGTATGAACTTCTCACTAACTGCACCTAGCCCCAGAAAACTCGGTATAACTACCAATGAGGTGAAATGCAGCACTTTATAGAAAGCTGCAACTTTTTTTTCACTCGCAACGCGTGACATCGAAGGTACTATCATCTTATTAATTGAAGTAATCGATAATTGGCTAAGAACTTCGGTTCCTTTTTTCGAAACAGAAATTAATGCGAACTTTTCTGCCCCTAACACTAAACCCACATATAAATTTGATGCCTTTCCGTGCAAAAAGTTAACCACCGCAATAGCAAATAAGGGTAAACAGAAAGAAGTAATTTCATTTAAATGTGAACGCTCTATACTAAGTGAGACCTTTAACTTTGCCTTAGTAAAAAACCAGATAAGCACCACAGTATGTTGAGTTATTTTACCGACAACTACTGACCAAAGCCCTATTCCATTATATGCTAAAGTAATAGTTAACAGGCCTGAAAACACCGCAGCGCTTCCTTTTATTGTTGTAATCTCCTTGTTAAGAAAGTCCCTTTCCATTTTTGCAGAAAAAATAGATTGAAGGCCTACAAGTATTGGTAAAATAGAAAGAGACAATATTACCAAGGCGGCAAGCTTCGAATGGGTATAAAAAGCAACTCCCCCACCAATTAGACCTAGTAAAAATGTAAGTACTACTGAAGCCGAAAGAACAAATGTAAATACACTCGAAAAATAACTTAAATCCCATTCTTTACGTTGGATTAAATTTTGGTTTACTCCAACATTTGTCAACATGTTTGCAAATTCAACTATCAGCAAACAAAAAGTGAGAACTCCGAACTCTTCAAGAGTAAGTAATCTTGCCAGATACATATAAACGAATAGATCTATGAAGCTTATAGTAAAAGTTCGTACAACGTTCCACAGCGAGCCCGTGAGTGTTTTCTTTTTAACGTTCAACTTAATTTTTCCGAAATCAGTCTAAGATTTTAGCCCAACAGGACTGAAGGTTAGCTCTAGAGTAGTTAGCCAGCGAGCTTTCAATAACACGGCTTCTGTCTATATATATTTCTTGGAGATAAAGTGGATTAAGCTCAGCGAAATCGACCACATTTACAAAGTTATGTCTCTCTGATTTTGCAAGTGCAAATCGAGACTGTTTAGTAAGTACATTACAGCCATAAGATATTGCGTGATAGAAAGTACCTGAAGAAATCATACTTTCATCTTCGTGAGGTAGGATTATGAAGTCTGTGCACTCAAGTAAATTTTCTAATTCACTGTCAGAAACAAAACCGTTCACCCAAGTTGCATTAAGTTTTCTTCGTATTATGATCTGCATCAGTTCGGAAGCATATGATAAATCCACACATTTCCCTCTAATGATTAACTCTATTTCAGGCGGCCATTCTTCTAGTAGTGTGTGTAAACCTTTGTATTTTTTTACTGCTCCGAAAAATAGAACTTTTTTTGCTTTATTCGTAGGAGTATTTTGAACAACACTAACTTTACTACTTAGCTCTTCATCCGCTAAATAAAGTGGATGAATGATACTCGAGCCACCTAAATACGATTCCAAGTATACTTTCTCAAATTGGAAAAATTTTAAGAAAAAGCAGATTATATTATAGTAAAACAAACTTCCAACCGAGTTATGAGGCTTAAAATTATGTTTTATCCATACCCTTTTGGAGGAAAAAATTGGCGACAATCCAATTAAAATTAGAAATTTAACGGTTATTAAAAAAGCTTTGAGTTTCCCTATATCTTTTCGATAGGGTTGATCCTCTACCCAGTTTAAAACTAATGGAGTTCTGTTTTTAAGATTAGAAATGATATTTTTTAATGAAAACTTGACCGGTTTGTAACCAATTTTTTCCAAAGTATTTTTGTTTATTTCAATAAATTGGTTACTGTGTGTGATTGGTTCAAAAAAAATTTTTTTCATTATATATTAATACTTACCAATTGTTGTAGAACATGTCAGTGTAAAATTAAATATCCATAGGAGTGTTTAGTAATTTACGCTTGATTGCAGCAATGAAGAAAACTATTGTCGCTCGTATTCCGGCCATTTCAATAGCTTTTTTTACCCATAACACCTTAGCGTTTTTATGTTTTAAAGAGAACAAAATTTGTTCGCAAACGCGCTTCTTAAACCAGTATTCACCGAGAAAAATTTTATGTTTGTAAGCTGAACCTAGCCTTTTATCGATATCAGTAGGTTTCATTTTACGTACTTTTGCACCAATACCATCTTCATTTTGAAATCTATACAGAAAAATGGGGGTTGGCACGTTTACAAACGTCACACCTAACTGGAACAGTCGAACGTACATGTCCCAATCTTGCCCATTATTCAACGACTCATCAAAAGTGTTTTGCAGTAATAGTTCACGTTTCGCACTAAAGCCGCTCATTCCACAATAGGTATTTCCTCGCAACAATGAAGACTTGGTAACTGATGTATCTTTATTAACTACTACTACTTCCTCTTTGCCTAGCTGCTTAAAGCCAGAAACACAAGCATCTGCACCCTTTAGGTACTTTTCATTTAAAGTAGTTAAATATTCCGGTAACCAAATATCATCGTCATCAAGAAAGGCAATGATATCGCCACTGGAATATTCAACGCCTAAATTCCTGGCTTTATTCGCACCACATGAAACACTTTGCCTATAATACTTTGCATTCAATGAACTAATAGCAGGCATTACGCTTTCATACGAACAGCTTGAATTGTCGTCAATAATAATAACTTCATGCGGCGAACAACTTTGGCTTTTAATACCATCTAGGGCTTCTAATAAGCAATCGGGGCGATTATAGGTGGTTATTACTACTGAGATTTTCAAACTCATTGGTTATCACCTTTTTTGCCAGTCATTTTAATCAGTGAAATAGTATTTTCCGCAATCCTGTCCCAATTGAATTCATATAAAAATGCATTTTGATCTAAGTCTAAATTTAGGGAATCTAAACTTGTTATCTTTTCAGATAATGCTGATGTATCGCCAACGGGAAAGTAACTGTCTTCAGGGGCTTCAATATCTTTATTCGGTAGTATGTCACTTAACAAAACTGGCGCACCCGCACTTATGGCTTCTAAAGCTACAATAGGTAAGCCTTCGTGGTATGAAGGCAGAACGAATACTTTCGCATGTTTATATAATGCTTTTAACTCATCACCCGATCTTCGCCCAGCGAAAATTATATTTTCGCTTGCTTCACCCACCAAAGAAGAAGCATATTCATCTTGGTGATCGGCTTTACCCACAATCACAAGTTTTAAATGGGTACTTGAAGCCTTATAAGCGGTAACAAGATCGTGAAATCCCTTCTCGGGTACTAACCTGCCTACTGTCAGAATATAATTTTGTGAAGATAAAGATAGTTCTTTCGGAAGCGCACTTGCATCTATTGCCCCGGTAAAGGATGGAAGCATTCCATTTGGTACATAACTAATTTTATCGGCTTGCTTCGGAAATTGTACTTTTAATCTTTCAGTAAGTGTTTTACCTACTACAAACATTTTATTAGAAAAAAGCACACCCATTTTTTCGCCAGTTTTAAGTATGAACTTTGCCAGTCCGTTCCATTTTTGCCTGTCGTAGTCGGCACCATGATGGGTAACTACTACTTTCATTCCTAGCAATCTAGCCAGTGGGGTAAACAAAGCGGGGCCAATAGCATGAAGATGAATCACATCTGGATGTACAAATAGCCTAGCGTATAAAATAGCAAAGAAAGTATGCATAAACGTTTCTAAAAATTTATGTTGTAACGTCCATACACTTATTACGTTAACGCCTTTATAAGTATACTTTTTCTGGTTCACATAAGGAGAACGTGCAATTACTGTAACCGATACACCACTTTCAACCATACGAGGGTACAACTGTTGACAATGGGACTCTATTCCCCCCATTACATCAGGTATTCCACGCAAACCTATTGCACATATCTTCATATTACCTCACGAACCTCATGATTTGCTTTTCTGTCATTTACTTTAGAAAGAACTGTTTTCTTAGAAGTTGCTGTTGAAAACACTACGCCTATCAAAATGGCAAAAAATACTAACCCTTCAATATTCCACAATGGCATGGTTGCCATATTCATGATTAAAAAACCTACAATAGAGAAGGCAACTATTTTAGATAGCCCCTTATTGGCAATTTTGAGAGCTTGTAGCAAACAATTTACGCACATAAAAATAAACGCAGTGAAGCCCAAAATACCGTATTCATACAAGTTTGAAACGTAAGTATTATGCGCGTATTTCGCAAACACACCTTTCCAAGAATCAGGCCCAAACCCCACCAATTGGTTTAACAAATTTGCATTTGCAAATGCGTCTATATATTGGCTCCAGATAAACACGCGGGCCGACATAATGTCTTTTTCTGACTCGCTAAAATAAATTGGTGCTTTAAAAATGATATCTAAATTACTGACTAATAAGCCAACGTCTGCAAAGCGCTCACGCATCGTAAAAGAAAGCAACATAAAAGCGGTAACTAAAAACATGATTACAATAGTTAATACCGGCGCTTTCTGAGATGGCTTTAACCTTTGCTCAACCAAGGTAAAATAAAATACCGCAGCAATCGGCAATATAGTTAAAATAGCGGTTCGATAGTTAACTAAAACAAGAAGAAAAATAGATAGTGTAAACAAGCTGGTCCTAAAGCGAATAGAATTTCTTTCTGTAAGACCTACAACAAATACAAAGCTAACAATTATCATAGAAAAAGCTGCTTCATGGTTGTAACCACCAATATAACTTGTGGATCCATCCGCCTCTGCCGCTTTTGCTTGGCCCAATAATATCGATAATATTTGAAGCGTTACCGGCATTACAAACGCCACCAACAACTTCTTAAATGTTTCATTCTGTCCTTGGCTGCGTATAGATAAAAACAATGCACCTGCCAACACTAAGAAATAACACCATTTAACTAGTACATTTATGGTGCCTGGTATTTGCATATTCACGAAACCACTTACCGCAATAGCAGTAAAAAACACATAAAAAGGAAATAGTTTTTTTAGCGTAAAAACAGCCGTTGGAATAAGCAATAAGCCTAACCCTGCTACGCCTATACTACCCAATGCATTAATTGAAAAACCAGCCACTAAAGACGGGTACGTAATAGTGTGAAATGCAGATAGGAAGTAACGTAACCATATTGCACAAATAGCAAAGGCTAAATACTTGTTGCAGTTACCGGTAATGGTTCTATAAACCATTATTAGGCTTACCACCCCTACCAGTAGTTTGATTGCTTCAAACATAATTAATTAGTCATCTTTTTCTAGAATGGCACTTACACGCTTATGAAAAGCTGCATAAGAAAACTGCTGCGCACACGCTTGGCTTTTTTCTACATAACGCATTCTGTTAGCGCTACCTTTGAATAACACCAATGCATCGGCAACACCTTGGGCGTTATTTAACTCACACAGTATGCCATTCTTTTCTTCGCTGGCTCCAGAAACTTGGTAAGGGTATTGTTCAGCAATAATTTCAGCCGGGCCCGATTCACAATTTGTCGCAATTACCGGTTTATCTAAACACATAGCTTCCACTATGGCATTGGGAAAACCTTCTGCGTTGCTGGTTGAAACAAAGTATTCTGCTTTGGCCACGTAAGGGTATGGGTTTGGTTTAAAACCTAAGAAATGTACTCTATCTGCTATGCCTAATGTTTTTGCTAGCGCTTTAAGCGTGGCTTCTTCATCACCCACACCTAAAATAACCAAATCTTCAACAATGTTGGCTTTAGCATAAGCATTTAATAATAATGAAAAGTTTTTGTTTTTAACTAACCGCCCTACCCCAATAATGTATGGTGCTTTAGGAATGTCGGTTACCTCTTCACTCGCAAGTTCATGAAGCTGGGCAATATCGTACGGGTTATATAAAAGGGAAATTTTAGGTTCAGGCACCGCATAATTTTCAACTAAATCGGCTTTTACGCCCTCAGACACCGCTACAACATTGTTAGCCCGCTTATACAAAAGCTTAACTAAAAATCGGCTTATAGCATCTTTTAAACCGCCTGATAAATGGCTAGTGGTATTCACTCGCTCGCTAATAATGGCGCGGTAACCTAACGATTTTGCTATAGCAATGTTTAAAAAATTGCTACGAGTTAAAAAGCTGAAACATATTTGCGGGTTTAAGGTTTTAAGCAATGGTTTTAGCTGTTGATAACCGGCTTTAAGGCTGCCATTACTAGTAAGCACCGTTTTAGTAACATATGGTGGGCACTGCTGGCTTTCTTCAAGGGTATCTAACAGTACAAGGTGAACAGGTACGTTTGCGCGGGAAAAGTAATCTTCCATAATTGCTAGCAACTTTGCCATTACCCTTTCAGCGCCGCCGCCTTCAAGGGAATTAATTATAAATACCACTGGGCGGTTACTTTTCAGCATGAAACGTCATTTTCCTTGTCTTTAGACTAAATGCTAAAGGTAAGTTTAGCACAGCTCAAAATTGGTTTTGTAGTAAAATTACAACATTACAACTAGTAACACTTTTGCTCTATTGTGAATAACTGGTGCGAATCTCTAGTGCGAACACTAGAGGTTTGGGTTAAAACCTAACTGTTTGTGCAGCTGTTTCTTTGTAAGCTATCTTTTAAGCTGACTTATTAACTATATTCGCATAGTAGTAATTAATGTTCAGGCTATATACGGTTACTATTATTGTATGCGGCTACTATAAATTTTATTCACAATGCCATTCATGAAACATGCCAAATATAAGTGCTAACTATTACATCAACGATACTACGTTGAAAACACTTCCAACTTTTCTGTAAGTTTGACATTATCAATTTACTGCCACATTTTTAATATACTATGAAGTGGTTAACTTTTTTTTACAGTTACTTTTTAGTGAATTCGTTTCACTTAGGTGCATTAAGGCTCAATTGGCATGGCAACTCGCAACGCGTGTAAAAATTACCGCCGAACCTGTATTTATGCTCTAACGGGGTTGCTTTTTAGTGCGGCATCGTATGTTGTTGCACAACAAAAAAATATATTCACCCCAGCAGTTTATAGCCGAGTTGAAGCGCTGTTTGGTAAAAATGCCTCTTCTGATGTAGCAAAGTGGCGACAATTAGTTACCAACAGTCAGAACGAAGATATTGATGAAAAGCTTTATCAAGTTAACCGTTTTTTCAATCGGTTTGAATTTGTGGACGACCTGAAGCATTGGCGTCAACCCGATTACTGGGCCACGCCTATTGAATTTATTGCAACAGGTGCGGGCGATTGTGAAGATTATTCTATTGCTAAGTACTTTTCGTTAATAGAACTTGGCATTCCTGAATCGCAACTTCGCCTTATGTACGTTACCGCGTTAGAATTGAACCAACCCCATATGGTATTAGCCTATTATCCAAGCCCTACCTCTATTCCATTAGTGCTTGATAATATTAACCGCCGTATACTACCTGCAAATAAGCGACGTGATCTTGCGCCCGTGTACAGTTTTAATGGTGAAGGTCTTTGGGCTGCAAAGTCTATGGGAACAGGCAGAAAATTAAGAGGCAGCGGCCCCATGAAAATGTGGGACGACATGATAGATCGTTTAAACAGCGTAATGCTCGGAGATACACAAGAACAATGAAATTATCTACCCAACTAAGCGTTAGCTTGCTAATTTTTTTACTGGCCGTGTTCGCCGGTTCTTTTTTTATTAACGTAAAAATGACCAAAGAATATGTGAATGAACAATTGGCTACCCATGCACAAGACACCGCCACCTCTTTAGGTTTGGCTATGGCGCCTTATCTGTCGCAAGAAAATGGCCAAGCAGTGGCTGAAACTATGGTAAATGCCATATTCGACAGAGGTTACTATCAAACAATTTCGTTAAAAGATGCCAATGGCGAAACGCTCATTATTAGGCAAAACCCGAATAAAATAGACACAGTACCGAATTGGTTTACGGAAGCGGTGCATGTAACCCCTCCTGTAAAAGATACCGAGCTTAACGATGGCTGGACAATCGCGGGGCAGCTTTCAGTGCAAAGCCACCCAGGCCTTGCCAACGAAAAGCTTTGGGATAGCATTACGCAAAGTGCACTAATGTTTTTAATTGCTTTTGTAATTGCTTACTTAGTGCTGTTGGTAATTATTCGTCAAATTACTAAACCTCTGGAAATAGTAACTGAAAAAATTGGCGATATTCAAAACCAAAAATTCTCAGAAATTGATTATCAACCTTTCACCAAAGAGTTTTCTTTTATTACGCTAGCCGTTAATAAGCTGTCTAGAGCAGTAGAAAGTATGTTTAAAGAACTTACTGCACGCGCCGAACAGTTTAAGGCCATTGCTTATGGCGACAGCCTAACAGGCCTTTCTAACAGAAATGCCTTCAATCGACACATGAACGCACTATTAAGTGGCACGGCTACGGTAGAAGAAGGTTATGTGGTATTAGTTAGGTTAACGCAGCTAGCACGGGTAAATAACCTGCTCGGCGGTGCCGAGGGTGATGAATATGTAAGTGCGGCTGCAAAAAAACTGAAACTGGCGGTAATGCAATTTCCAGATAAAGTGACGTTATTTAGAGTGTCGGGTTCTGATTTTGCCTTATTAATGGAAGCTGTATCGCAACAAGAATGCGAAAAAAGACTTAAAAGCCTTGCCGATGAAATCAACAAAATAGATTTTCTTAAAGATGGCGACAAAACTGCCTGGATTGGTGCCGCTAAATATTCAAGTGAAAATAGCTTTTCCGAAGTGATGGAAAAAGCGGATAGCGCTCTGCTGGCGGCAACGAAGCTAGACAGAGGCTGGCAGTTTGCTTCAGAGCTTACGTACATACATAGCAATACTGAATGGCGCGAAAGGCTAAACAACATATTATTACAGCAGTATGCCGACATTTTAATTCAGCCAATTTTTAGTACCGAAAACAAAGCGCCTTGTTACTACGAAGGTTTCGCGCGCTTTAAAGATGTGTCAACCAACACCGATATTCCTATGTCGCAGCTAATACCTGCGTCAGAGCGGCTTCACTTAATACCCCAAGTAGATAGGCTTGTAACATCTTTAGTGGTTAGTAAATTAATGGCATCGCCACATACTGTGGCAGTGAATATTGCTACTGCATCAATTGCAAATGCCGACTTTTGCCAATGGCTAAGTAGTTACCTTATTGAAAACAAATCGTTATGCGACAGATTAGCCTTTGAAATTGAAGATTCAGCTATTATTTATTACCGTGAAGCAACCCTTAAATTCTGTGAAATGGTTAAACGTGCAGGTTGCACGATTACTATTGAACATTTTGGCGACAATCTTGCATCATTAAGTGGGTTAAGGGCTATTCAGCCCGACTTTGTAAAAATATCCGGCAAATTGACCAAGGATATTCATGAAGACAAAGACAATCAGCTATTTGTTAGCAGCCTAGTAAGTATTGCTAATGGGTTACAAATTAAGGTTATTGCAGAGCTGGTTGAAAGCGAACTTGAAAGTAATGCGCTTAATAAGCTGCAGGTTGTTTATCAGCAAGGCTATCACTTTGCCAAGCCTACAGCGTGGCGCTTGGGTAACTAACCTAAGCGACCACTTTAGGCAGCAAATAAAGCTAAGACAAGGGGCGTACATTTGGTATACAATACTTAATGTATGCAAACAGATTTTTTTGAAGTAGGAACTATTATGCGTAATAGAGTTATTTTTTCTTTAGTAATGAGTGTGCTTATTGCTATTTCGCCAGTGGCTATTGCGCAAGAAAGTGCAGGTAGCGTTCCAGGTTTGCAAATTAGAAACCAGTTATTAACCGTTATTGATAATGGTACTCCTGCTGAAGAAGCGTCGGTTACCGTTAGTAACGATGTGCTTGCGAATGGCAGTGTTGCTATTCCGGCTGAAAGCTTGCCTTTTTTACAGACTAACCAAGCTACGTTTGAAAGCATGGTAGGTTTATTGGTAGATAACGCAACTGGGTTTGAATTAGCCATTGCTGGTTTTGGTGCATTACCAGAACAGTCATCAGAAGTGGTTACCATTGCGATGATTATGTTTCCAGAAGATGCCAACGAAATTTATAACGTTGCATTGCAAACGGGCGTAATTAGTGCCGAAGACGCATTGTTAGCCGCAATTAATGCAGGCATCGATACCTCTACCCTTACTGCTACTGCGGCGGGTGCTGCTGGCAACGACGTATCACCACTAGGTGTGGGCACGGGTGCTGCTGGTGCGGGCGGTGGCGATACTACTGTTTCAGCGAACTAAATTATATTGTAATTAAACTCTGTGTTAGCGATCGTTAGTGGTAGTAATAAATGGCGATATTAAATGCTGAGTGTTAATAATAGAAAAACCGAAAAGCTTCTTTTCGGTTTTCTTTTATTTACCCTTTTTTGGCTGCCTATCCCTTTAGGGGCCAATCGACCATGGGCTTGGGCCCTTATGCAAATTTCTATTTTTTGTATAAGCGCATCATTAATGGCCTTTCACTTTCGCACCGTTACTGTTGTAGTTCGCCAATATCGTGTTTTCGTTCTGCTATGGGTTTTGTTTCTTGCTTGGCAGCTACTTAACTTAATTCCCCTACCCACTTCACTTGTTTCCAGCCTACGCCCAGAAAAGCTATTACCCGAATACGCAAATGTACCAACTGGTGCTAGTTGGCTGCCTCTTAGTTTCGATGTAGGTCAAAGCCAAATTGTTTTTTTGAAATCGCTTTGCTATTGCTTGTTGTTTTTCTGTGTATTGGCATTGGTACGCTCTACATCTCGGCTGAAATTTGTATTAATAACAATTAGTGCAAGCGGTATATTTCAGGCTATTTATGGGTCGCTTGAGGTGTTATCGGGTATTGAGTACAGCCTAGTGTTCAAACAATCTGTTACCCACATTGCTACCGGCAGTTTTATTTATAAAAACCATTTTGCTAACTACTTATTGCTTTCTTTAAGCGCGGCACTAGGCTATTTAATAGCAAGTTTAGGCGAAGACGATGGCTTGTCGAAAAGAGAAAGATTGCGGCGGTGGCTAAAGTTTTGGCTAGGTAATAAAGTGCTGTTTCGTATTGGTATTATTATCATGGTTATTGCATTAGTAATGTCGCGTTCAAGAATGGGGAATACGGCATTTTTTGTTAGCATGACTATAACCGCAGCCCTAGGTTTGTGGTATTTCAAGCCTAGACAAAAAAGCTATGTCGCCTTGTTTATAAGCATGCTAGTTATCGACATTATGATTGTAAGTAGTGTATTTGGTTTAAACGAAGTGAAGCAACGCCTTGAACAAACCGATTTAACCAATGAAAGCCGAGACGAAGTAGTTACCGACGTACTGCCCTTGTTATCGGAATACCCGCTAATTGGTACAGGTGGGGGAACCTTCTATACAGTTTACCCTCAACTTCAAAGTGAGAGTATTCAACACTTTTACGATCATGCTCATAATGAATATTTGCAGTTTAGTATTGAGTTTGGCGTTATTGGCGCACTACTTATGGGCGTATTTGTACTGTTTTGCGGCATAAATGCATTCAAAGCTTTTCAGCAGCGCCACCACCCTCTGCCACGCGGTGCGGCATTTGCGTGTTTTATGGCAATTATTGGTATGGCAATGCACAGTAGCGTAGACTTTCCCTTACAGGCTCCGGCTAACAGTGCGATATTTATTACGTTGCTGGCATTAGGGGCAATGAGTAATCGTATTCGGGTTCGCAAATCAACAACGCGCAAATGAACCTCATGTAATTAGGTGCTACAAAGCCCCTAATTAAGGTTTATGTATGCATTCACTTATGAAGAACATTATGGATAGTGCAACGTGGTTTTAAAAGTTAATCACCCCATTCAGGAAGAACCCAACGTTAAGCATATGCTAGAAAGGATGCCCAAGCATGTGGCCAACTCTTTTAGTGAAGAACAGCTTACCCATATTAATACCGCATTAGCAGGCAGGCGTTGGGGTAAACATAAATTAGATTTAAGGGGCACCCTGGGTATTGGCCACAGCCGTTTTTATTTTGTGCTTTTAGGTGGCAAAGATAAACGAGACCCTTCCCGCATAGAAAGCAAAATTGGCCAACTTACTTTGGCGTTTGGTTTCACCCTATTTATTTTATTTTCACTGCTTGTAGGTATGGTTTTGCTGTACATACTGAAATCGTGGCTGGGCATTAATTTGTTCGAAAACTTTTCGCTAGGATTGTGGGATTGGCTTAAAGCTACGTTTTAAGCAAAGGCATTATAAAAATAGTTTAAACATCGCTATGCAAAGCTAATGAAAATGCGAGTAACAGCATGCTTCTAACGGTAAGAGATTAACGTAAATACTGCTAGTTGTACGTGATGCAGTTGGGAATGCGTTTTCTTACTGGGTAAGAAGCCAAGCGCATCCATCTGCATGCGGGCTCTTCTGCGTTGTATTTAACTATACTTTGAACAATTGCTTCTCTGCTATGGGGGTTTGCCAACCCTAATTTCATATGATGTTTTAATGGTTGAATAACGTTAATGTACTCAGGCGATCGTGCCGAAAAATTGGCTAAGCCATACTCCACTATAAATTTGTGTACTACGGCGTCTTGTGGGCCTGTCTGAGCCGCTTTATTCATATATTGATAGAAAGTATCGTCTACTTCATTAAGCTTCCATTTAACCGACGCTAAGCCTATCCAACTAGCTGGCCAAAGTGGCCGTAGCGATAAACTCTGCTGGTAATTGGAAAAGGCCAGTTTCAAACTATTCGTTTTGTTACTGTCAGAAGCGCTTTGAGCCGCGCTTTGAGAAACAAAGGCTTGCCACTCATAAAGCTGCCCGCGCATTTGATAATACAATGCGTTATTTGGAAACATGGAAATGGCAGAATCTATTTTGGTGATAGCATCACTTACTTTGCTTTGTGTAACCAGTTCAGGTTTACTTTGCCATGCTTCTAACTGGTTGTTTACACGATAGTAATAGTTACCCGATACAAAAAACTGAGCACTCCATATTACCCCCCAGGCGGCGGTAATAAAAAACACGGTACGCACAACACGTTTTATCAATAATTGATTGTTGTTGTATACGTTAGATAAGGTCACTACTTGCCCCTACTATCTTACCCGGTGTAGTGACGAAAACTTGCTGGGCGTAGGCCGCGTCTAACGCCGATACCACTGCAAATGCTTCGCCCATATCGTTAGGTCTGCGAACAGTATCGTGGGTATCAGAAGCCACTACATGAAAACTTTTATTGGCAAGTAGCGTTAGCGCAAAGTTCTGCACTGGCTCACCGAATCGGCCTGTAAGTGCGCCAGCCGTTACTTGAAACCAGCACCCTATGCGCCGCAACCAGTCAAACTTATGTTGCTCGCGTAGCAATTCTCGATTTCGTTCTGGGTGTGCAATAAGCGGCTGTACGTTGTTTTTCAATAACCACTTAATTAGCGGTTCTAGCCCAGATGGTATATGACTATGAGGCATTTCAAGCAGCATCACCTTTTTACCATCAATATCACCTAAAAACGGAACGGCGTTTTGCTTTATCCAAATAGGAATGTGTTCTGACACGCGAAGCTCTGCCGCGTAAGACAATTTAAGAGGAATATGTTGGCGTTGAAGTTCAAGCACCAGTTCATTGTACGCGTTTTCAATAATAGCAGGGGTATTATCGAAAAACCCAGGGTGAATATGGGGGGTACAAACTAAGTGCGTAACACCGCACTCAAGCGTTTGTTTGGCCATGTCAATCGACATGGCCATGGTTCTGGCACCATCATCAATACCAGGTAATATATGACTGTGAAGGTCTATCAATTAATTTTTAGCTGTCCTTATGACTAGTATAATCATACTGATCATAAAACCCGCCGTACCTCTGTGCTACATCAGACTTTCGTAAGTCTACTTGATTTAGCACTACCCCATCAAGACGATGTCCAACTTGTAAGAAACGAGACAACCCAGTATTGATCACTTTCTCGCTAGTACTGTCGGCGCGAACCACGTAAATAATTGAGTCGCACGAGTTAGCAATAACCATTGAATCACTTACTGCTTGGGTAGGCGCAGTATCAACTACCACATATTTATATTGGGTCTTTAATACTTTAATAAGTTCATCGAAGCCTTTGTCGGCTAACAACTCTTGCGGGTTAGAAGGTATGGTACCGGCAGAAAGAATATCAATATTTGCTTGTTCATCACGAACCAAACATTCATCAAAACTGTGGGTTTTAAGAATAAGGTTAGCTACACCAGGCTGATAATTTGGAATATTAAACTGCTTACCAATACTTGGGCGGCGTAAATCAGCATCTATCAATATGGTCTTATCTAATTGCCCTAACGCGAACGCAAGGTTAATAGATACGGTAGTTTTACCTTCTTTAGGCACGCTAGAGGTAACCATAATAGCTTGGTTGTCTTTATCTAAATTCAATAACGACAAACTAGTACGTAAGGTTCTAACCGACTCGGCAAACTGATGTTTTTTACCGTCAAAATAAGTACGAATAGGTAAATTGGTTTTCTTCTTATGGGCCAGCCATGGAATTAATCCCAACATACGCTGGCCTAACTTACGCTCTACATCTTCTACCGAGCGGATACCGCTATTAAGCGTTTCCATGGTAATGGCTAAAAACACGCCAAAACCAATACTGAATACGAAAGCTGCACCAATCAGCAATTTTTTGTTTGGTTCAGAAGGCTGTGATGGCACCACGGCGCTATCTAAAACTCTGGCGTTAGCCGATTCAAAGCCGCCCAACTCATCGGTTTCTTTCAATCGAGTAAAGAATGAATTATACAGTTGCTGGTTAATATCAACATCGCGCTGAAGCGCTTTGCGCTCATTATCTAACGCAGATAAGCCACGGAATTCTGCTTTCGCTATTTCTACCTCTTGTTGTAACTGCGCTACGCGCTGCTCTGAAACTTGGTATTGGGTAGTAATACTGGAAATAAGGTCGCGAGTTTGCGTATTTAAAGTTTCACGAATTGATGAAAGCTCGGCATTTGCCGCAATCATTTTCGGGTGTTTAGGGCCGTACACTTTGCTAAGTTCAGACACGCGAGTCATGGCTTTAGCTTCGTCGCGGCGCACCCCTTGAATGGTAGGATGATTCAGTACTTCTGGCAATCTTGCAATATCATCAAGGGTAACGTTATTGCGTGTTTGTCTGTATATAACCGCATTTAATTTTAGTGCAGTTTGTGCATCAAGCAGTTGTGAACTCAAACGCTCTAGTTCGTCAGCAGCAAGGCCTACTACACCGTCGATGTTTACCACTTGGTTGCGTTCATAAAACTGCGACAAATTCTTTTCAGCAATATCGAGTTTATCTTTCAAACCTTCTAAGCTTTCAGTAAGAAACGACGTTGCTTTAGCAGTCATATCAAGCTTTGCTTGAAGGTAGTTTTCAATGTAAACATCGGCAATAGTATCGGCAATTTCCGCCGACAACGAAGCAGATTCAGTGGTTACTGAAATCTTCATTACCTGCGTGTTGTCTACCATACTAACTTCTACGGCGCGCATTAACCTGAACACGGCCGAACGTTTTTTTGCCGCGATAATTTGTGCTTCGGTACGCTCAACCACTTCTTCTTGAGGAAGAAATGGCAGCATATCTTTAGCGCTATCTAAAAGCGAATCTACAATACCAGGGCCTTCTTCAGGCGGCATGAATTTATCGTTTAAGTGTAAGTTCATGCCCTCTACGGTACGCTCTGCTATTTGGCGCGAGCGTAGTATTTCGTATTGGGTTTGCATGTAATCTTTACGCTTAGTATCTAAGCCATACACTTCTTCAATTGACACCACATTTGCATTTTCTGAATCTACCAATATGGTGGTAGACGACGTGTAAAGTGGCGTCATACGCATTACCAGCAAAGCCACTAAAATGGTAAACGCAATAGCTAATGAAACAATACGGAAAGCGTAGCGTTTCAGAATTCCAAGGTAGTGTGCAATATCGATAGTTTCGCTATCTAGCACACCATGATTCACATCATCCCTATTAATTACTGCCATGTTGTTTTTATATCCTGAAATTCTGTTAATTAGAAAAAGCGTTGATTTACGGTAATGATGTCACCGGGCTGAATCATGTCGCTTACCGTAACGGTAAAGCTGCGTGATGTGCCATCTTTTTCTCGAACTATAGTTATTTTGTCTCTTGCTGCTCGTTCGGTATAACCGCCAGCTAACGCAGCGGCTTTGTTTACCGACAAACCAGGCTGGTAAGGGTAACCACCTGGGCGTTTAACTTCACCGTCTATAAAGAAGGGGCGGTAGTCTATAATAGTCACCGATACCGACGGGTTTACTAAGTAATCCCCTTTTAAGCCTTCATAAATAAGCTGTTCTACTTCGCCTAAGGTTAACCCTACTAATTTTACTTCACCCATAAACGGGTAGTTAATAGTGCCAACATCGGGCAAACGCACTTCCATCGACAAATCGTCTTGGCCAAATACGTTAATACTTACTCTGTCACCTGAGCCCAATTGATAGCGGCTCATACTCAAATTACCTTCTTGTGCTATAGCATTGAACGACATCACTACAACAAAAAGGAATGCGAAAATACTGTTTACACATTGCTTCACAGGCTAACCTCAGCAGATAAACCAATTACACTTCTGTCGTAACCAATAGTATCTCGGTTACTGTCTCTGTCATTTAGTGTGTAATACAAAGAAAAGCTTAAGTAACGACGTGCTTGATAATTTAATGCAGCGGTATAACGCATTAAATCATCTTCACGATTGGCAATGCCTTCGTCATCTAGCACATATTCATCTGTTAACTTGCTAATGCTTGTGGATGTACTTAAGCGCTGTAGCCATTCATGTTCCCAAGAGGCGGTATAATCGCGGCCTCGAATGAAGTTACCTTCACCGTTAGTTTCACGAGTATCTGCACTGGTTGCAAATCGAAACGTTGAATAGGTAACAGGTTGCCATTCAACACCCGCTTCCCAATCTACGCCATAGAAAGTACTACGAGTTGCAGACTCAAAATCTTTTTCTGTGTAACCCACTTTCGCAAAACCCGTAGTGGCTGCCGTACTTTCCCACGTAATACCACCTAATACACGTAACGTGTCGCTATCAAGACTAGAAGCTGCCGATAATTGACGGTCGTAACGAGTATATGTATTGGTAACGTCAATCACTAACGCGGTAGAAGGCGCTATTTTGTAGGCGAATTCAGCGCCTACTTTGTTTTTAGCGCGGTCGCGAAGTAGGTAAGCTTGCTCTTCTCGGTCGTAATCTAATGTTTCTCGGTTTGCCTTAAGGGTTAGCATGCCGTTTGACGTTAACGCACCGTAACTGTACTCAGCACCAGCGTATATACTCTTAAAAGTATCAGGCGAAGTAATATCATCGCCAGCCCCAAGTGAAAAACCGGTACCGCGATCTTCATGTCCATCTTCATATTGCGCAGTTCCACTTAGGCGATGACGACTATTTAGTTCGTATTCACCGGTAGCTTCAACAAAATGGTCAGTGTAGTCATCTGCGCTGCTTGAAAAGTACACACCGCGTTCTAAGCGGTATCCAAATTGGACGGGGTTACCATCAATTTCGGTTGCCGCAATAATTTCTGGCGAAAGCGTTGCGCGCCAGCTGTAAATTTTAGGTTCACCATCACGAGCATAAGCTACGTTATCAACATAGCTCATAGATGAATTAAACGTGGGGATAATGTCGAATTGGCCTGCTTCAATACGGCCAGCCTCTTGTGCATTCGATATGGCGCTAATTACCGACAGTGCAACAAGGCTTGTTGTCCTTTTAAACATACTCGCTCCTAAAATTTTTTTGGTCTTCTATGGGTAAACGTTGGGATAAAACAGTGCAACATCAGCTTGCTTGCTCAAAAAAACAACACCGACCACATTTATTTAACCGATTTAAGTGTGAAATTCATAATCTTTGCACTATATGCCATCTGGCATGCTAATACCGTGCCATGCGCTGTAATGAGAAATTAAATGAAAAATAATTGAAAATTTTCGTTACTTTCTATCAGCATCAATCAACACGTACGTATCTACTAAACAATCACCGTATATATTTCAAAACCTACCCATCACCACTACTAGCATAGCGAATGAATATTGCAGCAATGTGTCTAGATTAAGGGCTTACCTGTAAGTTGAGGCAACTTTTCAACCCCGTTAGAACAAAATTTTCAGGTTGAAAGTTAATAGATTTATGGCACGCAGTATAAAGATAATTAACCATCTTACAATATCATTTAAATAATTGCTTTCAATAGTTTTGTAATAAAATTACAACTTGCTTATACTACTATAGTTAAGCTGAAAGAGTGGTAATATCGCTTAGTTAGCTTTTTGTAAGCTTGGCGTGGTTAACCTCCTCTTCCTGTTTTCAATTTTATTTTTCAAGAGCTTTCCGGTACACATTTTGCTTTAGCTTTAATACCAGCTTAAAAAGTAATTTAAGCTAAAGCTTATAATAAACGCAGTGGTCTTTTGCTTTATTGACAATTGAAGTCGGCGTGAACTTTTATTTCTTAGAGATACTTACATGGATAATAAAGTAGCACCTAACCAAGTCCTCAAATCTCACGAGGTTGAACCCAATGCTTCTGGCGGGCTTATCGTTAGGAACCAAAGTGGTTTCTCAACCATATATAGGCTTATTGATTTATGCTTAGTGACCTTACTTTATTACGCTTCAGCGTTTTATTACCATAGCCCAGTAACCGCTGGCAGCCTTCTATTTCTTTTTGTCTTTGTTATTAGTTTCCAACTATCTGGTGAATTTGTAGAGCTCTACCGTTCTTGGCGTGGCCACAGAACGAATGAAATGCTTCGTGCAGCTGCTATAGCGTGGGCCCTTAGCATGTTGTCTACCACCGCTTTCGGGTTCTTTTTCTTTGGCGATCTAAGAATTACGCCTCCTGGCGTTTTATTATGGGCTGCATCTTCATTCGTTGTTGTACTTGCTTGGCGCTACGTAATGCGAAAATTTCTTTTTCGCCTTCGCCGCAGCGGATTAAACTCAAGAAAATCGATTGTCATTGGTGCAAGTCAATTGGGTTACAATATGGCCAATCAAATCGTTTCAAATGAACATTTAGGCATTCGCTTTTTAGGAATGTTTGACGATAGAAGTGAAGACAGATTGCCTCATGAGTTTAGAAACCAAGTATTAGGCAATATTGAGTCGGCCATTGAAATGGCTAAGCGCAATGAAGTGGATTACATATATATAGCTCTGCCAATGAGTGCAGAGAGCCGTATTCGCCACATTCTTGAAAAATGCAGCGACACAACGGCTAACGTTTATATTATTCCTAATTTCTTTATGTACAACCTGCTAAATGCCCGCTGGCAGTCGATTGGTTCTGTACAAGCGTTAAGTGTGTACGACACCCCATTCCAAGGTGCTAGCGACATTTTAAAACGCTTTGAAGACATTGTATTAAGTATTCTAATTTTAATCATGCTGGCTATCCCAATGTTGGGCATTGCTGCAGCGGTAAAGCTTACCTCTAAGGGCCCTGTCATTTTCAAACAAAAGCGTTACGGGTTAGATGGAAAGCAGATTACCGTTTACAAATTTCGCTCTATGACTACGCAAGATAACGGTGCTGTGGTTAAACAAGCCACTAAGAATGATGCTCGCTTAACTAAAATTGGTGGTTTTTTGCGACGCTCTTCTATTGATGAACTGCCACAGTTTATTAATGTGCTACAAGGCAGAATGTCGATTGTTGGCCCCCGCCCTCATGCCGTAGCGCACAACGAAGAATACCGTAAGCTTATTACTGGTTATATGCTTCGCCATAAGGTGAAGCCTGGTATTACCGGTTGGGCGCAAGTTAATGGCTTACGTGGCGAAACAGAGACAGTGAATAAAATGGTACAACGGGTAGAGTACGATTTAGATTATATTCACCGCTGGTCTGTTTGGTTCGATATTAAAATTGTCTTTATGACGGTATTTGGTGGGTTAGCGAATAAGAACGCTTACTAACACTATCAGTTTAAATTTGGTGAGTTCCAAGTTTATCAGTTCAAGACTGTAAAATTTTGATACACCTAATCTAAGCCTCAACACCACGTGTTGAGGCTTTTTTGTTTCTGTTGACGATATATTTAAATACATGAGGTACTTGCCAGTTCATTCTTCAACGTACTATTGGAGGCCATTTTAATTGTAGTTTTACGCTCCTTGAGTGTATAAATAAGTGACACCCATTACATTTTAAGGCACTTAATGAAGTACCTATTACTGGTTAGTACGTCATTTTTACTCACTGCTTGTTACTTATTACCTACACAAACTCCATCACCTTGGTTAGTAATTGATACGTTTAATAAGGAATCGCTAAATGGTTGGCAATTAGCCGATACGCAAAATGACACTAAACCTTATGTAGAGAACGCCCAAGTAACTGAAATTAAATTTCACGAGCCTCGGGCAGATTCAGGCGCAACCTTAGGCAAAGGTACCGATACAAACACTTCCCCTACTCTACCCAATGCTAACAACGGCTATTTAATTAAAAAGCCTGCAGCTGACGGCATTGTGGGAAATAGAAAAGCCCTAAGCTTCAAAGCACTACCTGTACCTGTAAACGTGGGCGATACCTATACGTTTTATACCAAAATTCGAGTTGAGCGATTTCCTAACAACCATGCCTTTGGCATTAGCAACATGCACCCTGCCGACATAATTAAACATGGTTACAACGCGTTTGAACCTACCCTAAGAGTTACCGATAAGTACGAATCGAACGGGTATAAGAACGACGGTAGCTTAATGGTAAAAATAGACAGTACAGATAAATACCGCCAATACGCCAGTGTAAAAAATGCTGACAATAAAGTGTCACAGCCTCTTACGGTGGGCGAATGGTACGAAATTTGGTATGTGGTTAATAACGCCACGGTCGAAAATGGTGGGCAAGTTTATAGTGTGTACGTGAAAGGTGGCGAGTTCAGCCAGCAAACCTTAGCGTATGAAAATGCTAATTTTAGAATGAAACGAGAACTGCCACTTATTTACTTTTTGGCTAACAGCAATACAGGGCCAATTAATAAACCATACGGTAATGGCGGCTTGGCTTATGATGATATTTATATGAGTGAGGGTGTGAATTTGTCTACACCCTATTAAGTGCGTGTGAGAGCCGTGAGCTAATCGCTGTTTAAAACCGCTTGGCTCTTTTCTGTTTTTGGTTTCCCGTTTTGGGGGCCGCGCTGTGTACGAATAGTGCAGTTAACAAAAAACTAAACGCCAGAAACGAAAAAAGGCGAGCATCCTGCTCGCCTTTTTCCGAAAGAACTTAAACTTAATTAGTTAATAATTAAGCTAATGCGCCTTTAGCCGCATCGACTAGTGCGCTGAAAGCCGCTTTGTCATGTACAGCGATGTCGGCAAGGATCTTACGATCGATTTCAACAGACGCTTTTTTCAAACCGTTAATGAAACGGCTGTATGACATACCATTTTGACGTGCAGCAGCATTAATACGTGCAATCCACAATTGACGGAATTGACGCTTGCGCTGACGACGGTCACGGTAAGCATATTGACCAGCTTTAGTTACGGCTTGTACCGCTACGCGATAAACACGTGAACGAGCACCGTAATAACCTTTTGCCTGCTTGAGGACTTTTTTGTGACGTGCACGTGCTACCGTGCCGCGTTTTACTCTAGCCATTAATCAGTCTCCTAAGTCTATACGTACGGCAACATGCGCTGAACCAATTTGGTATCAGAATCATGAACCAGTTTCTTGCCACGAAGGTGACGTTTACGCTTAGAGCTCTTCTTAGTCAGAATGTGACGTAAGTGAGACTGTTTGCTTTTAAAGCGGCCAGAACCCGTTTTCTTAAAACGTTTGGCGGCACCGCTTACAGTTTTCATTTTAGGCATTGCTAAAACTCCGCATTGTTAGTATCGACGCTGGGTATGCAGTTACCGGTTGTCGGTTAATGTTTAGCCGCAGGGTGTTTTGAGATTGCAGTACCTCAAAAACTTTTAGACCACTACGACTTCTTAGTTGGGGCTAGCACCATGATCATTTGGCGGCCTTCCACACGACGTGGGAAAGACTCGCACACAGCAATCTCTTCTAAATCCGCTTTAACACGGTTTAGTAGTTCAATACCGATCTCTTGGTGCGCCATTTCACGACCGCGGAAGCGGATCGTAACTTTGGCTTTATCACCACCTTCAAGAAAGCGACGCAGGTTGCGCAGTTTTACCTGGTAATCGCCTTCATCAGTGCCAGGGCGGAACTTAATCTCCTTGACCTGAATTTGCTTCTGTTTTTTCTTCTGCTCTTTTTGAGCTTTACTTTTTTCAAAGAGGAATTTGCCATAGTCCATAACTTTACAGACTGGCGGCTCAGCATTCGGACTGATTTCTACTAGATCAAGACTGGCTTCTTCAGCAAGTTTCGTCGCTTCTGCTAACGTCACAATGCCGGCTTGCTCACCGTCTTTGCCAATTAAGCGTACTTCTTTGGCTTTAATTTCATCGTTTATGCGGGCTTTGTCGCCCTGAGCCTTGTTATTAGCGCCTTTAATGTGCATTCCTCCAAACATTTAATTCTTCTGTTTGCTCATCATCTGTCTTTAATTCAGTACTGATAAGCAAACACCGTCGTGTAGTATACACGAAAACCCTCAAACTATTTAATGGTCTTTTCTGCCACTTCCTGATTTGCCATGGCAATAAAAGCTTCTAGGCTCATTTTGCCTAGGTCGTCACCGCGTCGTGAGCGTACTGCTACTTCGCCAGCTTCCATTTCTTTATCGCCTACAACTAACATATAAGGAACACGCTTGAGAGTGTGCTCGCGGATTTTAAAGCCAATCTTCTCATTTCTCAAGTCCGACTTTGCTCTAAATCCACTTTTTTGCAGTTTTTTTGCACATTCTTGTGCATATTCACCCTGACTATCGGTAATATTTAGAATTACCACCTGCTGAGGCGCTAACCAAAGCGGGAAAAGTCCGGCGAATTCCTCAGTAAGAATACCGATAAATCTTTCTAGTGAACCTAAAATAGCTCTGTGGATCATTACTGGCACTTTACGTTCGCCGTCTTCAGCTACGTAAGTAGACCCTAAACGACCCGGCATAGAGAAATCTAGCTGAACCGTTCCACACTGCCATGCTCTGTCTAAGCAATCATGAAGGGTAAATTCAATTTTAGGCCCGTAGAACGCGCCTTCACCTGGCAAATAACTAAACTCAATATTTTTCTTATTAAGTGCTTCTGCCAATGCCGCTTCAGATTTATCCCAAATTTCATCACTGCCTACTCGGCTTTCTGGGCGAGTAGAAAGTTTTACCACGATTTTTTCAAAACCAAAGGTATTGTACGCATCGTAAACCATGTCGATACAGCTACCTACTTCATCGAGTATCTGTTCTTCGGTACAAAATACGTGTGCATCGTCTTGGGTAAACCCACGTACGCGCATTAACCCATGTAAGCCACCTGATGGTTCATTACGGTGACAACAACCAAACTCAGCCATACGCAACGGAAGGTCGCGGTAAGACTTTAAGCCTTGGTTAAATATTTGAACGTGACCTGGGCAGTTCATTGGTTTAATGGCGTATTCACGTTTTTCAGATTCAGTGGTAAACATGGCATCGCCAAATTTGTCCCAGTGACCTGATTTTTCCCACAACGAACGGTCCATCATTAGTGGGCCTTTTACTTCGCCGTAGTCATACTCACGCAATTTACCGCGGATAAACTTTTCTAACTCTGTGTAGATAGACCAACCATCGTTGTGCCAAAACACCATGCCCGGCGCTTCATCTTGGAAGTGGAACAAGTCTAGTGTTTTACCAATTTTACGGTGATCACGTTTTTCAGCTTCTTCTAAGCGCTGCAAATAAGCTTTAAGTTGCTTTTTATCAGCCCATGCTGTGCCGTAAATACGCTGCAACATTTTATTGTCGCTGTCGCCACGCCAGTAAGCGCCGGCTACTTTCATAAGTTTGAAGTTTTGGCAGAATTTCATGTTAGGCACGTGAGGGCCTCGGCACATGTCTACGTATTCTTCATGGTGGTACAACCCTGGACGATCATCATGACTGATGTTCTCGTCTAGAATTTCCATTTTATAAGTTTCACCGCGTGCTTCGAATGCATCACGGGCTTCTTGCCAGCTAACTTTGTTTTTAACAACGTTATAGTTAGTTTTAGCTAGTTGAAGCATACGCTTTTCAAGCTTTTGAATATCTTCCTGGGTTAGGCTTTCTTCCATATCAACATCGTAGTAAAAACCGTTGTCGATAGTAGGCCCAATTGCCATTTTGGTGTTTGGCCAAAGTTGCTTAATAGCATGGCCTAACAAATGCGCGCAGCTGTGGCGAAGAATTTCTAAACCAGCTTCGTCTTTTGCGGTAATGATTTGTAGCTGAGCGTCTGACTCAATAAGGTCTACTGCGTCTACCAATTCGCCATTTACTTTACCGGCAATGGTAGCTTTCGCTAAGCCTGGGCCAATATCGTTGGCAACATCTAATACAGAAACTGATTGGTCGAAAGCGCGCTGGCTTCCATCAGGAAGGGTAATTACTGGCATGATATGTCCTTTACAGTGGTGACGCCTACTCTGCGCCACTTGCAACTTTAAATTTAAAAACACCTATTGGGTGTTAAAGCGATGTCGTTATGTTCATTGTTTGCGCAGTATTCGCGCTACTCGCATTATGAACAATATAACTTTGATGACCGTTTACTCTTTGCCGACTTCCATACTTGGGCCGGCCGTATAAACGATAATCGATGGGCGATTATAACGACTGAAAACGCACTTGCAATGGGTAAGGGTATTTTCAATGCCTTGCTAGCCACATTTCGTGCATTTGAGTAAAAACATTTTGTGAATTTCACCTGTTTTTACCTGAAACCTTACTTATTCTTATCTTTAAATTATTGGAAATGCTGTCAAACTTATACCAACACGCTTGTGCAAGTAGACCCATACAAAAACTAACACTGTGCAAAAACTAACGCTGTGCAAAAAATTAGTACCGTGCAAAATTTGATACCGAATAAAAACACCGAACAACGGAGTAGTGCCTGCCAATGCCTAACGAACAAAAACGTGCCAACAACCACACTATGAATGAAGAAGCCGCTAATGCAGACACTGCTACCGACTTAGCGTTTCAGGAAAGCCCACCGGTTGCACTGATAACTGGTGCAGCGAAACGCATTGGTGCCACTATGGCAAAAACCCTTCACAGTGCTGGTTATCGCGTAATTGTGCACTACGGCCATTCAGCACAAGACGCTAACGCATTGGTGAATTCGTTAAATAACATTAGGGCTAATAGTGCTATTTGTTTGCAGGCAGACTTGTGTAAATTAGAGGATATTACTCGCTTAGCTGAACAAGCCACTGCGCCAGATGCTTTTTCATTGGGTAGTAGCACAGTGCATGCACTAGGTTCAGATTCGGATTCAAGCGTGCAGCCTGCAAATCGTATAGACGTATTAATTAATAATGCCTCTAGCTTTTACCCTACCCCCCTTGGCGATATTTCTGCCAATGACTGGCAAAGCTTAGTGGGCAGCAACGTACAAGGCCCCTTGTTTTTATCGCAAGCGTTGTGGCCTGCCTTAAAAGCGAGTCATGGCTGTATTATTAATATGGTTGATATGCACATAGACCGCCCACTGCCACATCATACGGTATACGGCCTTGCTAAAACTGCATTGGCATCTATTACACGTTCACTGGCGGTTGAAATGGCACCAGAGGTGCGGGTAAACGGCATTGCTCCCGGCGCCATTTTGTGGCCTGAAAGAGAATTAGAGCACGATCAAAAACAGCGGTTATTAGACAGTATTCCACTAGGCGGACTTGGCTCCCCTGAAGATATTGCAAACACGGCAACATTTCTAATTTCAGCTAAGTATATTACTGGGCAAATTATTTATGTGGATGGTGGCCGAAGCCTACACACGAATGCGTCGGCATAGGTATATTAATGTGGTGAACACCATGCGACTAGCAGGCATTGTGATAGCAGTTGGCTTTTTACAAGGGTGTTTTGGTGCGCCTAGCATTGATGACACCATGGATGAGTACACCACCCGCTTGTTTAGGGTGTTAGATAAGCCGTTGTCAGAGAACGAGCCGCCTTTAACCGCGAGACGCAATCTTGTTCTGCCTTCTCAAACCTACCCAACACTTTTTGAACTTGGCAACAACGTCACCACGTTGAATATTAATATACGAGAATTCTACGCCATACAAGATTGCGAGCTTGGCCGAATAGTGGCTGAAAGAAACACCGCATTGGGTAAAACACAATTACCTTCACAGCGTTTACAGTACGAACATCGCGTACTAAACGCATTGGCAAATTGCGAAGCAAGATTAAAGGCTACTGATAACCCTATAGCTAGTACCGTGGCTGAATGGCGTAAACAAAAGCAAGCTCAATATCAGAGCGTATGGGCAAACGTAGTTCAAACTAGTACCGAAATGAAACTAGGGTTAAGCATGGCGGGCGCGCCATTACAGGCAAGTGAAAATAAAGATGCCAAGGCATCGGTTAATGCACTTAACTTTATCAATGGCTTAGCAAAAACATTGAAGCATGAAAGTGTGGTTGAAGGTAAGCTTCAAGCGACTAGTGAAAGCGTAGGCGATGGTAGCGTTGCTAGTGCTAGTTTTGAAGATGCTAGTTTTGAAGGCGCTAACATTGTTGAAAAGACTAATGATGTTAACGTTGAAGTTAGCGCGAGCGACAGCGGCGAGCTTGAGCAACAATTACAGATTATTGCGTCTTCCCGGCTTCCGGCAAAGCTATGGCAAACACAAGCTATATTGCACAACCGTTTAGTTTCACTGAACCAAGTGTTAGCGCCTGCGCTAAACAGCGTACAGTGCAAAAATGGGGTAACAAGCGACAAAGCCACCATTCTTCGAAATGTGTTTTACTTGTACTTTATAGAAGAAATTCAGCCCATTGCGAGCACGCTAAATAGTTACCACTACCAGCTACAACCTTTATGGAAACAATGGGCAGAAAACGCCGCGTTAAGCGCCCCCTTTAAAGCGCACATACGCACCCACGCTATTGATAATTTTGTACAATACAGTGCCAGAATGAAAGCCCACGTTTCCTTATGGCAAGACTTTCTAGGGCGCTGCAATTTATCACCCACCGCGCCCTAGCTTTACTTATCACATGTGTGGCAGGTTCAGATTAACCTGGCATTATTTAATGTGCATAGCTTAGCCAATACGGCTAAACGTTATGAACGTTCAACACCCTTGTACTGACGGTATCTTCAGTAAGCTAAAGAATATTTTCACCGCTTTCAGGGTCGCGGGCTTTCTTCGCTTGCTCTCTAATATCTTCGGCCTCACTGCTAACGTCTTCGTTTTCATTTTCGTTTTCGTTTTCGTTTTCAAGCGCTGAATTAGCGCTATTATCCGATGTATTGGTCTGCGATTTAGATGCGGCAAGACTCGATGAAGACCCATTATTCTCTGCAGGTTTACCTGTTATTTCTAAGGCTGGCTTTTTGGTGCCTGATAATTCGGTATTTTTACTTTCACAAAAGGGTTTATTTAGCGACGTGAAACCGCTGGCTTCATTGACTGTATCTTCTTTACTAACCGATTGATTAGACACTATGGCTAACCCATTGGGGAAAACACGTTCGCGGGCATCATCTGGCATACTAATATTTTCTTCAGTGAAACGGCCTACAATTTGGCGCATAAGCAGCGACGACATTTTAAGCACGCTGGTGTCTTCAACATTAACCCAAAAATACACTTTTAAGTTGTAAGTGGATGCCCCCAAATTATCTATTAACACTTGGGGTTCAGGATCTTTAAGTACCTTTGCATGGCTCGATATTATTTCAACTGCCAAATTCTGTGCATTACGAATATCGGCGTCGTACCCTACTCCCAATACAAAATGACCGCGCATAAGTGGGTTGGCGGTTAGGTTTTTAATCACCCCTTTGTAAATTGTCGCGTTAGGTATTTGAATATGATTGCCGTCGAAATCGACCATGGTAGTGGCACGCGACGTTACCTTTTGAATAATGCCCGTAAACTCGTTTATCTCAACAATATCGCCTATTCGAAATGGCCTTTGAATGGTAAGCAATAAACTAGAAATAAAGTTTTCGGCAATATCACGAAAGGCAAAACCAAGAATTAACCCTACTACGCCAGTTCCGCTTATAACCGCCACCGCAAAGCCCGTTAAACCTGCCATAAACAAGAATAAATACACCCCAAGCAATATAATAACTAAGCTAATAGAGCGTTGCGCTACCGACTTAATTAGCGGAGTCAGCGAAGAGAAAGAAAACGGCTTAAGCAGCAACCGGGATAGCGGGCCCGCTGCAATAATAAACAGCGCCATAATTAACAAGCCTACACCAAGGCCGGGTAAGCGATACAAAAAACCATGCCATAAATCTAATAGCACCGATTGGGCTTCGGTAAAGTTTTCTACCCCAGAGGAAGGCGCAACTGTATCTGCTGCCAATAAAGCCAGGGGCAATATGTTTGCTAGTGCGAAATGTGATAGATCTAAATTGAAAAACGCTGTTAGGGAATTGATGATGCTCACCTTCGCTCCTTGAAATGAGGTTACTTACCACGGATGAAGCCAAACAATATAGTTTCACCAAGTTAACTTATAACTAATACTACTTAGCATATTTACAGATAGGATACGCATAGGCTTATGTACTGGTTTACACTTTCATGCACTGATTTACGCTATGGTCCAGCTACCACCAAATATGAGCCCAAGCCAATGGTGAATAAAAAGCTTCCCCAAATAGCATGTTCTATTACCACTATGGGTGTTGAATTTGTTTGCATGTAACGATAGCCAAATATAGCACCACCAAACCACGATATAACCACCGCCACCCAATTTCCGTAAATCAGATGCGCCAAACCGAATACGAAGGTACTTAAAATCCAACGCGCATTACGTGAAGGTAGAATGCGTTTATATCGATGGAAAAAGAAAGTTCTAAAAATAATTTCTTGGGGAATAACCGACACCACGGGGTACACCAATAAGGTGACTACCCACATCCATGGCTCGTTAATCGGCCAATGTAAAAAAAGCTCAGGCTTAATGAGATAAACACACAGCGCAAGCAAACTTGCCCATGGTAAAAAAAGCTTAAGAGTACTTTTTAAATGACGCCCGTAATCTTCCCAATGCCATAGTCGAATTCGTTGGAATTGTTTGTCGGCCAGTAGCACACATAAACAAAACAAGCACACGATCGCTAAAATAGGCATAAGCCAGTCGGCAACGTGGTTAATCCAGTAAAGAACGGCAATGGGCAGTGCAACGAACAAGATGATCAATTCAGACCATAGCTTTACCACGAACAACCCCTACTTAATTGCAAATTGATGACAGAAATGTGAATTTAAAAAGATAATGAAATTATAGTGCCAATTCGCATAGAAGTCTTACGTTGCGGCGTTATACATTAGGCGTAAATAAGTAAGTTACCAAAACGCAGCGTGTTTTTTGAATTTCTGACAGTGGAATAAAGTGTGAGAATAGAACATGATGGCACGTGACATAGTATGTGACGAACGTACGGCGGTTACGTTTTGCTTATTAACAGGCAATAAACGCTCACTTCGTGTGTATAAATAACACACAAATAAGCACTGTTGCTGAAATATATTCCTTCACGATATTGTTGTTATTTGCTAAAAAGCATCAATATAGTGCAAACCTATAAGAACGCGACACCCACCACTGAGCAGTTGAAGATTATCCCCTATGGCCAAAAATTCGAACGATGTTATTAAGCAAATAGAGAAGCATTACGCGTCTTTATCGCCTTCAGGCCAAACTATTGCTCAGTATTTACAGCGCAATCCTATTGCGGTTGTTACTCAATCAACGTCTCATATTGCTGAACAAACCAACACCTCGAAAGCCACGGTAAGTCGCTTTTTTCGTCAGCTTGGTTTTGAGTCGCATCAAGAAGCAAAAAATACGTTGCTTACCCTACGCGAACAGGGCGTGCCTGTTAGCCCTAGCACCACAGCGGTTCTTCAGCACGAACAAGAATTGAATAATATTTCGCAAACCTTCGACAATATTGATATTGCTACCCTTACTGCCATTGCTGAAAAGCTGGCAAACGCGCAACAAATTACACTTATCGGGTTTAGAAACGCTTATCCATTAGCGCTGCATTTTCGCCAACAACTTAAGCAAATTCGCACCTCGGTAAGGCTTTTGCCTCAACCTGGGCAAACCTTAGGGGAAGATTTAGTCGATTTAGGTAAAGATGATGTAGTGGTCTTGTTTGGGTTTCGTAGGCGCACTCGCCAGTTTAAACATGTGTTACATACCCTATCTCATTGCCAAACCATTCTTATCACCGACCCTACCGGGCAAGTATACCGAGATAACGTAAAGCATTTATTGGTATGTCATTTAGGCAATCATTTAAGTTCACAGGTAGATAACTACGCACCATTCGACAGTTATGCTGCCCCAATGAGCTTGGTTTCTACCCTATGTAACTTTACGTATTCTGCCTTGGGCGACAGCGCATCAAAGCGTGTTAAGGCCATTACTAGCCTGTATGGCGACCTGGATGAATTAGAGCCTTCCGAGCGAAAGTAGTATGTAAAGTACGATTTCAAATAACATGTAAAGTAATATTAACTACTTTTAATTGGTTGCTTTTTAAGCAAGAATGGTAGATCGAATTATTAAATAAGCACGTATAACAATTCGTGTTGCCACATGAGATACAAAGAGACAACTGCGCTGTTCTCCCGTAAAAAAGGCAACTAAGCATTTGATGTTGGAGTTGAAATGGATAAATCCCACCTTGTTATAGAAGAGTCTAGCAGAGTTTTAGAATTTTGGTTTAATGAACTAACCCCTTCCCAGTGGTTTACTCAAGATTCCGCTCTTGATCGTACTATCGCATCGCAATTTTTAACCTTGCACCGCGCTGCATCACAAGGTGAACTATGGCCTTGGCGAGCTACGCCTACAGGCCGGTTAGCGGAAATTTTATTGCTAGATCAGTTTTCACGAAATATATACCGAGACACTCCTCACGCTTTCTCGCAAGATCCCATGGCTTTAGTATTGGCCCAAGAAGCGGTGAGTGTTGAGGCCGATAAAACCCTTACGCCTCAGCAATGTATATTTTTGTACATGCCATTTATGCATAGCGAATCTTTGGCTATACATGATGTTGCACTTCAACTTTTTGCGGTTCCAGGGTTAGAACAGCAGTACGATTACGAGTTGAAACACTTTCGCATTATTGAGCAATTTGGCCGTTATCCTCACCGAAACTTAGTGTTAGGCAGAACAAGCACTAAAGAAGAGGAATTATTCCTCAGTCAATCTGGTAGCCGGTTCTAGTGCATATATCTCACTGCATATCACACAGTGCCTATAGCTCATCGCTTATATTGCACATATTGCACATATTGCATATAACACGCCAGTTGCATATAACACGCCAGTAACAAACGTTTCACTTGACAACAAAGAGAAACGATTGTTTCATGGAGGTATATTTTTAACTATTGCGAATGTGCCGTGTCTTCTCCTTTTGTTTCGATCCCTGCTGACAATAAAATAAACGCTGAAAGCGCTTCAGATTCTAGACCAGATTCTGCGGTAGCCAGTGCCACACCAACAGCTGGCGAACTAACGGGTATGAGCTTGAAAGGCTATGCTTTAGCGGTAAAAGACTTATTTCACATTAAAGGGCTACCAACCGCAGCCGGGAATCCCGATTGGTTGGCAACGCATTCTGTGCCAACGGCCACCAATAGCACAGTTGAAAAATTACTTGATGCAGGCGCGACATTTAAAGGTAAAACAATTACCGATGAACTGGCTTATAGCCTTCACGGTCAAAATAAACATTACCCGCAGCTGGTTAACCCCATTGCACCTGCGCACATTCCTGGCGGTTCATCTTCAGGTTCAGCCGTTGCTGTGTCGGCACATTTAGCTGATATTGGTTTGGGTACAGACACAGGTGGCTCTATTCGCGTTCCTGCCAGCTATCAAGGGTTGTGGGGGCTGCGTACTACCCATAATGCTATACCGTGTGACAACATGGTGGCGTTGGCACCGTCTTTCGACACCATAGGTTGGATGACTCGCGATCTCGACACCCTAGAGAAAGTCAGCCAAGTTTGTTTAGTTGATGCTCCGCAAAAAGAATTGGCTTCACCGCAAAACGAAAACGGTGCAGATAAAACCGACGTAGCCAACAGTGACTCAAATACAAGCTTAGTACGAATTGGTGCCGTTCAACACTTGCTACAAAGTGCTAAACACGGTGTTTTGGCCACAAAATGGTTAGAAACACTTAATGAAAAAGCAGACAGCGGAAATGCGGGTTTTACTATTACCCCGATTACCGAACACGAATTAGATTTATCGGCACTGAATACTGCCGCGACTTTTCGCGTATTACAAGGCGCTGAAATTTGGCAACAACATGGCCAGTGGATAACAGAAACATCCCCTGACATTGCTCACGATATAATGCTTCGACTAAATTGGTGCGAAACGATTTCTGAACAAGAAGTTGAAGAAGCCAAGAAGCAGCAAGTGGCGTTTCAAGAATACATCAATAGCTTATTTGAAACTGTAGACGTATTGTTGATACCCACTACTCCCGGCATTGCACCACGGTGCGATGCTGACGAAGAAACACTAGCGAACGATAGGAACGCCCTGCTTGCACTTACCTCAATTGCAGGTTTAGCAGAGCTTCCACAAATTCATATGCCGCTATTTACCCTACAAAATGCTCCATGTGGTTTATCACTGGTAGGCAAAAAAGGCAGCGATCTTGCACTTATTAAGTTAGCAAAAATACTGACAGCCTAATGGCATAGGCCCACACTGACGTAGTCACTATGAAGTAGAATGACGTGATCAATGGGGGGCTTAGCGCAGATACAAGATCGCACTTGCCAAATAACAAATGGATAAACAAAGACAATGAGTGAAAAACATAACATAGGCTTCACAGCCCCTCACTTTGCGGCATCGCAAGTGGGTTTACATATTTTAGAAAAAGGCGGCACCGCAGTTGAAGCAATGGTGGCCGCAGCAGCTTCTATTGCTGTTGAATACCCTCACATGAATGGTATGGGTGGCGACGGATTTTGGCTAATTAGTGAGCCTGGCAAAGCCCCTATTGGCATTGATGCCTCAGGCGTTGCAGCTTTAGGTGCCACCCCTGAGTTTTATAAAGACGAAAGCGCGATACCAAGCCGTGGCGGAAAATCAGCCCTTACTATGGCCGGTGCTGTTGCAGGTTGGAATGAAGCATTAAAAATAAGCCACCAGTGGCAAGACGGCCTATCGCTTAATACGTTGTTTGATACCGCCATTAGCCAGGCGAATTGGGGTATCGAAGTTACGCAAAGCTTAGTAGACGCCAGTAATAAAACCTTTGACGATTTAGCCGGCGACCCGAATTTTGATCAGTTCTTAATTAAGGGCAAAGCACTTAAAAAAGGCAAAATTCTTAAACTGACGGCATTGTCTAAAACACTTAGCCACTTAGCGAAAGCAGGGCTTGATGACTTTTATCATGGCGAACTCGCTAGCAAACTGGCTACCGACTTGGAAGCCGCTGGTTCACCTATTCGTATTGAAGACTTTAACCAATACAAAGCACAAATTGTGGAGCCGCTTTCGGTTACCACTAGCAAAGGCACCTTGTATAACTTGCCTGCGCCTACCCAAGGTGTGGCGTCGTTAATTATTTTAGCGCTTTACGACAAGGTGCAGCACTTAGGCGCTTCCGATGCCGACATGGTGCACTTATTAATTGAATGCACTAAACAGGCGTTTATTGCACGAAATGCGAACGTTACCGACCCTTCACGTACGCCGGTTGATTTAGCGAGCTTGCTCACCGATGCGTCACTTGATGAAATGGTTAAACACATTTCGATAGATAAAGCGCAGCCGTGGCCGCATGTCGCGAAACCAGGCGATACCATTTGGATGGGTGCGTGCGACAGCGAAGGTCGAATGGTAAGTTACATTCAATCGCTCTATTGGGAATTTGGTTCAGGCATTGTTAGCCCACAAACAGGCATTGTTTGGAATAACCGAGGCACTTCGTTCTCGTTAGACCCAGCTAGCAACCAATACTTAAAGCCTGGGTTAAAGCCGTTCCATACGCTTAACCCCGCGTTTGCCGATTTAGCAGATGGGCGCAGAATGAGTTACGGCACCATGGGCGGTGAAGGTCAGCCACAAACACAAGCTGCCCTATTTGCTCGCCATATTTATCACAACCAGCCAATTGATAAAGCCATTGCCCTTGGCCGCTGGTTACTAGGCCGTACTTGGGGCGATGAAAGTAACAACTTAAAAGCCGAGCGTGACTTAGCTGAGTATGTAGGCGAAAGCCTTATTGCCCGAGGCCACGATATGGTGACTGTCGACCCTTGTAACGAACTGATGGGCCATGCGGGCGCGGTTATTCGCACGCCTACTGGTGCAGTCAGCGCAGCAAGCGATCCACGAAGCGACGGTAAAGCTTTTACCGATAAGATCTAACAACAAAAATTACCCCAAGCCGTTTTATCGGTGTGTTGCTTTTGGCTTATTTTTAAAGGACGTCCACCCCTTTTTAAGTAAGTCAGAGCAACCCACCATAATTTACGTTGGGCGTAAATTTATTAGTAAGCACACTTTCACAACGAGATCCTTAATTTATGCAGTTTTTACTCGATAACATGACGGTAATATTATCGTTAATTGGTACAGGCGTGTTCGCCGGATTACTGGCTGGCCTGTTAGGTGTAGGCGGCGGTATTGTTATAGTGCCTGTTCTGTTTTTCTTATTTCAAGCGCTAGGTGTATCGGCTGAAAGTGCAATGGTGATTGCAACTGCAACATCACTTGCCACTATTGTGCCCACGTCTATTAGCTCTATTCGCGCTCACCACAGTAAAGGCAATGTAGATTTTGCCCTACTAAAAGCATGGGCTGTGTTTATCCTAATAGGTGTATTAGCCGGAAGTTACTTAGTAACGGTACTAGACGCTAACTTCCTAACCTTGATGTTCGGTGTTATTGCCACCTTGTCTGCTATCAACATGTTAGTTGGCAAAAAAGATGCATTATTTAACAGCCTACCAGGACGCGTTGGACAGTCTATTATGGCGGCGTGTATTGGCTTTTTCAGTTCTATGGTTGGTATAGGTGGCGGCACGCTTACCGTACCTACTCTTACTTTTTGTAACTATCCGGCGCACAGAGCAGTAGGTACCGCAGCCGCTGTGGGCCTAATTATATCGCTGCCTGCTGCCATTACCCTTTTATTTGTAGGTACTACGCCTGTTGATGCGCCGTTTGCGACCTACGGTTACGTTAACCTACTTGGTTTTGCGTGTATTGTTCCGCTAACGGTCATTTTTGCGCCCATTGGTGCAAGCATTGCCAATAAGTTAGACGCGGGCCTACTTAAGAAAATTTTCGCTGTTGTTCTCATCATTACTGGCCTGCGCATGCTTGCGCAGGTGTTTATTTAGGAGCCTATTATGACTGGTTTTGCACCATTAACACCTCCACCACGCCTTTTAATGGGCCCAGGCCCTATTAATTGCTATCCACGTGTATTGTCTGCCATGTCTACACAACTGGTTGGCCAATACGACCCAGTAATGACAGGCTACATGAATGAAACCATGGCGCTGTACCGCACGTTATTTAATACCGAAAACCAACAAACTATGTTGATTGACGGTACGTCGCGCGCAGGTATTGAAGCGGTTTTAGTGTCGGCTATCGAACCGGGCGATAAGGTGCTAGTGCCTATCTTCGGGCGTTTTGGTCACCTACTCGCTGAAATTGCAGAACGTGCCGACGCTGAAGTTCACACCATTGAAGTGCCGTGGGGTGAAGTATTTAAGCCTGAGCAAATTGAAGCGGCCATTAAGAAAGTTCAGCCTAAGCTGTTAGCCATAGTACAAGGCGATACGTCTACCACCATGTTTCAACCGCTTGAAGATATTGGTGCCATTTGTGAAGCCAACGATGTGCTGTTCTACTGCGATGCAACTGCTTCGGTTGGTGGCAACCCTCTGGAAGTAGACAAATGGAAGTTGGATGCAGTTTCAGTTGGCCTACAAAAATGTTTAGGCGGCCCATCAGGCAGTGCGCCTATAACCATGAGCCAAAAGTTCGTAGATGTAGTGCGTACTCGACATCATGTAGAAGCAGGTATTCGCGATGCACATCATGAAAGTGCCCGTGGCCCAAAAATTCGTTCTAACTATTTCGACCTTGGCATGATCATGGATTACTGGGGTGATGAACGCTTAAATCACCACACCGAGGCCGCAACTATGCTTTATTGCGCCCGTGAATGCGCCATTTTACATCTTGAAGAAGGCCAACAAAACGTTATCGCTCGCCATAAAGTGGCTGGCGATGCCATGCTAGCTGGTGTACAAGCTTTAGGGCTTACGCCTTTTGGCGACCTTGCTAACAAAATGAGCAATGTAGTAGGCGTAGTTATTCCTGATGGCGTGCACGGCGAGCAAGTGCGTGAAGATTTATTACTTCGATTCAACATTGAAATTGGCACCAGCTTTGGCCCTCTTAAAGGTAAAATTTGGCGTATAGGCACCATGGGTTATAACGCTCGCCAAGACGCCGTGTTGCATACTCTTCAGTCGCTTGAAACTGTATTACGCAAGCAAGGTATGTCGTTACCGGCTGGCGCTGGCGTAGACGCTGCACTTGCTGTGTACTCGGGAGCCATGAATGTCTGAGTTTTCTGATGCAGCCGCGCTAGTAATGGCGCGCTGTGAAGCACTAGGTTCATTAAGCCAAAACCCTACCTGCTTAGACAGGCGCTATTTAACCGAACAACACAAGCTGGCCAATCAACTTACCTCGGGTTGGATGATAGAAGCCGGCATGACGACCTGGCAAGACAGCGTAGGTAATATTTGGGGCCGCTATACATCAGCCGTGCCTAACGCGCCTCGCTTAATTATTGGCAGCCACTTAGACACTGTGCCAAATGGCGGAAAATACGACGGCATGCTAGGTGTGGTTGCCCCTGTGACGTTAATGGCCATATTCAGCGGCGAAGGTCGACAGTTCCCTTTCCATATCGATATTGTTGGCTTTTGTGATGAAGAAGGCACGCGCTTTGGCACTACGCTATTGGGTAGCCGTGCGTTAACGGGCAAATGGCAAGACGAATGGCGTAGGCTAAAAGACGAAGATGGCATTTCGCTAGAAGATGCGATGAAAAACTTTGGGCTAGATTTTGATGCTATTAACAGCGCCACCATTGCACAAACCGACTTGCTGGGTTACTTAGAACTGCATATTGAGCAAGGTCCAGTGTTAGAGCAAGAGAACTTACCTGTAGGGGTGGTAAACGCAATTGCCGGAGCAAAACGTTTTTCACTCACTGTGACTGGTATGGCAGGCCATGCCGGTACAGTGCCAATGTCGATGCGCCATGATGCTTTGTGTGCCAGCGCCGAAATGATTTTAGCGGTAGAGTCTATTAGTCAGCAGCGTCCAGGCGTTGTGGCTACCGTGGGTAAAATTGAGAACGCCCCTAATGGCGTTAATGTGATTTCAGGCCGGTGCCAATTCTCTTTAGATATTCGCAGTGAAGAAGACACGTTGAGAGAAGCCGCATTGGCAGAGATTTTGCAGAAAATCAACGACATTGCTGTACTACGCAATGTGGAATTAAAAACAGAGCAAACGCACAGTGCGCCAGCGGTTCATTGTGATAGTGCGCTTCAAAATACATTGCTTAAAGGGGTAACTGAAGCTGGGATAGAACCCAAAGTACTGGCCTCGGGTGCAGGGCATGATGCAATGGCAATGGCTGAAATATGCCCTGTTGCTATGCTATTCACACGCTGTAAGGGTGGTATTAGTCACCATCCGGCTGAGTCTATCACCACAGATGATGTTGCCGCTAGCTTAGCGGTAATGCACCACAGTCTTCGCACGTTAAAGTACTAGGGATTAGCTTTCTGCCTACAAAAGATTCACGTTTAAGCATGATTCGTTAAATGATAAGAAACAGGTATTAGTAAGATGAAGATAGCAAGGATATATAACGACGATGAAGGCAAGAGCCACTTTGGTGAAATCGATATTCCACTGAAGGATGGCGGGCCCATAGGTTTGTTGTCAGAAAAGTTCGGGGCCGACAAAATCATTTTTAGGGAAACCCCTGCAGACTATGACTTTAAATGGCACCCTGCACCAGCACGCCAGCTTTTGTTTATCTTAAAAGGCCGCGCAGAGTTTACGGTTTCTAACGGCGAACGCCATGTGTTTGGTTCTGGTGATGTTATCTTGCTGGAAGATACTGAAGGTGAAGGTCACTGCTCGAAAGCCATGTATAACGAAGTGCGTCATTCTATCTTTGTTACGCTAGATGAAGGTGTTGAATTCTAATAGCTTTCATCGCCTTGCTGTTAGTTTGAGCGCGTCATATTGGCGCGCTTTTCGTTTTAAGGCACCAACTTGGTGCGTGCCACACTTAAACCTTTATTCTTCCCGAGTTCATTTTAACTAAAAATATCTGGTAATCATTAAGTTACCCTTCTTATTGAGCATAGACTAACTGGTCAGCTTCTTGCAATCCACCCGCATTATAATTTTAATTATTCTGTAGTACTCATGCGTTTGCGACTTACCATTTTACCTTTCTATCTTGTTCTATTTATCTCTCTTACCAGTTTGGCTTATAAAAGCGTTGCCGCTTCAAGTGCGGTTGCTGATTCTTCATTTTCTATGTCGTTGTGGTTTGAAAATTTCAAAAAAACCGCCACACCTCGCCAGATGTATCAATTTTTACAAGCCATGCCCAAAGGAGGTGAACTACATCACCACTTGTCGGGTTCAGGGTTTAGCGAATGGTGGTATGAACTGGGGGCAGATCCTACAAAAAATGGTGGTTATACCTATTACACTCAGGTGAGCGATAAAAAGTGCCAATCAGATAAACAAAGCGCACTGCGCTTTCACACCATCAGCGAAACCACGTGGATAACTCTTCCTGATTGTCTGCAACAAAATTATACCGAGTTAGCGCTACTTAACGAAAATCAGAAACAAGATTTTATGGACAGTATTCGCTTGCATACGCCCTCAGAAGGGCGAGAAGAATTCTTTTCCACCCACTGGCAACGCCTAAACGAGTTAACCGCTAACCCCACGTTAGTGTCGAAAATTCTGCTTCTTAATATGCAGGCCTATCAAGCAGAAAACCTGCAATATTTAGAAACCCAACTAAATGTACGCTATGCAAAAAAACCGGATGGCAGCCCTTATACGCCTGATGAAGCTCTGGCAATTTATACTCATGTACTCACTAGCGAAGAAGCGATAGCAACGGGCGTAACCGTTCGTTTTCAGTACGCTTTAGTGCGCTTTTTACCCGACGCTGAAGCTCAATTGGAATGGATTTATAGCTTTGTCGATAAACACAGAGAGATATATGTGGGTATCAACTTGGTGGGTAGAGAGGATGACATGCGCGGGCAACCAAAACGCTTCGCTTCAACCCTTCGCTCACTACGGGCTAAATACCCTAAAATTTTGTTGGCCTTTCATGCGGGCGAATCAGAAACTGCTGACTCAAACGTGCGCGATACGTTATTACTTGGTGCAGAACGAATTGGGCACGGGTTAAATACCATATTCGACCCAGATACCTTGCTGCAAATGAGAAACAGCCACTACCTTATAGAAATTAACCTTATTTCCAATCTATTGTTGGAATATGTACCCAGCTTTGACGCCCACCCGTTTCCAGAATACTTGCGAACTGGTATTCCTACCGCACTGTCTACCGATGACAGAGGCATGTTCGACTCCACTTTAACCGATGAGTTTTATATTGCGGTAACCGAATTCAACTTAAGTTGGGAAGAAGTACTCACATTAGGTACCAACAGTTTGCAGTACAGCTTTTTACAACCGGATGTAAAAGCACAGCAACTTGCTTTGTACCATCAGCGGGTGGCTGAATTTGAAAATCAAGTTGCATTAGATACTGTGCCTACCCAAACCCCAGCGTTTCGCGCATTCATCTGTAAGTTTGAAAGCGAACTGTGCAGCGGCGATAAGGAATAATCATGCAAGAAAAACATCAAGACTTACTTTATAGCCTGCACGATAAACCCAATGCGGTAGCGTGCTTGACCGCCGCATTTCAGCATATGCTTGCTAGCTTTATAGGAGTTATAACACCAACGTTAATTATCTCTGCCACTTTAGGGCTTACCGAGCATACGGCATATCTTATTTGTATGGCGCTTTTTGTTAGTGGCGTGGGCACCTTTATTCAAACTAAGAAAATCGGCCCCGTAGGCAGTGGCTTAGTAGCAATTCAAGGCACCAGCTTTGCGTTTATTAGTGCGTTACTTTTGGCTGGAATGAAAGTAAAAAATGAAGGTGGAAGCAGCGAAGAAATTTTGTCACTTCTTTTTGGCCTTACGTTAGCGGGCGCGGTGGTTGAGGTGGTATTTAGTTTATTCGTTACCCAGCTAAAGCGCATTATCACACCACTAACTACTGGCATTGTTATTACCGCCATTGGGTTATCACTCATTAACGTAGGAATGACCGATTTAGCCGGTGGGTTTAACGCTGAATCTTTTGCGAGTTTAGACAATTTAGGCTTAGGGGTAAGCGTTTTACTGATTATTGTATTTTTAAATGCATCGAATAATCATTGGGTACGACTATCGGCCATTTTTGTAGGCATGACGGTGGGCACAGGTTATGTGTGGGTAACCAAGGGGTTAGACTTTTCCCACTTAACTACCCTACCCGCTATTGCGATTCCACAGCCCTTCGCGTTTGGCATTAGCTTCGACATTACCTTGTTTTTACCCATTGCGCTTATCTACTTATTTACCGCAATTGAAACTGCGGGCGACTTAACCGCTAATAGCCTGTTTTGCAAAGAACCCGTGTCAGGCCCGCTTTACTTATCGCGTATCAAGGGGGGTATTTTAGGGGATGGACTAAATTCTATGATTGCAGGCGCTTTCAACACCTTTCCAAACACCACTTTTGGTCAAAACAATGGGGTTATTCAGCTTACTGGTATTGCGAGTAGAAAGGTGGGCTTCTTTGTAGCAGGCATGTTTGTTTTCGTTGGCCTGTTTCCAGCAGTGGGAGGCGTGCTACAAGCAATACCTAAGCCGGTGTTAGGTGGGGCAACACTAGTGATGTTTGCGATGGTGGCTGTGGGTGGTTTAAAGCTACTTGCCAGCTACGCGTTAGATAGAAGAAGTAGCTTAATTACCGCGTGTGCATTAGGCATGAGTATTGGTGTAATGATGGTACCAAGTGCACTATCTCAGCTTCCTACTTGGTTGGAAAACGTTTTACTCTCTCCTGTTACGTCTGCCGGGCTTACCGCTATCATTTTAGATCTCACTTTACCCAGTGCACCGCAAACAACACCGCAGGAAGCATCTGAATCAGCGCCAAAAACACAAGGTGAAGTATAAAGGGCAAAATTGGTGCAAAGCCCACATGAAATATCACAATGCTGGTGCAAAGAACCACCAGCTTTGTGCCACTTCACATTTTAGTAACATCAACGTGTTTACCCCATCATAAAAAGTTCAATTAAATCATAAATTTAAATTTATTTAATTTCCTGACCAACTGGACAAGAAGCTGGCACTCATTGTGCTTTTACCCAGACAGAAAAATAAAAAAGTATAAAAGGCCTTTTTAAAGGCTATTAAAAATAGAGGAAACCATGATTAACACTACATTCAAACTAAACCCATTCGCCCGTGCGCTGGCATTCGGTCTGACGTTGTCAGTGCCTTCAATTGCGCTTGCACAAGACGCTGAATCTGCGCCGAAAGACGCTGACGTTGAAAAAATTGAAGTAACAGGGTCACTGGGCAGTTTGCCTGGTCAAGATGTTGAATCAGTTTTTGGTTTTGGAAAATCAATTCTTGAAACGCCACGTTCTGCGTCAACTATTTCACAAGAGCAAATGGAGCGTTTTAACGTTTCAGACATTGATGAATTAGTAGCATTTGCCCCTGGTACATTTACCCAGTCTTTCTTTGGTGTTGCAGGCTCGCTTGACGTACGTGGTACGCCTGGTGAAACCTACTTCCGTGGCGTGAAACGCTTAGACAACCCGGGTAACTACCCTACCCCAATTGGTGCTTCAAGCCGAATTGATATTGTACGTGGCCCAGCTTCTCCTATTTACGGCCCGTCTAAAATTGGTGGTTACTTAAACTTTAACCCTAAATCTGCACGTGCTTCTTCTGGTCAATATTTAGAAAAGCCTGAAGGTGCAATCTCTTATACTACGGGTTCGTGGGACAAGAGTGTGTTAACGGCAGAAGTAGGTGGTCCAGCGCAAGTTGGCGACAAAACAGTAGGGTATTACCTGTACGGTGAAGTTGAAAACTCAGATAGCTATTACGAAAATACGCAAACTGATCAAACCATTCTGCAAGCCGCGTTCAACATCGACATTACTGATAATCTTCGTGTTGAATTTGGTGGTATGTACCACGATTACGACGGCAACCAAGTTGCTGGTTGGAACCGCTTAACGCAAGAACTTATCGATGATGGCACTTATATTACCGGTACTGCTCAATCGCTTGATACTGACGGCGACGGTTCAATTAGTCATGAAGAGTATGGTGCAGTAAATATTGCAGGTAACAGCTTTTTCTACGTGCCTGGCGCTGCATTTACTGATGACGAAGCAACTGCTTTAATGGCACTAGAAAATGTTGGAACTACCACATTAAGCGGCAGCCAAGTATTGGTTGCTCCAGATGACCAACTTGGTAACGAAGCCATTACGTTCTACTTCGATACTATTTATTACGCAGACAACTGGGAAATTCGTAACCAGTTCTTCTACGATTCATACGATAATATCAATGAAAATGCGTACGGTTTCTCTCAGTTCCATGACAGCTGGGTTATTGAAGATAAAATTGTTTTCGCGACAGAATATGAAAACGATAGCTTGTTAGCACAGTTCCAAATTTCACCGTCAATTCGCTACACCGATTTTCTACACGGTGATGACTTTACCTATGAGTACTTTAACCGTCGTGATTTAACCATGGCTTCCTCAGCATTAGACCGACGTTTACTGTCTACTCGCTCAGGCATGAACTATGACAACTACGATGAAGGTAATTACCTTGATTTAGGTATTGGTGCAATGACTGATCTTACCTGGGACTGGGGATTAAACCTTGTACTAGGTGTACGTTATGACACTATTGATATTGAAACGACTTCACGTCAGGACTTATTGTTACCGGGTGCTCGCATTGAAGGCAATGAAGGTACACCAGTTTCTGCTGAAGACACCGTAGGTGGATGGTCTTGGAACACCAGTATTTCTTACGAACTTCCGTTTGGCTTAATTCCTTATATCACCGCGGCTGAGCAAGCAACAATTGTTGCAGGTCAGGGTGCTGAAATTGGCGTAGGTCAATTAGAAGATGGTGCGTTTGATACGTCTGAACTTTTCGAGTTTGGTATTAAGGGTTCATTACTAGATGACACCCTTTACTTTGCACTTTCATCATTTGAAATGGAAAGAACCGACTTCAGCAGCCAAAACACGGTAACGAACAACACCACCAACAACAAAGGTACTGAGTTCGAACTACGCTGGGTAGTGAACGAAAACCTTGTTATGTCGGCTGGTTACACGAATATTAAAGTTATTAACCTTACTGCACTAGAAAATGGTAGCCAATTTGGTTTCCTAGGTGCTGAAGATTTAACTAGCCTTACCGATCCTTCATTGGTATTCGGTGGCAACGTGATTGGCTTGAACTTAATTGGTGAAGGTTTTGCTAACACTGATGCACGTAAAGCAGGTATTCCTGAAAACGTGTACACAGTAACCGCCACTTACGACTTCCAAAACGGCTATGCAGCTAACGTGAGTGTTGTTGACGTTGAAGAAGTAGCATCTGGTTTCTCTGCTTCGGTAATGCTTCCTGCTTACACGTTAGTGAACGCAGGTGTGTCTTACCAAGCTGATGATTGGTCTGTTAACTTCACCGTTAAAAACTTAACGGATGAGCGTTATTTCCGTGCTAACTTCCCTGACTTGTTCGGTAGCCAGGTTGTATTGCCTGAATTACCACGTCATTGGAGCGCGAAGTTCGCTTATAAGTTCTAAGCTACTGAAATATAAGTTGTTGTAATATAAATAATGTAAAGGTAAATCTACCCTCGTAGATTTACCTTTTTTTATACCTAAGAGGACAATTATTAATGCGCTATTTTGCTAATGCTATTCTCGCCCTTTCTTTTTTCGCTTCTTCTGGGCACTGCGCTGAAACCACTCCCCCTATTGAAATCAAAGCTGTTGTGGTGGCCATGTTCGAAATTGGCGAAGACGAAGGCGACAAAGCGGGTGAGTTCCAACTGTGGAAAAAGAACCAAAACCTTTCAACACGCTATGCTCTTCCTCATGGGCATCACGATATTTTTGTGAATGAAGACACAGGTGTAATGGGTATTGTAACGGGCATGGGTATCGCCCGTGCTTCTGCCGCTATAATGGCATTAGGACTAGACCCTAGATTCGATTTAACGCATGCTTACTGGCTTGTAGCGGGTATTGCCGGCATGGATCCCGCTGATGGGACGATAGGCTCAGCCGTGTGGACTGACTATGTAGTTGATGGCGACCTTGCCCATCAAATTGATGCACGTGAAATCCCAAGCGATTGGAAAACCGGTTATTTCCCCCTTTTCACTCATTCACCTTACGCTAACGCAGCGTCAGTAAACCCCGAAAAAGCGCCTAACGGTGAAGTTTATATTTTAAATGCGAGTTTAAGAGATTGGGCGTACAACCTAACGAAAGATACGGCGCTACCTAACACTCCCGCTATGGATAAGTTACGTGCTACCTACACGGGATACCCTAAAGCTCTTGCCGCCCCGACTATTATGACAGGCTCACATCTATCGGCGTCTACATTTTGGCATGGCGCATTGTTAAACGACTGGGCTAACGACTGGGTTAACTATTGGACCAAAAGTAAAGGCAACTTTGTTACCTCAGGCATGGAAGATTCAGCCACCTTACAAGCGCTTACTTACCTAGACAATGCTAAATTGGTTGATAAAGACCGCGTACTGATTCTTCGTACTGCCAGTAACTTCACCATGCAGCCAGCTGGGTTAACGGCAGCCAAAAACTTAGAGCTAGAAAGCTCAGGGGAAGGCTACGCAGCACTTCAATCGGCTGTAGAAGCCGCTTACGCTGTAGGCTCGGTGGTTATTGAGGAAATTACCACAAACTGGGATACGGTGAAAACTGACATTCCTGTTAAGCAATAGCGAACTGTAAATGTTCGCTAACTTGTGACAGCGGGCTCCCGCTGTCACTGATGCATTTCTAGAGACTTACTCAACAAGACTTTCTTGAGTTCTAAGGCAACATTGCGTTGATCGACAGGTTTACACAAAAACGCCGACATCCCCGCCTCTTTACACGCTTTTCTGTCTTCTTCTGACGTATTGGCCGTTACTGCTACAATACTACCTTGGCTGTGCATCAACCCTTCTTCATGTATGACTTTAGTGGCTGATATGCCATCGAGCACTGGCATTGCACAATCCATGAAAATAAGATCGTAGTCCTTTTCTCTGGCTTTTTGTATCGCCACTTCACCATCTTCAGCTTCATCGGCAATGAAATTGTATTTTTCCAACATGGAGGCAAGCACGATGCGGTTAATATCATTATCGTCTACCACCAGAATAGACAAAGGGATAGTGAGTAAACTTGATGATAGAGCATCGGAGTGTTCAAGCAGGCCTTGTTTAACATCAGTAAGGGCCACAGGAAGGACAATATCAAAGCTAGTGCCTACATTCATTTCAGAACGAAGCTCTATCTCGCCATCCATTTTCTCAACTAACTGCTTTACGATAGAAAGCCCTAAACCTGTTCCACTGCCTTTAATGGCCGATTGCTTTTGCCCTTGTATGAAAGGCGTGAATAACGAACCTTTAGTTGCCTCATCCATTCCCTCACCAGTGTCTTCGATGGAAATAAGCAAGTTAGGCACATTGAACGCTTCTCTTAGCGTTAATTGTATGGAAATGTGCCCTCGTGAAGTAAACTTAATGGCGTTGCTCAATAATCTGGAAATAATCTGCCCTATTCGATTGGCATCACCATTTATATAGGTATTCTCAGGGAACGACAGCACCGCAAATAAACGAAGGCCTTTTTCTTTGCACAAGGGTTTAAATACATCAATCAGCTCTTCTGCCATTGCCCGCACGCAGAAGTCATTTTTTTTCAGTACAAGTTCACCACTGGAAATTTCGGTGTAGTCTAAAACATCGTCTATAAGCAACAATAAACGGTCGGCGCTCTTAAGCGCTAAATCAGTTTTACGCTCTCGAATATTCACTCGCTGCTCGAACTTTATGGCCTGTAGCATACCCGTAATACCATTAAGCGGCGTTCTCAGTTCATGGCTGATACGAGATAACAAATGACCTCGCTCTTTAAACGCCGCTTCTGCATCTTTTTGTCTATCCTCTAGCTCCAAGCGAAGCTTTACCGATTTATCAACATTTTGAAACGTACCAAAAAGCCGAACACATTGGCCTTCAAACATTTCAACCATACCGTGATTTTCGACCCATACAGAATTTCCCTTTGCAGTAATTATCTGCAAGGTAACGGTCCATGGTTCGCCTGTTTGTATCGCGTGATTTACCAATCTTGTGATTTCATCGCGATCTGCCCCCTCTTTATAAAACTCGATGGCAGAGCCTAGCTCTGGCGCATAGTGTTGAGGCACTTCATGAATAACACGGGTTTGAGAAGACCAAAAAAGCGCGTTCTCGACGATATCAACTTCCCACACACCTATATTTGCCACTGACTGCAGCTTTGCAAACAACTCAGCATGCTTTATTGAATTATCGTCAGCACCACGTTCTTTTTGTAAAACGCTTTCTAACCAGTTATCAAGTAGAGACAACTTTCCTTTATCGTAAGAAGATTCTATATCTTCCACACTGTTTACCAGTATTAATATAACGTGATAGTTACCAACACGGTGAACGCGACCAATAATGAAGTCTTTTGCCGATAAGTTTTGTTTCGCCCACAGATTAACCTCAGTGCAGCTTTCTAACTGGCTGGAAGGAAGAGAAGCTATATCAACAGGAAAAGGGGGCAATAGTGATTGATTGGGAGCTAGAGAGGCATCTGCTTTGGCAATAACATCGATATGTTCACAAGTAACATGCAAGAGTATGCCTTGCTGCATGGATAATATGTCGCAACCAGACTTAAGTACTTTTTCAAAGTTAAGTACCGTTGAAGAAACGGAAATAGGGTACTGTTCTTTACTATTGAATTGTTGAGACATAGCAAACCGCCATTAAAATCAAGAAGCCCTCTAAGGGAAAGAGGAGCCACTACAGTTTTTACACTGCTCCATTACGGCAATGATAGTGGTTGTTGCAAATAAAAAAAATTAAACAATAGGCTATTATTCTAAGGGAGAAGCGGTTTAACCTATGGCGCGATTACGCCCAGACTCTTTGGCTTCAAAGAGAAAAATATCAGCAGATTCGATAAGTGAAGATACGCCCGTGTCCTGTAATTCAACGGCAGATCTGACAGCATAGCCCGCGCTAAGGCTTAGCATTCCACCTTTACCGGCATAATGCGTAATGCTTTCACTTCTTATTGCAGCCACAATATCTTCTGCAATTTTCTTTACTCCATTCAAATCGGTATAAGGTAATACCAACATAAATTCTTCACCACCAAATCGAATGGCAGCATCTTTAGGGCGTCGAGCATGTTCAGCTATAAGCTCTGACACTTTTTGAAGGCAGATATCACCTTGAAGGTGGCCATAGTTATCGTTGTAGAGTTTAAAAAAATCAATATCAATCATGATGACACCTACGGTGCTATGGTCGCGAGCAACTTGCTTTACTAATAATGGAATTTCATTACTCAAGTACATTCGGTTGTATAGACCTGTTAACTGATCGTGAAAGGTCATTTTTTTAAGTAGTTCTGTGCGTAGCTTACCTTGTAAGTGGTTTTTTATGCGATGCACAAGTGTAGAGGCGGTAACTGGTTTTAAAACAAAATCTGAAGCCCCCACTTCCCAACACATATTTTCAGTTTCAACATCAATAGTAGAAGTAACAAAAACAACAGGTATGTGAGCAGTATCAGCGCTGTCTTTTAAGGTTCGACAAACCGTAAGCCCGTCAATATCAGGCATATTCATATCTAACAGAATGAGATCGGGCTTATGGGTAACACACTGGCCAATTGCCTCTTTGCCGCTTGCAGCAGAAATACAAGTAACGAAAGGCTCGAGTATTGAGGTTAAAAGCATCCTGCTAATAGGCTCATCGTCGACTATGAGTACTTTGCATGCCGAGTATGGTTTTAGTTCTAACTGCATAAATTTAACAAGACTATCTTAAGAGGTTGAGGGGCAGATCGTAGTATCGCTATACTACAGTAACACTTAAAAAATATTAACCAAAAAAAGAAACTTCCATCTTTTCAGGTTTTTAAATTTGTTATTACATGGTTAGCGATGTTTGATTTAAAAATCGTGCGGTGAATTCATCTTCTGATATAGGTTTACACATGTAGTAACCTTGGCCATATTCACAGCCCAACTGCCTCAGCGAGTGAAACTGCAATTCGGTTTCAAGCCCTTCTGCCACCAGTATCATGTTAAGACAATTAGCGAGGCGAACAATAGCCGTAACAATATCGAGCGCCTGGGGTTCGTGATCCATATCTTTTACAAAAGAGCGGTCAATTTTAAGTACGTTTAAAGGAAACTGACGTAAGTAAGATAAACTTGAATAGCCAGTGCCAAAGTCATCTAGTGCTAGTGAAAGCCCCAACGAGGAAAGCGCGAGTAACATTTTTCGCGTTTGGTCAAAATCGTCCATTAATGCAGATTCGGTTACCTCTAACTCTAACAGCCTTGGGTCAATTCCAGACGAAACAATCACTTCCTCAACTTCTTTAGCAAAGCAAGGGTTTGCTATTTGCAGGGCTGACACATTAACTGCAATTACAAGCGGTTTATTTGCTTCAACACACTTAGCAATAAACTCACAGCTTTTTACCAAAACTTGCTTACCTAACCGATGAATCAACCCTGTTTCTTCAGACAAAGGAATAAATTCATCCGGTGAGATTGTATTGCCATCCTCGTCGATGATTCTAACAAGGCTTTCCGCGCCAACGACCTTGTTCAAATTTAAATCGTATTTAGGTTGGAAAAATACCGCCAAGCTGTTGTTATCAAGTGCGCTACGAAGCTTTACTTCGGTTTCAACACGCTTGCGCATGGCCAGTTGAAGATCTTTCGAGAAGAAGCTGAACTTGTCTTTACCTGTGGCTTTTGCGCGATACATGGCGGTGTCTGAGTGACGCATCATTTCTTCTGCGCTAGAGGCATCTTGAGGATACAAGCTTATGCCAATACTCAAACTTAGTTGGTGATGCCGGCCATTAATGTGAATAGGCTCCCTTGCACTTTGCAAGCAACTCATTGCCACCCCATCGGCACTTAAACCACTACCTACATGGGTCAACAAACATGCAAACTCATCACCGCCCACCCTTGCCAGCGTTGCTGACGCACCGCATGCTTGTTGAAGGCGTTTTGATATAGACAATATAATGGAGTCGCCGACTTTGTGCCCTAGCGCATCGTTCAAATATTTAAAATTATCAATGTCTATGAGTAACAAGGCGACACTATGCTGCGCTTTGTCGGTACGATTAATAGACTGAACAATTCTGTCATGCAATAGCACGCGATTAGGTAAGCCAGTGAGTTGGTCGTGGTTAGTGACATGGGCCATTTGAACGGCCATTGCCACCGTTTCAGACACATCTTGAAACACCACAACGGCCCCTCTAACATTGCCTTGCGTATCCAAAATTGGAGATGCCGTATCTTCTACCCTGCACTCTTCACCTTGCTTGCTCACTAACTTTACGTTAAACGCCATTGCAACAGGTCGCTTAACCTTCATGGTGTATAACGCAGGATTAATCATTACTGCATTCGTAGTGTCGTCTCGTAACTCCATGATGTCATCAACCATGCGCCCGCATGCTTCAAATTCATTAAAGCCCGTTAAGCGCTGAGCAACCGGGTTAATAAACGTTACGATACCTTCTGCATTTGTGGCGATAACCCCATCAGCGATAGCATTAAGCGTAATGTTTAGCTGCTCTTTTTCTTCAAGAATTCTTTCGTTGTAAATAGCTAGCTGTGATTTTTGACGTTGAATTAAAAGGTGATTCTTTACCCGCATCCTGCAAATTTCGATATCAATAGGTTTCGCAATAAAATCAATAGCACCCAATGCAAGCGCTTTTCGCTCATTTTCACTGTCGGTAAATGATGTAACGAAAAGTATCGGTATTTCTCGTAAGCCTAAATCCGCCTTCACCGCTCTGCAGATGTCGAAACCTGAGCGCTTGGGCATACTGATATCAAGAATAATTAAGTCGGGTTTGTGTGTTTCAATAAGATGAAGGGCTTCTACACTGTCGCTGGTACTAATTACGTTCGCTAAGCTACTTACCGCTGACTCTAAAATGACGATATTGACGGGTTCGTCATCAACAATAAGCACATTTTGCGCACGCATATCCATAGCTGTCGTTTTTCCTCTCAACTTTTTCTTTAAACCTTTCCAATACCAAGTATCGACCACGCCATCTTTTTCGTTATTAGCCTTTAGTATATATTCAGCTAAACTTATATTATTGGTAATTTGAATGCAGATTTTAGTAAGCAGGTTTTACTGACAAGCCAATGCCATAAAAGGTGCCACAAGAGATGCCATACGATAAATGCCACAGAACGTTAAAACACAATTTAAATGTGACTTAAATTAAACAGGCGAAACCATCCTGTAAATGGGTTCACAATTAAATTTATTTGATATACAGTTTTGCGAGTAAACTACCTACTTGCACTTTCCACATGGTTTATAAGGCAAAGATATCGTTATGAATTTTGATAGTACCTCGCTATGGCAACATGAAAAAGCTTTACAACGCTTAGCGGGAAACCACGCGCTGTTGAAACGCGTAGTTGAAATGTTTATTAATCAAATCGATGAAAAATATTTATCGCTTATTACTGCGCTTTCAAATAAAGAGCGAGAAGAAGTTCGCTTTATTAGCCACGCTATTAAAGGTGTTTCAGGTGATGTGGGTGCCGAACTGTTGCGTCACAAAGCTTCATCTATTGAAATATTATCTGCATCCGATAATTGGGATGAAATTGAAGTACAGGTTAACGGGTTAGCAGAAGTGATTGATGCCACTAAATCTGAAATGGTTGCCGCCCACGCATAAATGCTATAACAAGCTAAGATACAATGAGCGGCATATCAGCTTAGCTTGTTAAAGCATGTATGTGATCAATGTGTTGTTGCTTAATGTCATCCGGTAAAAAACTCGCCTCGAAACTATTAATAGCCAGTTGCTTCACGTGTGCTTCTGTTACAGGTAGCGCATCACACAAGGCTTTATAATTATCATTTAAAAACCCACCAAAATACGTTGGGTCGTCTGAATTCACCGTAACCATCAAGCCCTCATCAAGAAGCGATAATATATTGTGTTTGGCTAAGTCATCTACCACACACAACTTCAAATTACTTAATGGACACACGGTTAAAGGAATTTGATTGGCCTTAATATAAGCCATCAATTTATCGTCTTCTTGGCACCGTACGCCATGGTCAATCCGGTCTACGTTAAGCAAGTCTAGTGCTTCCCAAATGTATTCTGGCGGTCCCTCTTCACCGGCATGAGCGACTATTTTAAAGCCCAACGCTCGCGCTTCTTGAAACACCCGTTCGAATTTAGACGGTGGGTGACCCAATTCAGAACTGTCTAAGCCAACCGCATCTATTACACTGTAATAAGGCTTGGCAGCTTCAAGCGTAGCGAAGGCGTCGCTTTCTGGTAAATGCCTTAAGAAAGACATAATTAAGTAACTAGAAATACCATACTGCCTTTGTGCATCTTTCATAGCCCGCAAAAAACCGGGCATGAATACATCAAATCCTATACCTCTTGCGGTATGGGTTTGTGGGTCAAACATGATTTCGGTGTGAACCACATTGTCTTCATGACATCGGGTGAAATACGCCCACATTAACGCGTAAAAATCATCTTCATCAATGAGCACGCCCGCACCGGCGTAATATATATCAAGGAAGCTTTGCAAGTTAGTAAATTGATAGGCGGCAGCTATCTCTTCAATGCTTTTATATGGCAACGTGATACTATGTTTACTTGCCAGGTGCCACATAAGCTCAGGTGTTAGGCTGCCTTCTATATGTAAGTGCAGTTCAGCCTTCGGGAGTTTTTGAATTATTGTTGATAGCGACATGGCCCCTCACAGTTAGAAGTGCACCATTTTGATGCATTTTGATCTTAATTAGTGCGCAACTTCTTTTCTAGCGTTGATTTAGTCAGGCGTTGTTATAACGCTTCCGATGTGAAATACACGGTTTTTAAAACCTTTATTAGTTAATTTCACTGGCGTACCACTGACTTTGCGTATTCTGGCTATGATTACCGTAGCACAAAACGCACCAACAAACTGACTAAGTGGTCAAGTTTTTGCTTCATGCAACATCAAATAATGATAAATGACTCAACGCATAGAGAAATCTACATGTCCAATAACGTATTAGAGCGCCTGTTTAAGCTTCAGGCGCATGGAACCACAATAAAAACAGAAGTGGTAGCGGGGCTAACTACTTTCGCCGCCATGTCATATATCTTAGTGGTAAACCCAGGGATCCTTGGTTTAAGTGGCATGCCTATCGAAGGATTAATCACGGTAACCGCGTTAGCTGCCTGTTTGGGTACTTTACTGATGGCGTTTATGACTAACTATCCCATTGCGCTTGCGCCTGGTATGGGGTTGAACGCTTTTTTTGCTTTTACTATTTGTTTGTCGAGAGAAATTCCTTGGGAAGCAGCCTTAGGAATTGTGTTTTGGAACGGTATTTTATTTTTGCTTCTTTCCCTAACTGGGGTTAGGACAAAAGTAGCCGAATCTATTCCCCCTGCCCTGAAAATTGGTGTGCAATGCGGCATAGGATTATTCATTGCTTTTATCGGCCTTAAAAATGCTGGGCTAATTGTAGATAACCCAGCTACTTTCGTGAGCCTTGGTGATTTATCTAACCCTGCGGTGATGCTGGCTTTACTAGGCATCATTTTTACCATTGTTATGGTAGTAAAAAAGGTGACCGGCGGTATTCTTATTTCTATCGTATTGCTTACCGTTATTGGTGCGTTTGTGCCCACAGAAAACGGCATGTTAACCGCAACCCCTGAAGCCATTATTGGCTTACCAGAACCTATATCAAACACCTTTATGGCAATGGACTTTTGGTACCCTATTGATCATATCGCTGAAACATGGGACCTAATATTTGCGCTTATGTTCGTGAATATGTTCGACACCATCGGGACCTTAATTGGGGTTTCTCGCCGTGCGAACCTGCTAGATAAAAACGGAAAATTACCTAAGATTGGCCCTGCTATGACTGCAGATGCTTCTGCCAGTGTGGTAGGTGCGTTTATTGGTACATCACCGGTCACCAGCTATGTTGAGTCTGCTACTGGGGCATCAGCCGGTGGTAGAACAGGGTTAACCGCGGTGGTCGTTGCGCTGTGCTTTGTTTTAGCTTTATTCCTTACGCCACTAATGAAGGTCATTCCGTTGATGGCAACAACCCCTGCCCTCATTATGGTGGGTATATTAATGATGGAAGCCATACGTCAGATAGATTTCGACGATTTAGGCGCCCTTGCTACCGCAACAGTTGCGCTAATAGCTATGCCCCTTACTTTTAGTATTAGCGAAGGCATTGCCCTTGGCTTTATTACCTATGTGGGTATTAAGATGGGAACCGGTAAATTCAAAGAAGTGAGCGGCTTAACCTACGCATTGGCGGGTGTGTTTATACTGCGCTATATATTTGACCTAAAATAGTACACACAGCCCTATGCTTAGCATATAAAAAAACGGTGAAGATAATCTTCACCGTTTTTTTGTGCTTAACCTAAATTCGTTAATCTATCTAAATTATCTAAACTACTTAGGCTAAACGTAGATCGCGCTTGCTAATCCTACTCTAAACCATCGTAGCTAAAGGTAACGGCTTTATCGCCCATAAAGACTATCTTTACGTGTTTCGCTTCTTCGTTACCCCAAACGCACGACACTGCGCCCATGGTTTTTGCGCAATTATCTGCAGCCCCTATCACCGATGATACTTCATCTTGAGACATACCCATTTTTAGTTTGTCGTAGTTTTCTTTATTTAGCTTCGAACAGCCCGTTAACACGAGCGCTGTTAATAAACATAAGGCAATTTTTACTTTCATTTTTATTTCTCCAGTTTATATAGCGTAGCTTGCTTCTTATAGCTTTACACTTTACTGGGATTTTTCAACTAAAGGATGTTCGGCTAGCCAATGGCGCGCAATGTCTTCACGGGTAGCAAGCCACACTTTGTCGTGAGATTGCACGTATTCTATAAAACGTTTTAATGCTGCCATTCTGGCCGGGCGCCCTAAAATACGGCAATGCATGCCTATTGATAGCATTTTAGGCGCTTCACTGCCCTCGTCGTACAACACATCAAACGCGTCTTTTAGATATTGAAAGAATTGCTCGCCACTATTAAAACCTTGTGGCGCAGCAAAGCGCATATCATTGGTATCTAGCGTGTAGGGCACCATTAAAAGAGGTTTGCTGTAATGATTATCAAAATAGGGTAAATCATCGGCATAAGAGTCGGCGCAGTAAAGTATGTCATCACGCTCAGCTATTAATTTGAGTGTGTTAGGGCTGGTACGCCCCGTATACCAGCCAACCGGCTTCTTGCCAGTAAGCTGCTCATGCAAAATGATAGCGTCATCTATTTCTTTGCGTTCAGTCTCTTCATCCATATCTTGATAGTGGACCCAACGCATGGCGTGACTAGCAATTTCCCATTTGGCATCTAACATGGCTTGTACGGCATCTGGATGACGCTGCATGGCCATAGTGACACCAAACACCGTTACCGGAATATTGTAGCTGGTGAGTAAACGATGAAGTCGCCAGAACCCTGCTCGACTCCCGTATTCGTAAATAGACTCCATACTAAGATGTCTGTCATTAAATGCTTGTGCACCAATAATTTCAGACAAAAAGGTTTCAGAGTGCTCATCACCATGAAGCACGCAGTTTTCACCACCTTCTTCATAATTCAATACAAACTGGAGGGCAATTTTAGCGCCGTTCGGCCAGTTTGCTTTAGGTACATCAGCCCCGTAACCAATAAGATCGCGAGGGTAAGTATGGGAATTATTCGACATCAACATTCTCAATATAACGACTTGGCACTGGCAGGTTGCAACCTCCTAGCACCAATTGAATTAACTGGCGTGTGGCCGTTTCAAAATCGGCCTTAATCATTTTACGACCACGAAGACGGGTAATTTGAGCAGAGAAGTCTGCATAATGCTGGGTACTGGCCCAAATGGTGTAAAGTAAGTATTCGCCATCAAGCTGAGGGAGTTTGCCTACTTTAATCCACTGGTCGATAAGCGCTAAGCGCCCTTCCATCCATTTGGCATGTTCTTCATCAAAGTAACCGGTTAAGTTCTGCGCACCGTTAATAATTTCCATCGCAAATATTTTAGAAGCTTGGGGATGGGTGCGAGATACTTCCATTTTTTCTGTAATGTACGCCGCTAACACTTCAGCAGGATCGTCATCTACAGTGGCTCTGTCGAAATGGGAATTCCACAACGACAATGTTTCTTCTAACACTGCCACATACAATTCTTGCTTCGTTTTAAAATAATAAAGCACATTGGTTTTAGGCAGGTTCGCTTCATCTGCAATTTTTTGAACCGCCGTACCTTTAAAGCCGAACTGGGCGAAACATTTTTCAGCAGCTTGCAGTATGTTTCTTTTATTTGTGGCGCCTACGCCTGCGTCCGTGTCTCTTAATTTGGTCATCGCTATTTTTTTATCCTTCACTACACATCTGGCATCCGTTTGTATTACGTTATCACGGTTTTAGAATAAAACAGAAAACGTAAACACTATACGTTACCTCTACTTAACTTTGTGTTCTCTATATTCAACCTTGCACGATTCTTGCCTGTATTACACCGACAAGTATGCAGTTTTGCTTACCAGATCAGGGGCTATTCTCAGGGAAGCCTTTTTTTTAAAGCAATTATTTGACCAAATGGTCTACTTTTCTATCAAGAATACCGCTATATTAATGGATATATCAATGAAAATAGTGATGAGGTGCGGGTATGATTCGCTTTCTTATTAATCAACAACTCGTTGAATTGGACGATACCCGGGCTGACCTGACGTTACTCCAGTTCTTACGCGAGCACAGAAAACTTACCGGTACTAAAGAAGGCTGTGCTGCAGGCGATTGCGGTGCATGTACCGTAGTGATTGCCGAGCCTACCCAACAGTTCGATGGGTTGCATTACCGTACGGTAAACAGTTGTATCACCTTGATGTCGGCTGTACATGGCAAACAACTCATTGCCGTAGAACATTTAACTCAAGACAATACATTACACCCTGTACAACAAGCACTTATAGACTTTCATGGTTCTCAGTGCGGCTTCTGTACGCCAGGGTTTATTATGTCTATGTTTGCTTTATATCATCAAGATGGCACGCCAAATCGAGATGATGTGTTACATGCGCTATCGGGCAACTTATGCCGCTGTACCGGCTATCGCCCTATTATTGATGCAGCATTATCTGTGTGTGGGAACACGCCTGATGACACCTTCGCGCGTAACGAATCATCAACGCTAAGTTCGTTAAAGCAACTAGCTGGAACGTCAGTACTTGGCACCAATAATTTACTCGTTCCAGATTCTCGCGCTGCGTTGGCCAGTGCTATCGCTCAGCACCCAGATGCGCTCTTGGTAGCAGGCAGCACCGATTTAAGCTTGATGTTTACTCAACAATTGAAAGACGTGAGCACGCTAATTAGTTTAAGTGGCGTAAAATCACTAAATGGATGCACTACAGATGAGCATTCGATCACCTTTGGTGCAGCCACACCACTTAGCGATTTGACGCAACCTTTGCTAGGGCATTTCCCACAATTGGCAGAATTAATCACTCGCTTTGCTTCGTTGCCAATACGCAACCAAGCCACTTTGGGTGGTAATGTAGCTAACGCTTCACCTATTGGCGATATGCCGCCGGTACTGCTAGCCCTGAACGCGGTATTACATATAGATAACGGAACACAAACGCGCACTGTTCCTGTAAACGCTTTTTTTACCGGCTATCGCCAAACGGCCCTACAAAAAGGCGAATGGTTATCTGCCATTGAAATTCCTTACCTAACAGCAAATGAGTTAGTGGCCGCGTACAAAATTTCAAAACGTATGGAAGATGATATTTCTGCCGTGTGTGCCGTGTTCAAAGTAACCTTGAATGAAGGCAAAGTGGAAGATGTTAGCACAGGGTTTGGCGGTGTTGCCGCAACCCCTGCTAGCTGCGAAGCACTGAATAGCGCATTAAGTGGTAAACAATGGGCAAGTAGCGAATGCTTAAATATTGGTAAGCAAATTTTAAGCGAAGCGTTTTCACCAATTGATGATGTGAGAGCTAGCGCAGAATATCGTAAAACTGTACTGGCTAATTTATGGCATCGGTTCTGGCTAGAGCATCAAAACGCTAGCCAAACTGGCAGTGCTACAAGCAGCCATGCAAGCAATAAAATTGAAACTCGGGTGGTGCAACATGCGTAAACTTATCGATAGCGCAAAAGACTCAGCCTCAACTCAGGTTGTTCATACGTCGGTAAAGCATGAGAGCGCTGCAAGGCAGGTTTCTGGTAGTGCGAAATATATTGACGATTTGGTAGAGCCGCAAGGCACGCTTTACGCCGCAATAGGCACAAGCCAGTGCGCGGCAGGTATTATTGAATCTATGGATTTATCTGCCGTACGCGCAAGCGAAGGTGTGGTAGATGTTATCACCATCGATGATGTGCCTGGCCATAAAGACATTGGGCCGGTTTTTGAAGGCGATCCGCTCCTTGCTAATGGCGAAGTGAAATTTTACGGTCAGCCTTATTTTGCTGTACTTGCTACATCGGTACATTTAGCCCGTAAAGCGGCATTAAAAGGTAACATTAAGGTTATTCCTACGGCAGCGGTATTTACCACCGAAGAAGCACACAAACATGAACGTTTTGTGCGCCCTACTCATAGGTTCGGCCAAGGTGATGCAGATACCCAACTTGCCGCTGCACCTTTACGCTGTAAAGGAAACCTTTCTATTGGCGGCCAAGAGCATATGTATCTTGAAGGGCAAGTGTCGCTAGCTATTCCTGACGAAGATGGACGCATGAAGGTGTATACCTCAAGCCAACATCCTAGTGAAGTGCAAAAACTAGTGGCCGAAGTGCTCAATATTAAGCTGCATCATGTGATGGTAGATATGCGCCGCATGGGTGGCGGGTTTGGTGGTAAAGAAACCCAAGCTGCTCAGTGGGCTTGTTTAGCATCTTTGTTAGCTTCTCGCAATCAGTGTGCAGTGAAGTGTCGTTTACCTCGCAGTACTGATATGCACGTAACAGGTAAACGCCATCCTTTCGATAACAGCTTCGAAGTAGGCTTCAATGAAAACGGTAAAATTGTTGCCACAAAAGTAGATATTAATGGCAATTGTGGGCATTCGCCTGACTTGTCTGACGCTATTGTCGACAGAGCTATGTTTCATGCCGATAACGGCTACTTTTTAGGTGCAAGCAACATTGTAGGTCATCGCCTGCAAACTAACATGGTATCGCACACGGCTTACCGTGGCTTTGGCGGCCCGCAAGGAATGATCATGGCAGAAGCTATGATGGACGCCATGGCACGCAAACTAGAAGTAGATCCGCTAACCGTACGTAAACAAAATTTATACGGGCCGGAAACTGGCACTACTACCCCTTATGGAATGGAAGTAGAACATAACTTACTGCCCGAAATGATAGCGAAACTAGAAAAAGACACCGACTACTGGGCACGTAGGGACGAGATTACCGAGTTTAACCGCAACAGCCCTGTGATTAAAAAGGGCCTTGCGCTAACGCCTGTTAAGTTTGGTATTTCCTTTACCGCAAAGCACTTGAACCAAGCGGGCGCGCTGGTACACATTTATACCGACGGTAGCATTCAAGTGAATCATGGCGGCACCGAAATGGGCCAAGGCTTACACACCAAAATTGCCCAAATTGCGGCGAATGAATTCGGTGTGTCGATGGACATGATAGAAGTGACTGCCACCCGTACCGACAAAGTACCGAACACGTCACCAACCGCGGCGTCGAGCGGCACAGACCTAAACGGTAAAGCCGTTCAAAATGCCTGTATTACCTTGAAGGAACGCTTAGCGCTATGCTTTGCTACCGAGCTAGGTATGCCAGAGCAAGCCGAAAAGGTCCAGTTTACTGCAGGTAATCTTGTATTAGGCGAACATCAAAAAGCGTTTAGCGATTTAGTTCAGGTGGCGTATTTCGACCGCGTGTCTTTATCAGCTAATGGATTCTATAAAACGCCGAAACTGCATTACAATCGTGAAACTGGCGATGGCCGACCGTTTTTTTACTTCTCTTATGGCGTGTCGGTTAGTGAAGTGTCTATTGATACCCTAAGTGGTGAGTACTCGGTTGATAAAGTAGACGTTCTGCACGATGTGGGTAATAGCTTGAACCCCGCCATTGATATTGGCCAAATAGAAGGTGCTTTCATTCAAGGCATGGGCTGGTTGACTACAGAAGAACTGGTTTGGAATAACGATGGTCGCTTAACCAGTGAAAACATGGCTACGTATAAAATTCCTGCTATTGGCGATACTCCTAAGCATTTTGATGTGAAACTTTTTGGCAGAGAAAACGCGGAAGACAGTATTTACCATTCAAAAGCGGTAGGTGAGCCTCCGTTCATGTTAGCGATTTCGGTATGGTGTGCTTTGAAAGATGCTATTTCAAGTATTTCTGGTTACAGCCAAGATCCACAATTAGATACGCCAGCAACACCAGAACGCGTATTAAATGCAGTAATGCAATTGCAACAAGCCGTACATGTGCAGAACGCGCAACAGGAACACCAATGAAAGCGAGTACCTGGTATGAGGCAGTAGCGCAGTGTCAGCAAGACGGTGCGCCTTACGTTATTGTAACGGTTATTAGTATTGCTGGCTCTACTCCACGTGAAGCCGGTAGCAAAATGGTGGTTACCGATGCACAAAGCATTGATACGATTGGCGGCGGGCATTTAGAGTTCGACGCTATTAAAACCGCTAGAGAGATGCTAAGTACTGGAACTGGTTCTGTTGGCGAGCAGGGTAAAAATAATGCGAGTACCGAAATACGTTCATACCCCCTTAGCAGTAAGCTAGGGCAATGCTGTGGCGGTGCGGTTAAAGTGTTGTTTGAAGTCTGCAATCGCCATGCGCAGCACATCGCAATTTTTGGCGCAGGGCATGTGGCAAAAGCGCTGGTTCCTATTTTGGCGCAACTTCCCCTTCGCATTTCGTGGATTGATAGCCGTGAAGATTTGTTCAGCCACCCGCTGCCAGCAAACGTTAAAAAGGTGGTAGAAGAAGCACCAGAAACGGAAGTGCGTGGGCTTGAAGAGAACACCTGGTTGGTAATATTGACCCACGACCATCAACTCGATTACCGCATTACCGAGCAAGCCTTGAAATACCCTGCGTTGCCTTTTGTGGGGCTTATTGGTTCACAAACTAAAGCCAAGCGTTTCATTACTAAATTAGAACACCGTGGTTTTAATGAAAGTGATCTAGCGCGATTAGCAACCCCTATTGGTGATACTTCAATACCCGGCAAGCGTCCTATTGAAGTGGCGGTGTCTATTGCTTCACAAATTATTCAACGTTTACACGCCAGTGAAGACAATAATCAAGATACTGCTGTTACTAAAGCCGCGACATTTAAAAATAAGGAACATAATGTATGACCTTAAACGAACTTAATACTCTTTCGGCCAGCACTGCTACCGATTGGTTTCAACAAACCTGCGCAGCACAGTCGTGGATTTACAGCATGGTTAACGGCCGCCCTTTTGGCACCATCAACGATGTAAAAGAATATGCAAAAACCGCATGGTCAAAATGTGGCAACGAAGACTTTTTAGAGGCATTCACCGCTCATCCTATGATTGGTGATGTAGATTCGTTACGTAAAAAGTTTGCCAATACGAAAACCATAGCCAGTGGCGAGCAATCAGGCACTGCCGGTGCATCAGAAGCTACGCTGCTTACGCTAAAAGAAGCCAATCAAGCGTATCTTGAAAAGCACGGTTTTATTTTCATCATTTGTGCCACCGGGCTATCTGCTGAAGCAATGCTTAGCGCCTTGCAAGCACGATTACCAAACAGCACCGATGAAGAAATTCGTAACGCTGCCCAAGAACAAATTAAAATTACCCTGTTACGCATAGACAAAGCGTTAGCTGCCAAGGACGAACATTAATGAATACCTTATCTAGTCATGTATTAGACACTACATCGGGCAAACCTGTTGAAGGCATTGCACTTACCCTTACCTTGCCTAATGGCGACGTACTTACCGGTAAAACCGATAACGATGGACGTTTCAATCAATGGGGTCAGAAATTCGAAGCGGGTGTGTATACACTGCGTTTTCATAGCCATGACTACTTAATTGCCACCCATGGAAAGAGCTTTTACCCGCATATAGATATTGCGTTTGAACTTGAGAGTAATGGCGGTCATTACCATGTGCCTTTACTTATCTCTCCTTTTGGCTTCAGCAGTTACAGAGGCAGCTAATTATAATGCAGCTTTTTCGTGCGAATATTGCACACTTCCCAACGCCTAGTACTGTGTCATCTTCTTTTGCTGAAGATATTGCCATTATCCACGATGGTGGATTAGTGATAGAGGGCAAAAAAATTATCGCAACCGGCTCGTTCACAAGCATGCGTGAGCAATACCCTAATGCCGTGCTGCATGATCATAAAGACAGCTGGATTTTACCTGGGCTAATAGACAGCCATTTGCACTACCCTCAAACTGAAAGCATTGCCAGTTATGGCGAACAACTATTAAGTTGGTTGGAAAACTATACATTTCCTACCGAAAAACAGTTTGCTAACGTGGAACATGCCCAGAAAATTGCCAAGGTCTTTTTGCAACAGTTATTGAAAAATGGCACAACCACTGGCTTTGTTTTTTCTTCGGTTCACCAAGGGTGTTGTAACGCCCTGTTTAGTGCTGCCAGTGAAATAGACATGGCGATAGTGGCAGGTAAAGTGTGTATGGACAGAAACTGCCCTGCTGACTTGCAAGACTGCCCAGACACCGCACAAAAGGACAGCGCCATATTAATTGAAAAATGGCATAACACAGGCCGAAATCGCTATGCGATTACGCCTCGGTTTGCGCCAACCAGCTCTGAAGCGCAGTTGGCGGCATTGGGCGAATTAGCAACCCAATACAAAGATGTATTTGTGCAAACCCATTTATCAGAAAATGTAGATGAAATTGCATGGGTTAAAACCTTGTTCCCGAAGGCATCTGGTTATTTAGATGTGTACGACAAGTACAACTTGGTGCGCCCCCGCGCTGTGTTTGGCCATGGTATTCATCTTTCTAGCGAAGAATGGCAGCGTTTAGGCGAAGCAGAGGCTACTTTGGCGTTTTGCCCCACATCTAACCTATTTTTAGGTAGCGGGCTGTTTGATTTGCAAACCGCAAAAGCAAACAATGTGCATGTTGCACTGGCCACTGATGTTGGCGCAGGTACGAGTTTTAGTATGTTAAAAACCTATGGCGATGCCTATAAGGTTAGCCAGTTGCGTCAGGCGCCTATCGATCCTATCGAAGGGTTTTACTTAATGACCCAAGGCGCTGCGGTAGCACATAAACTTGATGACGAAATTGGAAACCTAAATCCGAATACGGTTGCCGATTTTATCATTGTAACGCCCCGTTACGATGAACTCATGGAATTACGAATTAAGCCCAATGCAGAATTTGACGATGTCTTTTTTGCACTTAGTATTTTGGGCGACGACCGCGCTATTGCAGAAACCTGGATAAGCGGTCAATGTTGTTATAATAAGAAGGAAACACACTATGCCATGGCTTGATTGGATAAGCTTATTTGTTCGCTGGTTTCACGTTATTGCCGGCGTGGCGTGGATTGGCGCATCGTTTTATTTTGTCTGGTTAGACAATAATTTGCGCACCCCACCTAAGTGGAAAGAAGATAAAGGCATAAAAGGCGATTTATGGGCTATACATGGCGGTGGCTTTTATGAAGTGGCTAAGTATGCTTATGGCCCAGAAAAAATGCCTGAAACCTTGCATTGGTTCAAATGGGAAGCCTATACCACTTGGCTTTCGGGCTTTGCACTTCTGATTATTGTGTATTACTTTGGCGCTTCGGCGTACTTGATTGACCCTCAAGTTAACGATATGTCGCCCACGATGGCGATATCTTTAGGTCTTGGACTTATTTTTGGTGGCATTGCCATCTACGAATTTGCCTGCAGAAGCCCGCTAGCTAAATACCCTATCGTGTTTGCATTATGTTTAGTTACCCTTATTTGCGTAGTGACCTACCTGTCAACACAATGGTTTAGTGGTCGCGGTGCTTACATTCATGTAGGTGCGTTAATTGGTACCATTATGGTGGGTAATGTATTTTTCAACATAATGCCAAACCAACGTAAAATGGTAGCTGCAGTACAAGCGAAAGAAAGTATCGACCCTCAATGGGGTGCGGGCGCTAAATTACGTTCGATGCACAATAACTACTTCACCTTGCCGTTATTGTTCATCATGATTTCCAATCACTACCCTATGACCTATCAGCATGAGCAAAATTGGTTGGTACTTATAGCGTTAATGGCGGCTGCCGCTTGGATAAGACACTTCTTCAACTTACGTCATGTAGGCAAGACTAAACCATCAATATTAGTCACAGGTGCTATTGCCATGCTTGCGATTGCCCTTTGGGTTTCATGGCCGCAAACGCCAGCAAATGTTGAGGTAACTGGCTCTGGCAATGGATCTGGCAACGAAAATGTGGCTGTGGTAACTGATGAACGCGTGGCCCAGCTTGTGAATACCCATTGTGTGGGCTGTCATTCACGTACCCCTACTGATGATATATTCAAAGTAGCGCCGTTAGGAGTGGTATTAGATAGCTGGGAAGATATAAGCCGTTATGCGCCTCAGTTAGTAAGACGCACTACCGTAACCAAAGACATGCCATTTTTAAATAAAACCGGCATGACGGATGAGGAACGGGCTGAAATAGCGGCGTGGTTTGCCACGACGCACGCGAAGAAAGAAAACTAAACGCTGATAGGGCAATTTAACGTTGCCCTTCATGTTATCGCGTGCCGTTGCACTGCTTTTAGCTTAATTGGGTGAGAGCATGCCATCACCCTAACCCACATTTTGCGCGCCAGTATGTTTTTTATGCTGGCGTTTTTGTTTATACATTGCTTCATCTGCTGCATCTACCCAGTTTTGAGCGGTAACGATATCTGAATCCCACGTACGCCAACCCAAGCTAAAAGACATAGAGGTTCCGGTTCTGGGAATAGTCGTGCTATCGCTTTTAATCTCACTGTTCTCTCTACTGCCTTGGGTAACGCCGGTTTCTGCTATTTCATCTTTAATTTCACCATCTGTTTCGCTGGTAATTTCACTGGCAGTTTCGTCGGCAATCTCTGTGCCAAATTCAATGTAGAATGAGGTTTCTGCTAAGCGGTTAAAAAACACCTCTGCGTCGGTGTCATCTGAACCAAATAAAAGCACTACGAATTCATCCCCCCCTAAACGAGCAAAGCGATCGGTCTCACGTAGGGTATTTTTCATAATTTCTGAGAAGCCCACCAATGCTTTATCTCCAGCTTTATGACCAAAGGTGTCATTGATTTTTTTGAAGTCGTTAAGGTCGATGAATACAAGCGTTGAAGGTTGTTGACCACGGTTCATTCGTTGTATTTCTCTATCTAGCTGAATAAACATTTCTCGTCTATTTGAAATCCCAGTGAGTGGATCTGTTTTAGAAAGGTATTCTAATTTAGAAATTGCTTCTAACAATGCTTGCTGTTGCTCTTTCTCATAAGAAACATCGTCAGCGGTGCCTACCACCAGTATCTGTTGATCGTTTTCATCAAACAGTGGCATACCTCTATCGTGAATATACTTTATCTCACCCGTACTTTTTTTGATGCGATATTGTAAATCCCAGCTTTCTAGCGGTTTCACTTTATAAGCCTTTTCTACTAGCAAGCGATCGTCTTCATGCACATAAGACAAAAATGCATCGGGCTTGGCGTGCAATTCATATTCATCACGCCCGTAAATATTACGATACCCCTCGTTAATGTAATGAATTCGGGTTAATTCTGGATTCGCTACCCACACAAAAGTATGCGCAGAAAAAGCGGCTACTATCTTGCTGAACAGCGCTTCTGCTTTATAGAGCTCAGATTCGATGCGCTTCTTATCATCGATATCTTCAACAACCGAAATAAAATAATCAGGCTCACCGTGCACATCGCGAACTAGGGTAACCGTTAACTTTGCCCAAACGTTATGACCTTTAGCGTGAATGTATTTTTTCTCTATGCTGTAGGTATCTATTTCGCCACGAAGTACTTGATGAAGAAGATATAAATCCTCTTGAACATGTGAGGGTTCTGTAATGTTCTGAAAAGACATTGTGACAAGTGTGGCACTTTCATAACCTAAAAAGTCACTAAGCTTACTATTCACACGGATAAGATCGCCGTGCTGGCTAACATGCGCTAACCCCACGCCACATTGCTCAAATGTTTTTTCGAAAATATCCTTTTCTCTTTCTAGCTCCGAGCTATCCATTCATTACCTACTACCTACGATTTCAATTCAAACCTTCAGTGTAGTCAAAAATTTTAGACTAGGATGAAATATGAAGCCTTTTAGGCTAATAGCTTATATTTTTTGGCCAGTAAGGAGCTATTTCATTTGCCCTTCAATAACCAGCCTTTTGCAACGAAATAAAAATAGCCAGTCAGAGCGTTAATATTGCGTTACTCACTTTAAGGTTAAATAAAAAAGGCATGACAAAATTGCACTGACCAGTTTACTTTTTCCAAAAACACACTAAACTACACCGTGTAGTTTACTTTAATTAAGCTTTTATATGGTTCGAAATTTTTTCACTCTAGGGTTCATACTAATGATTAGCACTAACGCATTGGCGAACAACGGTGTACAAGCAACGATATCTGACGGCAAATTTCAAAATACTGAAATAGAGTATAAGACTGAGTTGTCATCGATTTGGAGCTTTACCAAAGCTTACCTTACCGATGATCGCGAATCGGCAGTACCTGATTTCCCCATCCCCGTTATGCCGGTTACCCGTGATGCTCTACTGAACCTAGACCATGATGCTGTTATTCGGTTAGGTCACTCCAGTTTATTGCTTAAAATTGACGGTGAGTTTGTACTGTTAGACCCCGTATTTAGTGAACGTGCCTTCGCCGTAGAATGGCTTGGCCCTAAGCGTTTTCACGACACCCCTATCAGTATCGACGAATTACCATTTATTAAAACAGTTATTATTAGCCATGATCATTACGACCATTTGGACAAAGCGGCAATTAAAAAGCTCGCTCATATTACAGAGACATTTGTCACTCCCCTTAAGGTAGGAAACCACTTACGGGATTGGGGCGTGCCTGATAAGCAAATTGTCGAGCTAAATTGGTGGCAAAGCACCACGGTGTCATCAATGACATTTACGGCTACTCCTTCCCAGCATTTCTCTGGCCGCGGGCTGTTTGATAAAGACAAAACCCTCTGGGCAAGCTGGGTAATAAAAGGCGAAAACACCAATCTATTTTTCAGTGGCGACTCTGGCTATTTCAGCGGCTTTAAAGAAATTGGCGAGCGCTTCGGTCCATTTGATTTAACCCTAATGGAAACCGGTGCCTACAACCACATGTGGACAGAAATTCACATGTTACCTGAGCAAAGCTTGCAAGCGCATATTGATGTGAAGGGGCACGTTATGATGCCTATCCACAATAGTACGTTTGATTTAGCATTACACAATTGGTTTGAGCCTTTAGAAAAGATTACCCAACTTGCTAATGAAAGGCAGATAACAGTTTCTACCCCTAAATTTGGCGAAGTGGTTAATATCAATCAATTGCCTAAACCACTAGATAGTATTAACGAGCGCAATTGTGCTAACGAAGTGAGCTCTGCGACTACTGAAACAGATTTAGAAACGGCGACGGAAACTAGCGCAGAAACAACTAGCGAAGCACCTCGCCCTTGGTGGTATCCACCAATGATGTAGCCCTTGGGCCAAAAATGAGCTAGCGCCTGAGCCAAAAATGGCCCACAAAAACCCTCGAAAGGTTCTTTAGTAGGCCTCATAAAAATCGCAAAAAGATACCGAAAATATTATAAAAAAGCTCGCCGCATTACTGCGGTGAGCTTACTTTTAACAAGAAGTTTTTAGCCTCACTGCCCTGCCACTTCTTCCGTCTCTTTCGCATTCCAGTTTAGACGCATGTCCCATTTAAAGCGGTGTTCTGGCTTCAATGGTGGTTGTGCAGCATCAATATGGCTTAACACATTGGTGGCCTCTGTGAGAGTCGCATCACGACCAAATAAGTAGCTTTGCTCTTGTACAATGGTTAAGTAAGCTTTGTTTAATGCTAATGCGCGTTCGGGGCTTGGCGTTATCAGTTCATAAACAGACGCTGCTTTACTTACTTTTTCAGCGTTTACCATGCCGTTATCATTAAACCACTTCGCTAGCATTTCGCCGTTTTGACGAAATTCATCGCCCCCGCCTACACGCTGCATGTAAGTAAGAAACTCACCTTGCTCTTCGTTTATATTAGGCACATCTTCCATGTCGTGCAGGTTGATATATCCCCAACCATTGCTTCCTGGCACTTTACGCGCAAAAGAGAAGGTTTGATCGAATGTAGAACCAACGGTTTTATGGCATCCATTACAAAACGCGAGTTCTTGATCATGCTGTGCACGTAACTCACCTTGCTCATTTTCAATAAAGCCATTAATAGTCCAGCCAAAACCGTTTTCAATCCCCTGTTCACCTAAATAGCGAGTTTGGGGAAGGTTCTCGAAATGTTTGTCTTTCGCTTCTGCATAATAAGCTGAAGCTAGGCTTTCGCGGCTTCTAAAGCGGTGTTTTTGCATATAGCGCACCTCTTTCATACGCTCAGCATTGTATATATTGCCGTTCTCATCAACACCAATGTAACGTACGGTGTGCAAAAACTCGGTGCCTTCTGGGAACAACATATGCGCTAGTTCAACATCAGCGGCATCGCCAATATAGTTTGGCTGGCGCACCATGGTGGTGACTTGTTCACTTAATGAATTGTCACCGTTTATATCAAGGCCCAATGCTTTTTCATTAATTCCCGGTACTGGTAAGGTATCGACTTCTTTTAGTGCCATTTCTACTAGGGTTAAGTTCGCTAGGTAGACATCACGGCTGTATTGTCCTTTATGCTGCTGAAAGGCTTGTGGCAGTCGAATCATCGCATCGCCCGTTGAACCATTGGTGGGCCAAAAGGTACTGGGGAAAGGTTTATAGTTATACGAAACCCAACGGCTATTATCTTTCGCGAGCCCGTCTTCATCAAACGCAGCCGCGCCAGCACTTAAATTTTCGATATGCATATAACTTGGAATAGTGCTATCGCCCTCAATGGCCGAGGTGTAATTATCTTGGGTTATGTATTTTAAAATGGCATCGTCTTTTATGCCCGCTATTAATTCTCGTCTATCAATAAATAGATTTTTCCAGCTGTTGGTTAGCCCAACATCTGAGAATTCATAATTACCTTGCAGTGTGCCGTCACCCATTTGATTAGGGCGTTTTTCGCCGCGATCATAACTTTGATGACACGCATAGCACGGGTTATTTTCACCTTGAGTTTTGGTATAGCACTGAGGCGGGATAACCGATTCAGGATTATAAACTTCGTTATGCTCGATATAGGCTAACGCCGGAATGGCATCACCTTCTTGGTAAGGGTATGTATTCGTTTGTTCTGCTAATACGGCTTCAACTTGCTGGGCAGGTGAACACGCAAACAATAAAGGCAGCATAGAAAGTGCTAATAAAGGGAGTAATCTAATGGGTATTTTCATAATAGTAACAACGACAAAATCCGGGCACAGATGTGCCCGGATGAATTAAAAGGAAAAAACTTACTTATCTGCTGGCTCGTACATCCACAGCGTATTGTTTTCCTGGAAACCGTCTTCACCGATAAGAATACGGCCGTCGTTCATCACCACTACGTTATCAGGTTGAGACAGCTGTTCTACATCACAACGCTCTGCTCCAGTGAGGCTTGAACGGAACGTACCACCCATCACAACAGGCTCGATGCGCGTAATGTCATAGCCAGCTTCAAGACGTGCACGGTAAACACCACCACAGTCTTTAACGCGAGCTGAAAGTTGAATATCACCTTCGTCATCAACCATCGTGTTATCTAGGTCAGCAATGCCAATATAAAGGTAAGCATTTTCAACCACTTCCCCATCAATGGTGTCAGTGCCTTCCACGGCTTCTTCGGCGCGTTTAAGGTTAATTGAAATCCCTTCAAGCTTACGCCATTCAGCAGTAGCTCCTTTAGCACGAGCAGCTGCACGTGATTCTAAAAACGCAACACGGTCGTCCATTGGCTCGCCCGCAGTTTGACTGCTTCCGCCATTTTCAACTGTAGGGTAAGTTGCATCGCCATTTGCCCACGCTTCTACATCAGCCATCGTAATGTAAGAGCTTTGGCCTTCTACATAGTCGTCGGTGCCAATGCCGTTGTATTCATCAACCCATGCACGAATAGTCATGTTGTCGCCGCTGGCAAGTTCAACCCACTCAACCGCAAAGCCTGTGGTTGCAGGGTCGTTTTGGCCAATATCTTGGGTTAACTTAGCGCCATATAGGGTACCCGCTGAAAGGTCTTCAGCAGTCGTCGCAACAAATTTAAACAACACACCGCCGGTATCATCTTGCGAAAGATAAACGGTTTTTCCATCAGGCATTACTGTTGAGTTTTCATGCTCGTAGCGCCCCATGGTTAAGTGCTTAACAATAACTGGCTCATCAGCAAGCGGCTCGGTTACTTCGGCAATGTAACCATAGTTATAAGGGTTTGACGCATCAGGTGCAGTCATTTGCCACATACGACCAAGGCGTGCGTCAGTCGCTACCGCTTCTGGGTTATTCCAGCTTGGTGATGTGGTCGAATCTACAGCAGAATCTACTACCCATTCTTCAGAGGTTAACGGGGTATTCCACGGTGACATTGAACCAAAACAGTTTGCCGCTGTGCCCCATACTGGCGAGAAATCAAGCATCATGGCTTCGGTAACTTGCCACATGCCAAAGTCATCTTTTTCAACTTTCATTCGGCTCATGCCGCCTGGAAGTTCTTCCCAGTTAGAGAACAAGTAGCCTTCGCCAGTATCGGTTGAAATGAAGCCATTAAAGTCTGGCATATCGTTTTCTAAAACAAGCTCTTCACCATCTAGGGTATAGATGTGGCCTAGGCCTTCTGGTAATTCAGTACCGAAGGTGTCGCCCGTTTGACCAAGTACTTGATACTGACCAATGGCAGAAACTACCACTTCTTTTTCTTCATCAGTAGCAGGTACAGGTGAGTTAGGAAGCGTAACCGGTAAATTATTGAAGTTAGCACCGGCTAATACACCTACCGTCCCTGTATTAATAGGCATAGCGTTAACGTCATTAGTGACTGAGTTAGTGCCTGAAGGATGTTGAACGTTGAAGAAAAGGTCGCCTTCGTCGGTCAAGAAGATACCAGTGACCTCTGAGCCCAGTGGGACAGTAGCAATACGGGTTAATGTTCCCGCTGTATCGCCGTCTTCGCCTTTATCACCTTGCTCTCCCTGCTCACCTTGTTCGCCAACAGGGCCTTGCTCGCCGACTGCCCCAGCAACACCATCTTCTCCATCATCACCTTCTAATGAACAAGCAGAAATGCCAAAGGCTACCGCTAAAGCTAGCGCCGAATATTTTAAATCGCGTAAACGTTCAATTTTCATCAACTATCCTTTTTTATAATCGTTAGGTTGAGACGGAACAACTTTATTCATCTCTGAAATGGTCTTAGCGGCAAACATAGTGATGGAGTTATGTGACTGATGGGTGACACATTATTTACATAAAATTGAAGCTTTCTTGACAGTGGCCAAGTTGCCCAACTAGGTATATAGCAGCAAACGTGAGGACTGATGAATGCGAAGAAATCATGTTACTTATAGCGTTCACATTACAAACTAGGTATGTAAATTAACAACCATGATGTAAACAATATCTTTTCATTGAGAATCAATTAAGTAAGTATATTTTTGTAAGCGTCAGTCATTAACTTTTCGGCTAATGCTATAGTGTTAGGAGAAGTAAATATTTACTGGTTTAAAAGTGACAATTATCGATAAAAATGCGCAAAAAAAAGGGATTTTAAAGGCGGGATGGCTTAATGCTTTGGCGATCTTATTCTTTGTGTGCGTAACTCAAACTAGCCTTGCATACGAGAGCGCTTCAAATCCATTTTTAGACGTTCCTGATCGTGAGAGTACACGCAGGATTATTAATGATATTAGACAGTACAAACTTGATTACCTGCGCAATAAAGAAAAGCTAGAAAGTGCATTTCAAATAAGCAAAGAGCAAGACTGGGAACATCTTCATCTAGAAGCTGCAGCGCTATATTCTGAACTCCTCTTTAGGCAAGAAAAATACGCCGAGTTGACGGCTCATTTATCGCACTATCTACATCAAGACGAACTGCTAAAGCGAAAAGATATTCATCTACTTTTTTTAGAGACAAAGCTTAAGTCTTTAACCAGATTAGACGATCCCACTCCTGCAAAAGCGCTTTCTAAAACATTAGAAACGCAAATCTCGCAACACTCTATAAATGAAAAAATTATTATTCTTCGCGCTTTAGCTTATTACTACACGGCTGATGATGCATTGAGAAAAACGCTGAGTGCAGCCTTAGAAGGCCTTGAATTAGCAATGAAAAATGACGACATTGCTTCACAGGGCTACTTTTACAGAAAGATAGCAGATGCCTATGGGTACTTAGAGGAAGATGAAGACAAAGCGGTAAGTTACGCGAAAAAGGCGGTAGAGACATTCGAGAAAACAAATGATGGGCTTTTTACTGCAAAGGCGTATTGGAGCCTAGGTAATATACTTCTTGAGACTGGCGATTCACAAAATGCTTTAGTCTATCTAAACAAAGCGTTAGCCTACTTTAAAGACGTTAATATGAACAAGGGGCTCGCTTTTGCCCAATACTCAATTGCAAACACGCAATTTCTTCAGGCTAATTACGATAGAGCTTTAACATTAGCAAAAGAAAATATCGAACTTGCTCTCACTGCGGGCATTGGTGATATGCATCTTGCGTCTATGATTTTGCTGTCCAATATTTATATAAAACAGGGCTTTTTAGATAAAGCAGAGCAAGTGAATGACGAGGTTTATTTACTGGTAGATAATTTTAGTCGCAGTATTTATAAAGCGAGTTTTTTCAGTGAGCGCTATACGTTAAAGCGAGAACTTAACCGCATTGAAGAGGCATTTGATGCCATAGAAAAAAAGCTTTTTTATACAGAAAAACACTTTGAGGCCACCAGCGAAAGCAACATTAAAGCCTTGCAGGTAAAGTTTGAAGTAAAGGAGAAAGAAGACACCATTCGTAAGTTAGAATATCAAAAAGATATTAGTAACCTTCAAGCTAAAGAAGAGTACCAACAAAAAATCATTTGGCGGCTGAGTGCCACTATTGCCTCTATTTTAGTTCTGGTGATTCTACTTCTGTTTTATCGACAAGCCTTACAACGGAAAAAATATCATCGTATGGCCTCCACAGATTACCTTACGAATTGTTTCAATCGCAGGGGTATATTGAATACGGCTAACACTAAACTCGCACAACAAAAAATGACTATCGCCATTGTTGATTTAGATTACTTTAAAAAAATCAACGATGAGTATGGCCACGATGTGGGTGATTTAGTGCTAATTGCCTTTGCTAAAGCCGCGAAGGAAACACTGTCTAAAGGTGATGAGTTTGGCCGATATGGTGGAGAGGAATGGTTATTTGTTTTAAATTCGTCGGACGAAAAAGTGGTTAGAGATACATTTGAAAAAGTGGCAGCAACCTATCAAAAGTACTGCAACGACATTGATGCCCTTGAAGAAAACTTAAGCATGACATTTAGCGTAGGAGTATCTCTTGGGGATAAATCTACCAGAACATTAGATACGTTAATTAAGCGTGCGGACAGCATGCTTTATGAAGCTAAAGAAAACGGTAGAAATCAGGTAATAATAAACTGAATAAAACAAGTGGTGCGACTACCCTGATTCGAACAGGGGACCTCTACCATGTCAAGGTAGCGCTCTAACCAACTGAGCTATAGTCGCAAATATGCTTCGGCAGAACTGCCTGAAGGACGGCGAGCATAATAGCGATGCGCAGTGCGTCCTGCAAGCATATTTTGTGTTTAAGATGTGTGTTTGATTGATTTGCCACCATTTATTGAAAAAGTGCGCATATTTACACCGAATTAAACGTTCTGGCGCTGCACAAATGGCAACGGTTTGATTTTATCAACAATACTGCCATCACTCGCTATCTTCATAAAGTACTCCCCTAACCTGTCGGTTTCTTGTAATACCGTTTGCCAATATTTAATACGGGTAGTGGCATCAAGTTGCTCAAAATCTTTCCGATCTGGAATTTTACCGTATGGCAGGCTTGCAACGAACTCGGCAGATGGCACAAGCATGACCACATTGTCGTAACTATTTTGATGTGCAACGCGACGTTTTAAGCCTTTGTCGAACCACCCCGGAATAGGCTTAGGATAAAAATGTGGATACAGCACCAAGCCCTTTTCAGGGCCAAACTCTAGGTCAAAATGATAATCAACAATACCGCCATCGCGATACATAGCTTGCGGGGCACCTGCAATATCTCGAATTCCTTCAAGTACAACAGGAATAGCGCCAGAGGCAAGCAGTGCATTGTGGATATTTTCGTTATTCAATTCGTAATGTTCAGTGGGAAGTTGGTAAGGATCTTTTACTGAAAACTCAGTATTAGGTGAAGAAAAAATACAGCGTGTGTAGTACCTACCTAAGTTTTTTCGCGTAATCGCGTTAGCCGCAGCACTCATGGCAAGACCCGATAATTGCGAAAATTTATGTTCGCGACGGGTAGCCCCTAAACATTTGGCCACAAAGATGTGCGCTTTAAATCGCTTGTTTGCCAAGACTTCCTTTTTTCCTTCACTATTTACCATTTCTTCTACTAATGCTTCGGCCTTGCGGGTTATTTCCGCAGGTGTAGGCTTATCACTATAGGTAGTAGTTGAATAGGAAGTGGCTAGCCGATTTATGGCAGAAAGCGGGTCGTTTTGTACTGCGCAGATAGCCCTGAAAGCCCCCGCAGAAGATCCTATAACATGTATTTGATGATCGACATTTTTGAACCACTCTGGAAACAGTACTCTGTCTAATCCTGCCAATGAAAACCATTTTGGACCGCCTGAAGCGCCGAGAAAATAACTAAATATTTCAGGGTGAAAGCCTTGTTGCTTAATGGTATTCATTGCCCCATTGCCGGCATAAATTTCTAGCGGTGCCACGTGTTGTCTCTATTATCATGTTTGCGCCTAATTTATCAGTAAAAGCCGTAAAATCAATGGGCCGTCCATCACCTTTATGAAACCACTACTATAAGTGGGCACTTATGTAGGAAGTTGCCGCCTGTGTAAACAAATCATCACACATCACCATTTCATTGTAATCCTATCGACACCACACAATTGATTTACTTATTATTAATATTTACGCTACATAAATAGTCGCGTTAAGCATCAGTAGTATTTGAAAGGTGGGTATGGTGAATCAACTAACTTATTTATCGGGTTTTAATAATGAGCATGAAACTGAAGCCTTACCCAATGCACTGCCCAAGGGGCAATTTAGTCCACAGAAAGTCAATTATAAACTTTATGCAGAGCAGTTCAGTACCAGCGCTTTTACCGCACCTAGAGCCGAAAACAGACGTACTTGGACTTATCGCATACGGCCTTCTGTCGCTATGGGTGATTTTTCACCTTATAAGAACACGCAGCTTAAAACTGGGCCACAAAGCAATTCGCCATGCCCTCCCAATGTGATGCGTTGGAACCCCTTACCCTTGCCCAATGAAAGTAGCAGCATAGATTTTATTGAAGGTTTAGTGACCATAGCTACAAATGGCGATGCTAATCAGCAAACTGGTATGGGCATTCACTGCTACAGTGCGAATTCGGCTATGGGAAATAGAGTTTTTTACTCATCCGACGGTGAGATGTTGTTCGTGCCACAGCATGGAAACATGGAAGTAAAAACTGAGTTCGGCAAATTACACCTATCCGCGGGTGAAATTATGGTAATTCCTCGTGGGGTACGTTTTAGTATTACTCCTATTGATGGCGCCATTCGTGGGTATATTTGTGAAAACTATGGGCAGTCATTCGTTTTACCAGAACGCGGCCCCGTAGGCGCAAATGGGTTTGCTAATCAAAGAGACTTTTTGTACCCCACTGCGTGGTTCGAGGATGTAGACACGCCCCACGTCATCATTAACAAGTTTTGTGGCCATTTATACCAAGCACCACTTTCACATTCGCCCTTTGATGTAGTGGCTTGGGTGGGAAATTCAGCGCCTTACAAATATGATCTTAAAAGTTTTAATGTGATCAATACCGTCAGTTTTGACCATCCTGATCCTTCCATATTTACGGTACTCACCTCGCCTTCTGAACTTGAAGGTACTGCCAATGTTGATTTTGTCATTTTCCCCCCACGATGGATGGTGGCCGAGAACACTTTCCGCCCGCCTTATTTCCATAGAAATGTGATGAGTGAGTTTATGGGCTTAATTGAAGGCAGTTACGATGCCAAAGAAAAAGGGTTCATCCCTGGCGGTATGAGTTTGCATAATTGCTTTACACCTCATGGCCCCGAAGCCTCTGTGTTCGAAGCCGCATCAAATGCCGAGCTAACTCCCCAGAAATATGAAAATACACTGGCGTTCATGTTTGAATCTCGCTTTCCTATCGCTCCCACTGAGTTTGCACTGAGTACCCCGCTTCGCCAAACTGACTATATCGATTGTTGGAATGGGATAACCAAGCATTTCGACGGCAAAATGTAGGCACCTAACTGGTGGGTGTTTTCTTTAAATGTACTTATAAATGAACATCACCCTGCCGCCCTTAAATAAAAATAAAACATTTAAATACATATATTTATATATTTCAAAACCACTTGAAATTGCGTTTTATCGTAGCTGAAAACTAAACGTTACACTTAAAACGTAGCAGCATCTCGCGTCATATCTTAACAGTCTATTGCCCTTATATTTACCTCGCTATTACAATCAAATCTTCTATTTATAATCGCCTTTGCATGGGTTCAATAACAAAAACGAGTTAACTAACGCAAAGGCACTGACTTCAGTAAGCGAGAAAGAAAATGGCAGACGTATTTGAAAACCCAATTGGGTTAGATGGTTTTGAGTTTTTAGAATTTACCGCGCCGAAAAAAGGTTTATTGGAGCCTATGTTTGAAGCTATGGGGTTCACCCGAGTAGCAAGGCACAAATCAAAAGATGTAGAGCTGTGGCGCCAAGGCGATATTAACCTTTTAAGTAATTATGAAAAAAACTGTCACGCTTCTTACTATGCCGAAGAGCACGGCCCTTCAGCGTGTGGCATGGCCTTTCGCGTTAAAGACTCTCAGCACGCGTACTCTGAGGTACTAAAGCGCGGCGCACAGCCTATGGACACCCACACAGGCCCTATGGAACTGAAACTACCAGCTATTAGAGGTATCGGTGGTGCGATGCTTTACTTAATCGATCGCTATCAAGGTGAAAACACCATTTATGACATCGATTTTACTTGGATTGAAGGTGTAGACAGACATCCTGTAGGGTGTGGCTTTCATACGCTAGATCACCTTACCCACAACGTGTATCGCGGACGAATGAACCATTGGGCAAAATTCTACGAATCGTTATTTAACTTTCGCGAAATTCGCTACTTTGACATTAAGGGTGAGTACACTGGACTACTGTCTAAAGCCATGACTGCACCTGATGGAAAAATTCGTATTCCGCTCAATGAAGAAGCGGTTGGCGGTGGCGGTCAAATTGAAGAATTCTTAATGCAATATAATGGCGAAGGTATCCAGCATATTGCCTTTGCCTGTGACGACCTTATCAGCTGCTTAGATAAACTTAAGGCCAAGGGCATGAAGTTTATGACCCCACCTCCTGATACTTATTACGACATGTTAGAAGAGCGCTTACCCGGCCACGGTGAGCCAGTTGGTGAATTTAAACAACGAGGTATTCTGCTAGACGGTACCACTGAGGGCGAATCTCCTCGTTTACTACTGCAAATTTTCTCAGAAACTGTTTTTGGCCCGGTATTTTTCGAGTTTATTCAGCGCAAAGAAGATGATGGATTTGGAGAAGGTAACTTTAAAGCGTTATTTGAATCGATTGAACGGGATCAGGTAAATCGCGGCGTGTTAAGTAAGAAGTAGCCCAACGCTTTCTTACCGATTTACACATAATGGCATTAGTGGTGTCAGCCCCCTTAGCTACAGGCTGACACCACCTGTGTATTGGTGACATATCCTTATTTTATTCCTGTCTTATCCTCGCCATACGTATATCAATCTGCGCCTTGTTCATAAAGCGCACAACACGCCCCTGATGGGTCTTTTATAATGCAAAATCGTGAAGTGCCATGGTGACGAATGTCCCCAATTTGCTCTCCACCAGCACTTTTAGACGCAGCTAATGCTGCGTCTAAGTCGGCTACCGTGAAATACGGTACCCAACCGCCAGGAATATTGCTATTGCAGCCTCGCTTATGGCATATACCGCCAGCTGGGCTTCCGTCTTCTTTCATCATGACATAATCGTTATAGCCACCCATGTCGAAGGCTTCTTTTTTCCATCCCATCACATTGACGTAAAAATTAGCTAATTGGTCAGCGTCATCGGTGGTGATATCCATCCATAAACTATCGCTCATTTCATTCCCCTTTTGAGGTTTGGCATTAGTAGGCTATCAATTGCGTATTTAAAACTTAGTAGTCGTTGATAATTGCACAGCCATTGATAAAAAACCACGTAGCGATCGGCTTTATTACGTTGGATAAAAGACACCAGTGTCAAGACAAGAAATTGCAAAATAAGCAGAACAATTTTTAAATATGTATAGACAGAGGCTGTGGAAAATGCTTGTGAATAGGTAAATGTTATCCACTGACTATTGTTTGTACAGTTTATTTTATTGTTTATTTTCATGGGGTTAAACAAAAGCCCCAAACTACTCAACAAACTTATCCACAGATTAAGTGGATAACACGTAGCACTTAACCACAGATAGTGTTTTAATGTGGATACTTTGATTGAAACCTTTTTTTCCGGTTATTCATGCCAAAACAAACACTCGCAGTGCTTCCTCAACCATTTACGATCCACAGCCTAGATGGCGACAGTGCAATTCCTGCAAATGTACTTCAAAGCCCACTTTTTTTCTTAGGCAAAACAGAAGATGAATTGTCTATTGTTATCCCATCGACTGTGGATGTAGATTCACTTGATTCTGACGAAGGCTGGCGCGCACTTGAACTGCTCGGCCCATTGCATTTATCTATGGTAGGTATTATGGCGCAAATTGGCGCTGTACTTGCCGCCGTAAAAGTTTCTATTTTTGTGGTGTCGACGTTCGAAACCGACTTTTTCCTAGTAAAAGAAAATAAACTTGTTGATGCAACAAAGGCATTAAAAGATGCAGGCTATACGGTTCTTGAGGGCAAGTAGTGTTGATAGAAAAGCAACTCACCGCGCCTCCTGAGCAATTTAAAAAAGCCATTCCTATTACATCACCGGTTTCAGGCCAATGTATTTTATTGCAACACGTTAATGATGACTTAATAAATGTTGGTGCATGGGGGCCGGGTTTAGCGCTTGTTACTGCTTCAAGTAAAGTGGTATCCCCCTTTAATGCAACAGTAATGAAAATAGATCCTCTCGACTATTCAATTGAAATTAAATCTTCTTTTGGGCTTAAATGTCGAATCAAATATGGTTTACACACCCAAATGCTGTGCGGGGCGCAGTTTTTAACCCCGTTAAAACAAGGCCAGCAGATTCAAGCCGGCGCTATGTTATTTAGTGTAAATTCTGCGTGGCTAAAACAACAAGGCGTGGAAAATATTTGTATAATAACCCTATTAAATGCCAAAGCCTTATTAGGCGTTTTACCTACGCATCAAAAATTTGTTGATGCAGGTAGCGACACGCTGTTAACCCTGTATATTTAGACAAATTCGAACCCTTTTTGAAAATGTATAATAACGCGCTTATTATGCACCTATACTAACTTCACGCTGTAACGGAGTATCCTTTTGAGTACAACAATGTATGGCATCGCAAATTGCGACACGATTAAAAAAGCCAAGAAATGGTTAGCTGAGAACAACATCGAATTTACTTTTCACGACTATAGAAAAGACGGCATAGACACTGGATTTCTTGCCGACGCTGAAGCCAAACTTGGCTATGAAGTGATGTTGAACAAACGTGGTACTACCTTTCGCCAACTTGATGACAGTGATAAAACAGATATCACCCGCGAAAAAGCGTTAGCTTTGTTATTGGAACACCCTGCGATGGTGAAGCGCCCTATATTAAATCATAACGGCACGTTTCACATTGGCTTTAAACCTGCGCAGTATGAGGAAATATTTTGTTAAACGATAACGTAATAGACATTGCTAAGAACCTAATGAATAGGCGTTCGGTTACCCCCGAGGATGAGGGCTGCCAAGAAGCCATGAAAGACTTCTTAGGTGCCTTAGGGTTTAACAATGAAACCATGGTATTTGACGATACCACCAACCTTTGGTCTCGCCGTGGCAGCGAAGGTCCAGTTTTTTGCTTTGCTGGTCACACCGACGTGGTGCCTAGTGGCCCAGAAAGCGCATGGAAAACTCCGCCTTTTACGGCTACTGAAGTAGACGGGTATTTACATGGCCGTGGTGCTGCCGATATGAAGGGTAGCTTAGCCGCAATGTTAGTGGCAACGCGTCAATTCGTGGCCGACTACCCTGATCATAAAGGTAGTATCGCGTATCTTATTACCAGCGACGAAGAAGGCCCGTTTATTAACGGTACTACTCGTGTCATTGATACGCTTGAAGCGCGAAACGAAAAAATTACTTGGTGCTTAGTGGGCGAACCATCTTCTACGGATGAAGTGGGCGATATAGTCAAAAATGGCCGCCGTGGATCATTAACTGGCGATCTCACTGTTAAAGGTATTCAAGGCCATGTTGCCTACCCACATTTAGCTAAAAACCCGGTTCACTGTGCCACACCTGCATTAACTGAATTGGCACAGTCTCATTGGGACAACGGCAACGAGTTTTTCCCGCCCACCAGCTTTCAAATTTCAAACATAAATGGCGGCACTGGCGCAGGTAATGTAATCCCTGGCGAACTTCAAGTGTGCTTTAACTTCCGGTTTTCAACCGAAGTAACAGATCAAGAGCTAATTAAGCGTGTTACAACTATCTTGGATAAACACGAACTTGACTACGAAATAAAGTGGACGTTTAACGGACAACCTTTTTTAACCGATTCAGGCCCCCTGCTGACTGCCACTGAAAAAGCGATTGCCGATGTACGTGGTAAGCCTACTATTTTATCTACCGCAGGCGGCACATCTGACGGGCGCTTTATCGCACCAACAGGAGCACAAGTTATTGAACTTGGACCAGTAAACGCCACCATACATAAAATAGATGAATGCGTGAAAATGAGTGACTTAGAGTCTTTAAGCGACATGTACTACGGTATTTTGGTCAATCTACTCGCATGAACCCCGCTATCTGGTTAGGGCAAGACAATCCTCACCTTGTTGATGCAGGAAATGGACATTTCCTGCATGCTAACGTGTTACCCGCTTTTGTTAATATGCAACAAGCTGCCCGCCACGATGGTATAGATTTATGCTTAGTGAGTAGCTTTCGTCAGTTTGATAAACAGTGCGCTATTTGGAATAGAAAATGGTGCGGCGAAGCGGCGCTGTTAGATGGCAAAGGTACCGCATTAAACCCAAATACACTATCGGACGTAGAAAAACTACATGCAATTCTGATGTGGTCAGCGTTGCCTGGCGGTAGTCGACATCATTGGGGGAGTGACTTTGATGTGTATGACAAGCACGCGGTTGAACAATGGGACGGTAAGTTTTCATTGGTTGACAGTGAATACCGTGAAGGCGGGCCTTGCTTTGCTCTGGCTAAATGGCTTGAAGCGAACATGCGCACTTTTGGTTTCTTTCGCCCGTTTAGTGAAGATAAAGGAGGCGTTGCGTGTGAGCTTTGGCACCTGAGCCATAAGGGGGTTGCCACTGAATTTGAACAGGCGCTTTCGCTGACAGCACTGACTGGTGCTATTGAATGCAGCAGCATTGAAGGTAAAGCCGTTGTGCTTGAGCACATTGATGAAATTTACTTTCGCTACGTGTTAAATCAAGGTACGGCGTGGGAGCGCTAAGCTCATACATTATTGTATACATGAGGCTCATACAGAGCTGTATGCACGTCAAAGTATGAAGAAGCGCATATAGAAGCTTAAGAAAGAATAACTCATGGAGACAGGGATGAATACGCTTTGGGTCGTCATTATTATCGTTATTGTATTGGGCGTGGTCGTTGGCAATATTACGCTGTTAAAATACAGTGCTAAATTTAAATTCCCAACGCCGCTTAAAAAGAACGACGATAAGCAAAAGAAGAATGGGTTTGAAGATGAAGAGGACGACTGGTAAAACAGTCGCCCTGCTGAAAGGGTATCCATATTCAATCTGCGTATTTTGAGATTGAACGGGGCTGGGCTTGAACTCGGATCTGGGCTAAAACGAATCAGACCTTAAATTCGTTTTAGCCTATCGGCTACTTTATAGCGGCGACGTTTTTACTGCAGTACCGCTAATACTCACCATCAACATACTGCCTTTGTCACCAATAACTTGGTAATCAAGATCTATTCCCACGACCGCGTTAGCACCCATGCTACGTGCCTCATGTTCAAGCTCAGTAAACGCTAGTTTTCTTGCCCGCGTTAACTCTTCTTCATATGAACCAGAACGGCCACCTACAATGTCACGAATAGAGGCAAATAAATCTTTGACTATGTTAGCGCCCATTACGGCTTCGCCGACCACAATGCCATAGTAGGCTTCAATTTTTTGGCCTTCCAAAGTAGGCGTAGTTGAAATTATCATGGGTTGCTCCTTGCTGAGTTGTTATGAAAATTGAGTTTATATTTTGGTCTTATAGTAGACCCTAAGTTATTCGCTGAAGTGCTATTCACGACAGTGCTAGTCGCCTAGTACACAATTAATCTAGCACACGGTTACCCTAGCCTATCAAGACAATGCCTGTTTCAGCTCATCTACCAATTCAGCCCCTTTATCTTCAGGGTAAGCCACAACGGCTTGTGCGCCCCAAATTGGCTTTGGCCATGCGATATCACTTTTATACCGTGCTACATGGTGAATGTGCAACTGACTAACCACATTACCAAGTGCTGCTACGTTTAATTTATCTGGTGAAAATTTCGATTGTAGCAAACGGCTCACCTGTGCCGATTCACTTAGATATTGTTGTTGCTGCGCGTCAGTCAATTCAATGATTTCAGTTACCCCGTCTACACGAGGCACTAATATTAACCATGGAAACTGGCTGTCATTCATCAGTAATACGCGGCATAAGGGTAAATCGTGAACGAAGAACGTATCAGCCTCTAGTCTTGCATCTAATTTAAACACTGAGTTTCTCCAGCTTTGTAGGTACAACCGTTAATAAAGCGCGCTGCCCTATTGCCACATTCGCATTGGGAAACACTATGGCTTCTCCGTCTTGCTGTGCAGTGTAGGTAGCGCCGGTTTCAGTAGCCAATACCGTACCTTTAGCATAATCGGTAAAATTAGGCGTATCGTCATCGAAATGCAATGTAAAATCGTCTTGATGGCGATTGATAACTTGGTTCACCCGATAAATATCTAGCGAATCGATATCTACGTCAGGCCTAAAGTCATCGTCACAAATAAGTGCGGTAATGGATTGTTTTGCTGCTTCAAAACGGCTCATGTCGTTTTGACCAAATGGCTGCACTTTACCCAATTCAACGGTAAAGGCATGCGCTTGATGCTGCACAGAAGAAGAGTAGCTAAACGTTGTGGTCGCTGACTCAGATAGCAAGATAGTTTGAATACCGCACGCGGCTAAAAATCCAAGCTGGCTTTTACTGTGTGCTTTGCCATGTAAATACGGGTACACCGCAAACTTTTCATTTTTAGACTCTCGAATAGCCGTATGTAAGTCATAGTGATATTTCTCATCATCAGGACGTACAACAGCGAAGAAATCCGTTATCGCGTCTTCTAACGCTTTAGCGCGTTTGCGCTCGCTGTTGTTGCACCCTTCTCCTTTCGAATGCTCGCCATTAAACAACCGGTTCATGTTTTCTTCTACAAACCTTTCGGCAATATCCATGGCGGGTAAGTTACCAAACAGGAAAAGCACCCGATGACTAAGCGTTATTTTACCGGTAAGAATATGCTGTACCAGCTCGTCGCATATTTCGATAGGGGCAGTTTCATTTCCATGAACCCCACTTGATAACACAACATGCTTATTGACAGACGCTTTCGGCGTTGGCGTGAAGGCGATAATACCCGGGGCGGTAATAGCAACGTCAGTACCATTGTCTAACGTAAATTGAATTGAAGAAGTAAATAACTCAGGTTGAGTTCTAGACAAAGAAAGAAAATTTCCTTGTTCGATAAGTTGTTGCATACATAAACCAGAAGTAGCTCGAATAGCACTAGTTTAGCGATTCAGCCAAGCGAATGCACGTAATGCCACTTGCAAACAGGGGGTATTTTACTTACGCACGTAAAGGAGAGTTACCGACAATAATTTCTTGCTGCGCTAGAGTAATAAAGTCATTTAGCGGAATGGCTTTTGAAAACAAGTACCCCTGCCCTATGGTTACACCCACTTCTCGAAGTATGTGCAGTTGGGCGATAGTTTCTACGCCTTCGGCAATTACATCGCAGTTCTTTGCATTACCGATGATTTTGGCAGCTTCGATAATAGCGCGATTAACAGGATGTTTAGCTAATTCTATAACAAAAGTTTTATCTATTTTAAGGGCGCTTAAATCAAGATCTCGGATATAAGCGAGGTTAGAGTAACCTTTACCAAAGTCATCCACCGAAATTGCAACGCCTAGAGCGCGAAGCTCATCAAGTTGTTTTTTCACCATAAGAGAATTAGACAAGGCTACATCTTCGGTCAGCTCTAACTCTATGCGAGTAAGCGGCATGGCGTAAGACTTACTTAGCATCTTCAATGAGGGTATAAGATGATTATCATACAACTGAGTGGGCGATATATTAACGGATAAGGTTAGCGATAGTCGGTGAAAATCAAAATCAACTAAACTTCTAAACGCTTGCTCTAACGTCCAATAGCCCAGCTCATTCATCATGTTATATGATTCTGCCGCTTCAATAAGCGGGCCAGGAAATAACACGCCGTCTAACGGGTGATTCCAGCGAAGTAAGCACTCAGCACCTATAACTTCAAGGGTTTGCAGGTTAACTTTAGGCTGATAATAAAGCTCTAATTCATTTTGCGATAAGGCGCGCTTCAAATCAGCTTTTAATGCAAGGCTACGACCTGTGTCTGTTTTGTCTTGCATATTATAAAGGCAAAAGTTTTCGTACTTATTTTCTTTTGCTTGCTTTAATGCGGCTTCACCACGAGACACAAAAGCCGTAATTTCAAAGGCTTGACTATCTGATGTCACCACACCCACATTGAAATCTGCAATGAATGCATGATCATCATGATGCATGGGTGTTTTGAAGTGTTCTATGAGTCGTTCGAACATATCTCGCATTTGACTGGCACTTCGCATGCCGGGAAATGCGATACCAAATACATCACCACTAATTCTGCCAAGGCGGATATCGCCTCCAAATAGAGATTGAATGCGGTTAGCAATCTCTAGTAGAAACCTGTCACCAATATTGATACCTAAGCTGGTGGTTACATCTGAAAAACGGACTACATCCACTAACATTAGTGATAATGATGGATGCAATACACCACACTTCGAAACTGTGTCGATAAACGCAAATCGATTAGGAAGTGTAGCCAGCGAATTATGATGTTGGCTCATGACGGTTTCCTTGCACTAAACGGCGGCTAGGTGCTTAAAATAAGCAAGCAGTAGTTCAACACGACTTACCACTAAGCGCAACGGGCTATAAGTATGTAAATCGACACCTAATTATAGATTGCAGACCTTTTTTCTTTTGACTCGGCTACTTATTGATTTTTAATTTATTTTTGGCTTAAGCGGATAAATATATCACAACAAAAAGCCCGGAAAGCTTAGCATTTCCGGGCTTTTTTTGAGACTAGTTGAGACTAGTTTTCAATTTTACACGGTGAAAGTTTCCAAATACGTTCTACATAATCTTTAATTGAACGGTCTGAGGTAAACTTACCCATTTTAGCGGTATTGATAATTGCCATTTTAGCCCAGCGCGCTTTGTCGCGGTACGCCTCATCAATAGCAATTTGTGCATCACAATAACTGCGGAAGTCAGCAAGCACCATGTATTGGTCGCCATGATCTAGCAAGCTTTGCTTAATAGATACTAAAGCACCTGGTTTGCCCGGGGTGAAATAATCGGTTTCAAGCCAATCTAGTACCGCTTTAATTTCAGGGTCGCGGTAGTAGTAATCATAAGGCTTGTAGCCTTTCTCTTTCAGTTCATGAACCTCTTCAACGGTTAGTCCGAAGATAAAGATATTGTCGTCGCCTACTTCTTCAGCAATTTCTACGTTTGCCCCATCAAGGGTACCAACGGTTATTGCGCCGTTCAGTGCCAACTTCATGTTACCGGTACCTGACGCTTCTTTACCTGCAGTACTAATTTGCTCAGACACATCTGAAGCTGGGATCATTTTCTCAGCAAGAGACACGCGGTAGTTCGGCAAGAACACCACTTTAATCTTGTTGTTTACTCGTGGATCGTTATTGATTTTATCTGCCACTTTGTTGATGGCATAGATAATATCTTTCGCTAACTTGTAACCCGGTGCAGCTTTCGCTCCGAAAATGAATACGCGAGGCACCATATCGTAATCAGGGTTTTCAAGCAGTCGACGATACAAGGCCATAATATGAAGCAAGTTCAAGTGCTGACGCTTGTATTCGTGAAGGCGTTTAATTTGCACATCAAAAATAGCATTAACGTCTACTTCAATGTCTAACGACTCGCGAATTTCGTCAGCAAGTAGTTGCTTGTTGTTTAGCTTCACTTGCATGAATTGCTTTTGGAATGCCTTGTTATCGGCGTACTTTTCTAGCGCTTCTAGTTTGTATAAGTCTTTCGGCCAATCTGAGCCAATTTTCTTATCAATCAGCTTAGAAAGTTCCGGATTACATGCCTTCAACCAACGACGTGGCGTAATACCATTCGTAACATTAGTTAATTTGCCTGGCCACAATGCATCGAACTCTGGGAACAAATCAGACTTCACAAGGCGAGAGTGCATTTCAGCTACGCCGTTAACCGCGAAAGAACCAATTACCGATAAATGGCCCATACGTACCATCTTCTCGTTACCTTCTTCTATAATAGAAAGCTTCGCTTTAATGCGGTTATCGCTTGGCCATTTTTTATCGACTTCAGCCATGAATCTATGGTTAATTTCATAGATGATTTCCAAATGGCGCGGTAGGATTTTTTCAATCATACGTGCGGGCCATTTTTCTAGGGCTTCAGGTAATAATGTGTGGTTAGTGTAAGCAAACACTTTGGTGCTGATACCCCATGCTTGATCCCAATCTAATTCAGCGCGGTCTACTAAAATACGCATAAGTTCAGGAATAGCGATGGCTGGGTGTGTGTCATTTAATTGAATAACAACCTGATCAGCAAAACGGCTCCAGTCATCACCGTGGGCACGCTTGTAACGACGAATGATGTCTTTTAGTGAACACGAGCAGAAGAAGTATTGCTGAATTAAACGAAGCTCTTTACCCGCTTCAGTTTCGTCGTTCGGATAAAGTACTTTTGAAATGGTTTCTGCTTGTACGTTTTCACGCTGCGCATCTACATAACCACCAGCGTTAAATACATCCCAGTTAAAATAATCAGATGAATCTGACTGCCACAAACGCAATACGTTTACGGTTTTACCTTCATAGCCAACAACAGGAATATCCCAAGGGATCCCTTTTACAATTGAGCCAGGGTGCCATTCTTTTTGGATACGGCCGCTTTCGCCGTATTTGGTTTCAACATAACCAAATAATGGCACTTCTTGAATTGACTCTGGGCGGCAAATTTCCCACGGGTTACCGTAATCGCGCCAGCTATCTGGGCGTTCTATTTGCGCGCCACTCTTAATTTCTTGACGGAAAAGACCATGCTCATAATGAATACCATAACCAATTGCAGGCAATTCCATAGTGGCAAGTGAGTCGATAAAGCACGCTGCTAAGCGGCCTAGCCCGCCGTTACCGAGTGCCATGTCTGGCTCTTCTTCCATGATGTCGGTAATTTCAACACCAAGTTCTTTTAACGCGCCACTAGCCACATCAAACAAACCTAAGTTTTGAAGGTTGTTCGACAACAATCTGCCCATTAAGAATTCGGCAGAAAAATAATGTACTGCACGAGTATCATTGAAGTAGTGACTTTTTTGGGTTTTGCGAAGGCCTTCAAGTACCTGAGCCTGAATGGCTGCACAGGTGGCTTTCCACCATGCGTGGTTGTTAGCCTTATTTTCATCCGTACCTAGCGTACAGTGAAGGTGCTTAACAATAGCAGCTTTAAATTCTGCCTTGTCTAGCGGTGAAGAGGGTTGCGTTTTGGCAGCTTTTGCGTTCATTTTGCGTCTCACTCTGGTTGATGTGTGCAAAGGCACACTCAATGTGTAATTTAATTACAGAAAAAATCAACGATATGAGAGCAATATAGCAGTGCTTAAACGATTATGTTGTGATAATTTTGTTAAAATAACAAAAAACCGGATGAAAACGTATGCAATCATCCGGAATTTAACTTTTTAGTAACAATGACCAGCTTTGGCTGATTATTTTTTAATCTTACTTGATGATTTTCCCTACTAGCGCTTCCGCTTCTTTAATCAATTCTTGTAAGTGAGTTTCACCTTTAAAGCTTTCTGCATAAATTTTGTAGATTTGCTCTGTTCCAGAAGGGCGTGCTGCAAACCAACCATTTTCAGTCGAAACCTTTACCCCACCAATAGCGGCATTGTTTCCAGGCGCGTGGGTTTGTACGGCGGTAATGGGTTCTCCAGCTAATGTATCGCTGGTGACTACCGAAGCATCCATAGCCGATAGCTTCTGCTTTTGCTCTAAGGTAGCAGCCACATCTACGCGGTTATAAACCGGCGATGAAAATTGCTCAGTTAATGCCTGATAGTGTTCACCTGGATCTTTCTTAGTAACCGCAAGAATTTCAGCAGCTAACAAACACAAAATAAAGCCGTCTTTATCAGTAGCCCAGGTTTCGCCATCACGTTGTAAGAAAATACCACCGGCACTTTCTTCACCGGCAAAACCAATTTCACTATTAGATAACCCCTCTACGAACCACTTAAAACCTACTGGCATTTCAGCAAGCGGTTTGTTTAAGCTATTCGCCACGCGGTCAATCATGCTGCTTGAAACCAGTGTTTTACCGATTTTAAGTGACGCTGGCCATTGTGGTCTGTGGGTATATAAGTATTGAATTGCCACCGCAAGATAGTGATTAGGGTTCATTAAACCTGCGCTCTTACACACAATACCGTGGCGATCGAAATCTGGGTCGTTGCCCCATGCTAGGTCGAAATCATCTTTTAATTCAATTAATCCCGCCATGGCGAAAGCACTTGAACAGTCCATGCGTAGTTTGCCGTCTTTATCGCGACGCATGAATCCAAATTGAGGGTCGACAGCAGGGTTTACCACCGTAATGTCCAATCCGTACTTTTCAGCAATACGTGACCAATAGCCAATACCTGCACCGCCAAGAGGATCGGTACCTAATTTCAGGCCAGCGTTAGCAATAGCCTGCATATCGATAACCTGAGCTAGGTCATCAATGTAAGGTTCCATGAAATCTTCTTCGCGAACTAAATTTTTGGCTCTTACCGAACGAATATCGATGCGTTTAACGTCTTTATTACCTTCGGCAATAAGCTCATTCGCTCGGTTTTGAATTTTCGTAGTAACGTCGCTATCTGCCGGGCCGCCATGAGGAGGGTTGTATTTAAAGCCTCCATCTTCAGGTGGGTTATGTGATGGGGTTATTACTACCCCGTCAGACTTAGCCGCCGCGCTTTCACGGTTATAACGAATAATAGTGCGGGAAATTACCGGCGTGGGGGTATAGCCCAAACTTTCGTTGTCGCTTCGCTGAATAACCACATCAACACCGTTGGCACTGAGCACTTCAATGGCGGTGATCATGGCAGGTTCAGACAATGCATGGGTATCTTTACCTATAAATAGCGGGCCGGTAATATCTTCTGCTTCACGATATTCAACCAGTGCTTGGCAGATTGCACTAATATGGGTATCGGTAAAAGTATAATTTGACGCCGATCCTCTGTGCCCTGAAGTACCAAAACTTACTGCTTCAGTAGGGGCAGCGGCGTCTGGTTTGTAGCTGTAATATTGGCTAACAAGTTGTGCCACATTAATCAGTTGTTCAGGTGCAGCTGGCTTACCAGCCTGCGGATGTAAAGCCATGAAAAGTCCTTATTTTAAGTTAAGCGTTTATTTGCCCTCTGGGGCGAATCGACTTACTACCGTTTCGACGACATCGGGCTGATACCCTAATGTACGCAAAACTTGTTCCAGCATGTTTACTTTCTTCGCGGTATTGTTGTTGGTGACTACCCAAAATGGGCTATCTGGAATGGCTTTCGGATTAGTACTGCTGCCATTTTCTAACAACGCCTCTTTGCTTGTAGCAAAATAGGTACGATTTTTACCAATAATCGATTTAACATTTTCAAAGGTATCGCTATTTAACTTATGCGCAGCACTTAGAATAAATAAGAACTGGTCGACACGTTTGGTAAATGTTGATAACGCATCTTTAGATACCATACCCACAATATCATCTTTATTGTGATTTTCTATTTCAGTCACCACTGGCGCGGCTACGTCTTTCTTAACAGGCGCTTTGGCAGGGGGTGTTGATTTTGCAGCAGCTGATTTCGTCACTGCCGCTTTGGCAGCCGTTGTTTTAGGTGCCGCTTTAGTCACCGGTTTAGTGGCGGGCTTCGCTTCTACTTTTTGCGCCGAAGCGGCAGCAGTAGTGGCAGTAGCAACCGGTGCTGGCGTCGTTTGTACCGACTCATCAGGTTGGGAGGCATTGCTTGCACCCTTTATTTCACCATCTTCAGGCAATAAAAGCCTACGTAAAATTTCTGATGCGCTTTCGCCTATATGTTTTGTTTGGCTGGCGATAAAGGCATACAAATCATCATCTATTTCAATGCTTTTCATAACTACTTCCTTAACAAGATGCCCCATTATAGACAACCGATACGCACAGCGCAGCACTATTTCTAACCTAGCCCGAAATTCGTTAAAACCAACAGTAAAATGATGCTTTTAAGGTGTTAAATAACCATGCCCATACCTTTGTATGGGAACCAACTGCTATTTCAGTACTTTAGTTGCTACTATCAATGTATAAGGGGTTTAAAAGGTAACGTTTTATCATGCGAAAAGAGATTCAATTAGTGCATGACGCGCTAAGTCAGAAGATTATTGGCAAATCTGAACAGCTAAAACTCGCGGTGACGTGTTTACTTGCTCATGGTCATCTCCTTATTGAAGATTTACCAGGCATGGGTAAAACCACACTTTCTCACGCACTTTCCCATGTATTTGGACTTCAATATTCGCGAATTCAATTTACGTCAGACTTACTCCCATCAGACATGCTTGGCGTGAATGTTTATCAAAGTCACAATGGTGAATTTCAATTTAGGCACGGCCCCATATTTAGCCAAGTTATTCTTGCCGATGAGCTAAACCGAGCAAGCCCTAAAACACAAAGCGCCTTGTTAGAGGCGATGGAAGAACGCCAAGTGAGTATTGATGGCACCACCCACGCGCTACCTTCGCCCTTCTTTGTTATTGGCACTCAAAACCCGGGTTATCAATCTGGCACCTATCCGCTGCCTGAATCACAACTAGACCGCTTTTTTATGCGTATATCACTAGGCTTTCCTAATTGGGAAGCCGAAAAAGCCATGCTGCAGCAATCAACCGACGTTCAGCAGCAGACAGTGTCATGTTTATCGCAGACAGATTTGATCACGATGCAAGATGCGGTTACCCATGTGCACGTTAGCGATGATGTGATTAATTATATATTGCGATTAGTGACAGAGAGTCGCCTACAAGGGCGCTACCCTACCCCATTATCGCCACGGGCTAGCCGAGCTTTGTTGCAGGCAGCCAAAGCTTGGGCTTATATGCACGATAGAGTCTTTGTTACTCCAGATGATGTGCAAGCTATTTTCATTGCCGTTACAGAGCATAGGCTTAGTGCAAATACCCATGAACATACGGGCCCGTCATTAAGTCAGCACTTGTTGGATAGTATCGATCCGCTGGCGGCGTAATCCATGTTTAAAAAGGTATTACACAAGCCTTGGCTTGCTTGGCTAGATAAACGTATTCCGCCTAATCCTTCACATGCACTGAATATGCGTTCGGTGTTTATTTTACCAAGCCGTTTTGGCTGGGGATTTATCGTGATGTGTATGTGCTTGTTTCTATTAGGCACTAACTATCAAAATAACCTCATGTTGTTATTAAGCTATTTGTTACTTAGCGTAATGTTACTGACGTTGTTTTACAGCTATCAAAATTTTGCGGCTATTGCCCTTAGTGTGTCGCCTCCAAAATCCGTTTTTGCCAATACGTCAGCACACCTTACTCTCGATCGGGTTAAGCACTCCAACTACCAAACCAAACCTGAAGGTTTATTGCAGATCCAGTGGCTTCAATTCCCGAAGCTCAAAGATACAACCTCAATAACCTTTGATATTGGTAATCAAGAACAACGACTGACTATTCCGTTGTTACTTCATACTAGAGGTGAGCACAAACTACCCCGTATAACGTTAAAAAGTGCCTACCCCTTCGGGTTATATAATTGCTGGACTCACCTAGATTTCGACGTAAAGGTTATGGCATATCCAGAGCCTAAAGCTGGGAAACTTGGTGAAGTGGTTCACCACACGCAAGACACTGCTGGAAGCAAAGAAGATGAGCGACAAGGTAATGAGGACTTTTTTGCCCTTACCGATTTCATTGAAGGCGAACCATTAAATCGGGTAGCGTGGAAACAGGTCGCTAAAACGGGAAACTGGGTGGTAAAGCAGTTTAGTGAACACAGAAGTGATGACGTGTATTTGAGCTTACCGACTAACATTCCACTAGAAGAAGGATTAAGTGCATTAACCCAAAAAATAGTGTCGATGCAATCGCAAGGTGTGCACTATGGTTTAAAACTAGGTAGTACAACTTTTACGCCCAATAATTCTATTGCACACATGCATCAATGCTTAAGTGCACTGGCGACTTACCCCAACACACCTTTTGCGGTCAGCCATGCTTCTGCCACTCCAGCTGCCGCGCCCTCGGCCACATTGGCAGCCCAAGTCGCAGATAATAGCGTCTCGAAAGGCTTTAGCAAATGAACAATAAAGCAAATATGCTGCTAGCCACCTGCTTTATGGTATTAACGCTTAGCCTTCTTACCCCATTACTAACTTGGGTGGTATTGCTCGCCATATGCGCGGTTATTATGCAAAGCGCATTGTATTTTAGGTGGCAAGAATATAACCCAAGTAGCCGCACCGTAAATTTGTTAGCGGTACTGTCCTTAATAGCGCTAGGTTGGTTCGGTTTTTCTATTGGTTTACTCAATAGCATGATTAATCTTTTAGTCATCGCCTGCTCATTGAAGCTTATGCTGCTTTCAAGAACAAAAGATTTTTTACAGCTTTTCTGCTCCTGCATATTTCTTGTGGGCTGCGGTTTTATTTTTGCGTTAGGTATAGAGGCATGGGTAGGTTATGTTGCGGTAATTGTTCTTTTGTTTACTGCATTATCATTGGTATACGCCCCCGCTAGAAGCTTTAGGGTGTCTATGCGTAAATCGGCGATAATACTGCTGCAAGCATTTCCTTTGGCTGCACTGTTATTTGTAGTTATGCCGCAGCTTCCACCTTTATGGCAAATGCCGACGTCTAAATCGAATGAAACGGGTTTATCAGACTCGGTCACGCCAGGAGATATTGCTTCACTGGCGAGATCGTCCGATTTAGCTTTCACTGCAACCTTTGAGCAAAGCCCGCCTTTGGCCGAACAGCGATATTGGCGCGCCATGACGATGGAAGCCTTTGATGGTAAAACGTGGACAATTAGCCCAAGACGAAAACAAGCTGAAGCACAGCTTAAAACCATGGGTCGAAGTCTTGCGGCGCCCTCACCTAATGGATCACTAACACCCTCAGAAAACTATCAGTTGATTGTAGAGCCAAACAATCAGCGCTGGCTTTATTCTCTTGATGTGTCGGCTGAAAACACAGATTTAGACAACCCTGAGATGTGGCGTCAGTTTAATTATGCATTACGAGCAGCACGTCCAATTGTAGGTAAGCGAGCGTTCTATTTAAGCTACTTTCCAGATACACCACTTGTCAGTGAGATATATGATTTTGATTATCAGCTTAATATTCAATACCCAATAGACAGTAATCTACGTACTCAAGCGTGGGTAAAGCAGCTAACGGCAAATGCAAAAAGCGAGCAAAGTATTGCCGAAGATATTTTACGTCACTTTAAAACCGGTGGGTTTAGTTACACCCTACAACCTAACGCTATGCCGAACTCGCCTATAGACACCTTTATGTTTGAAGCAAAGGCAGGATTTTGTGCCCACTATGCCAGCGCCATGGTGTTTGCCCTTCGGGTTGCGGGTATTCCTGCTCGTATGGTGACAGGTTATCAAGGTGGTGAGTTATTAAGTGATAACGTAATACAAGTTCGCCAATATGATGCCCACGCTTGGGTAGAAGCGTTAATAGACGGCGTTTGGGTGTCGTACGATCCTACCAGTATGGTGGCACCATCACGCATTACCTTTGGGTTAGAACAAGCGTTAGCCGATTTTAACGAAACCCGAAATGAAGGCATGTTTAAAGACTTAGGTTCTGCTGAACTATTTTTATCTATCAGAGGGTGGTTTCGCCAACTGGATTATCAGTGGAGTAGACTAGTACTGGGTTTTGATAATCAAACACAAACTGATTTATTAAAAAAGCTTCTTGGCGATTTAACCTCTCAAAAAATGACGCTCTTCTTTTTAAGCGTACTTGGAATAGTGAGTATTTTTTTGCTGGTGTTGTTCTTCCCTGTTAGAAGAAGGTCGACCCTGCCTAAACATCAACGCATTTATTTAAACGCCGTTGAGTTGGTGTCGAATTTCACTGAGATAGCGAGAAAGAATAAAGGAAGCACTGCCTACTTCAAACAAGTGAAACCTTTTTTACCAGTACATGCAGCGTCGCTATTTGGCACGCTTACTCAAGATTTTGAACATGCACAATATCAAGGTGCCACAGACGGAGGTCGCGATGGCCAAAAGCAAAAAGAACGTACTATGGCAGATACACTTGCTGCGTTACAAAAAGACTTAAAACGAACAAAAGCTAATTAACGCAGTGTATTGGTTCACTATAGTGCCCGCTTTAGTGCCCACTATAGTGAACAGTGAAAAATGCGGAAGTACATTTTGGTTTAATATCCACCAATTCAGTGCATCTTAGCACTTTACTTGCACCATTGTGGTTTGAAGCTGATCATTTCAGTAATACATTAGCTTAACTGAATAATATTAAGATATTGATTTTATACAATTTTAAATAAAATCGCCTTTTTGGCACTATTCTCGCTAATCATTTAATAGTACGAGTCGGTTTATAAACTGGCTAACACAATCTATCGAATTGGATAAAGACGTCCACAACCTTCTTTGGAAACAGGGAATGGTGTGGACGTTTTTTTTTGTTCGTTTGTTCTATCGATGAAAGCAGTGATGTGGCTCGTTATTTTAAATATAAATTACAAATCAGGGTGATTAATTATGGCTTATTTACTTCCCGCCGAGTTTGCTACGAAAATGGTAGATGCCGGTGAATCTAAAATCTACATGTCTACACGCGATACACTTATTCGTGCGTTTATGGCTGGTGCAATATTAGCGCTAGCCGCCGTATTCGCCATTACTATTGCCGTACAAACAGGCATCTTCTTGCTGGGTGCGGTATTGTTCCCGGTCGGCTTTTGTATGCTGTATTTAATGGGATTCGATCTGCTAACCGGCGTATTTGTACTTACTCCACTTGCGTGGCTTGCTAAGCGTCCCGGTGTTACCCCTAAACAAATTTTACGTAACTGGGGTCTAGTGTTTTTAGGTAACTTTGGTGGTGCACTAACTGTTGCCTTTATGATGTCTTTCATTTTCACCATGGGTTACAACGTAGATGGTGGCGCTATTGCTGCTAAAGTGGCTAGCATTGGTGAAGCAAGAACATTAGGTTACGCCGAACATGGTACTGCAGGTTGGTTTACCATTTTTATTCGCGGCATGCTATGTAACTGGATGGTATCGCTAGGTGTAGTTGGCGCTATGATCTCTACTCATGTAAGTGGAAAAGTACTGGCCATGTGGATGCCTATTATGCTGTTCTTTTTCATGGGCTTCGAGCACTCTGTTGTTAACATGTTCTTATTCCCATTCGGTCTTATCATGGGTGGTGAATTCTCTATCATGGATTACTTCGTATGGAACGAAATTCCAACAGCCCTTGGTAACCTAGTGGGTGGTTTAGCGTTTACTGGTTTAACTATCTACAGTACACACGTTAAAACTGCACCTAAGCGTAAAATCGCTGTTGCTGAAAAAGCACCAGCTAAAGTCGCTGCAGTATAATTTATTAAGCCCGATACGCTTCCTCTGTATCGGGCTTTTTTCTTATGCAGATACAGTCTTTATCACTTCACTATAGCGAATGTAGCAGCGCTGGCGTTAAGCCTATAAATCAAGACGCTTGCGATGCATTTATTCCCGCTAACACTAGCCCAGCATTAACATTAAAAGGCGCCGCCTTTGCGCTTGCCGATGGCATAAGTAGCAGTACTGTTAGCCAAATAGCCAGTGATTTAGCGATTAAAGATTTTATAAAACAATACTTTTGTACCCCTGAAACTTGGGGAGTAGCGCAAAGCGCTAAAACTGTTATACAAAGTATTAATGCCTCTTTATATACCAAAACCCAGCAAAGCCCTTTTTGCTATACCCCTGATAAGGGCTATGTATGCACTTTTTCAGCGGTTATCGTTAAAGGCGATACGGCACATATATTCCATGTGGGTGATGCTAGAGTGTGTTTGTACACTGATGAAAAGCTGCAAATACTTACCCAATCTCATCGAGTGAACCACTCACAATACGAATCTTACCTCGCTAACGCACTGGGCGTGCATGCTAATGTCGACATCGATTACCTTACGGTACCGTTAAAAGCAGGCGACACCCTTATTCTAATGACAGATGGCGTTTATGAGTATGTTTCTTCCCTCGCGATTGCTTCACTGATATCGACGGTGCACGCATCTGAGAATGACGCTTCTGTTCATGACAATTCTATTCAAAACAGTTCAATTCAAAAAAATCCTACTCGGAACAAGAAGGGCACACCTCTCGCGCAGCGCCTGGTAGATTTGGCGCTAGGAAACGACAGCGATGACAATGTTTCTTGCCAATGTATAACGGTAGCGAGCGTGGGCGATGGCAAGTTCTTAACACCGGAATATGCGGTTGATGAAACGTCACTTCCTATTATTAAGCAGTTAACTGTAGGGGAGATAATAGATGGCTACCGCATTGAACGACAGCTATACCAATCGGCTAGAAGCCATGTTTTCTTAGCGTGGGATGAAAATACCAAAGCACATATCGTTATTAAAATACCGTCTACTGAACTGGCACAAGACAGCCACTACCTTGAGCACTTTGCATTAGAAGAATGGCTAGCACGGCGAATTAAATCTAACCACGTGATTAATGTACCTGCCCGTACGAAGCCGCCTTCATGTATGTATACCATTAGCGAATATATTGAGGGGCAGAACTTAACGCAGTGGCTAACCGACAACCCTAAGCCAGATGTTGAAAAAGTACGAAGTATTATTGAGCAGGTAGCCCAAGGTTTAATGGCTATGCATCGAGAAGGGCTGCTTCATCAAGATATTCGCCCTGAAAACATCATGATTGAAGCGTCAGGTAACTGCAAAATAATAGATTTAGGTTCGGCACGTGTTGCAGGTATTAGTGACGCATTATTTGAACATGAAAGTGACATTATGGGCACGGCAGCGTATGTTGCCCCTGAATATTTCCTAGGCGATAATGGCTGTGATCAATCTGACCTTTATTCCCTTGCCGTTCTAACCTATTACTTACTCAGCGACCGTTTTCCCTATGGAACACAGGTGGCCAAAACCCGTACCGTTGCAGCGCAGCACAAACTCAAATACCAATCGGTACTTGATGATAGACGCCCCATCCCCGCATGGATAGATGCAACGTTGAAGCGCGCGTTACAGCCTAACCCTGAAAAGCGTTTTACCAGCTTATCTGAGTTTACCTATCATCTTCGCCAGCCTAGCCCCGCTTTTCTTAATCGCGTGACAGCCCCGTTAATACAACGTCATCCGCTCAAATTTTGGCAAGGATTATCCCTGCTGTTAGTTATTAGCAATTTAGTTACCTTCTTACTGCTTTTTGGCAGTCACTAATTACAATTAATAACCTGTATCACTGAAAAAGGAAATGCAATGATTACCAATCGAACTCAAGTTACCGACATGATCCAGTCTTCAAAAATTTCTAAAGGCATTAAATGGAGTGAGATTGCCCACGCTGTTGGGCAGTCAAAAGAATGGAGTACCGCTGCGTGCCTAGGCCAAATGGCCATGACTAAAGCGCAAGCCACTGCCGTGGGCGAAATGCTTGAATTAAGTGATGAAGCCATTGCTTGGTTACAAATTGCGCCTTACAAAGGTTCGTTGCCTACCGAAGTGCCCACCGATCCGCTTATCTACCGCTGGTACGAATTAGTCAGTGTTTACGGTACAACACTAAAAGAACTTATTCACGAAGAATTTGGTGACGGCATTATGAGCGCTATTGATTTTTCAATGGACTTGCAGCGCGAGAACGACCCGAAAGGTGACCGCGTAAGTGTGGTGATGTCTGGAAAGTTCCTACCGTACAAGATGTATTAATTAGCCAACGCACTATCTGAAGTAGTCCAAACAGGTATAAGTGCTTAGTTACAAAAAAGCCCGTTAGATAAATCTAACGGGCTTTTATATTTTTAAAAGCATTAATAAGCGCTAGCGCTTATCGAGCAGCCAATTACTTAGCTGCTTTACGTGCTTTAGCTTCTTCCATTACTTTGTCAGCTACGTTTTGTGGACAAGCTGCGTAGTGTGAGAACTCCATAGAGAACTGACCACGACCAGATGTCATTGTACGTAGTGAACCGATGTAACCGAACATTTCTGATAACGGAACGTCTGCTTTAATGCGAACGCCAGTTAAACCAGCTTCTTGGTCGCTTAGCATACCACGACGACGGTTAAGGTCACCAATTACGTCACCAACGTGATCTTCCGGCGTGAATACGTCAACTTTCATGATTGGCTCAAGAAGTTGTGCACCCGCTTTAGGAATAGATTGACGGAAAGCGCCTTTAGCAGCAATTTCGAACGCGATTGCAGATGAATCTACTGCGTGGAAACCACCATCAAAAAGTTCAACTTCAACGTCTAGTACTGGGAAGCCAGCTAGAACACCTTCGCCCATCATTGACTTAAAGCCTTTCTCTACTGCAGGCCAGAATTCTTTCGGTACGTTACCACCAACAACAGATGATGTGAACGTAAAGCCAGAACCAGCTTCGCCAGGCTTGATGCGGTAGTCGATTTTACCGAACTGACCAGAACCACCAGATTGTTTCTTATGCGTGTAGCTATCTTCAATTTCTTGAGTGATAGTTTCACGGTAAGCAACTTGAGGTTGACCAACAATAAGGTCTACACCGTAAGTACGCTTAAGAATATCTACTTTGATGTCTAAGTGAAGCTCACCCATACCTTTAAGGATGGTTTCGCCTGAATCTTCATCAGTTTCAACTTGGAAAGAAGGATCTTCTGCAATCATTTTACCGATAGCGATACCCATCTTCTCGTTTCCGCCTTTATCTTTAGGCTGAACAGCAATCGAGATTACTGGAGTTGGGAAAACCATTGGCTCAAGTGTTACTGGATCTTTCGGATCACATAATGTGTGACCAGTTTGTACGTTCTTCATGCCTACGATAGCAATGATGTCACCCGCTTGCGCGCTAGATAACTCAATACGTTCGTCAGCTTGCATCTCAACCATACGGCCAACACGCTCAGTTTTACCAGTGAATGAGTTAAGGATGGTGTCACCCTTATTCAATTTACCAGAATAGATACGTACGAATGTTAGTGCACCGAAACGGTCATCCATGATCTTAAATGCTAACGCTTTAAACGTTTCATCAGCAGATACGATTGCATGTTCACCATTTTCGTTACCTTCTTCGTCCATTAGAGGCTGAGGATCAACTTCTGTAGGAGACGGTAAGTAATCAACAACAGCGTCAAGTACTAGTTGAACACCTTTGTTTTTGAATGCAGAACCACAGAACGTAGGGAAGAAAGCAAGGTCACGTGTACCTTTACGGATACAACGCTTGATGTCTTCAACCGAAGGTGTTTCACCTTCCATGTACGCTTCCATTAGGTCATCGTCTTGCTCTACAGCAGTTTCGATAAGCATTTCATGGTATTCATCAACTTTGTCTACCATGTCTGCAGGAATATCTTTGATTTCGTAGTTTTCAGGAAGACCAGTGTCGTCCCAAACGTATGCTTGTTTAGTCAATACGTCTACTACACCTACGAAGTCATCTTCGATACCAATTGGCAACGTCATGATTAGAGGTACAGCACCAAGTACTTTACGTACTTGCTCAGTTACACGGTAAAAATCAGCACCCATACGGTCTAATTTGTTTACGAATATAATACGTGCAACTTCTGATTCGTTAGCATAACGCCAGTTAGTTTCTGATTGCGGTTCAACACCACCAGAACCACAGAATACACCGATACCGCCGTCTAATACTTTTAATGAACGGTAAACTTCAACTGTAAAGTCAACGTGTCCAGGAGTATCGATAACGTTGAAGCGGTGATCTTTCCAGAAACAGCTTACTGCTGCCGACTGGATAGTAATACCACGCTCAGCTTCTTGTTCCATGAAGTCAGTAGTTGACTCACCGTCGTGTACTTCACCGGTTTTATGGATTTTACCAGTAAGCTTCAAAATACGTTCTGTAGTGGTAGTTTTACCCGCGTCTACGTGGGCGAAAATACCAATGTTTCTGTAAAGGGATAAGTCTGACATTAGTTCACTTTCATTGATTCAGAGTAAAAAAACGGCCGGATTATAAAGGATTTCTGTACAAGAGATACACCTTTATTTAGCACAAACTCTGAAAACGTTTGTGAAAAACCGAGCCACCATTAATTTTTTATTTAAATATCAATAATATAAAAATTTAAGATATTTTTTTAAAAATAACAAAAACACACCTCGTTTCACGAAGTGCGTACAATCGTTACTGTAACTTCATCTCTGTCATGATAGAGATGTCTTACCTTGACAGTGAATGCATCGTCTAACGCATCCAATCTGGTCATTAACGTCGACATGGCCTCTATAACGGTTTCATATCGTCGTTTCATGGGTAGCTTTAAATTAAACACTGCGTGAGTGGCCCAATGTTTTACCAACCAGTCACCCATCAGCTTTGCTACCCGATCGGGTTGCTCTATCATATCACACACAAGTAAATCTACACGACCAAATTGTGGTCTATAAGTAAACCCGTCTGCAGCATGGTGTTCAACAAGCCCTGTGTTCATTAAGCTTTCTGCAATAGCGCCATTATCAATTGCTTCTACGTACATTTCACGTTTCACTAATTGATAGGTCCAGCCACCGGGGCACGCGCCTAAATCAACAGCTCTGCCACCGGCTCTTAACACCAATCGTTGCTCTTCGGCGCTTAACATATTCACCAAGGCGTCTTCCAATTTAAGGGTTGAGCGGCTTGGCGAATCAGAAGGGAACTTTAATCGGCAAATGCCCAAATGGTCACTAGAGCGATAACCAGCCAAACTATAGCCGATATAGCAGGTTTCAAAAGATTCAAAGAAAACATGCAGTTTAGGCTTAGTATCGTTTTCCTTAGGCGATAACCAACCCTTCTTTCTTAATGCCTGACGAAGAGGAACGGTAAACTTCCTACAAAATTTCGCAAGGGTTTTGCCATCTTCCGTATCTGGGTATTCCACGTCGATAGCGCCGAATATACCATGTGCGCCAGTGAGTTCCTCTAGCGATACATCTTCTAGCGCCTCGAGCACTTGCCCTACTCTATCGTCTTTTTCTATTTCATTTAGGGTAGCGAATACCCCAATTAATTGACGAGGGAATATAGACTCACTCACCGCAAATAACGAAAGAGCGTTGCCCAAGCTTGTTTTGTCGTACAAATGGTAATGCACAAAGCCCGTGTTCGATTTTGATACCGGATAGCCAAAGAGTTCTTTTTCGCCATATCGGGTAGCCAATTCATTTGCCGTGTCGTTCTCATAGCCGGGGCGACAATAAGCCAAAATGCTAGTCATTAGATTTTCCCTTACTGGTCTTTCCATTAACGATGGCGATGGCCAATGCTATCCAGCCGATAATAAAACATAGGCCGCCCAAAGGCGTTATGGGGCCAAATAACCCGTTACCGGTTATTGCTAATAAATACAAACTGCCACTGAACAGCGCACAGCCAATTACATAAAGTGCTGCTACCGCATTAAGCCATTTAGGCGAAACGTATGCCGATAAAGCAGGCAGCGCTATAATGGCTAAACCATGATACATCTGGTAGCGAACACCAATTTCAAATGTTGCAAGTGCTGATGGTGACAATATCGCCTTTAGGCCATGAGCACCAAAAGCGCCTAGCATTACCGCGGTAGCCGCCAAAAGGATGCCAGCACAAAGCCAGACTTTATTTAGGCTCTGGCTATCGTTTAGCCCCTTATTAACAAACCCTGCGTTATCTATTGGCTTATTCAAAGCAGCTACCCATGACATTGAGTGAGAGTAAAACCGAAGGTAATTGGTGATTCATTATGTATTTACGCGTGCCTTTATGAAATCAGCGGTCGATTTAGCCGCGCATTCTATATGGGTCTCTAACGTAAAGCCACTTTGCTTTCTAGGTTTAAAACTGTGATCGCCGTCAGTGAGGTAAGAAACCGCAATTGCACTAGATAAAGAATAGGCACTCACCTCATCTTTCGTTCCAAAGGTATCACGCTCGCCTTGCAGTATAAGCAGCGGCTTATTGAGTGCTTCTAAATGGGCGGTTCTGAGCTTTTCTGGCTTACCTGGAGGATGAAATGGATAACCGAATGCTATAGCGCCTATTATTGATTCAGCATCATCAAGCACCATGGTCGCCATTCGTCCTCCCATGGATTTGCCACCAATAAATGTTGGTACGCTAGTTTGGGTTTTAGCCACCTCATCAATAAGCGCAGTAAAGTGTGCGAGTAACTTTTCAGCTTTGTCTGGCGGCCTACGCTTCCCCGTTTCTATCATGGTTTGCATATAGGGAAAGTTAAATAAAACTACTTCAATATTTTGACTAGTTAACTGCGAAGCCATTGCTTGCATAAAATCATGATGCTTACCCGCACCCGCGCCGTGCGCAAAAATAAGACGTGCTATAGGTGCTTTGTTCTTTTCATCGGTATTTACAGGGTGAATTTCAATATCAAACATCGATTGACTCATTATCTGTGTTCGTTTTATTTCTGTGATGCATCACTCTTGCTCTTCTTCTACTAAGCCTAAGATCCATTCTCTGAAAGCAGCAATTTTTCCTAACTCAGCTTGAGATTCTTCGCACACCAAATAAAAGGCATCACGACTTTCTACTTTCTCTTCAAAAGGCATGATTAATCGGCCTGCATCTAATTCCGGTCGAGCAAGCACCGTATTACCTAATGCAATCCCCTGCCCCAACGCGGCCGCTTGCAGAACCAACATAGAGTGACTGAACACTGGACCTTGATTTACATTCACGCCCAATACGCCAACATGTTTGAGCCAGTTTTTCCACGCTGCGCGACTTAAGTCATGAAGCAGCACATGATGACGTAAATCTGCCAGGCTGGTTAATGGCTTAGGACCATTGAAAAGCATTGGGGAACATAAGGGGGTCAAAAACTCACGGTGCAGCTTGTCTGCTTGCAACCCACTCCAGCGGCCTTTGCCGTAGTAAATAGCAACATCTACGTCGTCGTCCAAAAAGCCTTCATCAAAATCTACTGCCTTAATTCTTACGTCTATGTCAGGTTGCGCCACACTAAACTGACTAATTCGAGGCACTAACCATTGGCTAGCAAAACTCGGCGGCATGGCCACAGTTATGGCTCCTTTACTGCCTCTTGCCAGTAACCTTTCTGTGGCTTCTTGTAAGTTTTTAAAGATGTCCTTTAACTCAAGGAAATAGGCTTGGCCTTCTTCTGTCAAAAGCAAGGTTCTGTTACGACGAATGAATAACTTCATCGATAAGAATTCTTCAAGCGCTTTTATTTGATGACTAACCGCAGCTTGCGTAACAAAAAGCTCATCCGCCGCTTTAGTGAAACTCAAATGCCGGGCAGCCGCTTCAAAGGCTTTTAAGGCATTTAGAGGAGGAAGACGTCGATGCATGTTAAGAAATAAACCCTGTGTGACCTACTCATACTATAGTAGCAGCTAACTCATTAGTTTTACTAATGACAACCCATACTTTTACTCGTTTTATTTTTGCGCGAATTTTGGCTACTATTTGCGCGAACTTTGAAAAGAGGTACGAATATCAACTCTTTACAAAGCCTACTTGTTAAACAATTTAACAAGTAGAAACATATTTTTAAATTATTTTTATTAGGTGTGAAAATGAAAAAATTACTACTAGCTAGTGTGTCTGTAATGGCTTTTGCAAGCGCTGCTGCGAATGCTAACGTACAACCAGAAAAGATCAATCTTCAATCATTAATTACTACTGCAATGACCAGCGTAAACATGGCAGACGTATTGCCTGAGAACGACGCTCACATTGTTGTTAAAAAGCAGTCAGTTGCATTATTGGCAGAAGAGACGCAAATCGCGTTGCATAAGAACTTACTTGCCATGGCGAAAGAAAAAAATAAAGAATCTACTGTATTAGTTGCTGAAAGCGAGTAATACACGCCCACACCTGATACGCATGCCGGTGCGACGCACCGGCATTCGCCATCAGACCTGGCCTAGGTATTACTGGTATCTAACGGCTCAAACCCTTTAACCAATTCATCCAACGCTTTCATCTGCGCTAAATATGGCTCAAGTTTTGCCAATGGCAACGCACATGGACCATCACATTTTGCTTCATCCGGATTAGGATGTGCTTCAATAAACAATCCTGCAAGGCCCAACGCCATTCCGCTTCGCGCTAATTGTGCCGCTTGAGCACGACGACCATCTGCTGATGTTGCTCTGCCTCCTGGCATTTGCAGCGCATGGGTAGCATCAAATATTACCGGTGCGTAGGATTTCATTGCATCCATGCCCAGCATATCAACCACCAGATTGTTATATCCAAAGCTACTGCCACGTTCACATAAAATGACTTTATCGTTACCCGCTTCGCCTAATTTAGTAATGATATGACGCATTTCATGAGGCGCTAGAAATTGCGGCTTCTTCACATTAATTACGCTACCGGTTTTAGCCATAGCAACCACCAAATCAGTTTGACGGGCTAAAAACGCTGGAAGTTGGATCACATCTACAACGTCAGCAACAGGTGCGGCTTGATGAGGCTCATGAACATCGGTAATTAATGGCACATTGAAAGTAGATTTAATTTCTTCGAATATACGCAGGCCCTCTTCCATACCTGGACCGCGATAAGACGTTACCGATGAGCGGTTCGCTTTATCAAATGAAGCTTTAAAAACATAAGGAATACCCAACTTTTGGGTAACTTCAACATAATGCTCAGCAATGCGCATGGCAAGATCGCGAGACTCTAATACATTCATTCCGCCAAAAAGCACGAAAGGTAGGTGATTAGCAACTTCTACATCGCCAACACGAATGATCTGTTGAGATTCAGACATAATTAATTCGTTATCCGTTAATTTCTAGAATAAGGGTTGTTTGGTAACCGCTACCATCGCAGTTGTCATCAGTACCACGAGCGCGGCAATGAAAAAAGCCCAGCGGCCCACGGTGGTTTTTGCTTTTTTAAGCGCAAATAAACCAAGCACGATGTAAGCGATAACACCAGCCAACTTGAATGTGAGCCATGCATTTACAATGGGATATTGAGACAAGATCACACATAGCCACACAGCACTGGCTAATAAAATGGTATCAATAATATGAGGAACAATTTTGACCCACTTTTTTGCTAAAATTGAGGCGTCGAATTGTGACCAGATAAAGCGAAAAATAAACAGTAAAATACTTAGTCCGACTGCGGTTAAGTGCAGATGTTTCGCCATCATATACATACAATAATTCCTATCGTTCTTAAGTTTTGATTATGTAGTTATTCGTTATTGTACGTTATTTACTGGCATTCGACTAAGTTAAACATACTCACGAATATCAGGGTGCTGATGTTGAATAGCCATGAATTTTTCAATGTGGGTCAACAAGTAATCAACTAGTTGAGGGTCGAAATGCCGTCCTCTTTCTTCATTGATAACCTTTTCAACCTTGTCTAATGGCCAAGCAGTTTTATAGGGGCGAGTATTAATTAACGCATCAAACACATCTAACAAGGTTGCTATGCGACTTTGCAGCAAGATATCTCTTCCTTGTAGACCTTCAGGATAGCCTTTGCCATCCCATCGTTCATGATGTTGGCGTGCTAGCGTTGCGGCAAGCTGAATAGTGGGCCTAGAAGAGTCTTTTAAAATCTGATAACCAAATTCGGCATGCTGACGAATGGCAAAAATTTCATCTTCCGTTAAGGGCTCTGTTTTACGTAAAATAGTGACAGGTACCCGAGAATTACCAACGTCATGAAGAGGTATTGCATGCTTAAGTAACCGCACATCGTTTTCACTCATGCCTATGCCACAGCCCATAATCTCTGCCATCGCACTCATTCGCACAATATGGTTACTGCCCTGTCCGTCATGCTCCATGGCTCTACCTAAGCGCTCGATAATTTCTCTTTGCGTATTTTCTACGTCAATGGTTTTGAGCACATTATCGAACGCTAGTTGAACACTGTTCGAAAACCGTCTCACCAAGTGCTTGTCATTTTCGCCAATACGACGAGGTAAGCCGGATAAATACAACAAAGCACCGTTTTGCGTTTTACTATTGCAATAAGCCACTACGTGGTCTTCTGCGTACACGATTTCGCGTTCGCGCATTGCGCGCTTGCACAGTTCATATTCTTCAGGTGACACGGCATCTTTTAATAGCACACCTTCTTTATCTGAATATTCACCGTTGCCGGCGAAAACGTATAGCTCATTGAGATCGAGTGTATTAGTAGGATTAGGTGATGCATCGGGTGTGGCAGCTACGGCCGTGGTAATGTAGGCTGCATCTTTCGAACAGCCTAAAATAGACGCCAGTTGCTGAATAATGCCTTGCATGAATTTTTCTAGCGAGTTGGAAGAAAACAAATCTACAGACGCATCTATGATTTTTTCTAAGCCTGCACGGCTCTCTTCAATCACAATGATATCGCGATAAGAGCGCAGCGCCGCAATAATAACAGTGAATAGCTTTTGTGCGGTTAGTTCAGTTTTAGATTTATAGTCATTGATGTCGTAATTAATAATGACATCTTTTTCAGGCGCTTGGCCTGGCTGACCGGTACGCAGAATAATACGGGTAAAGTGATTATCGAGTTCGTTACGAACATACTCTGCAACTAGCAAGCCCGCATCGTCACTTTCCATAACCACATCAAGTAGTACCACTGCAATATCATCATGCTCTCTGAAACAGCGTTTTGCTTCATCACCACTATAAGCACTGATAAATTCGAGGGTTTTGCCATTTAAGAAAAAGTCGTTGAGTGCCAATTTTGTGATGGCATGAACTTCTGGCTCATCATCAACAATGAGAATTTTCCACGTACCTAACTCTTCTACTACATCATCTTCATCGTCTTCGATGAAAAGTAAATCGTCACTCATCTATAACTTCCTGTTCCTCAAATGCTTTTAAAATACTAATGCAATACGTATTTTTAGCAAGTCCCTAAATATAAGTAACAAATTCTTAACGTGTTGTAGATAGGTAACCGTAAGTGACTCGGTCATTCCCGCCATAGTCCCTTTCTGTGCAAACATTCACAAAGCCTTGGGCTTTTAACAGGTCGCCAACTGCTTTTGCTTGGTCGAAACCATGCTCGAAAGCCAGTAAGCCACCTTCAAATAAATGGGTGGGTGCAAGTGCGATAATATGCCTTATGTCATCAAGCCCATCTGTACCCGAGGTAAGCGCTGATGCAGGTTCAAAGCGCACATCACCTTGCTGAAGAAAAGGACTGGATATTTCTATATAAGGTGGATTAGAAACAATAACGTGAAATTTTTCGCCCGCTAAATTATCGAACCAACTGCTTTGCTTAAACTGTGCATTAGTAATGTGATTAAGTGCTGCATTGCTAGTGGCGAGTTGAACAGCTTCATGTAGTAAATCTATACCCGTAACATTTGCATTGGGCAATTCAGAGGCCAGCGCAAGGGCAATCGCACCTGTGCCTGTGCCTAAATCACAAACGGTTAGTTCACTCTTAACTGGCTCACTGCTTACTGGCTTAGCGCTTTCTTGCTTATTATGTACAAGCGCACTGGCAAACTGCGCCGACGCGATACATGCTAGAGTTTGCTCTACCAATACTTCTGTATCGGGCCGAGGAATAAGGGTATGGGGCGAGGTGGCTAAATGTAAGGTCCAAAAGTCACGGCTACCGGTTAGGTAAGCCACAGGAATACCTTGGACGCGTTTGGCTACCAGAGTTTTAAAATGAGATAACTCGTCAGCGCTTAACCTTTTGTCTGGCCATGTAAATAGATAAACCTGAGTTTTATCTATTACATGGCTTAACAGCACTTTTGCATCAACAGCTGGCGATTCGCTTTCGCATAACTCGGCTATCGCCCACGCTAATGCTGCGTCTATACGCATGCTATTATTCGTCTGACAACGAGGCTAATAAGTCAGCTTGGTGCTCTTGCATGATAGGGTCGAGAAGCTGCTTCAAATCACCTTCTATCACTTCATCTAAACGATAAATGGTTAGGTTGATGCGGTGATCGGTTACACGGCCTTGCGGGAAGTTATAAGTACGGATACGCTCTGAACGATCACCACTGCCTACTAGGCTCTTACGAGTAGATGCTTCTTCTGCCGCACGCTTTTCTTCTTCAATGTTATTCAATCGAGCTTGCAATACTGACATGGCTTTTGCACGGTTTTTGTGTTGCGAACGCTCATCCTGACACTCAACCACTAACCCTGATGGTAAGTGAGTAATTCGAATAGCAGAGTCGGTCTTGTTAACGTGCTGACCACCGGCACCAGATGCTCTAAAGGTATCGATGCGAAGGTCCGCTGGGTTAATATCAATGGCTTCTGATTCTGGAATTTCAGGCAATACGGCAACCGTACACGCAGAGGTATGTATACGGCCTTGTGATTCTGTATCGGGTACACGCTGAACACGGTGGCCGCCAGATTCAAATTTTAAAATACCGTAAACACCATCACCACTAATATTCGCGACAACTTCTTTATAGCCGCCGTGCTCACCCTCATTGGCGTTAATTAACTCTACGCGCCAACCTTTAGTTTCAGCGTATCGGCTGTACATGCGGAATAAGTCGCCTGCAAATATAGCGGCTTCATCTCCACCTGCACCGGCACGCACTTCTAAGAAGCAGTTGCTGTCATCGTTGGGATCTTTAGGTAACAATAAAACCTGAAGCTCAGTTTCTAAGCGTTCAATATCCGCTTTCGCAATTTTTAATTCTTCTTGCGCCATTTCACGCATCTCTGCGTCATCTTCTTTCAACATTTCATTCGCTGAATCAAGATTTTCTTGCGCTTGTTGGTATGCATTAAAACCAGCAACTACGCTCTCTAGCTGGCTAAACTCTTTTGACAAATTACGAAACTTATCTTGATTGCCGATTACTTGTGGGTCGCCTAATAAGGCCTGCACTTCTTCGAAGCGTTCCACTAAGTTTTCGAGTTTTCTGACAACCGAGTCTTTCATATTTTTATGTTTACCTTATTTTTTGATATCTGACGTAGTGTCAGATAACGATAATGCTTGCCCCAACCACCGGCTCAGCGCTGGGTCATCATGCATGGCAGCTTCTCTAAGTGCCAGCGTTGTGGGGTGCAGCAATGTATTGGTTAGCTTGTAGGCCATTTCACTCAGTACCGTTTCGGCATCTTTGCCTTCGGTTAACTGTGCCAGTGCTTTCTCTACTGCGTCGTCACGCTGTTCCATGCCCTTTTGACGATATTGCCTAACTAAATCTATAGATTGTTGAGACTGCTTCCAGATCATGTAATCGCCAGCTTGCTTTTCAATTAGCTTTTCAGCTTCAAGAGCCGCTTGCTCACGATTTTGTAAATTCTTTTGAACGATGTGCTGTAAATCATCTACGGTATATAAGTAGGCATCACCCAATTCGTTCACTTGGGCTTCAATATCCCGAGGAACCGCTAAATCTACCAAGAACATGGGCATATTTCTGCGTTGTTTCAACGCCTTCTCTACCATGCCCTTGCCTATTAAGGGTAGCTGACTCGCCGTAGAGCTGATAACTATATCGAAATCTTTTAGATGTTCCGGTACTTGAGACAGCGTAAATACACTGGCATCCAAGGTTTCGGCCAAGGCTTCAGCACGTGAAATAGTCCGGTTGGCCACCGCTAAGCAACTTACGCCTTGCTCTTTTAAATGCTGTGCCACTAACTCAATAGTTTCACCCGCACCCACCAACAAAACCGAGCGCTTAGGTAGCTCAGCAAATATATGCTTGGCTAATTGAACTGCAGCATAAGCTACACTGACGGCATTCGCGCCAATTTCAGTTTCGCTACGAACTCGCTTTGCAACAGAAAAGGTGTGCTGAAATAGTTTATCAAACTCGGTATTAATCATACCTGAGTGTTTGGCATCGCCAAAGGCTTGCTTTACTTGCCCTAATATCTGCGGCTCGCCAAGAATAAGGGAATCTAACCCACTTGCCACCCGCATAATATGTTTTACCGCATCATCTGCAGCAAGCACATAACTGTTGTTAGCAATTTCATCAACCTCAACATGGTGGAAGTTTGATAACCACTCTAATAATGCAGTAGCACTTTCATGCTGGGTGTTCACGTACAGCTCTGTGCGATTGCACGTTGATACAATCACCGACTCATCAACCCCGTCTACCTTTCTTAATGACGCAAGTGCTTCCACCAGAGAGTCTGGTGTAAAAGCCACTTTTTCACGCAATGCGACAGGGGCGGTTTTGTGATTAATACCAAGGGCGAGTAGAGTCATTCAAATCTGTGCTGGCAACGTCGGACGCGCATTGTACGAAAAACCCAAAATGATTGAAAGTGTTGGTAGAACTGTGTTCACATAAAGTATGAACTTTACCTAAGACGATACCCAATGATTCGCTTCGTTTTTATACTTTTACTGGTTAACCTACTTATCAGCGCCTGTACCATACTACCTGATGGTCCTGAAAGCGCCGTAAACCTTAGTGCCCAGCTTAAAAAGGTGGCACAAGTTGATGCCTGGCAATTGCGCGGAAAAATAGCTTTTAGGCAGGAAAAAGAAGGGGCTAGCGCTAACCTCTTGTGGAAAACCGATGATGCCGATTTTCATTTCCGATTAACCAATTTACTTGGTGTAACTATGGTTGATTTGAACGTAAATGGTGATAAAGCGATTTTAGAAGCGGGTAATGACGTATATGAAGACGCCGACCCCGAACCTTTAATTTATTATACCACTGGCATGGATATCCCCGTTGAACCCTTACTTTCGTGGATTAAAGGGCTTCCTCTTGCTGATGATAAATTTACCCTTACCGACAAGGGGCTACTTAATACGCTTGAAAGCAACTGTAGTGCATGTAAGGGCTGGCAAGTCAGTTATGCGAACTATGGCAATGTGGCTACTCCCGAAGGCAATAATGTGTGGCTGCCCCATTCAATTAACTTGGTTCAACCCAATCCGCCTTCAACAACGCTAAAAATAAAAATATATGAATGGACGCTGCTTTAGTGAGAAACCTAACATGACAAACTTAGATTGGTGGCCTTCTCCTGCCAAACTTAATCTTTTTCTGCATATTAACGGTCGTTACCCTAATGGCTATCACCAATTGCAAAGCTTATTTCAAATGCTTGATTACGGCGACAAGCTAGCTTTTGACATTAATGATTCAGGTATAATTTCTATGGCTACCCCTCTACAAGGGGTAAAAGATGAAGATAACCTTATTGTGCGTGCCGCTAAGCTGCTGGCTGAACATACTCATATTCATAAAGGTGTTAGCATTAGTTTAGAAAAATGTTTGCCCATGGGCGGCGGTATTGGGGGCGGTTCATCGAATGCTGCCACCACCCTAGTCGCACTGAATCATTTATGGGGCGTAAAGTTATCTGAAGACGAACTTGCTGAGCTAGGGCTTAAATTAGGTGCAGATGTACCTATATTTGTTCGTGGTCTTACTGCTTTCGCATCAGGCGTAGGTGAAGAAATTACCCCTGCCCCGCAAGAAGAAAAGTGGTATCTGGTGGCAAACCCCAATGTGCATATTAGTACCGCCGAAGTATTTACAGCTGAACAATTGACCAGAAATACACCAATTATGCAGTGGGAAGACTATCAATTTGAAGAAACTCGCAATGATTGTCAGCAATTAGTCGTTAATCGCTATCCCGAAGTTGCAAATTTATTACAGTGGTTGGTACACTACGCACCGTCGCGAATGACGGGCACAGGTGCCTGCGTATTTGCCACCTTTTCTGACGAAGTTTCAGCCGTAAAAGTTAAGGCTCAATTGCCCGATACTTGGCAAAGTTTTGTTGCAAAAGGTGTGAATCGCTCACCGCTATTACAAAAATTAAAAAAATCAGAGCACGTGTACGCCACATCGGACAAGAAATAAAAAATTGGGGTATAGCCAAGTTGGTAAGGCAGCGGGTTTTGATCCCGCCATTCGTAGGTTCGAGTCCTGCTACCCCAGCCAAACCTCTTTTATCAACGCACTGAGGAACCCACTTGTGCCAGATATGAAGCTCTTTGCAGGTAATGCCGTACCAGAACTTGCCCAGAAAGTCGCCGATCGCCTTTACACCAAACTCGGAAACGCCAAAGTAGGCCGTTTCAGTGATGGTGAAATTAGCGTAGAAATTCATGAAAACGTCCGTGGTTCGGACGTTTTTATTATCCAATCAACCTGTGCCCCCACAAATGACAACCTAATGGAATTGATCGTGATGATCGACGCTTTGCGCCGTGCATCAGCAGGTCGTATTACTGCGGTAATTCCATACTTTGGTTATGCGCGTCAAGACCGTCGCGTTCGTTCAGCCCGGGTACCAATTACTGCAAAGGTTGTCGCAGACTTTCTTTCTAACGTTGGTGTAGATAGAGTACTTACTATCGACTTGCACGCCGAGCAGATTCAAGGTTTCTTCGATGTACCTGTAGATAACGCGTTCGGAACGCCTATCTTGTTGGCCGATATGGTTCAACGTGATTTCGCCGATCCGGTTGTGGTATCTCCAGATATTGGTGGTGTTGTTCGAGCTCGTGCTACTGCTAAGCTACTTAACGACGCTGACCTTGCCATTATCGACAAACGCCGCCCTAAAGCGAACGTTGCTCAGGTAATGAACATCATCGGTGACGTTAATGACCGCGACTGTATTATTGTGGATGACATGATTGATACTGGCGGTACATTGGCTAAAGCCGCTGAAGCATTGAAAAGCCATGGTGCACGTAATGTTTATGCTTACGCCACTCATGCGATTTTCTCTGGTAACGCAGCACAAAACCTAAAAGAATCAGTCATTGATGAAATTATCATTACCGATTCTATTCCACTTAGTGCAGATATGCAGAAGATTGGAAAAGTGAAACAACTTACCTTGTCTGAAATGCTCGCTGAAACGATTCGTCGTATCAGTAACGAAGAGTCTATTTCAGCTATGTTTGAGTACTAGCCTCTAGTTATAGCCGCAAGAACTCAACTTAAATTTTCGCCGTAGTTTTTACGACGCGGCGAAAATTCACTTCTTAAAAGGGCCTATGGGCCCTTTTTTTTAGCTCGAATCTTAATAATGCCTCCCTATATTTCCCTCAATACTTAACATTAAGAATAATAGACGGAGCAACCAATATAGCTCACTATTCGTTCGGTAAAATAAAAGATAAAAACTAAATAATTATCGTGATTGAACTCTGTCGAGTGAAACCAGCTTTCTAAAGGAGTAGAATGAGTGATAGGTAAACATATATTTAAGTTACCTGTATTCTTATATTGGTTGAGGCAGTATTGGGGCGATCCTGATGCGCCATCAGACATCGCTCGTCACTATCGTGCACGCCAAATTGATTCCATTGCTCGGCAATTACCCCTCGCCAGTATAGCGACCTGTTTTGTGGTGTTTTTGTGTGTTGCTTTCGCAAGAAATAATATTAACCATGATTTTTTAATGACGTGGGCGGGTACGCTCATCATCATTGCCTGTGGAGATCTTATTGCTTGGTATCTTCTCTTACATAGCAATATTGGCAATAGCGGCGCTAAACGAGTCGTCCTCATTTTAGCGCTAATGCTAGGGTTAGCTGCCCTACTCTATGCGCAAATGATCGTAGCCTTAATAGGCGCCCTAGATTTCTCAGGCCAACTCGTATTAGTAGCGATAGGTGCAGGTTTCATTTCCACTGGAGCTTGGCAGTTTGCCTCACTACCAGCCGCCTCGCTGCTTTGGATATTGGGTCTTACACTAGGGACCTCTATCGGTTTTTACATAAATTACGGCACTGAATACCTATTCCTCTCATCCTTGCTGGTAGTTTACTGGGCCTACTTGTCATGTGCAGCCATGGTAACGTCGAAACGGTTTGTTTTAGGTTTAGTTGCCGAAACTGCCATAGAGCAACAACGACAAGTGGTGGGCTTATTACTAAAAGATTTTGAAGAAAATGCCAGTGATTGGCTGTGGGAAATAGATACGCTTGGTTGCCTTAGACATGTTTCCTCACGAATGGAAAGCGTATTTGGTAAAGACATTACTCACCTTTCGGGTCGTCACTTTGTGAGTTTGCTTCGTGAAATATCTCCTTCAGGAAGTGAGACACAACTGACTCAATTGGGAACAAAGTTTGAGTCAAATGAACCTTTCACTTTCCAAAATATTGCAATTCAAAATAGCAGTAGTACAAGATGGTGGTCTTTAACTGCGCAGCCACTTAATAACAATAATGGCGAAGTAATAGGCTGGCGCGGAGTAGGCACGGATGTAACCGAAGCGTTATTAAGAGAACAAGAAATGACGCACTTAGCGAATGTCGATTCGTTAACAGGGCTTGCGAATCGCCATGCGTTTGGCCATACCCTTTCGAATTGCTTCATTGAAGGAGCAGAACTAAGTTGTAACATTACACTTTTAACGCTGGATATAGACAATTTTAAAGCGGTTAATGACACATTGGGACATTTAGCCGGAGATGAACTTTTAAAGGAGGTGGCCTCTCGCTTCCAAAAACTAACTCCCGATGACGTTTTGTTAGTAAGATTAGGTGGCGATGAGTTTGCGTGGGTATTCCCACACTGTATATCCCCTTTACAGGCCACACTTTTTGGCGAAAAGATTCACGAATCACTAGCTATTCCTTGGCTTCACCAAGAGCATTCTTTTAATTTAGGGGCTAGCATTGGTGTAGCTAATGCGCCTATGGATGGCGCGTCACCCGTATCACTTCAGCGTGCTAGTGACATGGCGTTGTACTCAGCAAAGGCTAGTGGTAAAAATAGACTGTGCTTTTATGATCCCAAACTTGATGAATATGCCATGCTCAGACTGGCATTACTTAATGACTTTCGAAAAAGCTTCGCTAACCATGACTTTGTTGTGTTATATCAACCTCAAATACGATTCAGCGACAATGCTTTAATCGGGTTTGAAGCCCTAGTGCGATGGCATCACCCTGAAAGAGGCATAGTGTCACCTATCGAGTTTATTCATTTAATTGAAGAAAACGGGATGATAATCCCTCTTGGGAAGTGGGTGCTAAATCAGGCCTGTAAAGATGCAATGACTTGGAGTGCACCGTTACAAATTGCGGTTAACGTGTCGCCAGTTCAAATAGAGCGTTCAAATATGCTCCTGACGGTAGCGTCAACACTGGAAAACACAGAGTTACCGGCATCTCGCTTGGAACTAGAACTTACCGAGTCATCTTTGATGTGCGATGGCGATAATACCATCAATTTATTAAATGAACTCCGTCAACAGGGGGTTAAAATAGCGCTCGATGATTTTGGTACAGGTTACTCTTCATTGTCATATCTTCAGCGCTTTCCTTTCGACAAGCTTAAAGTAGACCGAAGTTTTGTTATTGCTGCATCAAATCATACTAATAGCGATGGCAAATCTGATGCTAAGTCTATATTAAGTGCAATACTTCAGTTAGCCCAAGTGTTGAACCTAGAAACCATTGCTGAAGGCGTGGAAACTCAAGAAGTGGGTACTCTCCTCCACGAGCTTGGTTTTGAAAATGCCCAGGGCTATTTCTATGGACGCCCCATGACTGCCGATCAAGCTAAGCAATTGATCATCGATTGGCCACATAATATTGAACAAAACAATAGTTAACGGGTCTTCCATTCATCTCCTTTTCGGATTACCTTCATGGGTAAATACGGGAAGTTATAAAAAGGAAAACAAATGAAATTTACTCGTTCACTATCTATCTTCACTGGTTTAGCTTTGCTATTAACAGTATCAGCGTGCTCTGACGACGAGCCCAATGCTGATATTAAAAAAGACATGACTATGACTGAAAAAGACTCTAAAAAGCCATCTAATGATTTGATTGCTAAAACCGCAGAACAAAAACGTCTTAGTGCTTCCGATGCACCTAGTGAAGTTACCCTAACCGGCACTATTGTGTACAAAGAAATGGAAGGTGGCTTCTATGCCTTTATCGCAGAAAACGGCGAGCGCTACACACTTCGAAAACTGGATAAGAAATTTCATAGAAATGGCCTGATCGTGAAGGTTACCGGTATGCCTATGCCTGACGTCATGACTATCACACAATACGGCACCGTGTTGCAGGTTAAAAGTGTTGAAATACTCGACGCTAGCAGAGTGATAGGAAACGCATCTTCTCACTAAGCATACTTCGACTAAGTGTTGCTTTGCTGGGCTTGAAACAGGGAACGGTGATCGATTACGGCTAACTACGCCGTACAAACACCACTGTTAATAGTAGGAGTAACAAATGATTAATGCATACGCAGCAAAAGAGCCAGGCGGAAAACTGGAAAAGTTTGAATATGATCCTGGCGAATTAGCCTCTCATGATGTTGAGATAGACGTAGAGAGCTGCGGTATTTGTCATAGTGACTTAAGCATGTTGGATAATGAATGGGGTATAAGTGAGTACCCTTTCGTTCCAGGCCATGAAGTAGTAGGAAAAATAAGTGCGATAGGCGATCACGTTACCTCGTTAAAAGTAGGTCAACGAGTGGGCCTAGGATGGCATGCTGGCTATTGTAATAGCTGCGGTACCTGTGAATCTGGCGATCAAAATTTATGTTCTAATGCCACTATGACTATTGGTGGCCGCCACGGTGGTTTTGCCGATAAAGTTCGTGCTCAAGCCACAGCAGTAGTTCCTATTCCTGACGGCGTAGACCCTCAAAGTGCTGGGCCATTATTTTGTGGCGGCATCACAGTATTTAATCCTCTCATTCAATTTGATATCAAGCCCACTTCCGTGGTTGGCGTGGTAGGGATTGGCGGCTTAGGTCACTTAGCATTGCAGTTTTTAAATGCCTGGGGGTGTAAGGTTGTTGCTTTCACGTCCAGTGAGTCGAAGAAAAAAGAAGCGTTAGAGCTTGGTGCTCATGAAACCTTAAATAGCCGTGATGAAGAGGAACTCAAAGCCGCTGCAGGTAAGTTTGACCTTATTATTTCTACCGTGAATGTGAAGCTTGATTGGAACTTATACCTATCGACATTAGCGCCTAAAGGCCGTTTACACTTTGTTGGCGCAACCTTAGAGCCATTAGATATAGGCGCGTTTAACCTTATTGGAGGCCAGCGCTCGGTTTCAGGTTCTCCGGTAGGTAGCCCAGCAACCATTAAAACCATGCTGGATTTTGCGGCACTGCATGATATTGCTCCTGTTACCGAAACGTTTAAATTCGATGAAGTTAACGAAGCAGTACAACGGCTTCGTGATGGTAAAGCTCACTATCGTGTGGTGTTAACCAAATAGGCTGTACTTTACTGCTAAGTAAAGCCTCACCAATACATAAACATATGCCAAGTAAAATTTGTATGTTATAGGTCTCGGTGTTAGAATTCGCCGCCCTCAAAATTTGAGGCGGCGATTGTTGCTTACAAATTGTAACTGCAACGCCCTATAACGTAGGTTCTGGTCGCAAGAACTTACATTCTTAATTTTTTATTGGAGACATATAATGTCTAAAGCAATTTTTACTCTGGACGCTACTGTACGTACAGACCTAGGGAAAGGTGCGAGCCGCCGCCTACGTCGTGAAGACAAGCTTCCTGGTATCATCTACGGTGGTGAAGAAGCACCAGTGTCGATTACTCTTGAGCACAACAAAGTAAACAACGCCGCTGATTTTGAAGCGTTCTACTCTCACGTTCTTACTTTGAACGTAGACGGAAAAGCTGTTGAAGTACTTGTTAAAGACATGCAACGTCACGCTTTCAAGCCTCGTATTCTTCACGTTGACTTCCAGCGCGTAATCGCAGGTCAAGAGTTACACACTAACGTACCTCTTCACTTCATCAACGAAGACAAGTCTGCAGCAATCAAAGCTGGCGGTATCGCTGAGCACCACGTAAACGAAATCGAAATTACGTGTCTGCCTAAAGATCTTCCAGAATTCATCGAAGTAGATATTGCTAACGTTGAAATGGATTCTACTCTTCACTTGTCTGACCTTACGCTACCTGCTGGTATCACGTCTGTTGAGCTTGGAAAAGACGACGAGACGCATGACCTTGCAGTAGTAACTGTTAAGCCTGCTCCTAAAGCAGCTGAAGCAGAAGAAGGCGACGAAGAAGCAGCTTCTGAGGAATAATCAGCTTGGCTGATATCCGACTTATCGTGGGCCTGGGAAATCCAGGCCCCGAATATGATAATACCCGACACAATGCCGGTGAATGGTTTCTAAACCAACTTGCCGACACCTTCAATACCCCGCTAAAACCAGAATCCAAATTCTTCGGTAAAACAGCCCGCGTTACAATTGCTGGTCAAGATGTGCGTTTGCTCTACCCCACCACTTTTATGAATAAAAGCGGCCAAGCAGTAGCGGCATTAGCCAATTTCTACCGTATTGAACCCGAACAAATTTTAGTGGCCTTTGATGAACTTGACTTACCTCCTGGTGTAGCAAAATACAAAGTAGGCGGTAGCTCTAGTCAAAATGGTATTAGAGATATTGTGGCAAAATTGGGTAACAATAAAGACTTCTTACGCTTGCGTATTGGTATTGGACATCCGGGTCACAAAAGCCGTGTTACCGGACATGTATTAGGTAAGCCACCCGCTGACGAAAAAATGGCCATAGAAAGTGCTATTGACGAAGCTGTGCGTTGTACTGAAATACTCCTTAAGAACGACCTTAAGCAAGCGCAAAATCGGCTACACTCCTTTAAGGCGTGAGCCTAAGCTAGCACTAATTCCAGACAAGGATCCCTATCATGGGTTTTAAATGCGGTATTGTTGGACTACCAAACGTAGGTAAATCAACACTCTTTAATGCACTGACAAAAGCAGGTATTGAAGCGGCAAACTTCCCTTTTTGTACCATAGAGCCCAACACAGGCGTTGTACCTGTACCGGATCTTCGCTTGGACAAACTGGCTGAAATTGTAAACCCTCAGCGTGTTATTCCAACGACGATGGAATTCGTTGATATTGCAGGTTTGGTTGAAGGCGCTTCAAAAGGTGAAGGTTTAGGCAATAAATTCCTAGCTAACATCCGAGAAACCGATGCGATTGGCCACGTGGTTCGCTGTTTCGATAACGAAAACATTGTTCACGTTGCAGGTAAAGTTAACCCACAAGACGATATTGATATTATTAATACCGAGCTTGCGCTTTCAGACTTAGAAACCACAGAAAAAGCCCTACACCGTGTTGCTAAACGCGCTAAAGGTGGCGATTCTGATGCTAAGTATGAGCTTAAAGTATTAGAAAAGATTAAGCCTCACTTAGATGAAGGTTTATTACTTCGTTCTTTAGAACTGACTAAAGAAGAGCACGCTGCAATCAGCTACATGAATATGCTTACCCTTAAGCCAACCATGTACATTGCAAACGTTGACGAAGACGGTTTCGAAAATAACCCATACTTAGACAAAGTACGCGCTATCGCTGAAGGCGAAAATGCCGTAGTTGTTGCAGTATGTGCGGCTATCGAGTCTGATATTGCTGAGCTTGAAGATGACGAGCGTGAAGAATTCATGCAAGACATGGGGCTTGAAGAGCCAGGTCTTAACCGTGTTATTCGTGCTGGCTATAACTTGCTTACGCTTCAAACCTACTTCACGGCAGGTGTTAAAGAAGTACGTGCATGGACCTTTCCTGAAGGCTCAACTGCACCACAAGCAGCAGGTAAGATTCACACAGACTTCGAGAAAGGCTTTATTCGTGCCGAAATCGTCAGCTACGATCACTTTGTTGAATTCAACGGTGAACAAGGCGCGAAAGATGCCGGTAAGTGGCGCTTAGAAGGTAAAGAATACATTGTTAAAGATGGCGATGTTATTCACTTTAGATTTAACGTGTAATAAGCAATATAGCCTAGGCTAGCGCTTATTTTAACGTACAAAGAACCACCCTTATGGGTGGTTTTTTTTGCCTGTAAAATTAGTTGTTGATTTACCAGCCAGTGAGTCGTTATTTTAAACACATAAAAAGACACTCATAACAGTGCTTATAATAAGATTTTCATTAGGGCTTACAATAAAATGATAAAAAACCTCTTACATTCACTTTCAGTACCTTCACAGATTTCAGCACTGGTAGTTTCGCTTTGTGTGGCATTTTTAGGTTTAAGCAGCGTTTCATCAATCGCGCACGCAGAAGATCATGAGAAAAGCCATGAGGCCACTCAGATAAAAGAAAAACTCTTGTTGGATACCGACATCACCAATAAATGGTACAAGGTGCCCACTAAACATACCGTTACGCTTGAAACACACTATGGTGATGTAGTCATCGCGCTTAATCCCGCTTTAGCCCCCCATCATGTAAAACGATTCCGTAAGCTAATTAAAACTGACTTTTATCAACAGGAGTACTTCTATCGCGTGGTAGATGGCTTTGTAGCACAAGGAGGGAGTAATGAAAGCCATGAGCCCTCGCCAGAAACAAGTAATCTTCAAGCAGAGTTTATTGCCCCTCTGTCAGCTTCTGCTGTAGTAATTGAAGAAAACGACATGTTCGCCCCTGCTACAGGTTTTCTAAATGGCTTTCCTGTGGGAATGGACAAGGCGCGCAATGAAATGTGGGCGCTTCACTGCCCTGGCACTGTCGCTTTTGCCCGTAATAGTGAAAAGGACACAGCCAGTACCGAGTTTTATATTGTGATTGGGCAAGCCCCAAGACATTTAGATAGAAATATGTCTGTTATTGGGCGTGTGCTTGATGGAATGGACGTATTGCAGCAATTACCAAGGGGTCCAATAGAGAATAGCGGCGTTATTGAAGTACCTTCAGATAAGAGCCAAATAAAAAATAGTGCCCTTGGGAACAAAGATACGTCAGGTAAACAGTATTATATTCAGCTTCCATCCCACCCCGAATACCAAAAACGTATGAAAACTGGGCAAACACTCGATAATTCTTTCTTTCATGATAAAATTTATAGTCCAAGACCGATAGACGTTTGCTATTACCAGACTAAAACTTCATCAACACCATGGAATTAAGTTTAGGTTTATTGGCGAAATTTGATTAAATTCGCTGCACTTTGACTAGATTTTAGACCTGAACGCACAGATATTAGCCACTTAGAAAAAGTTCGTAAAAAAGGGGTTGACGGTCGCCAGTCATATCCGCATAATACGCGCCACTTCCTGAGAGGGAAAAGAAAAGCCGGAGGCTATGTAGCTCAGTTGGTTAGAGCACATCACTCATAATGATGGGGTCGCAAGTTCGAATCTCGCCATAGCCACCAATTTTCTTTTTATCTAACTTCTCTAGAGGTTCTGACTGTGCGGGAGTGGTGGAATTGGTAGACACGCTGGATTTAGGTTCCAGTGCTTCACGGCGTGAGAGTTCAAGTCTCTCCTTCCGCACCACAGTTGGGGTATAGCCAAGTTGGTAAGGCAGCGGGTTTTGATCCCGCCATTCGTAGGTTCGAGTCCTGCTACCCCAGCCATTTTTTCCTAGTAATTGCGCTTTTGCTGCGTGGTTATCACTTGGGGTATAGCCAAGTTGGTAAGGCAGCGGGTTTTGATCCCGCCATTCGTAGGTTCGAGTCCTGCTACCCCAGCCATACATAAGAAACCGGTCCTTCGACCGGTTTTTTGTTTTCTGCATCAATAAAGTTGTAATCTAACTACTTATTCCCTCTTCACTCTTTTTTTCCACATGCTACTATATTTGCTTACTGTGTCTTTTGAGCGCTTTCCTGCAAGATACTTTCTTCTACGGTGCTTTTGTTAAGGTGCTTTCCATTGAAGTGCTTTAGATTAAATGTGCTCAAGATTTAGATATTAGCCTTTTAAGGTATTCGTCTTTACGCGAATAACAGCCTCTTTAGAATTTCTACGAGTCTCACAACAAAAACAAAGGAAAACGCGTGATATACGACTTTGTCTCGGCGGTGAATAACGTCTTATGGGGTAACGGCCAAGTATTAATTATAATGCTATTGGCGTGTGGTATTTGGTTTACCGTTAAATTAGGTGGTGTTCAATTACGTCATTTTGGTCACATGTTTTCCTTATTGAAAGGAAGCAATAAATCCTCGAAAGAAGGTATTAGTTCTTTTCAGGCATTATGTACCAGTCTATCTGCACGCGTAGGTACGGGTAATTTAGCTGGCGTAGCGGTGGCTATTTCTTTAGGTGGCTCGGGCGCTATATTCTGGATGTGGATGATTGCCATATTAGGTATGGCCACAGGCTTCGCAGAAAGTGTACTTGGCCAGCTTTATAAAGTACGCGACGAAAACGGTGAGTTTCGTGGCGGCCCTGCGTATTACATTAAACAAGGTTTAAATAAAACCTGGTTAGCAGTCGCCTTTTCTTTGTGCCTTTTCTTCGGTTATGGATTTGTGTTTAGTGCCGTGCAAGCAAATACTATCACTGATGCGCTAAACAACGCTTACCAATTCCCCAGCGAATACACGGGCATAGCCATTATTGCTCTAGCCTCTTTAATAGTAATAGGTGGCTTACGGGGTATTGCCAGGTTTGCTGAATTTGTTGTGCCTTTTATGGGTATTGGTTATGTTTTAGTGGCATTAGGAATTACCTTTATCAACATCTCAGAACTTCCTGCTATGCTGATGGATATCATTAAGTCTGCATTCGGATTACAAGAAGCAGGCGCTGGCGCATTAGGTGCGGCCATTAAAAATGGTATTCAACGAGGATTATATTCAAACGAAGCCGGAAGTGGCTCTGTGCCCCATGCTGCGGCCAGTGCGGTGCCAAACCCTAACCACCCAGTGTCGCAAGGCTATATTCAAATGCTGGGCGTGTTTTTAGATACTATGGTGCTGTGTACCTCTACCGCGTTTATTATTCTGCTTGCAGGCGGGTCTAGCTCCGACCAAATGGAAGGGATCAGATTAACCCAAGACGCAATGAGCAGCCATTTAGGTGAAGGGGGCACCGACTTTGTTGCCGCCGCTATTAGCTTATTCGCCTTCACATCGGTTGTGGCTAACTATGCCTACGGCGAAAGTAACTTACACATGTTCAAACTTGATAACCGTGCTGGCCGAGCCGCCTACACAATAGGTTACTTGGGTATGATTTACTGGGGTGCTCAAGCAGCTATGCCGCAAGTATGGGCCATGGCCGATATGGCATTAGGACTAATGACCGTTATCAATATCACCGCCATTGTGTGGATGACGCCTACCATCGTGTCTATCAGCAAAGATTACTTTGCTAAACGGGATAGTGGCGAAAAAGTAGAATATAAAACCGGAGACTGTGAAATTCAGGGTAAATCTGAAGACGGTATCTGGTAAGCCTTACAGATAAAAACAAAGCTAAAGCAGTGGCAACTTTTTAAGAAGTTTATAAATCGTCGCCACTGCTTTTTTATCGCTACGGCTATATTTATTTTGGCCTGAACAGCTCAAACATATTGCTACTGTCTACCGTAAAATAATCCCCCGCTCCGCCACCGCGCATAACAGGTTCAGCTCTCAAGGTTTTATACACACCCGCTTCAATCATGTTTTTTTGTATATGCACACCCACAACTTCACCCATTACAAACCAACTTTCACACAAACCGCCTTCCGCATTTTTTAGCTGTACGATATCGGTAAGCTTGCACTCCATACTAACAGGGCTTAATTTCACTCTAGGCACATCAACAATGTGAGAAGCTACGGTATCTAAAGCAGCAAACGCGAACTCATCTTCATCGGCTGCTAATGGTGCACTGGTTTGGTTCATAGCCTCTACCAATGGCTTGCTTACAAGGTTCCAACAAAACTCACCAGTCGCTTTGATATTTTTAAGTGAATCTTTATCACCTACGCTAGAAAAACCGATGATAGGTGGCGTGTAATTAAGCGCGTTGAAAAAACTATAAGGCGCTAGGTTTAGCTTACCTTCTTTACTTTTAGACGAAATCCAACCAATGGGCCTAGGCGCAATAATGGCGTTGAAAGGATCGTGGGCTAGACCATGCCCTACTTTAGGTTCGTAGAAGTGAATATCAGACAAGAATTTTCCTTAGCAATCATGGTGGTTAATTAACTAACTTTTTTATCATTGTGAGTATAGCGGCTAAGGTGTTTAAATTGCAGTAGTGAGTTTAGGCTGGTTGTAAGTTTAGGCTAGCTGGGAGTTTAAGTTAGTTGTGAGTTTGGCTAACTAGCATAACTTAGCAGGCGTAATCATTTCATTATTTCGATGTGGTTAGTGTTGGTTTGCCATTCAGATGAATCGCTGAAATGTTAAATCATTAAGCAATAAACCATCACATACAAAAAACGGCGTTAAGCCATGCTTATACGCCGTTTTTTATTTTTATGAATTAAGAAAACAAACTATTTTTTCTTCGCTTTTTTAAGTTCTTTCTTAAGCTTTTTAAGCTTACCTTCTTGCTTAGAAATTTTAGCTTTAGTTACTTTGATTTCTTGTTTAACTTTCTTAGCTTTAGCCATTGGAAATATCCTTTTATTGCTATTGGTTATTGAGTGAGGAATGCTAGGCAATATACGCTCACTTGATGTAATCACTGCTTAAAGAGAAAATGCATTATTTGTTTCGCAAACTACTAATCCGAAGACTTCGCTTTTTGCGCTTCAGTGAATTCTTTAATAAACCGCCTGATCTCTCTTGCCGCTGTAGTATCAAGCTCTTCACAGAGATGAATAAAGTCGGCACGCTCCTGGTCGTTAATGCGAATAATCAGCTGACTATTCTTTTTTTTATTCTTTTTCTTATCCAACGTGAGTCCTCATCAAGAACAGCAGTATCTGTAAATGCCAGCCCGTAAATGCCGATAGATACCAGATCATGCGTTATATGACTATACATCATATAGCACTTGTATATACATTTTCAACATTTACTACTGTTGTATGGCACCTTTGTTTAACTGATATAGCAAAAAACGAGAAAACTAGGCGTAAAAAAACGGCCTATGATAAACAAAGGCCGTTTCTTGTATGCGTATGTTCTACATTAACTTTCGTAAAACCATAGCTGTTTTTACCACGGGTGGAAGGTTTGTCCTCTACCTTACTTCGGTTCCCAAGCAAACGATTTGAATGCGTCGTCTACAGGGGTATCAGCTAGGTGGTTTGTGTAGTTGCTCATCACTTTTTGCGCTAAAATTAGAATAATTTCTAATAGTTGCTTGTGCGCATAACCCGCATCATAAAACGCTTTAAGTTGTGCATCATCGATGTGACCACGACCACGCGTTACTGCTAATACGGTATCTTTCAATGTGTTTAGCTTGGCATCAGAAAGGGTTTCGTCGTTGCGTAACTCTTCAATTAGCTCATCACTTACTTTCATGCTTTTAGCAATACCCGTATGCGCTGGTACGCAGTAATGACACGCATGCTCTACGTTAACCGCTTGCCATACTACAGTAAGCTCTTCTGCATTGAATGAGGTATCTTGTGCCAAACCGTGAAGTACTTGATAACCTTCAAGCAACGTTGGCGCTTCCGCCATTACTGCATGCAAGTTAGGGATCATACCGAAAGCTTTTTGAGAATTCTCAAGAAGTGGTTTAGCTGCTTCTGGTGCGCTATCTGCTGTGTGTAATGTAAAATCGCTCATGTCACTCTCCTATTGATGTGAACTGAAAACCAGTAACTAAAATTGATAATAAATACTGATTACGTTTTGATGTAATACAATATAGGTTTACTTGAACACTTGTTCAAGTCATAATTGAACAAGTGTTCAAAACATTCGAATATAAGGTATACCAGAATGAAATATGTAGAGTCTGAAGTGATTGAGAAGGCCACCACGCTTTTTTGGCAAAAAGGCTTTCAGGCCGCTGGTATGCGCGACATTCAACAAGCCTTAGATATGCGACCAGGTAGTATTTACGCGCGTTTTAAAAGTAAAGAAGGTTTGTTCCAACTGGTAGTGGAAAAGTATGTAGCCCACACTCAGCAGAAACTCAGCACCGTAATTGGTGCTGATACTCCTCTTGATGCCTTGCGTGCATTTTTTGTCAACGAGCTTATTAATCCTGAAGAAATACGCTTTCAGCGCCAATGCTTATTGATTAAGTCTATTACCGAATTAGAAATGTTGGGTGAAAACGGGAAACAGTCTGTACTTGATGGCATGAGTACCTTAAAAACTTGCTTCAAATCGATTGTAAAAAAGGCCGTTCAAACTAACTCATTACCTTCGAGTACACCCGTTGATAAAGCCGCAGATTGGTTACAAAACCAATTTGTAGGGCTTCGTACTTTTGCCTTAATGCAGAGCGACAATCTCGCCATTGAATCTATGATTGATAAAGTACTCATCGACCTTAAGACATCTTGGCCTGAGTAATTGGTGCAGAAGGTGGGCTTTTATTAGAAACTTTCCACTGTATAAATTTGGTGGCAGAGTACTTTTGGGTGGGCTTATCACGTACTTCTGAATGTTAGCTTTTCGCTTGGTGAATCAGAGGCGTTGGGAGAGCTTGTATTCGCAACTTTCCTCAGTAGAATTCTGCGGCAGACTGCCTATCGACGGGCTTATCGGGGATTTTTTACTGCTGACTCTTCGCTCGATGTATCTAGAGAGTCGGGAGAGTGTGCATTAGAAACCTTCCACAGCATGGATGCTGTGGCAGAGCGCCCATGGATGGGTTTACCGCGCGTTTCTGAATGTTAGCTTTTCGCACGTTGTATCTGAGGCATTGGGAGAGCTTGCATTAGAAACCTTCCACAGCATGGAGGCTGTGGCAGAGCGCCCATGGATGGGTTTACCGCGCGTTTCTAATGCAAGCTTTCCCAAGGGCCACCATCATTCGAGCCGAACAACTAACTAAACATCATGCGCAGAAGTTGTGCTACCAGTAATATGCCCATTAGCGGCCATATCCACTTAGACCATTTGGCGGTGTCTTCATCACTAATGCGCATTTTAGAGCGTTCGATAAGTGGTATCACTATGAAAAGTGCGCCGAACAGTACGGCAAGTATTATTAAAACTTCCATTCTCGCATTCCTATCGCATATTTAAGTACTTCCCGCTTGGCTGGCTCAAACTGCTGAGCTACAGAAAGTATTTGGTTTCTTAACCATTTAATGGGGCCGATATCGTTACTAAACAAGCCGTAGAAACCATCCATAGCAGACATCATTAGCCCGTTATCACGCTGGCGCGGTTTTTCGTAGCTTGTTATTAAGCGCTTTTTAAACTCTAGCGATGTTAAATCGGTACCTTCGGCAGTCACCGCCAATAAGGTTTCAACATCTCTAAACCCTAAATTAACACCCTGCCCGGCTAATGGATTAATAGTATGCGCTGCATCGCCTACCAAAATAACGCCGTCGGTAATATAACGGCTTGCATGTGCTCGGGTTAACGGAAATGTGGCTTTATCAATTACCGTGAAGTCGTTACCGTTTTTTAAAAGCTCGTTGGGAAAGGCCTCTATAATGGCTTGCTTTAATTGTGCGGCGTTAAGGGTTGATATACGTTTGAGTTCATCGGGTGAGTCGTACCAAACTAGCGAGGCGTAATTGTTGAACATTGGCAAAAAGGCTTTAGGGCCATCAGGTGTAAATTCTTGCCATGTAATGGCATCAACCGAATTTACCATTTCAACCGTAATGCCCATAGCTTGTTGACTATATTGCCAACCAGATACGCCAATATTCGCAGCTTGCCTAACTTGCGAGGCCGCACCATCGGCACCTATTAACCACTTTGCGTGAATAGTTTCGCCGTTATCAAGACTAAGGGTGGCGGCATGGTTTCTTGAAACATCAGAATCGACCGAGCTATTAACCGAGCTATTAACCGAGCCATCCACCGAACTATTGCCTAGCGTGATATCGGTAACTTTACAGCCAGCAAACCAGGTAACGTTATCAAATGCCTGCAAGGCTTGATGACACCCCAATTGTAATAATCGGTTTTCAACAAAAAAACCTAACTGGGGCACGTCGATACTTTGTGCGGTAAAGTCTGTTCGATGGGCAGGGTCGTCCCATACACTTAAGCCGGTATAGGGTTTAACGCGCATTGCTTGAATATAGTCCCACGCGCCTAATGACGTTAACAAGGAAACGGACGCATCACTAATGGCTGATACTCTTAAGTCTGGCTTACTGGATTCGTCAAAGCCCTTGGGCAAATGGGGTTCAATAATAGCCACGCGGTATTGCTGTTTAGCTAAACCTAATGCAAGCGCAGCCCCCACCATGCCACCACCATTTATACAAAAATCATACATAATATAAATCTCTTTTACTGACCCAATAGCTTACTCGCTTTGCACTAATAAATAATACGAATGTGAGCCCAAATACGTTCGCCTTTTTAATTTACTAATATCTTCTGCTTCATGCTTTATATCCGCCACACCGCCCTTGCACAATGGCAGTGCATTAAATTCCGGCGAATGTGGGTGAATACACTGGGCATTCGGCGTTATAACAGGTAAAATACGCGGCTATTTTGAACATCTTCCCAAAACTGCAGTGGCAGGCTTTGCCAGAAATTACACCTAACCTAGTTAGCGTGTGGCATTTTCAACCGCCAGTCAATTGCTTACGGGAACTCTATCAGGTTATCGACTAGTTGTTATGACTAAAAAGCTGTATATCAAAACCTGGGGCTGCCAAATGAACGAGTATGACTCGGAGAAAATGGCAGACTTACTCGACTCTACTCATGGCTACTCTGCAGCAGAAACTGCGGAAGAAGCCGATGTTATCTTGCTTAACACCTGCTCTATTCGTGAGAAGGCGCAGGAAAAAGTGTTCCACCAGCTAGGTCGTTGGAAGAACCTTAAGCAAGATAAGCCCGAGCTTATTATTGGCGTGGGCGGATGCGTAGCTTCTCAAGAAGGTAGCGTTATTCGCCAGCGAGCCCCTTATGTTGATTTAGTATTCGGCCCGCAAACCTTGCATCGTTTGCCCGAAATGATTAACCAACTTAAAGGCGGCGAAAAGTCGGTTATCGACGTGAGCTTCCCTGAAATTGAAAAGTTCGACCGTATGCCTGAGCCTCGTGCTGAAGGCCCAACGGCGTTTGTTTCTATTATGGAAGGCTGTTCTAAGTACTGTACATTCTGCGTAGTACCTTATACCCGTGGTGAAGAAGTAAGCCGTCCGGTAGACGACGTATTGCTTGAAATTGCTCAGCTAGCCGGTCAAGGCGTTCGTGAAGTTAACTTGCTTGGCCAAAACGTAAATGCGTTTCGTGGTGAAAACCACGATGGCACCGTGTGTCGCTTTGCCGAGTTATTAGAACTTGTTGCAGCTATCGACGGTATCGACAGAATTCGTTATACCACGTCACATCCGGTTGAATTTACCGATGATATTATTGACGTGTATGCCACTATTCCTGAACTTGTTGATCATCTTCACTTGCCTGTACAAAGTGGTTCAGATCGTATTCTTAACTTAATGAAACGTGGTCATACCGCCATTGAGTATAAGTCTAAAATTCGTAAGCTTCGTAAAGTTCGCCCTAACATTAGTATGTCGAGCGACTTTATTATTGGTTTCCCTGGTGAAACCGATGCTGACTTTGAAGCCACAATGGACCTTATTCAGGCAATTGATTACGACCTAAGTTTTAGCTTCATTTACAGTGCACGCCCTGGTACACCTGCAGCAGACGCAGTAGACGATGTAACCGAAGACGCGAAGAAACAGCGCCTGTACTTGTTGCAACAACGTATAAACCAACAAGCGTTACGCATTGCCCGTAACATGGTAGATACCGAGCAGCGTATTTTGGTTGAAGGCCCTTCAAAGAAAAATCCTATGGAGCTTTCCGGCCGTACTGAAAATAACCGCGTAGTAAACTTCGAAGGCACGCCGGATATGATTGGTGAATTCGTAGACGTGAAAGTGACAGACGTATTCTCTAATTCATTACGTGGCGACGTTATTCGCCGTGAAGATGAAATGGGCTTGCGTGTTGCCGTTTCGCCCCAATCTATTATGGCTAAGCACGAGGCTGATTTGCCTGACGCGATAGGCGTAGGTCAATTCAACCCAGCATAAATAGTAAAAGTGAGGAATACAGTAGTTTGAGTACATTGGTAAGTAATGAATTTGATTTGGAACCGGCAGACACAAAACGTTTGTCCAATTTATGTGGGCCGTTTAACGACAACATTAAGCAAATAGAGCGCAGGTTGGGAGTAGAAATTACTTACCGAAATAATGCGTTTAAGGTGCTAGGTGAGCCACGCCAAATTCAGAGCGCCACTGAATTACTTAAACAGCTGTATGTAGAAACTCAGCCAGTAAAAGGCCGCTTGCCTGAACTTGAACCTGAGCAAGTGCATTTGGCTATTCAACAGGCCGCGGCTTTAGAGCAAGATACAGGGTCAGGCGCTGGCGATTTCGGTAAAGAAGTACACATTCGTACAAAACGTGGTGTAATTAAGCCTCGTAATCCGAATCAAGCTCAGTATGTGGCTAATGTTCTAAACTACGACATCACCTTTGGTGTAGGCCCTGCTGGTACTGGTAAAACGTATTTGGCCGTTGCTGCAGCCGTTGACGCGTTAGAACGTCAAGAAATACGTAGAATACTATTAACTCGTCCTGCTGTTGAAGCGGGTGAGAAGCTAGGCTTTTTGCCGGGCGACCTTTCACAGAAAGTCGACCCTTACCTACGCCCACTTTACGACGCCTTGTTTGAAATGTTGGGTTTTGAAAAAGTAGAAAAGCTAATGGAACGCAATGTGATAGAAGTTGCCCCCTTAGCTTATATGCGTGGTCGTACTCTAAACGATGCTTTTATTATTTTGGATGAGAGTCAAAATACCACGGTTGAGCAAATGAAAATGTTCTTAACCCGTATTGGCTTTAATTCAAAAGCGGTGATCACCGGTGATATCACTCAAGTAGATTTGCCACGTGGTGCCCGTTCAGGTTTACGCCACGCTATTGAAGTATTGGATAATGTTGACGATATTTCGTTTAACTTTTTCAACGCTGAAGATGTGGTAAGACACCCTGTAGTTGCCCGAATCGTGCGTGCTTATGAGCATTATGACGCCGAGCAAGAGCGTGTTCGCAAAGAGAAGAAAGAAGAAGCCCTTCGTCTTCAACGTGAACAAGCTGATGCTAATGCCTTATCTGGCAGTTCATCTAATAGCACATCTGTACAACAAAATAGCGATGCCAAGTGATAGCCATTGTAGATTACCAGCAAGCCTACGAAGCTGACGAGGAAATGGCTAAGGCCATTCCCTCTGCTGAACAAGTTGAAGCGTGGGCTAATGCGGTACTTGCGGCCGAAAACACGGGCGAGCAAGAAGTTACCGTACGCTTCACCGATGATGAAGAGTCACAAACACTAAACCATGAATACAGAGGTAAAGATAAGCCCACTAATGTGCTGTCTTTTCCCTTTGAAGTTCCACCAGGCATTGAAATGAACTTGCTTGGCGATTTGGTTATTTGTGTACCTGTGATCATGCGTGAAGCGCAAGAGCAAGACAAAACACCCACCAACCACTATGCCCATATGGTCATTCACGGAATATTACATCTTCTGGGATACGATCACATAGACGATGCAGATGCTGACATTATGGAAGCAAAAGAAATTCGTATATTGGCATCTTTAAATATTGGTAATCCTTATCAATAAAACCCAATAGCGCCAACAAGTTACACTTGGGTAGTTGCGTAATTTACGTGCAAATAAACAATAAAGCATTGACGCCCCTCCCCAAGACATTTAACGTTGACGTTGTATCAATAAATTAGCGGACATTATGAGCGACGATAATCCTCACTCTACCAACGGCTCCCAAGGAAAAAGTTGGTTAGACAAACTTAAACTTTCTATCTCTGGCGAGCCGAGAAGCAAACAAGAACTGGTTGAAGTTATTACTGAAGCCGAGCAGAACGAAATCATCGATCCCCAAACCCGGGAGATGATTGAAGGTGTAATAGGTGTCAACGAAATGCGAGTTAGGGATATTATGATCCCACGCGCGCAAATGACTACCATAGACGTTGAAAAAAACGTTGATGAATTCCTACCTGTTGTGTTGGAATCAGCCCACTCCCGCTTCCCCGTTATTAGTGAAGATAAAGATCATATTGAAGGCATATTGCTTGCAAAAGACTTACTGAGCTATGCGTTTAATCCAGAAAAAAGTCTTAATTTACGCGATATCTTGCGCCCTGCCGTGATTGTGCCGGAAAGTAAGCGTGTAGATGTGCTGCTGAAAGAATTTCGCCAACAACGCTATCACATGGCCATTGTTGTGGATGAATACGGCGGTGTATCTGGCCTTGTTACCATCGAAGATATACTAGAGATTATTGTCGGTGAAATTGAAGACGAATACGATACCGAAGAAGACGGTACCGATGATATTCGCCCACTGAACAAATCGACCTATTCAGTTAAAGCGTTAACGCCTGTTGACGAATTTAATGCCTTCTTTGAAACCAAATTCAGCGAAGAAGAAGCCGATACCATAGGCGGTATTGTGCTTAAAGCGTTCGGGCACATGCCTGAAACGAACGATGAAGTTACCATTGGTGATATTCACTTTAAGGTAACCAACTCTGATAAACGCCGTCTTATACACCTGAAAGTGTCGGTGGCCTCTCTGGAGTAACTCCGTTGAAACGGTTCATTCCTTATTTACTGCTTTTACTAAGCGGCGCTAGCTTAACGCTGGCGTTTGCCCCCTTTGGTATCTGGCCACTTGTTATCCCCGCGTTTGCATTGGGTATCCGGCAAGTAATGAAACTTACGCATCGCCCTTTTTTAGCTGGTTGGTTGTTCGGGCTAGGCTGGTTTGGAGCAGGTATTAGTTGGGTACATGTAAGCATTGCCGATTTCGGTGGCTTACCGCTAATTGCATCCATAGGCCTCATGGTTTTATTATGTAGTTACCTTGCGTTGTTTCCGGCGCTTGCGTTTAAGCTTACCGCTCGCTATTTCCCTCATCGTCTTTGGCCATTGGCTTTGCCTTTTTTCTGGGTATTCGCCGAATGGTTACGCAGTTGGTTATTAAGCGGGTTTCCGTGGCTGTCGTTAGGCTATAGCCAAATCGATAGTGCTCTAGTGGGTTGGGCACCAATCATTGGTGAAACCGGCATAACAGCCTTGCTAGTTATTGGTGCGAGCTTGTTTGCCGTTGCGCATACTAAACGGCATTTCACCGGCGCGGTTGTGGTTAGCTTAGCTTTATATATTAGTGGGTTTGTTGCCAATCAGCATACATGGGTTGCCCCTAAGCAGCAGTATAACGTTGCGATGGCGCAAGGTAATATTGCACAGTCTTTGCGATGGGTGCCTGAACAAGACGCCCCTACTATGGACCGTTATTTAAATCTTACGGAACCGCTGTGGGATAACGACCTGATAATTTGGCCTGAAGCAGCGGTACCAAAATTAGAGCCACTTGCGTTAGATTATTTAACACAAGTCAATGCTCGCGCCTTTGCTGAAGATACCGCGCTTATCACAGGTATTGTTAATTTTAATTGGGAAACCGATGAGGCGTGGAACAATTTGATCGTACTGGGTAAAAGAACCCCCGATTCTACAACGCCAGACTATCAGTACTTCCATAACAATCGTTTCGCTAAGCACCATTTACTACCCATTGGTGAATTTGTGCCTTTTGAAGACTGGTTGCGTCCGTTAGCGCCTTTGTTCGATTTGCCCATGTCTTCCTTTGCGAGAGGTGATTTTCAGCAAGCTAATCTTGTTGCCAACGGTATACATTTGGCGCCGGCAATATGCTTTGAAATTGCTTTCCCAAGGCAAGTAGCCGCGAATATCTACAATGCTACAGACATGATTATTACGGTAAGTAATGATGCGTGGTTTGGCCATTCTCATGGCCCAGCGCAGCATTTAGACATTGCTCGAATGCGTGCCGTCGAGTTTGGCCGCCCCGTGGTACGTGCCACCAATAATGGCATCACCGCCTTTATTAACCACAAAGGCAATATAACCGCACGATTACCTCAATTTGAAGCGGCCAGTTTAACTGCCCCAGTGTTGGCAACCTCTGGTTTTACGCCCTATTACCTGATTCAAGATATAGGCGTGTGGGTGCTGGTATTGGTATTTTTCTTTATTGCGCTGAGGTTAAGAAAGCGTTCGAAGGATTAGTAGATACGCCATGCGCTAATCGTCCAGTTTTGATTTAGTCGGTAAGTTAAGTGGACGAACTAAAATTGAAACATAAAAAACGGCGCTTCATGCGCCGTTTTTGTACGTGTAACTAACTAGTTTTCATAGTAGTAGACTAATAGATACAGCCTTGAGCTGAATAGACAGCCTTGAGCTAACTGATTTATGAGCTAACTCAAGCAGCCTCAAGCTAATACACAGCCCCTAACTAATTCGCAGCCTGAATAGCAGTTAACGCAATAGTAAACACAATATCATCTACCAACGCCCCACGGCTTAAGTCATTGACGGGTTTGCGCATACCTTGAAGCATTGGCCCAATACACACCAAATCGAAACTACGCTGTACCGCTTTGTAAGTGGTGTTCCCGGTGTTTAAATCTGGGAACACAAATACGTTCGCTTTACCTGCAACAGGGCTGTTTGGCGCTTTACTGCGCCCTACACTTTCAATGGCAGCAGCGTCGTATTGAAGCGGCCCATCAATCAGCAAATCTGGACGAAGTTTTTGTGCAATCTCGGTAGCTTCACGCACCTTTTCAACATCACTGCCAGCACCAGATGTACCAGTAGAATAACTGATCATGGCCACTCTTGGTTCAATACCAAACATCTGCGCCGAAGTAGCAGACTGAATAGCAATATCCGCCAGCTGCTGGGCGTTAGGATCTGGGTTTATCGCGCAATCGCCATAAACCAAGACTTGGTCGGGCAATAGCATAAAAAATACCGACGATACTAATGATGCATTTTCTGCTGTTTTGATTAACTGCAATGCTGGGCGAATGGTATTTGCTGTAGTGTGAACGGCGCCAGATACCAAACCATCAACATCACCTTGCTGCAACATCATAGTACCTAGGGTAACGTTGTCTTGTAGCAGCTCGCGGGCAACCACATCAGTAACACCTTTGTGACCGCGAAGCTTAACTAACCCAGCCACATAATCTTCTTGAATTGCAGCAGGTGAAACAATCTCTACGCCTTCCCCCAATACCACACCTTGTTGCTGCGCCACACGTTGAATTTCGTTTTCATCACCAATTAGTACAGGGCGCGCTAGCCCCCGTTTTGCACATATAGCGGCGGCTGCCACAGTACGGGGTTCATTACCTTCAGGCAGTACCACTCGTTTATTAACTTGGCGCGCACGATTGGTTAAATAATAGCGGAATGCAGACGGAGAAAGTTTCTTTTGACGAGATACTTTTTCGGTAAGCGAAGCTACCCATTTAGCGTCTAAACTTTCAGCCGCATGCACCATCACTTTTTCGATACGCTGACTATCATCTACCGGCACTTCTTGATTGAACGCGTGCAGATTCTGTGCGGTTTGCCACGTATTAGTATTAACTAGCATGACAGGCAAGCCGGTCTCCAGTGCTTGGCTGCATAAATGCTTTATATTTTCATCTGGCTGGTAGCCGCCGGTTAATAGCAATGCGCCTAATTTGGTACCATTTAACGCTGCTAAACAACAAGAAACAAACACATCACCTCTATCACCAGACATCACTTGCAGTGCACCAGGCTTTAACGTGTGCGTCATGTTATGAATTTCACGGGCAGCAAAGGTAACGCTACTTAATCTACGTGAAGCAATATTGCCTTCGTTAATTAATGTGGCGTTTAAGTGCTTGGCAATATCGATAGCGCGGGGAGACATAAGCTCTGCATTCCAATCAATATTTCCCAACAGATTTAAGCCTTTTGCAAATATAGGCAGCTCACGCAACGCTTTGCTGCGTGTTTCATCGTGCTCTGGCGCTTCTAGCACACTTAAATCGGTACGTAGTTGGCCATGTTCGTCGTAGGGCGCGTTTACTTTGTTAAATATACAACCTACTACCTTTTTACTTTTATGGCCGCCGTAAGCGTCTACCACAATTTCAAGTCGATGGTTAATATCAACAGGATCATCGTTTCCTGGCACGCAAACAAACACTATATCGGCATCTAACGCGCGACTAATTTCAAGATTCAGACGCTCTGCGTAGGGATGATGGCGGGTTGTTACCAAGCCTTCGATAACGGCTACTGCATCGGGTTCTTGATGTGCTTCAAAGCGCTCTATAATCTCTTCAAGTAATTCATCAGTATTGTCGCTACTGATCATTCGCTCGACTACATTCAAATCGAACGGCGCTATAGGCTTAACACTACAGTGGTGGCTAATAATAGCTGTAGAGCGCTCTTCACCGGTATCGCCTCTTCGAGGCTGTGCTACAGGTTTAAAAAAATTCAGTTTAATGGCTTGTTCTTCTAATGCACGAACTAGCCCAATGCTGACAGTAGTTAACCCTACGCTAGTGCCAACAGGGATCAGCATAATACGGCGTGACATAATTGCTCCTAAAGCAAAGACAATTTACGCGAAAACAATTTACGCAAAAGTTTATCCAAAAAAACTAGGCAAATTTCGCAGCTTCGGCGGCGATAACCCACTCTTCATTAGTGGGTACGATTAAAACAGGTTTGGTGGATGAAGAAGACGCTATATTTCCTTTTGCACCAAAACGCATAGCCTGGTTACTTTGCTCATCAACCGTAAAGCCAAGGTGAGAAAAATAACCCATGGTTGTGGCGCGAATGTACGATGAATTTTCACCAATACCACCGGTAAACACTACAGCATCTAATGACGGCACCGCTATCATGTAACTAGATATATACTTGGCTAAGCGATAACAGAACATTTCAAGGGCTAATAATGCGCCTTCATGCCCCGCTTCAGCCGCTTCTTCTAGCGTACGACAATCGTTGCTTAGCCCAGAAATACCGGCAAGGCCTGATTCTTTGTTAATTAGTGCGTTGATTTCAGCAGCAGACTTCCCTAGCTTTTCTTGTAACGTTCCAGGAAGGCTAGGGTCGATATCGCCGCAGCGTGTTCCCATCATTAACCCTTCAAGCGGCGTAAACCCCATGCTGGTATCTACCGCTACCCCTTTTTCAATAGCAGTAACACTGCAACCATTTCCTAAGTGAGCACTAATAATACTGGTTTGTTCAACCGGCTTATTAAGCAATTGCGCAGTGCTATCTAGAATGAACTTGTGGCTAGTGCCATGGAAGCCATACTTACGCACGCCATGCTGCTCGTACAAAACCTTAGGCAGTGCATACATATAGGCACGTTTAGGCATTTGCTGGAAAAAAGAAGTATCGAACACAATGACATGAGGTAAATCTGGATACGCGGCTTGGGCAGTGGTAATCCCTTTTAGATTTGCCAGGTTATGTAACGGCGCCATACTCGCATATTCTTCTACCGAGGCTAATACGCTATCGTCGACTAACGCTGCTTCTTTGAAGCGCTCACCACCGTGAACAACTCGATGACCCAAAGCAATTGGATTAACACCTGTACTAGCAATTATGTTTTGAATTGCTGCCAACGCTTCTGCATGAGAGGCATTAGCCGGTAAGGTTTGCTTTTCTTTTTGACCGTTTAATTTAAACGATATGCTTGCGTCATCATTCCCTAAGCTTTCTGCAATACCACTTAGGCCAGCTTCACCTGTGTCGGCATCGATAATAGCGAATTTAACTGACGAACTACCGCAATTTAAAACAATAACTTCTTTTTTCATTCGATTTCTTGAGTTTGATTAAGTAACAAAAAGAACGCTAAGTGTAGCATTTTTGTACATAAATGCTTACTTAATACTCTTTCAAGTAGATGGTTATATTACTATCCCATAAAACCCAAATACAATTAATTATCATTTAGTTCAGTAATTAATGAAGGTCAGCGTCGTTTGAGTGCATACGAAAGCTTGCTGTTGATTTGATGGTTCTTTTAATGAAAGGAACAAACTAAGGAAAGGAAAATTTAGTGGATAGTACAACCTTACGCTAACCACTTGATTTATTAAAATTCGGTCGCACTTACCTGTTTGCGGTAACTAATAATACATAGTGTTGACGCCGGTAAAAACTAAGGTGCTTTTACATTTCAAAATAAATTTTAAAATTTTTGAAAAAAAACCTTGAAAAGAATTTGAGCCACCCTATATCTATTATGTCGACGCTGAAAGCTCAGGTTGACAACACCGCCGCCGAATAGTCGGGGCGAATTATTTTTAACATATTGCTAAATTAATAGGATATGACTATGCGTACTATCGATCTATCTCCACTTTACCGTTCATTTATTGGTTCTGACCACTTAGCTTCACTTGTTGATGCTGCTTCTCGTGCTGAAAAACAAAGTACTTACCCCCCTTACAACATTGAATTGCTTGGCGATGATAAATATCGCGTCACAATGGCGATTGCGGGTTTCAGTAAAGATGACGTATCCATTGAAGTTCAAGAAAACACCCTAGTGATAACAGGTACACGTAAGCCGGAGGAAAAAGAATCCGCCGAACGTAAGTTCCTTCATAAAGGAATATCCGAGCGTAATTTCGAAAGAAAATTTCAGCTTGGCGACCATGTGAAAGTGTTAGCTGCTGATATGGAAAATGGGTTATTGCACATCGATATGGAGCGTGTCATACCCGAAGCTAAAAAACCTCGTCAAATTGAGATTGGTTCTCGATTAATAGAGAGTTAAAAAAAGCTTTTAAAAATCGTTTCCCTGGTTTTGGACGGCGCTGAAAAGCGCCGTTTTTTCGTTTACACCTAATGTGTAAGAAATAAGGTTATCTGTAAGAGTTATTCGGTAAGATTAATTGTGTAGTTCGCTTTACCGCCTTCAGCAGACTCGAAGGTTCCTAAAATATTGCAATTAGAAAGTTCACCCGTAGCACTGCCTTCAATTGATGAAAAGTTGCTACTGGCAATGCCATTCACAAATTTTCCATCATGTTTAAATGAAATTGTGCCTCGACGACCGTCTATAACCCCTACAAAACTCTCGAATCCAACGAATAGCGCTAACATTGATGTCTGATATGACATGAGAAATTCAACGTCGCTTTGCCCCGCCATGCTGCCTTCATAAGCCTGTGTAATGCTAGCATGGGTTTGCTTAACACCTTCTCGTTTTTCACTTAGTATATTTTCATCCCACCCCGTAATGGAAAATTGCCCATTGCAGTTCATTGTTTGCTCCAAAGAAAAAGTGTGGTCACACAATACAAGTGAGTTCGATACCGTTCAACATAAAATTGTTACACACTGTTACAACCAATAATCAGAGTGTTACAACCAATAATCATAGTGTTACAACCAATAATCATAGTGTTAACTAAATAAATCCTTTTAAGCGGGCAAGTCCGAACGCATTGCAGGTAGATGCATCTTTAATCGAGCCTTGAGCTATCATTGATTCTAATTCTTTTAAATGAACAGGTATGATTTTTAAATCCTCCTCCTCTACGTCTAACTTCTGCTCTCCCTGCGTTAAACCTTTCGCGACGAATATATGATAACCCTGATTGCAAAAGCCATAGGCAAGGTATTGAAAGCCTACATAATGCATTTCGCTGGCTGTAAACCCAGTTTCTTCTTTTAATTCGCCGGCGGCTAGTAATTTAGGATCGGCATCGGGGTTGTCTTCCCAAGCACCTTGTGGAAATTCTAGCAATCGCTGTTCTACCGTGTACCGGTATTGTTCAACTAAATAAACAATATCACCATCGATGGGAAGAATAATCGCAAAATCTGGCTTTTCAACAACACCGTAAATACCTTCGTTTCCACTTGCACGACGAATTTTATCTTCACGCACTTTTAGCCATTTATTTTCATAAACCACTTTTGACGAAAGCGTTTCAATATCCTTATCCGACATAATAGTGCCCTTCAGTAAGCCTTAAAAAGTTAGTGTACAAGCGCCTAAAGCAAGGAGCAAATCCGTCCACCGGCGAATAAAACTAAATATTAGCTTTTATTTTCATCGTCTTCATCTGCATTATTACGCAAGAAACCGGCAGCGTCTTCTTCCTGTTCAAGGGTAATTTTGCTTTGAGGAGTGTCATTATGGCTTCGGGTTTGCTGATTTACCTGATGAATGGTTCCAGCATTGGCTAGATCGGCCTCATTGGTAATAGACGCGATGGTTTCACGCCCGCGCAAGAATGCTTTAATCTCAGTGACAATCTCGCCAAGCTCGGCATCATTTTTATTCATTCCCATAATGAAACGTGGCGATTCTAAGTTGTTCATACCGCTTGTGGCAAAAATAGAAGTGTTGATCCTGCTGGTGATGATCCAAGGGGTAATACTACTTCGCACCACAACATTTTCGGACCGTGTAGAGTCATGAATAGCCATGCCTGTAGATACACGAGACTCTGTATAGGTACCTTCCGTTTTCATAAACATAAGCAAGGATGAAAATGTCATTTCACCCCAAAACATGTGAGACGCTTTGTTCATCACATTAGCAGCACCGCGAACCGTTAACCACGCAAACACTAACCAAATGAGATTGTTGCCCATCGTAATTGCAGTATTGACTTGCGCGTCGGTGTTTACGCCTTGCCGAATAACTAAATCGAGAACTTCAGCAAGCTGCAACCCGCCCACATAAAATAAAATTGCGGCTGCGACCACGGCGACTTGCGCCACAGCAGTGAGAGCCATTTTCTTTTTCTCTGGCAAGGTCACACCGTCGGTTAATGTAGGCTGAGTTTCTATTAGTAACTCACCCTCAAAACTACCTTTACCTTCTGCTTGCTCTTTTAGTCTAGGATCGAAATCGGCATAAATACGATTTGGTACTTCACGGTATCTTCGGTTCGCAAGCACGATATTTTCAATATTGATGAAGATTTCATTCGGGTGAACCGACTCCTGCATATTGGCGCGAAATTCACTGACTTCCGTTTTAGGTGTAACCTGCCCCATTCGTTTGTAAAGTAGCGGCATAATTAACGCCATCACAGCAATGACGCAAACAAGCAGTAAGGCTAAGTTTGCCCAAGCGCTAAATAGTGGGAATGTATTTGCCCAAGCCTGTACTTTATCGATATCGCGACCTACTAGCTCATCTAAAAACACACCCGCTCCTAACGGAACCACTATCGCTAGACCAATAATCACCCCTAGCGACAAACTGCTTGCTTTCGCAAGTTGTGAGTTACCTTCGTTGTGAATACCTTTTGCGGTAGAGCCCCAATTTGCTATTAAGTACACAAGAAGCAAAATTGAGAGTAGAGGCATCACCAATACTTTAGCCACCTCACCCGCTAAGCCGTTACTTACCAAAAAGTAGACAATAGCGAATGCAAGCAGCGCAACAAGAAAGGTTACCGCCATGGCAATAATTTCTTGAGATAAATGGCGCAAAGGAAACGGCAGGAAAGTAAGTTTTGGCAATACGCTATGCACTAATCTGGCTAGCCAACCGCGGGGCTCTTCAAACGTAGTGTTGCGACGCCCCATTAACATAGCGTGTAGGCTTTCTTTAGAATACAGCAGGGATTTTTGTTCTGCTTGTGCTGCATCTTGTTCGGAAACCGAGTGGTTATACGCAAGAGATGTTGGCACAGTTCGCCCTACAAAAAATCGCATGAGCTGCAAAATACCCACCGCGCAATGTTTAATGCCTGATACGATCAGTACAAAAGCGACACCTAATAAGGTGTAGCCACGAACTTTGTTTTCGGCAAATAGCTCAGGTACACCTGCTACTGCATAAATGGCTAACGCGAGCACCAAGCCGCCGCCTACTGCGCGGAATAACCCTTCTTTTTTGAATGGGTTGGCTATGCCTAACGTCTGTGAACCAAAATCATAGGCCATTGGAAAAATCCCTGTTAAATAAAAAGCTTATGCAGAATAAACTTTGACTGGGGGTTAGGCAATGAAAAGTCTTAGCGAGATTGTAAAGGATTGATAGTTAAGCGCGAGGCAGACACTTAAAATGAGAGAACCAACATGAGTGTGTGTCCAACTTTAACGTCAGATTGCTTAGCCCCATTGTTTTAATAGTTAATCATTATCCACTTTAAACCCATCTATTGTGCGTTGAAGAAGAAGGTTGTTTTCTTTCATCTCGCCGGATAATTTAGACAAACGAGTGGCTATATTCACTTCATGACGGGCCGCCTCTTCAACATTCACCACATCTTGAGCTATGACTGAGGTAGTAGCCGACTGCTGCTGCGCCGAAGATGACATGGTATTAGCCATGCCTTCAACATTGGTTGCAGCTTCTTTTACTTTTTCAGCGGTAAAACGGCCTTCGTTGGTTACTTCCATAGAATTTGAGATAGAGGCCACGTTTTTATTAATATCCGCGACCACTACTACACTGGCATTTTTTAAATTAGACAACAAACTCGATATTTTGTCGGAAGAAGCCCGGCTGCTTTGCGCTAGCTTTCTTACTTCATCAGCAACAACAGCGAAACCTCTGCCATGCTCGCCAGCCCGCGCGGCTTCGATTGCTGCATTTAACGCCAATAAATTGGTTTGATCAGAAAGTGTATTAATGGTGTCGAGAATAGAGCCAATTTCTGTGACTTGCTGTTCCATATCGGCAGCATTTTGCTGTACACCTTTGATATCATCAGACAGTACTTCCATACTATGACGAATATTATCGTTCGCGGTTAGCGACTGTTCAGCTAAACTGTCTAACTGCTTACTGGCGCTTAACGTATCTACCGCCGCTTTAGCAATTTCACTGCTAGTCGCGGCCACTTGTTCAATAGCTGAAGCAATATTCGCAGTAAGTTGCTGGGTTTTTTCCGCATCATCCAGCATTTCACTACTAGAGTCTTCTAATTGATTGGAAAGCCTGGAGCTTGTGAGAATAGATTCGCCTAAGCCACGCAAAAGATCCCGCAGAGCTAAAATGGTGGCATTTACTGAGCGGGATATGTCACCTAGTTCGTTCTTCGTGCTCATTGATAAATCAATAGTGAGGTCACCCTCTTTCGCTATTTTATCTAGGTTCGTCACCAACTTGTTTAACTGTTGAGTAATGATCCCAATCAACGTGCGATATATAACAACAATAATCAGCGTGAGTACCACAATGGCTACGAATGTAATGACTAAGTTTGTGTTAGCCCTACTCGCTTTCGAATTAACGCTGCTTACCACGTAATCAAACCGCTCACCTAACAACCCAGCAATGCCGCCTATTTGCTTTGTGGCTAATGCAAACCATTCTGAATTTGTGGGTAGTGAGGAGAATGCAGGGTTATCAGAGGTGGCGTCATCCACAATTTGATTAATTTCATTGCTTGTAGAACTGTTCAATAGGGTTTGCAATCCAGTTAATGCATCGCCCTTTAAATTCAGCTTGAGCTTTTCTTCTATGTATTTGGTTTCGTTGGTATAGGCTAACACTTGCTGCCTGACCGGACCTGAAATGCTCCTTGATGCCAAAACCGCATTCATTTTACCTCGTCGCTGCCCCATTTTTTCTTTTGCTTGCGCAAACAACAGTGCCTGTGACAGCGCCTGTTTAGCGTCAGGAGCATTAACTAGCATTGTTAGCGCATTGGTGGCATTTAACACGCGTTTATTAAGGTTGCTATAGAAAGAAAAAGCATTTTTCCCATTTAACTCGTCTACCTGCTGTCTAATTTCACCTTTGTTTTTCATTAATGTATATACGGGTGAAAGAATAACGTTAATTGTCGATGAATTTTTCCAGTCCGACGCGACTATACTTTTTACATTATCAATTGCAGCATCGGCCTTTTTTCTTTGGTTTACTACTTTGTTTCGCGATGCATCATTTGGGTTACCTAAAAAGCCAGCCGTTAACCCCCGTTCAACCGCGTGATGATGAGCCACCCGTTCTACGGCTGTTATTATGGTCACTAGTTTAATATCTCTTTGTGCAGAAGAGAGTAGTTCTCTAGAGGAACTTATGTCTTTGTAGGCCAGAAACACGATTGATATAAACAAGCAGGCCGTACCTAAAATGGCAAGCTGCAACACCGATAGTTTTTTCAATACCATAACGAAGACAGCCTTATAAAAAGTGGATAACGTTGTTACAAAATTCAATAAGTGCGTTGTAAGCAACAACAGCAATCAATATCGCTATGGCCAATAAATGCATACGCTATTAACAGTAGTCTATTACCTGTGACTTTCACCTTTATCAATTAGTGTAAGGTTTTCATCATGGCAGGCTGATGGCCGTTTTTCACAAGGGAAAGAGATTTAAAAATTAAAGAGTGGTAAAAGAGGAATTGGTCTTAGTGGTGTATTTTGTATTAAATCAAACCAGTGGCGAGCGCCACTGGTTTGCGGTGTATCAGATATATTCAACTTCGATAATTTCTACTTCAACACTACCAGCTGGCGTTTGAATAGTAACCATATCATCAATCTCTTTACCAATAAGACCGCGAGCAATAGGTGAATTTACCGAAATACGGTTTTTCTTAATATCCGCTTCGTCGTCGCCTACAATGCGATACGTGGTTTCTTCGTCGGTATCAACGTTCAAAATGGTCACAGTAGTGCCGAAAATCACCTTACCTGTATTCTCCATTTTGGTGACATCGATAATTTGTGCGTTCGACAACTTACCTTCAATATCTTGAATACGGCCTTCGCAGAAACTTTGCTGTTCACGGGCGGCATGATATTCAGCATTTTCTTTTAAATCGCCGTGCTCGCGAGCTTCAGCAATAGACTGAATAATACGCGGGCGAGTTTTTGTTTTAAGTTCGTTTAGTTCGTCGCGCAGAAGCTGTGCGCCGTGCGCGGTCATTGGATACTGACTCATGAATACAGTCTCGACTGGCTAGTTGATTTTAAACAGAAAAAAGTGCGCCTTCCGGCGCACTTTTGATTTGGTTCACATAAGTGTCATATACACAGGATACCGCGTATCCCATGTAATGTCATCAGTGTTAGAGTCTTGCGTGAAGCTCTTGTACTGAAGCAACCTTGTCACGATCGTCTGCTGACTTCGCACGAATAGTGGCAAAAGCAGCATTCATTGTGGTGGTGTAGGTAACCTTATTCAACAATGCTTCTCGGCGAATATAAACCGAGTCGGTAATCGCTTGGCGACCTTCCGTTGTATTGATGATATAGGCGTACTCACCGTTTTTGATAGAATCCACAATGTTAGGACGACCTTCAGACAGCTTATTCACTACTGAACAAGCAATGCCGGCATCATAAAGGGTGGTCGCTGTACCGCGAGTCGCTTCAATGCTAAACCCAGCACCGTTCAATGCCTTAGCTAATTCGATAATTTTGTTCTTATCGTTATTACGCACAGAGATTAACGCTTTACCTGATTTAGGTAATGGCGCGCCTGCACCTAAGTTAGCTTTAGCATACGCTTCTTCGAAGGTATCACCCACACCCATCACTTCACCAGTAGAGCGCATTTCTGGGCCTAGTAGTGGATCAACACCTTGGAATTTAGCAAATGGCAATACCACTTCTTTTACAGAGTAGAACGGAGGAATAATTTCTGTCGTAACACCCTGCTCTGCCAAGCTAACACCCGCCATGGCGCGCGCAGCAACTTTAGCAAGTGGAACACCTGTGGCTTTCGACACAAACGGCACTGTACGTGCAGCACGTGGGTTAACCTCAATTAAGTACACTTCGCCATCTTTTACCGCGAATTGTGTATTCATTAGGCCAACTACACCAAGTTCAAGCGCCATGGCTTTCACTTGTTCACGCATAGTGTCTTGAATCTCTTTACTTAAAGAGTGTGGTGGTAATGAACAGGCTGAGTCACCAGAGTGTACACCGGCTTGCTCAATATGTTCCATGATACCGCCAATCACGACTTCTTTACCGTCACAAATTGCATCGATATCGACTTCAATTGCGTCATCTAAGAAACGGTCTAGCAATACAGGAGAATCGTTAGAAACCTTCACCGCTTCCGTTAGGTAGCGTTTTAAGTCTTTAAGGTCGTAAACAATTTCCATCGCGCGACCACCTAGTACGTACGAAGGACGTACTACAAGTGGGAAGCCAATACCGTCAGCCATTGCAAGGGCTTGCTCAATGTTGGTCACTGTCGCATTCGCAGGCTGTTTAAGGCCTAGCTTGTTTACCATTTGCTGGAAACGTTCACGATCTTCTGCTCTATCGATAGCTTCAGGCGACGTACCAATAATAGGTACTCCAGCAGCTTCAAGGGCGCGTGCTAATTTGAGCGGCGTTTGGCCACCGTATTGAACTATCACGCCTTTTGGCTTCTCTTTAGCCACAATCTCAAGCACGTCTTCAAGCGTAACTGGTTCGAAGTACAAGCGATCAGATGTGTCATAGTCGGTAGAAACCGTTTCAGGGTTACAGTTAACCATAATGGTTTCGTAACCATCTTCACGCATTGAAAGCGCCGCGTGAACACAACAGTAATCAAACTCAATACCTTGGCCGATACGGTTTGGACCGCCGCCTAACACCATAATCTTATCGTTGTCAGTGGGGTCAGCTTCACACTCTTCATCGTAGGTTGAATACATGTAAGCTGTGCTGGTAGAAAACTCTGCCGCACAAGTATCAACACGTTTATACACTGGCGTCACACCAAAGCCGCGACGGGTTTCACGAATGTCACCTTCCGCCACTTTCGTTAGCTCTGCTAAGCGAGAGTCAGAGAAACCTTTGCGCTTAAGTTTGCGCATAAGATCTTCATCAATACCGTGCAAGCCGCACTCAGCAACCTGAGCTTCAAGTTGAATAAGCTCTTCAAGCTGAACTAAGTACCAACGGTCAACGTTGGTGAGGGTAAAGACTTCATCAACGGTCATGCCCATGCGGAACGCATCGCCAATATACCAAATACGCTCAGCACCAGGCTCTCGTAGTTCGTAAATAACTTTGTTGCGTGCTTCAGGGTCTTCTAAATCGACCATTGAGTTTAAGCCATTAGCGCCAACCTCAAGGCCACGAAGTGCTTTTTGTAATGACTCTTGTTGGTTACGACCAATCGCCATCACTTCGCCCACTGATTTCATTTGCGTGGTAAGACGATCGTTCGCACCAGCAAATTTTTCAAAGTTAAAGCGAGGAATTTTTGTGACTACGTAATCGATTGAAGGCTCAAACGATGCCGGTGTTAAACCACCAGTAATATCGTTAGCAAGCTCATCAAGGGTGTAACCAATGGCTAACTTGGCAGCTACTTTGGCAATTGGGAAACCTGTGGCTTTTGATGCTAATGCAGATGAACGCGATACACGCGGGTTCATCTCGATGATCACCATACGGCCTGTGTTTGGATCTACACCGAACTGAACGTTCGAGCCACCGGTTTCAACACCGATTTCACGCAATACTGCCATAGCGGCATTACGCATTAGCTGGAATTCTTTGTCAGTAAGGGTTTGCGCTGGCGCTACTGTGATTGAATCACCAGTATGTACACCCATGGCATCGAAGTTTTCAATAGTACACACGATAATGCAGTTATCTGCACGGTCGCGAACCACTTCCATCTCGTATTCTTTCCAACCAATTAACGACTCATCAATGAGTAGTTCTTTGGTAGGTGACAGGTCGAGACCACGGCCACAAATCTCGTTAAATTCGTCAATATTGTATGCAATACCGCCGCCACTTCCACCCATGGTGAATGACGGACGAATAATACATGGAAAGCCAATGCGCGTTAACACATCGTGGGCTTGATCCATGCTCTGTGCAATCTCAGCACGTGGGCATTCAAGACCAATGTTTTTCATTGCCTTGTCGAAGCGCTCACGGTTTTCCGCTTTATCGATAGCATCAGCCGTTGCACCAATAAGTTCAACATTGAACTCTTTCAATACACCGTGATGATCCAAATCGAGCGCGCAGTTAAGCGCGGTTTGTCCGCCCATGGTTGGCAGAATAGCGTCCGGACGCTCTTTTTCAATAATTTTGCGTACCACTTCCCAATGAATTGGCTCGATGTATGTTGCATCGGCCATTTCTGGATCGGTCATGATAGTGGCGGGATTCGAGTTAACCAGAATTACGCGATAACCTTCTTCGCGTAGCGCTTTACATGCTTGAGCGCCTGAATAATCAAACTCGCAGGCCTGGCCAATGACAATAGGGCCAGCACCTATGATGAGAATACTTTTTATGTCGGTACGTTTTGGCATAGCGGGCTCGTTCCTACTGCTTGTGTTGTTCGATTAATTCAATGAAGTGGTCGAATAGCGGCGCAGCTTCGTGCGGTCCTGGGCTTGCTTCTGGGTGCCCTTGAAAACTAAACGCTGGCTTATCGGTACGATGAATACCTTGTAACGACTTATCGAACAACGAAACATGCGTTACTTCTAAATTAGAAGGAAGGCTTGATTCATCTACAGCGAAGCCATGGTTTTGACTGGTGATCATAACCACATTACGTTTTAAGTCTTTCACTGGGTGGTTAGCACCATGGTGACCAAACTTCATTTTCACCGTAGTAGCACCACTGGCTAGGGCAAGTAGCTGATGACCTAAACAGATACCAAACACTGGCAAACCTGTCTCAACGATAGTTTTAATCGCTGATATGGCATAATCACATGGCTCAGGATCACCAGGGCCGTTAGATAAGAACACCCCATCAGGCTGCATAGCTAAAACTTCTTCAGCAGGCGTTTGTGCTGGTACCAAGGTAACGCGACAACCACGGTCTGCAAGCAAACGTAAAATGTTGCTCTTAACCCCGTAATCGTAAGCGACTACATGATATTTGCTATCGGCTGGAGTGATATACCCTTCGCCTAACTTCCAACTGCCTTCAGTCCAGGTTTTTGGCTCAGTAATGCTCACTACTTTCGCCAAGTCCATGCCTTTCAAGCCAGGATAATCTTTTGCTTGTGCTAACGCGCTCGCTTCATCTAACTCATCAGTACAAACGATGCAGCCGTTTTGCGCGCCTTTATCACGTAAAATACGTGTTAAACGACGAGTGTCGATATCGGCTATACCTACAACGCCTTTAGCTTTGAGATATTCAGATAACGTTTGTTGTTGACGGAAATTACTAGCAACAAGGGGTAAGTCACGAATGATAAGACCTTTAGACCAGATTTTATCTGCTTCAACGTCTTCTTCGTTAATACCGGTATTGCCAATATGTGGATAAGTAAGGGTAATGATTTGTTCAGCGTAGGATGGGTCAGTGATGATTTCTTGATAGCCTGTCATTGAAGTATTAAAAACAACTTCACCAACGGCAGTGCCTTGCGCACCTATCGCCGTTCCTTTAAAGACAGAACCATCCTCTAACACCAAAAGGGCAGAATTAGCCAAGTCAACCTCCAGATTAAGGATAACTATGTGTTTGAACAGAATTTCTGTCCAAACCCCACAAAAAATGAGAGTACTGGTTTAACAGCGCTCATTTTACGATCTTTGCAGCTAATAAAACCGTGTTCTACAGCCAGTTTTATAGCTTTAGAATACGAAATTCGGGCAAATTCCGGCGAGTATACATGACTGACTAAAAATGTCTAATTTAAATATTAAAAATTATTAAAATAACCACTTAAACTCATTTACCTAGTATAACCGCCAAAACCACCACTTATTAACATGCAGTATTTTCACTTAAGTCGCTGTTAAAATTAAAAAACACCGCTACAGTGTTAGGCTTCTACTTTAAATCTAAGACATCCACCATTGAATATAACCCTGCCGGCTTACCGTGAAGCCACTGGGCTGCATGCACCGCGCCTTTTGCAAACGTTAAACGACTCGATGCTTTATGAGTTATTTCTAAACGCTCACCAATATCGGCAAACAATGCGGTGTGCTCACCGACAATATCGCCTGCGCGAACAGTAGCAAAACCGATAGTACCTTGGTCACGCTCAGGCTCTTTGCCTTCACGGCCATAAACAGCACAGGTTTTAAGGTCACGACCTAGCTCATCGGCAATCGCTTCACCAATGGCCATGGCGGTGCCTGAAGGCGCATCTTGTTTGAATCTATGGTGGGCTTCAGTAATTTCTATATCAGCCGTGTTACCTAACGCCCTCGCGGCTTGTCGAACTAATGACAACATGAGGTTAACGCCCACGCTGTAGTTAGCCGCAAATACAATGGGAATGGTTTTAGCCGCTTCATCTAGCGCAGCCAACTGACTTCCACTTAGCCCAGTAGTACCAATGACCACTGGCATATTATTGGCCACACACCATGCAATGTTACTTTCAAATACCACTGGCAACGTAAAATCAATCATTACATCGGCGTGAGATTGGGTTAACGCAGACATGCCTAAGCAATCAATTGGTTTTTTACCAATACCAGCCAGTTCGCCTACATTCATACCAACCCAAGGAGAATCATCGCGCACCGTAGCAACACTTAATTCTGCATTCTCGTTTTGATCTAGTGCTTCAATAAGCACCCGACCCATGCGCCCATTAGCGCCAAATAAACCTACTTTCATTTACGTTATTCTTTTCCTTTAACAGTAAACGCATTTTGCCAAATGCAGTTACTATTGCAACGAGATAAGCTTAAATATTACCGATAATTGAAAAATTGCAGCATTAATACAAAAAAGGTGGGCAACCTATCGTTTTTAACGGTAAAAATAGCTAGCATGAAAGTAAGTGGGTTTACCCCAAGACCTAAATAACGTTTAAATTAAGGTTTATTGAACTACTTCAAAACACATAGGCAGAATAATATGCGTCAACAGCTTATATGGGATCTCCCCACCCGGCTTTTCCACTGGTTACTGGTTGTAAGTATTGCAGCACAATATGTTACCGCTGAGTGGATGGACGATGCGACTCAATGGCATTTCTATATTGGCTACTTTACCTTGGGGCTTTTGGTATTTAGGTTGGTGTGGGGAGTTATAGGTCCAACTTATGCCCGCTTTAGTCAATTTGTGAAAGGGCCAAGTGCGGTAATAGGGTATTTGCGTACACTGTTTGATAAAAACAGTGCCGCCGTGGCAGGCCACAATCCTCTTGGCGGCTGGTTTGTCGTGGTAATGCTTTTACTCTTAATGGTGCAAGCGGTAAGTGGACTATTCATGACCGACGATATTTTTCTAGATGGCCCCTATCGCCATCTAGTTAGCAATAACACGTTGGATCTGATGAATACCTTACACCACCTTGCCTTCGACATTTTACTGTGGGTAATAGGCTTACATGTTGCCGCCATTGGGTTTTATGCCGTGTATAAAAAGCAGAAACTTGTGCCCCCTATGTTTCATGGCAAAAAAGACACCAACGACAAGCCCATTCCTTCATCTCGTCTTTGGCTTGCGCTGGCGATTGCACTAGTAACAGCAGCTGCGCTTTATTACGCGATAGAAATTGCGCCACCTACACCTGAAGTAGAAGAGTACTTTTAACTGCCTGTATAGCTAACTATGTAACTGACTATGCACTTGATATATAAGGCTTAGCGTTCAACTAAGCCTTTGTGTTTCATTAAATCGGCAATCTCTGTCACACTGGCTGGGTCGTCAATGGTAGAGGGTATATTTATTGGCTCATCGGCGGCGATTTGTCTTAAAAGCTTACGCAGTATTTTTCCTGATCGAGTTTTTGGTAAACGGTTAACAATAACGGCACGCTTAAAGCTAGCCACCGGCCCTATCGTATTTCTTACTTTAGCAATGAGCTCTTGCTCAAAGGCTGCCTCATCTACTTGAACGCCATCTTTGAGTAGCACTAACCCTACGGGAATTTGCCCTTTCAGCACGTCAGCCACTCCAATGACACTGCACTCAGCCACGGCATTGTGTGAAGCCAATACTTCTTCCATTTCCCCTGTTGATAACCGGTGCCCCGCCACGTTAATGACGTCGTCGGTTCTGCCCATAATGAACACAAATCCTTCTTCATCTATATACCCATTGTCACCTGTGCTGTAATAGCCTTCGAATTCCTGCAAATACCCTTGGGTGAAACGTTTATGGTCACGCCAAATAGTCGTTAAACACCCGGGAGGTAACGGCAAAGAAATAGCAATGGCCCCTTTTTCACCCGTTGCAACCGGCTCACCGTTAGCGGCCAAAACTCTCACATTAAAACCTGGTGTGGGAACACTTGATGAACCGGGTTTAGTACTGAGTGCTTCAATACCAATAGGGTTTGAACAAATGGGCCATCCGGTTTCAGTTTGCCACCAATGGTCAACTACTGGCTTACCGGTTTTTTCTACTGTCCAGTGATATGTGGGAGGATCTAATCGCTCACCGGCCATAAATATAGTACGCAAGCTACTTAGGTCGTAACGGGCGATGCAATTAGCTTCAGGATCTTCTTTCCTAATCGCTCTGAATGCGGTTGGCGCAGCAAACAATACATTAATTTTATGCTGCTCTACCATACGCCAGAAAGCGCCAGCATCTGGTGTGCCTACAGGTTTGCCTTCAAACATCACAGTAGTCGCGCCTTTTATGAGCGGCCCATAAACAATGTAAGAGTGCCCGACTACCCACCCCACATCCGACGCGGCCCAAAAAACATCACCTTGATCAATACCGTAAATGGCTTGCATAGAATAATTAAGCGCTACCGCATGGCCACCATTGTCACGAACAACCCCTTTAGGTTTACCTGTTGTGCCCGAAGTATACAAAATGTAAAGGGGGTCGGTAGCGTCTACCGGCGTGCATGATACTGGCTCACTGGCATTACATAATGCTTGCCAGTCATGATCAAAATCATCAACAAGAGAAGCGTTGAGCTGCTGGCGTTGATAAACAACACAGCCTACGGGTTTATGGCGAGCAAGGGCGATAGCGTCATCAACCATTGGCTTGTAAGGCAGTAGCTTTTTACCTTCTATACCACACGACGCTGTAATAATAAGCGCAGGTTCGGCATCATCAATTCTGACCGCTAATTCACTGGCAGCAAAGCCACCGAATACCACCGAGTGAATGGCCCCTATTCTTGCTACCGCTAACATTGCCACCGCCGCTTGCGGGATCATCGGCATGTAGACAATTACCGTATCGCCTTTCGTCACACCAAGGCTGGTGAGCGCGCCCGCTAACGTGGCTACTTCATTAAGTAGGGTATTATAAGTCCAGGTTTCTTGCGTATTTGTAACCGGTGAGTCGTAAATTAACGCTGCAGCGTCGCCGCGCCCAGCATTTACATGATGGTCTAATGCTAAGTAACTGGTATTAAGCTTTCCCCCTTTAAACCATTGAGGGTAACCATTGGTATTTTCGCTTAATGCCGTTTGAGGAGGGGTGAACCAGTCGAGATGCTGTGCTTTGTCTAGCCAAAATGCTTCTGGGTTATCAATTGACGCCTGATATTCTTGATGATAATTCATGACCGTTTCCGCAATAGAGTATTACTTTACCCTACTTCAAAAACATGAATTTATCGTATAAGACTTCAGGCTTACGTTAATTAAACCACTGTATAAATTGAAGTTATTTCTTTTATATTAGCGTTAGCCGCATCAGTAATTTGGTGTTTGTGACCAAAAGTACTGGGCTTAATCTGGTTTGCTTTAATCAGATGCACACTATTTTACTGGTAATTTTGCTCGCCAATCTCTGACATTAAGGGGCTTGTCTAAAAAGTACCCTTGAAAAACATGACAACCACGCTTTATCGCATCGTTAAATTGCGTATTATTTTCTATTCCTTCTGCCACTGTTCTTAATTCGAAGATTTTTGCGATATCGAAAATACTGTTTAGCAGCGGGCTTTGCGCCCCATTCTCGCCTTCTTCATCGATAAAGTGCCTATCAAGTTTCACTTCTTTTATACATAGGTCGCGAAGGTAACTTAAATTTAAATTCCCACTACCAAAATGATCTATGGAGAATGACACCCCTTTATCGGCTAGCTCTTTCATTGAAGTACGCACCAAAGCAAAACTTCCAATAAGTGCGGCTTCTCTAAGTTCAATGGTAAGGCTCCCATTAGGAATATTCCAATGGGCGATCACGGCTAGCATTTTTTCGCTAAAGTCGGCTCTAGCCATATGTTTAGCACTTATATTAATTGAAAGCCGTGTTCTCAAACCGCTTTTATTACACTCGTATAATAGCTTTCCACATTCATTCATCACCCATTGACCAATTTCAACTATGGCATCACTCTCTTCTGCAATAGGAATAAACTCAGCGGGGGTAATTAAGCCTAATTGGGGGTGCTGCCAACGAACCAATGCTTCAGCACACACCATACTACCATCACTTTCATATTGTGGTTGTAACTCTATGAAGAGCTCATGATTACTGACTGCAGCACCAAGAGACTGGCGTATGAAATTGTACCTGTCATAACCCACACTAGAAGCACTATGAAAAACCACTGGGGCATTCACTTGGTCTTCGCTGAGTTGGTTATACCCATCCCCAAGCATATGCCTGACTTTCGTCACGCTGGTCTCCATACCTTTTAGTTGGCAAATAGTTACCACGGCATAAATTTTATGGGGGCTGTTGTGCAAGGTAATGTCGCTACACACTTCATCGGTAAATTGCTGGCGAACTGCATCTATAGCGTGTCGTGCGTCTATATCTTCTTCGATGATGATGTCTTCGTATAGCAAATAGAAGCTGTTTTCGGCGCCTTTGAAAACAACGAAAGGTTTAGAAAATGTTCGAGTGAGCCTAGAGGCAAGAATACGCATAACATAATCGGCGGTAGGCTGACCAAACGCCTGCTTATACTGACTTATATTGTCGATAACTATTTGCGCGCAGTAAATATCTGCGTAGGTTACCCCCGCTTTTCGAATAACACACTTCAAGCCTTTTTCGAACAATTTAGCGTTTGGCAATTGAGTGATGTTGTCATAGTAAGCGGCTTGATAAACTTGGTCTGCTAATTGTTTTCGAACACTCATATCCCGAAATACCAATACTATCCGCTTTTGCATATCAAAATGAAAAGAAGATAATGAAATATCAACGGGTATCAGGCCGCCATTTTTATGGCTAACCAAATGATTTTCTGGGGAAGCTTTAGCGGTTTTCCTGCCTCCTTCCATAAACGTTTTCAGATATTCTTTGGTATTTTGTGATTCAACTTTGGGCACCAAAATAAAGATATCTTGCCCTATAAGCTCATCAGCATCGTAACCTAACACGTGCTCAACCGTATTGTTGGCTGTGATCACAGTGCCCTCTTCATCAATGGTCACAAGCGCATCAGAAATACTGTCTAAAATTGTAGAAAGGTATTCCGTGTAGTTATGTTGTGTATCGGATAAACGTTTATGTTCCGTTATATCCTGCACAGAGCCATAAATCCTATACACCTTATCTTGGTGCGAGCTAGTAACCTCTGACTGAGGTGTGCCCGTCATTTTCAACCAGCGCCGATAACCCTCTGCATTGATGTACTCTACCTCTAATGCAAAAGTGGACAGTGACTTTATTGCTGCTTTCATTGCTTTGGTAATTTTTTCGCGGCTCACTTGTGGGAAGTTGGCTAAAGCTCGCTCTACCGTGATATCTCTTCCCGGCGTAACACCAAACAATAAGTAGGTTTCTCGTGTCCACGAGACAAGGCCTGCATGTATATCTAATTCCCAGCCACCAACATGAGAGATGCGCCCAATTTCATTAAGCAACTGAATTTTTTCGGCGAGTTTGTCGGTAAAAGGATGTTGAATAAGTTTATATTGAAGACTGAGTTCTATTTGCTGACGGGCTATACTAGCGTAGTGCTTTTGATGACTCGTTAATTGATGACAACGCAGCACAATCAGAACGGCCCCGATAATATTACCTTGAAAATCTTTTATTCCACCTACAATCACATTTTGGCTGCTACAAATGGTTAGCGCCTCTGGCCATTCAAAATCACAGCCTGGTAATGTGGCACTCATTTCTGTCATCGATAACAGAAGCTGAGCATGTTTGGGCATGACCAGTGACTGTTTCTCAGAATCGGAATTATTGTCATCGCAGCACAGTATATCCACGCAAGTGGCAGTAGGAGATAACGAAACAAGCAAGACAGCGGTAGCTTCTGTATTTACCCTGGCTTCACTCAACCGCGAGGTAACCTCTGGCAAACTACTATCTTGTAAAGAGCCCAACAATCCGTCGTGAAGCTGCATTTTAGGTGAACTCCAATCCATCTTAAGATGGTTATAGTGCGATCATTTGTCGTTAATTATTTGCTTATCAACTTCACTGCTCAAGCAAAAATCATGATCATTATTTAGTCAACAATAGAGAATTTTTACTCTTTTTTCCAGCACATTTGCACTAAGAAGTGAGCATTCGTTTAGTATATAAAGAGGATTTATGAGCGAGCATGAATGATATGTATATATGCAGCTAGAGGCATGGAGGTAAGGAGGTAAGGAAATAACAGCGCACGAACTACATGCGCTGTGAATAACTAAAACGGTTAGTCTTTTTTGTAGTCATCATGACAAGACTTACAGCTTGCTCCCACTTTGCCAATCGCACCGCGATAAGCACTTTCATCGCCTGCTTTCACTGCAGCTTGTAAGCCCATTGACGCTTCTTTTAATGCGGCAATTTTAGATTCTACATCGGAGAAATTTTCCCACATTGCGTCTTTTGCGCCTGTGTCTACATCAAACTTACGGGTATCAACAGATAAGTAATCACTCATCATATCCGCAAGTTGCTCTAATCGCACCCCATTGGTCATCATCACAGACTCATCAAAAGGTAGCGCTCCTTTTGCCATGCCGCCCAACGGCCCCATGTTGCTGCGTACCAATTGGAATATCGCTTGACGGTATTGGGTCGCCGCTTTCGCATGCTTTTCTGACGAGGCTTCTGATGTTTCCGTCGCCGCAATTGCTCCACCAGCTAAACACGTTGCTAAAGCTGCGGTAGCTAATGTGGTCTTGATTGTCTTTCCTAGAATATTTTTCATAGTTATCGCCATGCCTGTTCGATTGTGTTGGTCTGTTTTCTATCCTGACGAATACCCACCTTTTGCGCAAGGTTTTAACCTGTAAATTTTGTGTTTTTTCTTTATTTTAGGCAAAAAAAAGCCCTCATATGAGGGCTTTATAATTTTGATACGATTTAGTTAGTTAAATCATCGAAAAACTTTTTCACACCGTCAAAGAAGCCTTGTGCTTTTGGACTGTGTTTACTTGATGCTTTGCCCATCGATTCTTCTAGCTCTTGTAGCAATTCCTTTTGACGTGATGACAAGCTAACCGGTGTTTCCACCACAACTTTACACATCAAATCGCCAACTGCGCCGCTTCGAACCGATTTAACGCCTTTACCGCGTAAACGGAACATACGTCCTGTTTGGGTTTCAGGGCTAATCTTAAGTTTCACTTTGCCATCTAGCGTAGGTACTTCTAACTCACCACCTAGGGCTGCTGTAGTGAAACTTAATGGCACTTCACAGTACAAGTTGTTACCGTCACGCTGGAAGATTTTATGATCACGCACATGTACTTGAACATACAAGTCACCTGCCGGTGCACCATTCTCTCCCGCTTCGCCTTCGCCAGATAAACGAATACGATCGCCGGTATCAACACCTGATGGAATCTTGACATTAAGGGTTTTGGTTTTTTCTTTACGACCATGGCCATGACAGCTGTTACATGGATCTTCAATAATCTTGCCTTTACCTGAACAGGTTGGGCAAGTTTGTTGAACCGCAAAGAAGCCTTGGCGCATTTGCACCTGACCGTTACCATGACAGGTTGGACACGTTTTAGGCGTTGAGCCTTTCTTCGCACCAGAACCGTCACACACTTCACATTCAACCAGTGTAGGCACGCGAATATCTACGCTTTTGCCACGTACCGCTTCTTCAAGCGATAACTCTAGGTTGTAGCGAAGGTCTGAGCCTTGACGAGCACGTGATTGACGACCGCCGCGAGCACCGCCGCCGCCGAAAATATCACCAAATACATCGCCAAAGATATCACCGAAGTCGCCACCACCACCAAAGCCAGCGCCACCGCGATTAGGATCTACACCAGCGTGGCCATACTGATCGTAAGCGGCACGCTTTTGCGCATCGTTTAATACTTCGTAGGCTTCCTGGATTTCCTTGAATTTAACTTCAAGGGCTTTATCGCCCTGCGTGCGGTCTGGGTGATATTTCATCGCTAGCTTTTTATACGCTTTTTTAATTTCGCGTTCGCCAGCGCCTTTATCTACCCCAAGCACTTCGTAGTAGTCACGTTTCGACATAGTGTTTACTTATCCTACCTATTATTATCACAAGCACGTTGTTCGAGCACATTTTCGCCCTTGTGAAACTACATTTGTTATCGTGTTTTATTACACGACAAAGGCGCAACAAGTGAACCTGATGCGCCTTAACTGCCAAAGTCAGCTCAACTTACGTTGAGCTTATCGCAACAGCTTGCTTACTTTTTATCTTCGTCTTTGACTTCTTCAAACTCAGCGTCAACAACGTCATCATCAGCTTGGCCAGATGCTTGTTGCTCTGCACCTTCGGCGCCTGCTTCACCGGCCGCACCTGCTTGCTGTGCTTGAGCCGCTTCCATCAACTTGCTAGACGCTTGAATTAATTCTTGCGTTTTCGCTTCGATGTCTGCTTTATCTTCGCCTTTAACCGCTGTTTCAAGCGCGCTAACAGCTTCTTCGATTGGCGCTTTATCTTCTGCACTTAGTGCATCACCAACTTCTTCAAGCTGCTTGCGAGTAGCGTGAATCATGCCGTCAGCTTGGTTTCGAGCTTGAATTAGCTCTTCAAACTTAGCATCAGACTCTTTATTCGCTTCTGCATCAGCAACCATCTTCTCGACTTCTTCATCGCTTAAGCCTGAAGACGCTTTGATTGTAATCTTCTGCTCTTTACCTGTGTCTTTATCTTTCGCAGACACATGTAGGATACCATCCGCATCTAAGTCGAAGGTTACTTCGATTTGAGGGGTACCACGAGAAGCAGGACGAATACCTTCAAGGTTGAACTGACCTAGTGATTTGTTACCGCTAGATTGCTTACGCTCACCCTGTAGTACGTGTACTGTTACCGCAGATTGGTTGTCTTCAGCAGTAGAGAAAGTTTGCGACTTCTTCGTTGGAATAGTCGTGTTCTTCTCAATAAGTGCTGTCATCACGCCGCCCATGGTTTCGATACCAAGAGACAGTGGAGTTACGTCAAGAAGTAGTACGTCTTTAACGTCACCAGAAAGTACACCACCTTGAATTGCTGCACCAACGGCTACGGCTTCATCAGGGTTAACGTCTTTACGTGGCTCTTTACCGAAGAATTCAGTAACTAGCTTCTGTACCAGTGGCATACGTGTCTGACCACCAACCAAGATAATATCGTTGATATCGCCTACTGATAAATCAGAGTCTGCCAATGCTTGCTTAAGCGGGTTAAGCGTGTTTTTAACAAGCTCTTCAACCAAAGACTCAAGTTTTGCACGGGTTAGTTTAATCGCTAAGTGCTTAGGACCTGAACCGTCTGCTGTGATGTATGGCAAGTTAACTTCAGTTTGCTGTGAAGAAGAAAGCTCAATTTTCGCTTTCTCACCGGCTTCTTTAAGACGCTGCATAGCAAGCGGATCTTTACGTAAGTCGATGCCTTGATCTTTCTTGAATTCGTCAACAAGGTAGTTAATAACACGATTATCGAAATCTTCACCACCAAGGTGAGTATCACCATTAGTTGCTAGTACTTCAAACGTGTGCTCGCCGTCTACTTCATCAATTTCGATGATAGAGATATCGAATGTACCACCACCAAGATCGTATACCGCAACAACGTTATCGCCTTGCTTTTTGTCCATACCGTACGCTAACGCAGCCGCAGTTGGCTCGTTGATAATACGTTTAACTTCTAGACCAGCAATACGACCCGCATCTTTCGTTGCTTGACGCTGTGAGTCGTTAAAGTAAGCAGGAACAGTAATTACTGCGCCAGTTACTTCTTCGCCAAGATAATCTTCAGCGGTTTTCTTCATTTTCTTAAGTACTTCAGCAGAAACTTGAGGAGGCGCCATTTTCTCGCCTTTCGCTTCTACCCATGCATCACCGTTGTCTGCACCTACAATTTTGTAAGGCATGATGTCGATATCGCGTTGTACTTCTTTATCTTGAAAACGACGACCAATTAAGCGTTTAATCGCGAAAAGCGTGTTTTCAGGATTTGTTACCGCTTGGCGCTTAGCAGATTGACCTACTAAAGTTTCGCCGTCGTTTGTGTAAGCAATGATTGATGGCGTTGTACGATCGCCTTCCGCGTTTTCAAGTACGCGAGGTTTGTCGCCGTCTAGCACTGCGACACATGAATTCGTTGTACCTAAATCGATACCAATGATTCTACCCATTACGTGTCTCCAAAAATTTATTTAATCTACAATTTTAGTGGGGTTATTCCGCACTATTTTCAATAGTTGTCAGTAAAAAAACTGACATTTTTGTGTAATTTAAGCCGCAATACGTATTTACGCTTGCGTATCTACACCACCGCTAGGCGCTCTCGAAACCATAACCATGGCTGGGCGCAACAAACGGCCATTAATTTGATACCCTTTCTGCATAACCGCCATTACCGTATTCGGCGCGTGGTCTGCACTTTCTTGCATCGACATAGCTTGGTGCAAGTCAGGGTTAAAGATTTCACCCTGCGGATCAATAAGGCTCAATCCAAATTTCTCAATAGTGCTTAAGAAACTTTTGTGTGTCATTTCCACACCTTCAAGCAACGGCTTAACCGCTTCGTTTTCGCCATCGGTTAATTCGATAGCGCGCTCAAGGTTATCAACAACAGGAAGAAGCTCGCCCGCAAAACGCTCTAATGCAAATTTACGTGCTTTTTCTACTTCCATTTCAGCTCGGCGGCGGGCGTTTTCCACATCAGCACGGGCACGTAATACGCTATCTTGCTGTTCTTTAATGGTTGCCTGTGCTTCTGAAAGTGCTGTTTCTAGCTCATAGATGCGCTGTGTTGCATCTGATTCAGCTTCTGGTGAAGATTGCTCTTCTTGTATCACTTCAGCATCTTGTACGGTTTCGTCTACGCCAGAAACTTCTTGCTCTGCCTGCACGTCGCGGTTATCGCTCATGCTTTCCTCCAAACGTTAATGTCTATACTGCATAAACCCATGAATGACTCGTACTCAATCATAGGCAATGTCTGTGTTGGGATTAATTATGGGGCTGCTTTAACCGCCTTCAAGGGTAACCACACTATTTTTATGGTTTGTTTTTAAGTTTTTTTTAATAGATCAATAAATGCGAGCTACACACCCACTCATTGTAAAAAACATGTTAACTTTGACAGGTATTGTATAAGGGAATCTTGATGCTCAGTATTTGGACCGTAGGAACGGTAGTAGCCCTTTATTTGCTCGCATTATTTGCCATTGCCTTCTGGGGCGATAAACGGCTACGTGATAATCAACAACACCCAATTTTATATAGCTTGGGGTTAGGGGTTCACTGCACCTCCTGGGCGTTCTTTGGCACGACATCGCAAGCCGCTGAATATGGCTGGGCGGTTATACCTACCTATATGGGTATTATTCTTACCATGGCATTCGCCTTTCCTGTGGTATTACACATAAGCCGATTGTGTCAGCAACACAATATCAGCTCATTGGCCGACTTAATTGGCCTTAAATATCAGCATTCACACCTTATTGCCGCGTTAGTCACCTTGTTATGCTTTATTGGTGTTATTCCTTACATTGCCTTGCAGTTAGACGCCATCACAAAAAGCATTAACCTCATTACGCCCGATACTCAGCATTCAACGCAAAACGTGAGTTTATATGTAGCGGGGCTAATGGCTATTTTTGCCATTGTATTTGGTACACGCACTCTCAACCTTACCGACAAACACCCAGGTTTATTGCTTAGTATTGCGTTCGAATCGGTGGTGAAGCTTGTCGCTTTATGGGTGGTAGGTATATTTGTTTGTTTTTACTTGTTTGATGGCGTGCTTGATTTAGTCACGCAAGCGGCCAGCAGCGACGCTGCTCGCGGTGTTATTTATGCCGACAGGGCACCATGGGTATATTTATCCCACGTGCTTTTAGGTGTGTGCTCTATGTTTGTATTACCGCGTCAATTTCACATGAATTTCGTTGAATTAAACGGCGAAGGAGAGCTTCGCACTGCACGTTGGCTATTTCCCTTGTACTTATTGGGTATGACGGTTTTTCTTATTCCCCTGGCATTGGCGGGTAAAGTGTTACTGCCACAAAGCATCAATTCCGATGCGTATGTATTGGCTCTTCCTTTGTACGCAGAAAATATGTCTGTTTCTATCATCGCTTTTATTGGGGGTTTGTCGGCTACCACCAGCATGGTTATTGTGGCAACGCTTGCCCTTGGCATCATGATAGCCAACAACTTAGTTACTCCATTGTGGTTAAAGCTGCGTTTGCGCGCCGAACCTAATCACACCCTGCAGCCCAGTAAAATTTTAACTATTCGCCGCCTTACCGTATTGGTGGTGTTATCGGTGGCACTTTGGTATCACTTAAATGTTAGCCAATCGGCGCCATTAGTAAAAAGCGGTATTATTGCCATTGCCTTATTAGGCCAGTGCTTGCCTGTACTTATGTTCGGTATATATTGGCAACGAAGCACTAAATCTGCCGCCGTATGGGCGCTGCTAGCTGGCTTTAGTTTTTGGGTAGTGTATTTGCTATACCCCAGCATAATGTCGAGCTATTATTTTTATAGCCCACCTTCTGATGCCGAACTTGGAATGGGGTTCGCTTATTCATTGTTAGCGAACTGCGTTACCTTCATTGTGGTTTCTTACATTACTTTTAAGCGCCCGCTTCATGGCATTGAACAGGAAACGCCTGCATCACCTGCTTTTGCCATTCGCATTAAAGATTTAACGGCGTTAACCCAGCGTGTACTCGACCCCAGTGTTCACCAGGCGTTAGTAAATCAATTGTCTGTGAGTATCTCCGATGCTAATGCTAATTCTGGTTACGCTAACCATACCCTACTGCAGCGCACAGAAAAATTGCTTAGCGCTCAAGTAGGTACCCCAAGTGCCCGCATATTGCTAGGCGCTATTACTGAAACTAAAAACGAGACCTTGCCTGAACTGGTAGATTGGGTGGAAGAAGCATCACAATCTTTTCAGTTTAATCATGAAGTACTGCAATCGTCGGTACAAAATATTGAACAAGGCATTAGCGTATTAGATGAAAAGCTGCAGTTATTAGCGTGGAATGAGCGATATATTGAAATGTTCAATTACCCACGGTCATTCCTTAAAACCGGTATGTCGATTGAAAGTATTCTTGCTTACAACGCTCAGCGAGGGCTATTCGGTAACGCCGTTATGAGTAACGAAGAAATCAATAAACGTATTGTTTATATGAAAGAAGGCAGCCGGTATAAGTACGTCCGTAAGCAGCCCGATGGAAAAGTGATTGAGCTAAATGGCTCTCCCTTACCTGGTGGCGGATATGTAACTACCTATAGTGACATAACAGAATACATTGCCATTCAAGATGCCCTTGAGCGTGCTAAATCCGACTTAGAACACCGCGTAGCTGCTCGCACTGAAGAGCTACAACACGCCAAACTGGAAGCCGACAAGGCAAACGAAAGTAAAACGAAGTTTTTAGCCGCAGCGGGGCACGATCTTATGCAGCCATTTAATGCTGCCACCTTATTTGCCGCCATGCTGGCCCAAAAAACCAAAGGTGGCGAATTGGCCACGCTTTCAAAAGGGGTCGTAAGTTCACTAAATAGCGCAGAAAGCCTGCTAACCATGTTACTCGATATGACCAAGTTAGAGTCGGGTAAGCTTACTCCGCAAAAAAGCGACTTTACACTAGATGACATGCTAGCGTCCCTAGTGCAAGAGTTCAAAGTCATAGCCGCATCTAAAGGTTTAACCTTGCGCTATGTCCCCACCCGACTTGTTATCCATTCCGATAAAAACTTGTTACGACGTATCGTGCAAAACTTATTATCGAATGCGATACGCTACACCACAGCTGGTAAAGTGCTAGTTGGTGCAAGGCGCAAGTACTCACAATCAGGCCCCCAGCAGCACTTAGAACCTGCCTCACCGCTAATTGATATTTGTGTGTACGACACAGGAACTGGTATTCCCAACCACCAACAAAGTGAAATTTTCAACGAATTCCATCAATTAGATGAAAAACAAAACGCTCAAGGTTTGGGGTTAGGGTTAACCATTGTAGAGCGTGTGGGCCGGTTACTACATCACCCTATTTCGCTGGTATCGACGGTAAACAAAGGCAGTAAATTTAGTGTATCTGTGCCCTGCGTTGAAACTTCAACTAATAGCGGGAACTTGCAGGTGAGAAGCACAAGCGTTGCACATACCGAAACGGCAGAGCCTCAACCAAACACAGTCAATGTCGCCATAAGCCCTAGCCCAGCGACACCACATGTACCGATTAGCAAGCCTTTCTTATCTGGCAGGCGAATACTACTGATAGAAAATGATGCACAAATAGCCCAAGCTATGGAGGCATTACTTTCAGATTGGGGCGCTACAGTGCTAATTGCCACTAATATCACAGATTCGATACAAGCGTGCCCTACCCCACCAGATTTGCTTCTTGTCGACTATCATTTAGATGCTGGTGAAACCGGTACACAAGCTGTTACTCAACTTCAAGGTAAGTGGGGACGCAAAGTATCAGGGGCTTTAATTACGGCGAATCGAAGTGAGGGTATCAGAGAGGCTGCCAGCGACATAGGGCTTTATTATTTACCCAAGCCTGTTAAACCATTAGCCCTTAAGCGCTTATTAAAAAATGAATTGAAGCTTAATGATTAGTTTAGGGCTATTCGTGCACAGCCATAGCATGTTTGAAAGCAATACCTGCTTTTGTACGATTAATAACATTCAATTTTCTTAATACCGCTGAAACGTGCTGTTTCACGGTAGACTCAGAAATATCCAGTTCGTAGGCAATTTGCTTATTAAGCAATCCATCCGCCACCATCCGAAGCACTTTCAATTGGTGAGGTGTGAGCATCGCTAATTTACCGCTAAAATCGTCAGTGTCAGTCTCATCATTGGTGAGGTTCGCTGCCGATTCAGGAAGCCATTGTTCGCCGTCTAGTACACGTTCGACTGCCTCCGCTATGCACTCTATGGATGCCGATTTAGGAATAAAACCGCACGCACCTAAAGAAAGCGCCTTACGAATAAGGTTAGCCTCTTCAATGGCTGTCACCATGACCACTAAGACATCAGGGTAACGCGCTCGTACCTCAGACAACCCTATCAAGCCATCATTGCCCGGCATTTTTACATCCAAAAATACCAAATCAATATCTGGGTTAGCGTCAAGCTGACAGAGGGTTTCATTTAGCGTAGATGCTTGCAGTATATTGGGCCCTACAATGTCACTGAGGGCTTGGCACATGGCCGCTCGAAATAAGGGATGATCATCTGCAATAAGCACGCGTATTTTCATTTTGTTATCTGCCGCACAATTGTAACAACAATGTTAAATCAATAATAACACGATAGTTACAAATACCTAGTATTAAAAGGTGTTTATATTGCGTGGAAACATACTATCCAGATAAATTTAGACACCAACAAAAGAAGCCGAAACTCTCATTCCGGCTTTCTCCTATCACTATTTGGTACCGCTATTTGGTACCGCTAATTTGTATTTTTCGTATATCTAGCGATTGCGCTAGCTATTACACTTACTATTTCTCTAGCCAAGTGCGCGAGTTATCGTAAGTTCTCACGACTTACTAAGTTTAAAAACGATAACCTAGCGTAACGTGAATCGTACGTGGGTCACCATAATAGCCAATTAACGTGGTATCACCGCCTAGGCCCGGCCCAAAGTTACCGTCTTCGTCTCGGGTAACAAAATCATACCCACCCACCAAATATTCTTCATCGGTAAGATTTTTCACATGAAGGCCAGCATACCAGTCGCCTTCTACACTCTCCCAACGCGCACTTAAGTTCACCATGCCATAAGCATCTTGCTCAATAAGATCGCTGGTTTCAAATAGTAGGTAGTCATCACGATAATAGTAATTGGCATTAAACGTAATATCACCAAAGCCGGTTTCTAGTAGATAATTTGCGCCAATATTCAACGTATTTTCAGGTGTGCTAGCCAAACCAATAAGTGGGGGTATTGCGTTGTTTTTCTTAATTTCAAAATCGATATACCCGTAAGCCACATCAAATTGCAAGTTATCAGAAGCTACCCATGTCATTTCTACTTCAGCACCTTTGGCCGCCGTTTCGGCAGCGTTACGTAGCCTTTGATCAAGTGCAGTTGGGTCGCTTAAGTCACCTTCGATACCAATATATTGTCGGTCTGAATGATCGTACGAGAATAATGTCACATTTAATCGCAATGCATCATTCAAATCGCTTTTCATGCCCACTTCGTAGCTATCAACGACTTCTGGTTCAACCCCTGGCTCGTTTACCGTAGCGCGTGGATTGAAGGTGCCCGATTTGAAGCCTTGCGAATAACTCGCAAAAAATAGGGTATCGCGGCTCATTTGGTATTCCACGCCCACCCGCGGCGTGAAACGCGACCAACTTTCCACTGCAGCTCCTTCAAATACTCCATCACCATCGCTGTCAGTGCCCAGCACCTGCGGAACTAAGTCACCATCTGGGCGAACATACCCATCGAACCAATCTGTATAAGGGTAAACATTCGCGAAGATTAAGCCGTTATTTACTGTTGCCGATTTTTCTTCGTCTGTGTAGCGGGCACCGAGTGAGAGAGAAAGCTTGTCGTTGATATCGTAATTAAACTGCGCATAAGCTGCCCAACTTTCTGAGTTGTTACAGCCGCTTACTTCTCGGGTTAAGCCAGAAGCGCCTAGCGCCACACCCAATACACCTAAAACAGCGTCAAAGTTTCCGCATGACTCACCGTCATAAAGATATAAGCCAGATACTAGCGAGTAGCTATTTCCTGTGTAATTTAGTTGTAATTCATGGGTGTCGTTGCTGTCGTCATACTCGGCAGGAACATCAAAAATTGGCAATGCCGTATTATCAAAATCAATATTCGTGGGCGAGTAACTCTCGCGGTGTGAACCTATGTATTTAAGTTCTAAATTATCACTTACGTTATAGCGAGCTAGCCAGTTATACCCTTCAAGTTCTACTTTATTCCAAGTAGGTAAACTGGTGTACGAATCGAACTTTGAATCAGGCACTGGCGCGTCGGTTAAAATGCTGGGGATAAGACGATAACCACCTTTTGCATTCGAGGTATCTTCGGTTTTATCCCAGCCGAAACGGAAAAATAAATCATCACTAGCGTGTACTTCTAGCGTAAGGCGCGCTGCCCATAAATCTTTGTTGTAGTTTTCTTTGTCTTGGCCGTCTAATGCGCTAACTAAATATTCACCAAAACCATCGCGGTTTAAGTTTGCGTAGCCTAAGCCCAAATACACAGTATCTTCTACTAATGGAATTTGCCCAGTGACTTTTAGATCCCGCTGGCTATAACTACCAAGGGTAGCTTGCACGTTTAACTGGGTTTCCCCTGACATTTCTTTGGTGACATACTTAACTGCCCCACCAATAGTATTTTTGCCATAAAGTGTACCCTGCGGCCCTCGTAGTACCTCTATGCGCTGAACATCTAATAAATCGAGTACCGCACCTTGTGGGCGAGCTATGTAAACATCGTCAACGTAAATCCCTACACCAGGCTCGTATCCCCAAAGCGGATCTTGCTGACCTAAACCACGAATAAACGCAGTTAAGGTAGAGTTCGTGCCACGGCTGGTTTGCAATGTAGTGTTAGGTGAAAACTGCTGAACTTCAGTGAGTACGCTAATGCCCTTTTCGGCTAATTCAACAGCCCCAATAGAGGTGATAGCCACAGGGGTTTCCTGCAACGATTCAACGGTTTTTCGTGCGGTAACTTCAATACGTTCCAGTTTGCCCTTCTCGTTAATATTGTCAGCATCTGCGTCTTGAGCAGAGGTGGAAGGTGAAATTAACAGTGCGCTCGCAACAGCAGCTGCACAGATAGAGCGAGGGTAACGCTGCATGTGTGTAGTGAGTGACATAATGTGTCCTTTTTAGTTCTAAATTATCGTTGCTGTCGGATGTAATGCCTGCGGTCGAACTTTACTCTAGGTAATTTTACCCTTGCCGTATGTAGTACCATCGTACTATGGGAATTTAGCGCCACTACCGCCACACTTTAGCCCTAGGACATGACTTCACCAATCATTTATTGATATAACAAGCCATGACTTAAAGCTACATAAACGCAATATAAACATAAACTTAACTGTTCTGGAGAATCTGCGGTCACAGATTTTTAAGGAAAAATAATGATGTTAAGTATGATTGGTCTGGTAGGCGGACTCGTATTATTAATTGTGTTAACCATTCGGGGAATGAACCTTTTCATTGCAGCCCCCTTGTGTGCACTGGTTGTGGCGTTAACCAACGGCATATCTGTTTTTATTGGTGATATAAATTTTGTGGAAACCTACATGAGTGGGTTTTCAGGCTTTATTGCCGCATGGTTTTTTATGTTTTTGCTTGGTGCTTTATTTGGCAAATTCATGGAAGACAGTGGCGCAGCCGATTCTGTCTCTCGTTGGATAATACAACGTATTGGTTACAAACAGGCTGTGTTAGCTGTGGTGCTTGCTTGCGCTATTTTAACTTACGGGGGCGTGAGCGTTTTTGTTGTCGCCTTCTCGGTTTATCCTATGGCAGTAAGCTTATTTAAAGATGCGAATTTGCCTCGCCGTTTCATACCCGCCGCCATGGCATTCGGCTCGGTCACCTTTACCATGACCTCTGCCGGCTCGCCAGAAATCCAAAATTGGATCCCCATTAAGTATTTAGGCACCTCGCCATTTGCTGCATGGGAAGTAAGCTTAGTGGTTGCTATTTTCATGGCAGTGCTTGGCTACTGGTGGTTGGCGAAAATGATCCGCAAAGCGATAGCCAATGGCGAAGCATTTGAAGCCCGTATTACCGACCCTGAAATACGCGAACGTGACTACCCTCACCCACTTACCGGCATTATTCCATTGCTTGTGGTGTTGTGTATTTCCTTCTTTTTACACGAAGCACTAGCACAACTTGCGCTTATTGTAGCCTTAGGGGGCGGTGTGCTTACCTTGCTAATAATAAACCATGCCCACTTTCACAATTTACAAGCGGCGATTAACACCGGCACAACCGGCGCGCTGGTAGCCATTGGCAATACCGCGGCAGTTGTAGGGTTTGGTTCAATCGCCAAAAACACCGAGGCATTTCAGCAAACGGTAACGTTAATGACGCAAATCCCAGGCAACGAATTAATTGGCGCTGCTATTGCGATTAGTGTAATCGCAGGCTTAACCGGCTCAGCATCTGGCGGGCAAGCCATTGCGCTGCCACTACTTGCACCACATTATCTCGACCAAGGTGTGCAACCAGAACAATTACACCGTATTGTTTCTATCTCTTCAGGTGCGCTAGATTCACTGCCTCATAACGGGTATGTTGTCACCACAATTCGCGCCATATGCCATGAAACTCATAAGGCAGCCTACGGTGCAGTCGCAGCACTGACGGTAGTCGTACCGGTTGTAGGGCTAGCCCTTGCCATTGGCTTATTTAGCGTGTTTTAGACAAGGATTTCCATGAAACTAAAAATAGCTTTTTTATATTGTACTTTGCTGGCGTTGCCGTTAATTACTACAACAGCGTGCAGTGCTAACTCTGCCAATTCAGCATCAACTGAATCAGTGAAGTCTATCGCCACAACTAATGGGGCAAATAGTGCTGATACAAGCGCAGTAGATAAAAATAATTTTGGTCCAACTGACATAGAAACAACTCAACCAACGCTGATTACTAAGAAAGAAACGTTCTCAATAGAAAGCTTCACCACATTTGGTGGCAAAACCATTAATAACCTGAAAGTGGGTTGGGAAGCCTACGGACATTTAAATGCAGATAAAAGCAACATTATCCTTATTACTCACCATTTTTCGGGCACATCCCATGCGGCGGGTGTATATGAAGAAAATGAGGAAAAGACAAGCCCCAACATAGGCTACTGGGATGCGTTAATTGGCTCTGGCAAAGCCATCGATACCGATATCTATTACGTTGTGAGTGTAGACAGTTTGGTGAATTTAAACGCTTATGATGAAAACGTTATTACTACCGGCCCAGCGACTATCAACCCAGAAACTGGTAAGCCTTGGGGGCTAGAATTTCCCGTAGTGACAATCCGCGACTTCGTTAACGTGCAAAAGGCGCTACTTGAAAGCTTGGGCGTTCAGAAACTGCATGCTGTGGTTGGCCCTTCTATGGGGTCGATGCAGGCTATCGATTGGGCCAGTGCTTACCCCGACTGGGTGCCAAGGATAATATCGGTTATTGGCACGGGTGAAAGCGATGCGTGGACAACCGCAGCTCTATCGCACTGGGCGATGCCTATTCGGTTAGATGGTAACTGGCAGCAAGGGAGGTACGCTCAAAACAACCAACCTATTGAAGGGTTAGTGGCTTCTTTGATGATGATCACCCAACATGCCTTGTACCCTACGTATTTTAACCAAGAAGGTAAGAAACTAGGTTATCACGCCGTGGAGCAAGCGCCGTTAGAGAACATTAACGCTCAGCATTCTATTGTGAAATGGTTGGAAAGCCGCGCGCGTCAACGAGCTGAAAAAATGGACGCAAACCATCTTCTTTATTTGGTCCGTGCCTGCCAATTGTTTGTAGCAGGTCATGGCAATAATATGGAAGAAGGGCTTAAACACATTCAAGCCAAAACCTTATTCTTGCCGGCATCCACCGATTTGTTACTTATGCCTTATTTAGCCGAAGCGGCTAACAATCAACTTAAGCAATTGGGAAAAAACAGCGAATTGAAAACGCTGAATGGCCCCTTCGGACACCTTGAAGGGATTGTAAACGTGCAAGCCGAAGGCGAGCGTATTGCCGCTTTTCTTACTAGCGATTTATAAATAGTAAAATGAAACGTTTAAATAAGTGCAATGCTTAGCGGCAAACTAAGCATTTAACTGTAGGAACTTGTTATGAAAACAACTTATAAAATACTGGCCAGCATTTGTGCTTTGTACAGTAGCCTAGCGTTATCTAACTCAGCTAATGCAGCCAATGGCCTCCCCGAGCTGAACCTTGATGTAGAGCAGGTTACCGTATCGGGCCTTTCCTCTGGCGGATACATGGCCACGCAATTTCATATAGCACACAGTGATTGGGTAAAAGGCGCAGGCATCATTGCTGCAGGGCCTTATTATTGTGCGCAGAATGATATTACCACTGCGTTAAACCAATGCGTAAATAAGGTAGATACGCCAATTAATCTAGATGTGCTTTCAAGCGTTGCCGTAGATTATGCAAGCGAAGGCACCATAGCGCCTTTAACAGGCCTTAAAGATGCAAAAGTATGGTTATTTCACGGCACTAACGACAAACGTGTAACCGCACAAGCCAGCAATTTATTGTACCGCCAATACCAAAATTGGACAGACACTCAAAATATAGTGTACGTGAACGACCAGAGCGCAGCACATCACTTCCCTACTTTAGATGAAGGCAGTAATTGCAGCGTTTCAGAAAGCCCTTTTATTGGTAACTGTAACTACGATGCAGCGGGCAATATGCTAAATCACCTGTTACCCAACTTAACTGCCCCCGACGACACAATTTCAGGCAAGGTTTACACTATTTCTCAGCAAAAGCTTTCAGGCAGCGATGGCGAAACCTTGGCAGATAAGGGTTTTGTTTTTGTACCCGAAAACTGTGCAGAAGGTGAGCCCTGCAGCTTACACATAAGCTTTCATGGATGTAATCAATATGCCGAAGCCGTAGGCGATAGTTATGTAACAAAAACTGGTATCAACCGTTGGGCCGATAATAACAATATCGTTGTGTTGTATCCGCAAACTAAAAAATCGTTATTTATGCCATTAAACCCCCAAGGTTGCTGGGATTGGTGGGGATATTCTTCTGATGACTATGCAAATAGAAAAGGTTCGCAGATTTCTGCTGTTACTAATATGATTAAAGGCATAAATATAGGCGCTGCCAATAAAACAACGATGAATACAGGAACGGCAAATAATGACTAAGCGAACTGTATTTATAACTGGTGGTGCTAGCGGTATTGGCTTTGGTATAGCACAAGCAATGTCGAAGACAGGGCATCATGTGATTATTGCCGATATTAACGAGCAAGCTGCACAGCACGCTGCGAGCGATATTCTAAAAGAAGGTGGCAGTGCCAGTGCTACTGAGGTTGATGTGTGCAATGCTAAGCAAGTGGCGGCTTTACCCGACTTGCTCGAGGGGCAAAAAGTAGATGTGTTGATTAACAATGCCGGCATTCAGCATGTCTCACGTATTGAAGACTTCCCAAGCGAAAAATGGCAGCAATTAATTAATATTATGCTGGTTGGCCCCGCGCTTTTAACCCAAGCGTTTTTACCTGGCATGCGCGAGCAAAACTTTGGCCGAATTATCAACATTGGTTCAATTCACTCCTTGGTGGCCTCCCCTTATAAATCGGCTTACGTGGCCGCAAAACACGGCCTACTGGGGTTTGCTAAAACTATCGCCCTTGAAACCGGCGACTGTGATGTCACCATAAACACCCTTTGCCCGGCTTATGTTAAAACACCACTGGTCGAAAAGCAGATTGCCTCACAGGCCAAAGAAAACAACCTTACAGAAGAGGAAGTGATCAATAAAATAATGCTTGAGCCCATGCCGAAAAAACAGTTTATTAGTGTAGATGAGTTGGCAGACACGGCGGCATTTTTAATGTCGGATAGTGCACGCAATATCACCGGCCAAACTATGGTACTGGATGGCGGCTGGACTGCCCGATAAACGTTGCGCTAAGGCTTTCCATTCGTAAAATATCTGTGCTAATGTCCTGACATCAGTAAGGAAAACACATTAGCACTACATGTCCTATCAAACCGTTGCTTTAATTGGCAAACCTCAACACGCTGCTACCCACGACAGCTTAAATCTTTTGGCTCAATACCTCACCGCAAAAGGCTGTGAATTATTGGTTGAAGAGAGTATTTCAAAAGAATTAGAAAGTGATAATCATCGCGCATGCAACTTAGTTACCATTGGTAAAGAAGCCGACCTTGCCGTAGTAGTAGGCGGTGATGGCAGTATGCTAGGTGCAGCAAGGGTATTAGCGCGCTTTGATATCCATGTGGTAGGGGTAAACCGAGGCAATTTGGGTTTTTTAACCGATATCCACCCCGATGAAATCGTGCAGCAACTCGATCTTATTTTTGAAGGCGAATGCGTCGTTGAAAAACGCTTTTTGTTAGACGTGGGTGTGTATCGCCATGAAAAACTAAAAAGTAGCAATTCCGCGGTGAACGAAGTGGTTCTTCACCACGGTAAAGTTGCCCACATGATGGAATTCGAAATTTATATTGATGACCAATTTGTGTTCAGCCAACGCTCAGACGGCCTAATAGTGGCAACCCCGACTGGCTCTACCGCCTATTCGCTGTCGGCAGGTGGACCTATTATCATGCCCAAGCTTGATGCTCTAACACTCGTGCCTATGTTTCCACATACATTAAGTAGCAGGCCAATTGTTGTCGATGCCGACAGCCAAGTATCGATGAAGGTATCGAAGGTTAACAGCGACTCACTACAAATAAGCTGCGACAGCCACATTGTACTGCCCGTACTTCCGGGCGACGAAATACGCATTAATAAAAGTGAAGATAAACTTTATTTGGTGCATCCAAAGGGTTACAGCTACTTCAATGTACTGCGCAAAAAATTGGGCTGGGGTAGTAAGCTTTACTAATAAAAGTAGAGGATGATAATTAATTTTATCCAACCTCTTTACATGTGCAAAATACTGTATATATTTACACGTACTGTATAAACATCGAGTATAGTTATGTTAGCGCATCTTTCTATTAGTAACTTTGCAGTGGTTAAGCAACTTTCAGTTAATCTTGAAAAGGGGCTCACTGCCATCACTGGGGAAACCGGTGCCGGTAAGTCTATTGCCATTGACGCTTTGAGCTTATGCTTAGGCGAGCGAGCTGATGCCAACGCCGTAAGAAGCACCGCGCCTAAAGCAGAAATCATTGCTCATTTCGCATTGGCCACAAATACCAAGGCAAAGCGCTATCTCGATGAACACGAACTTACCTCAGACGAGGATGAAAACAGCTGTTTCATTCGCAGAGTCATTTCAAAAGAAGGCCGCTCAAAAGCCTTTATTAATGGTATTCCCGCTTCACTACAGCAATTGAAAGGTTTAGGTCAGCACCTACTTGCCATACATGGCCAGAATACGCACCTCCAGCTTTTAAAAGAAGATTATCAACGTCAGCTTGTTGATACTGTAGGCAACCACAAAGACAGCCTCTCAAATGTAAAACAGCACTATGCCTTATGGCGTGAAAAGCAAAAAATGCTTAGCGAACTGCAAGCGCAAGCTCAGCAGCGTGAAGACAGATTACAGCTGCTTACTTATCAGGTTAGAGAGTTAGACGAATTTGCCTTAGAAGACGGTGAGTTTTCAGAGCTTGAAACTGAGCATAAGCGCCTAAGCAACGGACAAAGCCTTTTAGAGCAGGCACAAACTAGCTTTTATCACTTGTACGAAAGTGACGAAGGCAATGCACTGTCTATATTGCAAAATAGCATAGACCGTTTGGGTGAGCTTGAATCCCATGATGCCAGCTTGAGCCCAATTCTTGTTTTGTTAAACGAAGCTGCTATTCAAGTTGAAGAGGCGGCGGGAGAATTGCGCCATTATTGTGATGATTTAGAAATAGACCCACTTCGTTTACAACAAGTAGAAGCGCGCTATGCAAAAGCAATGGACTTAGCCCGTAAGCATAGTGTTATGCCGGAGGAATTATTTGCACATCACCAAACCCTAGCCAGGGAGTTTGCTTCGTTGGGCGATCAAGAGTCTTTGTTAACCACGTTAGAAGATGAAGTAGATGAGCTTAAAGCGCAATATTTAAACGAAACTAAAGTGTTATCAGAATACAGAGTAAAAGCAGCAAACTATTTGGCAAGTGAAATTGAAATACAAATCCATCAGATGAACATGCCCCATGCGAAGGTAGCCATTGAGGTAAACTACGATGAGTTTAAAAAGCCATCAGCCTTAGGCCAAGATACGGTAGAAATTAAAGTATCCACAAACCCGGGCCAAGCAGCCGACAAACTTGATAAAGTCGTATCTGGCGGTGAGCTTTCTAGAATAGGATTAGCCATTCAAGTTATTGCCAGTGATAACCATGCTACGCCTACTATGATTTTCGATGAAGTAGATACCGGAATTAGCGGTCCTACCGCATCAATCGTAGGCGGATTACTTCGCCGCTTAGGCAAGCAGGTACAAGTTATGTGTGTTACCCATTTACCTCAGGTTGCTGCTCAAGCGCATAACCAGCTCTTTGTTACCAAGCTAACCGACGGTGAAAGTACTGAAACTCAAATGTTGGCGCTAACGAAACAAGATAGAGTGGATGAATTAGCTCGCTTATTGGCTGGCGACAAAGTAACCAAATCGGCGCTTGCTAACGCAAAAGAGTTATTGAAAAGCGCGCAATCGAACTAAAATGCAGTTGATTGGTCATACTTGTCGATGTAGCATGCCTTCGTGCTTACATTAACGCACCCCACCCGCCTTTATGCTGTTGGGTAACGAAGAAAAAGCAATACTGGACTGATTTACGCATGAAGTTGCAACATTTATTAATAATTTTAGGTTTAACCCTTACATCAAGCGCTTGTTCTAACTGGATTTATCGTATTGATGTGCCTCAAGGTAACTTTCTCGATCAACGAGACGTTTCAAAACTACGCATCGGCATGACTAAAGAACAAGTTATCTATGTGCTTGGTAACCCAGTAGTACAAGATTCTTTTGATGATGATACTTGGTACTACGTTTACGACATGAAGCGCGGCATGAAAAAACGCGGTGAAGATTTCCAAAAGCAAATGGTTATTACATTTGAAGACGGCAAAGTAACATCAGTAGAAGGTGACTTTGAACTGTCTGAAGATTTTAATACGCCGCTAGACAGTTAAGTGTTAATAGAGTTAAGTACCAATAAACTTGAGTACAAAAAACTACCAAACGATATATAGCGAAGGAGCTTTTGTTTATGAACAGATTGCTCCTAGCTTGATATTGTTTTACTCAGGTTGCTTTACACAAATTTCTCCCCCCTATTAATCTGTAACCCTCACATGTTAAAGGAATATGTTAATGGAACACGATTTTTGGCATAGCAAGTGGCATAAAAATGAAATTGGTTTCCATGAACCTGAGGGCAATGCACTTCTCGTTAAGCATGCCGATACCTTATTAGCTGCTGTCTCACCGCGAATATTCGTTCCGTTATGCGGTAAAACTAAGGACATCCATTGGTTGCTTGCTAACGGCTGCGAAGTGGTAGGTGCTGAGTTAAGTGAAATTGCGATCACGCAATTATTTACGGAGCTGGATATTGAGCCAGAGATCACGACCGTAGGTAGCCTTAAGCTTTTTAAAAATGGCCCGCTAAGTATTTTTGTTGGTGATATTTTTGAGCTAACCGACGAAACACTAGGTAACGTAACCGGTGTTTATGACAGAGCCGCATTGGTCGCATTGCCGACCGCGCTTCGCGAGAAATATGCAGCGCATATTTGTACCATCACCAAACTAGCCCCTATCCTTTTGATAAGCTTCGATTATGACCAATCCGTCATGCCAGGCCCTCCATTTTGTGTTGACGAAACAGAAGTGACTCGCTTATATAATGCCAGTTATTCTATTTCGCTACTTGAACGTGAACCGCTAGAAGGTGGCCTTAAAGGTAAAGTGGCTGCAGACTCATTGGTCTTCAATCTTCAACCTGAAGCATAATTAGTAAGGTTAAAAGGAGATGCCATAAGCGTTAGAACGTGCCCACTTTTGCAATATTGCCTAAAACGTTGCTTAACCCAACATTCACTATTGTGACGTAAATGCGATAACTTGCTCTAGACCAAATAACAATGCACCAATTAATCCTCCCACCAAAGTGCCATTGATTCGTACCTTTTGAAGATCACGCCCAATATTAAGCTCAATTTGCTCAGCCATTTCGTTCTCATCCCAACTATTGATAGTATCTTCAATATGCTTGGTTAGAAAGTCAGCCAATTCTGGTGCCATGTACTTACCAGCTTCTCCAATATGGCGGTCAAATGCGCTCGATAGGCGTTCATCAGTGGTTAAAGAGTGACCTAGTTCATTTAGCCAATGTGTCACTTTGGTTTCTGCTTTACCGCTTTCGGCGGTTAACGATTCAAGCATACGACCGTGTAACGATACCCAGCTTTTATTTAAGAACGCTTTAAGGGCAGGGTCATGAACCAGTTGCTCTTTATAATTATTGATACGTTGTGCCATCGACTCACTAGTTTGCACTTCGTGTAAAAAGTCATTTACCTGCTCGTCAAACGCGTGTCTTAGTGGATGATCATCATCGGCATACACATCATCAAGTACGCGAGAGACCGCTTTTACCGCGATCAGTGCTCCCCGCTCACTCAACCAGGTTGAGGGTAGAAGTTTTTCTAAACGGTTATGCTCTGTTTTAAGCCAATCTATAAGTGTTGCGGCAATATATTCCTGTGTTTCAGGCTCACCCATTAATTTAGCAACGTTTCCTAGCAACTTGTCTAATACAAGCTGATGATGGCGCTCTCGGGTAATACTGCTTAACACAGTAGCTATCAGCTGTTGTAGGTCGAGTTGATTAATTCCTTTTTCTGCCGTTTTTCCAATAAAGGCTTTAACCGGTTTGTCATCCACTAAACGAAGAATACCGGCAAGTGCATCACATAAAAATCGACTTAATTTTTTCGCATGTTGAGGGTCTTCCAACCATCGTCCGGCCCCTTTCGCAGGCTGGCTAGATGCTATGAGCGTTTCAATGGCACTCGCATGAAAAAACTTCTCTTTTACAAATTGTGATAGGTTTTGCGCTATCACTTTTTTATTGCTTGCGACAATATTGGTATGAGGGATGGGATATCGTGCTGGTATAGGCTTGAAAAGCGCTGTCACCGCAAACCAGTCAGCGAGCCCACCGACTAACGCGGCTTCACTGGCCATTTTTATAAGCCCCAACCATTTAGCACCCGCCAAGCTGGGAACGTAAACTTGAGTAATAATGGCACTAACGAAAACACCCGCGGCTATCAATAAGCAAATTAATGCATTTTGCTTTGCTCGCTTTAACTGCGAATGTTTGTCGTGCATAAATTACATCCTTTTACCAAGTTCATCTAAAATTTGCTCACCATCTTCTTTAAAATACGGGCCTTGTGGCCATGAAGGTAGTAAATCGAGTACTTTTTCACTCGGGCGGCATAATGCCACACCTTTTTCTGTGCAAACTATAGGCCTATTTACCAAAACCGGATGTTTCAACATAGCATCAAGCAAAATATCATCTGATACCGATTCATCCAATAACCCCAACTCTTCTGCAGGTGACTTTGTTGTTCTAAGCGCTTGTCTAGGAGTTAAACTAGCGGCAGCAAACAACCCAAGTAACTGAGAGCGAGTCCAACCTTCTTTTATAAAATCTACAACAATCGGCGAGTAACCAGCATCTTCAATAATTTTTAATACGTTACGAGATGTGCCGCAAGCGGGGTTATGGTGAATAACAATCATAAAAATAGCCCTTGAAAGAGAAATTACTTAATAAATTAATTATTCACACCATAACACATATGGTATTTCATATTTATTATCATTTAAGTGTGTGTCCAATTAGCTTTATATGGCAGTTTAATTTTTTCGAGTGACTGTCCTTTATGTCGTCTTGTCGTATATGTGTGTGTCCGACGAATCTCGTATATGTGTGTGTCCGACGAATTTCGAGTGTGTGTCCAATTATCGAATAGCTGCCAGCGCTACTTTTACTATCAGCTTCTTACAGCGCTTAATTGTTCAAATTAAAACCAACCGAAAACCTAACAATTGGTGTATTTCGCTATTATCTAGCGAAGTTTTTAAAAGCCATAATTAAGACATGATATGAAAAATTGTAAACCACTGATAATTATAAAAATTTACTCTTGGCATACTCTGTGAAAGATGATTGTGAAAGATAATCAGATTTTAACGCGTAATTTATAACGCTAAACAACACTCAAAAGGCTTTTTGATGAAAAAAACACTTATTGCCAGCACCCTATTTTTTGCAGCTACAACAATGCTTTCAGGTTGCGTCGTCCATGTTGGCCACGCCAATGCTCAAGAGGGCGAAGATATTAGTAGCGTATTTGGTAGCGTAGATGTAGCAACACATCGTTCAGTAGGCGACCTTTCATCAGTCAATGGCGATGTATCACTTGAAGATCATGCCCAAGCCGAAGATATTAGTGTTGTAAATGGCAGTGTAGAAATGGGTTCTCACGTTCGTGTTGATGAAATCAACATCGTCAATGGCGACCTTGATGCTGGTTCCCATCTGCATGTAGCCAACACTATTGAAACGGTTAACGGCGATATAAACATTGAACAACAAAGCACGATTCAAGGCAGCGTAGAAACCGTTAATGGTGATATTCAAATTGCTGGCAGCATAGTGGATAGCAATATTGAGAGTATGAATGGAGACATCACCCTTAAAGGCTATACCTTGGTTAAGGGCGACATTATTTACAAAATACGTGACGAAGGCTGGCTAGAGAGAAATAGCACAAAACCTAAGCTCACGATTGAAGCTGATGTGTCTATCGGCGGTTCAATAATTCTTGAACGCCCGGTAAATTTGGATATTGCGAGCCCTGCTCTACAAGAAAAAGTGATTGTCAGTTATTCGTCTAGCAAGTAAGGTCTTGGCATTATCCCAAATGTAGACTGGTATGAACGAAAAACAGAAAATGTTATCCGGTGAACTTTACTATCCTAACGATCGTGAATTAACCGGGTTGCGTAAGTCCTGTCGGGTACAACTAGATGAGCTTAATGCTACATGTCAAACTGAGCACAAAGCCCGTACCCGTCAATTAAAGGCGCTTTTTGGCACTACAGGCAAGCGCTTATACATAGAGTCGTCTTTTAAGTGCGACTATGGTGAAAACATTCATGTAGGTGAAAACTTTTACGCTAATTTTAATTGCGTAATATTGGATGCTGCCAAGGTGACTATTGGCGATAACTGTATGATTGCACCGCAAGTGGGTATTTACACCGCAACACACCCTATCGACCCCGCCTCCAGACAAACTGGTATTGAGTTCGCTAAGCCTATCACTATTGGTCACAATTGTTGGATTGGTGGTATGGCGGTGATAAACCCAGGCGTTACCTTGGGCGATAATGTAGTAGTGGCTTCAGGAGCTGTAGTTACCAAGAGTTTCGGCGATAATGTTGTTATTGGCGGTAATCCGGCCAAAATCATTAAACACGTTGAGGTTGGCGAGGTATAGACCCTCATATTTGTACAGAACTTATGTATCTCTTTACCGGTAACCCTCCCACCAAGCTATTGGTGAGAGGGTTATAAGTGTTTATTTAATGATAAGAGCCTAATCCCACTTGGGCGCGAAGTCTGGATTAACGATACGCTCACCGTTATCTAACTCATCGATGCGGGTAATATCATCATCCGTTAGTGAAAGTTCGGTATAAGAGAAATTTTGCGCCAAGTGCTTTTTATTGGTTGAAGAAGGAATGGTATTTATCCCTTTTTTATCTAACCATGCCAATACCACTTGAGCTGGGCTAGAGTCATGCGCATCTGCAATAGCCGTTAATGTGTCATCTTTCATTACATCACCGACGGCAAAAGGCATATAAGCCGTTACGCCAATACCGCGCTCTTCACAAGCTTGTACAACCTGACGGTTCTGCATGAACGGGTGAAGCTCAATTTGGTTAGTGTATATCTCACCTTTACCTAGAATTTCTTCAGCCCGTTTAATCTGATCTATCGTGAAGTTAGACACCCCGATATGACGGGTCAAACCAAGCTCTTTAGCCTGCTTTAAACGCATGAGGTAGTCTTCAAGGGAAATATCGTCACCTGGGTAAGGCCAGTGAATGAGCAGTAAATCGACATATTCCACTTTTAGCTTCGACAGACTCTCGTGAACGCTAGGAATAAACTTATCTTCACTTAATGATTCATACCACACCTTGGTGGTAATGAATAAATCAGAGCGAGCGATGCCGCTGGTTTTAATAGCGTCGCCAACAAGCTCCTCGTTTTTGTATATTTGCGCGGTATCTACATGCCTGAAACCTACATCTAGTGCATCAGTTACAGCATTGAGTGCAGTATCACCTTCCAAACGAAATGTTCCCATTCCTAACTGAGGCATATCTTTCATATCAGTCTCCTTTTTTGTGCACGTTTATCAAATCATTGATGTTTTGTTCCTACGCACTCAAACCACGGGGAGATCGAATTCATTGAAAAAAGTTAGTCCATGCAATAAGAGCATCAGCATTAATTCGAATGTTCGCCTATCTGCATCGAAAATGATAAAAAAAGTGGAAAATGGATTTACGAAAAAGTATCCTGCCCGCCACTAAATACATGCCTTGAAGTCCTAATGTTTAACCGTTTTTACCTGCTGATAAGTTTATGCATTCCTGTCAGTAACTTAGCTATAGCGTCAGATATTAAACACCTGCGTGTCGGTGTTGAAGCTATGAATTATTACCCTGTAATGGACTTTACTACCCCGCAACATCGCGGTTTATTAAGCGATATCATGACGGATTTTGGCGATCTGCATAATATTTCTTTTGAGTACATTCCCCTCCCCTTGCAACGGTTCAATCATTGGTTCGAAGACAATGCTATTGATTTTCGCTTACCTGACAACCCCAGATGGACGCAAAGCATTACCGCAGGCCTTATTTACGGTGAAGCGTTAGTAACAGTATGTGATACCTCGGTTGTGCTCACTGAAAACAGTGGCATTCCAATGAATGAGGTTACTCGACTCGGTTTATTAAATGGCTTTACCCCCGCCGAAAAATGGCAAAAAAAGCGTACTGACGGCACGCTGACTATTGCGAATGAGCGTTCGGTTCGTATCCTTACTCGCATGCTGTTAAACGGCTTAGTGGATGCTATTGATTTGAATATTGCGACAATTAAAAGTGAATTGGTGTCGCTGGGCTTACCTGAAGATTTAGTGGCGGTCGCAAAGAATATTCCTGCTAACGGAGTAAAGTATCGTATATCTACCCAGTCTCAACCAGATGTGTTAGCTAAACTTAATCGTTATGTGATTGAAAACCGAGACTCAATAAATGCTAGGGCTCGTGAGTACGGCATTGCTGCTGGAACAAATTGCGACTAACTGTTTTAGCGGTAGGCTTTCGAAGCGTAAACTTGATATACATATCAGCGGACTTGATTGACACAGCAGAGCACTTGATTGGCACAGCAGTACCAGAAGGATAATTTTGTAAAAAAACGGGCAAAGCCCGTTTTTTCTAATCAATTTATTCAGATTGCTATTAACGCTTAGGCGTTCTCGCTACCCGCTTTTTAACACCGCCATTTTCTTTACGTACCTTGTGCTTTTTCACAGAGCGACGCATACGGCTTAAACGTGCATGATCTAATTTGCCTTGGCGTACATCCACCATGGTTTGCGTTTCTTCAGGTAATTGCACAATGTCACGTAGTGAGTTTACATCTTCTAAACCCAGCTCTACCCAAGCGCCTTGTGGCAAACGCTTTTGTAAGTCCATGGGACCGTATTTAACACGGATTAATCGGCTTACCTGCACACCTTGAGATTCCCACAAGCGTCGTACTTCTCGGTTACGCCCTTCTTTAAGCGTAACGTTGAACCAACGGTTCATGCTTTCTTCTTCAGAGCCTGGAGGGGCAACTTTACCCGAGATACTTAAAAACTTAGCTTCACCGTCTTCAAGTTGAACGCCCTTTTTCAAAGTATTCAGCGTTTGATGCGTTACGTCACCAAATACACGTACAGCGTATTCGCGCTCTACTTCACACTTAGGGTGCATCAAACGGTTTGCAAGCTCACCATCGTTGGTAAACAACAATAGGCCGCTTGTGTTCATATCTAAACGCCCTACCGCAATCCAACGGCCCATACGAATAGCAGGTAAACGGTCAAACACCGTGTCACGCCCTTCAGGGTCGTGGCGGCTGCATAACTCGCCTTCAGGCTTGTTATACATTAAAACGCGGCATACAGGCTGTTCAGTTTGACGAGACAACAAGTGTCCATCAACACGAATCTGGCCACTTTCGTCAACACGGTCGCCCAATGTTGCCAATGTACCATTCACCGAAACGCGGCCTTGTTCAATCCAACGTTCCATTTCTCGTCGCGAGCCTAGCCCTTGATTAGCTAGTACTTTTTGCAACTTTTCAGTCATTTGTATCACTCTTTATTTGCTTGTTTTCGGTCGCACGGTCTGTTACCTCAGACGGTGCCTCATTTAACACCTTAAGCGACGAGGTGGACTCAGTACTTTTTGCCATTTCATCAAAGGCATCGGAATTGGGAAGCTCCGACAATGATGAAAGCGAAAAGTAATCTAAAAAAGTATGGGTGGTGGCATATAAAGCTGGCCTGCCTGGCACTTCTTTATGCCCCACTACTTTTACCCATTCTCGTTCTGTGAGTGTCTTCATTATACTACTGCTTACCGCTACGCCTCTTACTTGCTCAATTTCTCCACGAGTAATAGGTTGACGATAGGCAATAAGTGCCAAAGTTTCCAACATAGCGCGGGAATACTTTGGGGCAGTTTCCTGCCATAGTTTGCTCAACCACGGACTTAACGCATCCACAGATTGAAATCGGTAGCCACTGGCTACCTTAACTAATTGTATACCCCTAGGTTGATAATCTAAGGTTAGCTCATTAATGACTGTTTTTAAGGTTCTCTCTGCAACCGTAAAGTCACTTAGCACCGTATCTCTTAATTGCTGAATAGACACAGGGGCATCGGCAACGAAGATGGCGGCTTCAACCAGTTGTTTTAATTGAGCTGTTTTAATTTTTTTCATTATTACTCAACGCTGCTGCCTAATTTTACATGAATTCGGGCGTAAGGACCTGCCTGAATACAAAAAATCAGTTGTTCTTTTACCAATTCTAAAATGGCTAGGAAGCACACCACCACACCAGCGCGACCTTCTTCCACCGTAAACAACCCCTCTAGTGGCGTAAATTCATTGGCGTTTATCAAACTAAGAATTAACGACATACGTTCACGGGTACTTAAGGCTTCGCGGGCAATAGTATGGTGTTCAAAAGCCGCCGCCCGCTTCATAGCCCCACTAAACGCGAGTACAATTTCCACTAGGCTTATCTCTGGCTCAATTCGCACTGGAGAAACACTGTCGGCCACCAGCACATGGGTATCAAATATGTCTCGTTCTAAACGAGGTTGGATATCCAAGTCTTCAGCAGCTTGTTTAACCAGTTCGTATTCTTTTAGTCGCCTAATAAGTTCAGCGCGAGGATCGTCTTCTTCGTCGCTATCGCTACTGCGTTTTGGTAGCAATAACCGTGATTTTATCTCAGCTAAAATAGCCGCCATTAACAGATATTCTGCCGCTAGTTCTAACTTTAACGACATCATAGCATCGACATATTCCATGTATTGCTTAGTGATTGTGGCCACCGGCAAGGTAATAATATCGAATTTTTGCTTTCGTATAAGGTACAGCAGAAGATCAAGCGGCCCTTCAAACGTTTCTAAAATAACTTCTAGTGCATCAGGCGGAATAAATAAGTCTTCAGGCTTTTCTATTAACGCCTCGCCGTGAATAAATGCGAGCGGAAGCGGCTGCTGAATGGGCGATTGCTCACTGCTCATCGGTACACACTATTCAAATGGGGCTGGGTCGCCCGTGCCACGGCGCAAAATGACAGGGGTATCTTCAGATAAATCAATAACGGTAGTAGGCTGCTCGCCTAAATACCCGCCATGAATAATAACCCCAACCTGCTTTTCTAAATTATCGCGAATAACGTCAGGATCTGATTCTGCCATGGTATTACCAGGCAAAATAAGCGAGGTAGACATCAGCGGCTCGCCAAGGGTTTCAAGCAGCGCTAACGCAATGGCGTTATCAGGCACACGGATACCGATGGTCTTACGCTTCGGATTTTGCAAACGCTTGGGCACTTCACGGGTGGCTTTTAGTACAAAGGTGTATGACCCTGGCGTGTTATTTTTAATTTGTCTAAATGCGGTGTTGTCTACTTTAGCGTAAATAGATAATTCAGACATATCTCTGCACATGAGCGTGAAGTTATGATCTTTACCAATCTCTCGAATGCGGCATAGTTGCTCTAACGCTTTTTTGTCTTCCATCTGACAACCAATGGCATAGCCAGAATCGGTAGGATAAACCACTACCGCCCCTTCACGGATAAGCTCACAAGCTTGGTTCAACAAACGTTGCTGAGGGTTTTCAGGATGAATATAGAAAAACTGACTCATAATAATGTCCTGTTCATGCCTATTGCTTCGCCTCTTTTCCTATTTAGCTAGTGGAGCGCTATTAATAGAAAGCGGCTAATGGAAAGTAGCTAATGCAACGCTGGTGGCAGCTAGTTGCTAACACTTTGCTAGTTACTACTAGTTACTAACACTAGGTGCAGATTGGTTCACCGCGTCAGCAAACCCCTCAACCACTGGCCAATCGTGCCATATTGGCGTTAAGTTACTGCTAATACCCAAATTCTTACCTAGCTCGGTCCATCGTGATGGAAAGTGAAAATCAGAGCCTGCCGAAGCCAATAGATCATGGCTAGCGGCGAGTTCATTCACCAGTGCTTGCTTATCTTTACTAATGCCGGGAAACGCGGTTTCAATAGCATCGCCACCCGCTTGGGCAAATAAATCAACCAATCTGCGTAACCATTTTGCGGTCATGTCGTAATGAACGGGGTGTGCTAGCACGGCTTGTCCACCCGCGCCTTGGATCCACTCAATAGCAGTTTCCACACTAGGCCAATCCGCTTTTACTGCTGCACGCTTGCCTTTGCCTAAATACTTTTTAAAGGCCGCATTCATGGTGCCAACACCATAGTTATTCACCAGCACGCGAGCAAAATGTGCACGAGTGACCTGCCCTTCGCCAGCTAATGCCATGGCACGTGGAAGTACCCCTTCAAAACCGCATTTACCTAACTTTTCAGCTATTTTTTCTGCTCGAGCTTGGCGTGTTTGTGCTTGGCCTTCTAGTTGCGCTAAAAACGTTGGGTTGGTTCTGTCAACATTTAACCCCACAACATGAATATCGAAACCATGCCAATTGGTGGAAATTTCAACACCATCGATAATTTTTAACGGACGTTTTTGTTTCGCTTGCGTGTTATGCGCCATTTCTAACCCTGCCACTGTGTCGTGGTCAGTAATGGCTAGCACGTCAACCTGCATGGTGTGTGCGCGCAATATAAGCTCCTCTGCAGTGAGGTGCCCATCGGAGAATTTGGTATGGCTGTGGAGATCTATTTTCAAAGGCTTTTCAATAATTGGTTGACACAAAGGTGAATTTGTTTTCTTCTATACGCACAAGTATACAGATTTACGCCTTCGATAACTATCGATGTTCGTACAAGATTGAACCAAACACGAGTTTATTCATGCAATTAATGACAATCACAACAGCAACAACTATTGCTTCTTGGTGGTGGCACTCCCTAGATTAACGGGTGGTGTGCGCATTTGTGCGTGAATAAAACACAAAAGGCCCGTATTTACGGGCCTTTTTTTTTATCTTTTTGCAGTCGGAGAGTGGCAAAAATGAGTTTAGCGGAACTGGGCACAACCCCAGGCAAAGTGGAAACAATTGAGCAAGTTGGGCATTACATCGACGACCCTCTTGCAGCCTTCGCACATATTTGTGCCAAACGTCCTAATGCCTTGTTGTTAGAGTCGGCAGAAATTGACTCTAAAGACGATTTACAAAGTTTATTGATGGTTCAAGCGGCCCTGCGCTTAGAATGCAATGGCAACCGTGTTGAAGTTAAGGCCCTAACGGCAAACGGCGCTTCCGTACTGCCTATTTTTAAAACGCAGTGCCCTGATGGGGTAACATGCGTTGACAGTACCGAAACTTCAGTTACCTTAATATGTGAATCAGCGGATGCGCAACTAGACGAAGACAGTCGCTTAAAGTCTGCCAGTGTGATGGATACCTTGCGTATTATCGTGAAAAAAATCACGCCTATTCGTCAACACCCTCACGCGCTCTTTTTAGGCGGTGTTTTTGCCTATGACATGCTGGCAGGGTTTGAATCGCTCCCTCACGTAGAAGATGGCGAGAATGATTGTCCAGATTTTGTTTTTTACTTGGCAGAAACGCTTATTACGGTAGATCACCAAACTCGTGAAACCCACTTGATTGGCAGCGTTTTTAGCGGCGAAGACGTGGCTCAGCAATATTTTGGCATTTCCCAGCGTTTAGAATCATTGCACCAACAATTGCAGTCTATGCCTGAGACACCCACCTTAACCTCAGGTTCTGGTATTGATGGCGCTGTTAGTCATGAAGAGACTGCAGTAAGCGTAGATAAAAGCGATGAAGAATTCTGCAACAATGTGCTTGAGCTAAAACAGCACATTCTTGCAGGAGATATTTTCCAAGTGGTTCCATCGCGAACGTTCTCACTGCCTTGCCCATCACCGCTTCTAGCTTATGCGCACTTAAAAGAACAAAACCCCAGCCCTTATATGTTCTATATGCAAGATGAAGCCTTTACTATTTTTGGTGCTTCACCGGAATCAGCGCTTAAATACGAAAGTGAAAGCAACCAAGTTGAAATTTATCCCATTGCTGGTACTCGCCCTCGCGGTAAACGCCCAGATGGCAGTATCAATCACGATTTAGACAGTCGTATTGAACTTAACTTGCGTGAAGACAATAAAGAGAAATCTGAACACATCATGCTCGTCGACTTAGCTCGAAATGATGTGGCGAAAGTAAGCCGACCAGGAAGTCGCTTTGTAAAAGACTTATTGAAAGTAGACCGCTATTCTCATGTTATGCACCTTGTTTCTCGTGTTGTCGGCCAACTTCGTGATGACTTAGACGCGCTGCACGCGTATCAAGCATGTATGAACATGGGCACTTTAGTGGGTGCGCCAAAAGTAAGTGCCGCTACATTGATTCGTGAAGTAGAGCAAAAACGTCGTGGCAGTTATGGAGGCGCAGTAGGCTATATAAATGGCCAAGGTGATATGGATACCTGCATTGTTATTCGCTCGGCATTCGTGAAAAACGGCCGCGCATTCATACAGGCAGGTGCCGGTGTAGTTTACGACTCTGTTCCACAAGCTGAAGCTGATGAAACCCGTGCAAAAGCGCAAGCTGTTATTAGCGCGGTTAGCGCAGCACTTAAAGCGGAAGCGGAGACACAAGCATGAGTATGTCTATGATCAACAAAACCACCTTATTCTTGCTCGATAACGTCGACTCTTTTACCTATAACTTGGTAGATGAATTACGCGCGCTAAATTTAGAAATTAACGTATATCGCAATACCGTATGCGCCGATATGTTATTTGAGAAAATGCAAGAGCAAGCCACCAAGGGCCCAGTATTGCTAATGCTATCGCCGGGCCCAGGCGCACCAAGCGAAGCGGGCTGTATGCCAGCTTTACTTGAAAAAGTTGCAGGTACCTTTCCTGTACTAGGCATTTGCTTAGGCCATCAAGCCATTGTTGAATACTATGGCGGCATTGTGGGTCGCGCCACCCAAGTTATGCATGGTAAAAGTTCTGCTATTACTCATTCAGAAAAAGACATGTTTACAGACCTGCCACAGCCATTACATGTAGCTCGTTATCATTCATTAGCCGCACAAACACTCCCTGACGCCCTTGAGCCCTGTGCGTCTTGCGTTAACGACGATGGTTCTGAAACCGTCATGGCCGTGTTTAATAAAACTGATAAAATGCTGGGCTTTCAATTTCACCCTGAGTCGATATTAACGGCCCAAGGTAGTGTGCTGCTGAAGCAAAGCATCGACTATTTAACGCAACAAGGATAAAGCCATGTTTGACGCTACCCCATTACTTGAAAAACTTATCAAACAAACGGCGCTGTCTCAAACCGAAGCTTACACGTTGTTCAACAGCATTATGCACGGTGAACAAAGCGAAGCCGTTATTGCAGCCGTGCTCACAGCACTAAAAATCAAGCATGAATCACCAGGTGAAATTGCCGGTGCGGCTAGCGCCATGGTGGCGAACGCCAAGCCATTTCCTGCCCCCACCTACCCGTTCGCCGACATCGTAGGCACAGGCGGAGATGGACATAACACCATTAATATTTCGAGCGCAGCAGGGGTTGTTGCAGCTGCGTGCGGCGTGAAAGTGGCCAAACATGGCAACAGAAGTGTATCAAGTAAATCTGGCTCCGCCGATTTGTTCAAACAATTCGGGTTAAACTTGGAAATTACGCCAGAATTGTCGAGAAAATGCTTAGATGAAGCAAATTTCACATTTCTTTTTGCGCCGGTTTATCACGCGGGCATGCGTTTCGCAGCCCCCGTCCGAGCTGCCCTGAAGACCAGAACCTTGTTCAACATACTAGGTCCACTAGCCAACCCAGCGGGCCCAACACATGGTGTGTTCGGCGTATACTCTCCCGAACTGCTTGAACCTTACGCAAAAACCCTTATGCTTCTTGGCCAACATCGCGCCATGATTGTTCATGGCGACGGCTTAGATGAACTTGCTCTGCATGGGGAATCTATCATTTACGATCTTGAGCACGGTGATATTCGTAAGTTAACCGTTACCGCTGAAGACTTTGGCCTTTCCTCATACCCGTTATCGGCCATTGAGGGCGGTGAGCCAGAAGAGAATAAGAAATACATTGAAGCCGCGTTAGCTGGTGAAGGCCAAGAGGCCCACCGCGCTGCCATCGCCATGAATTGCGGAGCCCTACTAAAAGTTACCGGTACCGCCGATTCATTTAAAGACGGCACCGAAATGGCTATGCAAGCGATGAAAGACGCAAAACCTTTGGCGGTATTAAACCAGGTTGCCAAAATCAGTCAGGAGGTCAGCACTGATGCCTAATGTGCTAGAAAAAATTGTTGCCGATAAACGCATTGAAGTTGATGCCAGAAAGACGGCTTTGCCCCTTGAAAGCTTTAAAGCAGATTTAGTGCCTTCAAATAAAAGCTTGTTTGATGCGCTGAGTGAACCGACTGCGGGCTTTATATTTGAATGTAAAAAAGCCTCGCCTTCAAAAGGGCTTATTCGCGAACATTTCGACCTAGACGAAATTTTAGCCGCATACACACCCTATGCAGCGGGCATTTCAGTGCTTACCGACGAGAAGTATTTTCAAGGTAAATTTGAATATTTGGCCTACGTTACAGAACGTGTATCACAGCCTGTATTAAACAAAGATTTCTTTATTGATACTTATCAGGTTTATTTGGCTCGTCATTATAACGCCGATGCCGTGTTGCTAATGTTAAGCGTGTTAGACGATACGCAATATTGTGAACTTGCCACCGTGGCCAATAGCTTGTCGTTAGATATTCTGACGGAAGTAAGCAACGAAGAAGAAATGCATCGCGCCATTGCCCTTGAAGCAAACATCATTGGCATTAACAACCGTAACTTACGCGACTTATCCACCGATTTAGCGACTACAGAACACTTGGTGCCTATGCTGGAAAAGGCCACGCACGACTTTGTTGTGATTTCAGAGTCTGGCATTTATACCCATGAAGATGTACTTCGCTTAGCCCCGCTTTGCCAAGGTTTCTTAGTAGGCAGTGCACTTATGTCGCAAGCTAATTTAAATCGCGCTGTTCGCAGCGTAATTTACGGTTCGGTAAAAGTGTGCGGGTTAACCAGTGTTGCACAAGCAAAACTTGCATTTGAAAGTGGCGCCAGTATGGGCGGGCTGATTTTTGCTGAAAAATCACCTCGCTGCGTGACCGAATCTACTGCAAAAGATATCGTAGCAACCGTTGAAGGCGATTATGTGGGTGTGTTTGTAAATCACGACATCGATGAGGTTGCCAAGTTAGCTAAATCGCTCTCGTTAGCCGCCGTTCAATTACACGGCAATGAAGATGCAGCATATCGAGCAACGTTGAAAGACGCCCTGCCAGTAGGTTGTGAGATATGGCAAGCCGAAGGCGTTAAAGGCGCATTGCCTGAGTATTTACCTCAATTATTAGAAGACGAAAATATCGATTATGTACTGCTGGATTGCCAAGTAGGTAATGCGAAAGGCGGTACAGGGGAAAGCTTCGATTGGCGATTGTTAGACAATATTGCCAACAAGCAAAAAATCATTCTAGCCGGTGGAATTAACGCTACCAACATTGCCCAGGGCATTGAGGTAGGCTGTGCAACCATCGACATAAATTCAGGGGTAGAAAGTGCCCCAGGCGAAAAATCGGCTGAAAAGTTAGCCGAACTATTTTCAATTTGTCGCCGCTATTAACACTTAGGACAACGCATGAATCAATTAGAGACAAAATTTGGAGAGTTCGGTGGCATGTATGTGCCTGAACTACTTATTCCTGCACTGGACCAACTAGAAAAAGCGTTTCTAGATGCGAAAGATGATCCTAGCTTCAATAAAGAGTTTTTGGGGTTATTAAAAGATTACGCAGGTCGCCCAACAGCAATGACGCTAACCCGCAATTTGGTGAGCAACCCTAAGGTAAAATTATACCTTAAACGTGAAGACCTACTTCACGGCGGTGCCCACAAAACAAACCAAGTACTAGGTCAGGCGCTTTTAACGAAGCGTATGGGTAAAACCGAAGTTATTGCCGAAACTGGCGCTGGCCAGCACGGCGTTGCTACGGCGTTAGCATGCGCATTATTAGGCTTAAAAGCCCGTATTTATATGGGTGCAAAAGATGTTGAGCGTCAAGCGCCTAACGTTTTCCGTATGAAGCTAATGGGTGCAGAAGTTATTCCAGTAAATGCTGGCTCTGGCACACTTAAAGATGCGGTAAACGAAGCCATGCGTGATTGGTCTGCTAATTACGATACAGCACACTACCTTTTAGGTACGGCTGCTGGCCCTCATCCATTCCCCACGATTGTACGTGAATATCACCGCATGATTGGCGAAGAAACCCGTGCACAAATTTTAGAAAAAGAAGGCCGTTTACCAGATGCGGTTGTGGCTTGTGTAGGTGGTGGTTCAAATGCCATTGGGATGTTTGCTGATTTCATCGATGAACCTTCTGTAAGACTTGTGGGTGTTGAACCTGCAGGTAAAGGGGTGCACACCAAAGAGCACGGCGCAACTATTGTGACCGGCACCAAAGGTATATTGCACGGCGCTTATACCTTCATTATGCAAGACCACGAAGGTCAAATTGAAGAAAGCTACTCAGTGTCTGCCGGATTAGACTACCCTGCAGTTGGCCCTCAACATGCTTATTTAGCGGAAACTGGCCGAGCTGAGTACGTTGCAGCTACTGATGAAGAAGCCCTTAACGCATTTCAATTACTTGCACGCAAAGAAGGTATTATTCCTGCGCTTGAGTCTTCACACGCCCTTGCACATGCATTAAACATGGCCGACGAAGCAGAGGAAGAAACCATTATTGTGGTGAATTTATCTGGCCGTGGTGATAAAGACTTGGCTCACGTAACCAAAATTTTAGGGGACAAACTGTAATGGAAAGATATGCAGAAATGTTTGCGCGCCTAGACGCAAAAAATGAAGGCGCATTTGTACCCTTCGTAATGATAGGCGACCCTGATTTAGCGCAATCTGAAGCGATTATTTGCCAATTGGTAGAAAGTGGCGCTGATGCGCTAGAGCTTGGAATACCTTATTCAGATCCAATTGCTGACGGCCCTACTATTCAAGCCGCTAGCATTCGTGCCCATAAAAGTAAGGTTTCAGTTGCTAACTGCTTTGAATTACTTGCTCGTGTACGTAGTAAATACCCACAAGTACCTATTGGATTGTTGTTATACAGCAATCTAGTAATGGCACAGTCTATTGATGGTTTTTATAAAAAAGCCAGTGATGCAGGTGTCGATTCTATTTTGGTAGCTGATGTGCCCATCCGCGAAGCTGCACCATTTCAGAAAGCGGCAGATGCTAATGGCATTTCGCAAATTTTGATTGCACCGCCGAATGCGACCGATGAAACCATGGAAAAAATTGGTGAATACTCGAAAGGCTATACTTACTTGTTAGGTAGAGCTGGGGTCACTGGCGCTGAGACTGCGGTTGAAATTCCTGCTGCTGAGTTGATTGCGCGACTAACGGCACACAAATGTGCCCCACCACTACTTGGTTTTGGTATTTCTACGCCAGCACAAGTAAAGTCGGCTATTGATGCTGGTGCAGCGGGCGCAATTTCCGGCTCGGCTACAGTGAACTTGATTGCGGCTAATCTAGACAACAATGACGCTATGCTAAGTGCATTGGGTGAGTTTGTGCAGTCTATGAAAGCGGCTACTGCAAAGGATTAAGGATTAGGAGCCATAATATGCTTTATATGATTTGTGCTAGCGATGTAGCAAACAGCTTAGAAAATCGTTTAGCCGCACGCCCTGCGCATCTAGCGCGTTTAAATACGTTAAAGGATGAAGGTAGATTAGTGATAGCTGGCCCCTTCCCTGCTATCGACAGCCCAGATCCTGGTCCTGCAGGGTTTACTGGCTCATTGGTAGTTGCAGAATTTGAATCGCTAGAAGCGGCGCAAGCTTGGGCTGATGCCGACCCGTATATTGAAGCAGGGGTTTACGAAAGCGTAATCATTAAGCCTTATAAAAAAGTGCTTCCTTAGCGGTTATTGAGCTGCCTATTTACAGCTTTATAACTAGTTAAGGCGTTATAGCAAGCTTTTTGAGCCCTTTGTGTCAATGTGCGTTAATCAAGCACTGAGCTTCGATTTTGCCAATAAAAAAGCCTGAGAGAAATGCTAATGCATTCCTTTCAGGCTTTTTTGTGTGCGACGCTAAATTGGACAGACACTAAATTGGACAGACACTCAAATCCAAACCATTTTTAAATTTGGACAGTCACTCCAATTACCCGTTTGGCAATCGGTCGGCATTTATCACTTGTCGAAACGTAAAATTGGACACACACTTATCTGAAGTGATTTAATCACAAATTAACTTTGCCATGCTCACCCATTTCATCTGGTGAAATGGTTTTGCCCGTCATCAATTTAAACATACCTTTAAGAGAAGGGTCTGCTTCCCAAATCTCGGCATCCGCCAAATTAAATCGCAGCATAAGTAGATTAGGATCGTCCTTACCCTTCTCGTACCACGCCTCAACGCCATTAGACCAATATTTATCGATAATGTCTTGGCGAGTTTCCTGAACTAAAGTTCCTCGAATGCATGCAAATACATCATGCCCTTTCGAGGAAAACTGTACCATTGCTTGGCCGCCTTCAGCGATACGATTATCTTTGGTGGTATAAAACCAAAATTCGCTATTAGCATGCTTATCGAGCTGGGCACGCATTGGCTCTGAGTGCATATTTTTACCAGTAAGACTTACCATTACGTTTGGGCTACTAGACATAGCTTCCCACATTGCTGTTTTAATATCGTGCGACATATTCCCTCCGTTGCATACAATGTAAATAAACTTATCTAACTGCAATTCACACTACGTGCCAGAATAAACATTAATCGCTACAGACGAGGCCATGAAGGGGATACATAAACAAGGCGCTCTGTAAAAACGTAAAGCGGTTCATGCTAGTACCTATAACCTATTCACTCTTACAGTAAGTTTTTCACACCAACTAAGTTCGAGAACTAACATTGGACACACACTTTAACTAGGAAAAAGGTTGGACAGTCACTCAAGCGTGAGTGGCTTCTGTCACCTATAAACTTGAAACTTGAGTGTGTGTCCAATCCAGTAGCTAGTTGAATTTCTTCTAGACTTAAGTGACTGTCCCACATTCATTCTTGCACTTCAGATTTGATACTAAGGCTTTATGTACACGCTCTATTTGGCAAGGTAGACTTATACATACATTCAGTAATGGTTCAGCTCCGGTCTATATACTAGATTCCTATCGGGCTTTACCTGCTTTTTTGGTGAGAATATATGGTGAATACACTTCGCGCGGTGGCTTTAGTGCTAACCCTGTTTATATGCAGTGGTGGTAATGCCTTTGCACAGCAGGAAAAAAGTGGCGAATTAAGCAAGAGCCAAGCTGTGGAACGTGCCCGTCAGGCCGAAGCTGGACGTGTACTTCGTGTAAGCCAAACTAACCAGAAATACCGCGTTAAGGTTTTAAAGGAGTCGGGCCGCGTAGTCTCTGTTGACGTAGACAAGCGCTCTGGAAAAGTGAAGACATCTAAGAATAATTCAAAGGATTAACATGCGGATACTCATTGCTGAAGACGACAGCCGCCTACTAACCCAGCTTGACAGCCTACTACAGCAACATGGATACAGTGTAGATTTGGCCGATAACGGCGAGCATGCGCTTTATCAACTCAATGAATATGCTTACGATTTAGCTATCATCGATATCGGCTTACCTAAAATGGACGGCTTTGAAGTTATCCGAAAAGCAAGGCAGGAGGACATACGCTGCCCCGTGCTTATCTTAACCGCTCGTGATCGCTGGCAAGAAAAAGTCGAAGGGTTAGACGCAGGAGCTGATGATTACCTTACTAAGCCATTTCACAATGAAGAGTTATTGGCACGGGTTAAAGCACTAATTCGCCGCGCCTCTGGCCAAGCAAACCCTGTCATACAGTTCGGCCCTATTTCGCTGGACACAGTCGCAGAAGAAATTACTGTAAATGATACCCCTCTGGAATTAACTGCGTACGAATACAAAGTCATGGAATACTTAATGCTGAACCCGCAGAAAGTGGTCTCGAAAACAGAGTTAACTGAGCATATTTACGATCAAGATTTTGATCTCGATAGTAACGTTATTGAAGTTTTTGTTGGCCGATTGCGTAAAAAGCTAGATCCTGAAAGTAGCTTCAAGCCCATTGAAACCCTTCGCGGGCGTGGATATAGGATTAACCGCAATCTATGAAGCATAACCGATGAAACAATTGTCGCTGAGAATACGGAGCATTCTATTAGCGATGGGCGTACTTGCCCTATTTGCACCGCTGACTGTGGTTATTTTAGATGACGCTTATACCACTAGTTTAACCCAAGCCAAGATGAGTGAACTTCGACTCATGAACCTAGGGTTGCTCTCGGCTTTTGAGCTAGACGGCGATATTCCCTTCATGCCTGAGATTTTATACGAAGAGCAGCTTAACTTACCAGGCTCTGGTTACTTAGGTGTGATTGTTTTTCGAGGGCACGTTGTGTGGCAGTCGGCTTCAGCATTAGATTACACATTGCCTGCCCCAAATCTTAACGTCAATGTAGGTAACGAGCTCTTCGTTGAATCTTACACGGCCAATTTTGACGGCAACACAGATTATTTCGCCTACGCGTTTACCGCCGAATTTGCCTCAGAAAGCAACTTCGAGCCAGTCCGTTTTTACATTTTCAATAATAAGCACCTGTTTGATGGAGAACGGGAAACCTTTATATCGGTGGTGTGGCGTTGGCTACTTATCTTGTCCGGCGGCTTGCTTGTACTGATAATAGTGGGGATAAGCCTTGTGCTTATGCCAGTAAGAAAACTTATTAGCGAAATTTCACTTACCTCTACCGGTCAGAAACAACAGCTTGATGCGCACTACCCTGTCGAATTTAATCCGTTAAAACAGTCAATTAATGAGCTGATTGAATCTGAATCTCAGCAGCGAGCTCGTTATAAAAACAGCTTGGACGACCTTGCTCATAGTTTAAAAACACCACTGGCTGTGGCTTTAGGGGTTAAAAAGCTTCCAGAGCAAGCCGTTGAATCTTTAAATCAAATTGACCAGATCATTCAACGCCAATTAAAACGTGCTAGTGCTGGTAAAACTGGGTGGCAAGCGGCTATTCCTTTGTTACCTATCATACAAAAAGTGGCTAACGCCATGGATAAAGTTTATCAGCATAAGCAATTGTCGATAACGATTGAAGCCACTAACAAGGTCGCCATAAAAGCAGACGAAACAGATATAATGGAAATGGTTGGAAATTTGTTAGATAACGCTTGTAAGGCTGCGAACTCAACCGTATTGGTTACGCTAATTAACGAAGGAAACTGGGCGGTGTTGACCATTGATGATGATGGTCCCGGCATCCCTTCGGATAAGAAACAAGCACTGTTAGAGCGTGGTACTCGATTAGATACTTACGCAGATGGACAAGGAATTGGCATGGCCTTGGTAAGCGATCTTATTGCCATCTACCAAGGTAAACTGCTTATCGAGCGCGCCCCTATTGGCGGCGCTCGCTTTATTGTGAAGTTCCCGGTTTAAGCTTTTTCTTTTTTATCGCCCGCACTAGACAATAACACCGCAAGCCATTGGCTTTCCTCTCGAGACTCCAGTGCTATTTTTACCACCATAGTCAGTGGCACCGAAAGCAGCATACCTACTGTACCCAATAACCAGCCCCAGAAAATTAATGATAAAAACACCACCAAGGTAGATAGCCCCATCCCTTTGCCCATCAGCCTTGGCTCTACCATATTACCCATAATGGTATTCACTAACAAAAAGCCCAATGCCGCCATGCCTGCTGATGCCAAACCATATTGAACAAAAGCAATAAGTACAGCTGGAAGTGCAGCGATTATTGAGCCTATATTAGGGATGAAATTCAGCATAAATGCCAATACAGCCCATAGTAGAAAATGATCGATTCCCATCACATAAAGCCACGTACCGATAATTAACCCAGTCCCTAAACTTACCACCGTTTTAATAGCCAAATAGCTATTTACTGAACGAATGAATCGGTCGATGTGCTTCAATTTCATGTCAGGGTCTGACAATGCAATGTGCAGACGTTTTGGAATGCTATCTGCCTCAAACAACATAAAAATAACCGTTAACAATATAAGGAATAAGTTCGACAATACACCGCCCATACCGCTAATAAAATTGGTCGCTACTGACATCGCGGTGGCGGGATCTAAGTGTGTGGCAATTAGCTCTTGGTTAACGTTAATATTGTATTGCGCGAGTTTTTCTATAATCCACGAAAACTCGGTATCAAGCTTAGCCCGGTATTCTGGAAGATTTTCTCTAAATTCCGTCATAGACTGTCCTACAAGGCCAGCAAGAAGAAATCCAAAGACTAGTATTAATAGTATTACTAAGGTGATAGAAAGCCATTTAGGCACGCCAAAACGTCCGGTCCAATGAATGATTGGGCTACACGCAATAGCGATAAATATTGATAAGAAAAAGGGTACCATAATTGTACTAGCGGACTTTATCCCCGCCATCACAACAACTAAACATGCGAGAACAATAAGTACTTTCGCTATGGGTGAGCGCAATTCCATGGACATTTGTGTGCTTCATTCCTAATAAAAAACTCAAACACTTTACAGTGACTTATACATAACTACAAATACGAGAATACAATGACCTTCAACTTAGCCACAATTAAAATTAAAAACCTGAGATTGAGAACTTATATTGGTATTAATGAAGATGAAATCATCAATAAACAAGACGTTATCGTCAATGTAAAAATTGATTACGATGCCCAAAGAGCGACAGACAGCGACAATATGGAAGACGCGTTGAACTATAAAGTAATTACCAAGGCCATTATAAAGCTGGTAGAGGATAACCGATTTTCATTGCTCGAAAAACTCACTGCCGACGTATTAAGTTTAGCTGCTGAACATTCATCAGTACGTTACGCCGAAGTAGAGGTTGATAAGCCTCATGCACTGCGATTTTCTGATTCGGTGTCGCTAACGCTTTCGTGTAATAAAACCGGTTGAGCGTGGTTCAGGACCTTTAATAAGCACTTATATAAGCATTTTTGCTAACTCTCTTATAGGCATATTGTATGAAAATTTTAATGACAGGCGGCACTGGTCTCATCGGTAGCGCGTTTATTGAAAAATATATAAACGAGCATCAGTTTACTGTCATAACCAGAGCACCCGAAAAAGCTAAGCGACAATTGGGAGACGATGTGGCTTTTGTTTCAGGGGTGAGTGACATTGATGATATTGGAATTTTTGATGCCATCATCAATTTAGCTGGCGAACCCATTGCCGACAAACGTTGGACAGACACTCAAAAGCAAAGAATCTGCGATAGCCGGTGGGATATTACCTCTAAAATTGTGGCAAAAATTAATAGTGCGGGCACTCCACCACCAGTATTTATCTCTGGTTCGGCCATCGGTTTTTACGGCAGTAAAGGCAGTGTTGATGTAACCGAACAAACGCCCCCCCACGAAGAGTTCACCCACGACCTTTGTGCTAAATGGGAGGCTATTGCTACCTCAGTAGCTCGCAACGAAACGCGTGTATGTACGCTTAGAACCGGTGTAGTGTTAGCTAAAAATGGCGGGGCATTGGATAAAATGGCACTGCCCTTCAAACTAGGCTTAGGTGGTAAAATAGGCAGTGGCGATCAGTATTTATCATGGATCCACATTGATGACATGGTATCGGCTATTGCATACCTGCTTGAGCATGATAGTTGCCATGGACCGTTTAATCTTACAGCTCCATCACCATCTACGAATGAAGATTTCTCGCAGACATTAGCGGCAACGCTTTCACGACCGTGTTTGTTTACCGTACCGAGCTTCGTGATGAAGATAGCTATGGGTGAATCTTCTGACATGATATTAAAAGGCCAAAAAGTGCTACCTGAAAAGCTCGTTACCTCAGGCTACACATTTACTTACCCCACTTTACAAGGTGCGCTAGAAGCAATTTATAAGTAGTGAAGCTTACTCCCACTGAGTAGGACACACACTCGAGCTAATAGCGAACAGCTAAGAACAGCTAGGACAGACACTTATAATGAACTTGAATTTATCCAATTTGAATTAAAACAGGATTGAACACAAACTTGAATTCAAGTGAAATTAGAAATTGGACACACACTCGAATTTAGGTGTGTGTCCAACATTTTGTAGGTTGGCTTGCAAAACCATTTCAAGCGAGATAGAACACTCACTTGAGTGACTGTCCGATTCACTTACATTTTAAAACGGCCTTTCCTAACTCTCGTTAGCTAAACAGCCGCTAAACCATCTTTCTCAGCAGTGCTGATGTATTTAACGTAAGCAAACGCCAGCATCCAATTGCCCCTAACGCGCCTACCACAATCGCACCAACAATCGGCGCAATAACCCAGTACTCAAAGTGTAGACTTGCGGTCATTTGGAACACATTGGTTTGCAGCATATACAAGCTAAGCTCATTGGCGAGCGCTGCCATGAAACCTGCAACCACACCGATGATTAGAAACTCAAACACCACGCTTTTGCGAATTAAACTGCCTTTTGCCCCAAGCGTTCTTAAAATTGCCAACTCTTGTCGTCTTTCATCCATGCTGGCTTGAACTTGGGCAATTAACACTAAACTGCCTGCCACAAGTACCAAGACTAAGATAAATTCAATGGCCACCGACACTTGATTAACAATATCTCTTAGCTGGTTAATTCGCGCATCAACGTCAAACATAGTGATAGACGCAAATGGCTTTAACAACGTGGTTAGTTGTGATTTCTGTGCTTCGGGTAAATAGAAGCTGGTAATGTAAGTGGGATTGAACGACGCCATAGCCTCAGGTTGAATAACAAAGAAAAAGTTAGGCTGCATAGTTTGCCAGTTCACTTTTCTAAAACTTGTTACCTTGGTTATAACAATTTCACTTCCCACATTGAACGTCAGCATATCGCCTAATTCAATGCCAAGTCGCTCCCCTACATCGGTTTCGACTGAAACGGCGAATACGTCCTCTTCTAATGCATCAGTGTTATCCCCATGCCATGTACCACTGATAATTTCATTCTCTTTTTGTAACGAATTACTCCACGTTAAATTCGCTTCACGTCCAAGTCCTTGTCTCCCTTCAGTATTCGAATCGTCCTCTTTAGACACTTCAGTATTTACACTGTCATCATTCACTGCAACGAAGCGCCCTCGTATTACAGGGTAAAACTCTTCGATGGTGATTCCGTTTGATTTGAAGTGTGTGTCCAATTCTGTTTTTTGATCACCAGTTATATTAATCAAAAAGTAATTAGGTGTGCCTTCAGGTAATTGAGAACGCCACTGCGACACCATATCGTTGCGCATAACCAATACCACAAGTAACAACATAATAGTGACTGAGAAACTAATCAGCTGAACACTATTTTCCATTGAACGGCGCTTAATTCGCGCCCATGCAAGCTGCCAAGGGCCCATTTTACCTGAGCCGAATTTGCGTCCCGCTGCAATCAGCAAAAAGGTTGCGCCTAGCAAACCTGCAACTAAAACCACACCAGAGCCAAACAAAATAAGACTTATCATCAAATCTTGGCTATAAATCCACATCAGTAGAAAAATAGCGCCACCCGATGCCACGTATTGGATAGTTCTAGAACGCAAATTGGTACTTAAATCACGGCGAAGCACCCGCAGAGGAGGAATTGAAAACAACTGCATCAATGGGTAAAGCGAGAACAACAATGAGCATGTAGCCCCTGTGAAAACTGCAATTAGTACTGGCCGCCAGTGCCAAATAGTTAACGCCACATCAACTTGTTCAGCAACTAACCACACCACAATTTGCTGACCAATGAAACCCATTATTAATCCAATAATAATGCCTAGCCCAGTGATAAATAGAATTTGAAGAAGATAGATTCGGCGAATGACCTGCTTTGTCGCTCCGAGTGTTTTCATGATAGCCACGGGGTCGAAATGGCGTTGGCTATAGCGCTGAGCTGCCACCGCAATGGAAACCGCAGCAAGCACTATGGCAAGTAAACTCGCTAATAAAAAATAGCGCTCAGCACTGGCTACCGAACGGCCAATGGCTGATTCGTCATCTTCAACTGTACGCCAGTTATGTAAATCATCGTTCAAACTAGGAGTTAGCCAGTCGTAAAAAGTGCTAATAGCACTACTTTCACCTTCGAAATAGCCCACGTAACGTGCCCGGCTACCTGGCCCGGTTATGGCCGTTGCATCCAAATCGGACAGTCTAATAAGGGCGATGGGGTCTGTGTTAAAAACACTGAACCCTGCATCAGGAATATCAACCAACACTTTGGTTACCGTGAATTCAGCATCACCAATTTCAATGCTGTCTCCTAAGCTTAGCTTCAGCGTTTGAAACAACAAAGACTGCAGCCACACTTCGCCTGGCTTGGGCAAATCTCTTGCCGCTTCTTTCTGTCCAAAAGGCACATCAGTAGTATTAACCGTGCCCTTTAGTGGATAATTTTCATTAACAGCCCGAAGGTCTACCAGAGACATTTCGTCACGGTGAAACACCATCGACCGAGTAGTCACCTGCTTTGCCGTGTTAAGCCCTCCATCACGAGCATGCTGTAACCAAGCCTCATCAATGGGGGTATCAGAGCGTAACTGTGCATCAGCTGCTATAAATGCCGCTGAGCGCTCTTTTAAGGCACCTTGCAACCGCTCACTAAATAACGACAATGATAATACCGCTCCTACCGACAACACAATTGCCAATAGAATGATGGTTAACTCTCCGCGCTTCGCCTCATGACGAAACAATCGCCATGCCAAGGTCGATGTCGTACTCATTTATAGGGCCTCCATTTATACGGCCTCTGTACGCTTTATCGCCGATAAGACAGTAGACTCAGTCAATTCGCCCGCTTGCATGGTTAACTGCCTATCACACTTATCGGCAAGCTTGTTGTCGTGGGTAACCAGCACTAATGTTGTGCCCTTCTCTCGGTTCAGCGCAAAAAGAAGGTCTTCTACTTTATGGCTGTTTGTTGCATCCAAGTTTCCAGTCGGCTCATCAGCAAATAGAATTTTAGGAGAAGTGATAAAAGCCCGCGCAATAGCAACACGTTGCTGTTCACCACCTGAAAGTTGATTTGGGTAATGACTCGCGCGATGACCAATGCCTACTTGCTCAAGGATCTTAGTTGCCATCTGCTTAGGATTGTCTAAGCCTGCGATTTCAGCCGGCAGCATTACATTTTCAATGGCCGTTAAACTTTGCACTAACATAAAGCTCTGAAAAATAAAGCCTACTTTTTGACCCCGCAACACAGCGCGAGCCTCTTCATCCATAGTATGTAATGGTTCGCCATCTAGATGAATTTCTCCTTGGGAGACCTCATCTAAGCCGGCCAATAGTCCTAATAGAGTAGATTTTCCTGAACCTGACGCACCGATAATGGCAACGGACTCACCAGACTTGACTTCAAAAGATATAGGATGAAGGATCTCAAGCGTACCTTCGCTCGTAGTTACAGACTTAGTTACTTTGGATGTTTTAATCATATAGGGGTCATCAATTCGTGATTTATCGTTTTCGCAGCGCCGTTTTGTTCACACTGCTTTTATTTATACCGTTATCTGCATTATCAGATCAGACCGATACAACCGTCCCTAATAATTCAGCTAAATTATTGATTCTAGGTGACAGCCTATCTGCTGCATACGGGTTAGATCAACAAGAAGGTTGGGTGAGTTTGTTACAAAAACGCTGGCGTGACGAGAATATATCGATCGACATTGTAAATGCTGCGGTAAGCGGTGAGACCACAGATGGCGGTTTAGCTAGGCTTCCAAGGTTAATTGAACAACATACACCAAGTCACATTTTAGTAGAACTTGGTGGTAACGATGGCCTTCAAGGGCACAGCATCAGTAAGATTAGGGACAATTTGAGCGCAATTGTTAGGATAGCAAAATCAGACAATACCGTTGTTTTTGTGCAAGACATGCAAATACCCACTAATTACGGCAAGCGCTATACACAAATGTTTAGCGACACTTTTGAGACTGTCTCAGAGCAACATGAAGTTACAAAAATTCCTTTTTTTCTTGAGGACATAGCACTTCAGAAAGACTTAATGCAACGTGATGGTATTCATCCGAACGCTGAAGCACAACCAATGATTGTAGATTTTATGTTCGAAAAATTGACACCTTTAATCATAAACAAGCGTTAACCTGTGCTATGCTTTTAACCTTATATGTTAAACGCTAAACAAATAACAGCTTAATTTGGAGATTGTTATGGACGTTTCATCATCAACGTCAACACCAGTATCGAATGTACTTCAGTCGCCACAACAAGAACCTCAGCGACAGGTTCAACAACGTGCTAGCCAGCAAACTGAAGTAAGTGCGCCCCAGCAAACGCAAGAAGCGGCACCTGCCACAGACAGTCGAGTTGGCTCACGTATAGATACCTACGTTTAGTCATAAAACCCGCCCTAAGCACAGTAGTTTATTAACGCATTTCCAGCATAATTATTTCCGAATCACTCGGAGATATGGAAATGCCGCTACCTCGATACAAGCAAGTCAATTTAGATGTCACACCTTATTATCATTGCACATCACGTTGTGTGCGACAGTCCTTCCTCTGTGGCGTTGATGCCAGCACAGGCAAAAACTACAACCACCGCAGACAGTGGATTGTAGACAGGTTACATAAGCTCACGAAAACCTTTGCCATTGACCTTTGTGCTTATGCCGTAATGCACAATCACACTCATATTGTGGTTCATATCGCAAAGGCGAGAGCTGAACATTGGAGCATGGATGAAGTGTTACTTCGCTGGAAAAATTTTTACCGTTGCCCTTCAGTAGTCCAACGTTATCTTGATGAAGAGACCAGAAGTTCATTATCTGAAGTAGAGCTTCAAAAAGCTGAAGAATTAAGTGAGATTTACCGTCATCGCTTGTATAGCGTAAGTTGGTTCATGCGGCTATTAAATGAGTTTATTGCTCGAAAAGCGAATAAAGAAGATGAGTGTTCAGGCTACTTTTGGGAGCGCCGATTCAAAAGCCAAGCGATATTGTCTGAAAATGCGCTTGCAGCAACCATGGCCTATACCGATTTAAATCCCATCCGGGCCGATATAGCCAAAACTCCAGAGCAGTCCCACTTCACCAGCATTCAGTACAGAATTAATGCTTTGAAAGTAAACAAAGTGCCTGCTCGGCTTATGCCATTTAATGATCAAGTTCCAGTTAATGAAAGCAGCCTGCCCTTCAATTTAACCGATTACTTAGTACTGGTTGATGAAACCGGTCGCGTTATGCGCTCAGATAAGAAAGGTGCTATTCCCAAAAAAATTAAGCCTATCTTAGACAGGCTTAAGGTTTCTGGTAAATCTTGGATTACCCTTTCAACCAAACTAGAAAGGAAATTCGCAGGCCCTATCGGCTCTGCAGAGCGAATTTGCGTGTATGCCTCTGCATGCGAATATGGCAGAAAGCCAAACATTGCAAATGCCAGAAGATACCTTCAATAGGCTTTCAACGTTAAATTCATAACGCGAAATCAACAAGAAACGAAGCTAATATACTTTAATAGCCTAGTGAGAAGCTTGTCTGGCTAACACATCCACAATTTCTTGTGATTTTGATAAGCGCCGGATGTCGTTAAACAACAATTCTGCTTCAGGATATTGCCTTTTTAAATAGCCACACCACTGCTTTATACGATTAGGGTAGTACTTACCCTTATCACCGTAAATTTCATAGCCTGAATAGCGAATAAGCAATGCGGCCACATCTTCCCATGCCATAGGTGGTTCGTCATTTCGAATACACCTTGCTAAGTTTGGCATGGCAAGCGCTCCCCTACCCACCATTAAGTTAGTGCAAGCTGATTGCTCTTGGCAACGCTGGGCTTCTTCTGCATTCCAAATTTCGCCATTTGCCACTAGTGGAATATTAGTGCTTTGCTTTATTTTAGCAATCCATTCCCAGTAGGCTGGCGGCTTATAACCTTCCGTTTTTGTTCTAGCGTGTACGACTAGTTCAGACGCGCCCGCTTCCGTGATGGCGATAGCATTTTCTACAGCAAGCGATTTATCTTCAAAGCCCAAGCGGATTTTTGCTGATACAGGTTGTGAGGCGGGTACCGCATCGCGAACGGCTTTTACGATGTCGTATAAAGCCTGGGTTTCTTTTAAAAGGACCGCACCGCCTTTGCTTTTATTAACAGTTTTTGCAGGGCAGCCAAAATTTAAATCTACCCCTGGCGATCCCAAATCAACCGCAGTATAAGCATTTTCTGCCAACCACTCTGGGTGCTGCCCTAATAGTTGGACACGCACTGGTACGCCATTAGGAGTTTTGCCGCCATTATGTAGCTCGGGGCATAGCTTGTAGAAGGTTTTATTGGGAAGTTTTTGATCCACTACTCTTACGAATTCAGTTACACACTGATCGAACCCACCTACATGGGTAAGCATATCTCGCATTAAATGGTCGACAACACCTTCCATAGGTGCCAGCATGATTTTCATAACTAAATTTCGCTAAAACTGAGTGGTTAAAATGGGCGCGAGAGTGTAGCAAAGTGCGGGTTATATGACCATGCTATTTAAGTTTCGAGAGGAAATTGTGTAATTAGAGCGGCTGTCCTAGCCTTTGTTTGAGTGACTGTCCGAAATCTAACTTGAGTGACTGTCCGAAACCTAACTTGGTTTGAGTGACTGTCCGAAATCTAACTTGAGTGACTGTCCGAAACCTAACTTGGAGTGACTGTCCACCCCTTACTTGAGTGTGTGTCCAACCCTAACTTGAGTGTGTGTCCAACTTTTGGGTTTGTAAGCGGATGAGGACATTTTGTTTTTGCTGTGTGCTATAGCTCGACCAACTAGTGATTTCTTTAATGGTGCGCTTACAACCGGTGCATACATCATCGGCGTCTAGCTTACAGTTGGCAATACAAGGTGACACTATACTCACTAATACTTGGCCCTAAGAGTTTGATTTTCTGATGCAGTATTTTTAGCAATAAGAGAGGCATGTAGCATAGCATCAATCACTTTTTGCGTAGGCTCTTTGGCAGTCCACATACAGACATGCACACCGAACTTCGCATTCAAGAACGCGTCGAACTGGGTTTTATCTTCATAATCACCCTTCACCAATTGTTGTTTATAGCCATCATAAATTAATGCAGAAAATGTAAACACGTAAGCCTCCTCATCGAGAAGGCTCAAATATACACCTAGACGTCTAAACATTCAAACATCTAAACGTCTATTTTATATATTCCAATGCTGCGGTGATCACAGCCACTTGGGCAGCATTACAATTTTCAGCCGTGGCATTAGCGCTATCAGGATAAACTTCTGTTGTGGTTACAAACTCTGCGTCTGTCATGCCACCACAAAGATACAATGCTTTTTTGTCGTAACAAATTACACCTTCAGACAATAAGTCAGCACCTATAATTTTGCCGCTATCATCAGCAAGCGCAATATGAGTTACCTGCTTAACTGCATCGATAATAGCTTCCTGAAATGGTTTTTGTGGATTAGTGGTATTCGCCACTAAATAAAACCCATCAGGAATATTCCAATTATCGTGAGTCGTTGCATCTCGTGCTGCTAATGCAGGCCTAAACTCACTGTTATCGGTATCGGTGGTTTCATGTAAATCGACATGCAATGTAAATGGTAAGTTCAACGATTCAACGAATGCCATTAGCTGCGCTGATTCCGGCGCTGGAGAATTAGGATAAAATGAACGATTAGGATCTAACGCATACTGATCCCAACGGTTAATCGTCTCATAACCCCAAGGGCTAACACATGGAACAACAATGATGGTGAAGTCTTCTGCATACTCACTTAGCTTGGTATTGATAAACTGAAGCGCGCCCTGCACCCCACTGGTTTCATACCCATGTACACCGCCGGTAACTAGCACCGCTGGCTTGGCTGCGTCGATATTTTTAGGGATTACGGCATACAACGGGTATCGAGACTCATCGTAAGGCAACGCGCCATACTGCTTTAATTCAAACCCTTCAGGAATGCTGCCTAACTGTTTTAGTACTTCATCGCTGTATGAACGCTTTATAGTTTGGCGCTGTTTCCACTCTTCTTTCTCTTCTTCACCCCAAGGTTGTCCTGGCGTGCCGATAGGATAATTTTGCATAAATAACCTCTTTGTTAACACGGCTATATTATCAAGACGGTATTGGTTTGTATGTGGAATATCGATAAGAGCGGGAGGAATTAAGGTGTAGAAACGAAAAAGCCAACCCGAAGGTTGGCTTAACGATATGGCGTCCCCAAGGGGATTCGAACCCCTGTTACCGCCGTGAAAGGGCGGTGTCCTAGGCCTCTAGACGATGGGGACAAAAAATTTTCTTTCAAAAGCTATGCTTTTGAGATTTTTTGTAAGGTGAAGCGAGCTCTGCGAGCTGAGCGACATTATCCTTACAATCAATCAATTTCTGTAAGGAGAGGTGAGCTCTGCGAACCGAACGACCTTATAACCTTACAAAAACAAATTTTTGTCGCTGATAGCAACTTTTCAATTACTACCGGCCTAATTCACAGTTACGGACTGTGACACCGGAAAATGGCGTCCCCAAGGGGATTCGAACCCCTGTTACCGCCGTGAAAGGGCGGTGTCCTAGGCCTCTAGACGAGGTGAGCTCTGCGAACCGAACGACCTTGCCTTACAGAAGTACTAAACTTTTGTCACTGGTAATTTCAAAGATTACCGGCCTAACTTAACTCAAAAGCTACGCTTTTGAGATTTTTTGTAAGGTGAAGCGAGCTCTGCGAGCTGAGCGACATTAATAACCTTACAAAAACAAATTTTTGTCGCTGATAGTAACTTTTCAATTACTACCGGCCTATTTCACAGTTACGGACTGTGACACCGGAAAATGGCGTCCCCAAGGGGATTCGAACCCCTGTTACCGCCGTGAAAGGGCGGTGTCCTAGGCCTCTAGACGAGGTGAGCTCTGCGAACCGAACGACCTTGCCTTACAGAAGTACTAAACTTTTGTCACTGGTAATTTCAAAGATTACCGGCCTAACTTAACTCAAAAGCTATGCTTTTGAGATTTTTTGTAAGGTGAAGCGAGCTCTGCGAGCTGAGCGACATTATCCTTACAAAAAATAAATTTTGCCCGAAGGTTAAACCTTCAGCCTAAACTACAATATAAACTTGTAGTTAGATTTGGTGGAGCCAGGCGGGATCGAACCGCCGACCTCCTGCATGCCATGCAGGCGCTCTCCCAGCTGAGCTATGGCCCCGTTGTGTCATAGTCACTATTGTGTGACTGTTCCGTGACAGCGGGGCGCATTCTAGGCATCCACCCCATTTATGTCAACGGTTTTTTTATGAATTTTCTCTGTTTGCTATAAAAGTAAGCGCTTTGTCGATTCTCTCGCCAACTTTCTCTTTTGAAAGCAAATTAAGGGTTACATCTAAAGACGGAGAATTACCACTTCCGGTGGTAGCAACACGCAGTGGCATCCCTACTTTACCCATTCCCACTTCTAACTCTTCAGCTGTTGTATTGATTGCAGCCTGAATATTTTCCGGCTCCCACGCCTCAATAGCCATCAACTTCTCTTTTACCAGCTCTAGCGGCCCACGCGCTACTGGGCGTAAATGCTTTTTAGCAGCATTGGCATCAAAGTCTTCATAATCTTGATAGAAGTAAGTAGAGATTTCAGCGAGCTCTTTTAACGTTTTTACTCTGTCAGCTTGAATAGCAATAACAGATTCAAGGGCAGGCCCAGTTGTTAAGTCTACTTCTAACCCATCAAAGTGCCATTTTAAGTGTCCAGCAACTTCACTGGCTGGCAAACTTTTGATGTAGTGCTGGTTCAACCAAATCAATTTTTCAGTATTAAATGCAGAAGCTGACTGACCAATCGCGTCTAAACTGAATAACTCAATCATTTCATCAAGGGTAAAAATCTCTTGGTCACCATGTGACCACCCTAGCCTTACTAAATAATTCAATACCGCTTGAGGCAAGAAACCATCATCACGATATTGCATAACACTAACTGCACCATGACGTTTCGATAACTTTTTACCGTCATCACCTAAAATCATAGATACATGAGCATATTCTGGTACAGGCGCGCCTAACGCTTGTAGAATGTTAATTTGACGGGGCGTATTATTAATATGGTCTTCACCACGAACAACATGGGTGATGCCCATATCCCAATCGTCTACTACAACGCAAAAGTTGTAAGTTGGTGTACCGTCGGTGCGCTGAATGATTAAGTCATCCAACTCACTGTTGTTAATTTCGATTTTACCGCGCACGTGATCGGTAATAACAACCGTGCCCTCTAATGGGGTTTTAAAACGAATGACAAAAGGTTCGCCTTCTGGGTGATCGGTACGATCTCGCCATGTGCCAGGGTAACGAGGTTTTTCGCCACGTTCTTTCTGGGCTTCACGAATAGCATCCAACTCTTCAGCGCTCATAAAGCACTTATATGCTTTACCTTCATCTAATAGTTGTTGGATTAGGTCTTTATATCTGTCGAAACGATCGGTTTGATAGATAGGGCCAGTGTCCCAAGTCAAACCTAGCCACTGCATGCCATCTAAAATGGCTTGCTTAGCTTCTTCAGTGGAACGTTCAATATCTGTATCTTCAATCCGAAGTACAAATTCGCCGCCATTATTTTTGGCAAGTAGCCAAGAATATAAAGCGGTGCGTGCGCCACCTACGTGAAGGTAGCCAGTAGGGCTTGGTGCAAATCGTGTTACAACCGACATGATAAAAACTCTCTATCTTTATTAGATTGTGAAATTGCGCGCATTCTACCAGTCTCCGCTTCACGACAAAAGCAGCACGATGCATTTGCTTAGCATATTAGATACCAATAGAAATTTACATTTATGCTTTACTGACGTCGTGTTTATTAGCATGGCCTCATTTAAAGCTTACAATTCCATCAATTTAGATAAAAAGCGGCCAAAATGTTCACTTTTCAGGCATACAGTCATTTTTCTTTCATTTTATTATTGACAGTATGAGAACCGACTCTATAATACCGCCCCACTTGCTTAGGCAAGATAATAAACAAGACGGACGCTTAGCTCAGTTGGGAGAGCATCGCCCTTACAAGGCGAGGGTCACTGGTTCAAGCCCAGTAGCGTCCACCACTCTTGTGAGTGTTTAGACAATGTCACTGGTTCAATAACTTCGTTACGAGCCACAGCAGCGTCCACCACTCTTGTTTATTAGAAAAAGTATTCGGACGCTTAGCTCAGTTGGGAGAGCATCGCCCTTACAAGGCGAGGGTCACTGGTTCAAGCCCAGTAGCGTCCACCACTTTTTTGAAAAACTTCGATATGCCGGACGCTTAGCTCAGTTGGGAGAGCATCGCCCTTACAAGGCGAGGGTCACTGGTTCAAGCCCAGTAGCGTCCACCACTTCCTTTTTTTAAAATTCATTATAAACACGACACGACAACCACTGGTTCAACAACTTCGTTGCGAGCCTCAGTAGCGTCCACCACTTCCTTTTTTAAAATTCATTATAAACACGACACGGCAATCACTGGTTCAACAACTTCGTTGCGAGCCTCAGTAGCGTCCACCACTTCCTTTTTTTTAAAATTTTTTATAAACACGACACGACAATCCCTGGTTCAACAACTTCGTTGCGAGCCTCAGTAGCGTCCACCACTTCCTTTTTTTAAAATTCATTATAAACACGACACGGCAATCACTGGTTCAACAGCTTGGTTCAACAACTTCGTTGCGAGCCTCAGTAGCGTCCACCACTTCCTTTTTTTAAAATTCATTATAAACACGACACGGCAATCACTGGTTCAACAGCTTCGTTATCATCAGCAGCTGCATTAACCATCTTTCATACCTCAGAATAAACACTTGAAAGAAAACTAACTTAACGCTCATGCCCTCTACCTGTTTTTCATGCCATGCATCGCAATCTTAAATACCCTATCAAACAATGGTGATAGGTTAATTATTCAACTAAACTCCTATTAGGTTGTTTACACGAGTAAGCATTGACGCACATACGAGGTTGTAATGAACCTACAGTTGGCTAGACAAACCCGCTTATTAATTGCGGAAGATCAGGCTTTGGCAAAAAGTCATATGAAATATGCTTTGGAGCAACTCGGCTTCCAACATATCGATTATGTAGACCGTGCTGCGTACGCCCTTACCTCGCTGCGCACCCGGCAGTACGATGTCATTGTTTGTGCTTATGACTTAAGGCAAGAACAAGGAGGCTATAATTTATTCGAGCAGCTGAAAACCGAAAAGATTATTCCTCTTACTACCGGCTTTATTTTTACCAGTGCCGATACTGCTATTGATGTTGTTCATGCAATAATCGAGTTGCAACCAGACGAATTCTTAGCAAAACCATTTTCCGTCAACGAACTAGATAAACGACTGAGTAAAGTCGTCACCCGTAAAAAGGTGTTTCACGATGTCTATCGTTACATGGATGACCAGAATCCCGAGCAAGCACTTAAAGAATTAGAGTTTATTTTAGTTGAACCTAAGAATGCTGAACACTTCCCGTTAGCCCTTAAAACTAAGGGTGACTTATTGTTATTGAATAGACAGTTTGAAAACGCGAAGCTTTTTTACCAATCAATCATCAACATTCAAAACTTTACGTGGGCAAAGCTCGGCCTCGTTCAATGCTACATTCACTTAGATGAATTTGATGATGCAGAACGAGACCTTATTCAGCTGGCACTGCAACCTGAAAGTATGCTGAGCGCTTATGACTTATTGGCAGAGCTTCAAATTAAGTTAGAAGCCTATGATGAAGCACTGGAATGTGTAAATGTTGCTAGCGATATTTCACCTCGAAATGTGATGCGCCATATTACTGCGGTACAACTTGCTAGGTTAACCCACGATTATGAGGGGCAATTTAATAGCGCTAAAAAAGTAGTTCGTTTCGGCAAGAATTCGGTGCACGACACACCTGAAATGTACTTATCTGTCGCAAGAGCGGGTATCGACTTTGCGATGACGGCAGAAACCTCGCAAACAAACAAAATCATCAAGCAATCCAATGAATATCTGCGCCAATTAAAAAGCGCCTACCCAAAAGTGAATCTTGACCATCAGCTTCAAGTTATTAGTGCTCGTATTCACTATCTAAAAGATGAAAACGATAAAGCAAAAGATCTGCTTGATGCTTTAGATATTGATAATCTTGAAGAACAGTCTGTCGAAACTTTATTAGACTCGGCAAAGGCCTTCCACGACTTGGGGTTAAGAGGAAGCGCGCTTAAATTACTCGATAAAGCGACATTAAGGCAAAAAGAGCTTGATGCGCCAAACAGCTTACTTAGCCGTTATATAAACCAAGAAGTTGTTGAGAAAACAGCAATATCAATTAGTCCTAAAAACCTTAATGACGTGGCTGTGGTGCAGTATAAGCGTGGCGAACTAGCGAAATCTTACCAAACGTTTGAGCAAGCATTCAGGGTTATGCCTCACAATGCTGCCATTGCGTTAAACCTACTGCAAGCGTCAGCAATGCGACGCTCTCGCGAAGGAAAAGCGGAAGCTAGTATGAACTCGGTTATGAAGAAGTGCCGCTTTACGCTGGAAAGTGCTTCTTTATCTGAAGAGCAAAGCCAGCGCTATGAAACGGTTAAAGGGCTGTTAGATCAGGTGGTGTAAACCACTACCTTTTCTTGATAAAGGTTGTCTTTATATTCAATTTCGTGGCTATAGGACATGCCTATTTTTTCCATCACTTTGATGGAATTTAAATTCTCCTGTTTTGCCATGGCACAAAATTTGTCGATGCCAATTTGATACAAAGCATCTTTCACTTGCATCGCTGCCTCTGTGGCATACCCCTTCCCCCAGCTGGCTTGTTTAAAACGCCAACCAAGTTCAATATTATCAATCTCAGGATCTTTAGTGAAAAAGCCAAAAGGGCGAACCAAAATCCAGCCGATATCCTCTTCACTTTCTTTTTCTTGTACTCGCCATAAGCCCCAACCTAGTGCTGGGTTTGAATACGCTTGAAAGCGTGGTACGAAGGTGTTGGTAACATCTTCACGTGATGTTTTTTGACCATCACTGATAAATCGCATTACCTCTTCGTCTTGATCAAGCTCCCAAAGGAACTCTGTATCAGAGTCGGTGATATAATGGAAAGACAGGCGCGCGCTATCTTCAATAAACATAGATTTCCCTTTCTAATCGCTATTATTACGAGCAACTTTATACTGCTGCTTTCGTATTTTTTAGCGCAACGAACGTAAGTTTAGCCGCCTAACATAGCTAAGTGCTTCGTTGCCCCAGTATTACCTTCATGCAAAAAGTGCGTAGCATGCTTTTCACCTAAGCACTCAACTAAGAACTGTTGCAGCCCTACTACATCTTGCTCAGCCAATAGGTGTCGCATATCAATACCGTGCTCACTAAATAGGCACAAATGTAATTTACCATTGGCGGCTACGCGAAGTCGATTACAACTTTTACAAAAATCTTTGCTGTACGGCATGATGAGGCCAATTTTACCCGCATAGTCAGGATGAAAAAATTCCTGCGCTGGTCCAGCGTCTTTGCGCCTAACCATGGGTTGCCATCCGGCATCAATAAGTGTTTGCTTTAGCGGCGTTCCACCTTGATGCTGTGCTTTAAAGAAACTAGTAGTATCGCCGGTTTCCATCAATTCAATAAACCGCAATGTGACTGGCATGGTTTTAAGCCACTCAAGGAATCGATTTAACCTCGCATCAGAAAAATCGTTTAGCAGCACCGAATTCACTTTTACATCAAGTCCGGCCTCAACCGCAGCATCCAACCCGGCTAAGACTTGCTTTAATTTATCTTGCCCAGTAATTGCTGCAAACTGCCTTGGATCTAAGCTATCTATGCTGACATTCACTTGGTGTAAACCTGCCTGCTTCCACGATGCAGCATGTTCAGCCATACGACCACCATGAGTGGTCATGGCCACTCGCTTAATTCCGGGAGTATTTGCCGTTGCACTTAAAATATCGAGGAAGTCGCGGCGAAGTGTTGGCTCGCCGCCAGTAAGACGAACTTTGGATGTACCCAATCCTGAAAACGCGCTCAACAGCGTATTGATTTCGCCTAAGGAAAGAAAATGCTCACTAGAAGGACCTTGATAACCGTCAGGCAAACAATACTGACAGCGAAAATTACACGCCTCCGTTACCGATAAACGCAAATAATGGAATTGTCGTCCAAAGCTATCTTCTAACAAATTTTCTCCCTTAATGGGTACGTAAAACAAATAGTGTGATTAAATAGACTATGATGTCTTTGCGCCAGTTTACGCGGCCGCAAATAAGAATGAAATGCTTGATAACGCATAAATTAGAACGTTTTATCGTACCGTTACCCTATTTATCTTAAATAAATATAACGGTTCACCGTAAACGATTTAGTTTAAGGTTCGTTAATCTACCATAATTCATCTTAGTAAAGGAGTTTTCACTCCTACCTTCCGCTAGCGTCATCGCGTTGCAACGTCCCAACCATGCAGTGAGAACATAAGTACACATGCGAAAAAATCGATTTCCGTTAAACGAAAATGAGCCTATTAAATGGCAGGTGCTCAAACAGTTATGGCCATACCTTCTAGAATTTAAAGGTCGGGTGGCATTAGCGTTAATGTGCTTAGTTGCAGCAAAACTTGCCAGCATTGGCCTACCATATGTACTTAAATACACGGTAGATAGTTTAAACGGTGATGTACAAGCGTTGGCCATTGCGGTACCTATCAGCTTAATTATTGCGTACGGTGCACTTAGGCTCACTAATGTTTTACTTGGCGAAGTACGCGACACCTTATTCGGACGTGTTACTGAACGCGCCATGCGCAGGCTGGGTTTAAAGGTATTTAATCACCTACACAATCTAGATTTGGGCTTTCATTTAAACCGAAGAACAGGCGGCTTATCTAGAGATATTGAACGTGGCACAAACGGCGTAAGTTTCTTAATGCGGTTTATGGTGTTCAATATTGTGCCTACCCTCTTAGAGATTGGCTTAGTCGTGATATTGCTATTGATTCAGTTTGGCTGGTCTTTTGCAATGATCATTGTGGTCAGTGTCATCAGCTATGTCTTGTTCTCGATGAAAGCAACCGATTGGCGCACCAGATTTGTACAACAAATGAATGAAGCCGACTCCACGACTAATTCACGTGCGGTAGACAGCTTACTTAACTTTGAAACCGTAAAATACTTCAATAATGAGCGCTTCGAAGCAAGCCGATACGATACAGACTTAGCTGGCTGGGAAAAAGCGAGACGTAAAAATCGGTTATCCCTTTTTGCCTTAAATGGCGGCCAGGCCAGTATTATTGCGCTGGCGATGACAGCCATGATGGCGAATGCAGCTTATGGTGTAATGGAAGGCGAGATGACCATTGGTGACTTCGTGCTAATTAACGCCTTCACTATGCAAATATTTATGCCCCTCAACTTCTTGGGTTTTGTGTATCGGGAAATACGTGGCTCGCTAGCGAACATTCAAAACCTATTTTCCCTACTGGCGCAAAAGCCAGCGATTGAAGATAAACCCAATGCAGCTCATCTCTCAGCAAACCAAGCGAGTATACGTTTTAGTAACGTGCAATTTCACTATCAGCAAGCACGGCCTATTTTAAAAGGTATTAGCTTCGACGTGCCATCAGGCGCCAAAGTTGCTGTAGTTGGCGAAAGTGGTGCTGGTAAATCTACTATCATGAAGTTGCTGTTTCGTTTTTACGAACCCAGCGAGGGTGGTATTTTCATAAACGGGCAGGATATTCGCGACCTTAGCCAGCATAGTTTACGAAGCCATATTGGTATTGTTCCGCAAGATACGGTGTTATTTAATACATCCTTGGTTGAAAATATTCGTTACGGGAATCCAGATGCTAGCGATGATGAGGTTAATCATGCGATTAAACTGGCACATTTAACCCAGTTTGTTGAAAGCTTGCCGGATGGACTAGACACTACAGTAGGCGAACGTGGGCTGAAACTCTCAGGCGGTGAAAAACAGCGTGTTGCCATCGCTCGGGCGCTATTAAAAGGTGCGCCAATTATGATATTTGACGAGGCGACATCTTCGTTAGACAGTCAATCAGAGCAAGCGATATTGGGTGCCCTTCGAGACGCCGCAAAGGGACATACTAGCTTGGTCATTGCCCATAGGCTGTCTACTATTGTGGATGCCGACTCCATCTTAGTGTTAAGCAAGGGCATGATTGCCGAACATGGCACCCATGAAACGCTTCTAGCACAACAAGGTATTTATAATCGACTGTGGGCGACTCAGCAACGAGAATCAAACGATGAAGCATGAAACCAAACCCACGCATTTGCAGTCTCGCTACAACGTAAACGAAATTAAAGAATAGTTGAGTAATATGGATCCAGAAGCAATAAAAAGTGCAATCAACCAAACCATGCCATTTGGTAAGTATGCGGGACGTCGGTTATTCCACCTGCCAGAGCCCTATTTAGTATGGTTTAACACACAAGGCTTTCCCGAAGGAAAGCTGGGGCAGCAACTCGCGCTCATGTACGAAATTAAACTTAACGGGCTCGAGTCAGTAGTAGAACCCCTGCTGCATGACGACTAGCCATGTTCGCTCGTCCCCGCAAGCAAAAGCGTGAGGCTATCGATCAGCGTATATTGCGTCTGCACACAGGCATTGCTAAAAAAATAATAGCACAACCTTCACTCATTAATGACGTTCAAGCAACGTTAGAGGCTCGTTATGAAAGTGGAATGATGCGTTACGGCAGCTATATATTATGGCAAGGGATTGTAGAAACGCTTCATACTCCTGAGGTATTCACAGCACTGTTACTCGCCGAAGATGTACGCACGGCAAGCCTTAGACGGGAAACCATATTTACGGGTATTTTAACCGAAGCTGAGCGAGCAGAAATTCTGGAAGACTAAGTAAACATACGAAACATTAAAAAAGGGTAAATCGATAGTCGATTTACCCTTTTTAGTATGAAGCCTTAGCACAATATCGATAAAGTTTAATTCAACGACTAGGCGTTACGTAAATGGTCTGCTACTAAGAACGCCATTTCAAGTACTTGGTCTGCATTTAAACGCGGATCGCACTGGGTTTTATACGCCTGCGCTAAATCTTCATCACTAATTTCGTACGCACCACCCGTACACTCAGTCACGTGTTGGCCTGTCATTTCAAGGTGAATACCACCTGCATGAGTGCCTTCATCGTTGTGAGCTTGGAAAAACTGTTTAATTTCACGCAAAATAGCATCAAAATTACGGGTTTTGTAACCACTAGATGCTGAGAAGGTGTTGCCGTGCATGGGGTCAGAACTCCATACTACGTGTCTGCCTTCTGCTTTAACGCGGCGTAATAAACGAGGCAAATTGTCAGCCAAGTTATCAGCCCCCATACGTGTAATAAGGGTTAATCTACCAGGGTCGTTATTTGGGTTAAGGGCATCAATCAAACGAATAAGTTCGTCTTCTTCCATGCTAGGCCCAACTTTCACACCAATAGGGTTATGAATGCCGCGGAAGAACTCAATATGAGCATGATCAAGCTGACGGGTACGCTCACCAATCCAAATCATGTGCGCTGAGCAATCGTAAGGCTTACCCGTTAGCGTATCAATTCGAGTTAGGGCTTGTTCGTAGTTCAGCAATAATGCTTCATGCGAGGTAAACAATGAGGTTTCATGCAATGTGGGGCTAGATTGGGAATTAATACCAATCACATCCATGAATGACAAGGTATCTTGAATACGCACAGCCATATCGTGGTAGCGTTCTTTAAGCGGGTTGTTTTCAACAAACGCCATATTCCAACGGTTTACTTCGTGAAGGTCGGCCAAGCCACCTTGGGAAAAAGCGCGAAGTAAATTAAGGGTAGATGCACTGCGGTGATACGCTTCAATTAAACGGTTAGGATCAGGGCGTCGAGCAGCTTCGTTAAACTCGAAACTATTGATGATATCGCCGCGGTAGCTTGGCAATGTAACGCCATTGCGGGTTTCAAAGTTCGATGAACGAGGCTTAGCATACTGGCCAGCCATGCGAGCCACTTTGGTTACTGGGCATCGACCTGCGAAGGTTAAAACAATCGCCATCTGAAGCAATACTTTAAAGGTATCGCGAATTTTTGGCGCATTAAATTCGTCAAACGATTCGGCGCAGTCACCGCCTTGAAGCAGAAAGCCTTTACCTAAACTAACCTCACCAAGTTGACGGCGAAGATCACGGGCTTCAGCGGCAAAAACCAGCGGTGGATATGTACTTAGCGTGTGCTCTACTTGTTTAAGTTGTGCCGCATCATCGTACTCTGGTTGTTGAAGGATAGGTTTTTGCCTCCAACTGTCTACTTGCCAATTACTCAAGGGGTTCTCCTGATTTAAATGTTTTTACGTTTAGGCAAACGTTAATCTCGTTGTGTAAGCGCTTATCTGCATGCGCGCTACGATTTATTGCGCGCTACTTTACCACATTTGATTTAATACAATAGGTGCGCAAACTTGAATATCTAGAAAGTCGTCGCGCTTATTTACTGCAAAATGACAATCGAAGGTCTGTTCTAGGTTTTTGACCGACAATACCGACTCAGTCAAACCGAAACTTACGTTAGTACCCAATTTCATTAGCAGTACTTTATAACTATAGTTTGCGCTTAATGAAATGTCATGACTGCTTAGCACTAAGGTATTCCCTTTATTGCATAAGGTTTCAAACAGCGCCATTAACGCATACTGATGTCGAATATCTACCCCTTGCAAGGGTTCATCTAACAACAAAAGCGCTTCGCCTCGCTTAATGGCAGGCCAAACTTGCAGCAACGCACGGCAAATTTCAACGCGCTGACGTTCTCCGCCTGAAAGTCGGTTTAAAGGCGTTTGCAAAAAGCCCGTTACTTCCAATGTGGCTTCTAACAAGCTGGGAAGTTCAAACGTGGGTTCACTTGTAAAAAACGAAAGGTATTCTTTTACCGATACCGCAAAAACAGCTTCACTTTGCTGTGCCAATAAAGTTCTAAATGTTGCTAATGCACCTAAAGGCCATTGTTGAAGAGACTGTTCTAACAGCGAAGCTTCTCCGTGTTCTGTTTCCAACACCCCAGCCATTATCGACAACAGGGTAGACTTTCCAGCGCCGTTAGGGCCAAGAATATGAACGCAATCGCCTTTATTGATATCAAGGGTGATATTCGCTAAACGCTTATTCACACTAATATCCCGCAAAGTTATAACCGGGCTCATCGAAGCTGACCTTTTAATAATGCCCAAATGAGCAAAGGGCCTCCTAAGGTGGCAGTGATCATAGACACAGGTAGGGTAATCGCACGGGTAAGTTCAGACATCAGCACCACAATAAGCAATAAACTGGCGCCACATAGCGCGCTTGCTGGTAACAGCAACCTATTATCATGACCCAGAATAAGCCGAAGGATGTGAGGCACCAACAACCCAACAAAGGCAATAGCTCCCGCAATAGACACTGCCGCTCCTACCCCCACGGCGGTAGCAATAAGGCTACGCTCGGTAAGTTGTTGCACATGCACACCACTGCTTAACGCCGCTAAATCACCGGCATACAACCTATTAAACTTGGCAGATTGGCCCATTTGATACCACAAACTACCAATAATAAGTGGGCCGCTTACCCACAAAATAGGCCAAGTGGTTTGATACACGCTTCCCATCAGCCAAAACGTTAAATTACGTAGTGATTGAGCATCACTAAACATGTACAACCAAGCGATAACAGCCCCACTCAAAGTAGAGATGGCAATACCCGATAGAATAACAGCAACCGCTGAGCCCAGCAGCTTTCGAGCTAGGCGATAGATAATAAACGTGGTTATTAACGCACCAATAAAGCAGCCCAAAGGAAGTATGTAATGAAGATAAGGCTGTGCCCACAAAGGTGTAAGCAATAACAGGGTTGCAGCCACTAAACTGGCGCCGCTGGTGATACCTATTATACCTGGGTCTGCCAACGGATTACGCAGTACTATTTGAAGCGTGGCGCCACTTACGGCCAATACACTACCTACTAAAATGGCGGTAATAATCAGCGGAATTTGAAGCTGTAATGTGATGTGTTGCTTTAATGCAGTGGGTGAATCGGTTAGCCATACTGTGGCTAAGACACCAACAATGAGCAGAAAGGTAATACTGCAAAGTAGGAAGATGGCCGCGCTTCCTTTTCCCGCACCGTCCTTGACCGCCGAGCCCCTTGAAACCGTGTGCATAGCTTAGCTCTGTTGAATATGTGCAATCAGCCCATCAGAGGCCTCTTCTATTAAGTCTAACACTAATTCAAAACCCCGTTTTCCGCCATAATATGGGTCTGGAACTTCTTTATCTTCACTGTTAGCGAAGTCTAGAAACAAGTGGATTTTTTCGTGGTGTTCCGGCGCGGACATTTCACGTAGATTGTCTAAATTGCTGTTATCCATTGCCAGAATATAGTCGTACTTTTCGAAATCTTTGTCATCGACTCTTCGGCACTTTAAGCCTTTAAAGCTATAACCTCGCTCTACGCCAACCGCTTGCGAACGTTTATCTGGTTGTTTACCAATGTGATATCCATGGGTTCCGGCAGAGTCTATGTCTAGTTTTAACCCTGCATCAGCCGCTTTGCGAATAAACACAGCTTCGGCCGTAGGTGAACGGCAAATGTTACCCAAGCACACGAATAACACCGATGTGTTCTGACCCATATAAAAATTCCTTTAAAACCAATAACGGCACTAAGCTAAACTTTATGTTAACTTTTACGTAAATAACGCCGTTTAAAAAAATTGTGGAGCAGTAATGACCGCACATGTATTAATGTTAAGTAGTTCTCGTCAGGGCGACGAAGCGTACCTTGAACATGCGAGAAGCCTTATTCTTGCACACTTAGGTAGCATTCGCGACCTAATATTTATTCCTTACGCAGCAGTGACACAAAGCTACGACAACTATGTGTCTGCAGTCGCTTCAGCCTTGCCAGAATGTAATGTGACAGGGCTTCATACTTTTGATAACCCTATACAGGCTATCAATAATGCAAAGGTAAACAATCAAGCTATAGTAGTAGGCGGCGGAAATACCTTCCATCTGATGCATACAATATACCAACAAAATTTGTTAGCACCACTTCAACACGCTATTGCTGAAAGCACACCCTATATTGGCTGGAGTGCAGGCTCTAACATTTGCGGGCAAAGCATTCGAACAACCAATGATATGCCAATTGTTGAGCCGAAAAGCTTTAATGCGCTGAATGTAGTGCCTTTTCAGTTGAATCCGCACTACAGCGATTATCATCCGCCTGGTCACAATGGCGAAACGCGAGACCAACGGCTAGCGGAGTTTACAGTGTTAAATCCCGGCACACCTGTTGTGGCCATTCGTGAAGGAACCGCCCTTTCTTTGTCTCAGCAGAAGTTAACGCTAGTGGGTGAAAAAGGCGGGTTTATCTTTTTAGGTGATGAAAAGCGCTCAATCGCGCCTAATGATGATTTAACAGAGCTTCTGAATAGCAGTTTGTAGCGCTTCTGAACTTGGCGCGCTTGAAAAAGGCACTTCCAGCAATAACGGTGCTGGCATGGCATTTTTAAGCGTAGCCAAATTGTCATCGTATCGAGACATACTACCGGTGATATCGTTAGCTACCCAACCTACAATATTTAGCCCGTCGTTTTGAATAGCTTGCGCGGTGAGCAGTGCATGGTTTAAGCAGCCTAGCTTCATACCCACTACTAAAATAACATCCATTTTTAGCTCGCTCACTACATCTGACAGAAACAGCGTATCGGTTAACGGTAATCGCCAGCCTCCTGCTCCTTCCATTAATAGAAGATCTGGTGTTTCTTGTTGCAGGCGAACCAGCCCTTCAATCACTGCATTACTCGTTAATTCAACCCCCGCCTCTTTTGCGGCTATGTGCGGTGCAATGGGTGGTAAAAAAGCAATAGGATTGATGGTACTGATAGGAAGCTTAATGCTGCTTGCTTGTTGAATTTCTGATGCATCTTCGTTTATCCAGTCGCTGCCCACTTTTTCGCAGCCTGCCGAAATAGGTTTGTAACCCAAACTTGCTTTTTCAAAGCTTTCAGCGGCTTTTAGTAGGTGACAGGTAACGTAGGTTTTACCTACTTCGGTATCGGTTCCGGTAATGAAATACTGCTTCATGGTTTCTCTAATCTGAAATGACACACTTTGTAAGTAAGCGGTAGCACGCCATCGACAGCGCTAATATTTTTGTAGGCTAACGATAACTTTTTGATATCACTACGTGACAGCGATTGCTGCTTAGCTCCTGTAGCTCCTGCCCCTACGTTTTTGATTGAACGAAGCAAGGAAAGTACATCTTGGTGCTCATCAACATAATCTTTATTGATAAGGCGGCTAACCCGCAGCCCTGCCCCAAGGAACGATTTAAGCCACAACTGTGCTTCGGGCAAACTTGTTATCGCAGCAGGTAATTGAGCAATACTTCTCGCTTTATGAAGTTCAGCAAAAGAACCACTAACCATTATGGCAATTTCTGCCATACCTGAAGGCTTAAGTACGCGGTAAATTTCGCTGGCTACTGTTTGTGGGCTGTTACACCACTGCAATGCCATGGAAGAAAAAACAGAACTGAAGCTACTACTTTCGAACGGTAACGACTGTGCTGAACCTTGTTTAAAATCAACATCAGGGAAGCGAGCTTGTGCTCTATGCACCATACCTGGTGCAATATCTAATCCCATAACGTTTGCGCCACGTTGCTGTAACGTGTGGCTATGAGTTCCCGTAGCACAGCCAATATCAAGTAGTTCGCCGTGCAAGGCGTTAGGTAAATTGTTTAACCCTGCCTGTGCAATTTCGCGCTGAATATGTGCTTCGTTATCGTACTTATTTGCGGCTTTTGAAAATTGCTTCGCAACAACCGCTTCGCTTATTCCGCTTTCTGATTGAAGGGCTAATTGAAGATTGGAATGGTCATCTAAATGGACTGCAAAAGCGCCTTGGTGGGAAAGCTGCTTAGGCACTTGTTTAGCGAAAAATTGCGGACTCATGCTATCGACTCCATCGCAAGGGCAATAGCATCAACAAGTACATCTATGTCTTGCTGGGTATGGGTAGCGCTTAGGGTAATACGCAATCGGTCCTCCCCTTTCGGTACTGTAGGGTAGCGAATAGCAGGTATCCATATGCCACGCGCTTTAAGGGCATCACTTAACGCTAACGCGCGTTTAGGGCTGCCTACAATAATGGGCTGTATTGCGCTATTTGAATTCGCAAGTTGTAAATCGCCATTTCGATCATCCCCAATTTGGGCACTAAAGCGCTCGCGAAAATACGCAACATTGTAATTCAACGCGTCTGTCCGACTGCTATCTGCAGCAATGTGCGTCAGTGAATACAACGTGGCTACTGCTTGGGCTGGCGGCATGGCCGTGGAGTACACGTAATGCTTGGCAAAATTTACTAGGTAATCAATTAGCGCTTGGCTTCCAGCAATAAAAGCGCCCGCGGTTCCTACAGCTTTGCCGAAGGTGCCCATCACTATGGGTACATCTGTTTGAGATAGCGCTTGCGCTTCAATACTGCCCAACCCGTTTTCACCTAATACCCCCATGCCGTGTGCATCGTCTACCATCAGCCATACATTGTGTTGCTTCGCTATATCTGCCATATCACGAAGGGGTGCGGTGTCGCCGTCCATACTGAATACACCTTCAGTGACGACCAACTTGTCACTGTTACTGGTGGTATCAACCTTTTCTAATAAATTGGAAAGGTGAGCTAAATCGTTGTGCCTAAAGCGACGCAGCTTGGCTTTGGTTGCCATAGCTCCTTCAAGGAAGGAGGCATGCATAAGCCGGTCTGCAAAAATTTCACCGGAATGTTTAAAGCTGGCCGCGGCACTTGGGGTTTGATTACTAGCACTTTGATTATTAGCGCCTTGATTATGAGCATCACTAAATAGCGCCATGCATAATGCTTGGTTAGCCGCGAACCCCGAATTAAACAACAATGCGGCTTCTCGGTTTAGACCGTCGGCAATGTAAGCCTCTAGCGCTAAATGCGCTTGGGTATGACCGGTGACCAAGGGCGAGGCGCCGCTGCCACCACCAAATTGTGCCAAGCCTTCTACCCAGCTTTGCAATACGCCTTCATGGTGACGCATACCAAGGTAATCATTACTGGCAAAATTTAAATAGTGCTCACCATCAATGCAGATGATGTTGTCTTTTTCGTACTGCTGGCATACCCGCTTACGCAAGTATCCTTGTTGAGCCCGCTCGGCTAAGCGGGCTTCAAGCCAATCGAAGGACATTATGCCTCCGCAGGCTGTTTCTGTTTACGCGGTGCGCTAGCATCGTAAAATAAATCGCTAGCATCAGAACCTTGTTCTTGTTGCTGCGCAATTTCTTCTTCTAATACTTGCTGATGCGCTTCATCAGAAAAATCGCGAGTACGTTCTGTGTTTATGCCTAACTTTTTAAACAGTATCACGTCTTCGTGGGTATCAGGGTTAGACGTAGTAAGCAGTTTACAACCGTAGAAAATTGAGTTCGCACCGGCCATAAAGCATAGTGCTTGCATCTGTTCATTCATGGCTTCGCGGCCTGCCGATAAACGCACGTGAGATTTAGGCATCATGATACGGGCTACCGCAATAGTGCGAATAAACTCGAAGTAATCTAAATCTTCTAAACTGGCTAGAGGCGTACCTTTTACTTTAACTAGCATATTAATAGGTACACTTTGCGGCTGCTCAGGCAAGTTTGCTAATTGGATTAGCAAGCTGGCTCTGTCGCCTGCGGTTTCGCCCATACCTACAATACCGCCAGAACACACATTCATGCCCGCTGCACGCACATTTTCAAGGGTATTTAGTCTGTCTTGATAGGTACGAGTGGTAATAATATCGCCATAGTATTCAGGCGAGGTATCAAGGTTATGGTTGTAATAATCTAGACCAGCCTGCTTGAGGGCTACCGCTTGATCGCGGGTTAACATACCAAGGGTCATGCAGGTTTCAAGGCCAAGTTGTTTAACCTCTTCCACCATTTTTACAATATAAGGCATGTCTCTGTCACGTGGGTTACGCCATGCGGCCCCCATACAAAAACGGGTAGAGCCCACTTGCTTGGCTTCTTTGGCACGCTCAATCACTTTTTCGATTTCAAGCAAACGCTCTTTTTCTAAGCCCGTGTCGTAACGCGCACTTTGTGGACAGTATTTACAGTCTTCCGGGCATGCACCGGTTTTAATCGACAACAAGGTGCTTACTTGTACTTCGTTTGGATTGAAGTGTTGTCTGTGAACCACTTGCGCTTGAAACAGCAAGTCGTTAAATGGCAAGGCATAAAGCGCCTCTACTTCGGCTTGTGACCAATCGTGACGAATTGTATTATTTTGCGCGTCAGGCGCGAAAGCCAGAGTCATTGACTGTCCTTTACTAATTAAGAATGCTGGCTTAGTCTATGCTCCAAACACGAGTTGTCAACTCTGACCATTTCAAAAGCTTTACTAACGGTTGAATTTTGAACAATATAGATTTTGATAAAAAACACATTTGGCACCCCTACACCTCAGCAACGAACCCACTACCTTGCTATGAAGTGGTTGGCGCTAAAGGGGTTGAGCTTACCCTATCAACCGGCGAGGTATTGGTTGATGGCATGTCAAGCTGGTGGGCGGCTATTCATGGTTACAATCACCCTGTATTAAACCAAGCGGCGCACAGCCAAATTGACGCTTTTTCTCACGTTATGTTTGGCGGTATTACCCACCAGCCAGCTGTAGATTTATGCCGTACACTATTACAAATGGTACCTGACGGTATTGAACGGGTGTTTTTAGCCGACTCTGGTTCGGTTTCAGTAGAAGTGGCGATTAAGATGGCCATTCAGTATTGGGCTTGCCAAGGCCGCCCCGAAAAATCGCGCATTGTAGCGCCTCGCAATGGCTATCATGGCGATACTTTTGCGGCTATGTCGGTTTGTGACCCAGTAAACGGTATGCACAGCTTGTTTGAAAGCGTACTTAGCAAACAACTTTTTGCCCCTGCTCCGCAAACCCGTTTCGGCCAGACGTTCAGTGAAGACGACATTTTACCTTTAGCCGAACTGTTCGAAAAACATCACCAAGAAATGGCGGCGCTTATACTAGAGCCCGTTGTTCAAGGTGCGGGTGGTATGCGCATTTATCACCCTGAATATTTAAAACGCTGCCGCCAACTTTGCGATAACTACGATGTACTGCTAATTTGCGACGAAATTGCGACTGGATTTGGACGAACGGGCAAGCTATTCGCCTGTGAGCATGCGGGCATTTCACCTGATATCATGTGTTTAGGTAAAGCCATTACCGGCGGATATATGACCTTAGCGGCCACCTTATGTACTGAAGACGTGGCGTTAGGTGTCTGCCAAGGCTCGCCCGGTGTATTCATGCACGGCCCAACGTATATGGGTAACCCACTAGCTTGTGCTGTGGCTAATGCCAGTTTGTCATTAATAAACGAAAATCACTGGCAGCAACAAATCCCTGCCATTGAGAAACAATTACACGCTGAGCTGTCAAAATGTGCCAGTTTACCGACTGTAGCCGACGTTAGAGTGCTAGGTGCAATAGGTGTGGTTGAAACTTTACACCCTGTGAACGTGGCCGATATTCAGCGTCATTTTGTTAAACAAGGCGTGTGGATAAGGCCTTTTGGTAAGCTGGTATATATTATGCCTCCGTACATTATTAGCCCAGACCAGCTGAGCAAACTCACCCACGCTATTTATACCTATCTTAGCCAGGCTTTAAGGTAAGGAAACAAGGTATAAGGGCAAGGCGAAAAACGAGATATAAATGTAGGGTAAAAAGATATGTTTTGACTGGTCTAACGTAATTTCTACGCCGCTTAATCGCTGAAAAATAACTCTAGGTCAGTCACTTATATGTTTATACGCATTTTTGATAAAGTCGTTTTCGCAACCCTATTTGTTGCAGCACTACAGGTTCCTATTTTAGCCGACCACTATCGTCAATATTTGAGCGGCTATTACGATGCCACCCGCGAGGAAGTATCTGCCATGTCGGCGTTAGCAACGCAACACGGCTATGCATCAGTGGGCGCAATGTTAACGGCGTTAAAGCAAAACAGCGAAGCTGTGGTAAGGGCAGATGCAGAACGTAAATCAACGCTTTTCACCAAGCTTAGCCATATAGAACAAGGGATCAAAACCCTTGAGCACGGCCATTATTATGAAAAAGCTTGGTATATGGTTACTCCATCAAATGCGCCTACGCTGCAGAAGGTATTAGACAATTTCAGCCCTTCGGTGCCACTTACCCCATCATCAATTATTTTCAGCTTTATTACTGCTTTACTGATTAATTTATTATTGTGGAGCCCTTATCTTTGCTATTGCCAAGTTAGGCACTTGAAGCACAAGCCTCAGCACGCTAGCTATCGCTAATGTGCTTGGCTTATAGCTTATCCTCTTCCCAGCCCAAAATGCGCTTTGAATAACTTCTATGCAAATTTGGCACTTTCCATGCAGTAACCTTAATACGAGTTTTCTTTATTTAGCGTAAAAATATCGCGCCAATTACAAAAAAACGTAAATATTATAGTTAGTTAAATAGTAAGGAAGAATAATCATGCCTACTGACGCACAATTACTTATTGGGAAAGTGTTGCAAATAAAAGACAAAATTAGTGCAAAACGTCATTGCATTCCAACTGAGCTTCAGACCGAGTGGGACGCACTTGACAAGAAAACAGCCTGCTTCGAAAGCACAGCCATTTTTAAATCTGCGGTAAAGGGCCAACATACCAGTAAGCACCTCGCCTACTCTGGTTCAATTAAAGAACTATCAGGTTTAGTTAGCCGCTTGAACGCGTTGAATGAAGAAGTAACGATTGCACAGGTAAGGCACTAATAAAGGCGCTTCGTTTTCCTAACTCAAGGCTTTTAAACTTAGGCTTTTTAAGTCGACCTTAAGTTTGCGTTCCTTGGCTTTATGAAACAACCGCGCCTTTTATTGTTAGTACAATTTTGGCTACTCAGTTACTCCTGTATAGTTACAGAAGCTTTAGAAATAAGTTTTCAAGCAGCCGTTTTTAATCAGCAGCTCTTTAGCGAGCAGTTCTCTAGATAGCAGCTTTTGTAGACAGCAGCACCAGTGTGCGGACTTTACGTGTACCGTAACTGGCTAAACGAACAAAGTCGTCTCGTGCCACCGGAATGTGTTGAAATTCAACACGCTGACTCTCGTTTTGACTATCGCCATCGTCAGCATCCGGATCGTGCAAATAAAAACATTGCTCATCGTAACTGGTAATAGCCACCCAATGTGGTGCTTTTTTCTTATCAAATGCATAAGTGCTTATTAGGCACACCACCGCTTTGCCAGCATCTAGCGCTTGCTCAATGGTATCTACTCGCCACTCTTCGGTAGTAATAGCCATTTTACTTTTTTGCGCCTGATGCAAAAAGTCTGCTTCTACTTGCCCAACAATATGTTTTTTATGTTCACTTCTTACGCCATCTACAAATAACGGCAAAGGCTGGTTTATTAACACCTCTGCGGTAAACCCCTCTATTTGCGCCGCCAACGCCAACCCAATAGGGTGGCAGCCACCATGGCCTGACGTCATAAATATTGTGGTCGCTGTACGCCAAATCGCCAATTCTTTTTGCTGGTTCATTTCGCATTTTTTTTGCAATGAACACATGGCCATCATTAATGCCGATGGCCCGCAGGTAAATTCAGTCGTTTGCTGATACCAAGGGTATATAGCATGAGACATGGCTTTCGATGACACCAATACCTTCTGCATACGTAACGCGTTTGAATGGTCGTCGTAATAATCAACGTACATACCAAACTGTTTAAAACCTAGCCGTTGGTAAAGTGAAATAGCGCCCTTATTGTCCGCAGACACTTCTAGGCGCATAAAGCGCTTTCCCTTGGCTAACGCCTGCTCCCCTAATATTGTTATTAACTTTTCAGCTATTCCCAAACCACGGGCTTCTGGTAACACCGCAATTGAATACAGCCGGGTGAGTTGCGTGCCTCTACGAAGTAACAATAATCCATAACCCGCTAGGATAATTCCTTGTGCGGTGTGGTGCTCGGCAATATAAAATTCAGCATGTTTAGCCGTAACGTAAAATCGAAAGCGACGAACATTCAGCTTATCGCTTTTAAAACACGTGTTTTCGATGTGCTGTATTTGTTTCACATCCTCTAACGTGGCTTTTCTCAACTGAATGGTTTTAGCTGTATTCATTTCAGCCTCACGATCACTTTTATGTTCAGGCGACAGCTTATTGTATTCAGACGGCATGCCACTGTATTCAGACGCAAGTGCACTCTTCATGCTTATCGCCCTCGTCGCTCTAGTCTGTCAGCAAACTCCTGCATAATTAACTCATACAAGGCTTTACCTAAATATTTGTCTTCAACCCCAGCATCTATACTTGGGTTGTCGTTAACTTCAATCACGTATACCTGATTGCCAGAATGCTTGATGTCTACGCCGTATAAGCCATCACCCACTACTTTTGCTGCTTTAATTGCTGCCTGTAGCACTGGCTTTGGTACTTCAAAGGTTGGCATTGTTGTAAAGCCACCGGATGAAAAACGCTCACCTTGATGGTGATATATTTGCCAATGGTTACGCGCCATAAAATACTGACAGGCATAAATCGGCTTACCGCCTAACATACCAATACGCCAATCAAACTCGGTAAAGATGTATTCTTGAACCAGCACTAAGGCTGATTCAGCCAACATTTCAACCAAGCGTGCTTTTAACACATCACGGTTTTCTGCTTTGTGCACACCACGAGAAAACGAGCTTTCCGGTAACTTCAGTACCAAAGGTAAGCCAAACTCCTCTATAAGCTTATCGCAGGTTTCATCATCAGAATTCGACACAAACATAGCTTTCGGTGCCGGTACTTTTTGATACGTAAAAGCATCTTGTAAAAACACTTTGTTGCAACAGCGCAATATAGACTGGGTATCATCCATCACTATCACCCCTTCTCGCTCAGCCGCTCTGGCTAAACGATAGGTGTGATGGTCTATTGCCGTAGTTTCACGAATAAATAACGCGTCATAGTGTCCCAAATCTTCAGGCGATAAACGTGAAACCACATTGGCTCTAAATCCCACCTTTTCAGCCGCTTTTACAAAGTGGCGAATCGCTTTTTCGTCGCTAGGTGGCGTCGACTCATCAGGATTAACTAAAATAGCCATATCCCAACGAGTGCGTTTACTTGCTTTAGAGGCACGCCATTGTTTCGTGGTGTAGCTTTCTAACTGAGCAATACACAACTGCTGTTGTTTGCTATCTAGCGCAGTAAAAGGCTTAGCCGCAATATCAGCAAAGCCAACTACGTTGTGTTTGCCACTTACTTTTTTACTGATCTTCTTGTTCGCATGGGAATCAGTCGCTGTCAGGGTAAGTAGTAAAATCGGACATGGATACTTTTCAAACGCTTGACGGGCAACTCGCTTAAAACGCTGATCTTTAACTTCACCAAAAAGTACCAATAAAGGCGAAGCAGGAATATCAACTTCATCAACGGGTAACGACAACGCAAAAGGTAGTCTATCTACACTACGTGCTTCTGCTAGTCGAAGGTCGTTAATGGTATTTACGCCGGGTAATACCAAATGATTACGCGCCTGCGCCAACAATGAACAGTAATACCCTTGGCTTAAATAGCGGGTAGTGTCACACAGGTTTATTACCCGTATTTTCGGTTCATTAAGTTTCGGAAACTCCGCCAAGTAATCTTGAAAGGTAAGTACCGTTAACGCTGTTTCGCTAAATGGCGTAACATCGTCAGCCACAATCAACGTATTGTGCATGTAATTCGCTTCTAAATAATATTAAGTAAGTTACAATTCGAGAAGTGCGGCATTAAGAATAATGCTCACCACTACTCAAGTAAGAATGGCGCTAAGTTTACGCCGAAAGTGAAAATTGCAAAGTGAATTGAGCACGGCTTTTTTTCATCGTTAAGACAACGAAAACTAATCTATCTCGCAGGGTTATTTATGGCGAAGCGCAGTCGCTCGCTAAAAGCGCTAGACGGTGATTGAAGCTCAGCTAAAACAAGGAAACAGCCTAAGAATACTGTTGTTTTTACTTAACTTTTTATAATTTATACTGCGAGTAGATTTCAGAGAAACAAGTAGGAGATTGTATGTTATTAGCCAGTTTAGCCATTCTTATTGGGCTGCCGGTTTTGCTATGGAGTGCAGGGAAATTTGTGGGTGGCGCGGCATCCGTTGCCAATCACTTTGGCGTGTCCCCGCTTCTTATTGGTATGCTGATTATTGGTTTTGGAACATCAGCCCCTGAAATCATTGTCTCTATCTTCGCTGCCATTCAAGGTAATTCAGGTATTGCTTTAGGTAATGCCTACGGCTCGAACATTGCTAACATACTGCTTATTTTAGGATTAACCGCACTTATCAGCCCTATAGCGGTTAAATCGAACATTATTAAAAAGGAAATTCCTGTATTACTGGGTATTACCTTTTTCGCTTCTTGGCAGGTGCTAGACCAATCGGTATCAAAGGATGATGCTTTCTCATTACTTGGCCTGTTTGTACTGCTTATTTCATGGAGTATTTGGCATGGGATGCAAGGCAGTAAAGACAAACTAGCCGATGAATACAGTGAGGAAATAAATGCATCTGAAGGTACAATCAAAACCCATATAGTATGGCTTCTTACGGGCCTACTCTTGCTAGTAGCCAGCTCTCGTATGTTAGTGTGGGGTGCTGTTGAAGTAGCCACCTTCTTTGGCGTTAGCGATACTATTATTGGCTTAACGGTTATTGCAATTGGTACGTCGTTGCCTGAACTTGCTTCATCGCTTATCGCAGTGAAAAAAGGTGAGCACGATTTGGCCTTGGGAAATGTTATTGGCTCGAATATGTTCAACACCCTCGCCGTGGTAGGTATTGCAGGTACTATTCAGCCTATGTCGGTAAGTGCTGACTTCTTATATCGCGATGTTGTCGTAATGTTGGCAGCTACAATAGCACTGTTTGTATTTTGCATTGGCTACAAGCGTCAAGGGCGCTTAAACCGAGTAGAAGGAGGGGCATTTGTGGCAGCTTACGCCATTTACACTTATTGGCTCATTAGCATCGCCTTTATGTAGCGGCTCCCATGGTAGTGGCCAGCGTAATAAGGCTAATAACAGCTATGCTGGCCAATACGAATAAATTAAAACCAAACTGATCGCCCTGCCGCCTGCTGCGGCGGGCGCGCATTACAATACTAACCAAACTTACCAACAAACATACTTGCAGCATGATTTGCATGGCTTTTACATATTCAGCCGACCACCCTGTGTCGCCTTCAATGCCCCAGTATTCTTGAACACCGCTGATAAAGTCGGGGCGAGCAAAATGAAATAGAACCAAGGTTACTACTAGTGCCAACCAACCTATTACATTGAGAGCCAGCATCACGCGAAAGAAATTTGTTTCGGTTCTAGGCCTTGAACGTCGCTCTTCAACACCGTACGGATTATATTTATTTCCCATTTGTCACTCTGTTCTCTGGCATCCCGCTTTAGGTTGAGTATACTAGCGTGCTATTGGATTATGCGTGATTAGCGGTATTTATTTTTAGTCTTTTTGTAAACGCCATTCTCGCGTTTTTGAAATGACTAGGTGCTATCTCGCTTTTTCAGGATGAAAATTCTAAAACATGCTGAATTATCGGCAGAAAATCCAAAAGATTGACGTAAAAACCATTATTAGTGCAAATGCACATTGTTGTTGCTTGTGGAACAATGACACAAAACAGCATAAATCAGTGAGACGGAGAAATTAACATGACGCATGCGCCCGTTGTCGACGTACTTAAAGGTAAGTACGCAGTTGGCGAATCGGTAACCGTTAAAGGTTGGGTAAGAACACGCCGCGACTCTAAGGCTGGGTTATCTTTTATAGCACTACACGATGGTAGTTGCTTTGACCCTATTCAAGTGGTAGCACTGAGTTCTCTGTCAAATTACGCTGACGTACAGCGTTTAACAGCAAGCTGCTCACTATCGGTAACTGGTGTAGTAAAAGCCTCTCAGGGCCAAGGCCAATCGGTAGAAATTGAAGCAACTGAGGTTGAGGTATTAGGCTGGGTAGAAAATCCAGATACTTACCCAATGTCAGCGAAGCGACACAGTATCGAGTACTTAAGAGAATACGCTCACCTGCGCCCTCGTACTAATGTAATTGGTGCGGTAACGCGTGTGCGTAACTGTCTATCACAAGCCATTCATCGCTTCTTCCATGAGCGCGGCCATTTTTGGGTATCTACCCCAATTTTAACGGCAAGTGACACAGAAGGCGCTGGTGAAATGTTCCGCGTATCTACATTAGATATGATGAACCTGCCATTAGACGACAAAGGTAACGTTGATTACTCAGAAGATTTCTTCGGTAAAGAAACCTACCTTACCGTTTCGGGTCAGTTAAACGTTGAAACCTATTGTACAGCCATGTCTAAGGTTTATACCTTTGGGCCTACTTTCCGCGCAGAAAACTCAAACACCTCTCGCCACTTGGCTGAGTTCTGGATGATTGAGCCGGAAGTTGCCTTTGCTGATTTGAGCGATATTGCTCAGTTAGCTGAAGACATGCTGAAATATGTGTGTAAAGCCGTGCTTGATGAACTGCCAGATGACATGAACTTCTTTGCTCAACGTATTAAAAAAGATGCTGTTGAACGCTTAGAAAAGTTAGTGAGTTCTGACTTTGTTCGCATGGACTACACAGACGCAATCGACATTTTACAAAACTGCGGCAAAACCTTTGAATTTCCTGTTGAGTGGGGAATTGATTTGTCTTCAGAGCATGAGCGCTATTTAGCCGAAGAACACGTTGGTGCACCTATCATTATGCAAAACTATCCTAAGGATATTAAAGCATTCTATATGCGTATTAACGACGACGGCAAAACCGTTGCCGCTATGGACGTACTTGCACCAGGTATTGGTGAGATTATTGGTGGTTCGCAGCGTGAAGAACGCCTTGATGTTTTTGACGCCCGTTTGGAAGAAATGGAATTGTCGAAAGAAGACTATGCATGGTATCGCGACCTTCGCCGTTATGGCACCGTACCGCACTCTGGCTTCGGACTAGGTTTCGAGCGCTTAGTCGCTTATGTTACTGGTATGCAAAACGTGCGTGATGTTATTCCATTCCCACGCACACCAGGTAACGCTAGCTTCTAAATTGCGGTTAATCTTGTGTATGTAAAGCCAGCACCTTGTGCTGGCTTTTTTGTTACCTTCATTTAGCGTTTCTTACTGCGCATTGTTTCAAGCTAATCTATTATGGCGTAACGTCATTACCAATGGCCGCTGAGCGGCATGGTATTACGGTATAGGTGTAGCCAATATCATCGTTTTTCAAAGGACGAATTGTTAAAATTTCATAATCGTTCAATTCCACTACCCGCGTACCTTCGGGGTTAGCACAGCGAGAAAATTCATCAGCTTCATAATTAAAGATAAACTCAGCGAGCAACTGCTTTTGCATAAGTCGAAACGCTGCTCCTTGGGCTGAAAGGTCAAAGCCAACCACTCGCTCTTCTTCGGTTGTGGTTTCAGAAGCGTTTCCCGATAGGGATTCTGGTAAAGTGTTTAAATCGGCTTCAAGCGCAGTAGCAGGTTTAAATTCATCTTCTAACTCCGCCTTTATCTGTGCTTTTATACTGTTAGCAGCCTCTGCCAACGTTACTGGCTTTGTTGGGTTACCGATTTGAGCAGCAATCACCCCCTTATCCTTTACTTTTGAACTAGTTGATACGAGCTTTGAAGGGGTATCTGAGAAAAAACTAACAATACCAGACTCCATCGACACCTCTACCACTTTAACCAATACCAATAGCATCCATCCATAACGAATCAAAGCGGTGGTAAACACGAATCTATATTCTGGCGCATGCCACAATCCATGAACGCCAAAAGGCTTGAGCAAAAGTAGTACGAGCAAATACAGTGGCATGAGTAATTGGACTAGAACCAGAGCTAACAGAGTGGTTATAAAAAACCAACTTGGAAGCATCAGGATAATGGCAAAATTATGACTGTAGGGCAGAGACGCGGCACTTACACCCGAAACACTATTCACTAACCCACTTGCCGAAGCCAATGCAAAATTAGCAATTACGGCATAAATAAACAGGATAAAGGCTCTACCTGGTAAGCTATTCCAGACCAGCATGAACCTAGGCCAGAATTCGTAAAGTATGGCAATAGTGACCAATACACCTATTACGACTTTATAAAAGCTACCTTGAAGGCCGAAGAACAGTGCGCTAAAAAACACCAAGGTTGCGGCAGCATAACAACGCTGTGCTAAATTTAGGCTTTGCCAAAACCTGACTACCCCTGATGTTCGTCTCAGCAATCTTCGACTAACTATACGCTTGAACACCCCTAGGCGGCGCTGGATTTGAATTATTATGCTCATGTAATGTCTTATATTGTGATTATTTTTAGTTGTACTTATCAGCGAAGCTTCCCGCTAACCGTGGAATACGCTATTCTGTTAACAATTACATTTCAACGGTTTAACCGTCGTTTTTATAGTTTGGGTTTACAATCCGGCGCTAAAGCTTGGTTCTACAGTTCAATGTTTCCATTTAGAATAAGGCGTTTGTTTTTTTACTCCTATGGCTGAAGGTACTAGGTTAACCCTCGTTTGCGAACAATGCCATCATCGCGTTGTTTTGCCAGAGTTAAATCATCGGGAACGAGCAATATGTCCTCGATGTCATCATACCTTGCTCACATTCAAGAGAAATGCGAGCGAGCGGCTTTTGGCATTTTCAATAAGTGCGTTTGTTTTTCTAGCCCTATCCCTACCTTTTAACTTTTTGACTTTTAAATCAAGTGGTCAGAAGCACAGTATCGATCTTCCCGGTGGTCTTTCCGTGTTAATGGAAAACGACTATTTATCCTTGGCTATTATTACCGGCTTAGCGACATTAATTTTACCCGGCATGGTGCTTTTAGGTTTTATTACCCTTGGGTTAGCACATTTAAACAATGCGAGAACGCCGTTTATTAAGCGGATGTTTTATTGGGTGAGAGCCCTGCTACCGTGGAGTATGGCCGAAATATTCTTAGTGGGAACATTAGTAAGCTTAATAAAAGTCACCGAACTAGCCGATGTGGCTATTGGTATGTCTTTTTATGCGTTTATTGGCTTTACCGCATTTATGGCCCTATCAATGTCGAACTTCGACAGTACAGGGTTTGCATTGTGGCTACACGAAGGCGAGTTACCACCGCCAAAACCTTTAGAAGAAAAACAAGCCAGTAGCAGTATACAACGCACTTGGGCGCTGCTGCTTACCGCAACTATTTTGTATATCCCCGCGAACGTATTGCCCATTATGCGAACTGAGTTTTTTGGTCAAGAAACCCCAAATACCATTATTGGTGGCGTGATTACTCTGTGGGAGGGGGGCTCATACCCCATCGCCATTATTATTTTAGTGGCAAGCGTAGTAGTGCCAGTAGCCAAAATTATCATTCTTTGTTGGTTGAATTTAAGTGTTCAACTTGGCAGAACGGGCTCTACACAATTACGCATTCGCTATTACCGCATAACAGAAGCTATTGGTCGTTGGTCAATGATTGACGTTTTTGTGGTCGCGGTATTAGTTGCACTAATTCAGATGGGTAATACACTTTCTATTTTTCCTGGCCCCGCAGCGCTTGCGTTTTGTGCGGTGGTCTTCACTACGATGATAGCCGCTATGACATTTGATTCACGGCTTATTTGGCAGCACTGGAAACAACTACCATGACAGAAGAGGCAAAAATCACGTCTACAAAATCAATCTCTCGCATATGGATTATTCCCATATTGGTGGTAGTGGTTGGTGGCTGGATGGTTTATCAGCAATGGAAAAATCAGGGGCCTCTCATTACCATTGAGTTACAATCTGCTACCGGTATTGAAGTTAACAAAACCCCTATCAAAGTGCGGGATTTGGATGTGGGCCAAGTAAAAAAAATCACGCTTAAGCCCGACTTAGATGGTGTATTAGTGACTGCGCGTATAGATGCTAATGCCTCACATCTCCTTACCGATAAAAGTGATTTTTGGGTGGTCGCCCCGCGGATCAGTTTTTCAGAAGTATCAGGCCTAAACACCTTACTTTCTGGCAGCTATATCGCCATGGCAGCGAATGACAGTGGCAAAGAACAGCTTAATTTTATCGCCCTAGAGCGCCCTCCGGTAACACCAGCCGGCACGCCGGGGTTGCACGTAATCTTGCAAAGCGATGATGAGTTTGCTTATAAACCGGGTGATCCCATCATTTATAAGGGCTTCAAAGTGGGTGAGTTTGAAGATGCGGTGTTTAATATTGAAGAGCGTGTGGTCTACTACGATGCATTTATTGAAGCGCCGTATCATAAACTTATTACCGAGAACACCCGATTTTGGGATGTGAGCGGCGTTAAGCTTAAGCTTGAATCTAGCGGTGTAAAAATGGAAACCGGCAGTTTAGAAACCCTATTAGCCAACGGTATTACCTTCGGTGTTCCTGAAGGTGTTCAGATTGGTGAACGTGTTGTTGAAAATGCCTCTTTTACTATTTACGGCGATGTTACTACTGCGTCAAATGCCCGCTACAAACTTGCCGCTGAATATGTGCTTTTAGTTGATGAAAGTGTACGTGGACTTACCGTAGGCGCCCCCGTTGAATATCGAGGAATAGAGATTGGTAACGTGATGGCTATTAACTCGTTTCCCGCCGTAGAAGGCAATATCCTTGAACGGGACTACCCCATCCCCGTCATTATTAACATCTACCCAGGAAAAGTTAGACAACCAGATACGGAAGAAGGTCTCAATGCCATCAAGCAAACCATGCGCAATTGGCTTCGAAAAGATTTAAGGGCTACCCTTCGAATGGGTAATGTACTCACAGGCGGCCTTTTTGTAGACTTACAACACGTTTCAAAGCCCGATGATAGTAACGAAATAGCGATGCTGAACGGTTACGAAGTTATTCCAACCGTGTCTAACGAGTTTACGCAGATTACCCAAAAAGCAGATGCTATTTTAGACAAGATTAATCAATTGCCATTGGGTGATATGGTATCGAATGTGCTGTTGGCCGTAGAAGACATGAAACTGGCGGCTCAATCCGTTGAAACGGCAAGTGATGACTTTGATGTGCTGATTGCAAATGTAGATACGGAGCTACTCAATACTAACTTAAATCAAGTATTGCTAAGCTTAGACAGCTTGTTAAAAAATTACAGTGAAGGCGGCTTGAGCCAATCTGAAATTAAAGAAACGGTAGATACGATGCAAGATACTATGCGCAATCTTCAGCCTTTGTTATTAAAGCTGAATCAGTCACCGAATAGTTTAATTTTTACTGATAGCAATAGCTCCGGTATTGAACCAAAAGCAAAAAATTAGCGAATTAGAAACTTTACCAACCAAACACGAAAATACGCAAAAGCATTGTGGGTTTCATCAACAAAGGTGTACGCACGAGGGTAAGCTTCTGAGCAAGTAGTAAAAGGATAACAATGAAAATTTTTATTAATTATTGGAACGCACTTGTTTGCAGCATGAGTAAAGCAAGGCTAGGGTTCGCTTTGCTTGCTGGCGCTTCGTTAATAGGCTGCGCATCATCTGGCAGCGCGTTGCAATATTACTTGCTTCATTCAACAACATCGCCTTCTGCGACTCAGTATGCATCTGCCCCACATCGTTTATTAATAAACAAAATTGTCCTACCCGATTATTTAAAACAACGAGGCCTTGTTTATCAGACAAGCTCTACGAGTTTACATATCGCGACAGAGCACCTCTGGGCTGAGCCCCTTGATGAAGGTATCACAAAGTCATTGAAAGCAGCCTTGCGAACACAAAACGTGAAGCTAGTTATCCATAATGTAAACACCAAAGAAGTAAATGACTATTTAACCCTTCAGATAGATGACTTTATTGCTACATGGCAAGGCGATATCATTCTGCGCGGGCAATACATTATAAAGCATATCAATGACTCACAGTCTGCTAACGATTTTGAGTATATACTTCCTCTCTCAACCGATGGTTTCCCAGCCAGTATTGAAGTTATGCGAGAAGCTATTAATGCCCTAGCAACAGATATAGCTAACAATATTAGTTCGGTACAAAAGTAACACTTATGCTTAACCCGATAAGAAAGTTTATAGAATTCGGAACACATAACTCGTTATCTGATGACGTAAATCGTCGGATCAGAGTAGTAAATATGTTTTCAGCTGTAGGTATGGGGTTAACTTTTTTCTTGGGATTAAGAGCGTTATTTGCACAAGATACTCTGCTCGCTTGTGTGTTGTTGTCGGCCAGTATTCTTTTTGCTATTTCACATAAAATACAATCTATGATAGGCGCCAAGCAAGGCAGTATTATTTCTGCCATGGTAATTATTGTATGCCTGATGTCTCTGATGCTCATACTTGTTATCACTGGCGGCAATGCGGGTACTGGACCCCTATGGATTTTTACAGTGCCTCCAGTGACCATGTTTTTTACTGGCTTTCGCCGTGGACTCTTTGCTCTGACGGGGTTTATCACTTTAGTTATTGTTATATTATTTACCCCTGATAACGCGTTGCTAGCTACTGAATACTCTTACGAGTTTAAGACCCGACTCATTTATTCATTTATCACTATCTCTTTTCTGTCTGCTTTTTACGAATACAGCCGCCAACGCAGTTATTCTACCGCATTATATTTGAGCGAACAGTTCGAACGACAAGCCCGTTATGACCCCCTAACAACCATTCTAAATCGACGAGGCGGGCAACAGCAGCTCGAACAAGAAATCAGTAGAATGCAGCGAAACAAGAAGCCTTTCTCTATCGCGCTCGCTGATATTGATAGATTTAAATCGATTAATGACACCTTTGGGCATGACGCCGGTGATGAGGTATTAAAACAAGTTGCGGAAGTTTTTAGCCGTCGACTACGAACACAGGATGGGCTCTCACGATGGGGCGGTGAAGAATTTTTATTTATTTTTCCAGAAACCAATGAGAAGGATGCTCAATTAGTTACCGAACAAATAAGAGAAAATCTGAGTGCGAAAGCAATTTCAGTGGATGGGAAATCTCATCGCGTCACATCAAGTTTTGGAGTGTGCGAAGTAACGTCGTTAATATCTCTTACAACAGCATTAAATTTAGCCGATCAAGCCTTATATCGAGCAAAACGTGACGGCAGAAATAAAGTATGTGCCGCATCTGAGCTAACCAGTAAAAGCAATCTATAATATACATCGACGCTTGGCGATGCTTCTCATATACACTGTTAATTTCTGATAATACTTGTTCTTGGGCTTTCACTTTGTTGGCTCACGTTTAGTTACAATTGATGAATAAATTAGAAACAGTTTGGCGTTACACTACCCTCAGCTAATTTTTTCAACGAAGACTCGTTTATGAAATGGATGAAATTCATACTTCCTGTTGCTATTCTGGCAATAAGTTATTTTATAATGAAAGGCATTGAGGCATCGGCTTCAGATTCAGCTATAACAGAAGCGGTAGACACTCGCCCCACCGTCACTATCGAGCAGATAGATGTTGAAAGTTCTGTCATCACATTATCTTCTTACGGTGAAGTGCAACCTCTAGAAAGTACCAATCTTGCTGCACAGGTGTCTGGCGAAGTTGAGTCTTGGAATCCAAAATTTGTGAGTGGCGGTTTAATCCGTCGAGGTGAATTGTTGTTCTCGATAGAAAAAGATGCCTACGAGGCCGCGTTATTACTCGCGCAAGCTAACCTTTCCAGTGCTCAAGCTCAATTAATACAAGAACAAGCACAAGCAGATGTAGCGGCACAAGAAGCCAAGACTATGCCCGATGCGAGGATCACCGACTTGTACCTTAGAAAACCACAGGTCATGAGCGCACAAGCATCAGTTAAATCAGCAGAAGCTCAACTCAAAATTGCTAAGCGCGATTTAGATAACTGCGAAGTGACTGCACCTTATGATGCCCTAATTATTTCTAGAGATATCAGTACTGGTGATTACGTTACCCAAGGGATGACCGCAGCGGTTATCTATAATATTGAACAGGCAGAAATCACCTTCCCTATCGCTGGCTTCGACCGTGCATTCTTAGATGAAAACACCTTAGGTACCAAAGCGATACTTACCCTAGATGATTTAAGCAAAACACAGGTTACCGCCACTATCCATCGCGACACTGGGGTTATCGATAGTGCCACCCGTATGACACATTTTGTTGCAAGAATTGAAGACCCCTACGCCTTAAATCAAAATAAACCTATTGTTAAATTCGGTACATACACCACGATTAGCTTTAAGGGTAAAAGGTTAGAGGATGTATACCGTATTCCTCAGGAATTGGTTACCAACCGTACGCTTTGGACAATTGATGAGAAAAGTAAGTTGGTCTCGCAAAAAATTGAGGTTATTCGTGAAGATGGTAGCGACTTTCTTATTCAAGGTGATTTCAATCCTAAAAAAGTGGTGATGTCATTACCTGAGTACCCGCAAAATGGCATGGAAGTAAAGGTCATCGATAATAGCGCTGATTTTGTGGCGAACAGCACCACCGCTAAATAGGAGCGCCGCCAATGAATAAAACGAATTCAGAAACCGGCATCATCGCGTGGTTTGCCAATAATGCAGTGGCCGCTAACCTTTTAATGATATTTATCATTTTGATGGGTTTGGCCAGTTACTTTACTATTCAGCGCCAAATGTTCCCTAACATCGAAATAAACTATATTACGGTGTCGGCACAATATCCTGGTGCTTCTCCTCAAGAAATAGAAGAAAGTATTCTTATTAAAGTAGAGGAATCGTTAAAAGACGTCACCGAAATTAAAAAAACGGTAGCCCGTGCTTTTCGTGATTCAGGAACAGTAACTCTAGAAATTGATACCGATGAAAAACTGACGGATGTTCTTGATAAAGTAAAGTTAAGAGTTGACAGTATCGCCACCTTCCCTGCAGGCATGGAACCGGTAAATATCTCTCAAATTGAGTTCCAACAAGACGTTATTGAAATGCCTTTAGTGGGCGACTTACCCCTTCCCGAACTTAAAGTTATTGCCAAAGATATTGAAGACGAGTTACTTCAACTAGGTAATGTTTCCTTAGTAGAAATATCGACACCTGACGATGAAATAGCAATAGAAATAAAACCGGAAATGCTGCGTAAATACAGCCTTGGCATTGCCGATGTTAGCCAAGCGATAAGTAACTATTCAACGAATCTATCAGCTGGGCAGCTGCGTACTAACGCCGGAATCATTTCTGTTCGAGTAGAAAACCAGTATTACAGCGGGGCTGAGTTTGCTCAAATCCCGGTGAAAATAGGCACAGCGGGTGCCAAAGTCACTTTAGGTGACATTGCGACAATAAAAGATGGCTTCACCGAGGGTGAACGCTATTTTAAATATAACGGTAAAAACGCCATTTATATGTCGGTAAGTGCAACTAAATCTCAAAATACAATTCCTGTTGCTAACACCGTAAAAGCCTATATTGAGCAACGAAATAAAACTCTTCCAGATGGGGTGAGCTTAGAAATACTGGTCGATATGACCTACTACTTAAATGCTCGCTTAGACATGATGCTAAAAAACCTGTTTCAAGGCTCAATTCTAGTCGCCTTGATGCTAACCCTCTTTTTACGCTTTAAACTAGCGTTATGGGTAATGGTAGGCTTACCCGTGTGCTTCTTAGGCGCCGTAATGCTGATGCCTATTTTTGGCATTAGCATTAATATTCTTTCGCTGTTTGCCTTCATAATGGTGCTAGGTATTGTAGTCGATGATGCCATCGTTATAGGGGAAAGTGCCTATACCGAAATAGAAAGTAAAGGTGGAGGTATCGACAACGTAGTACGTGGTGCCAAGCGTGTTGCAACGCCAGCTACATTTGGTGTTTTGACGACCATTGCCGTATTCGCGCCCTTTACCTTAAGTAGTGGCCCTGAAGGTGCTTTCTTTTATAATATCGCTATTGTGGTTATATTCTGTTTAGCATTCAGCTTAGTTGAATCAAAGTTGATATTGCCTGCGCATATTGCCCATACCCATTTTACACCCATCAAAAAAGGCAGCTGGCGGGATAAATTTAACACGCGATTCTACGGCTTTGTAAACGGCCCTTATAAGCGCACGGTGGAACGCGCATTGAAGTGGCGCTGGGCGGTATTTTTTCTTTTCTTTGGTATTTTGATGATTAGCATTGGGCTAATCAACGCAAACTATGTGCGTATGGTACCTAATCCAAAAGTTCCTCATGACTTTCCTAGCGTTCGCATTGAAATGAATGAAAACGTGTCGGATGCAACCACCATAAACGCGTTAAAGACAATAGAACAAACTATTTTAGATGTTGAAGAGCAGGTTATTGACGAGTTTGGCACAGGCATGATCCGAGACAGGCTCGCCTTCAACGATGAACGTACCCAAGGGCAAATTCTGACTCCTTTAGTGCACGAAGACGAACGCCCTATTGATACTTTCGAATTAGCAAGGCGCTGGCGTGAAGCCATACCTGAAATTCCCGGCATGAAGTCATTTACTGTGATTGATGATGTTAATGGTGGTGGCGAAGATGGCGAGTTTGGCTATCTTTTATTTGGCTCAGATATCAATACATTGAACGCTGCAGGGTTAAAGTTTATTGAAATGCTGCAACAACAAGATGGCCTATTCGATGTTAGTTCAACCATAGATCCAGCCAGCAAAGAAGTGCAATTAGTAATGTTGCCCGTAGCCTATGATTTAGGTTTAACCCTTTCTGACATTGCCTCTCAAGTAGGAGCCAGCTTCTATGGCGGCGAAGCCCAACGGGTTATTCGTAATGGCGAAGAAGTGAAGGTAATGGTGCGCTACCCTGAATTTACCCGGGAACGGTTTGCTGATTTGAAATATACCGTTATCAAAACACCCCAAGGCCGTGATGTATTGCTTGGCGACGTAGTCTTGCTGGATGAAAAACCAGGCATTAGCTACATTCGCCGTGAAGGTGGTTATCGCAGCGTTTACGTATGGGGCAATATTGATGAAGAGGCGGTAGAGCCAAACGAAGTAGTAGAAGAAATTCGCGAGAAACTACTTCCGCAACTTCAAGAAGAATTCCCATCGGTGATGACTGAATTAGGCGGCGATATTGAAGAACAGCAAGCGCAGCAAAGTGAGCAATTATTGTTTTTCTTTGCCGCAATGATTATGGTTTACATCCTTTTGGCCGTGCCGCTTAAAAGTTATGGTCAACCACTTATCATTATGTCGGTCATTCCCTTTAGCTTCACGGGTGCTATTTGGGGTCATTTCTTGCTCGATCTAGATTTAAGCATGATGTCCACCTTTGGCCTAATAGCCGCAGCGGGTGTGGTGATAAATGATTCATTGGTAATGACGGATTTTGTCAATCAACGCCGAGCCCAAGGTTACAGCGTAAAAGAAGCAGTAACAGAAGCAGGAAGCGCTCGCTTTAGGGCTATTACACTGACCTCGATTACAACCTTTGCGGGTGTACTGCCCATTATGTTTGAAAGTAGCCTACAGGCTGCATTCGTGGTGCCTATGGCGGCCGCTCTTGGTTTTGCCGTGCTGTACGCCACCTTGGTCACGCTTATATTAGTGCCTTGCTTGTACTTAATCTTGCTAGACTTAGCGGTACCGTTTTCGTGGATAAAAAGTCGAATTTTCAGACGGAAACCGTCTTTAGATATTAATGTTAATACTGAAATGGAAATGGAAAATAGATAGTGCTGCCGCTAACTTTGTAGTACGTGGACTGCGCGGTTGATACCTATCAACCGCGCTCGTTAAAGTCGTCAATTCGTCACATGGTAAAAGATTATGGCAGGAATAGTTCAGGAAATTAACGTTCTATTGTAGGACAAGGTCTCTACTTCGGCGCGTGACATCCATACTCTTGCCACAAATAAACCGAAATTCGGGGGTTGAATAGCAACCCCGTAAATATTTTTTTGGCTGGCCAATTTTGGCTATAGGCGGTTCCCCAAAAGTGACATAGACCCAGCGCCATGTGGCGCTATATACCACAGGCATTAAGCCTTCACTGCAGATTTAGCTTTCGCTGGCCTGAGACTCGCCTTTGCGAACCACAAAAATATAACTCATCAGTATCGCTAATACTAAGGCCGGTATTGCATTGGCGACAGCATCATAAACAACATGAAAATAAATAGCGCCAAGCATAATAATAAACAAACCGATACACGCATAAATGCTGGTTCGGCGTAACCATACCCCCACGGCACCGGCAACTTCACATGCCCCAATAAAATAGCCGAACCACGCCGGCAACCCCATTGCCGCAAACGACATGTGCATTTGTTCTACACCCGCTAACTTTGCTAAACCAGCAGCTGCAAATGCCACACTTGCTAAGCCTAAACTCATCCACATTCCTGCTTTCTTTACTTTGCTCATGGTCTTCTCCATTAAAATTCATAGCCAATTACTATTAACTTGCATAAAGCTTAAGCAAACAAAACAATAAAAAATATTGAATGTATTTTAATAACTAATAAACTTAAAGTTTATATCTTGGGGTCAGTATGAAACTTGAGCAATTAATTATGTTTCAATCTGTAGCTGAACTAGGCTCGCTGAGTAAAGCCAGTACCAGACTAAATAAAACACAGCCAGCAATTAGTCAGAGTATTAAGCAATTGGAAACCACGTTGAGGGTTACTTTGTTTAATCGGTCAGCCTATCGGCTAACCTTAACTGACGAGGGGAAAGTGTTATATCAACAAACATTGCGGGTTTTAGATGAAGCCAACTCATTGCGTAATATCGCTAGTAATATCGCTTCAGGTAACGAAACCAGTATTACCCTAACAACCGAGGCAACTTACAATTTGAAGGGCATTGTTCCATTACTCGCCACGGTACAAAAACAATTCCCAGATACACAATTTATCCTTAAACAGGAATATTTAACCGGTGCACTTGAAGCCCTACTCCAGCAAAATGCCACTTTTTGTTTATCTCCGTTAACGCCAGATCTCCTGCAAAATAGTCAAATAGATAGGCACATGTTGAATTCAGGCCAACTAGTTAATGTGGCATCGCCGCAACTCATTGCTAGGCATCCTGGGCTATATGCGAGTACTGAATTAATAAACGAGTACCAAATCGTGGTGCAAGATTCAGGGAGAGGTTCACTTAATAAGAGTTGGGGTGTACAGGATGGACAACGATGTTGGTATGTTAATGACTTCGCAACAAAAAAAATGCTTATTGAAAGCGGTATGGGCTGGGGTAAATTACCTGGTCACCACATTGAGAAAAGTATAGAAAATGGCAAGTTGGTAAAATTACAACTGAGCGATATCGAGAATACGATAACCTTCGATTATTACATCATCAAAAATAAAAAACAGTACTTGGGCCCGGTTGCGCAAGCCTTATGGGAGCAATTTAAAACTTATACTTTTAACACCTCGGTTCAATAACACGCCATCAAAATAGCTTACGTGATACGCAATAATGGAGAAGGGTTAAGCAGATTGTTCCGAGCTAACCTCGTATCGACACAAAATAAGTGCCGCAGTACTCTTAGCAATCTCTAACTTTCGGACTTCGGTTAAAGGGTCTTCTAATTTGAACAATTGAGGCCAGAAACACTGTCCTTTTACAAGGCTATCCAACTCTTCAACCACTTGGTCAATGTCATCAAAATCCATACGGTTGTCTTTTTTTGCGGCTTTTAACCACCTATGCATGGCTTTTTCTTGGGCTTGAAGTTGAGCAACTTCGTCTTTTAAACGATTAGGCTCGTAAAAAAAATGGCCAATAGCTACACGAGCCAACTCTAAGTGCTCATCACCGCTCATAAAGTTTATGTCGGCCATAATAAGATCGGTAAGTTGGTCGGCCAACAACGCCTTAGGATTGTAAGGCGCACCTATATCAACAAGGGCAGATTGCCACTGCTCTTTAATGAGATGCATAACCAGCTCTTCTTTCGCTGAGAAATGGTTGTACACTGTTCTTTTAGACACGTTTGCTAGCTCAGCCAATTTATCCATGCTGGTTCCGTTTACGCCAAATTCCTGAAATGCGTGCTTTGCCGCTTGAATAATGGCATCTCGCTTAACATCACTTCGGGTACGTGTAGTGCTAGTCATAATTTTGCTGTCTAAAAATATTATGTGGCCATTTTACACTGCACAGTTTACTTTTCAATGGATGATCTTTAAAATGCACCGCACAGTTTACTTTAATTATAGTGAATATAGTCGTCTATACTGTGTTCACCACAAATACGGATCGAAAAATTCTTATGCCCATTTCGCGAATTCGTCACCTTGTTGCGTTTACTGCCTTGTCTGTTCTTACCCTTGCTGGCTGTACATCAGAGGATGACATACAAAATAAAACGGTAGCCCCCCGCTATGTGAAACTTGCCGAGGTGAGCACGGTTCCTGCATTTGATGAATTTACCTTTCCGGCAGTGGTTTCTGCGGTGAAAACGGTAGATCTTAGTTTTGAAGTGTCAGGTCGGCTAGTACAAACCGATTTAACCACTGGTAACGACATTGAAGAAGGAAAGCTGTTAGCTACGATTGACCGACAGCCTTTTGAGCGCCGTGTTGATGAACAACGTACTCGCTTGGAACAGTCTAAACGCGAATTAGACCGTATTGAAAAAATGTATGCGCAGAAACTGGTTGCGCAGAGTACTCTTGATACGGCAAAGACCACCTACGAATTAGCTGAAATAGAACTAAAAACGGCAAAGCAGGATTTAAGTTACACCCAATTATATGCCCCTTTCGATGCCAAAGTGTCTCAGCGTCTTGTTGAAAACAATAGTTTTGTAGCCGCGGGAACCCCTATTGCTCGCCTACAAGATGTGTCTAAAATTTACTTCAATATTAATGTGCCAGAAAGGCTACTCACCGCGAACCTTAACCGTGGTATCAAACAAGCTAGTGCGTCGTTAACGACTGAAGAAACGCAGTGGTACCCAGTTAATTATGTAGAGCATAATACTCAGCCCGACCCAGTATCACAAACTTACGAAGTTGTTTTTGCCATGGAACCTCGTGCAGATTTACCCCTTACTCCGGGCGCACGTGCAGTCGTAAAAGTAAGTTTGCAAGGCTCGCCATTCCCTGATGGCGTTGTGGTTCCAATTCAATCGCTAGTAGGCGACAAAGCCTCAGGTTTTGCCGTTTGGGTTTACGATGAAAGTAGCCAATTGGTGAACAAAGTTAGCGTGACCGTCGAACATATTCACGAAGATTTTGCGGTACTAAGTGGCTCGTTAGCACTGGGTCAGAAAGTTGTTGCCGCTGGCGCAACCAAAATGCGAGCCGACATGAAAGTTCTCCCTTACGAGGGAGAAAAGTAAGTTATGGATATCGCTCGTTATTCAATTGATAAACCCGTAAATGTATGGCTTATGGTGGTGATACTGCTACTAGGCGGTATTATTGCAATGACCAATATTGGTCGTTTGGAAGACCCCGAATTCACCATTAAGCAAGTGAAGGTTTATACCAGCTACTCCGGCGCTGGTGCAGAAAAGGTGGAGCGGGAAATTACCGAACCTCTTGAAATTGCTATCCAGCAAATGCCACAACTTAAAAAGCTCACATCAATCTCTTCGCCCGCTTTATCTGAAATTACCGTTGAAGTGAAAAGTAACTACGACAGTAATGAGCTTCCCCAAATTTGGGATGAACTCAGAAAGCGCTTACGAGATGCAGCTACCTCCTTGCCGACCGGTGCGCAAGACCCTGTGGTTTTCGATGACTTTGGTGATGTTTACGGGCTTTATTACGCGCTGAGTGCGCCTGATTTCACTACCAGCGAATTGCGGGAATTTGCGCGCTTAATTCGAAGAGATTTATTAACCACTGAGGGCGTAGCGAAAGTCACTGTCAGCGGTGTGCAAACCGAACAGATAGTTGCCTATGTAAACCCTTATCAGCTAGCCGGATTAGGTATTTCATTTCCTGATTTAACCTCGCTATTTGAAGATAATTTGCGCCCTTTTAACGGCGGAAGAGTCTTGGTAGACGAAAAGAACGTACGTTTAATCGTAGAGCGGGCTCCAGATAAAATTAAAGAAATTTCTAACCTTTCATTGGTGATCCCTGGTACGAACCGTTCTATTAGGGTTTCCGATGTAGCCACCCTTAAGTTAGAACCTGCTGATATTCAGTCTCAGCTTATTCGTTATAACGGTGAAGAAGCCTTAACCGTATCGGTTTCAGCGTTATCTAACGTGAACATTGTGGATGTAGGCACCCGCGTGAATGCCAAAGTAGATCATTTACTTAATACCCTACCACTAGGTATTACCCTTACCCCTATTTACGATCAAGCTTCCGTGGTTGATGAATCGGTCGATGGCTTTATTGCTAACCTAGTGATGTCGGTCGTCGTTGTAACCCTGACATTGTGCTTATTCATGGGCTGGCGTTCAGGTGTGGTAGTAGGCATGGTGCTGTTAGTCACTGTGCTAGGTACAATTCTTATCATGTGGCTAATGGACATTCAGCTTCAGCGTATATCCCTTGGCGCGATGGTTATTGCCATGGGAATGTTGGTAGACAACGCTATTGTAGTGGCCGAAGGCATGATGCTTCGAATGGCTACCGGCGCCTCTGCCAAAGATGCAGCAAGCTTTATTGTAAAACGAACGCAGTGGCCTTTATTAGGCGCAACAGTAATAGGTATCGCGGCGTTTTCAGGGATTGGTTTATCTGATGATGCTACCGGTGAGTTCTTGTATTCCTTATTTGCCGTCGTATTAGTATCTTTAATGATGAGTTGGGTACTTGCTGTTACCTTAGTACCAGTGCTTGGCGAGCTAGTGTTCCGTAAAGGCGTAAAGCAAACGGATGGTGATGAACCAACCTTACTGCAGCGCTGGTTCACCAAAACCCTCACTGGGGCTTTAAAATTACGATGGGTGACCATGGCCGTGTTGTTTGTGATTACCGCGGTAGCCTACGGCAGTTTCGGGATGGTTAAACAAGGCTTTTTCCCACCCTCCAACGCACCGCTGTTCTTTGTGCATTATTGGGGCCCTCAAGACCGTGATATTCGGGCTACCGAAAAAATCATTAAAGAGGCTGAAGAACGTATTTTAGCGCAAGAAAATGTAACGGCTGTAACCACCATTATTGGTCAAGGTGCTGACCGCTTTACGCTGACTTACGCGCCCAAAAGTGCCAATGAAAACTATGGATTTTTCATGGTACGCGTTAATGAATTAGAAAATATTCCCGCCGTTCAAGAAAAGCTTTCCGGCTTGCTCGACAACATCGATCTTGATGCCAACTTCTACCAAGAACGCATGCAATTTGGGCCAGGTTCTGGTGCTAAACTTGAAGCACGCTTTTCAGGCCCTGATGCAGAAGTTTTACGCACCCTTGCCGAAGAAGCGAAAGGCATGATGCTGGCCGATGGTAATATTAAAGATATTCGCCATAATTGGCGTGAAAAAGGCGTAGCCATAAACACCCAGTACGATAATTACAATGCCGGTATTGCGGGTGTTTCTCACTCTGACTTTAGTCAAACCGTGCAATATGCCAGTAGCGGATTGCGTCTAGGCAGCGTGCAAGATGGAGACTATGCCTACAGTATTGTGGCAAAAATGGGGCATCCTGATGATACCGCCATTCAATCGGTGCGAGAAAGCCAAGTATGGTCGTCACAACAACGTCAATACGTGCCTTTTACGCAAGTATCTAGCGGTTTAGATATTGTGACAGAAGAGCTGCGCATTCACCGAAAAGACAGATTACGTACTATCACAGTAGAAGCTGAGCCTGGCGATAATGAAACTGCCGCGAAAGCATTTGCCCGTATTCGCCCTCAAATTGAAGCAATGGACATTCCTGCCGGGTATGCCCTTGAATGGGGTGGTGAGTTTGAAAGCTCTAGCGATGCACAAGCGGCGCTTGGTGCAGGTTTACCTGTGGGTTTCTTAGTGATGTTCATTATCTCTGTACTGCTATTTGGACACGCTCGTCAGCCGCTGATCATTTGGTTAGTGGTGCCTATGGCGATAGTTGGTGTAGTGACAGGGCTTCTGTCTACCAATATGCCATTTGGCTTTATGTCACTTCTTGGGTTCTTAAGTTTATTCGGCATGTTGATTAAAAATGCCATCGTACTTATTGAAGAGATAGATTTACAAATTGAAGAAGGGCTAGAAATTAAAAAGGCAATAGTAGAAGCAACATTAAGCCGTTTACGCCCTGTGACGTTGGCTGCATTAACCACCATATTAGGTATGGCGCCACTGTTATTCGATGCCTTCTTTGCAGATATGGCAGTGACGATTATGGGCGGATTAACCTTTGCCACTATTCTTACGCTTATTGCCGTACCTGTACTGTATAGCATTTTGTTCAAAGTAAGCTATCGAAAAGCCAGTTAGTTTGTTTACTGTAAATTAGGAAAGAATCAAAAAAGGTGCGTTTATACGCACCTTTTTTATTGATGTTAACATCGCTGATTATATGGTTTTCACAACTTCTACCAATAGCCTCTAACCTTTCTTAGCATTCACCCTCGCTTCCATAAATCGCATAACATCTCGCCAAGAGACAATGCCAACCGGGCATCGCTTCTCATCAATAATGGGAATGCAGGAAATCTTGTTGTCATTGAATAATGAAATTGCGCTAACAATTGAATCGCTTGCAGAAAGGGTTAACACATTTCGTGTCATAATTTGGTGCGCTTTTTTTTCTAGTGTCGCTTTGTCACGAAAACGCTCATTAACCGTATTTGCAAAAGGGCTTGTCGCCTTTAACACGTCGCGGTCTGAAATGATGCCTTGCAGTTGATTCTGATGCACGACTACCAAATGATGAAACCCCGTTTCAGCGAACAAGGTTTGTATCAACTCTAGGCTATCATCCATGTGCACACTGACCACACGAGTAGACATAATATGGGACAAACTCATGGTATTCCTTTTACTTTTACGTTAACCCTAGCGATTCCTGCTTTGCTAAATAAGGGGGCAGCGTGCGATGTTGCTGCCCACAATGCTTAGCTTAAATGCTCACGCAAATTTTGCCAAAGTGTTTACCCGATTCCTCAAAAGCAAACGCATCCGACAGCCTTTCAAGGGCAAATGTAGTATCAACCACAGGCTTAAAGTTCATGCATTCCAAGGCACTGACAAAGTCCCACTGGTCTTTGTTGCTTCCCACAATTACGCCAGTTAACCTAATTTGTTTTCGCATAAGGGTAGCCGTTGGAATATCACCCTTAATACCGGTTAATACACCAATAAGTATAATGCTGCCCCCTACTCTACACGCATGAATAGATTGCCCTAATGTGGCAGGCCCACCAACTTCAACCACGTGATCGACACCTTTTCCACCAGTCCATTTGGCAACGGTTTTGCCCCACTTTTCGTCTGTATTATAGTTAACCGTGAAATCTGCCCCCAAGGCTTTTGCTTTCTCTAACTTTTCATCAGAGCTTGAGGTTATTGCCACTTTCGCCCCCATTGCTTTGGCAATTTGAAGCGCATAGATAGAAACACCACCAGTGCCTAACAACAGAACTGTGTCGCCTGCCTTCAAGCCACCTTCAACAACTAAAGCCCGCCACGCAGTTAGTCCTGCTGTAGTGATAGTAGCCGCTTCTTCGTGAGACCACCCTGAAGGTGCTTTAGTAAACCATTGCTGCGGCTTTACCACGACCTCCCGGGCGTAACCGTCAATACCATCTCCGGGGGTGCGACTAAAATCACCTACTGTAGGTGCGCCGCTTAACCAGTCAGGAAAAAAGGTAGAAACCACATGGTCGCCTGGAACAAACTGTGTAACGCCTTCCCCTACTTCTACAACGACGCCCGCGCCGTCAGACATAGGGATGCGGTCACCCTCTGTGGGAATAGCGCCTGTCGCCACGCTGTAATCGTGATAATTTAGAGAGCTAGCGTGAACCCTTACTTTAATTTCGTCATTGCCGACGACGGTTGGTTCTGTTTCGTCTGCGCAGTAGAGCGACGCTAAGCCTTCACTGTTGTCTTTCAAACGCATTACTTTCATAAGATTTCCTTCCTGATTAGCAAGTGACGATAGTTTAGTGGAGGTTTACAGTTGCGGGCGCAAAATATCGACAGTGCAAAAAACACGCAACGCAACAAACGAACATAAGTAAATATGACCTCTTGATTAATACAAAGATGAGGCTTATGGAGATTAATTAAAGGCGAGAGAAAAAATAAAAGCCCCTTGGCGAGCATAACTGCAAACGCCAAGGGTAAAAGTGCGCAAAGGGAAGGCACTTAAGAGAACCCTTAGGGAAAGTAAAAGGAACAAATTTAAAAGTTAATACGAGAACTTATATTAGAGCTAATGCGAGTGCTTATATATAAACTCGTGAAAGTTCTCGTAGAAGAGCTAGGTCAAAGTCAGTCACAGGTGCTTAAGAGGCTACATCAATAACGATTTTGCCCATAGCCTTGCCGCTTGCTAGGCGCGCATGTGCATCACCTGCTTGCTCAAGGGTAAACGTCTCGCTATCTAATACTGGAGTTAACGCGCCTGCATCAACAATATCTGTAATAGTGCGTAATATCGCGCCGTGATTTTCACGTTTGTAGTTGTGGATCATAGGGATAAGCATGAACACAACGTGTAAGCTTAGCCCTTTAAAGTGAACGGGACTCAAATCAGTTTCGACCAATGATACCGTCGTTGAAACTTGGCCACATAATTTTGCTGCTTCAAAAGAGTTAGGCAAGTTACCGCCACCAACAGAATCATAAATCACATCGAAACCAGCACCATCAGTATGCTTAGCAACATAATCAGCCACTTTTTCAGAACGGTAATCAATATAAGTTGCACCAAGCTTCTCAATAAGTGCAGCTTGCTCATCCGAGCCGCCAGTAGCAAACACAGTAGCGCCCATATGACGTGCCATTTGAACCGCTAAATGGCCAACGCCACCTGCTCCACCATGCACTAATACGGTTTGATCTTTTGCTGTTTGCGCGCGAGTTAAGCCCTCATAGGCAGTAATGCCAACCAAAGGTAAAGCAGCCGCTTCACGCATCGACAATGATTTAGGCTTAGGTGCAATAAGACGAACATCGGCTAACATTAATTCAGCTAAGGCACCTTGCAAGTCGGCTAAACCACCCGCGCAACCATAAACTTCATCACCTACGCTAAAGTTATCTACGCCTTCTCCAACGGCTTCAACTGTACCGGCGAAATCCATACCCAATACACCGCCTGGTAACTTAGGAGAAAATGGTAGGTCTTGCCCCATTTCACGTATCATGGTGTCTACTGTGTTCACGCTGGTTGCTGCTATACGCACAATAACGTGACCCGCTTTAATTTGTGGCGCGTCTATGTCAGCCGCGGTAAATACTTCAGGACCACCAAATTCGTTAATAACCATTGCTTTCATGTGAGTTCGCCTCGTTGCGTTAAGTTCGAGACTAATAATAGACACTAGCCAGGCATATGATAATTGGGTTATAAACACATACAGTTTTTAGATTTTATTGATAATCAATTATGAACATCGATCACCTTAAGCTTTTTGTACGTATTGCCAACACCAACAATATCAGTGTAGCTGGGCGTGAACTGAATGTTTCCCCTGCCGTGGCCAGTGCCCATATCAATAAATTGGAAGAGAATTTAGGGGTACGGCTTATTCATCGAACCACACGAAAAGTGTCTTTAACCGATGAGGGAAAACTATTTTTACCTCATGCCGAAGAAGTGTTATCAAGTATTGAAACCGCACAGGCTGCTGTTGGGGTTGGCTCGCAAACGCCTCAGGGCACACTGCGAGTAACCGCGCCAGCTTCATTTGGTCGCTTACACTTAGTACCTGCAATGGAAGAATTTTTAGCGTCTTACCCACAGCTAAATATCGATTTTCGTTTCAGTGATAGTATTTTAGACTTGATAGAAGGCGGGTTCGATATAGCAATTCGAGATGCGGTATTAAAAGACTCTAATCTACACGCCAGAAAACTGGCTGATGACAAGCGAATTATTGTAGCGTCACCGGACTATATCAAGAAGTATGGCGAGCCGAAAACCCCGCAAGAAATAACTGAACATGCTGCTGTCAATCTTATAGGGTTGGAAACATGGGAGTTTAACACCCCACAAGGCGTAGTATCGATAAAGCCTAAAACCCGAATTCGTATGGATAACGGTGAAGCGGTGCGCGATGCAGCTATTGGTGGCAATGGCTTAACACTTACCGCCACCTGGTGCAGCTACCCATATCTTCAAAACGGACAACTGGTTCAAGTATTAAAAGATTACCCATTAACGGCGCAGTGTGCACTGTGGGCAGTATATCCAAGCAACCGTTTATTGGCCCCCAAAGTGCGCGCCTTTATCGACTTTTTAAAAGAAAGGTACAGTGGCGAACCCTACTGGGATAAAGCGCTACGAGAAGCAGGACTCTCATAAAAAACAACTAGGAAATAAAAAACCACAGTATCTACACTGTGGTTTTTTTTAAACACGATGAAAGTGTTTCTAGCCTTTGTAAATAGCGAAGGGCTTAAAGCTTAGGCGTTAACGACTAGATGCTTTTGCCTAACATGCGTCTTAGTGTGCCATCTTTGTCCATAATATGGTGCTTTAACGCGCCGGCCACGTGGAGTACAACGGCTCCAATCAATACATACCCTAAATAATGGTGCACTGTGCCGCCAAGTTTTGAAAGCTCGTAGTTAATTGGTAATGTTTTTTCGGGGTCTTCTACACTGAAATTCTGTGCGAACACTTCTAATCCAAAAACAGATAATCCATGACCACCGAGTACCGATGTCATTAATCCAGAAATAGGCATTAACAACGTGCTAAGAATAAGAACCCAGTGAATTACTTTTGCCACCCCGTGAACTAACGCAGAGTAGTCTCCTGCCGAAGTGGGCCAACCATTCTTTAAACGCCACGCCGTCCTTGCCAATGCAAGAAATAGCACGATAAACCCGAAGGCTTTATGCCAACTGAAAACCCAGTAAGCGCTCTCTTCTACCATATAGACGCCAGAAGCCAGCATGCCAATAATCATTAATCCAACAAGCCAATGTAGAAATATGGTGGTAGGTGAAAACTTTTGATGTGAATCGTACTGCATAGAGCCCTCTTTACGCTCGGTCTTGTAATTTTTATCTAATCAGCATGCATTTTGCTCACAACATTAATTATGAAACAAACCAAATAACTGCATAAAAACTGTGAGTAGGTTCATATTAACCGAAAAAAATAAATTAGCACGTGAGAGTAGACATAAAAATGGGTGTATACGCCTACTTCACGGCCCCACCGCTCATTTTTAGCCTACGATACACATTAATTTAGAATAGTTAACTAGTGTGACTAGCTACAATAGATTCAATCACGTTAACTAATTGCTTTCTATTTGATGAGTTTTCACCAAATGGATGTGCAGGCGCAAACTGATTGTTGTCATTATCGAAATATTCACCTTTCACGTTAGCAAACCTATCACTAAGCGCAGCTTCCACAAATATCTTCGCACCAATTGCTAGATCGCCACCGGCTACCCCATAGGCTTCCTTCACCATTTTACTTCCAAGCAACGATTTAGGGTTAACAGATACAAACAATGGCCCTGTTGCCTCATATTTTTCGGCAAAAAAGCGTGTCCACATGGTAATAGCAAGCTTACTTTGTGCGTATGCCATGCCATCACTCATAGAAGGACCTTGACTTAGCAGGTCAAAATTAACGGGAGCTTGGGCTGCAGATGACACGTTTACTACTCGCCCATCACTTGGCATAAGTGGCAACAAACGTTTGGTAATGATGAACGGCGCAATCGTATTTACCATGAAACGTACGTCTAAGCCTGCGTTTGTTACAATTGCGGGAGAATGAAACACTCCAGCATTATTAATGATAACGTCTATAGCTGAAAAAGCCTCTACCACTCGATTGACAAAATTATCTACTGCTTTAAAGTCGCTCAAATCTGCCACGAACCCAGTAACCTGCACTGCAGGATAATCGGCACCTAGCATTTGCTCTACATGCTTTAATTTGTCAGCGCTTCTTCCGTGAATGATCAAATTGTGCCCTTCGTGCGCTAATAATTTAACGGTTTCAAGACCAATGCCGTCGGTCGCGCCTGTTACTAATATTGTTTTCATCCGTTCATTTCCTTTTTAATTTCGTAAAGTAGAGCGTGTTTGACTCGGTACTCATTTAGGCTGCTAGGGTCTGAAAAACTGTTAGGAGGAGACTACCCTCCTACAGCATGAATGATAATTAAGCATTTTAAGAATTAGTTTCAACGAAACATTGATAATGTGCTTACCAAATGTGATTCACTTATATCTATAACGTAATATTTCTAAAAACTCGCTAGCCAGCGTTTTAAATTGTTTATAGACTGCAGGCATAATAATGAAAATGCGACAGGTATAGGGTTGGCAGGGTGATATCACCGTTAGTTCAACATGAATACACAGTTTAGTTTTATAGGGTTCTCAAGTTAATGTCTCAACAAAAAGTAGGTTTAGTGGGCTGGCGCGGTATGGTTGGCTCAGTGTTAATGCAGCGCATGCAAGAAGAGCAAGATTTTGCGCACATTGAACCCACATTTTTTACCACTTCTCAAAAAGGCCTTCCTGCGCCAGACTTTGCAGGTGCTAACGCAGGTGTACTAGAAGACGCCTTCGATATTCAAGCGTTAGCTAAGCAAGATATTATTATTACCTGCCAAGGCGGTGATTACACCAAAGAAGTGTACGCTTCACTGCGCGATAAGGGCTGGAATGGATACTGGATAGACGCAGCGTCTGCGCTTCGAATGAAAGACGATGCGGTCATTATTTTAGACCCTGTAAACCGCAAAGAAATTGATGCTGGCGTAGAAAATGGCATTCGCACTTTCGTAGGTGGAAATTGCACGGTATCGCTAATGTTGTTAGCACTAGGCGGCTTGTTCGAGAAAGACTTGGTTGAATGGGCTTCACCCATGACTTACCAAGCTGCTTCGGGTTCAGGTGCTAAGCATATGCGTGAACTTATTAGCCAAATGGGCGCCATCCACGCAAATGTAAAAGCAAATTTAGACAATCCAGCATCTGCTATTTTAGACATCGACAAGCAAGTTGCTGAATTTATCAGAAGTGATGATTACCCATCTGAGCAATTCGGTGTGCCTTTAGCGGGAAGTCTAATTCCTTACATTGATTCGCAGTTGCCATCTGGGCAAAGCCGTGAAGAATGGAAAGCACAAGCTGAAGCCAACAAAATTATGGGCTTGTCTAAGCAACCTATTCCAATTGACGGAATTTGCGTGCGTGTAGGCGCTATGCGTTGTCACAGCCAAGCTATCACCATCAAGTTAAAACAAGACTTGCCAGTTGAAGAGATTGAGCAAATTCTTGCGCAGCACAACGAATGGGTGAAAGTGGTGCCTAACGACCGTGATGCCACCATGCAAGAACTCACGCCAGCGAAGGTGACGGGGACATTGTCTATTCCTGTAGGTCGAATTCGTAAATTGACGATGGGGCCTGAGTATATTTCAGCCTTCACCGTTGGCGATCAATTACTATGGGGTGCTGCAGAGCCGCTTCGTAGAATGTTGCGTATTGTTCTTGGTAAGGCTTAATCATCCAGAGCTGAAATTCCAACGATTTAAACACCGCAATAGATAACTATCAGAGCCCAGCTTTTTCTAAGCTGGGCTTTTTTATGCAGGGCGCTTGTTCAGTTATATTATTGAGTTTTTGTTCAGGGGCTTTCTATACCAGCCCAATTATGTACCCGTGCTTCTACTTCTTTTAAGATCGCTATTCCTTTTCAGACCACACGGCGAACTCATTACCGCCAGGTTCAATGAAGTGAAACCGGCAGCCCCCTGGAAACTCAAAAATAGGCTTATTCACGTCGCCACCAGCGCCCTCTACCTTGCTCAACGTTTGCTTAATATCAGCACTGTAAAAAACTAATAACGCGCCGCCATTTTCTGTAATGCTAGCATGCTCAGCTTTAAAAAAGCCCCCGTCCAATCCTTGGTTAGCAAATGCCGTGTACTCAGGCCCGTAATCGGTAAATACCCAACCAAATACGGTTTCAAAAAAGCGTTTTGTACTGCTGATATCCAATGTACCAAACTCAACATAGTTTAGCTTTTCATGTGTTGCCATGGTTTTTCCTCATCTACTCAGGTAGATATGGTGAATACTGTAGTGTTAGCGGCTAATATTCCGTATTATTAATGCGTTAATGTATATCATCTCCAATAATATAAAAGCTACATGGAAGTATTTAATGCAAGCTCCTGATTATTCGAACTACAGCCTTGCCGAACTTGCAGATGTGTTAGCCAACATCGACAAAGAGCAATATCCCGATAGAGTGTCAGCCGTGCTCAAGGAAATAGCCTTGAGACAATCCTTAACAAGTAAAACCGAAACGTCTCAGCATCAAGATAGTTCCCACCTTCAAAATACTGCCACTCACAGCCCAGCATTCGTGAAAAATAAATACGATGACGAAGCATTGCATGCAAATTGGCTAATTCGTTTTTGGAAAGGCCAAGTATCGTTACCTATCAGTTATTGGGTGGTTGGCATTTTAATAACACTTGGTGCACTTGCGCTAAGCTCATTTGTTGAACTTAAAATAGAAAGTGCATCATCGCGAGCTGAGCTTGGTGTTTACATGATGCTTTTGTACGTGGTGTTAACACCCGTGGTTATCTGGCAATCAGTTGGCGTAATTCGCTCTGCCATCCGTCACCCTCATCGCGGAGGCTCTGCTGGTTGGGCAACAATCGCGATAATAATGACAGTAATAGGAATGATAAATTTCACTGTAGATTTCTATCGGTCAGGGGTACCCATTATTACTGAAAGTGTCTCTTTAATTGGCGCTGAATCCACTTATCCACCAACCAAGTTTAGGGTTTTAAATAAGGGCACCGAGCTAGAACTTTATGGCGGTATAGAAATTGGCTCCGAACTACTGCTGCTAGATGTACTGAAACAGAATGAAAACATAACAACAATACACTTACACAGTATTGGCGGAAGACTTATTGGCGCGACTCGTCTTGCTGCTTTAGTCAAAGAATATGGACTTAACACATTTGTGAAAACCTCTTGTTCTTCGGCATGCACTATTGTGTATTTAGCTGGAAAAGAAAGGCTATTGGGTGAAGACGGCGTGTTGGAGTTTCACGCTCCCGCATTAGGCGGCAAGTCTATGCATGACAACACAGAGTTAAGTTCCGCCTTTGACCAAGCGTATAAAGATGCCGATGTTCCGAATTGGTTTGCGAAAAAAATCCGAAATACGCCGAATACTGAACTTTGGGCTCCTTCTCACAAAGAACTTTTACGAGCAGGTATTGTCAGTAAAGTAGTGGACAGTAGCGCCTACGGGTTCAGTGGCTATGAAGACGAAAGCGAAATAAACACGCAAGCAGTAGAATCTGGTTTATTGACTCATGCCTACTTGGTTGCCATGAAAGAAAAAGATCCAGATACCTACTATCGAATTGTCGCTATAAATGAAGAGGGTTTACGGGAAGGCGCTTCTATTAATGCTATTGCAACCCGAGCACGAGCGGCGCTAGAAGAAAGAATTACCCATTATATCGCCCATGGTAGTGATGCCGACATCGTTGATTATTGGCATGTGATGATAAAACAAATGCAAGAACTTCAAGGGCAATATCCCCTTGCCTGCGCCGCATTTGTGTATCCCGATGAGGTGCCGCTAGAACACCATGCCGGAAATGAAGCTCAGCTATCGAGCGAAGTAAAGGCACTTGAGCTTGAGGCATTGGCAAAACTTATTGCTCATCAGCAGCTAAGCCCCTCTTTGTATTCTGATGAAAAAAGTGATGACATCATCACGAATTTAGTTAAAGACATGAAGGATAGCAGTAAGGCACATTTTGAGGTGGTAGTAGCGCCTAAAGATTTTCTTGAATCTCCAGATATCATGTGTGGCGCTGCCATAGAAATTCAGCAGCGATTCATCGATTTTGAAATCCAAAAGGCCGCTAAATTACTAAGAACAATTAGTGCTCGGTAATTAATTTATCTATCAGTAGCGTATAGCTACATCTACAACGGATTAAAAGATGAAAAAGTTATGGCTTGTTCTTGGCTTCTTAGTACTCACAGGGTGCTCGTCTAAGCTTGCATACAATAACCTCGATTGGCTTATTTATTGGTACATGGACGATTATGTAGAGCTTAACGATTCACAAGAAGCTATTTTCGATATTAAGCTTGAAGGGTGGATTGATTGGCACAGAGAAGAACAGTTGGCTTTATATTTAGCCCAACTAGAGCAGATTACCGAAGAGATAAAACAAGATAAGTTAAACAAAGCTGTCATTGCCAATCATCTAAATCAGGCTAATGAACACGTAATGACCTTACGTTCAAAACTAGCGCCTGAGTTAGCAGAACTCGCTTCCCGCTTAAGCGACGACCAAGTTATTTATTTGTTTGCTGCCATCCAAAAAGAAAATGACGAAGAGCAAGAAGAGCTTCATGAGTACGACTCAATGTCTGAAAGTGAAAGGCTTGAAAAGTTAATTGAGAATTTTGAGGAAGGTTTTGAAGAAAATTTGGGTGATTTGACTGATGAGCAAAAAGCCATGGTGGCGAACGCCGCTCCTCACTTTGCCCGTACCCGTGGAAACTGGCTTGAATACCGAATAACCATGCAGGATGAAGCCCGCCGACTATTTGCAAGCAAGCAAAACACAGAAGCATTTCAGCAGAAGCTGACCCATCTACTGACTCACCCCGATGACTACCGCACCGAAGAATACTTAGCGCGCAGAAAGGCAAACCGAGAAGCTTATTTGTCTTTGGCCGATGAATTGGTTAAAACAATGACCGCTAAACAAAAGTCACACTTGTTGAAAAGGCTTAACAAGATTATTGACGACATTAAGGATCTTCAAGACGATTAATAACGATAGGCTAGTTAACTGCTATCGCGTGTTGTAATGCGGCTGCACTTAACATAGGCGACCCATCATTTGCACTTTCAGCCGCTTTAATAAGTTTTAAAATTGCGGTGTTGGCGGGGGTGCTCACGTGATGGGCTTCACCTAACGCAACAATTTCGCCATTGAGATAATCAACCTCTGTTTTTCTATTCAGCGCTAAATCTTCATACATAGATGAGCGTGCCTGAGGGTCAATTTTTAACGTGGCAGCAGCCACTTTTTCAAACAAGAAGTTAGGCAATGACATAATGTAGGGCATAAGCTTAGGGATGACCTTCCCTGTTTTAGCCGGCTCAATACCAGCCGCTTTCATTGTCGCTAATGCCTCTTTTAAGACTACCGCCATCACCTTTCGATAGGCACTGTCATTCAACTGCTCAAGCAACGGCCTACCAGAAAGTGCATTAACGGCGTTATTCAAGTTCATAAGCAGCTTGCCCCACTGCACGCTGGATAAATCCTTAAACACCTTCACCGGTAAATTAGCCATTTCGAGCAGGCCCACTAGGTCTTTCGCTTGTCCTGATTTATCCCCAATACACAAATCGCCTTCTGTGCCACAATGAAAATGCCCGTCGCCCTGCCCCAGCACGTTAAATGGAACCATGCCTTTCATGACCGTATAATTCGGTAAGCATTCTGATAGCACTCGTCCGTTTCTTACGCCGTTTTGAAAGCTGATGACAACCGGATTATCCTTCAACGGATCACTATTTTCATATTGCGCAATAAGCGAAGCGGCCTCTTGAGTATCACCACTTTTTACGCACACTAAAATGTAATCAGCGCGCGCCATTACCTCGGCACTTTCAGTAAAATTAACGTCGGCCGGTTTAAGTTTTGTATTCCTGCCGCGCCAATCGGTTAACGTTAAGCCGCCATTCGCAATTTGATCTTTAAGCCTTGCACGGCCAATTAAGGTGACATTCGCGCCAATAGACAGCAAACAACCTCCTAAATAACATCCGATACTCCCAGCGCCTAATATGACGATATTCGCTTTGTTTGCTATTTCTATCTTGCTCATGATTAACCTGCTGCCAGATTTAAATACAACTAAATACTACAATATCACGCGATAGATAAACGTTATCACCTAGCTTACTGAAGACGTTTCTTTACTTTTTAAATGCGCAATCTCATGTTTAACCGTAAAGCCGATTAGCACAATGGCACAAATACACCCACCAGTAAGAAGTATAAACCCGCCATTCCAACCAAAATAATCGACGGTAAAACCTAAGGCAATGTTGGCGATAACAGCACCACCAAGGTACCCAAACAGCCCTGTTAACCCGGCTGCCGTACCTGCGGCTTTCTTCGGTACTAACTCTAACGCGTATAACCCTATTAACATAACGGGCCCATAGATTAAAAAGCCAATAGCCATTAGTGCAGCCATATCTACAGAGGGATTTCCGGCAGGATTAAACCAATACACAAGTACTGCAATCAGCACTAACACCATGTACAAAATTGCTGCTGGCGAACGACGCCCTTTAAACCATTTGTCGCTGATGTAACCGCATAACAGCGTACCTGGAATACCCGCCCACTCATACAGAAAGTACGCCCATGAACTATGTTCGAAGGAAAAGTCTTTTACCTCTGACAAATAAGTCGGCGCCCAATCTAAAACGCCATACCGAATGAGATAGACAAACGCATTTGCAATAGCGATAAACCACAAGAGTTTGTTGTTTAATACGTAGGTAACAAAAATTTCTTTAGCACTGAGTTCTTGCTCATGCTTTTCTTCATAATCGAGGGGATAGTCATTGCGATGCTCTTCAATGGGCGGCAAACCGCAGCTTTGCGGTGTATCTCGTAAAGTTAGAAATACAAAACCAGCAATTAATGCGGCGAAAGTTGCAGGTACATAAAAAGCGCTGTGCCAATCATTAAACCACGCCATTCCCAAAATAAATAAGGGGCCAATGAGTCCGCCGCCAACGTTATGCGCTATATTCCAAACTGAAACAACTTGCCCACGCTCATTTCCAGAGTACCAATGCACTATGGTTCGACCGCAAGCGGGCCACCCCATACCTTGCACCCAGCCGTTAATGAAAAGCAGCAGAAAAATAATCGCGATGCTTTGCGTTGCCCATGGAACAAAACCAAAAATAAACATGACCAAGGAAGACAGTAGTAACCCTGTCATTAGAAAGTATCTAGGATTGCTTCTATCAGAAACATTTCCCATTAAAAATTTACTTAACCCGTAAGCAATAGAAACCGCAGACAGTGCAAAACCCAACTCGCCTTTTGTGAAGCCTTGTTCTTCAATTAAATAAGGCATGGCCAGTGAGAAGTTCTTTCTTACCAGGTAGTAACCCGCATAGCCCACAAAGATACTTAGGAATATTTGCCATCTAAGCTTTTTGTAAACTGGATCTATATCTTGCTCGGGCAACCGAGTTTTATGTGCTGCAGGTTTAAAAAATCCAATCATAAAAGCTTCCAACTATCTGGCGAATCAACTATTTTTTTGTGGCTGTATTCTGCTTTTAGAAAGTTAATAAAACAAGCATATATCTGAATTAATCATTGAGGGGTCGGAAAGTCGCTACTACATAACATTCGTTCGGTAATAAGATTAAATTTCAACCATGATTTTCATGTTGTAGGTTTATCAGCCATGGAAGGGCAGATTGCAAAGCAATGCATCAGCGAAACAGAGAACAACCAAGTTAAATTTATTAGACTAAAGTCTGAATTTTGAATGAGCTGGCGGTTAATTCCGCTAAATTCAAGACATGGCGTTTTATCTTTGCTAATTTGCGAGGAGTGAATTTAGTTCGTTGGTGTTAGCTCAATCCTAGCAGTCACCTAACAAGACGTAAGATAATACTGTGCTATCCATTACCCAATTTTTTCTTAGAGCTATAGCAATCGTAAGCCTTTCTGCCTTTAGCTATATGGCGTGTGCCGATGTACTGGCCGAACTTGAATCGTTAGATTCAAGGGTTAACACCGAAATCCCTATGCCCATTGGCGAAGTAATCTCGAAGCTAGAAACACGATTACTCAACTCCAACTTTACGTCGCTTGAAAAAACTAAAATCGCGGCCAGATACGTTCAACTAAAACTCAAATTACATCACACTGCCCCCGATGATGTAATGACTATTCTTGAATCTTTGGTCTCTGAAACGAGCGATGGGTTAATAATAAAGTTGGGGCTGGCCAGAATGGTTGGCATTAATGCCAATTATGACCGGTCTTATCAGATGTTCGGTGAAGTCATTCAATCTCCCGCTGCCAGCCCGACTGTTAAGGCTATGGCGATTGCGTATCTCATCCTTTCATACAATGAAGGGCAAGTTTTTGCTTCAAGCGTTAATTTATTAAACACCCTAAACGAACTGGTTCATGAGAATAACCTTGCCTATGCTAAAGCTCTTTATCACTATATGGCCGCAGATTATTACCACTCAGTAAAGTCGTTCGATATAGCCTTTGAGTACTACGAGAAATCCTTAGCAGAGGCAAAATCGTTAAAAGAATGGCCGCTTGTTAGTGACAACCTTTATGCCATTGGTATTTTGTTTAGAAATATGGGCAACTACGACAAAGCGATTACCTATTTTGAACAGACCATAGAATCCGACACTAAGATAGACATTAATTATGCCGAATACATTGCTCTATATGGCATGGCGTCTACCTATTTTCGCACTGACAATATTGAAGAAGCGTTGAAACTGGCTGACACAGTCACCGCTCACCCACTTACTACTTCTTTTTACGATAGCGAAATTTACAGATTAAAAGCGAAGGCGTTGATGGAACGCGGACGTTTAAGCGAGGCAAGAGTGGCGCTTGATCAGTCTCGCAGTACCTATGATGATTACCGCGTAGGTGAAAAGACCACATGGCGGGCCGAACTTGAAAAGCTCGCGTCACAAATTACCGCTAAAGAAGGTGATTTTGAAACGGCGTACAAAGAATACCAAACCTACCATAACGAATATCTTGAAGCTAAAAAATACGAAGATTTAGAGCTGTTAGAAAGTGCAAACTTGGTTTATGAAATACAGCAACAAAAAGAAAAAACGACGTTACTAGAAAAAGAAAATCTTGTCATTTCAGAGCTACTTAAGGCTAAAGAAGACACCCAGCAAACGCAAAAACTCTTCACTCGATGGCTGGTGATTTTTATTGTATTAGCACTTGTTACATTGGTTATTATTTTAATTTTGCTAAAAAAGGCGCGCAAGACTAATGCCCTCTACATATCAGCGAAGGAAAAAGCCGAACTTCATAGCAGGCTTAAAACAGAGTTTATTTCAAACATAAGTCACGAAATCAGAACCCCGTTGAACGCCATCATTGGTTTTGGGCAAGTGCTAACAGACAAGTTAGAAGATAGACAAACTAAAAAGCTAACAAGCCAAATTGTTAACTCATCTGAAATGCTTCTGCAGATTATTAATGACTTGCTCGATTTCTCTAAAATTGAAGCAGGCAAGCTGACCCTAGATTACGGCCCTTATAACTTACGTCAAAGCATACGAAAGCTACTTGATATATTCCACGCGCAGGCAAGCAATAAGGGGTTAACCATTAAGCTAAATATCGACAAAAATCTTCCAAAAGAAATGATTTTTGATGAACTTAGGCTCAAACAAGTGCTTGCCAACCTAATTAGCAATGCGATCAAATTTTCAAGCGCAGGGGATATAGAAATAGGCATAAAAGTTAAACAGAAAGACGACACCCACTGCCTATTCGACGTATGGGTACAGGACAACGGTATTGGTATTAGCAAGTCTCAACAAGAAAACTTGTTTCAGCCATTCATTCAAGCTGAAAGCTCAACCGCACGAAAGTATGGTGGTTCAGGGCTAGGTTTGAACATTTGCAACAAACTATTAGAGCAAATGAATTCTAAACTTCATGTGGATAGCGACATGGGCAAAGGTGCCCGCTTTTACTTTACGTTAGAATTGAGTCATTCAATCGGTGACGAATACATCCACAATCAAGAAGCCACGCAGTTAATTACACAGTTCCAAAAAACACGGGTGCTTTTGGCCGAAGACAATGACATAAACGTTGAAGTTATAACCGCAATGCTAAATTCCACAAACCTACAAATACTTCGTGTTGCCAACGGAAACGATGCTATTCACAAGTTATCTCAACAGTCGTTTGATGCTATTTTAATGGATATTCAAATGCCAGAGATGGATGGATACGAGGCCACTCGGGTTATACGCCATCAAATGAATGGCACCTTGCCTATTATCGCCTTAACAGCGAACGCTATGCAGCAGGACATAGATGCTTGTTTAAATGCAGGCATGGACGACCATGTTAGCAAGCCAATAAGAAAAGAAAAGTTGCTTGAAGTGTTAGATAAATACCTCAACGCTTAAAAACGCAGTTATCTCGTCTTATACATCACCACTTTTTTGCTGTCCGCTTACGTGCCATGCCACAAGTAATCTAATAACGCACAAGGGTTCTGGTTTCAATACTCTTACGAGGTTTGGTTACAGCAGTATCGCCTTCCATATCTAGCGCACTATGTGCCAAGTGAGGCCTTCCACGATTATCGTAAATATTAAAGATAATCGCTTCTTCGGGTGTCATTTCTGATTGATAGAACCACTCGTGCCCTTTGTTTTCTGCCACCCCTAAAATTTGCCCTTTACGGTCGGGGTATTCTAACTCTATGTTCATCCAATCGTCTGCTTCCATCGAACGAGGGCAAATAAACCCTAAGGGAGAAGAAGGAATTTTATATTCCACTGGGCGCCAAACATTTACAAAGCCAAAATGCTCTTGCTGAAATTCTTGCGCCCTTTGCACACCCAAAATATCAACCAAACGCTTTCCCACCCCACCTTCACTGTAATCATTGTGAACATTGCGGGCGGGTCTTCGCGTAGCAATTGGGTCGTCAATTCGTACTGTGTGGTCGAAAACAATCACTTCTTTTGCTTTTATCTGCTGCTGCAGAATGGCTGTAAGCTCACTTTCATAATCGCTCGCCCACGCTCTAGATTCATCAAACGCATGTACCTTGGTTGGTGCGTTTATGAAAGTGATCCCATCTTCATCGAAATTCACTGAACACGTTTTTTTTCGTATATCAGTAACAGGCACTTTGGCTGAAATTAACTCTGGCGAAATCAAATTCCCAACAATGCCATCCACATCGAAATGAAATGCCTGAACTTCGTTAGTTTTGACATGATAGTGCACTGTGGCTGTGGCTGTGGTCATATAAAAGCACTCCTTAAAAACGGAAAACAGCTGAGATTTCCCCGATGCGAGGGAATATAGTTTTTTAAGGGCGATAGATAAATGGGATGCAGGTATAAACAGAATTCTGAAAATATAGATAATAATCAATCACAGTGGCTGATAAACCACTTGATCTCAACCATGACTGATGACAGTGACCGCTTTAAGGCAGCGCTTTTGGAAGGATTTAACTAGTCTTTACATTTCCTCAATGGCGAGCGTTGCGAGTTTACTTTATGATCTTTACATTACTAGCATGTCTGCTTTTTTCATCGATATTCAGTCAGCGAGAAGCTGCTCGCATGACGATTTTTTTTTAAGTGGGAAGGATCAACATCAATGTGGAATCTACGATGCCTATGTGTACTTGTAGCGCTTATTATACCGAGTGTGGCCTTTGCCCATCATGGAAGTAGTGGGCAATTCGAAACTAATAAAACAATTGAGTTGTCTGGCGACATTACTCGGGTACGGTTAGTAAACCCTCATGCCTATGTCTATTTCGATGTTACGAACGACGATGGCAGTATGACTAATATGCGTTGTGAACTGCAATCTGGCTCATTACTTAAACGTAGAGGTTGGAACACTGAACAATTCAAAATTGGTAGTGCTATTACCCTATTAGGCTCTCCAGACAGGAACGACCCGACTACCTGTTATATGCAGCAAATTACTTTTGAAAATGGAATAACAGCCACCCGCAATAGTGTATTTAACGATGATGGTAGTTTGGTGGTCAGTGATGACGATAACGCTTCATCACAAACTCAAAGTGAAATTGTTGAACAACGCCCTATTATTCGCACAGACGGTACACCTAACATTGAAGGAAACTGGGCAATGGTGCGAAGAGAAGGCAGCAGGCCTGGCGGTGGCGGCTCTTTTGCACAGTTAACCGAAGCTGGTGCTTTGGCGGTTGAAGGGGCTACTCAAGATGAAAATCCAAGATACCAATGTAAACCCACGAATATCATCATGGATTGGTGGTTTGATCTTATGGTTAATAAGATTGAGCAATCAAGCACCCAAATAAACTTAACTTACGGCTTTATGAGCCTTGAGCGCACGATTTACCTAGATGGCACCGTAATGCCCTCAAATTACGAAGCTAATCGCGCAGGGTTTTCAACCGGTGTGTGGGAAGGAAATACATTAGTGGTAACCACTACGGGGTTTGATGAAGGATGGTTGATGGCCCCCATGGGTGGCATCCCTGGAGGCAACGCCCGCCCTCCTCGTCCTGAAGGCGCGCCCGATGGAAAAAGTGGCCCACCAGGAGGCCCTAGGGGCAATGGTGGCCCACCCTCACCGGCTAAAAACAGCAGTGAGCTCGTGATTGTGGAACGCTTCTCTCTAAACGAAGACGGTACGGTATTAAAGCGTGAATATACCATTACCGACCCGCTTTATCTTAAAGCACCGATGACAGGTTCAGATGAAGTAACCTTTACACAAGACAGCTATCAGCCCTATGACTGTGACGACCTTACTGCCGAACGAGGCTCAGGCAATCTTGACCCCAGCGCCACAACACCTGACAACGAAGCTACAGGTAACGGAGTTTCGGGTGATGGCGTTTCAAAAAGCGGAGATTTAAAAAGCGGCAACGTAATCAGTCAATCTGTAATGAGCACGCTTTACAAGCTTGAAGATTCAAAGGTAGGTCAAACCATATCAAGTACACAGTGGGGCTACCCTATTGTGCTGTCCTTACACGCAATAGGCATGGCTACCATGGTGGGCATAGCGTTAATGTTAACCCTTCGCGTGCTAGGCTTCGCTTCAGTCATTCCGGTTACTGCAATGGCAAGCTACTGGAATGTTGCTTTAGTTGGGTTTGGCATCAATTTAGTTTCAGGGATGGCGCTATTTTGTGGAAATGCATCAGAGCTTTATTTCAACTGGGCATTTCGCATTAAAATTCTATTGGTTATTGCTGGCCTTGTACTTACTTGGCGGTTAGTCGCCATTTGTATTAAACAGGCTGATATTGTGTCGACTAAGCACAAAAAGCTTTCCGCTATTGCCATGGTCAGTTGGGTGGCCGCTATAATTGCTGGCCGTTTAATTGGCTATATGTCTTAAGGAGGTTACCTATGAATTCATTACTTTCGTGGGTTATCGACACCCTTAATGCTAGCCCTGTCAGCGGTTTTGTTATGGACAATGCCGTCGTGTTCCCAGTCTTAGAAATGGCACATTTTTTAGGGCTATGTTTACTTTTTGGTTCGCTGCTTGTAGTTGATTTACGAATGGTGGGCTTTGCTAAGGCAGTGCCTATCAAGCAGGTAGACGTGTTTTTACGTTGGGCGTTAATCGGTTTCGCTATCAATATGATTTCGGGTTTGCTTTTTGTTATAGGCGACTCTGACAGATACCTTGTGAATATTGCGTTTGGGGCAAAAATGGCCTGCATTGTATTGGCGGGCATTAACACCTTGTACTTTATAAAATGTATTAAACCGCAAATGGCTAGTATGCCCTTGTCTGCTCGTGCCTTAAATACACCAGCTCAATTAGGTAAAAATGCCTATGTGGTAGCCTGGTTGTCACTGTTATTGTGGACCTGCGTTATTATTTTAGGGCGCTTCATCCCTTATGTGGAAACTCCCTAATTGACGAGGTTGATGTGTGCACGGGCTCTGTCAGCTTTTCTTTTAGCTGGGCTTTTAGCTGGACTGTTAGCTTCGCCGGGGGTATTCGCCCATGGTGTAGCACAACAAGATCAAGGCTTTATAGCCAATGCCTTCGGTGTTCACGTTTGGCCTTTTATGTATTTGGGCGCCAAACATATGGTAACTGGCTACGACCACCTGCTTTATCTTGTGGGGGTCATTTTCTTCTTATCGAAATTTCGCGATATAGCCATATTTGTCAGCCTTTTTGCTTTAGGGCACTCCATAACACTGCTGGTTGGCGTGCTGTCTGGCCTTCACGTAAACCCCTATCTTATTGATGCCATCATTGGTTTGTCTATTTGTTATAAAGCTCTAGAAAACCTAAGCGAGTTTCGCTTTTTAAACCCTAAAATAGCCGTATTTGGTTTTGGGTTAGCCCATGGTTTTGGGCTTTCAAGTAAATTACAAGACTTAACGCTGTCAGCGAACGGACTATTACCTAACATGCTGGCATTTAACTTGGGTGTCGAAATTGGCCAATTGTTGGCTCTTGTAATTTTGCTTAGTAGCTTATCTTGGTTACGTAAGCAGCCTCACTACCTAGCTATTTCAAACACTGTAAATATAGGGCTATTTGGAGCTGGGCTTGTATTGTTCGGCATGCACATTCCGGCTATTTGTTGCGCTGACATGTAAGAGACATGCTTGAGATATTTATTGGGTAACGCATTTAAGTAATGCATTTGGGGAAAGCCAATAGCATAAAAGATGCCCTGAAAAATGCTTAAAAAACAGTACAGATAACGACAAAAGAAAGCATTAATAGTACGGCGAGAAAAAAACGCAGTGAAGGAAAAATAAATAATGACATTGTTGAACAAAATAATACTCACCACCGTCGCCGCTGGCGCTATTTTAGTGGTGGCTATTTTGCCCGCAGAATATGGCATCGACCCTACAGGTTTAGGCAGTACACTCGGCCTTGTGAACATCGCTAAAAATGATGCGACAGAAACTGAGCTTTCACAAGAAAAAAACACTAATCGTTTTGATGCACAAGACTTAACGTTGTCATTTAACATTGGCGAATACGATCCCACCCCCGAGCGCATAAACGAGTCGGTACAGGGGCTTATTCACCTTGAAGATACACCGTTTAAATCAGAAACCTTTGATATTGAAATTGAAGACTACGGCGAAATAGAACATAAATTCATTATGCCCGCTGATAGTACATTCGTGTATAGCTGGGAAGTACTCAATCCTAGTGGCGAAGGCGTGTATTACGATTTTCATGGCCACCCCTCAAGCCAAGACGCTACGAACTACCCTGAAGGGTTTGAAATGGCCTACGCCAGAGGTGAAGGTACTACCCAAAGCGGCGCTTTCACAACGCCTTTTGCAGGCTATCATGGCTTTTACTTTATGAATATTGAACAAGGGCCTATTACCGTTAGGGTTACGGTAAGCGGCTACTGGAAAGAACATAAAGAAATGTTTCGTGCGGTAGATGGCAAAGTGATAACCAAAGTCCCTTTTTAGATAGTGCCTTTTAGATAGTGCGTTTTAGATTCAGTGCTCCTGCCCTTCGCCACGAAAACCATGCTAACCATGCTAACCAGCACAGGTTACATCAATGTAGATATCAACGATTTTAGCCACATTCTATCACTTGAAGGTGATACCGCCCTTGGCGTTGGCGTGGCTCAAAGTGATGAAACGCTTTGTGATGCGTTAATTCATGCTTTGAAAAATCCATTAGTGCAAACCAACCACATTAGAGGCACACAAGGCGTACTAATTTTCGCTGAAATGCGCTCAAAGTCATCGACCTAATATTGGAATCGCTTTTCAGCATAAATAACACATGCGACAAAAAGTGTCGCACTAGATTACATCTGTGTGCTTCAAAGAGATACACAAACCTAGCAGTAGACAATATACGCATAGTATTACATTATGTAGCATTACATATACTCTATGGATTAATTATGGGAATAGTTAAAATATCTGATGCTTTGCACGAAGAGGTGCGTAAAACCAGCGCGGTTATGGAACGCTCTATTAATTCGCAAGCAGAATTTTGGATGAAAGTCGGTAGGTTAGCAGAGCAAAACCCAAAATTATCTTACGAACAGATCATTGATTTGGAGATGCGTTCTCAAAATGTATTTTCAGTAAGGTTAGTCAGTGAATAACCTTGTAAAATCGCCAAGTGAAATTTCACTCATGCGTGAATCTGGCAAATTACTGGCAAAGGTTTTCAGCGAACTCGATAGTTTTATTGCCCCGGGTATTACCACGCTTGAAATTGATAGCTTTGTAGAGCGGTACATTGTTGATTGCCTTAATGCGAGACCCGCAAGTAAAGGGCAATACGGGTATCAATTTGTGCTTAATAGCTCTGTGAATGACGTAGTTTGTCATGGCGTTCCTTCTGCTGCCAAAAAGCTCAAGAATGGCGATATCGTCAACATAGATATTACCCTTGAAAAAAATGGTTACATTGCGGATAGCAGCAAGATGTACGCTATCGGCACTGTTTCACCCATAGCGAGTAAATTAGTTGATGTAACGTATGAAGCAATGTGGAAAGGCATAAACACCGTTAAGCACGGCTCGACAATTGGTGATATTGGCTTTGCTATTCAACAGCATGCGCAGAAACATGGTTATAGTGTTGTTCGCGATTATTGTGGCCACGGCATTGGAAAGGAAATGCATGAAGAGCCTCAAATTCTCCATGTAGGTAGCGCGGGAACTGGGCTGAAATTGGAAGCAGGCATGACATTCACAATAGAGCCCATGATTAATCAAGGAACTTATAAAACGAAGCTCAAAAAAGACGGTTGGACCGTTGTGACAAGAGATAAGAAGCTATCTGCTCAATGGGAACACACGGTCTTGGTAACAGCGACAGGCGCAGAAGTACTAACGTTAAGGGCTTCTGAACGCTAATAAATAGCTAGCCTTTAATGAATAGCGGAAATGTCTTAAAACTCACGCCTTCATGGCCCGACTTCATAAAATTACGAATATTCGCGTGATCATCACCATCAGGATTCTTTAAAACGTCATCGCGATAGAAGCCACCAAACAACGCTAACGTTTGCCCTTGGGTAAGCTGAAGATACTGTCCTAACGCAAGTAACTTGCACGAACCATTGTTTTGGTTAGCATCGTTGCTTACTTCGCCATTGATAAAAGCCGTTGGCGTGAAAGTAAAGGCATTATCGATAAGCGCAATAACATCAGCAAACTCAACGCTTTCAGGAGAGTCATTAAGGTGCTTTGTTAGTGCATGAACATCGTTGTATTTCATAAGAAAATTCCGTATCTGAACTGAAAAAAGAGAGTTAAAATCGCATTTATAGGGTTGAGTTAGTCTGATCGCCACCGAACACTACTTGATTACGGCCATTCTCTTTGGCTTGTAGCAGCGCTTTATCGGCTCTATCGATAATAGATTCCGCTTTGCTGTCGGTCGACGCTAAGGTAGCGACACCTAAACTAACGGTAACTTGGAGCACCTGTGATGTGTTATCCAAGACAATCTCCAGCTTACTCACTGCCGCTCTTACCCGCTCGGCAATGATCTGTGCTTGTTGGCATGAAGTACTGGGCAAAATAGCAATAAACTCCTCGCCGCCAAAACGACCCAGGGTGTCATAATCCCGCAAGGTAACTTGAATGGTGTCGGCAATCGCTTTGATAACCGTATCTCCCACTAAGTGGCCATAGGTGTCATTGACTCGCTTAAATTTATCAACATCGACCATAATGATGCTGAGTGTGCCTTGTGACCGCAACGAACGGTTGTATTCACATTCCAGTTGCTCGAATACTTTACGCCTATTATATAAACCGGATAACGGATCTAAACTAACTAGGTTGATCAGTTGCTTGTTCTTCTCTGACAGTTTTTGATTGACACCTTTTATTGTGTCATACCAGGAAATCATAGCTCGGTAACCTAAATAAGATAGCGCCAATATCACCGCGAGTAAGATGAAAAGCGGATATGACAAACTATCTACGGTGTTTTGTGCTTGCATTAAACTCATAGTTTGGCCGCTTGCCCAGTCGATAGAGGCCATTTGTTGCAGGCTGATATAGCGTCCAGCACCAACAAAGCACAGTACTACGATAATAAAGCCACTTATCATCGCAATAATGGAGCCTTTGGCATTGTTCAACTTGAGACTACTGTTTTTAACCTCGGCTAACTGCCGCTGCACCGCAGGACCAAAAAAGTACAAAATTGGGGCGACTATCAGGCAGCTTTGCAGCCAGCCGCCAAACCACCAGCCTAACCATACAGGGTAAGCGACATTTAACCCTACATTATTGGTTAAAGCCCAGATAAATGCGCCGATAGAGCCGGCCAATGACGCCACCAAGGCAATCATGAAAAAGCCCACCAAAGACTCTAGGTTATTCAAATCTTTGCTTATCGGAGTTGTCCGGTAAAACATGGCGTACATCGCCAGACCAATTGGATTAGCGAATGCAAAAACAACAATCCACTCTATCGGCATACCGCCAAAAAGCGCTACGCAAAATGTGGAGAAATAAGCGGGTATGGCAGCCCACAAAAAGCCAAACCACATTACTAAGGGTACACAAAACAACATAGGAATATAAATGGTAAGGTAAATAGAGGTCGTACCTAGGTCGACCGCAATACCTGTCCATTCAAAGACTCTGGTTAAGATACCAGAGGGTATGATAATTACACATAGCGCTAACCACAGCAGCAGCACTGCTCGTGGCTTTGAACCGGCCCGCCACATGGTAAGAGGTGAGAACCTGATAAAAGTATTACCAAGTGGGAGATTAATGCGTGAACTTTCATCACTAATATCGGGGGTTTCCAACAATGGGATCGCCTTAAGAATACTTTACGAAGAGACCTTACCCCATCTGCTGACGTTGCGGATACACCAGCCAACTAGATGCGCTTGCTAAGCTCTTTAACATAACCCGAAATCAATAAAAATACCACCTGCGACATCTTTCAAAAAATGATTAATTGAGCCTTAGCGTACAGCCACGCCCAACTGCAATGCAGCTGCAACGTCAAATACTCATCGCAGTTTAAAGCAACGATATTTATATGTAGTACAATGCCGTTTAAATCAAACGTTTTAAAGAGTCGCCAATGATAGATGATCAAGAAAGTAAAACTGAACAGCTAATTCACACTATTAGCGACCTTGCAAAATACGTTGATTATTCATTTCTTAACAGCCTAGTGGCAGACCCACAAGCACAAGATGATGGCAATGAGCATAACCCAAGGCAGGTATTCTCTGGGCATTATGTACCGGTAACACCAACCCCCATAGGAAACCCCACGTATGTTGCTCATAGCCACACTTTATTTGAAGAATTAGGGTTTGATAATAGCCTTGCCCACACCCCTGAATTTATGCGCTTGTTTTCGGGCGACATGTCTTCCCTCCCTTCTGAAATAAAGCCCTATGGATGGGCTACTGGCTATGCACTGTCTATTTATGGCACTGAATATATTCAGCAGTGTCCATTTTCAACGGGAAATGGCTATGGAGATGGTCGAGCCCTTTCTGTGCTGGAAACAGTTACCAATGGAAGGCGCTTTGAAATGCAGTTGAAAGGCGCAGGAAGAACACCATACTGCCGAGGTGCAGACGGCAGAGCGGTATTGCGCTCCAGCGTGCGAGAGTTCTTAGTACAAGAACATATGCACGCACTGGGTATTCCTACTTCTCGTTCTCTTAGTTTATTTATGTCTCAGTCGGAAACTGTCGACAGGCCTTGGTATTTAGAAGGCTCAAACTCCCAAGACCCAGAAGTTATGGTGCCAAACCTTGTGGCCATTTCAACCCGCGTCGCCCCTTCATTTATTCGCGTGGGTCAGCTAGAGCTTTTTGGAAGACGGGCAAGAAGCATCGAACATCCAACGGCTTTAAAAGAGCTGCAGGTTTTGACAGCGCACTTGATTGAACGCGAATATAAAAACGACATCGATACAACACAACCCTTTGAAAGCCAGCTTGCTGTCCTTGCCGCTGCGTTTCAAGACAGGCTTACGTCGCTTGTCGCCCATTGGATTCGAGTAGGTTACTGCCAAGGAAATTTCAATAGCGACAACTGCGCGGCGGGAGGATATACATTAGATTATGGGCCGTTCGGATTCTGTGAGTTATTCGACCCTGCTTACCAACCATGGACTGGCGGAGGTCGTCACTTCTCGTTTCTTAACCAACCTGTAGCAGCAGAAAAGAACTTTGCTATGTTTTGTCGCGCCATTGAGCCATTGCTTGCCGATGCACCAGAGGAACTAGAAGCATTGCGCGATGTGAACAGCAACTTTGCCACGGTCATGCAAGAAAAAATGGATAACATGTGGGCCGCAAAACTCGGGCTTGCGGTTTACGACAATGACCTTTTGCTGCAACTGTTGCACTTAATGATGCGTACCGGTGTGGACTATAACCATTTTTTCAGAGAGTTATCTAACCTTCCTACGACTGTTGATGCGCTGAAAACGAGTTTTTATGCTCCGTTAAAAGAAGACATGATTTCCCAGTGGAATGGGTGGCTGCAAGATTGGCGAGCTCAACTTGAAAAGTCGGGGGATATTAACGAAGTCGCGACAAAAATGAAGCTTACCAACCCGAAATTTACCTGGCGTGAATGGTTAGTTGTGCCGGCATATAAAGAGGCGGAAGTGGGTACTTTCAATCGTATTCACGCACTACAAGAAGTGCTTACCAAGCCTTACGAAGAACAATCAGCGCAAACAGAAAGTGATTATTACCGTTTGCGCCCTCGAGAATATTTTGGTGCTGGCGGTATTTCTCACTATAGCTGTTCTTCGTAGAGAGTTAGCCCTTTAAGTAGGGCCAGCAGTTACAGTGAAGTTAGATACTACTGCGAGCGGTTACTTTGCCTCAACAAAGCGCGCTTCTAAGTAGCCGATAATCGCTTTAGAATCATATAGCCACTCAACGCCATCGTTACTTTCAATTCGAAGACATGGCGTTTGAATTTTTCCGCCGCCCTGTAACAACTCTTCTCTATAAGGCGAACCCTCTGATACATTCCGCTTTTGAATAGGCACATTGTATTTGTACATTGCCCGGCGAGTTTTAATACAGAAAGGACAACCAAAGAACTGATATAAAGCCAATTTTTGGCTTTCTTCAGCAACCTGTACTTGTTTTTCTGGCGAACGTTTTAGCTTAGTGCCACGGGTAATTACATCGACAAAAGCAATGATAGCCCCAAGTAAGTTACGAATAAGGGTTATAAAGAATTTCATTTTACGGCTCTACTAACGAATGATGAAATAAAAACGCGATTGTACTACTTGGTGCCGCCCTTTAATAATTAAGATGCTATTAATTTTAGTGTTTCGATAACCTGAGTTTGAAACATACTATGCAAGCACGACTTACACCTTTAGAACTTTCGCCGTTACAACTAACGAGCTAAACACCAAACAACACGCAGACAGGTGAATAGCAAAGCAGGAGAAAACATATGTTAATCTTTCATTGTAAAATAAAGTGATGTTCAAACAAAAAGAGAAATTATGAAAAAGCGGTATTTGCTAATTTGTTCATTACCCCTTGTAGGCTGCTCTGTTACCCCAACTAAATTAGGTGTAAATGGCGAAGCCCTTAACGACTGCCCTATTACTCCTAACTGCTTCCGAAGTAAGAATAACGAGTCTCAAGATACGACACCTATCCTATTTAAGGGCTCAAGGGCGGCAGCGAGAGAAAAAATAGTTAGCATTGTTAACTCTCTACCTCGAACCACAATAGTTGAGGAGCGAGATAACTACATAAGAGTAGAATTCAGATCGCAATTAATTGGTTTTGTAGATGATGTAGAATTTTTGTTTTCACAGAAGCCTGGTGATGGAACGCAGATTGACTTTAGGTCGGCTTCGCGGCTGGGAGTTTCTGATCTTGGCGTAAACAAAGCGCGAATGAAAAATATTAAAGCGTTGTTCGCTCAGTGACACTGAAAACTTTAAAACCCAAATAACTAAAAGATTTATGTTTAAAAGATTGTATTTTTAATTCTATAGTGTTTACAAAACATAGAATTACAAACACAAAAAAGCCCCGCTCTTGGCAAAGAAACGGGGCTTTTTTATTTGGCGGAGAGAGAGGGATTCGAACCCTCGTTAGGTTTAACCCTAAACACACTTTCCAGGCGTGCGCCTTCAGCCACTCAGCCACCTCTCCAAATTTTTGTGCTATTTGCGGTGAACGCAAACGGCGAAATATTGCCAAGGCGTTTGCCTGAAGCGCGCGTACAATTTATCTTGAGCGGGCGTATACTAGGTAAAGCGAGCGTCTTAATCAAGACGTTGCGCGAAAAAACACGCTAACTGCTGAATTATTACTCGCCTTTACCTTAATAAGCGTTATAGCCCGCCTTTTGCTTTTAATTCTTCCGAGAAGTTAAGCATTCGGTCAAGTGGGATTAAAGCGCCCTCACGCAGGCTGTCGTCAACGAAGATCTCATGGCCTTCATAAGTTACCCCTAACGAGGCTTTTATCGCCTCAAGGCCGTTCATGGCCATCCACGGGCAGTGAGCACAGCTCTTACAGGTTGCGCCGTTTCCACCAGTAGGTGCTTCGATAAATGTTTTATTTGGCGTGAGTTGCTGCATTTTATAGAAAATGCCCTTATCGGTAGCCACAATGAAGGTGTCATTATCCATGGTTTGCGATGCTTTGATCAGTTGGCTGGTTGAGCCTACTGCGTCGGCCATATCTACCACGCTGGCGGGTGATTCAGGGTGAACCAATACTGCCGCGTTAGGGTACAGCGCTTTCATGTCAGCAAGCTTTTGTGCTGAGAACTCATCATGAACAATACATTCGCCCTGCCACATCAACATTTCTGCGCCAGTTTGTTTGGCAATGTACGAACCTAAATGACGATCAGGGCCCCAAATAATCTTTTTGCCTTGGCTATCTAGGTGCTCAACAATCTCTAGCGCAATACTAGAGGTTACCACCCAGTCGGCACGGGCTTTAACCGCGGCAGAGGTATTGGCATATACCACAACAGTATGATCAGGATGTGCATCACAAAACGCACTGAATTCTTCTATAGGGCAACCAATGTCTAGTGAACAGGTTGCTTCCAATGTTGGCATTAGCACCGTTTTTTCTGGGCTAAGAATTTTTGCGGTTTCGCCCATGAAGCGAACGCCTGCCACGATAAGGGTTTGTTCTTCTGCGTCACGACCAAAGCGCGCCATTTCTAATGAGTCAGCTACACAACCACCAGTTTCTTCCGCTAGTGCCTGAATTTCAGGATCGGTATAGTAATGCGCAACCAGTACGGCGTTTCGCTGTTTAAGCAAAGATTTAATCTCAGCTTTAAGCGCCGCTCTACGGGCATCTGATAATGGCTGTGGTTTAGCGGGAAAAGGATACTCAACCTGTTCCACTCGAAAGGCTACTGACATTGACCTACATCTCGGTTGTGACAAGGGCGTGGATTATACCCGACTGTCATAAAAAATACATACTACTTAGTTAAGGACAATTGACTAATTTTCAACCATGCCATCCTAAAAAACTGAATCACAGATAAAAGAATTTGCCGTAAAGCGTTTACGCGAATTGATATGAATTGGTATTTAGTCTTTTGGAATTTTATTAAAGTTGATATTTAATTTTTTAAGATTTAGTTAGTAGTCGCAAGTTTGTAAAAGCAGAAGAATTTAACTTGTATATTTTCGCGCTGTAGCGGGCTTAACTTAGCTAAGTATCGGTAGAAGGTATTCGTGAAGATAACGATTTTCGAATTTGAGGCTTGGTAGAAAGCACATTTGGAGTTGATGGTGGGTCGTGCTGGATTCGAACCAGCGACCAATTGATTAAAAGTCAACTGCTCTACCAGCTGAGCTAACGACCCATCAAATAACACATTTACTACTCACACATTCACAAATGAAGCGGTGAGAAAACAAGCTATTGGTATTAGCTTGATTGTATTTCGCTTTCAAATGATGGTGGGTCGTGCTGGATTCGAACCAGCGACCAATTGATTAAAAGTCAACTGCTCTACCAGCTGAGCTAACGACCCGTCATTTGGAGCCAGGAGAAGAATTGGTGGGTCGTGCTGGATTCGAACCAGCGACCAATTGATTAAAAGTCAACTGCTCTACCAGCTGAGCTAACGACCCAATCTTTCCTGATGTTGCCTGTGTCTTGGCAACGGCGGCATATAATACTCAGATTTTTTTCTGACGCAACCCAAAAGGCGTTTTTATTTTGATTTTTGTAGTAAAAAGCATTCAACCGCTCAAAATCAACACAAATCGCGCATAATTCCTACCACAAAACCTGCATTAAACTTTTTTTGACCGAAAAATTACTACCGAATTAAGCCTAAAAAAATGCGTGTTTTTTGGAATTTCTTTGAAAATATACTCATAAATATTGTGACTGGTTCAGTACAAGTGAGGTATAAAATTTCAAAAGGGAGAAAAAAAACCTCTCGTTACGAGAGGTTTTTTCATTATAGATTATTTAATCTAGATTCCGCTAACCGCTTTGCAGAAGAATTAGGGTATTCACTTATTACTTGCTGAAAGAAATTTCGTGCCCCGCTACTGTCGCCGGTACGTTCGGCAATGACACCTAACTTCAATAATGCATCTGGACGTTTCACTGAATCAGAGAAACGGTTAGATACGATATTAAATTGTTCGATAGCGTCATCCCATTGCTGTTTGTTAAACAACAGCTGACCAAGCCAGTAGTGCGCATTTGGCGCATATTCACTATTCGGAAACCGTTGTATGAACGACTGAAAAGCGGGAATTGCTTTATCGTACTCACGAGATTTCAGAATAAGATTAACAGCACTGTCATACGCTTCGTCCTCACCCTCTTGTGGGGATGATGAGCCTGTAGAGGGGGTAACCCCTGCAGAATTACTTAGCGAGGCGCCAGCGCCACCAGCGTTAGCTAAACCGCCTTGTTTAAGTGCCTCAACACGCTTATCTATCTCAAGATACAATTCACGTTGACGTTCTAGCACCTTTTCCAGCTCGTTGGTATTAACTTCAACAGACCCTCGCAATTGGTCAACTTCACTTTGCATGTTGTCCAATTGGGTTTGTAAACGGTGCTGCATTTCAGTTCGGCTTTTAACAATGCGCTCTAAAACAGCAATTCGCTGTTCAAGATTGCTGCCGCCATTGGCATCTACCACTGGCGCCTGTGCAAAGGCCGAACTTGAAATAGCAAAGGCGGCACACAAGGTGACGCCTGCTTTAATAGATTTAATTGCTGTAAAAGCCATTATCGGTAAACAACCACTCCGCGACGATTTTGCGCGAATGCGTATTCAGTTGAACCCATTACCGCAGATTTTTCCTCACCGTATGAAACAACCATAATTTGGCTGCTGCTTACACCAGCGTTCATTAGGTAAGTTTCAACAGACTGTGCACGGCGCTCACCAAGAGCAATGTTATACTCTGGCGTACCACGGCTATCAGTGTGACCTTCAATAGTCACCTTCATGCTTGGGTTTTTCACCAAAAATGCCGCGTGTTTATCAAGTAAACGTTGGAATTCTGGTTTGATGCTAGCGCGGTCAAAATCGAAGTAAACGGTTTGTTCGTTTTTCAACGCTTCCATTTCTTGTTGAACCATTTCTTCTGAACGCTTCATGCGTTGAGCCGCTTCTGCTTCTACGCGCTGAGCTTCAGCTTGACGAGCATCTTGCTCTGCTTGTGCTTGTTCTTGTGCAAGACGGTTACGTTCAGCGGCTAGCTCTTCTTCGCTAGGGCCAGACGAACAGGCCATCATGGTCACCACTGGCAAGGCGATAATGAAGCTCTTCATTAATTTATTCATTTGCATCCTACTAATCCTTAAATGTTATTGTTTGATATTTCAATTGTTAGAACAAAAATGGTGACCAACTTGGCGATTTCACTTGCCCATCGGCTGCCGGCAATCTGGCTTTAAAGCGCCCATCAAGTGAAACAAGTGAAAGTACTTGTGTCCCTTCATGAAGGGTACTATAAATAATCATACTACCGTTAGGCGCTACACTAGGAGACTCGTCCAGAAAGGTTCTTGTTAGAACCTGAGGAGAGCCGCCGTCTAATGCCTGTTTAGCAATATGGTAGTTTCCATTGGTTTGATTAACCACTACCATCTGCTTACCGTCGGGCGTTAATGTTGCACCCAAGTTCTGTTCGCCTACAAAAGTAACGCGTCTTACCTTTCTAGAATTTAAATTTACGCTATATATCTGGGGTTTACCACCCCGTTCAGAGCTAAAAATTAAACCACTACCGTCAGGTAGCCATGAAGGCTCTGTATCGATGGCGCGATTGCGCGTTACTCTAGTCAAATTTTTCGTCGCAAGATCCATAACATAGATCTCTGGGTTCCCATCTTTCGACAAAACCATTGCAAGTTGCTTGCCATCTGGTGAAAACGCAGGGCTTCCGTTAATTCCAGGGAAATCGGTAACTGTTGTACGTTTACTCGTATAAATATCTTGTATAAATATTTGAGGTCTACGGTTTTCAAAACTTACATACGCTAACTTTTCACCGTCTGGTGACCAAACCGGAGACATCAATGGCTCTGGTGAAGACAACAAACGCGTTTCGTTCTCTCCATCATAGTCAGCAATTACTAGCTGGTAAGGTTTTTCGTACGCATCTCTGTCACGTACAATAACATAAGCAATACGTGTTAAGAATGCACCGCGTACGCCTGTCAATTTCTCGTACACTACATCACTAATGCGATGTGCATATTGTCTGAAATCTCTAGGGCTAATAATAGACTGTCGCGCCGCAATAACGTGTTCGTTACTTACGACTAACTCACCATTTTTCAATACCTGAGACTGGCCACCGTCTAGCTGACCTTTTAGTACATCGACCAATTGGTAAGATACTAAATATTTATCGGCCCCTTCAGGTTCAATACTACCTACCAACACAGTATCAACGCCAAGTGACGCCCACGCCGAGTAGTTAACCTCATCAGCGGTTTCAGGCATTTGTGGCATTTTACTTGTTGCTACCGGGCTAAATTTACCACTACGCATCAGGTCTGCCATGATGACTTCAGAAATATCGCTAGGCAATGTGCCTGCACCTTTCCACTTAAACGGCACTACGCCAATAGGTCGAGCGCTGTTTATGCCTTCAGTGATCACGATTTCTAACGTCGCGAACACCTTGGCACTAAATACCATCGCGATGGCGGCTATCCATAAACCTGTTTTTTTCATTGCACTACAGTTCCACTTTTAAGTTAATATCTTTTAATTGCTCATAGACGTCGGCCGCATCCGATACTGGCAGTTCTTCTGCGCGGCGTACGGCACTTTCCGCCGCTCTGCACAAGGCATCGTGCCCGCCTAAGATACGTATGCTAGTCACATAACCTGTGGTAGCCAACTTGATATTCAATCTACATACCTTACCTTTGAAGCTGTCATCGTCGTACAAGTTCCGTTTTATCGTTTGCTGAATTAACGCGGTATAACGCTCTACTTCAGTCAGAACTTGTGCATGTCTTCGTTGTTGCTGAGCCGCCTGCTCTTTCGCAAGTTGCTCTTGCATAATTCTCTCCATCTCAGCATTTTCTGCGGCTTCTTTTTTCTTACGCTCTGCATCTGCTTTCGCCTTAGCTTCACGCTCCTTACGTTCTTGTTCCTTTTGCGCGGCTAACTGCTCTAGCTCTTTTTGACGTTTGAATTCTGCTTCTTCAGCTTGTTTCTTCTCTCTAGCTTGCTTAGCCTCTGCTGCCCTTTTACGCTTTGCTGCAGCTGCCTGAGCTTCCTTCTTCTTTCTTTGCGCTTCTACCTCTCGTGCTTGCGCTTCTGCTTGCGCTTGTTCTCGCTTGGTATCAGCGATGGCTTGAGCATCAATAAAGGTAGCTTCAATAACCGGCGCATTTGTGGCCATTGTGGGCAAGGGAGAAGGTGAAAAGCTGACGCTAATTAGCAACACTGCAGCTACACCTAGGTGCAGTGCGATAGATTTATAAATGCCAACAGAACTTGCAGTCATCAATAAACCTACTCTGGCTCAACAGGATCTGTCATTAAACCTACAGAAGGCACACCTGCGCCTTGCAATAACACCATAAGTTGAATGACTTCATTATAAGCAACTTGCCCATCTCCTTTTACTACCACTGGCGTATTAGGATCTTTTTGTAGCTGAGCTTGTACTAAGGCTGCTAAGTCTTCTTGCGCCAGAGGCGACTCTTGGTCGTCTCCTACGTTAAGAAAGTAGCGGCCTTTAACGTCTACTGACGCTATAATAGGTGGATTATCTTCTTGTTCAATAGGGTTCGCACTCGCTTTAGGTAAATCAACTTTCACCCCTTGCGAAATAAGCGGAGCCGTAACCATAAAGATAATTAGTAGCACCAACATCACATCGATGTAGGGCACTACGTTAATTTCAGAAACCGGCCTACGGCGTTTTCTTACATACATAATTATTCCTCTCTCACCAGTGAGCTAAGCTCGCTTCTATGTTCGCGTTTACGCTTGCGGTTGCTGAGCTTGACCAGATACCGCCTGACGGTGAAGAATGGCAGAAAACTCTTCCATGAAGTTACCGTAGCTGTTTTCCAGTTTTTCAACTTGGTGACTAAAACGGTTATACGCAATAACCGCAGGAATGGCCGCAAATAAGCCAATTGCCGTTGCAATAAGGGCTTCAGCAATACCTGGTGCAACCATAGCTAGCGTAGCTTGTTGTACTTCACCTAATGCGATAAAGGCGTTCATGATCCCCCAAACCGTACCAAATAGGCCGATATACGGGCTAATAGAACCAGCAGTAGCTAAAAACGGAAGACGACTTTCTAATTCTTCCACTTGGCGAGACATAGTTACGCGCATTGAACGGTAAGTACCGTCTACAATAGCATTGGTACCGGTACTTGATTTGCGTAAGCGGACAAATTCTTTGAAGCCAGCACAAAAAATAGTGCCAATACCTGATAAGTTAGGGCGAGCAGAAAGCTCTTGATAAAGTCGATTTAAATCAGCGCCCGACCAAAACTTGTCTTCAAACTGACGCATCTCTTCTCGTGCACTTGAAAGCGCTTTACTACGCTGGAAGATAAATGTCCACGACGCGACTGATACGCCTAGCAACAGCAACATAACAAGTTGAACAATAAAGCTGGCCTGCAAAAATAGGCCGATAAAAGTAAGATCAGATGACACGCGTTATTTCCCCTAACAGTGTACGTGGTAGTCGTCTAGGCTTCATACTATCTAGACTGACACAAGCAACTTGAATATCAGCAGATACTAAAGTTACATCTTGTTTATTTTTAATGGTTTGTTGAAACGTCATACTCGCTCCTTTCAATTCTACAACCTGCGTTTCAATACTCAACAGGTCATTGAATCGAGCAGGCGCATAGTTATGCATTTCAACGCGTTTGACGACAAAAGCCACCGATTGTTCCATTAATATATCTTGTTCGAAGCCAAGGGCTCTAAGCCACTCGGTTCTAGCCCTCTCCATAAACTTAAGGTAGTTGGCATAATAGACAATGCCCCCTGCGTCGGTATCTTCGTAATACACTCTTACTTGGTGTAAATGCATAAATATTCTTTCACCGTCAATAAAATTAATCTATCGTTGAGATAACTGGCAGCATATCATTAACTCAACTTACCGTAACCACCCCTCTCAACATCAGCTACGTAGAGTGTTTAGCTGTGTTTAATGATAAAATAATAAACCATTAACACCCTCGCAACACATTAGTTTTTCTAAGGCTAAAAAACAATTTTACTCAATTGTAAGAATTTAAACTAAGCCTATAATACGCAGCATCAGTCCTACAGAGCGTAATGGTGTATCACACGGTTATGCAAGAGTTTTTCTCCTGTTAGACATGAGTTCCCTGGATTTATTTCCTTTAACACTTGTTGTTTTGGCCCGTTCATTGAGCGGGCTTTTTTTTGCCTGAAGAAAAGTGAAGGAAAGTAGTAAATAAAAGAAACTAAGCATGAGCGTACATAGGCTTGCTCATGCAAAAAAACACTTAGTTTCTAAACTGAAGGGGTAAAGCCAAAATGAAGATAGGCACGTTGCGAGACGATACGTCCACGCGGAGTGCGCTGTAAGAAACCTTGCTGAATAAGAAAGGGTTCAATCACATCTTCAATGGTTTCTTTCTCTTCACCAATTGCTGCTGCTAAGTTGTCTAGCCCTACTGGACCACCATCAAATTTCTCTATGATGGCACAAAGCAATTTCCGATCCATATAATCGAAGCCTTCTTTATCTACATCTAGCATATCCAATGCCTTTGCAGCGGTTTCAACGCCAACCGTACCATCAGATTTAATTTCAGCGTAATCTCGAACTCTTCTTAATAGCCTGTTGGCAATACGCGGTGTACCTCTAGAGCGACGTGCAATTTCTTGTGCCCCTTCTGGGCTCATATCTAAATTCAAGTAACTCGCACTGCGAGCAACAATGGTAGTGAGATCTTTAACCGAATAAAACTCTAGGCGTTGAACTATGCCAAAACGGTCTCGCAATGGCGATGTAAGCGAACCTGCACGGGTTGTAGCCCCGACTAAGGTGAAAGGTGGCAAGTCTAGCTTAATAGAACGAGCGGCTGGCCCTTCGCCTATCATGATATCTAATTGATAGTCTTCCATGGCCGGATACAGAATTTCTTCTACAACAGGGCTTAAGCGATGAATTTCATCAATAAAAAGAACATCGTTGCGCTCAAGGTTAGTAAGCAGTGCGGCTAGGTCTCCGGCTTTTTCAAGTACCGGCCCCGAGGTGGTTTTTATACTTACATCCATCTCGTTCGCCACGATATTTGCTAGGGTAGTTTTACCCAAGCCAGGCGGACCAAATATAAGTAAATGATCGAGGGCATCGTCACGCTTTCTAGCAGCCTGAATGAAGATTTCCATCTGCTCACACACGTGGGGCTGGCCTGTATAATCATCAAGCATTTTGGGGCGAATAGCACGGTCGATAACTTCATCTTCGGTACTCGCATCGGGCGTAATCAGTCTATCAGCTTCTATCATCAGGGCTCTGCTTTAAGGTAAATCGGCAACGTAGGTCTATCGTTTTTGGCATACTTTGGCTTATTTTGACCTGCAATAAATAAGATTCAAATAGCGGCTTTTAGGGCTTCACGAATAAGCGACTCGCTTTCCATGCCTTCTTTATACACGCTATCGATAAGTTTGCTTGCCTGAGCTGGCTTATAACCTAGTGCCACCAGCGCACTCTGGGCATCTTCTCGTGTGTCGTTTACTTCCACCAGGGTATTGTTATTAAGTAAGTCGCCACTTGGCGGTGGAATAGCAATACTTTGTACTTTGCCGAACTTCGCTAATCTGTCTTTTAACTCAACGACTAACCTTTCTGCGGTTTTCTTGCCAATGCCCGGCAAGCTCACTAATGCAGAAACGTCCGCATTTTGAACCGCAGACAAAAACTGACCTGCTGACATGCCCGATAATATAGTTAGGCCTAGTTTAGGACCAACCCCATTGGCTTTTATTAGTTCTCGGAACAAGCCTCGCTCCATTTTATCAGCAAAGCCGAACAGTAATTGCGCGTCTTCTCGCACTACGAAATGGGTATAAACAACGACTTCTTCACCCACAGCTGGTAGTTGATAGAAACTGGTCATAGGCATATGAATTTCATAGCCTACCCCGTTTGCATCTACCAAAATTTCTGGGGGCTGCTTTTCGGCCAATATACCGCGAATACGTCCAATCATGACTGCTCTCTTACATGGTATTTTCCCAATGTAGGGAAATAAAACGAATAGGAAGGTTCTATTGTTTACAAACAGTGTTTACAAAAAGTGATTACAAAAACGCATGCTTTTTATAGGCGAGCAAAGCAATTAGCGTAAACGGCCTCGCACTGTTTTACGTGCTTGCCCTGCCATATTTATTAGGCTTTGCTCGGTATGAGCATGACATAGCGCCACAGCTAGAGCGTCAGCAGCATCAGCTTGCGGTGTACCGCTTAAACTCAATAAATGCTTCACCATGTGCTGCACTTGCGTTTTATCTGCACTACCCTTGCCTACGACAGCCTGTTTTATCTGCCTAGCCGAGTATTCTGCTACTGGCAATTCACCTTGAGTGGCTGCCACAATAGCGGCGCCGCGGGCTTGCCCTAACTTTAATGCAGAATCAGGGTTTTTTGCCATAAACACTTGCTCAATAGCAAATTGCGCAGGGTTGTACTGACGAATAATATCGCTAATACCGGTATAGATATTAGCAAGTCTCGACGGCAAATCTGCCGTTCCTACGCGAATACAACCACTCGCCACATACACAAGTTTACCCTGCTTACGCTCAATAACGCCGTAGCCTGTAACCCTAGAACCTGGATCTATACCCAGTATAACCATTAAGGTACGTTTGGTACAAACATTGATACCGCCTCTTTGTTTGAAGGCGACCAAAGTCGCGCTAATGCTTGTGCTTTATCTACCCACTCATACTGCAAATGTTCAGTAAGCACCAACGGCAAGGTACTGTCTACTTGAAGAGAAAAAACGTGTTCGGTGTTAAACCGTGTTCCGGGGGGATATCGATGCAGCCAACGGCTGCGAATTTCGTATTGGTTTTGTCTATTGTGATTAAACATTTCAATAGACAACTGTTTGGCGTCAATCCCTGTTTCTTCCGCCACTTCTCGGTACGCGGTTTCAATGGGTAATTCACCGTCTTCCATTGCGCCGGTGACCGACTGCCAAAATTCAGGGTCGTCATTGCGTTGTAGCAAAAGTACCTTGTGGTGCTGATCGTACAGCACCACAAGGACTGACTCGGGCTTTTTATAAGCCATCGTTTACGACGGCTTTTTTACCGTTGCAATCGCCAACTCTTCCAACTGCTTTGGATTCGCAGGGCTTGGCGCAGACGTTAATGGGCATGCCGCTGTGGTGGTTTTAGGGAATGCCATGACATCGCGAATTGACGTCGCACCAGTCATTAGCATCACTAAGCGGTCTAAACCAAACGCAAGACCTGCGTGAGGCGGTGCACCAAAGCGTAAGGCTTCAAGTAAGAAGCCAAACTTGTTCTTCGCTTCTTCTTCATCTATACCCAAAATGTCAAATACGGCAGATTGCATTTCTTCATTGTGAATACGTACTGAACCACCACCAAGCTCGCAACCGTTTAATACCATGTCGTAGGCATCAGACAATGCGCCGACAGGGTTGGCTTTAAGCTCTTCTGCAGTTAAGCCACGAGGCGCAGTAAACGGATGGTGTATAGCATGCAGCTGTCCATCGAACTCTTCGAACATTGGGAAGTCGACAACCCACAACGGCTTCCACTCGCCTTCTAATAACTCAAAGTCTTCACCTAGTTTAAGGCGAAGTGCGCCCATGGCTTCGGTAACTACCGTGTTAGTGTCGGCACCAAATAACAAGATGTCGCCAGCTTGAGCGCCAGTGCGCTGCAAAATACCGTCGGTAATATCTTCACTTAGGAACTTAAGAATAGGTGATTGTAAACCTTCTTGGCCTGGTGCCATTTCGTTTACTTTCATCCACGCTAAGCCTTTCGCGCCGTAAATGCCTACGAACTTAGTGTACTCGTCAATTTGCTTACGAGACATGCTCGCACCGCCTGGTACACGAATAGCCGCAACACGACCTTTAGGATCGTTAGCAGGGCCACTGAATACTTTAAACTCAACGGTTTCCAGTAAGTCAGCAATATCGGTAAGCTCTAGCGGGTTGCGTAAATCGGGCTTGTCGCTACCAAAACGTTTCATTGCTTCGGCGTAAGTCATACGCGGGAAATCGCCCAAATCTACATTCAACATGGTGTTGAATAAGTCGCGGATCATGCTTTCAGTAATGGCCATAACACCATCGGCATCTAAAAACGTAGTTTCGATATCGATTTGGGTAAATTCTGGTTGGCGATCGGCACGTAAATCTTCGTCACGGAAGCATTTAACGATTTGATAGTATCTGTCCATGCCAGACATCATCAGCAATTGCTTAAACAATTGAGGCGATTGCGGCAGTGCAAAGAATTCACCTTTATGGGTACGGCTAGGTACTAAGTAATCACGAGCACCTTCAGGTGTCGCTTTGGTCAAAATAGGAGTTTCAATGTCTAGAAAGCCTTCGCCTTCTAAGAAACGACGTACTGCACCGGTTACTTTAGCGCGAAACTGTAAGCGCTGGCTCATAACAGGGCGACGTAAATCAAGGTAACGGTAGCGTAAACGCTGCTCTTCAGAGTTCTCTTGGTTCCAATCAAGTGGTAGCGCATCAGAGCGATTGATGATTTCTAGACCTGTGCCTAAAATCTCAATTTCGCCGGTACGCATATCTTTGTTGATTTGGCCTTCAGGGCGAGCACGCACTTTACCGGTAAGCTTCACGCAGAATTCACCGCGAAGTTTATTCGCTACGCTTAATACCTCTGGTAAATCAGGGTCGAATACCACTTGAACGATACCTTCGCGGTCTCGTAAGTCGATGAAGATTACGCCACCTAAGTCACGGCGTTTGTTTACCCAACCACACAGGGTGATTTCTTGCCCAATGTATGATGAATCGATGTTCCCACAGTAATCTGTGCGCATGGTCGTTGACCCCTGATATTCTTATCTTGCGTTACACGATGGTAGGCAAACTCTTGAACCTGCTTGCCATTACTCTACAATGTGGCGCTCGCGCCCCTTGCCATCATGCACTATGTGTTAAATTAAGGTCGCATAGTATAAACAAATGCGCAGTAAAGCCCAATGACAAATACAAACAATCCTGCAGTAACTAAATTATCAACTTCTTCGGCGCTACCCAAGGTATTTATTGGCTTGCCGCAGTGGCAGCATAGTCATTGGCCCAAAACCTGGTTTGCTAATTACCCAAAAAGTGACAATCAACTGATTCATTACGCCAAGGAGTGCAATACGGTTGAGGGGAATACGACCTTTTATTCTCTTCCCCATTCTGATGCCGTATCACGCTGGGAACAATCAGTAGGTAGCGATTTTTCATTTACCTTTAAATTCAACCAACAAATTACCCATGTTCATCAATTACTGCATTGCGAAGATGAAGTGAATGAGCAATTACAAATACTTGCGCCGCTTGAGCATAAATTAGGCGTGATGCTGCTTCAACTACCTGCAAGCTTTGGCCCTGAAAAGCTAGAACGATTGGCGGCGTTTTTGCATCTTATACCTCGCCATATTACCGTTGCGGTTGAAGTCAGGCATTTAGCATTCTTCGGCAAAGGCGATGAAGAAAAACAGTTAAATCAGTTATTAATAGAGTACAACGCCAACCGTATTATTATGGACACCCGCGCGTTATTTACCGGTGCTGATACAAACTCTAGCGACAGTGCGCTTTTACGTGAGGTGCGGAACAAAAAACCTAGAGTGCCCGTGAATGTGATTGCCACCGCAAACAACCCTGTGGTTCGTTTTGTAGGAAATGATAATGATGAAGATAATATTGCGTGCTTAACGCCTTGGGTGAATAAGATTCATCAATGGCGACTTGAGGGGAAAAGCCCGTATTTCTTTTGTCATCGACCTGATAACAAAGATGCTCCCTGGTTGGCGCAGCAGTTTATTGACTTATACAATAGTAAGTACAGTGATGCGACAATTCCTAATCTGGCAATTAAAGAACAGCCTAGCCAAGATAGCTTGTTTTAACGTACATTCGTATGCGAATAAATTTCGCATAAAATGTTGCTGTTACGCCTAGCCAAAAGAACGAAAGCCTGACCATACGTCAAGAATATTAACTAGTGCTTATTCTTTCCTTCCTATAAACTGACGACTATTGAGACAATCTCAATAGTAACTCTATATTTAAGTGAAATAATTAATGGAATCACCAAAGCTTGATCGCGAAACATTGCGATTAAAAGCCCTAGAAAATTTAAACATTCTAGACACCAAACCCGACGCACAGTTAGATGCCGTTACCAAAGCAACCCAAGAATATTTCAAATGCAAAATCTGCTTGGTGAGTTTAATTGCTGAAGACAGACAATGGTTTAAATCTCGCCAATGTTTAGATGTGTCAGAAACACCACGCAATATTTCTTTTTGCACTTACGCGATAGCGGAAGAAGAATATTTAATTGTTACCGACGCCACAAAGGACAGCCGTTTTGCTGGCGGGCCATTGGTGAAAGGCGAACCTCATATCCGGGCTTATGCAGGCGCTATTCTTCGTTCAAATGATGGGTACGAGCTTGGCACCTTATGTGTCATTCATGATGAACCAAGAAAATTCTCTGCTGAAGAAATTCGCGTGTTGCAAGAAATGGCTAAGAAAGCAGAAACCATTATCAATGAGAATAAATGGTAAGTTAGCAATCGCTGACAAGGCTGGTAAAACCCGCTCTTCTAATCTAAATAAAAAAAGCTGCCACATTCGGTGGCAGCTTTTACCTAATAAGCTTTAAAGACGCTTTCAGTGCTGCTCTTACTAACGAAAATCTCCCGCATCTAAATCATGCTTTTTCATTAACTTGTGCATATCGGTACGATTACGTCCGGCGAGTTCCGCCGCACGTGTTACGTTGCCATCTGTCATTTTCAAAAGCTTGTTCAAATACTGTTGTTCAAAAGCATCTCTGGCTTCGGTTAACGTTGGCCAACTTTGCTTAGTGGCTGACAGCGCTTGCTCTACAAGGTGCAGTGGCACTACTGGTGTTTGTGTTAAAGCAACACATTGCTCTACCACGTTTACCAATTGACGCACATTTCCTGGCCAAGATGACTTCACTAACAACTGCATTGCATCATCTGAAAACTGACTAACGTTAACACCATGGCGCTGAGCACTTTGTTGCAACAGTGAACGAGCAAGCAATGGAATATCTTCACTTCGCGCTTTCAACGATGGAAGCTTTAAGTTCACTACATTTAGGCGGTAGTATAAGTCTTCCCTGAAAGTGCCCTCTTCCATTTCTTTGAGTAAGTCTTTGTGAGTAGCCGAGATGATACGAACATCAATATCAACATGCTTACTACTGCCTACAGGCCTGATTTGGCGTTCTTGTAATGCTCGTAATAATTTAACTTGTAATGTCATTGGCATATCGCCAATTTCATCTAAGAATAACGTACCGCCATCGGCTTCACGAAACAAACCTGGATGAGCGGCTACTGCACCGGTGAAAGCTCCTTTAGCATGTCCGAACAATTCTGACTCAAGTAAGTTTTCGGGTAGTGCGCCACAGTTAATAGCGACAAAAGGCTTATCGCGTCGGTCACTTGCCTGATGCATCGCGTTAGCTAATAGTTCTTTACCTGTGCCACTTGCGCCGCTAATTAGTACACTGACTTCTCGTTGCGCAATTCTGTATGCTTGATCAAGGACGTTAAGCATATCTTGAGAGCGGGTAACAATACTTTTCGCCCATTCACCGGGCTGAGCCGCTTGTGACTGACTTAATGCTTTTTGTAACAAAGTACGCAGCTCATCATGGTCGACTGGCTTCGGTAGGAAACCAAAAACACCACGCTGAGTGGCCGCCACCGCGTCCGAGATTGTGCCGTGAGCGGTCATCAAAATTACGGGAATATCTTTTCGAATGCCCATGATTTCTTCAAATAAACTTAACCCGTCAAGTCCAGGCATACGCAAATCACTGAGTACTACGTCAAAAGCATCATTTTGAAGCTTTCTTAACGCAGCATTGCCATCTTCAACCGCAGTAACTTGATAACCCTCACCTTCTAAGCGAATAGTTAAGAGGCGAAGTAAACTTTTATCATCATCAACCAACAATAAATGGGGTTTGTTCTTGCTACTTTCATTCATTGTTAGTTGTTCCTGTTTTTATCCATAAGTGTTGCTTCAATTTGGAGTAGTTCTTCTAGTTTTTTCTGCTGAGCCTTAAGCTCGGCATACAGCTTTTGTAATTCTTGACCTCGAAGAGTATTTTCTTTACTTAATACACTCAACGCAGACTCAAGTTCCATTAATTGTTTGTTTGGGTTACTTACCACAACTTCAATGACCAACGCAGCGGCGTCGGTAAATTCAGGCATTAAGTCATCTATTGAAAGTTGGGCACGTAGCCTATCTTGATACGGGGTATCGCTGGATAAGGATAAAAGGTAAGCGTGAATTTTGTCTTTTTTTGATTGACCAAGCGCTGCTAACTGCGCTTTGCGTTCAATCCAAGGCGTGGCATCAGCTTCAAGCCAAACTTCCAACCAGTAAGCCATGTCGCAATTGTAATCAAAATTTTCAGGTTCTGAAATGAACAGGCAAATATCGTCGTCTACAGCCACTTCAATCATCTGGGGTGGTAAAACTTCAATTTTCTGTTCGATTGGCTGCTTAGACAACACACTGCAACCCGACATCATCGTCAGGGCCAGTATCATACAACTTATTCTCATTTTATTTTTCCTGTTGAGGAATCGTCACCCTAAAGCACACATCAGCATAATCAACATCGACAACTTGTACGTCGCCATGCATCAGTCGCGCGCAATCCGCAACAATCGATAAGCCTAGCCCTGTGCCTATAACATTATCATTTCTCGGCTCTGCGCCACGGGTGAAAGGTTCAAACAGTGTTGCAACCGACTCTTTGGCAATCCGCTTGCCTCGATTTGCAACGTCCAATATAGCAAAGTTATTATCTAAATATATATGTACATTAATGGGTCGACCAACAGCACCATGCGCTACTGCGTTAGACACCAAATTGTCGAGTATTCGCCTGAATAACTCTTCGTCAGCCCAAATATGCTTACAATCAACCGACACTGTCACTTCGCGTTCTTGTAACGCTAGGGCGTAATCACCTAAACATGCATCAACCAACTTCTTCGCATCAGTATTAACAATGTCGGGCTGAGCTTGCTGTAACAACAAGTTATAATCGAGTAATTTTTCGATTAGTGTGTTTAGTCTTTGCGTACTTGCGCTAAGTAGCGACAATACTTCACGTTGAGGGTCATTTAAATCGCCCACAACATTTTCCGACAATAAACTACATCCTTCTTTAATACTGGCTAACGGTGTTTTCAACTCGTGAGCAGCATGGCGCAATAAGGCTGTGCGAATATGCTCTAATTGACCAAGGCGATCGTACAGCCAATGCAGATCTTTCTCCACATCTATTAACTCTCGCGGTGCTTGGCGAGACAAAGGGGGAAGATCACCTTGCTGATGAGCCACTATACGAATTATCTGCTTTAATTTATTGACTGGATTAACAATTAGTTGGCTTCCCAAAAGGATAAGCAACAAGGAAACACTTACCAACATCGCCGTAGACCACGCTTGCTTTGCTTGCATCGCGTTTAAGTCATCTTGCTGCACTTTGACCCGCTCGGAAATCGCAAGTTCCACGTCATCTCGAAGTTGTGAAACACTTCGTGCTACGTTAGCAAGGTACGCATTAAGTAGGAGTTGGTCTTCAATCAAGCGGTAATCAGACAGGTCGCCCAATTGTTCTGACAACCTTTCGCAGGTTTCCTGAACAGATAAGGCTTGGCAAAGATTATCAGCGGCCACCGCGAACTGATCGAGTGCATTATCGGATAAGGTGGCAACTTTCTCGGTTCGAATAACCGCGTATTGGCGAATACTTCGCTCTAAGTCAACAACAGCACCATCTAAGCGCTGCATATCGCCCACAACATCAACCACGTATCGGGTTTCCAATGTGGTCATTTGCCCCACTTTGGCTAAGTCACTTTGACTTTGCCACAACAGCGCAATCAATGGGATCAACGCCAGCACGAAGCTACCTAGCGTTAGTTGACGTAATGAGCCTAGCTGAACCAGCCGTTCACCAAATGAAAATTTCTCAATCAGAGTGGTATTCCTTCAAACAAGTACCGGCAGGCGCATCTGCTAGACTATTATATATATTGTTCGCTAACGACAGCTATTCACTGACCGCAGATTTTGCATTTCCTGGTGTCAGTTTACTTTTTGCTAATTCGGCTTCGGTTAATTTGCCATCTTCATTGTCGTCAATTAACCCAAAATTACGCAATAGTTCGGTGTGACGAACCGCTTCTTTCAGTGATATCAAACCGTCTTTATTGGTATCTAACTGCTGCATTAACGTTTTTGCAGGTGACGCGTGCGCTTCAACTACCGAAATAGCTTGTATCGCCGCGATGGTAAGTAAAATCAGAAAAACCTTCTCTAGTCGTTTCATCATGAATCCTCCGCATTACTGCTTGTTTATAAATCCCTTAAACTAACTTCGATAACTCTGTTAACTCTGATTGGATAAGCTAAAATTGAGCCAAAAATACAATAAACTTAAATATCATGTGCTTACAATAAATAAATCGACTCTCCCCCTGTACATTGTATCTAGAAACAGACACAGTTACACGAAGTCCTGTAATTGTGTCTAATAGACTAATAACGCTTTAAAATAGTTTGTTGATAAAGCCTGTTATAACTGCGCAACAAATAGCCCAGTGCATAAGCTATGCTACCTATCCTTTACTACTATTAGTTTTACCAATGATAAACTGTTTTGGTGACAGAATAAGCTCATCCATGGGAATGGGTTTGCTAAACATAAATCCTTGAATATAATCACAACCGTGTTCTATCAAATAATGCCACTGGGTTTCATTCTCTATACCTTCGGCACATACGCTAAGTGAAAGGCGTTTGGCCAAATCGATAATAGCGCCGGTCACTAAGCGGCTCCTTTCTGACGTTTCTAGCTCATGTACAAACTGCTTATCAATTTTTAAGGTATCGATACTTATTTGTGTTAAATAGCTTAGTGAAGAGTAGCCCGTACCAAAATCATCTAGGGCAATTGCGCATCCCATGTTGCTCATGCGTTTAAAGAATTTATTTGATGACGCAAAATTCTCTAAGTAAGCAGACTCGGTTACCTCGAATTCTACGTATTCTGGATTTACATTGTGGCGCGTGAAAATCTCATAGATATTGTCAAACAGGTTGCTATCACGAAGGTCGTGACCTGATAGATTCACTGACACACGAAAACGATGGGGAAGCCACTCCCTTAATTTGGGTAGGTCAATACAGACTTTTTCAATTACCCAACGTGTAATGGCTGATATTTTACCGCCTTGTTCCGCGATAGGAATAAATTCATTCGGCATGACCAAACCATATTCGGGGTGTTGCCACCTAAGCAGTCCCTCTAAGCCGATAACCTTCCCTTCGTGATCGACTTTAACTTGGTAATACACCATAAACTCATCGTTCTTTAAACCTTGCTCTATGGCATTAGCTAAATGGAATTTACGCTTGTGTGACTCCACCATATCAGGTGTAAATATGGTAAAGCTTCCACGTCCTCTGGCTTTAGAGCGGTACATAGCAAGGTCTGCATTGCTCATAAGCTCGCTTAAATCATAGTCGGCGTCTACGGCTCGCGCGACGCCAACACTAACGCCAACAGACAGTGACAGCCCACGCAATTCAAAAGGACTGGTGAAGGCATCAATTAATCGACCGGCCATATTCTCAAGGCTGGTATCTCGCGTTTCCCGATCGGGTAACACTAAAAATTCATCGCCCCCTAATCGGGCTACCAAGTCCCCTTCTCGTAACAGAGCGCTCACCCTATCTGCCACTTCTATCAATATCAGGTCGCCGGTCTCATGACCGAGTGAATCATTAATGCCTTTAAACCCATCTAAGTCGAAAAACAAAAGAGCAAGATCATCATCATTTCTTCGCGCTCGGGCTAGCTCTAACCGCAAGTTATCAAGCACAAATTGCCTATTGGGTAACCCAGTTAGGCTGTCATAGTTAGCCAAGCGAATCATGGTTTCTTGTTGGTCGACCAAGGTCTGATTTTGTTCATGATTGATAAGTAGTTCAACCTCTATCATTTCTAATAAAAGGTTGATGTTTTCTCCTAACTCCCCAATTTCATCTCTTGAAGTAAGGTTTTGTCGCAAGGCGTAATCTTTTGTGTCTGTGACTTGTTTGGTGAAAAAACTTAACTCACTTAAGGGGCGAAATACACGACTAATGAAAAACAATGTGCCAATAATGCTTATTACCCACAGCACAAAGATAATAGGCACTACATTCAGTAGTAAGCCTTTAACACTTCCCGAGAGCGGTGCTTTAGCATCCACGAACAGTACCAAGAAACCATCTGGCTTTTGCGATGAGCCTATTACTCGTCGTGCAGTAATGACGTCATTTTCAAAGGATACCCCTTCAGTTAAAACAAATGGGTCAAGCGCATTGAAAAAGGGCTCATTCAATCGATTAGCAGATGGGCCTTCTTCTTCTAATAAAAGGGTAAAGTTACTGTCATAGATTCTTGCTGAAATAACATGCTCATGCTCCTTTAATAGGATCAAAACACTTGAGAGAGAGGAAGCATTTTGGGCATTTAACAACATCGCTGGCGCTACATTTTTTACCACGCCATTAGCAAGAGAAACCGTATGAGAATGTGCCAAATTGAGATATAGCGCTTTATGTTCTATTACTGCAAACCACAACACCGCGGCAGCCATTACAGACATAGACAAGGTAACGACAATACTAATTGGGGCCTTTATAGACTTAAACACACCCACTTCCTCTAACACCACCCGCGTAATAGATTGTAATCATGTTTTAAATAAATCTTATGTAGTCATCATAATCTCAAATGTGCCTGAGACCATGGAAATGCATGATTTATTTATAGCATTATTTTTTACTAATTACCTGTGTAACAAGTAGTTTTTTTCGATATCAATAGCGCGAGTGAGTGTTAAGTATTGCTTTAGTTTTCTGGCGAAACACGCAGTTTGGCTTTAATAAAATGGGAATGCGGCACATGCAATAAATCTGATATGCGCCGAATTGTATGCTCTTCAATAGGGGCAAGTTGATTATCTGCATAGGCAATAGCCCATAAGCCCTCAAGAATGTCCCGCTTTTGTTCTTCTTCACAGGTTTGATTAATTATCTTGGTAAATTGTACTAAATCGACGGCATCTTCTGCTGATGTACGGCCTTCTTCCATGAGTAATTTTAGTTCATCATCAGAAAGCGCAAACTGCTTATACAAGTGCGTTTTATAAGCGTTAAGCTCACTGTCTGTGACATTATCGTCAGCCCTCATTATTTCACTTAACAACGCAGCGGTGGCAAGTTCGACTGTATGTTTCTGCTGCACTTCTGATTCTTTCGTTTCGAAAAGCTGTAACAAAGATTTAAGCATTAGGCGCTCCAAATAAACAACGAATCTATGGCATAACACATCCACCGCTTCAAAGTGGAAATATACGGCAAATCGTTGGCATTTTTAGTTTAGTGGTAGTTATTCAACGGCTGTATTGAGCAAACAGTTTATTTTTCTTCCGCCTTTTTCAAACCACACTTTACTACTTAACGCTCTAATGAGGCCTAATCCTCTTCCGAATGTGTCATTACTTTCAGGGCTGGCTTTCTGCGCCCACTCAAAACCGTTTCCGCTGTCTTCTATAGAAAGAAAGACGGTTTCTTTCGCTGGATCGGACTCGATATTAATAATAATCGTCCCTTCATCTAAGGCACTCAGTAGCCTTTCTCGCTGCTCATAATATAATTGGAAGCCTTCTGGCGAATGCTTTAGACGTGAGTCCATGTTCAAAATACCGTGTTCTAAGGCGTTGCTGAACATTTCGGAAACCACGGTAAAGAGCACCGAGCGAACATGTTCAATGCCGCTACATTGAGACGTTTGATGGAGCATACGGGTTTGAATGTCGGGTTGCTTTAAATGTTTGGCACTTAAGGTGATGGTGATATTTAACGGAATGTCGTCGGTAGCTCGATAAGGCTGAACCCCTTCTAACGACTGACTTTTGAAAATAACTACTGACACATCGTCTTCAAAACTAGGTGTAGCCGAAAATGCTTTAGCGTGATTAAAAATTCCTTCGGCAGTGATATCAGTGGCATCAGCACACCATTGTTTTATACCCTCTTCGGTTAACATATTTCCCTCTGCATCAACCGCTTCTGTTAACCCATCGGAATAGACAATTAATTTGTCATTCCCCAACATCTCAAAAATTTCGCACTCACTGTCAAATTCATGTTGCTCGAGGATACCTAACGCCATATGGGGGGAAGAAATAGCTTTAACAAATTTCCGCTTGTCTGACACCACCAACATCTGTGGCATGCCACCTTGCCAAAGGGTAATACGAGAACCATCAGAGCCAACTTCACCGATAACCGCAGCCATAAACATATCGCTAGGTAAAAATCGCAGAAGTATTTTATTAAACTCTGTCGCCATTTCATTTATCGATAACCCTTTTAAAGACATTTCTTGAAATGCGCGCGTTACCGGTAGTGCACCTATGGCTGATGCCAGTCCATGCCCGGTAAAATCTCCTACTAAAAAATATAAACCACCACTAGGGCTGGCTTCACATACAAATACGTCACCATTAAATGTTTCTGCTGGCGTTAATGCGTGATCAAAATATTTAAGAACGTGGCTTTTATTAACAATGGCATGGCTGAAAATATGCTCAACAATGGCATGCTCTCTTGCTACGCGTTGCTGATAAAACCTAAGCTCTTCATTTTGCTGTTCTATATGGGCACTTAGGTTGCGAATTTTTTCATGCGCGCGAATTTTGGCGGTAAGAATATGTTTGTCGAAAGGTTTGGTGGCAAAGTCATTACCCCCAACTTCTAAACACTTCACTAAGCTTTCTTTGTCATCCAATGCTGTGATAAATAAAATTGGTAAGTATCGGCCGCCGGCTAAAGTTCTAATTTTCGGTGCAACCTCGAAACCGCTCATACCCGGCATTACCACATCTAGTAGCACTAAATCGGGTATCGCATGCTCTACTATCGCTAACGCATCGTTGCCACTCGAAGCCTCAACGCAATCGGTGAACCCAGCTTCGCTTAACATGCTAACTAACATAGTGCGGTTAATTGGCTCATCATCAACGATAAGAATTTTCATTTAAATATAGCGCCCTGTGGCTTGCTTGCTAGTGCGTCTCAACGAATAATAAATTTTTTGTCAAAGCGCGATATTTTTAGTATTCGCTCTACGGGTGGTCGGCTATTCTCAATACTAAATGTCAGCGGCCGTTGTGATAAAACTTTCTGCATATTTAGCAACATACCTAACGCTGAACTGTCCATGTATTCTGTTTTAGCCAAGTCTACGGTGATGTGTTTCACGTCAGAGTCTAAATCTTGATAGGCTGAGCGAAAGGCTTCCACTTTGCTAAAATCAAACTTTTCCCCCATCTCTATAATTAAAGTCTGTTGTTCATTAACTTTATCCGTTGATACATTCATTTAATGACTCCTTCTGCGTTGACTACACTGGTTGCTTTATTTTCTAGTGACAAACGCAGCGTATAATTAGGCATTACTAAATTTAGTCTAGCGCAGATATTTCAGCCTGCCATGCTACAATTGTAGACAAGCCTAAATAAGGCTCGTTTAACGTACAAGAAAGATGCTCAGAGGATAAAATGCAAGATTGGCAAGATGCACTGCTGGTATACAGTACCGATACAGGTAAAGTTAAACCTTCGCCTAAAGAAGCAAAGCGTTCCACTTCCGACGATGGTATTGTTCGCATACATAGAGAAACAAAAGGCCGCAAAGGGAAAGGCGTGTCTATAATTAAAGGGCTTGATTTAGCTCCCGATGCGTTAAAAAAACTTGGCACTGAATTAAAAAAGAAGTGTGGCTGCGGTGGCGCGGTTAAAGATGGACAAATTGAAGTTCAAACGGATGACCGCGAGAAGTTAAAAGCTTTGCTGCAGGATAAGGGCTTTAGCGCTAAAATTGCTGGGGGTTAATTTACCCCCTTACTTTCCTTGAAAATACCAAAAAGAGAACGGAATGGAAAAGCTGTCAATTTCTGATTTACATATCATATTAGTTGAACCCTCTGATACGCAGAGGAAGATTATTACTACTCTATTGTTGAAAGAAAAGGTAAAGGAAATTGATCCTGTTAGTACCCTTTCTGAAGCTATTTCGGCGGTTAAAGCGCACGGTGCAGACCTTATTGTTAGCGCGATGTATTTCGAAGACGGCACAGCATTAGATTTGATCAAGTTCATTAAAGAAAGTGACGCTTTTAAATCTATTCCATTCATGTTGGTCTCAAGTGAGAACAGAATAAGCAAGTTGGAAGAATTTAAACAAGCCGGTGTTTCAGCCATTCTTCCTAAGCCTTTCGAGCCTCTTCATTTGTCTCGCGCGCTTAATGCTAGCCTTGATTTAATTAATCACGACGAACTTGAACTCGAGCTATTCGATATACACGATGTGAGGGTACTGCTTGTTGACGACAGTAAATTAGCGCGTAATCACATTCGTCGTGTACTTGAGGGTATGGGACTACAGCGAATTAAAGAAGCTGAAAATGGCGCGATGGCACTTACCTTTATAAAAGATGAAGCCTTTGATTTAGTGGTTACCGATTACAACATGCCTGAAATGGATGGCCGAGAGCTGTCTGAGTTTATCCGTTTCAACCCAGAAACTACGCATATTCCTATCATCATGGTAACGTCTGAAGCAGCCGACAGCGCTCATATGGCCAATATTCAACAGACCGGCGTGAACGCGTTATGTGACAAGCCATTCGAACCTACAGAAGTTCGACAAATGCTTGCAGCCTTATTAGGTAACTAAGGCAGCAAGTTATTAAGAAACACCCCATATTGCCTAAAGCAGTAAGCTCATACTATGTCAGTGACTTGCTGCTTTAGGCTGAACTCACAATTCGCCTACCCCTTCTACCAACATCTATCAAGCCCTCCCCCCTATAAATATTAGAAGCAATGTAAAAACAGGTTGACACTGAAAGGCTGTACGCATAAAGTCAGGCGTATGAAACAGAATAATATACATGCAGTAGCTATCTTTTTTGCGTTTATGCTCTTTAAATAGGGAGGCGCAGCTACATGCATAAAAACCTCCCTCAAGGGAGGTTTTTTTTTAGCTAATACGATAAGTGGAAAACTATGTCTGATAACGCCTTAGATGCTGTAAGAGAGCGCATAACATCTTTAGATAGCGAACTTCTAACCTTGTTGGCCGAGCGCCGTGTGCTTACCAATGAAGTCGCTGAAACTAAAATTAAGCACCATATTCCAGTTCGGGATCAGAAACGTGAAGAGCAACTGCTTGTTCGCCTAATTAAAGAAGGTAAGGACGCAGGTCTTGACCCTCACTACGTTACCCAGATATTTCACGTCATCATTGAAGATTCAGTGTTAAACCAACAAGCAATGCTTGCTGAACGTGCCAATCCAGGTAGTACGCTTCCTCTTAATCGTGTGGCTTTCTTGGGCGATAAGGGCTCTTATTCGTACCTTGCTACCCAGAAGTACTTTTCTAGACGCCCAGGTGAACTGCTTGAAATAGGTTGTCAGAGCTTTAGCGAAATTATTCAGAAAGTAGAGAACGCAGAAGCCGACTACGCTGTGCTGCCTATTGAAAATACAACGTCAGGCAGTATTAATGAAGTGTATGACCAACTTCAACATACTCACTTAAGCATTATTGGCGAACTTACTCACCCTATTCGTCATACCTTGCTTGTTGGTGCTGACACGACGGTAGATAAAATAAAAACCGTGTACGCGCATCCACAAGTATTCACACAATGCAGCCACTTCCTAGCTGAGCTTGGCAACATTGAAGTGAAAACCATGGACAGCACGTCATCGGCTATGTTGACCGTGAGTGAGTTACAGCGAGATGATATTGCAGCTATTGGCAGTGAGGCTGGTGGAAACCTTTATGGCCTTACTGCAATAAAGAGTAACTTGGCCAACCAAAAAGAAAACCATAGCCGTTTCATTGTGGTTGCACGTAAAGCGGTAGTGGTACCACTTCAAGTTCCGGCTAAGACTACATTGGTAATGTCTACGGTTCAAAAGCCTGGCGCGTTAGTTGAAGCGCTTTTGGTGCTAAGTGAAAACAATATTAATATGACGAAGTTAGAGTCTCGTCCTATTCCTGGTAACCCTTGGGAAGAAATGTTTTACATTGATGTGAAAGGCAATGTGGAAGACGGACCTGTGCAAAATGCCATTGAAGCCCTTCGAAACATCACTCGCTATATTAAAATATTGGGCTGCTATCCTAGCGAAGAAATCAGCCCTACAAAAGTAGCGGCAGCAAGTGCATTAGCGGAGTAACGCGGCACTCGTATTCAACTTAACACCACGCACCTCATGACTTTTTTGTTTGATGGTGCGTGCCTCTTTTTTCTCTATCCTGTACTCGTTATCGCTACACTTTATATCTATCGACTTGAGACTGCATTGCCTGAGCAACTTCAGACAAGAATTGCGTCCTTTTTGAAATAAAATCGACTTCGTGCTCTATCTTCTCAGACATAGTAGAAATTTCGAGAATATTTTGATTCACACTTTCGGTCACGGTCGCTTGCTCTTGTGTTGCTGCGGCTACCGTATCTGCCATGCCTTGCACTTGTTCAATCACCTGCATAAGCTCCTTCATTGCAGTGGCAAGTAAATCAAACAAATGTATTCCACCATCCGCCGTTGTTTTAGCTTTTTCCATTTCAAGCACTGAGAGTTCAGACGACTTAATCATACTGTTTACAATGCCGCCGATTTTGTCAGTACTTGATTGCGAGCGAGTAGCTAGCGCTCTCACCTCGTCGGCCACTACGGAAAAGCCCCGCCCAGCTTCGCCAGCTCTCGCCGCCTCTATCGCAGCATTTAGAGCAAGTAAGTTAGTTTGATCGGCTATAGAAGTAATATCGCCTAATAAGTCATTGATGCTGCCAACTTCAGTATTGAGTGCGTTAATAACTTCACTAGAGCGTGAAAGCAAATCTACCATTAGCTGAACATTGTTAGAGGCTAAATCAGCACGTTCTATATTTTCTTTAAGCCCACTCATGGCCATCTCACCTTGGTCGCGTGTACCCACTGTAGTTCTAGCAACGTCTGAAACCGATACCGAAAGCTCCTCTACAGAGGATGCAACACTACTACTTTGCTCTCTTTGGGAATGGACAGCAGTCAGACTTTCACTAACCGTCTCAGTAAATTCCACCGTGGTTTGTGTGAGTACTCTCGCATCAGCCTTAAACTGTTTCACCAATGCATGTATCTGGTCAATGAACGCATTGAAAGGAGAGATAACATCGTTAATTTCAGCAATTGGCGATGCTTCTAGTCTAATAGTCAGGTCACCAGAACCATTAGCTAAATCATCACATGCAGATTTTAATTTCGTAAGGGGAGAAACCAACACATTTGCAAGTCGAAGGGCAACGGCTATTGAAACGACAATTAACACACACGCTATGCCTAAAACCGTAAGTAGTAGGGTGCGTTGGAGCTTGGTTAACGGTAAGAGGGCTTCTTCCACATCAATTTCAGCTAACAGTGCGTAGGTATAACTACCTAATTTTATAGGGCTATAATAGGAATACACTTCAACACCACGATAGTCTTCAACAGTGGTAAAGCCAGTTTTAGATTCAAATGCCTTTTTCACTGAGGGGGACTCAACTTTTTGAATGCCAACACTTGTCCCTGCCCTTTGAGCATTGGTCGCTACAGACGGGTAGCGTTGTTTGATAGCATCACTATACCCCTCTGGGTCTTCAACAAAAAAACGGCTTTCTGTCACTAAAAGAGATTCAGGTGAAACCAGATAAGTTTCCCCTGAATCGCCAAATCCTCTCGCCTTCCAATCAGAGTCATGGGTAAGAATATTGCTAACAACATCCAACGGAATTTGAAAAATGAGTATGCCTAATAGATTGCCGTTAGTATCTACAATTTGGGAGCCAAAGAAACCCGCCATTGCGTTATAAGAAGGCAAATAACTGGTTAACTCACTAATGACGACTTCATCGGAGGCAGGACTTTGCATAGCCAAGCTGAACGCTTCGCCAATACCCGTATCAGCGTAAGGCCCTGACTTGAGGCTTGTAGCAAAGTCGAGCTCTTTAAACACGCTGTACACGATATTGCCAGAATCTGGATCGACAATAAAAATATCGTAATAGTTGAAGGTTTGTAAAAAACTGCGAATTTCTTCATGGTACTGCTCATGAATGTCAGCGTATGTCGTACCGTTATTCAAACTAACTAAGGTGTCTTTTTCACCAATGTTATAGGTTGAGCCTGCAATAAAGTCGTACTGTAGCTTCTTCGTAACTAAGGGTAAACTTTGATATAAATTTTCTACGTTGAGTAAAGGCTGGTTATTACGTTGTTCATATAAATCTGCGAAAGCAACAGAGTAATAATTGCTTAACTTCTCACTTTGCCCACTACTATAAGCATCTAATTCCGCATTATATTGATTGAAAGCCTGTTTAAATCTTGGTGTGGATTGGGTGATAATCGATGATTCAGAAAAATTGCTTATCTGCTTGCTCACGAAATCAACGTAATCTATAAACGCTTCTTTAGTCTGCACATTCTGCAACACTAACTTATCTTCTGCGGCTTGTTCTAATGCGCTTTTCGAAAGGTTGTTTGCTGTCCAATAAGTAGCAAACGCAAGTATTATTATGACCCCTATAGTAAGCATAGTTGTCGATAAAAGAAGGCGGAATTTTAGAGACATTGACTAATCCGTTAACGTTTTGGGAGGTGTCGCGACAAATTTAAAGACTAAACATAGAAGAAAAATATCAATTCATCCTCTCAACTATAGTCTAGATTTTTGCTTACCAGTAACGTTCTCGCTTAAATCAAAATATCCCTTTTAAAAATGACTCCACCTTCTAATCAACTACTTTTAAACGTTTTCGCGAATCAAGGCTTTCTTAGTAATTTGCCATCGTCAGCTTTCAATAACAGTTGTTTACTATCGACTAGGCATGTTTTTGCATAGCTGCCAAACCAGTTCCCTATGGTGAGAAACTGTTTAATGAACGCTTTTTTATCACCCTTTTCCAACACGTTTAAGGCTAGACCGAAACGGTCATAGAAACGTCGGAGCAAGGCAAAGTTTTCGGGGTTATTGAAAATAATATCGGCATACAACTCGGGGGCTTGTGCGAACAATCGCCCAACCATAGCTAACTCTAACCGATAGATAGGCGAGCTAAACATGGTGAGGGATTCAAGATCTGGATCTTCTCCACGCAAATGCTCACCATACACGAAGGTGTTGAAGTGGCGCATTACCTGAATATAAGCCATAGATTTATCGTGCTCTTCGGCGGTACTGTTGTGAATAGTTGCCCCCCAAATTCGCATTTGATCAATAAGCCAGCCATAAGCGCTCTCATTACGCCCCTCACACACCACCACAACTTGCTTGATCATACCTGGTGCATCAGGACCAAACATAGGGTGCAAGCCAACGACGGGCCCCTTGTGCACTGCCATCATGGCTTCAATCGGCTTAACCTTAATACTCGTGATATCAGCGAGAATACAGCTTTCGGGTAACATAGAGAGCTGACCTATCACCTGTTCAGTAAGGTTAATAGGCACCGCTACCACAGCTAATGCCGCGGTTGAAAGCACGGCCGCTGCGTGGCCACTTTCCCAGTCTTCTCTCTCTACTACAGAAACAGAGTAACCGCTTCGCTCGAACAAGCTTACGAATATTTTACCCAGTGCACCTGCTCCACCAATTACCACAATGGTACCAGCGTCAGCATTAACCCCTAGGTATCGATTATTTTGCGTATGATATGACTCGCGCATGATGCGACGAAGTAAATCTTCTGTAAGATCAGGAGAAACGCCTACGGCTTCGGCCTGCGCTCGTCGTGAAGCAATGAGTTCTTTTTCTCTGGAAGGTACATATACAGGCATGCCAGCTTCGGCTTTTACCTGACCCACTTTTGTAGTGAGTGCATTACGTTTAGCGAGAAGTTCAACGAGCTGGGTATCCAGCTCGTCTATTCCTTCACGCAGCGTATCTAATTGCTGCGAAAAATCGGCCATTTAGTATGTCCCTCAAATCAAATGGCACTGGCTACCTTACCCGTTAGGCAACATCGGTGCGCTTATTTTGACGTAATGGTAGCACAGTTATTAATTTATCTCTGGTTTGGGCAATAAGCGATTCTGTTGTTTCCCAGTCAATACAACCGTCGGTTATAGACACACCGTATTCCATTTCGCTTAGTTTTTTGCCATCAGACTTTTGGTTACCGGCTTTTAAGTGGCTTTCTAACATCACGCCAATAATAGACTGATTACCTTCTAGTATTTGATTTACTACATTTTGTGCAACCAATGGCTGACGACGGTAATCTTTTGAGGAGTTAGCATGGCTACAATCGACCACTAAGCCTGCTGTTAGCCCTGCTTCTTGCATTTCAACTTCACACTCAGATACACACACCGAATCGTAGTTAGGTTGTTTGCCGCCACGTAAAATAATATGGCCATCTGGGTTACCACTTGTCGCGATAACACTTACTTGACCTTGCTTATTAATACCCATGAAGCGATGACCTGATGCTGCTGACTTAAGCGCATTTAGGGCTATATCTAAGCTGCCATCAGTACCATTTTTAAAACCTACAGGCATTGAAAGACCACTGGCCATTTCACGGTGAGTTTGTGATTCAGAAGTACGAGCACCAATTGCAGACCAGCTGAATAACTCTGCTAAGTACTGAGGACTAATTGGATCTAGCGCTTCAGTCGCTACCGGAAGTTCGAGTTCGGCCAACCAAATCAATAATTCACGGGCTTTACGCAGGCCAGCTTCAATATCGAATGTGTCGTTAATATGAGGATCGTTAATTAATCCTTTCCAACCCGTTGTGGTGCGTGGCTTTTCAAAGTAAACACGCATCACTATGAATAAAGTATCTTTGCATGATTCATGCAGTTCTTTTAACTTAAGCGCGTATTCTTTAGCTGCTTCCACATCGTGAATAGAACATGGCCCACATACTACCAACAAACGATGGTCACGGCGGTGAATGATATCAGAAACAATTTTGCGAGAATCTGAAATGGCAGCAAGTGCTTTTTCTGAGGCAGGCAACTCAGCACTTAATGTTTCTGGCGTAATAAGTACATCTTCTGCACTTACGTGGATATTATTTACAGTGTCCTTGATCATGGGGCTCTCTTAACTACTAAAAAACGGAAAAAATGAAACGTCAAAAGAGTTATATTTTCGCGTGTAAACTTAAATGTACAACAGGCATTTTCTAATTTTCTTTAACGTCATTGACTTTTTAACAACAAACGAATAGGCAAGCAAGCATTAACGTATAATACTTTGCTTTAAGTTAAAGAAAAACGCTTTTCATATGACGATCGGTCAAGTTCACACCTGTTTAGTTCACTTTTCAACCAAAGGTGAGTATTAGCTTTTCGGCGTGTAGCCCTTCTTAAATATGTTAGGTTTCCAGCCCCAATGTAGGGAACCTAGACGAATAAACACGGTTGTTAGTAGTGAACCTAAAATACACCATGCATAGGGCGCATCTAACGTAAACAAGGCGGCATACGCCAAACCTCCAGAAAGACACGCTGTAGCATATAGGTCGCCACGCATAACCAATGGAACCTCTCGACAAATGACATCCCTTAGTAGACCGCCAAATATGCCTGTGGTCATGCCCATGGTTAGTGCCACTATCATACCAGTGCCTTCTATCAGCGCTTTTTCCATGCCCATGATGTTAAAGATGGCTAGCCCTGCTGCATCCATCAAAATAAAGTAATAGTTAGATAGTGGCGGTAAATAGCGGATGGATAAAACGGTGAGTATGACTGCGCCATAGGCAGAATATAAATAAGAAGGCGTTTCCACCCAAAAAATAGGTTGGGTAAGCAATAAGTCTCTAATGGTTCCCCCGCCTAAGGCAGTCACACTTGCCACTACAACCACGCCAAAACCATTGATACTTTTTTCATGCCCCATTAGTGCGCCCGATACCGCAAAGAACGCCACACCAAATAAACCTAAAAATAGAAAGTAATCCGCTGTCATCCCTGTCTCATTTGCGTATTTGTCATAGGTTTTATTCTGAAAATAGTCGAGTACAGATCGTTAATTTACAAATTTCGTGTCAGTATTATTGTTTCAAACATGCAAACCTATCTTTTACATGAAATTTATACTCATTTTATTATCAATTGTTACCGGTGTTACCGCCTGCGCCGCGCAACGCGACTATGCTTTCCCCAATAACATAAACACTGCCGAACACTACGTTTTCTATTCCCATGGTTTCATTGTAGAGGGTGATGACCCAACACCCATTCACCCTCGGTGGGGTGTATATGATTTCCCGAGTATTCAAAAAGCACTTGATGACGATAGCTATACTTTAATAGCACACCACAGACCAAAGGGCGTAAGCCCAATCGACTATGCGAAACGCCTTGCCGGAGAAGTTCAACAACTTATCACTTTAGGTGTTCCCCCAGAAAACATTACCCTTACCGGCTTTTCCCGCGGCGGCGCTATTACTATATTGGCAGCAAACGAGTTAAAAAACGCTAAGGTCAATGTTGTGATTTTAGCGGGCTGTGCAGGGTTAATTAATCGAAAGCGCGATATTCAGTTATACGGCCGCGTGCTTTCAATTTATGAAACTTCTGACGATGTTGGCTCGTGCAACCTGTTAGAAGCACGCAGCCCTATGCTTAGAGAATTTAAAGAGATAGCCATTTCAACCGGTAAAGAACATGGCGCGTTTTATCGCCCAATCGATGAATGGCTTGTACCGCTAAAACGCTGGATTAACGATTCAGTTAGCAAGCCTGAGATTAACAAGAATGAATAACGGTTAGGCGACAATAGCTGTCTTACTTTTTCTGACGACTTCCGTAGAGCCAATCTAACCCCTGAATAGCGGTGGTGGGAAATGTCGTAGCGTGGGTGGCCTCATCAATCAGTTTGAACTTGAGATTTATCTGCTGCTCACTCTGCTGCATTATTTTTTGAGCCAGCTTTTGTGCACCTTCAACCATATCTTGCCTTTCACCATATTCAGGGCGCTCTAACGCCCCCACGGCTAGATAAACATTTACAGGTGTTTTGGCGGGTACGACTGCTTCAGACAAAATGGCATTGTCGCAAAACCACACCGATGGGCTACCAATAATGTAACTACTAAACATATTTGGGCGAGTAAAAAGCACATAGGCACTAAATAGCCCGCCTAAGGAATTTCCAACTAACGTTCTAGGCATCCCCTCCACGCGATAGTTATTTGAAATATAGGTGAATACTGTGTCATTGATAAAGTCAGCATGATGCGCTGCTTTGCCCGTTTCCAGCTTCCAGTCTTCAGCATGGTAAGGGGTATAGTCGCGAACACGACTTGCGGCGCCCTTAGACCCTTTCGAGTAGGATATGGCCACTATAATAGCCTGCTCCATTACACTACTGTTCATGGGAAACCGTGTTACCCCTGACACGACCTGAAATGCATAAGAACCGTCCAACAAATAAATCACTGGGTAAGATGCTTTAGGGTTCGCTCGGTAGCTTTTTGGCAACTTGATAAAAATGGGGTAAGTTCGGTGAGATTTATGGTCTTGAAGCTCGACAACAGTACTTCTAGGTATTGTGAATTCAGTGTCTGCACTAGGCATCGTACTAGGCATGGTACTAGGCATGACACTAGACACGGCACTAGGCATGGCACTAGACACAGCACTGAAAGCTAACACTATTAATACCCAGAAAAAACGCGATAGCATATGGCCACTCATTGTTTTAATTAACTATTTTCAACATATTATCTCGCAAAGGTGCATTGAGCAATTGTGCTATCGTCAAGATATGGGGTGTGGGTGTCGGTGAAGGTGCCAATGACCTTCCTGCGCATGGATGCGCTGGCAGAGCCCCCATAGATGGGTTTACGGCTTGTCATCGGCACTATTCTTCAACTCACCTAACATGGCTATAAAGTGCGACCGGAGGGATGCGGTGTTGGGCTCTCTGACCTTCCAGCGCAGGATGCGCTGGCAGAGCCCCCATAGATGGGTTTACGGCTTGTCATCGGCACTATTATTCAACTCACCTAATATGGCTATAAAGTGCGACCGGAGCGATACGGTGTAGGTGCTGATGACCTTCCTGCGCATGGATGCGCTGGCAGAGCCCCCATGGATGGGTTTACGGCGAGTCATCGGCACCTACACCGCATTTCTCCCCGCTTTTATTACAGGCACAAAAAAGCCCGCTAATAAGCGGGCTCTTTCGAAGTTAACAATAACGCAAGGATTAGTAATCTTAGTTAAGCTTTTCTTTGATACGTGCAGATTTACCTGAACGTTCACGAAGATAGTAAAGCTTAGCACGACGAACCGCACCGCGGCGTTTAACTTCAATTGAAGAGATAGCCGGGCTGTGTGTTTGGAACACACGCTCAACGCCTTCGCCGCTAGAAATCTTACGTACGGTAAAAGACGAGTGCAGACCACGGTTACGCTTAGCGATAACAACACCTTCATAAGCCTGAAGACGCTCTTTGTCACCTTCGGTAACGCGAACTTTAACAACTACTGTGTCACCCGGGCCGAACCCTGGAACATCAGATTTAAGCTGTGCTTGCTCAATTTTCTTGATGATATCTTGACTGACTTTGCTCATCATATCCTCTCGTCCTAGTTAACTGTCATCTCGCTGCAACTGCGTTTGGAATATTTCCAATAACCGCTGCTGCTCCTCAGTCAGAGCTAGGTGATTTAACAAATCAGGGCGACGCAGTAAGGTTCTACCCAAAGACTGCATTAATCGCCACTGCCTAATTTTTTCATGATCACCACTTAACAACACTTCAGGCACCGATTGACCATCTAGTACTTCTGGCCGCGTATAATGCGGACAATCCAGAAGACCATCGGTAAAGGAATCTTCAACTGCTGAAGCTTTATGCCCCAACACGCCGGGAACTAATCTAGCAACTGCGTCCATTAAGACCATTGCCGGCAGTTCACCGCCACTTAGAACGTAATCACCAATGGAGACTTCTTCATCTACATGGCTTTCGATTACGCGCTCATCAATTCCTTCATATCGACCACAGATTAAAATCGTACGGTCAATTCCAGCAAGACGTTGAACGCCTGCTTGGTCAAGGGGTTTCCCTTGGGGTGATAAGTAGATCACGCTACTGTTTTCGCCACCAACTTTCTTGGCAGCTTGTATTGCGTCGGTAAGCGGTTTAACCATCATCAGCATGCCGGGTCCGCCACCATAGGGGCGATCGTCAACTGTGCGATGGCGGTCATGGGTAAAGTCGCGGGGGTTAAAGGTATCAACCGATAATTTTCCAGACTTAACAGCCCTGCCGATTACACCCTGTTGGGTAAATGGCGCGAACATATCTGGAAACAGGCTAACCACCCCGAACCATTTTTCCGGTGTCACTTAAAACCCCGGGTCCCAGTCAACTTTAATGACCTTCGCTTCCCGATCAACCTCTTGTACAACGTCGTCGAACACAAAAGGTATTAATCTTTCTTTTTGACCAAAAGCATCGCCTACATTAGCTTTAACGTGAACCACGTCATTGGCACCTGTATTAAATACTTCTTTCACCACACCTAAGTCGTAACCTTGCGTAGTTACCACTTTCATGCCAGTGAGCTCGCGCCAATAAATGCCATCGTCCCCTAAATCGGGAAGTTGCGAAGCGCTAATGTTTATATCCAAGTTTTTAATGCGTTCTGCATCATCTCGGTTATCCACACCAACAATCTTTGCTACCAGGCCTTTACCATGCGTTCGCCATTGGTCAATTTGGTATTCGTTTTCTTCGCCAAGAAACCAAGGCAAGTACTCAAAAATACCTTCTGGTGTTTGTGTATAGCTGTTGATTTTGACCCAACCTTTTACACCGTAAGGTGCACCGATTTTGCCAACAACCACAATGTCAGACGCTAAACTCATCTATACTCACCAGTTAATTGCAACTTACGCTGCAGATTTTTTAGCTTCTTTTACCAAGCTAGTTACGCGCTCAGATAAGCTCGCGCCAACACCAACCCAGTAATCAACACGTTCTAGGTCAACGCGTAAACGCTCTGCTTGACCTTGTGCTGTTGGGTTGAAGAAACCAACGTTTTCAATAAAACGACCGTTTCTTGCACGACGGCTATCAGCCACCACTAGTTGATAAAATGGACGCTTTTTCGCGCCACCACGCTGTAAACGAATAGTAACCATAAATGCCTCAAACTCGTTGTAGCGTTACCGTTAACTTAATCCTTCTTTAGACGCTTATAAATTGAGCGCCTAAGAGAAGGCCGCCGAATTATACGGATATGGGCTGTGAATGCAAGTATAAATGCGGGTTAAATAGGGATTATGCATCCCTATTTATTATTTATTGGCTATTAGTGTGGAAGGAGTAAAAATTTCGCTTGCTTATAAGGCCTTAGCTTCCCCTAAACGATAGAGTAAAATAGCCGCTTTATGCATGTTTTGCGCAAAGGTGGACATGTCGGCCACTTCATCCTTTGTATGTCCGCCATCGCCCATCAAGCCTAGGCCATCAATTGCCATGTCTACATGATCTGCTGCAAATGAAATATCAGCGGCACCTGCGTTTCTTGGGTTAACCGGCGCTACAGGGCCATAACCTAAAGATTCACTCACATCGCTATACATCTTTAACAGTGCATAGTTTTGGTCGGTAGGTGCCATTGGCGGATAACCATCGGCAAAGGTTAATGTCGCAGAGGTATGCGCTAGGTTGTTCGAAGCCACTTCCTGCATAACCTTTTTAGCTTTTGCCAACTCGTCGGCGGTTAATGTGCGAATGCCGCCTTTCACGGTAACTTCTTTTGCCACCACATTGGTTTTACCAAAGCCTTGTACGATAGAATTCTCGGGTTGTACTTCAACTTCAGTACCACCCGCTATTAACCCAGGGTTAAAGGTAATATTACCAACGCCCGCTAACTGTTCGCGAAAACTATTTAAAATACGAGCCGTTTCAAATATTGCACCATAGCCCACATTGTCGGTGAATATTTGTGATGAATGCGCAGGCTTGCCTGCAACATCTAACTGCCACCCTATTGAGCCGCGACGTGCAACCACCGCCGTTTTAATATCGCCATCGGCATCTTCAAACCCTAGCGCGATATCTGCCCATATTGCTGCATCAACTAAAGCTTTCTTAGATAGTGAAAGTGGGCGGCCACTACTTTCTTCATCGCCTGTCATCACTACTTTAATACTGATTTTATCAAGTAAATCTAAGGCTTTCAGCGCTTGCAGTGCCGCAATAATAATCACATCGCCGCCTTTCATATCGGTGATGCCAGGCCCTGCAATATGGGTGTCATCAACGACACTGTAGTGCTGAAATGCATCATCTTTAGCAAATACTGTATCTAAATGGCCTATCATCAGAATCTTTGGCCCCGAATTGCCATAGCTGGCCACTAAGTGCCCAGCCCGATTAAATTCACTTCCATCAACCCACTGGGTATCAAACCCCATTGCATCGAACTCGGCTTGATAAATAGCCCCTACTTTTTTGACTCCGTCGAAATTCATGGTGCCACTATTGATATTCACCGTTTTTTCTAACAGCGCTTGGGATTGGGTGAGGTTATCATTAATATGCTTTGTAATTTTCTGCTCGGTGGCAGTATTAGCCATACTGGTTTGGCTAAACATGAATAGCATGCCAACGAACAAGGTGTTGAATTTGATTCTTTTGATCATGAATTTTCTCTTATTTATTATCATTTAAGGCTTGAATAGAAACAGGAAGAATAATGAGAGTAAAACGGGCGTTCTGTAATGTCTAGTGCGACGAAAAAAGGGAATGTTAGTGAATAATGTTTAATTAGAAGCCGCTAAAAATGCGTAAACAGTTTTGCGACATGGGCCCAAGTTGACCCATGTCATATGAGAGTTTTATAGCTGTAGTTTATAAACCTAACTGAGCCAACGTTACATTCGCATCGTTATAATCAAGGGCAATAAATCGATAACCTGATTCATTTTTTAAAATTAAGCTGGGAAAGCCCTGGGCGCCAATAGCTTGCCCCATGTTTATTTCTTCTATTAATGTTCGTTGAGTTTCTGCGCTGTTTAAGTCTTCTTCGAATTGCTCTGGGTTTAATCCTAACTCGCTGGCCAGTTCAATCAACGTACTGTCATTGGACGGATTCATGGCGCGAAGATAGTACCCTTGTTGAATAGCATTTATCATCGATTCTTCTTTACTGGCATCTTGATTTCTTGCAGCAATTACCGCACGGCATGACGGATAAGTTGAGCGTCGTGGCTCGCATTTTTCCCAAAAATCAAAGTTGAATGTGGTACCCGGCACCCGCTGCATAATGGTTTTCCAATATCCGCTGATGGCAGCTTGCATAGCACTTGGCATGGGTTCGTTAGAATCGGGCGCTAGCCCGCCTAATACATATCGCACCTCTATGTGATCTGGCAGGTTTTGTTTTATGGTGTTCCATACTGGTACAAACGCCCAGCACCAACTGCACATGGGGTCGTGCACGTAGTAGAGAATAGATTTACTACCTTGCTGTGTTACTTGTTGTCTGGGCTGATGCACTGGCTTTTCCAAAACACTCTCCTACATTTAATTAACAAATAAATTTTTAATACTTCACAAGTAAAGATTTTTGGATTACCTTGATCAAAAGCTTTATAGACGTCTAACCATCTAAACATCTAAACGCACAAAATATGAATTAACTTTTAAGGTATGTTCAATGAAACCAGAAACCATTGCATTACACGCAGGCTATACTAGCGAAGAAACTACAAAAGCAGCAACTACTCCTATTTATCAAACCACATCGTTTACGTTTGATAATACGCAACATGGTGCTGATTTGTTCGACCTTAAAGTGCCAGGTTATATCTACAGCCGCATAATGAACCCCACCAATGCTGTGTTAGAGCAACGTTTAACTGAATTAGAAGGTGGTGTTGGGGCATTAGCGGTAGCCTCTGGCATGGCCGCTATTCGCTACGCCATAGAAGCTATCGCAGAAGTCGGTAGCAATATTGTAAGTGTTGGACAGTTATACGGCGGCACCTACAACCTTTTTGCCCATACTTTTCCTCGCCAAGGTATTCAAACTACCTTCGTACAAGCAAATGACTTCGACGGCCTTGCTGCTGCTATTGATGAAAATACCAAAGCGGTATTTTGCGAGTCTATTGGTAACCCTGCAGGAAACGTTGTTGATATTAAACGTTGGGCCGATATTGCACATGCCGCAGGCGTGCCGTTAATTGTTGATAACACCGTTGCCACCCCTATTCTTTGCAAGGTGTTCGATCACGGTGCAGATATAGCCATTCACTCCCTAACCAAATATATTGGCGGTCACGGCACTACCGTGGGCGGCATTATTGTTGATTCAGGTAACTTTGACTGGGCTGCCCAGCCAGAACGATTCAGTATGCTGACTACACCCGATCCTAGCTACCATGGCGTTACTTACACAGAAGCACTTGGCCCAGCTGCTTATATTGGCCGTTGCCGCGTAGTGCCTCTGCGTAATACAGGGGCTGCACTTTCAGCACAAAGTGCGTTTAATATTATGCAAGGTTTAGAAACCTTATCGTTACGGATGGAGCGCCACTGCGAAAACGCAGAAAAAGTGGCTGCGCTTCTTGAAAAGCACCCTTCAGTGAATTGGGTTAACTATGCGGCTCTGCCTGATAGTGAGCACTTCGACACCTGCCAACGCATTTGTGGCGGTAAAGCGGCCGGTATTATTAGCTTTGGGATTCAAGGTGGATTGCCAGCAGGCGCTAAGTTTATCGACGCCCTACAGCTAATTCTACGCTTAGTTAATATTGGTGATGCAAAGTCTTTAGCCTGTCACCCTGCTAGCACTACACACCGTCAATTAAATGCTGATGAGCTTGCATCGGCCGGCGTTAGTGAAGATATGGTTCGTATTTCGGTAGGTATTGAACATATTGACGATATTATAGCTGACATCGAGCAAGCCCTCATTGCTAGCCAAAGCTGAGCGCTTGAAGCTGCTAAGCTAAGCGCTAAAAGCTTTTAAGCTTTTAAGCTTTTAAGCTTTGCACTTCAAAGTGCTTGATTACATATAGGTACGTCGGGGTTCCAAATTATAAATGGAACCTCAGACTTTTGTTTTTACTTTGAACCCAGCCGTTTTCTACTCTTGTTTTTTCTTTTCTAAAATCTTTTCTTTTTTAGCTATTTCTTTGCGACTTCCGGCTTCTCTTACAAATTTTTAACCCGGCCCGCGTAAGTCAGGCCCAAGTCAGGGCAAGCCAGGTTCCACCCACCTGATTTACTGCAACTGTAGTCGCATGAATAAATCAACTTTTCCTAATTCAGCGTATAGTCATAACAATTAATCGTTCTCGGCTTCTGTTCGAACGCATCAATAGCGCAAATTAGATACGGTTTTCCGTAGCATCGCTTTATCCTGTTGAAAATTTAAAAGAGGTTATTTTGGCAACACCGTTAAATGAAGTGTCAACAAAACAAGTACTGCAGTGGATAGGTTCACACTTAAGCCAATACAAAAAACGTGTCGCTGGGGCCATTGCCGCCTTGTTTACTGCCGCTATAGCATGGTTAATGTTAGGACAAGGCATTAAATACGCTATCGATAGCGGCTTTGTAGAAAGCGCTTCTGAAACCTTAAACCAAGCCACGGTTATTGTATTGGCAATAACGCTGATTGCGTGCATTGCGACCTATGCCCGCTTTTACTTGATGACATGGTTGGGCGAGAGAGTCAGTGCCGATATTAGAAATCAGGTTTACTCTCATTTGCTCTCACTTCCTCCTTCATTTTTCGCAGAGCTTAGAACCGGTGAGGTTATTTCTCGCTTCACTAGCGACACTACGGTAATTCAAACCGTGGTAGGTATGAGCCTCTCTATGACACTTCGCTCGGTAGTAACATTTATTGGCGCGTTAGTGTTGATGGGTATATCTAGTCCCCTACTTACTTTTTGCGTCATCATCGCTGTACCTGCTGTACTAGTACCCATAAAAGTTTTAGCACCACAAGTACGCAAGTTCGCTAAAATCAGCCAAGATAAGGTGGCAGATTTAGGCTCTCACATTGATGAAAGCCTGCATGAAATTATGACGGTTCAAGCGTACACCGCAGAAGACAAAGAACGCGCTCACTTTTCTTCACGAGTAGAGTCGGCGATGAATGCAGCTAAACATCGTATCCATTATCGGTCTTTATTAATTGGCTGCATTATGTGCTTAAGCATGACAGCGATAATATTTATTGCGTGGGTAGGCGCACGCCAAGTTTTAGAAGGCAAAATGACCGTTGGGGAATTGTCCGCCTTTCTATTTTATGCGGTGATGGCAGGTGGCAGTATCGCTACTGTGAGTGAAGTGATTGGTGAAGTACAACGAGGCGTAGGTGCAAGTGAACGCCTTTATCAGCTACTGAATGCAACATCAGAAGTGACCTCGCTGTCTGAACACTCCGCTTCATCGCAAGTACCTCAGGTAGCGCCTGCTATTGCGTTTAAAGATATGAGCTTTGGCTACCCTGGTACTAAGCCATTATTTGACAATCTAAACTTAAATATTAAAGCCGGTGAGAAACTTGCGTTGGTAGGGGCGAGTGGCGCTGGAAAGTCATCGCTATTCCAATTACTTATGCGTTTTTACGACCCCACTAACGGTGAAATTACGTTCGATGACACGCCCATTATAGGCATGCCGCTAAGCTGCTTGCGCCAGCATATCGCCATTGTTACCCAAGAGCCTGTGGTATTCGCCAGTAGCGTAATGGAAAACATTCGCTACGGTAGCCCCAAGGCAAGTGACGATGAAGTAATGAGTGCAGCCAAAAAAGCCTTTGCTCATGAATTTATCGATAACCTAGAAAACCGCTATCACACTCAGTTAGGTGAGCGTGGCATCAAGCTTTCTGGCGGGCAGAAACAGCGTGTCGCCATAGCCCGTGCAATATTAGCAAATCGCCCTATCTTACTTTTAGATGAAGCAACAAGTGCGCTAGATGCCATGAGTGAACGTATGGTTCAACAGGCAATGAATCGTTTAATGGAAGGCAAGACCAGTATTGTTATCGCACATCGCCTTGCCACCGTTCAGCATGCAGATCGCATTGTGGTAATGGATAAAGGCAAAATTGTCAGTATCGGAACGCATGCACAATTAATGAAAAGCGATACCCTGTACAGGGAATACGCTGAACTGCAATTGCTTAGCTAAGCTGCCTATGGTGCTATAACACTAGAATTTTGCTTGGGTTAAGTGGCAAAAAAAGAACGCGAAAACAGCCACTAATTATCGTTATTAGAAAAAATATAAAACTAAAAGATTTCGGAAAAAAAATGACAAATATGATCTCCCGATACGCGAGGGTATCGGCGTGCTGTGTAGTATTGGCACTCACAAGTGTACCGGCTTACAGCCAATTTATGGGTGACAAACAGGCTAAGTTAGTCGTGACTGAGCCTGTCTCTTTTATGTATGAAACCCGAAAAGTGGAGGCTGTGGGTAGTGCCGAGGCGCTTCGCTCCATTGCACTTTACCCCGCCGTTGCCGATGAAGTCATCGAAGTCAATTTTGTTCCTGGCCAACTTGTTGAAGCTGGGAAAGTATTAATAAAGCTAGATAATCGTCGCCAGAAGAATGCCGTTAAGCGTGCTGAGCTAACATTAAAGGATGCACAGCGTACGCTTGATAGACTTATCACCAGCCATGCCCAAGGCGCAGTGCCTATCAGTGAACTTGACCTTGCCCGCACTCAGCGTGACTTAGCCGAAGTGGCTTTGGAAGAGGCTATTGTCGACTTAGATGACCGTTTTATAAAAGCACCTTTTGACGGCGTTGTCGGCATTACTGACATTGAAGTAGGCGACCGAATTAACGAGCAAACGTTAATCACTACGCTTGACCACAGAAGCAAGCTTTACATTAATTTCAAAGCCCCAGAAGCGGCATTACCTGTGCTGATGAACGCGCCCGATGTGACATTGGAACCTTGGAGTGACCGTGAAGTGTCCATTAAAGCCGAGATTGCACAAATTGACTCGCGCATTAACGAAGCAGATCGTACCTTGCGAGCCCGCGCACTGTTAGACAACTCAGCAGACAAATTTCGCCCTGGCATGAGCTTTCGGGTGAATTTAAGCATTAAAGGCGACCGTTATGCAGCCATTCCAGAAGCCGCATTACTATGGGGTGCCACTGGCGCATACATTTGGCTTGCAGAATCTGGAAAAGCGAAACGGGTTGATGTGAATGTTCATCAACGTTTGCGTGGCGCGATTTTAGTGTCTGGCGCCATTAGCGAAGGCGACACGTTAATTGCTGAAGGTGTACAACGCCTTCGAAATGGACAAGCGATTACGACGGAATTGGTTGGGGGCCCCGCCAATGAGTAACGCGCCGGTAACCAATGACCTTCCCTCTTTATCAATTCGACGACCGGTACTCATTGTTGTTCTTAACTTACTTATTGCAATTGCTGGTTTATCGGCACTAAGTGCACTAGAAGTTCGAGAACTTCCCGATGTAGATACGCCAAGAATTACGGTTACCGCCACTTACCCTGGTGCATCACCGGAAACCGTAGATGCAGAGGTTACCAGTCGCCTAGAAGGCGCGGTAGCTCGTGTTAGCGGCGTAAAAAATATTTCCGCACAAAGCGAAGAAAATTCAGCACGTATAAGGGTAGAGTTTCGCGCTGGCGTTAACTTAGAAGATGCCGCTAACGAAACCCGAGAGTCGGTGAGCCGCGTTCAGCGACAGCTACCGGATGATGTCGAAGAGCTTGCGATTATTCGCGCAGACAGTGATGCGCAAGCGGTGGTAAGCCTTGCGATTTCAAGCGACACCTTAGACATGGAAACCTTAACTGAGCGTGTTGACACCGATGTGGCTCCGCTTTTTTTGAGCATTCCTGGGGTGGCCGATGTCAGTATGAGTGGCGACAGAGAACGTGTACTTAGGGTATCCGTTGACCCACTTCGTTTAACCAGCTTTGGGTTATCGATGGCTGAAATTGCCAGCGCACTAGCGCTAGCCCCTTTTGATGTGCCCGCAGGGAGTATTCAATCTTCCGACCAAGCCTTAATTGTGCGCGCCGACGCTACATCAGTTAGTGCTGAAGATGTAGGTAATATTGTTGTTTCAGGTGATATACGAATCGGCGACGTAGCCAGTGTGTATTTTGGTCCTGCCGATTCCAGCAGTATGGTTCGCCTTGATGGCCGCCCGGTTATTGGTTTAGGCGTTATCCGCCAAGCCAGTTCAAACACCATTGAAATTTCAGATGAAGTGCTTTCTATGGTGAAAGACTTAGACAAACGCTTTACGGATATGAAGATTGTAGTGACATCTGACGACGCTGAATTTATTCGAGACTCGGTAAAAGAAGTGGTGGTATCGCTGAGTCTTACCGTGGCGTTAGTTGTTCTCACTTTACTCGTGTTTATTGGCTCTTGGCGAGCCACTATTGTGCCAGCCCTGAGTATTCCTGTCTCACTGGCCGGCGCGCTAGGTATTATTTGGGCCATGGGCTTTTCAGTTAACATTCTAACCTTATTGGCGTTGGTACTTGCCACAGGCATGATTGTTGATGACGCCATTGTGGTATCTGAAAACATTCAGCGCAGAAGAGCCATGGGGCTTGGTCCTCGGGCAGCAGCGGTTATTGGTACTCGTGAAGTATTCTTTGCGGTTATTGCTACCACGGCAGTATTAGCCTCGGTGTTTATACCCATTGCATTCCTGCCATCTACCGCAGGACGCTTATTTAGAGAATTCGGCGGCGTGCTAGCTGGGGCAGTTATCATATCTTCGTTTGTTGCTTTATCGTTAGTACCCGCGCTTACCGCTAGGCTTTCGAAAAAGCAATCTACGAAGTCGGGCTTTTTCGATGCCACCTTTGGCCGCTTCGGTCACGCCTGTTTACGTTTGTATCAAAAGTCACTGGTGTTTGCGCTAAAATACGCATGGGCGGTAGGCATAGTAAGCTTATTGGCTGGCGGTGGTGCGTACTTGCTGGCAAAGAATATCGATAATGAATTAATGCCAAGTGAAGATAGAGGCACAATTCGTATATTTGCTCGCGGGCCTGATGGTGCAGGCTTGAACTTCATGGACCGACAGGCCGAGAAGATGGAAGAAATGCTATTCCCTTATGTAGAAAACGGCACCATCGACTCAATTTATACGGTGGTGGGGCAATGGGATCCTAATATTGTATTTATTACGGTTCCGCTTAAGCATTGGGATGATCGCGACAAGTCGTTACAAGATATCGTGGGTGAAATTCGCCCTGGCTTGCAAGCCATTCCAGGAGCGCCGGGCAATGCCTTTGGCGGAAACAGCCTTAATTTACGGGGTCAAGGTGGTGGTTTAGAACTGGCACTTACTGGTGATACCTATGAAAATATTCATAAAGCGGCGTTAGCGTTTGCTATCGAGATAGAAAATGCGTTACCTGAAGTGGGTAGACCGCAAATTAGCTACGACCCTACTCAGCCTCAAATGCGAGTTAATATTGACAGACGTCGTGCAGAGGAATTAGGTGTACCACTGCCTGATATTGCCAGCGCCCTTCGCGCTGCGGTAAATGGTGATGATATTGCTGATTTAAACGTGGGTGACCAAGCCATTCCCATCATGCTACAAACCAATAATAGAAATTCTATTAACCCCTCAGACCTTACTAATCTGTATGTGAAAAGCAGTACTGGCAACCTGGTGCCATTATCCAGTGTCGCATTTATTACTGAAGAAGGTGTGGCCGCTGAACTTGAACGCCAAGCGCAGCGCCGTGCAATTAATATCGAGATGGATTTGCCGGAAGACTTAGCGTTAAGTGATGTAGTAGACAGCATTCGCGAACTTGGTAACGAAACGCTACCCGATGGCATGGGATTAGTATTCTTAGGTGAAGCACAAACCTATGAAGAAACGTCTAAGCAAGTCGCCCTAACCTACGTACTCGCATTTATTATTGTACTGCTAGTGTTGGCAGCGCAGTTTGAAAGTGTGAATTCTGCCGTTGTGGTAATGTTAACGGTGCCCTTCGGTATTGCTGCGGCTATTTATGCCCTGTACCTAACCAGCACAAGCATTAACATTTACTCGCAAATTGGCTTGGTAATGCTAATAGGACTATTGGCGAAAAATGCCATCTTACTTATTGAGTTTGCCGATCAGTTACGGGATAAAGGCTATAGCGTTTACGATGCCATTATAGAAGCGGGTCGCGTTCGTCTTCGCCCAATCATGATGACATTGGTGTCCACTATATTAGGCGGCTTGCCTCTGATACTTTCAACAGGCGCAGGTGCCGAAGCGCGAAATGCGATTGGTTGGGTTGTCTTTGGTGGACTAGGTATTGCGGTGGTCTTTACCTTATACCTAACGCCAGTGCTATATCTTGCATTAGCAAGATTTACTAAACCTCGCGCCGATGAAAGTCAGCGGTTGGAGGGAGAGATGCGAGACGCTGAACTGCGCGAAGAAGCTAGTGTAAGTTAAGGCCTACTTAGAAGGCGTAAATACCCGCTTACTCCTTTCTGCTTCTAATATTCCTTTAAAGCCTCGTTTTTAACGAGGCTTTTTTATACTTCAGTAGCTGATACACGCAGCGCTATTTTGTTGGCATCATCATTATAACTATCATCAACCTTGCACTTTCTTCACTGATAGCAAAAAGTTATCACCCTGATAGTTAAAATATCGCATAAAATAGTTCATTCATGCCCATCTCACTGTTTATTTCATTTCCTAGCTCTTACAATCCGCGCGAATAAAAATTGCTGTTAGGAACTGACACCATGTTAGACGTGGCACTCATTGTCATCGCCATTCTTGCACTACTGTGCGTTATCTTTGAAGACCTCATTCATGTAGACAAAGCCAAGACCACCCTTTTGCTAGGGACTATTTCTTGGTTACTACTATTTATATTTTCCTCTTCTATTTCTCAGACTGAGCACATCAACAACGCGTTAATGAGTAACCTTACCGAAATTTCCACATTGTGGTTGTTTTTGGTGGCAGCGATGACCTTCGTGGCGTATTTAAACCGGAAAGGTTTAATTGAAAATGTAATGAATATTGTGATGCCCGAGAAAATTAGTTTGAAAGCATTACTGTTTTTCACTGCTATTTTCAGTTTTTGCTTCTCCTCATTAGCCGATAACATTACGGCAACTCTGGTATCAATTGCGTTAGTGCTATCTTTGGGCTTGCCATTAAAACAGACTATCCGTTTTTCCGTTCTGGTGGTGTTTGCTGTCAATTCAGGTGGGGTCTCATTGATTACCGGCGATGTCACAACCTTGATGATTTTCCTGCAACACAAAGTGTCTATTACCGAACTTCTCATGCTGATTGGCCCATCGTTTGTCACCGTGATGTTGCTAGCTGCATTACTGAGTATTGGTATTACTGGGGAAGTAAGAATTAAAAAGCAGCGAAATGATATTGCATCGGTGGATTACATCATTGCCGCCATATTTCTTGCTACCATACTATTTACATTGGCCGCCAACGTCATATTTTCCATTCCGCCGGTTCTTAGCTTTTTAACCGGTATGGCAGTCATGTTTATGGTGGCAACGCTCTACGGGAAACATAACGACAACGACCCCATACTCGACTACATTCGGTACATTGAATTCGATACCCTGCTGTTTTTCTTAGGTGTGCTGCTCCTTGTAGGCATGTTGGAACATATTCACGCCCTTAATGGCTTTATGTATTTATACGATTCACTGCCTGTGAGTGTAGCCAATTACCTAATGGGGATAGTGTCTTCCATGATAGATAACGTACCGTTAACCGCAGCGTTATTAAAAGCTGATATCGCAATGACGACACCCGAGTGGTTATCGTTCACTTATGCGGTGGGTGTGGGAGGCTCTTTATTAGTAATAGGATCTGCAGCGGGTATTGTGGCCATGAGTAAGGTGGAAGGGCTAACGTTTGCAACCTTCTTACGTTACTCTGGCCTATTACTACTTGCTTATAGTGTTGGCTACGCCATGGTATTACTGTTAGCGAATGCGCTGTACTAGCAAAGACAAGTATTGAGATCACTATTTATTGACCGCACGCTTTGCTAGCTATGTTTAGAAACTTGTGTTGCCGAACATCTAGCGAAGATCTAGGCGTTTGCCCAAGCTCTAGGCAGCTAGTGCGGCGCTTGGTTGTTAAGCTGATTAGACAGCGTACTGCTGCCTGCTATCAATGCCTTGGCCAATAGTTTGTGGGTAAGTACCGATAACAGCTCTGTTTCTGCTTCACTTCGCTCTCCATCAACGCCAGTGATTGCCATGGCAACCTCTAGGGTTTTTTCCGCGTTAAAAGATAGGTCATCTTTTAACGCGCGCATGAACTCAAGTTCATCGCCAGTATCAATAGCTTGTCTGGTCTGGTAAATCGTATCGTTTAAAAAAGCTTCCCGGCAGATTGGACTCTGCCAATCTAGTTCTTCAACCATGGAATTGAGATAATCTTGTTCAGATAACGTCACCATACCGTCTACTTGGTATAACAATACTGACAATTTGATAAGTGCTTGGTTAAAGGTTTGTTGCTGTGAAAGTTGCATAGTTTCATCCTCTTCGTGCCATACGCATTGGCACCACTACTTGCCCGCATCCTGCTAGGCAGTTTATTGTTTTTCACGAGAGTATTAATGTTGCTCCTGCTCGTTGACAGCTATATTACGCCACCATGAACAATTAAGTTCAATGTGTGAATTAAATGTAAAATAACTGTTGCTATTATAGTCTTTTCTTTGCGAGATCCAAGTAAACTTGCGTATAAGAAGCCCGAAATAAGTGTAAAGACAAATGTAAAAACCAATATAATAAATAGAGCCGCTAGCGCAGCCCTAGGGTGATATCGTTAATGTAGAAGTTGCCTGTAAACGTTTTGTCATTTTCACCATGAGGATCGAGGGCAAAAAATTGCTTTTCTTGATCGGCAAGCGCTTGATAGCCTCCAATCACTTGATACATCCATACCTCACGATCAAACGCTAACGCTTTTTCTTCATAATAGGTTAACGCTGTTTTCGGTTGGCCCGAATCAATAACCTCACAGAAGAAGTCTTCTATGGCTAACTGTAATTCATCCTTTTCAAGAGATACCGTAGATTGTTCGGTTACATCGATATCTTGCTGTGGTTCAGCATCATCATGTTTAGTAGCACGTTGATGAATATGCGTAAGCGAGGACACAATCTCTTGGTAATCGTTTTCGTGCTCAACATTATTCACATCTGGCGCAGCGGCACTCATCACGCTGCTTGATTGATTAAACAGTACTGGCACTTGCGTCAAGTTAGTGTAGTTACCCGGCGCAAAGTCAGGGTGTTGCTCCATGTGTAGCAAGTAGCCCTTAAGCAAGCGAGTACGACCTTGGAATTCTCGAAACCGGCCAAGTAAATCTATCAAACGCGCTTGCACCACCGAGAGTTCTTGCGCGGCTTTTGAAAAGCGCTGCTGCAAAGACACCACCAGCAAATGGCGAAGTTCGCGGTTTGAACCCGCTATTTCACTTAATTCATCGAAGCGGAAACATTCCAGCTGTGATAGCAAGTCAGTCACCTGCCCTTGCGCTAGTTCATTTTCACGAATTTTCGCATCTACCGACGACACATAACCAAACTCATTAGTAATGCGCCCGAACAACACACGTACGCTGTTCGATAAAGACTCTGACAGTTGATACACATGCTCGGTTAAATCGCTCATGTGCGCAGCGGATTCGTTGTATTTATTGTAATGCAGGGCTTCTTTATAATGCTCTGCTAAGGTTTTTAAACTCGCGAGCGACGCACCGATATTGGCATTAATGGTGCGGTTTCTTTCATCTTGTAAGCTACCTTCTAGTAACGTACGAACTGCACTTTTAAGTCGTAATTCACTTTGCGATTCAGGGCGCCACAGCACACCAAGCTGCACCAATTGCTCTAATACCTTAGGGCTGTGGTTTTGCTCATCAACCGTGCCGTTTATATAAACCTGCATGATAAGGTCGCTGTGCTTACCCAATGCATTTAGTAAGCGAGCACCTGTTTGAATAAGCGCTTGGCTCATAACAAACTACCCTGGGTAATAGCAGCATCAGCTTGCTCAGATAAACTTAACGCTTCTGTTTCATCAATAAAACGCAGCATTTCATACAAGTGCTCTACTTTACCGGTGGCAAGGTAAATCTGCTTTTCTGGGTTTGGCTTGGTTAAGTAACCCATTTCGGTTAAGCGTTTAAATACCTGCTTTAACTGGCCATCTAAATTCACGCTGGTAGAACCAAACATGCGGTAACGAGAAATTTTCTCTAGTTGCTCGGCATACGCAGGGGTATCTTCAATAGTAGTTTGCAGTTCGTTTAAGCGAATAGCGTTGCCCATAGTCACCGGCATATCAGACTCATTGGCTTGTTGTACTAACAACAACCATTCCACCAGCGGCACTAAGTTCGACGCAGTATCCTGAAACTGTTGGGTTAGAATTTTGCGCTCTGCCTCACCAATGGTTAAGTAACTGGCAAAAAAAACATCGCCTTCAGCTGTGCTTGAAAGTGTGCGGTTTAGCAATGCTAAATGAGGCTCTAATTGCTGAGCTTTCTCACGGTTTTTCAAAAAGCGCCATGCTTCTTCGTCAGTAACCTGACAAATAAAAGTCCCTTGCAATAGTGCGCTTAACACGCGGCCTTGTTCCGTCATCATGATAATGTCTCCTGGCTAGCGGCATTCCCTTTATCTTGTGCTTTTTTAGCCTGTAGGCGAGCAGCAATACCACTGGTTCTCGGCTGAACTACCTGCAACTGGCGGGTGACTTTGTCAATAAGGTAGCGATTCTCAAACAAAGTCAGTACTTCCGATTCAGGGTTCGGGAATGCGCCTACAACACTAATATTGTTGTTCTGACAGGCATCGAAAATTTTCTTCACGTTGCTTTGATGCAGTGTACCCAACTCATCAATGGGCCAGTGTACGGTTGCTTCTGCATCGCCTCGCAATAAACGGGTAAAGGCCAGTAAGAACTTACATAAAATAAGGTAAGCCATACCATGACTAGACGATTCATTTAACTGGCGATCGGTGCGAATAACCAAGTCGCTCTTGCCTTCACGTAAATGAAGTTCGATATCAAGCAATTTACTGATGCCGCCAGTAAGTGCAGCGCGCCCTAAAATGTCTAGCACACGACGCATACTTAGCCCGTACTCTTCATCAGGCAAGGTATTTGCGCCCTCTTCCATCCAGTGCTCGTACAGCTTTCTAAACTGCTCTAGTTCTGGCCAAAATTCTAGCTCGCTAATGCGAGAGCGAATCTTCACCGCAGAATCAGACACACCATCTAGGAACAATTCACCGTCAACTTCTTGAGTAATTCGGCGGCTTTGCGACACAATACGCTTGTCTATATCTGCAAGTACAAAGTAGTACTGAGACAAATCGGCACCGAATATTCTGCCTTGCTCACGTAAGCCTTGTAGTTTCTGCGGCACTATTACATTAAGCAACTGAGATAAGTGAGATACCATACGGCGATGGTCGAAGCTCTTTACCCCGTGGGCGTTAATAGTGGCGCATTCTTCACGCGCGCGTTCCCAGGTATCAGACAGCCCAGTTCCAGCTTGCGCTGCAATTAGCTGATCGAATCTTTCTACATAAGCACGAATATCGCTATAAAGGGTGTCTCGTTCTTGCAAATGCCCTTGTACTTCAGAAATACGCTGGTTCACACTGACATCGTCATGCTTAATTTCAGTAAACTCTTTTGCAGCTTGCAGGGTAAGCTTACTGAGTGATTTGCTTAACGTACGAACTTGTTCTAGTTGATCTGTTGCAGTTTTCAGCCTAGTTTCAAGTGAAGCCTGCATCTCAAGTAGTTGTTCACGCGTCGCTTTATATTCACTTTGCTTTTGAGCCAAACCGCGCTCAGATTCCCCTAACGATTTCCGCGCTTTTGCCAGTTCGTCTTGCCATACCACTTTTTGTTTAGTGAATATGGTAGTGTACCAACGCTCATAATCGGCCACTTTATGGCGGTGGGTTTCGGTGCGGTTTATATCTTCTTTCAGCTTATTAATTTGCTTCTTAAGCTGACCTATTTCGTCGATGTCTACACCGCGATTATTCAGCTCATTTTCAAGCCACTTTTGCATATCTTCACGGTCGCGAGCGGCATTCGCTTTTGCCTGCTGCATGTCTTTATCAATTTGAGAAATACGCCCTGTGCTATCGGCAATTAGCTGTTGCCAATGGAAGCTATGTTCTGTTTCCGACTCTCGCTGCTGATCTTTTATTTCGTCACGGCTAAGTTCATATTGGGCTTTGGCTTGTTTTTGGGCTTGAAGATTAGCTTCAAGCTTTGTTTTCGCCTTTTGCTTGCGTGCGGAAAGCGCCTGCTGATATTCACTTAACAGGCTATCACGGTCTTGTTGAGCGCGCTTACGGCTAGCTTCAGCACTTTTAACCGCATTGTCTTTTTGCGTCATCGACAATTCAGCATTGCGAACATCTTCATTGGCTTTAGCTAAGCGCGTTTCGCATTCATTCTGCGCAGCAAGGGATGCCGCTTGACGAGTTTCAGCTAACTGAAGCTGTTGCTTCAAGGCTTGTTCAGTTTGCGCGTATTCTGGCGTTTCAAGCTCTGAGAGGGCTAAGTTGATGCCCATCAGCGAAGTGCTAGTTCCGCTGGTGTCTGATTTAGCGTCTTCGGCAGCTTTAGTCACGCTGGGGCTTAAGTCGTTCCGGTCTAACAATTCAGGGCGAAGTACTTTACCTAGGGTTAATTCCCAATCATCAACATTGGCACGTAAGAACTCTAGCAATGAGCCCTCACCTGGGTACAGCAAGCTATTGATTTTTGAAACTGCACTTTCTTCTTTTTGAAAGGCAACGCGCGCTTTATCAAGGGCGTTTGAAGCATCTTGCCTAAACTGCACCGCTTTACTATGGGCTTGCTGAGTTTGTCGGTAAGCCGCTCGAGCTGCATCTTCGTTAACTGACGCTTCTTTAGTGGCGGCATCAAGCAAATCTAATTGCGACTGCTCAAATTCGTTGTAACCCGCGTTAGATAGCGAGGCCTTTAGTTCAGCTTCCGCGACTTTAAGTTCACCAGAGGCGGTTTGATAATTTGCTTGTAAGGTGCTGAGCTGGCCTGCGTAATCATCGCGAATGCGGGCAATGGCTTCATGTTCTTGTTGCGTTTGCTCTGCTTTGGTTTCCGCTGCCTCTTGCCTAGCCGCTGATAGCGACTCTAAGGAAAGTGACAACTTATCGCCTAGTTCAGCCAATCGCTTGTTATAGGCTGATTCTATATCTTGGTGTTTTTCGGTAAGTAATAGATAGCGGCTGTCGGCCAATTCACGGGCGTTTTGCCATTGCGCTAAATTAGCAACGTCTTCTTTTAACTGGTCGATATTCTGGTCTTGCCATTTATCGAATTCACGTTCAACGGTATCCAGTTCACTGGTGTATTTTTCAACATCGGCCCGGGCAGACGAAATAACTTGATTAAGATGATCCCGCGTATCGTGCCACTGACTATCAGTTTGTTTACGCTGGAAGGTATTCTCGTCTAATTCGTTTTTAGTGGTATCAACGCGAGTAGATAAGTGTACCTTATCAAGCTCAAAGCTATGCTTTAAGTTGGCTAACAGTTGCTCAATGCTGCTTAACGCCATATCGGCTTGTTCAAGTTTGCTGAACTCAGGGCGAATATTGTCGAACTGTTTAATTAACTGGCACTCTTTAATCCAGTCATCAACACGATTACGGCTTAAGCCTGATGTAGGCGGTGTTACCCCATCTTCTTCCAAAATAGCGGCAATCATGGCTTTGATGGTTTCCATCTTGCCTTCTTTTGAATGCACTGCTTTTGCAAGCTTTTCAATATGACGCATATGCTTGCTGGGCTCGCACAGGCTGAATATTTTGGCGTAACCTAATAGTTCTCGACCGTTACCGCTTTGGTTTAATACACCATGATCGTTTTGTACAATCGCGCGGAAATCTTTGGTGTTCAGCAAACTGGTTACCATCACGTTATTGCGTTTCATTGCGCGAGCAAGTTCTGCACTGCTTACGCTAACGTGTTTACCACTTTTTTGCTTAATTAAGTAATCGTCAATATCGAACGGTTTACCTACTAAGCGATAGTTAACGCCCGTGCCATTAGAGCTTAAAACCGCTTGGCATATATCACCGTCGGCGCGGGCATACTCATAAATAATAAAGCTAGATAAACGAGGTAAGTACCAACGTTCAAAACTGTCACGGGTGGCTGGTACTACACGACTAGGATATTCGCCGTAAAAAACTGGAATGAGCCGCTGCAAAGTCGTTTTACCCGATGCATTCGTACCACAGATGTTGGTATGCCCATCAAGCTTTAATTCAACCACACCCGGCAAATGGGTATCGATGAGAACAATACGTTTTAAGCCTGCCATTCAGTATCCTATTATTTTGAGTATCAGCACACAGCCCCCTTTGGAGCTTGAAGCACATTTATCTATTTTAAACGTTGTATTTTTACAATTAACAAATTGCACCTCAGATGCTACTTGTAAATCGATTAATGAGCCGTTCAGTGTATTATGAAATGAATGATTTGCACAGGCAGTATGAAGAGACAAACACAGTAGAATGAATGACTGCTGTTTTTTTACGCAATGGTGATAAGTGTTGTACTAAAAAGGGAAAGTTAAGCGACTACCTTGGCAGTAGTAACGTGGAAACCATGCTTAGTAAGCCATGCGAAACCTTCGCTCGAATTCTCGACATGACAAATATTGTCCTTGTGTTTCTCTGCATCTAACATGCGATTAAGCTGGTACGTTTTAAGTGCGTGATCTTTATAGACCCTTGCAGTATGTGTCATATTATTAACTTGTGCCCAAACAAGCATTTCATTAATGACAGGCTCTACGTCTGGGGTAGACAACGCCCATTCGTCAAAATAAACAAGGTGTGCCCAAGGAGTATGATTAAGCTGTCGGCCTACTTTTTTAAATTCTTGGCTAAATTTCTCTGCAATAGCAAGATCCCAAGCGCCTTTGACATGCACAATCACCACATTATTGTCTGTTCTAATGAAGTAGTTCGCTTTGATCATTATGGTCTCGTATCAAAAACTAATCGCGTAAGACTTTATTATAGCTCACGGTTGTCTAAACCATAATTTTACTAACTGATAAAATTCACTTAATTAGCAATACAGGAGCGGTGATAGACGCGAAAACTGCTTACGTTCTGTCACTTAAACCAAACGACTCGCCTATAGAATTTGATGCAAGAAAATAAAAAAAGCCCCATCTTAAAGGATGAGGCTTTCAACATAATTAATTTTTTTAGGCTATCTTGGAGGGAACATACCACCACCGCCGCCGAAGCCACCAGGGCCCCCACCACCAAAGCCACCTGGACCGCCCGGCCCACCAGGAGGCATCATGCCTTTCATCTGGCGCATCATTTTCTTCATGCCGCCACCAGACATTTTCTTCATCATTTTTTGCATTTGAGTAAACTGCTTAAGTAAACGGTTCACATCCTGAATCTGAGTACCAGAACCTGCAGCAATACGACGTTTACGAGACCCTTTGATGATATCAGGGCGAGAGCGTTCAGCGGGTGTCATCGAGTTAATGATGGCTTCCATCTGATTGAACTGCTTGTCGTTGGCTTGCTCTTTGATTTTTTCAGACATACCGCCCATACCCGGCAGTTTGTCCATCATTCCCATCATGCCGCCCATGTTCTTCATTTGCTCAAGCTGATCTTTAAAATCTTGAAGATCGAAGCCTTTACCTTTTTGAACTTTCTTGGCCAGTTGTTCCGCTTTGTTACGGTCAACTTTACGTTCTACTTCTTCAATTAAGCTGAGTACATCACCCATACCTAAAATACGTGAAGCGATACGCTCTGGGTGGAATGGCTCTAGTGCATCTACTTTCTCGCCCATACCGATAAACTTAATAGGTTTACCTGTAATATGACGAACAGAAAGGGCAGCACCGCCTCGCGCATCACCATCGGCTTTCGTTAAGATTACACCGGTTAATGGTAGTGCATCGTTAAAGGCTTTTGCTGTATTTGCCGCATCTTGCCCTGTCATGGCATCAACCACGAACAAGGTTTCAATTGGCTTAACAGCAGCGTGTAAGTCTTTAATCTCGTCCATCATGTCATTATCGACATGCAAACGACCTGCGGTATCAACTAGCAGTACATCAAAGAAGTTTTTCTTCGCTTCATTAATGGCGCCTTCAACAATGTGAATAGGCGTTTGCAAAATAGTTGACGGGTGAAAAGATACATTCACTTCACTAGCAAGGGTTTCCAATTGTTTGATCGCCGCTGGGCGATAAACATCGGCACTTACTACCATAACCTTTTTCTTTTCACGCTCGGTTAGATATTTAGCAAGTTTAGCCACTGAGGTGGTTTTACCCGCCCCTTGAAGGCCTGCCATTAAAATAACTGCAGGAGGCTGAGTGGCAAGGTTTAGCTTTTCGTTCGCTTCACCCATTACCGCTTCTAGCTCAGACTGAACAATCTTAATAAAGATTTGCCCAGGCTTCAGGCTCTTAGTGACTTCAGTCCCTACTGCACGTTCTTTAACTTGTGCAACGAAGGATTTGATAACCGGTAATGCAACATCCGCTTCAAGTAACGCCATGCGCACTTCGCGAAGCGTTTCTTTGATGTTGTCTTCTGTAAGACGCCCCTTACCACTGACATTTCGTAATGTCTGGCCTAAGCGTTCTGATAAATTTTCAAACATAGTATGAAACTTCTATTTATTTCAGACGTAATGCGCCTATTGTAACGTAAAAGGGCGACTTAACGTACCGTCTAGTGAAGGAAATTTCTTTCCTCTGTCTACTGCTCATGCATACAAGCCTGCCATGAGCCGCCATTAAACTAATTCAGATGGTTATTGTCTCATCTCGTAGGCTTGCATGCGAGGGAATTAAACGAACTCTATTGCCCCAATACATGGTACTTGCATAAAGAAAAACAAGGAGACGGTTGAATTTAAGCTCAACTTCCAGTATCAATACCGCCAGTATTGGTGATAAACACCATTTTTTACAGGAAACATCATGAACACCGCTTTCGCCATTGCCGCCGCTGCGCTTTACGCTATGGCCGCCATTGTTTTACTTGGCAAGTTTGTACACCAAGAAGGCCCGAACAAACGCTTAGGCTTAGGCATTGCTAGCTTAGGTGTTGTTGCGCACATTGCGTTTTTGCTTAACGTTATTATAGTAGCGCCTGGCCAAGACATGAGTATTACCAACGTGCTTTCATTAGTAGCTTGGATAATCACCACCGCCATGCTGATATTTGCTCGCGCTATTCCCAATCTTATTTTGCTTCCAGTGGTGTTTGGGTTTGCTAGCTTATCGGTACTAGCCTCGTTGTTTATTCCCGTGTCTTATATTATGCATATAGAGTTGCAACCAGGGCTAGTGGTGCATATCAGCTTATCTTTGTTTGCTTATTGCACACTGGTTATTGCCTTTCTTTATGCCTTGCAGATGTCATACATTACCTATCGATTGAAACAAAAAGGCGCAACGCTGTTACATTCATCTTTGCCACCTTTGATGTTAGTAGAAGGCATATTGTTTAAGCTTTTGCTGGCAGGAACTTGCTTGCTATCTGTGTCACTTCTTAGCGGGTTTGTTTTCTTAGATGATATGTTTAATAAAACGTATGCGCATAAAACGGTGCTATCAAGTGCCGCGTTAGTGGTGTACTTAATATTATTGATAGGTCAGAAGCTTCGAGGATGGCGCGGAAAACAAGTGATATTCATGACAGTACTCGGTGTTATTTTACTGTCACTTGCGTACTTCGGTAGTAAATTAGTTCGAGAAATATTGCTATAAATCGCCATTAATCCAAATGAATTAGTCAAATTTACGTGCACACCTTGCGTATGCTGCGTATATTGCACATGTAGACCCAATTTCAAATTACAGTATTTGAACATCAATAAATGATAGGAACCCAATAGTTGGACGACATATCTACGAGTACGCTGTTTATCGCGCTCGGCGTACTCATATTACTTTCTGCGTATTTCTCTAGTTCTGAAACAGGCATGATGTCGATAAACCGATATCGCCTTAAGCACCTGCAAAACGAAGGCAATAAATCTGCCCAACGGGTTCAAAAACTTCTCGACCGCCCCGATAGACTTATAGGTCTTATCTTAATAGGGAACAACCTTGTTAATATTGCCGCTTCATCGTTAGCGACAATTATTTGTATTCGCTTGTTTGGCGATTATTGGGGCTTATTTGCAGCCACCTTTGGCTTAACTTTAATTTTGCTTATTTTTGCTGAAGTTACCCCGAAAACATTAGCTGCGCTTTACCCAGAAAAAGTGGCCTTCCCAAGTTCGGTAATACTATTACCCTTGTTAACGATACTTTATCCGTTCGTGGCTTTTATCAATGGCATCACCAATGGCATTTTAGCGCTGCTCAAAATTAGCCCCGCAGATGGCAATGACGACTCTTTAAGTCGCGAAGAATTACGTACCGTTGTTTATGAAGCCGGAAGCCTTATTCCCAAAAAACACCAAGATATGTTGGTGAGTATTTTGGATTTAGAGAGCGTAACAGCGGAAGATATTATGGTGCCAAGAGCTGAAATTGTTGCCATAGATATTAACGACGAATGGAAGCGAATTCAGAAGCACCTTACCCACGCTCAACATACCCGTGTGTTACTTTACCGCGATAGCATTGATGATGCAGTAGGGTTTGTACATGTGCGCGACGCCCTTCGCTTGTTGTCGAAAGACCAGTTCACTAAATCGAGTCTGCTTCGTGCGGTAAGAGAAATATACTACACGCCAGAATCTACGCCATTACATACGTTGATGTATAAGTTCCAAGCAGAAAAAGAACGTATCGCGCTCGTTGTCGACGAGTATGGCGATATTATGGGTTTGGTTACATTAGAGGATATTCTCGAAGAAATCATCGGTGACTTCACCACCAGCATGGTGCCTGATCACAGTAAAGAAGCGCACGTTCAGCAAGATGGCTCTGTATTGGTAGATGGCAGTGCTAATATTCGTGACCTTAATAAAGAAATGGATTGGAACTTGCCTACTGAAGGGCCGAAAACATTGAATGGGCTATTGCTAGAGTATTTAGAAGAGATTCCAGAGAACAAAGTGAGTGTTCGCTTGGCAGGTTACCCGTTAGAGATTGTGGATATTACAGAAAACATGATCAAAACGGTTCGCATTATGCCGGAGTACTTCAACGCCCCCCAGTCTGGCGCTTCAGACTAGATTTTATCTACTGCTTTTTGAGCACGTTTGGCAAGCACTTGCGCTTTTGCAGCCGCAACCTTGTCAGACAACGTAGTCAATTTTGTAATAATGTCCTGCATCTCCTCGTCTTCGCGCAAATCTGCTTCCGCCATATGCGACTGCAATGAACGCTTGAGGAGTTCAGGAATAGATTTGCTGGTCATTCCCCACCCTGCTTTCGAATAAACTTTGACACTCTCAATAATTATTATCGGTCAAAAACAAAACTTCTGAAGCAAAATCCACAAATAAATCTTTAGTCTAATGTAACCATTGTCATTCAAGCCAGATACACCACGTGTATCGACCTTTTATCGCTATTTGAACCTTCAGCCTTGGTAATGTGTTAGCAAGGTGCCTTTTTGTGTTCTGAGCGAATAACGGATGACGGCGATGGAAGCAGTAGCGAATAAACTGGTTGTGTAAGACTGGCACAATGCGTCAACCAAATAGCTAACTAACGGCATGTGGCTAACCACCAATATTCGTTTGAGGGGTTGTTTAGAATTCACAGCACTGTGAATGCGCGCCGACAAATAATCGCTAACCAATTCTGCCGAGCCGTCGGGAATAATATCTTCATTAACTTCGACTTTATCAGCGACGATATCGAGGGAGACCATATCAAGGGTTTGACGCGTTCTGCGATAAGGGCTGATTAGCGCCAAATCCACGGCGTTATCAGGACAATAATTCGCACACAACCACTGCGTAGCGGCCAACGATTGCTGTCTACCAACTTGAGTGAGCTGCCGACTTTTGTCATCCAAACGCGGTGCTTCTGCCTCTCCGTGGCGCATGATAAATAAAAAAATGTCGTCGTTGCTACTTTGACCTGACATAACATTACGCATACTATGTTTTAAGTGCAGTTACGATAACAGAGTGCTTTAATTACGCATAGCACAAAACCTAAATAGTGGTTATTAAACTGTATTATTTCATTTCAGGGATTGTGAGTAGTTTGTGGTTTCCTGACAATTTTGTCTTGAGTTTTTACAATGAGATCATGTGACTAACGTTCAAAAATTTGACAATGCATATCACTTTACCCTGCCTAACGGCCTTAGGGTTATGTTATGCCACGAGCCACAATCCAGCACCTCCTATGTTTCTATGGCGGTTCGTGCGGGTCATTTTTACGATCCAAGCGATTGTCAGGGGTTAGCCCATTTACTAGAACATATGCTCTTTATGGGAAGTCGACATTTTCCAAACCCAAATAGTATCAACGGGTTCATCGAGCAACATGGCGGTAATATTAACGCGTGGACAGGTACTGAATATGCGAATTATCACTATCAGTGTGACGGTTCTGCGATTGCACAAACCCTTCCGGCCTTTGCCGATATGTTGCGCCAGCCCATCTTAAATGAAACCGCGCTTATAAACGAAATCAAATCCATTGATGCAGAGTTTCAGTTTAAAATTAAAGACGATTTACGCCGGCTTTATCAAATTCACAAAGAAACGTGTAATCCCGCTCACCCCTTCTCTAAATTTTCTGTTGGCAATGCTGATATATTTTCAAAACACGAAGTTAACAGCCTTCGCGAGGCATTAAGAGCTCTGCACAAACAGTATTATTGTGGGCGCAATATGTGTTTGTGTATTTCAAGCCCTGTTCCTATTGCTCAGCTAGAAGCGTTAATAACGCAGAGTTTTTCAAGTTTTGAGGCCGGCGCGTTAGCCAGTGATTCTTGGCCTGCGCTTTATTCCTCTTCTCAGCTTGGCATTCAAATTAATATCAAACCGCTGCAAACAGCGCGGCGAATGATAGTAACCTTTGCATTACCAGGCATTCACAATGATATCGATACCAAACCGCTAAATTATATTAGTCATTTACTTGGCGATGAAGGCGAAGGCAGTCTACTTGCCTACTTAAAGAGCCAAAACTGGGCGGTAAATCTAATTGCTGGTTCGGGTATTGAAGGCGACAAATTCAAAGACTTCAATATTAGCTTTCAGTTAACAGAGCTTGGGTTAGCAAACCAACACCATGTGGTAATGGCACTATTTAGTTACTTAGAATTGGTTAAGCTTTCTATTAATGATTCATGGCGATTCGAAGAGAAAGCACAACTTACCGCACTAGCTCTAGAATATGAAGAGAACGTCAAGCCGCTAACGATGGTTAGCGAATTTGCTCAGCATCAGTTTTTATTCACTCCGGAGCAACTAAGAAAGCTTCGCACGAGTATCGGTAGCTACGACGGCGCAGTCATGAAAGAGGCCTTGTCGTTCTTTACGCCGTTTAACATTCGATTAAAGGTAATCTCTCCGGATGTAGAAACCGACAGAAGCTGCGCATATTACAATGCAAGATACCGTGTTCAGCCTATTGCTGAAGAACAATTGAACGCCTTTGCGTCACCAATAACGATTGAAGCATTATCGCTGCCCCCTCCGAACCCTTATTTAGGGGAAAGCTACGCGTTAGTGTTACCAGAAACAGGATTCGATAACCCTACGAAATTGGTTGATAAAGACGGCGTGCGCTTCTGGTTTGCACAAGACCAACAGTTTTTTAGCCCCAAGGGCGACATTTATGTCTCGTTTGATATGGTGCACTTTTCTGATTCTTTAACCGCGGTTGCTGCTAAGCGAATTTGGTTAAGTGCATTAAATGACTACTTGCAAGCCAAGTATTACCGCGCCGAAATTGCGGGGCTGCATTATCGAATTTATGGCCACCAAGCTGGCTTTACATTGCATACCCGAGGCTTTACCAATCAGCAGATGTTATTAGCTGAGCAGTTGCTAGAAGCGGTCTTATCGTTTAAACCATCAGAGTTTAATTTTCAGCATTACAAACAAATGCAGCTTCAAAATTTACAGAACTCATTGTTGAACAAACCAACTAACCGCTTGTTCTCTAGGCTGAGTGTGTTGATACAACGTAATACTCAAGCTCCTGTGGAGTTATTGCAAGCGGTAGCCAACACTTCCTATGAAGATATGATTAAAGTGCGTGACACTGCATTTGACGATTATTTCATAGAAAGTTTTGTGCATGGCAATTGGGCCAGCGAGCAAGCGATGGGATTCGCACACACTATTGATAGTAAATGTGTTAACACTAGCGGTGCACCTTTGTCTCGCGCGGTATCGAAACTTCCCGTTGGCGAAGCTTTTTATCATCAAGTCAGTTGTGAGCACGACGATGCGGCTGTTGTGCTGTATTTACAAGCCCCTACTGCAGGCCTACACGACACTGCACTTTGTATGGTGTTAGAGCAAATGTTGGCGGCACCATTTTTCAATGCGCTTCGAACAGAACAGCAGTTGGGCTACATTGTGGGAACCGGCTATGTTCCCCACAATCAACACCCTGGGATGGCATTTTATGTGCAAAGCCCTAATAACAGTGCCAAAACGCTACTTGATGCCATGACCGTATTCCTGTTTCAGCAGTTAGAAGAAATCGAGTTTTATCGTTTTTATTGGTCTACTATCAAACAGAACTTATTAAAGCAACTTGAAGAACGTGACCTTAATTTGTCGATGAAGTCGCAAAGACTATGGATAAGCTTAGGTACTCAAGATTTAAGCTTTAATAGAAATACACAACTTGCTGAGTGTATTAGTGCGTTAAGTTTTGAAGATATACAAAGTTACGCCCATCAACTTGCCAAGCGAGAGCGTTGCGGAGAGTTGATTCTGTTTGCAGAAGGAAAGCACGAAAAACTAGAAACGCCAAAGCACAGAACCATAAATGGAATTTCAGAGTTTAAATCCCAAATTCCTTATTACTAGCAAAAGATGGTTAACAATTGAACCATCACCCTCCTATAACTAAAAATCGCTTGTAGAGCCCGCGTTATTTCGGCATATTTATTATTCTGGCTGTTAGGGATGCGGCCAGCCTAACTATAAATTATAATGATAAGGCGTAATGCCAAAGGTGTGTAGGTGCGCTCAACCCTAGCTTACTCAGTTATAGTCATATGGCTTCAACTGCTCGGAGTAATTTTCTCCGATGCGGCGGCCATAGAAGTTGCTGATTTACAATTTACTGAGTTAGATAAACGAGACGGTTTATCCAATACTGTTGTCCTCGACATTGCCGAAGACGACAAGGGATACATATGGCTTGCGACACCTAACGGGCTTAACCGTTACTCTGGTTATGAAATTAATCAGTATCACCCGTCAGATAACGACCCCCATGCCCTTCCTAGTGGATTTATTCAAAAATTATTTGTCGATTCTGATGGCATCCTTTGGATTGCGACTCATTCAGGATTAGCCCGTTACCGACCCGAAAGCGATGATTTTGAAACATTTTCCAAACAAAACTCTGTCATCAAACTCGATGTAATCACAACAATTAGTGAAGGTATTGACGGTAGCATTTTGTTTTCGGACCATAAATATGCCTATTCCTTATCTAAGAAAGAAAACGACAAAATTAAGATAATCTCCCAAATCTATAAAGCTGAAAGTACCATCAAGTTAATATTTGATGAGTCGTCTAGAATTTGGTTTGGTTCAAATGAGCTTGGTGCAAAGATTTTAGATAAGAATACCAACGAAGTTTTTGATTTGGGTATGGTCAACCCATGGGGGATCAGTCTAGATACAGGGGCTTTGCATGATATTACAGTAATAGAAGGCAATTATTGGTTGGCCACTAATGAAGGCGTATATGTTATCAGTGCGAATGGCGGCCAACTCAAGCATATAAGTAAAGAGTTAATGAACCTTGATGGCGACGTAAATGTCACCTCTATCATAGAGTTTGATGAGCATGTTTGGTTCAGCTCAGACAATGGCCTTTTTATCGTTAATACCAATATTGAATCACCAAAAAATATATCTTCTGCAGACATTACCCATTTAAGTTCAGACAAAAAAAATATAACCAAGCTTACTCAAAACATTATTTTCGGTATTACTAAAGATAGATCCGGTGCGCTGTGGCTGGGCACTATGCAAAATGCGTTCAAATTCCACTCAGAATTTTCAGAAATACGTTTTCATTCTAGTGCACTTAAAGACACAGATGGAGATAAAAACTCAACGATATGGGGTCTAGCTCAAGATTCTTCCAATGACATATATTTTGCTTCTCAACAAGATGGAGTTGGGAGGCTTGATCGCGTCACTGGTGATTTCGACTATTTATCTTTCGATGAGGAGATATCTCTTGGCACTAGCTATTGGGATGTTGAAATTGATAAAGAAGGGTATTTTTGGGTTGCCAGTTCAGGTGGTTTAAGTGTCTATAAGCGAATAGATAATAAGCTTGAACTTTTAAAACGTTATTTCCCAGGGCAGTTTGTTGACTATATATATAAGGGTAAAGACAGAGTTTGGGTTTGGCTAGAAGACAATGGTTTGTATTCATTAGACACCACCTCTACAAATTCGGCATTACCTTTACCGGTGCATCACGAAGTAGATAACACCTCAAATATTCTACTCCCTATCTTTACTGACAATAACAATCGCCTATGGCTTAGACAAGAAAGTGGCATTCTTATTTACTCCCTCTCTAGCAACACGGTAGTAGAGCGAATTGGCAAAGAAAAAGGCCTCTCGTCACCCGTTTACGGCGTGTATGAAACACCTGACGCGTTCTGGTTAACCACCCGTTCGGATGGCGTGCTTAAAGTTGACAAGAAAACTCTGCAGGTCGTACAGCGACAAACTCGTGATGATGGAAATGGATTCATCTTTTCATCTATTGGTACCCACGACAGTATTTGGTATGCAGACAGCGCAGGTGTGCATCAAATAGATTTATCTACATTGAGTGAAATATCCAAAGTTTCGAATGCCCAACTTGAATTTAATTCTTTAGGGGAAAGTGCAGTTTTAGCAACTTCTAATGGCGATATCTATTTTGGTGGCAACAAAGGCTTCAATAGGATATCTAAGGCACATCAGGTTTCGACGGTTGAAACTGAAAACCGGACAAGCAAACCTGAGCTATTCGAATTTCGTATTTTCGGAGAGTCAAATCAAGCTAACACTGGTTTACTAGGAATCGATAAGCAAGCTGCTGAAGAGACATCTCTTGCGAATATCACTTACAACAGTGAAAAAATGCTAGAGTATTTTGAATCTAGATTCAGCATTTCGTTTGGTTTAATTAACGCTGTCTACCCAAAAGAGGTTTCATATCGCTATCGTCTAAAAGGCATGGATAATCTGTGGGTTTACAACGAAAATGTCAGAACTGCTCAATTTAACAACATTTCGTTTGGCAGTTATATTTTTGAAGTCCAAGCTATCGAGCCGGGGAAACATTGGTCTAAAAGTCGCGAGTTAAGAATCTATATTAATCGCCCGCCTTGGCTTCATACTGTCGCATTAGTTTTTTATGCACTTTTACTTACCATTGTTTTGGCCTTTATCATTCGACAATACCAATTACGTAAATCGAATCAACTTTCCATACGTGAATCAGAAGAGCGACTCAAACTTACCTTATGGAGTTCTGGCGACGAGCTATGGGATTGGGATGTATACCGTGGTCAAGTATATCGAGCAAACACATGGGGCACGTTAGACTTCCCGCAAGACGATATAAGAACCACCGGCGCCTATGATGCGAATATCCATCCTAATGATATAGGCCGTGTTAGAGACGCCTTACGCAGCCATTTAGAAGGTAAAAGTGACTTCTATGAGCTTGCCTATCGCGCTAAAACCTTCAAAAACCAATGGATATGGTTACTCGATCGCGGAAAAGTGGTTGAACGGGATCACAACCAGCAGCCGGTTCGTATGACCGGAACCTTGAAGAATATTAACCACCTAAAAGAGGCTGAAGAGCAACTAAACCTGTTTAAGCGTTCAATTGAAAATATTTCTGAGGGTGTGTTTATTACCACCACACAGTTTAAATTTATTTCAGTAAATAACGCTTACTGTAGCTATACAGGTGAAACTAGAGAACAAGCCCTTGCAAGCTACCTGCATTTCCATTTGTATCCCGATGCGTTTACAGAAGAGATTAAAAAGACCCTGAAAACGAAAGGTAATTGGTCGGGTGAAGTAGAATCAGTTCGCGTTAATGGTGAACGTTATGAAATGGAACTAAACATAGATGCAGTGCACGATGACGACGGAAAGATAAGTCACTTCGTTGGTGTATTTAGTGATATCACCTCACGTAAGAGTACCGAAAAAGAATTACTTAAGCTGGCTAATATTGACCCGCTAACTGAACTACCTAACCGCTCTTTCTACCAAGCAAGTCATCAGAACTTAGTTCGTAAAGGCGCCCCTCACACCTTGCTGTGTTTGGACATGGACAACTTCAAGAAGATAAATGACTCGCTAGGCCACCAAACTGGCGACATTTTAATTAAACAAATTGCCAAACGCCTACAACGCATTACGGGTAAAAATGCGACTTGTTATCGTCTTGGTGGCGATGAGTTCAGTGTCTTAATGGAAGATAGTGCAGATATTCATACTGTCACCCATTACGCGCAAAACTTACTAGACACCCTCGCTCGCCCGTTCATTATCAATAAGCAAGAGTTTGTGTTGGGCGCAAGCCTAGGGATAGCCTTCTTCCCTGACGATGGCAATACGCCACAAGAAATGCTAAAAAATGCCGACACAGCCATGTACTTTGCAAAAAATAATGGTGGTAATAGCTATCAATTCTTCAGCGGTGAAATGAACCAAAATGCGGTTCGTCAGTTACAAATCGAAAACTTAATTCGCCAAGGTATTAAAGACGACTTATTTACGGTTTACTACCAACCGAAAGTTGATATCGCCTCTGGCAAACTGGTGAGTATGGAAGCGTTAGTGCGCTTTGAACACCCGCAGAAAGGCATAGTGAGTCCTGGGCAATTTATTCCCCTTGCTGAGCAAACAGGTCAGATCATCGAAATTGGTGAACAGGTATTACGTAAAGCCTGTATAGATACCAAACGCTGGGTCTCTCAAGGCTTATTTACCGGCCGAGTAGCCGTAAATATCTCTGTTAAACAATTCGAACTTCCAGATTTAGACGACAGAATTAACCGCATTTTAAGCGAAGTAGGCCTTTCTCCACTGCACTTAGAATGTGAAATTACCGAAGGGACCTTAATGGAAGACCCTGAAAATGGTCTTCGGATGATGAGCCGATTGAGAGAGCGTGGCATACACCTTGCCCTTGATGATTTTGGTACTGGGTACTCTTCCTTGGCCTATCTGAAGCGATTCCCACTCAATACGCTTAAAATAGATAAAGCCTTTATTGACGATATCGCTAAAAGTAGCGTAGATCGTCATATGGCAGCAGCAATAATTAATATCGCCCACAACCTAGGCTTAAAAGTAGTGGCTGAAGGGGTTGAGGAAGAAGAGCAATTAAATATTTTGCGTCGCTATGATTGCGAGATGTTGCAAGGCTTTTTATATAGCCGCCCCCTTAACGCAGAGCGATTTGAAAAATTACTTACCGAAAATCAAAAACTTCACAACCTGCTTGGCCATTCAAACATCTGACTATTTTTTGGCGCTTACTACTTTTGACTAATTCAAGTGTCAAAAAATGCACCGAAACCAAATTAAACACTTATACATCAACAACTTAAAAAGTTGGCACATCTCTCGCAATATCTTCTGTAACCGGTAAACATCCTTTCTATCGGTTTTGTTTGTTCGTTCTTAAAATAAAAAAATCAGAGGAATATTAAAATGTTAAAAGAGTATGCTGTTGCATTAGTACTATCTACCGCTACCCCTGTCGCTGCTGATAAGCAAGAAGGCGCTAACCAAGCCCCTGAGCAGCAAAAAGAGTCTGTTACTCAACCTCAAAGCTACCGCCCTAAAACCGGCAACGGTTACGGCGTAGGCTTATAATAGCCTTCAAGAATTCCAAAAAAGAGAGTATAGACTCTCTTTTTTTATACCTGAAATTCAGCTGTGCGCCTAATACATAGGCTTAACGAGAAATAGAGGGGGGTTATCCTTGCTTTAAAAGCTTTAACGGCTTCAAAGGCTTTAAGCGTTTTAAACCTAACAGGGCTTCTAAAGCCTTTCTGTAGCCGGTTAAGCTTCTACCATTAGATTATTAAACCCTACAGCCCTGCGCCAATGTATATGTCTGGCAATACCGAACAAAGGGAATACAAAAGGCCCTATCACTAACGCAAGCGCTGCCCAGTACTTAGCATTCATTCCCCACTTCACAGACTCTACATAAAAGAAAACACCACTTAATAGACTTAACGATATTAAAACAAACAAAAAGCTCTCCTACTTAGCTCAGTAATTAAGGAAACTGAAAAACTCTTTTTAATACAACGCCAAAATTTTGACTGGTATTTTTTAAAACTGCGGGATTGTACTGAAAATTGACTAGTAAACCACCAAAATTATTCATTACGCACAAAAAAGCCGGGAACCCGTCATAATTTTTCAGGAGCCCGGCTTTTTATCTATTGCTTACATATTAGTAAAAGGAGCTGTTCTCTTCGGCCATCTTCACCAATACATCAGCAGGTGCGAATTTATCACCCACGGTGCTAGCGTAATGATTCAAACGCTCAACAACATGTTTAATTCCCAACGTGTCCATATAACGGAAAGGACCGCCTAGGAAAGGTGGAAATCCGATGCCAAAGATAGCACCAATGTCGCCATCACGGGCATTGCGAATAACACTCTCATCTAAACAGCGAGCGGCTTCATTAAGCATCATAAGCACGCAGCGTTCAGCCACTTCTTTTTCACTCAATTTAGTTGACGGTGTTAAACCCAGAAGTGAGTAGATACTTTCATCCACTTCTTTACCTGGCTTTTTGCCTTCGTAGCTGTAAAAACCTTTTTGGTTCTTTTTACCTTTACGACCATCAGCCAGTACTTTATCGAAAGCAGATGGCGCCGTAAAACGCTCTCCAAAGGCTTCTACTAGGAAAGGAATGATCTTAGTACCAACATCAATGCCAACCTCATCAAGCAACTTCACAGGACCTACAGGGAAGCCAAACTTAACGAGAGACTTGTCGATGTGCTCGATAGGCTCGCCTGCAAGAATTAAGCTAGCCGCTTCATTCATGTAAGGTGCTAAAATGCGGTTAACGTAAAAGCCTGCGCCATCTTTAACAACGACGGGTGTCTTACCCTGCTTTTTCGCAAATTCAACAGTAGATGAAATAACTTGATCCGACGTAGTTTCATGAGCGATAACTTCCGCCAATGGCATTTTATCTACAGGTGAAAAGTAGTGAAGACCAATCACGTTTTCAGGACGAGCAGCTTTGGCAGCAATTTGGGTAATTGGAATAGAAGACGTGTTAGAGGCAAAGATAGTGTTCTCTTTGCAATTTTCTTCAATATCCGCAACCATTTTTTGCTTAAGATCTAAATCTTCAAATACCGCTTCAACTACAATATCGGTATCTTGATAGCCGCTATAGTCTAAGGTGCCAGTGATAAGCGACAGTTGCTTTTGCATTTCGCTACTACGCATGAAGCGCTTTTTCACTTTCTTATTTAAAATGTCGTAGCTATATTTCATTGCATTAGCAATGCCTTCAGGGCGAACATCTTTAATACGCACAGGTACGCCAGCTTTAGTAGAGGTTACAAACGCAATACCGCCGCCCATTAATCCCCCGCCTAGTACGCCAACTTTCTTCATTTTCTCTGGCGCTACGCCTTCAATACCGTTTTCTTTCTTCATGTCGGTAGTCGCGAAGAAAATTTGGCGTAATTGGAAAGATTCAGGCGTCATCACCAACTTTCCGAATGCTTCAGCTTCGGCTTTAAGACCAGCTTCAATGCCATCACGCATGCCAGTTTCGATAACATCAATGATGTAACCGGGCGCAGGATAGTTACCTTTCGTTTTTGCAAACGTCGCTTCGCGCGCTTTTTTGAACATCATGCCACGGCCTGGGCCGGTATTTTCAAGCATTTTGTCCATTACGCTTTTTTGCGCCGCTTCACGCTCAGGCTTGCGCTTAAGGGCAAACTGTTCAGCCACTTTAAGCAAAACGCTTTGCGGTACTACATCATCAACAATGCCGTACTTTTTAGCTTGCTTCGCGCGTGCTGGCGCACCAGTAAGCATCATTTTCATAGCTTGCTGTATACCAATCAAACGAGGTAATCGTTGTGTGCCACCACTGCCAGGCAATAAACCAAGCTGAACTTCGGGCAAACCCACCTGAGTGCTTGGTGAATCGGTACAAATTCGATAATGACACGCAAGGGCAAGCTCTAAACCACCACCAAGCGCAGGGCCATTTATGGCTGCAACAAAAGTTGCTTTCATGCGTTCGATACGGTCAAAAATAGCTTGGCCGCCTGCTGCAATCGTCGTCGCGTCTTCTGCGGTATTACACGCAGCAAGCATGCTAATATCCGCGCCGGCTACAAACGAGTTTGCTTTGCCACTAGTTAGCACAACACCTTTAATACTGGTATCTGCATCAATGTCATCCAGCATGGCAGATATTTCATCGCCAAAAGCTGCTTTTAGCGTATTCATAGACTCACCAGGTACATCCATGGTGAGTATGGCTACGCCATTGTCTTGTTTGGTTAACGTAAAGGCACCAGATGTTGCTTGAACGTCATTTGTCATTGTTGTGTCCTGACTCATATTATTCTGTCTCCACAATCATAGCTGCACCTAAACCACCCGCTGCACAAGCGGTTAGTAGACCAGTACCACCACCTCGGCGATTAAGCTCGTTAAGCATTTGAGTAATCATTCGCGTACCTGTCGCCGCAAACGGGTGACCATAAGCAATAGAACTTCCCATAACGTTAAATTTGTCCATATCAATTTCACCGGTCGCTTTCGCGCGGCCAAGCTTTTCTTGGGCAAATTTATCGCTGGCAAACATCTTCACGTTAGAAAGGGTTTGCGCCGCAAAGGCCTCATGCATCTCGATAAGCGTAATATCGTTTAATGTCATGCCTGCACGGTCTAGTGCGATTGGGGTTGCGTAAGAAGGCCCCATTAACATGTCTTCCCAAACGTCGATGGCTGAGAATGCGTAACTTTTGAGATAACCTAATGGCTTATAACCCAACTCTTTCGCGCGGCTCTCCGTCATCATAATAACGGCTGAAGCACCATCAGTTAGCGGGGTGGCGTTAGCTGCCGTTACCGTACCGTATTTTTTATCAAAAACGGGACGAAGCTTTGCGTAGCCTTCAAGCTTAGAATCGAAACGTACGTTGTTGTCACGAGATAACGCACCTTTGTAGGGTTCTGCATAAGCGGTCATCACTTCACTGTCTAGCTTACCTTCTTCCCAGCTTTGCGCCGCAAAACTGTGTGAACGATGTGCTAGTGCATCTTGTTCTTCACGTGAGATGTGGTGCGACTTCGCCATTTGCTCAGCAGTTTGTCCCATAGACAAACCGGTTGAGTATTCTGCAACCGCTGGCGGCACAGGGGCTAGATCTTTAAGACCTAAACGCTTAAAGATATTAAACTTCTGACCCAAAGTTTTGGTTTTTTGAAGATCAACCAATGCACGAGCTAGGTTCTTAGATACACCAATTGGCGATACAGACGTAGAGTCAGCACCACCAGCAATACCTACCTGAACGTGGCCAGCCATCATACTTTCGGCAATATTCACAGTGGACTGGAAACTAGTGGCACATGCGCGAGAGACGCTATATGCATCGGTGTGAACATTCATGCCAGTACCCAATACAATTTCACGGGCAATATTTGGGGCTTCAGGCATTTGAACAACTTGACCGTAGACAACCTGATCAACCCATTCTTTTTGTATACCATGGCGTACGAGCAGTTCGTTAACGACCATTTTACCTAAATCGACAGCGGGAACGCCGTGGAAATATGTCGCCATTTTTGCAAACGGAGTACGTAACCCCGCCACAATGGCGATGCGATCACCCTCGCGGGTAGTAACAGATTGTCTTGTTGACATAATGCACCTAAATTAATGACCACGTGAAATAAGTGGTCTGACCTGTAATAAACCCAATTTTTACAAACAATGAACAAAATAGCAAATTATCAACGTTCACGAACAGTTTTCAGCCTATTTGTTTCGAATAAGCGTCGCCTATCTGAAAATTAGATGTTTTTAACGACTTGAACTAGACGACAAGGGAACCATATAAGAAAAACATAGTCTGTTTTATGCCAATTTATCTACTCGCGACACACATTTGGGCGAGTTAATTGGTTTACTTTTCCTGATAACTAGAATTTCAACGGAATAATTGCATTATGGCAGCGGAACAATTTCAGCAACTGCAGAAGTATTTAGATCAGCAAATCATTGGTCAAAGTGCACTTACGAAAAGCCTTCTTATTGCGCTTTTAGCCGATGGCCACCTTTTAGTAGAAGGGCCTCCAGGTTTAGCTAAAACACGAGCAATCAACGCGCTTGCCAATGGTATCGACGGCGACTTTCATCGCGTTCAATTTACCCCAGATTTATTACCTGCTGATTTAACCGGCACGGATATCTACCGTCCTGAAACGGGTGAATTTGTTTTTCAAAAAGGCCCACTATTTCACAACTTAGTTCTGGCCGATGAAATTAACCGTGCACCCGCTAAAGTTCAATCAGCGCTGTTAGAAGCCATGGCAGAACGTCAAATAACGGTTGGCAGTAAGACCTACCCGCTTCCGCCATTGTTCTTGGTTATGGCTACACAGAACCCTCTTGAACAAGAAGGGACTTACCCATTACCAGAAGCACAGCTCGATCGCTTTTTGATGCACGTCGACATTGATTATCCAGACGCAGAAACAGAGTTAGAAATTTTGCGATTAACCCGTGGTGAAGCGCTATCAGTACCGCCAGTAACACCGCCTAAATTAACTCAGCAAGATATATTCTCTTCACGTAAAGAAGCCCTAGCGCTTCATATGGCGCCTGAGCTTGAGCAATATTTGGTGCAATTGGTCATGGCCACCAGACAACCAGCTAAGTTTGACGCCAACCTTGCCGAATGGATCGCTATGGGTACTAGCCCTCGGGCCACCATCAGCTTAGACAGATGTGCACGTGCACACGCGTGGCTAAGTGGGCGAGATTTTGTTGGCCCTGATGATATTCAAGCGGTTGTACATAACGTACTTCGCCATCGCATTATTTTGTCTTATCACGCAGAAGCACAAGGCATTACTATGAACGATGTGCTGAACCAAATTGTTGCTACCGTAGCTGTTCCATAAACGATGAGTGATGTTCATTCGCAGTTAGCGTTACTGCAAACCAACGGTGTTAATTTGTCCACTGCTGAGCTTTTACGTTATCAGCAGTTGGCTAAGCTATTTAGTCTTGCGCCCAAGCGCTCGCCTCAAGCTCGCCTTGCCGGTAGCTATTTGACCAAACATAAAGGTCGAGGCATGGAGTTTGACGAAGCTCGGCACTACCAACCAGGCGACGACATTCGAGCAATCGATTGGCGCGTTACCGCTCGTACGGGTAAAACTCACACCAAAATATATCGTGAAGAACGTGAGCGTCCTGTATTTTTGTTTTGCGACTTCTCGCCATCAATGATGTTCGGAACACGGCTACTGACTAAATCTATGCAGGTTGCCCACATCTGTTCGTTGATAAGTTGGTCTGCGGCAGCGCATGGCGATAAGGTAGGCGCGTTGTTGTTTAACCAAAGCCAGCACAAAGAAGTGAAACCCCTTGCTCGTAAGCGGGCTGTTTTGCACATTTGTCACGAGTTGATGGATTTGCATGCCACCAGCCATGAGCAAGTGGCGAGCACTGAGGACGATACTCAAGCTTTTGCAGACGCATGTGCTCGACTTCGTCGTTTAGCTCGCCCAGGTAGCCTCGTTTATCTACTTTCTGATTTTCAGCATTTAGGTAGTGCAGCCCAGCAACATTTAAGTCAGCTTTCGCGCCATTGTGAAGTTAGAGCAATTATTGTTGACGATCCTATTGAACATAGCTTGCCCCAAACACGCTCCATTCAACGAGTAAGTGTTTCTGATGGCATTAATCAACAACGATGGTTATTAGGCGATAGAAAAGAAGAAGACACCTATCAACGTTGGCGTGAACAACAAAACAGTGCAATGGAACAATCACTTAAACAAGCAAATATTTCTCGCTACCACATTTCTGCGGGACTGCCTCTTGATACCCAAATTCAAGGCATGCAACAGGAGCGCTTTTGATGCAATCAGCCCAAGGTATGCCGCAAACCGATCCTCTTGCACAGCTTAAAGATATACATGTTCCTGACAATGTAGCCGTTTGGCCTCTGGACTGGGGCTGGTGGTGCTTAATTACGTTATGTTTAGCAGGCACAATAAGTCTCATTATTTATCTTGTTAAAAAGCGTAAATTCAACAAGCCCCGTCGCGATGCACTAAAGCTACTGGCAAGTATTTCGTCTTCTGACGACAACTGGCCTATGCAAATCAATAATGTATTAAAACGTACCGCGGTGACCTATTTCAAACAACAAGAAGTAGCAGGGCTTTATGGTAACAGTTGGCATGAATTTCTATTGAAAACGCTGCCAGAAAAACGTAAAAATAATATGAGCGATTCACTATCAACACTGCATTCTCAGCAGTACGCGCCGAAATGCGACAACAAACATTTTGACGAATGTAGTAAAGCAGCAAACGCGTGGGTGAAGCACTTTAAAGTCACCTCCCCTTCAAATAGTAAAGGAAAGCTGGCTTCACAAAAACCTTCATCGTTTAATCAGCAAAAAAGTCAGGAGGCAACCCATGCTTGATTTCGCATGGTGGTGGGCTTTGCTCCTACTCCCCCTCCCTTTACTTGTTCGATACCTAGTGCCAGCGAAGCCACAACATGTGATGGCTGCCTTACAGGTGCCTGCATTAAGACCGGGCATTCAAGACACTCCCTCACCGCTTAAAAGCAGCAAAATCCCAGTTCTACTTGCATCGCTAATTTGGCTCTGCGTGGTTATTGCCGCAGCCCGCCCCCAATGGTTGGGGGAGCCAATAAGCATTCCAAGTGAAGGCCGAGAGATGATGTTGGCGGTAGATTTATCTGGCAGTATGAAAATTGACGACATGGAATTAAATGGCAGACAAGTGAATCGACTGACCATGACAAAGTCCGTGCTGTACGACTTTATCCAGCGCCGCGTGGGTGACCGCTTAGGCTTAATATTGTTTGCCGATACCGCTTATCTTCAAGCACCACTCACTTATGACAGAGATACGGTTTCTACTTTACTAAGCGAATCTGTGATTGGTTTGGTGGGAGAACAAACTGCAATCGGTGATGCTATCGGCTTAGCGGTTAAACGGTTTGATGCAAAAGATGAATCAAACAACGTGCTTATTTTACTTACCGATGGACAAAATACCGCAGGTTTTATTACCCCTGAGCAAGCAAAAGAATTGGCAGTAAATAAAAAAGTGAAGGTTTACACCATTGGCGTGGGCGCAGATAAAATGCTGATCCAAAGTTTCTTTGGTAGTCGACAGGTGAATCCTTCTCAAGAGTTAGATGAAGACATGCTAAGTGACCTTGCTACATCTACCGGTGGACAATATTTCCGAGCTAGAGATATAAAAGAGTTAGAAGCCATTTACGCAAAGTTAGACGCACTAGAACCAATACAAGGTGAAGCGAGAAAAATGCGACCGCTAACAGCCCTCTTCTACTTTCCATTGGCGGTAGCCTTTGCTTTGTCTGCCTTATGGGCATTAATAATGATTGGAAGTACGTTGATAACATCACTGTCACGCACTCACGTTTCATCGAGCGACAAAAAGGAAAGTGTGTAATGGAAGATTTTATTACCAACTTCCACTTTTTGCGACCTGAGTGGTTTATAGCGCTTATTCCCGCGCTTATTCTTTATATAGCTCTTAAGCGAAATACGTCGAAAAAGTCGGGTTGGCAATCGGTTATTCCCTCACATTTATATCAGCATATGGTGGTAGGGAAATTAACAAAAGGGCAGAAGCCTCCATTTTGGTTGCTTGCATTCGGGTGGCTGCTTGCCGTTGTTGCCTTAGCTGGTCCAACATGGGAGCGCCTCCCACAACCTGTTTATCAACTAAAGATGGGGCATGTCATAGTCATGGATATGTCATTGTCGATGCGCGCTACTGACATTACCCCAGATCGACTTACCCGAGCCAAATACAAAGCCATCGATCTTGTAAACCAAATAGGTGAAGGTGAAATGGGTTTAGTGGCTTATGCGGGTGATGCATTTGTGGTGAGCCCGCTTACCCAAGATGCCGCTAACATAACGACACTCTTACCAAGTTTATCACCCGAAATTATGCCGGTGCCCGGCAGCGACCCATTGTTAGGCGTTGAGACCGCTGCTGAGTTGTTAACAAACGCGGGCTACAGTAAAGGTATGATTTACTGGATAACCGATGGCGTTGATTTACGCCAGCAACAAGAGTTACAAGAGTACGTTGCTGACATGCCTTTTACGTTGAATGCACTTGCTGTAGGAACAGATGACGGTGCTCCTATCAGGCAAATCACCGGTGAATTGCTCAAAGATAGAAGTGGCGCTATTGTGATACCTAAACTTAATAGCGGTGCAGTAAATGCAATTGTCCGTGCTAGCGGCGGTAAATTTAGTGAAATTACCACCAATGATGATGATATTACTGCACTCGCTTCCTTGTCGCTACTCGATAGAGACAGTGAATCAGAGGAAGATGCGAATAATACTGAAGGCGACCAATGGCGCGAGTTTGGCCCCTACCTTTTATTGGCTCTGCTTCCGCTAATGGCGCTTGGATTTAGGCGCGGATTAGTGTTTGCTGTTATAGCAGCTATCTACATGCCGATGAGCAGTGAATCAGTGATGGCGCAATCTGTTACCCAGGAGCCGCCGTCTGAGAGTTCAACTTCCTCTTCTGTGTCATGGTGGCAAAAGCCATTTTTAAATGCCAATCAAGAAGGCTTGGCAAACTACTCAGATAACGCCTTTGATCAAGCCGCGTCTACATTCGAAGACCCTGCTTGGCAAGGTGCGGCGCATTACAAGGCCGGCGACTACGAACAAGCACTTGCCGCTTATCAACAACAAGGCGGTATTGAAGGTTTGTATAACCAAGGCAATACACTGGCTCGTTTGGGCAAGCTAGATGAGGCCATCGCCAAGTATGACGAAGTACTCAAGCAAGATCCTAACTATCAAGATGCTGCGGCAAATAAAACCTTATTGGAACAGTTGAAACAGCAGCAAGAAGAGCAGGAACAGCAAAACCAAGAAAATCAGCAATCGAATGAGGGTGAAAACCAACAAGATTCTGGCGAAGGTGAAAATCAAGAAGGTAGCGACGATAGTAGCCAAGATAGCCAAAATAATGATGGTTCAAACAGTGAAGATACATCTGAAGAAAACGGTGAGCAGAGCGCGTCTGATAACCAGAATGCTAACGATGAAAATGACAGTCAAAGTGATCCCCAGTCTTCACAAAATGAAGGGGGTGAACAAGATGATAGCAAAAACCAAAATGAGTCGGAGGCGCAAGATGGTGCCAACGGTGAAGAAAACGACAAAGAAGACGCAGGCGCCCCACAAAATACTGGGAATGAAGAAAGTAGCGATGAAGCCCAGCAAGAAAGTGATGCCGCCATGGCTCAAGCTGGCGAGATGACAGATGCTGAAAAAGAACAACAGCAACGTCTTGAAAATTTAATGCGCAGAGTACCAGATGACCCCGCGTTCTTATTAAAACGAAAAATGCAATTAGAAGCGCAGAAGCGCCAAAGACAACGCATGCCTTCAAATCGGAGTGATTGGTAGATGAAAGCAATTTTATTCACTACAACCCTTTTCTTACTTTTACGCAGCATGGTTGTGCTGGCAGATGTGACTTCAGTTGAAGCCACTATAGATAAAAATCCGGTAATGCTTGATGAGGCTATTCGGTTAACCGTTGTGGCAAATGGCGGCGCAGACCGTGAGTCTTTTGATAGCTCAATATTATTAAAAGACTTCGTTGTTGGTAGAACGTCGGTGAGCAGTCAAACCTCTATTGTGAACTTCGATACCAAGAAAACCACCACCTGGACTACCACCTTGTTTCCGCGTAAAGAAGGTACCTTCACCATTCCTGCTATTAGTATAGAAGGTAAGCAATCTGCGCCAATGTCGGTGAATGTTATTCCCGTTCAACAATCTGAGAACGTTGCCCGCGATTACTTCGTGACTACTAGTATTGATTTAAAAGAAGCCTATCTAAACCAACAACTTTTCTACACCATAAAATTGCATCTTGCGACAAATATCGAGCGCGGCAGCTTGCAATCGCCCACCATGCAAAATGCAGAAATAAAGCAGTTAGGTGACGATAAGCAATATACCGACATTGTAAACGGTCGCCGTTACCAAATTATCGAACGCCAATTTGCCATCGTGCCCCAAGCATCAGGCGAATTTACCATTAGAGGGCCGGTATTTACTGCTGAAGTGGCTGCCGCTAATACGAATCAACGTTTCGGGTTATTTAATAGAACTCAACAAGTGAACCGTGTTGGACCCGATATTACGGTAAATATCAAACCTATCCCTGCTGGTATTGACTACCCATGGTTACCCACTGAATTGGCGCGGGTTGATGAAGAATGGCCCCAAGGCGATGCCTTTGTAGTCGGTGAACCTATCACTCGTGTGGTAACACTTACCGCACTAGGTGTAGTGGAAGAACAGTTACCAGAAATACCAGAGTTTTATCCTCCTCACTTTAAATTGTATCCAGATCAATCCTCTACCACCACAGTAGAAAAAGACAGCACCTTGATTGCACAGCGTAAGAGCTCGCTGGCGGTAATTCCCACTCAAGCAGGCAGCTTTGTATTACCTGAAGTGACTATCCCTTGGTTTAATACCTTAACCGAGCAAACAGAGTATGCGACTATCCCTGCCCGTACAGTCACTGTTCAACCAGCTACTGCTGCCACGTCGCCCACTCAGCCAGGTTTCGACAATCAAGCGGCGAGTAGCGCAACTTCAGTACCTACTAATCAAGCCGGCCAAACTGAAAGTGGTGGCGAGCTAAATAGTGAACCACAAAGTGGATTAGCTAATAGCGGTGAAGCACAAGCTCCTCATTACTTAACTTGGCTATTTGCAGGTCTCTGGGTACTCACGGTTATCGCTTGGGTAGTGACTTATGTAATTCAAAGAAAGCGAAAACCAAATTATACGGCGACTACCGCCAATACTGTTTTAGTAGCGAATTCAGGTGATGAAACGGCGGCCTTTAAATCATTGATGGCGTCAGTAAAAGCGAGTAATACAGCGGCTATTGCTCCAGCATTACAAACCTGGTTGAAGTGTTTATATCCCCACCACAAAGGTTTTATAAATCCATCCGACCACCGCGCAACTAGCGAGATCCAGTCTCATTTAAATGCATTGCAGCAAACACGGTTTAGCCAGTCGAAAAGCAACTGGAAACCCGAATCAATGCAAAGCGCGATTAAAAAAGCCAGAGATACTTGGTTAAAAAACAAGAAGTCTGGTAAAAATACCTTAACTAATTTGTACCCCTCTACCTAGATATGGCGCACAGGAAAGGCGCTTTACTTGGACTGCTTGGCACGAGTAACTTTAAAAAAGAGGCATTAACTCGTGCTAGGGGTACAAATTTAAAGATAAAGCTAAAAATTAGACGGTAGAAATACTACCGCGACCACCTAACCAGGAGAATTCATGAAAACACCACTGCTATCGTTATCACCAATTGCTATTGCAATGCTTGGGCTAATGGCATGTTCACCCGCACCTGAAACAAGCCAAACCACTCAACAAACGCCGCCAGCAGTAGAAACTGAAAGCCAAACTGATTCAGCACGAGTTAATGCTTTTTTTGAACGCACTTTCGAAGAAGATCTCAAAAGCTCGCCTATGTTTCAAAGCTACCTAGGCATCAAGTGGGACTATGATAAGTGGAATGATGTTTCTGAAGAGCAAAAAGAAAAAGACATTGCCAAAGCAAAAAATCGCCTTGAAACTATTGAAAGTTTCGATACAACTAAGCTGAGCGAGCAAGAAAAATTAAGCCTTCGTTTATATAAATTGGGTATTGAAAGAGATTTAGCTAACGATGAATTTCGTCATCACAGCTATGTAGTACACCAATTTCGTGCCGCCCATACCCAAGTGCCTAGCTTCTTAATTAATATTCATGGTGTAAAAAGCAAAGAAGACGCACAAGCCTACATTAGCCGTCTAGACAATGTGAGCGAATATTTTAAACAAGTTATCGAGCAGATGAAGCTACGTGAGCAAGCAGGCGTATTTCCCCCTGCTTGGGCTTATGAGCAAATGATTGCTGCATCACAAAATGTGGTTACTGGCGCGCCGTTTGATACCAGTGATACCCCCTCCACTATTTGGGAAGATTTCAATACAAAGGTCGATAACCTTGAGCTTGATGATGTAGAAAAAACCACCCTACTAGGTGAAGCGAAAGCCGCGCTAGTTACGTCTGTAATGCCGGCTTACAAAGACTTTATTCAAGAATTAGAACATCAAAAAACCATTACCCCTGAAGGTGACGGTGTATGGCGCTTGCCTGATGGCGATAAGTGGTATCAAAACCGCTTGAACTGGTTTACTACCACTGATTTGACCGCTGATGAAGTGCATCAGATAGGCTTAGATAATGTTGAACGTATCCATGCTTCTATGCGCGACATTATGAAAAAAGTGGAGTTTGAGGGTACGTTGCAAGAGTTCTTTGTTTTCATGCGTGAAGATGAGCAATTTTATCTTCCAGCAACCGAAGCCGGACGTCAGCAGTACTTAGATGATGCAACCAAAGCCATTGACGACATGCGCGATGCTTTGCCAGATTACTTTGGTATTCTCCCTAAAGCGCCTATGGTAGTTAAGCGTGTTGAGGCGTTCCGTGAGCAATCAGCAGGTAAGGCCTTTTACCAAAGCCCAGCGCAAGATGGCAGCCGCCCTGGTACGTATTACGCGAACCTTTACGACATGAGCGCAATGCCAACTTATCAACTAGAAGCATTGGCGTACCATGAAGGCATTCCTGGCCATCACATGCAGCGCGCCATTGCACAAGAACTTGAAGGTGTACCTCAGTTCCAAAAATTCCTAAGCTTTACCGCGTACACCGAAGGATGGGGGCTATATTCCGAAGAGCTAGCTAAAGACATGGGTTTTTATCAAGACCCATACTCTGACTTTGGCCGACTTGCGATGGAATTGTGGCGCGCATGCCGACTGGTTGTTGATACCGGTATTCATGCTAAAAAGTGGAGCCGTGAAGAAGCGGTGACCTATTTAGTTGAAAACACGCCTAACCCAGAATACGATGCACAAAAAGCAATCGAGCGTTATATCGCCATGCCGGGCCAAGCCACAGCCTACATGATTGGTAAGCTTAAAATTATGGAGCTACGAGAAAAAGCCATGACTGAGCTAGGTGATAACTTTGACTGGGCCGGTTTTCATGATGAAGTGCTTAAACATGGGCCTGTTCCACTTTCAATTTTAGAGGAAAATATTAATACTTGGATAGCCAGTCAGAAAGCTAGCTAGTAGTTCATTCAAGAATTAAACGGGTTCTGTTAATGAACACGGTCGTTATTGAAACCGTTATCTACGCGATTTAATAGCCAACAGTTATGAAACTTAAAGCAGCCTTAAGGATAACCTTCCGGCTGCTTTTTTGTGTCATAATTAACAAAATTAAAAAAATGTGGGATTTTTTATGTTTGCACGAAATAGATCTGGAAGCAGTCGGGTCTTATCCAACATGAAAGCAAAACACAAACGATACGAAGCGCTCGTCAATGCGTTTCATGCAGATATATTTCGCTATGCATACTGGCTGGTTAAAGACCGCTCGGTTGCGGAAGATATTGTGCAAGAAACCTTTTTAAGAGCATGGCGCTCACTCGACTCACTCAACGATGAAAAAGCGGCCAAGTCATGGTTAATTACCATACTGCGCCGTGAAAATGCTCGTCGTTTCGAACGTAAACAATTCGATACTGTCGATATTGATGATGTGTCGGTGCATGATGAAACCCAAGATGCAGAAGTCGATGTACAAGACAGAGAGCTGCATCGTCTATTAGGCGGGTTGAGCGACGAATACCGCGAGCCCCTTGTTTTACAACTTATATTTGGGTTTAGCGGTGATGAAATATCACAGCAACTGAATTTAAATAAAAATACCGTAATGACACGATTATTTCGAGCAAGGAACCAATTGAGAGAGGCATTAGAAAGGCAAAATGAACAGAGAGGTCAGGCAAATGGATGAATTAGAATTTAGGCGTCGAATTTACGCCGATCCAGAAACCACTGACAGTGATGTTATCGCCGCAGCGAAAGCTGATGAGAGCAAACGTAAGTTCTGGAATGAACAAAAGCAATTCGATAAGCAGTTAAAACAAGCTGTAAAAGTAGATGTGCCTGAAGATTTAAAGCACAAACTTATTTGGCAGCAATCGGCGAATGAATTTGCAAGCTATCAGAAGCGAAGCCGCTGGTATGTGGCTATGGCTGCAAGCGTTGCCTTTACCGTGGGGATAGGTTTTACCATGTGGTACCACCAACCGGTTAGCATTGGCGGGCAAGCACTTGCTCATATGCAATATGCGGAAACGGAGCAAGCTCACACATTCTTGCCAGTAGATTTAGAACAGGTAAATGCGAAACTAGCCAGTTTTGGTGGCAGCTTTACTGACATGATTGGGGATGTTGAAGTAGCCAATTACTGTCACTTAAGCACAGTAAGAAGCTTGCATCTTATCGTTGACACCCCACAAGGTAAAATGTCTGTATTTATTGTACCTGAACGCAAAGATGTCAGAGTACCCGCTGAGTTCGAAGACAAGCAATACCATGGCGAAAGCATAAAAATGCAGCATGCAAATATTATGGTAGTGGGTAATAAAGGCGCCGATTTAACTGAAATGAAAAAGGCCGTTGCCGACAGAATTCACTTTTCTGCTTAGCGTATGCTATACCAAAACAGCGGTGTCAGCTTTTTTAAATAGCGTTACACCACTATTTAGATTTACAATTTATAATCGGCCCTCGCGGCCGATTTTTTATACTAATGTATAAGATAAAATAGCGTTGCTATCGAGTAGGAATATTTAAACACTGCATAGTTTACTTTATACTATCGTCTAATAAAAATAACATCTGGTTTCGTTTTCGCTGTCTTGGTTTCACTCTTGCGGTAATAAGAAAACGCGTATTCCCCTATGAATAAATGCTTTAGCTGTGCTGTTCCCCCCTTTTGTTACTATTTTTTTCAGAAAGCCCTTACCTGTCTTTTTGCGTTACTAATTACCCTTACGTCAGTGAATGCGGTTGCTAACAACGTATTAAGCGAAGAAGAAAAATTTCGTCAATTAGGCAACCTCGTTAACACCATCATGTACATGTGGAATAGCCCTTCTGGTTTGAGTGATGATGAGATTACAAAATTAATCTTAGCTAGCGAAATTCAGCAGGATTCATCAGAGATTGGCAAGGTAATCAAAACTGTTCTTTATCACTTAGATGGTTCTTTATCGACATCAGATTCAAAAATCCCCCTAGATTTGGCTGAGGAAGCATCGCCAGCTGATTGGGCGTACCTTAAGAATATTAATGTAAGCCGGTATATTGCTTTAAAAGCGGTCTTTATTATGTATAAAACTGCGAATGCTCATTTAGATACTGGTGAACGTCTAGAGTACAGTATTCCCCTACTCTATTCGCTTAAACAAGAAGCCTTAAAAACTTCGGATCATCACGCAGTCGCCATAGCGAGTATTTGGCTTGCTATGGAATACTCGGAAATAAATCAAATGAAAGCGGTTGTGGAAATCGAGTATGCACTACCTTTCTTAAAACATATTGACTTAGAGAACGGCCTAGAGACTTCACTTAATAAAAGAATGGCGCACTCATGGCTCGCCGATGCCTATACCACCCTTAATGACTACAGTCGCGCTGTCACTCATCAGCAATTTGTCATAGAAGATAGCAAGGAACACGACATTGCTACGTCATATGTCTACATTGGAGTAATCAATAGTCTAAACCACTTACAGCGATTCGATGATGCTTTCACAATGGTGGATGAGGCTGAACAAGTTTCTATAAAAAAACAAAGTGCTCCACAAACTCTATTCAGTTTATGGTTGAAAGTAAGTGTTTTTTTACACCGAGATGAGCCGAACGATCGAGAGCAAATAATAGCGTTAACTGAGAATTTGTCTCACTTTGAAGGCATTGCTCTTCCAACCAATATAAACCTATTACCCGTACTTTCCGCACTCAAGACAACTTATTTAGCACTTGAAGGCAGTGACGCTGAATTTAAAAAGGCGATGGACACATTAACTTCGGATTTTAACTCACAAGCCAAGCACTCTTCTTACAGCACATCAATTTTGTTGAGTAAGCATGCTCATCTTAGCGACCTATATAGATTAAGAGGTGATTTTAAGAATGCTCTTCTCCACCAACATGAATACGATTTTATTAGAAGCCAACCAAATGGATCATATGCCCACTTGGATGAGTTAAACATCGATTCAGCGTTGCAGCGAGACATCACAATTAACATATTGCAAGAAATGGCTCGGCTAAAAGACAAACAAAACCTAAAATTAAAGGCTGATCGTTTTCAAGCCCTCTCATTTGCTTTGGTTGCCGTAATGTCGACGTTTCTGCTTTTCTGGTTTTGGCGTAGACAACGCTCCCGTGCTAAAGCCAGTGAAATTGATGATTTAACAGGCGCCCTTTTTCGACGCGCAATGTTTAAAGAAATCGCAAAGCCCATGTCCAATAAAATTGCATCTTGTTTAGTGCTTATTGACCTCGACCACTTTAAGCAAATTAATGACAGGTACGGTCATGTGGTGGGTGACGAAGTGCTAACAAAATTTGGACAAGTCGTTCGCCAACGTATTAGAAAGACAGATAAGTTCTGCCGTTACGGCGGTGAAGAATTCTTGTTGTATTTACACGATACAACAGAAGAAAACGCGAACGCCTTGCTTGAAGATATAAAAATATCGTTAGAGAGCCATCAAAACTGGTCAAATACTGAAGCGACCTTCAGTGCCAGCTTTTCTGCCGGCGTCATTCAGGTAAAAGGTGAGCGCAATATCAATAAGATTATTAAGGCATGCGATAACTTACTCTATCGCGCTAAAAGTACCGGCAGAGGTAAGATAGAAACCATGTCGTTCACCGCTTATTTGAACGAAAACATATAACATCTGCTTTCATTTTGACCTTGATAGGTTTCTACATTTAGAAAACTTTATCGAGCTTTGCACGTACTCAACATATTCAAGGTTAATGACTGACGTAGAGAGTCTTTGCTATTGATGTTAGCATTGCATGAAAAAACATAGGGAATTTATATGGCTACGGGTACGATCATTTCATTGGGACTCTATTTTGCTGTCATGCTGGGTATCGGTCTTTTCGCTTACCGCCAAACAGATACTAATGTAGAAGGCTACATGTTAGGTGGCCGGCAACTTGGTCCAGCCGTAACTGCATTATCAGCCGGTGCATCAGATATGAGCGGATGGATGCTCATGGGTCTTCCAGGTGCAATGTACGTTTCAGGCCTTTCCGCCGCGTGGATAGCCGTTGGTCTTGTTCTAGGTGCATTAGCCAATTACATTTTAGTCGCACCTCGTTTAAGGGTTTATACCGAGGTGGCTAATAACTCCATTACCCTCCCCGATTATTTTGAAAATCGCTTTGCTGACAATTCTCGCTTACTTCGCGTGATTGCCTCTGTGGTGATTGTTATTTTCTTTACCCTTTATACTTCTTCTGGCGTCGTCGCCGGCGGAAAGCTTTTTGAAACTTCATTTGGTCTATCCTACGAAACGGGTTTATATGTCACTGCGGGTGTAGTGGTTGCTTACACACTGGTAGGTGGCTTTATGGCGGTGAGCATGACCGATTTCGTACAAGGCTGCATCATGTTTATATCCTTGGTACTCGTACCTGCAGTGGTTATCACTGAACTTGGTGGCATAGGCGCTTCTATTAATGCACTCGACACTATTAACCCAGCACTGTTCAATGCTTTTATGGACGCATCGACCAATGAAGCTATCTCGGTAATTGGTATCATATCTTTGATGTCTTGGGGTGTAGGTTATTTCGGACAGCCACACATTATTGTACGCTTTATGGCAATCCGTTCGGTAGAAGATATTCCTACCGCTCGCAGAATTGGTATGAGCTGGATGATTGTTTCTATTATTGGCGCGCTAATGACAGGCTTGTTTGGCCTTGCTTATGTTACGGGCAATGGAAATAACATCGACCCTGAAACTGTCTTTATTTACTTATCTCAAATTCTATTCCACCCGCTAATTGGTGGCTTCTTACTTGCCGCTATTCTCGCGGCCATCATGAGTACTATTTCATCACAGCTATTGGTGACATCAAGCTCGTTAACTAGCGATTTCTATCAAACCTTTGTTAGACGTGATGCGTCGGATAAAGAACTGGTCATTGCCGGTCGCGTTAGCGTAGTGGCGGTCGCCCTTGTTGCTATCTTCTTAGCCTACGACAGAGACAGCAGTATTCTAGATTTAGTGAGTAATGCATGGGCTGGTTTTGGTGCGGCATTCGGACCACTGGTATTGTTTAGCTTGTTCAAACGAGAAATGACTCGTCGTGCAGCCCTTGGCGGCATGATTGTGGGCGCTGTAACCGTATTACTGTGGATTTACCTACCGGTGACAATTAACGGAGAATCGTTAGGTAGCTGGATGTATGAAATTGTTCCTGGGTTCATTCTATCTAGTCTGACCATTCTAATACTGAGCAAATCAGGTACGCCTCGTGAAGGAGTGCTTGAAACCTTTGATGCCTTTCAAAAGAAACTTGAATCGCATAAGTAGCCGATAGATAGTTATTTAAAGCCCCGTTTTACGGGGCTTTTTTGTAAGTTTAATTTCTTAATTGTTGCACTATTTACTGATAGTTTGAGTATGCAGTAGATGCGACTGATGCCTTAAATTTCGTCGCTTATGCAAAAATTGTATGACAGTTTTATTTCTTGGAATAAGGTGGCTATTTTAAATAGCTAAATCGCATACTACATTAGTAAATAAATGTGTTATTGTTCTATGCATAAAAATAACTCGTATATAACTTTATCTTATATAACATAAATCGGACTCGAAAATGACTGCAAGTATCCCGTCTGTTACGCATCTGAAACAACTCGAAGCCGAGAGCATTCAAATTTTCCGTGAAGTTGCTGCGGAATTTGATAATCCGGTCATGCTTTACTCTGTCGGAAAAGACTCTTCGGTGTTGTTGCATTTAGCGCGCAAAGCTTTTGCCCCAGGTAAAATTCCATTTCCATTGCTTCACGTAGATACTACGTGGAAATTCCAAGAAATGATTGAGTTTCGAGACCAGCAAGCTAAAAAGCATGGTTTCGATCTGTTAGTACACATTAATGAAGAAGGTGTTGAGCAAGGTGTTGGTCCATTCTCGCATGGTTCAGCAAAGCACACTGATATCATGAAAACGGCCGCACTTAAGCAAGCGTTAAACAAATATAAGTTTGATGCAGCCTTTGGTGGTGCACGTCGTGACGAAGAAAAATCTCGTGCAAAAGAGCGTGTTTATTCGTTCCGTGATAGCAACCACCGTTGGGATCCTAAAAACCAACGTCCTGAGCTTTGGAACATTTACAACTCTCAAGTTAACCCAGGTGAAAGCATTCGTGTGTTCCCAATGTCCAACTGGACTGAGCTTGACATCTGGCAGTATATCTACCTAGAAAACATCGACATTCCTCAGCTTTACTTGTCGAAGCCTCGCCCTGTTGTTGAGCGTGATGGTGTATTAATTATGGTAGATGATGAACGTATGCCAATGAACGAAGGCGAAACGCCTGAAATGCGTTCAGTACGTTTCCGTACCCTTGGTTGTTACCCATTAACAGGTGCTGTTGAGTCTACTGCGGCTACCTTGCCAGAAGTTATTCAAGAAATGCTACTGACCAAAACTTCTGAGCGTCAAGGCCGCGTGATTGATCACGATAGCTCTGGCTCTATGGAGAAGAAGAAAATGGAAGGGTATTTCTAATGGCCACCGACAACGTTGTTTGGCACAAGCACGAGGTGAATAAAACCACCCGCGCTGCAAAGCTGAATCAATCGCCTCGCGTGTTCTGGCTTACCGGCCTAAGTGGTTCTGGTAAGTCTACTCTGGCCAACTTGCTTGAGAAAAAACTTCACGAGCAAGCCAAGCACACTTACCTATTAGACGGTGACAATGTGCGTCATGGCTTATGTGGCGACTTGGGTTTTAGTGATAAAGACCGTGTAGAAAACATTCGCAGAATCAGCGAAGTTGCAAAACTGTTTGTTGATTCTGGCACGCTGGTTTTAACGGCCTTCATCTCTCCTTTTAAAGCGGATCGCGACTATTGCCGTGGCCTTTTAGAAGACGGCGAATTTGTTGAAGTGTTTATCGACACACCTATCGAAGTGTGCGAAAAGCGCGACCCGAAAGGGCTTTATAAGAAAGCGCGTAGCGGTGAGATTAAAGATTTCACTGGTATCGACTCTGCTTATGAGGCGCCGGAAAAGCCTGAGATACATTTAACGTATCAAGATGAACCTGCAGAGCAAACTGCTGAACGCTTATATGCGTTACTGCAAGAAAAAGGACTTGTGTAATGGCCCAGGCTAATACAATGACTAATACACTGGCACAAACCATTCTTCGCATTGCTAAAGAAGCAGGCGATAAAATAATGGCGATTTACGATAAAGATTTCGCCATTTATGAAAAACAAGATACCAGCCCGCTAACCGAAGCAGACTTAGCGGCGCACAACGTAATTGTTGATGCCCTTGAAAAAGAATCTGACCTTCCTATTTTATCGGAAGAATCGGCAGATATTTCATGGGATGAGCGCAAGCAATGGCAGTCTTACTGGCTTGTTGACCCGCTTGACGGCACGAAAGAATTCATCAAAAAGAACGGTGAGTTCACGGTAAATATTGCGTTGATTGAAGACGGCAAACCTACTATGGGTGTGGTGTACGCACCAGCACTTAACAAAAGCTATGTAGGTATTGTGGGTGAAGGCGCATGGACTGAAGTAGACGGCGAATTTACTGCTATTTCTGCACGCAAGCACGATGGTGCACAAGTATGGAAGATAGTCGGTAGCCGTTCTCATCAAAGCCCCGAAATTCAAAATTTACTGTCTCAATTAGAGGGTGAAACTGAATTAGTGGCCATGGGAAGTTCATTGAAGTTATGCCTAGTGGCTGAAGGTGAAGCTCACCTTTATCCTCGTTTAGGCCCTACTTCTGAATGGGACACAGGCGCAGCCCATGCTGTAGCCTTAGCTGCAGGTGCAAATGTGACTGTGCTAGACCCTAACGATCCGTTAAATGACAACGCCGACGCTCTTACTTACAACCAAAAAGAGTCTGTGTTAAACCCCTTTTTCCTTGTGAGCGCATAACATGAACAACGAAAACAATTTATTAAAGCAAGACATACTGTCTTACCTTGAGCAGCACGAACAAAAAGACATGCTACGTTTCCTTACATGCGGAAGTGTAGATGACGGTAAAAGTACCCTAATTGGTCGCCTACTTCATGATTCAAAAATGATTTATGAAGACCAACTTGCTGCTATCACTAAAGACAGCAAAAAATCGGGTACTACTGGTGAGAAAGTCGATTTAGCCCTATTGGTTGATGGCCTTCAGTCAGAGCGCGAGCAAGGTATTACGATTGATGTAGCATACCGCTACTTCTCTACTGATAAGCGTAAGTTTATCATTGCTGATACTCCAGGACACGAGCAGTACACACGTAACATGGTAACTGGCGCATCTACATGCGACCTTGCCATCATACTTGTTGACGCCCGTGGCGGTGTAAAAGTACAGACTAAACGTCACTCATTCCTAGTATCTTTGTTAGGTATTAAGCACGTTATTGTTGCTATCAACAAAATGGACTTAATGGATTACTCTGAAGAAGTGTACAACCAGATCAAGCAAGACTATCTGAAGTTTTCAGAGCAATTGGATATTCCAGATATTCAATTCGTACCACTTTCTGCACTTGAAGGTGACAACGTAGTAAACGTGAGCGAACACACACCATGGTTCGATGGTATTCCGCTTATGCAGATGCTAGAGAACACAAAAATTGGTGAAGACGATAATCATGATGATTTCCGTTTCCCTGTTCAGTACGTGAACCGCCCTAATCTAGATTTTCGTGGGTTTGCCGGTACGGTTGTATCTGGTCAAATTGAACCAGGCGATGAAGTCACTGCTCTTCCTTCTGGTAAAACGTCGAAAGTAAAATCGATTGTGACTTTTGAAGGCGACCAAGAGCGTGCTTATGTACCTCAAGCGGTTACCCTTACACTAGAAGATGAAATTGATATTTCACGTGGCGACATGATTGTTAAATCAGGTAACTTGCCACTACTTTCTACCCAATTTAAAACGCATTTGGTATGGATGGACGAAGAACCACTTATGCCAAACAAGCAGTTCTTGTTTAAGTTTGCTACCAAGTCAACGACAGGTGTTGTGTCTCATATCGATAACCAAATTGATGTGAACACCCTTGAAGAAAAAGATGCGATGCACCTTAACTTGAATGAAATTGGTGTAGTAGATGTGAAGTTCACCCAAACCGTAGCGTGCGACCCATACAAGCGTAACCGCCCTACGGGTTCTTTCATCGTTATTGATCGCATGACTAACAGCACTGTTGGTGCAGGTATGATCATTGATGAACTTGCTAAAGATGCACAACACGCTTCTCCAGACTTCTCAGAGTTTGAATTAGAGTTTAATGCTCTAGTACGTAAGCACTTCCCTCATTGGAGCGCTGTGGACATTAGCAAGCTGTAAAAGCAGGACTGGAAAATATATGGATATTAACCAGTTTATCGTGCTGGCGATTTTCGCCAGCACGATTTTTGCGCTGATTTTTTCAAATCAGCGCCCGTCTACTGTTTTTTCAGGCGCCGTGTTATTACTATTGGTTTCTCAACAATTGTCACTTGATGACATTTTGTTGAACCTAACCAACAAAGGGTTAATCACCCTTGTCTTGCTGCTGTTAGTCAGTAGTGCAATTGACAAAACTGCGTTAATAAAGCGTATTGGTCGAAAGCTCGTGAGTACAAGCTTCTCTAAATCGTATTGGAAACTGTTTTCACTCACCTTCGTCTCATCAGCGTTGTTGAACAATACGGCTATAGTGGCCAGCCTTATAGGGCCTATTAAACAAAACCAATATCACCCCGCTTCCCGCTTACTTATTCCGCTTTCTTATGCCGCCATACTTGGTGGAACGGTGACCTTAATTGGTACCTCGACCAACCTGATTGTCGATAGCTTTTTACAAGAGCATGGTCATCCTGGATTTAACTTTTTTGATTTCACACTATATGGGCTAGTTGCCGGTTTAAGCTGTGGCGTACTGATGTTTGTGCTCACGCCATTACTGCCTAATATTGCGAACAAGAACGACAACTACCAAGAGTACATGGTTGAAGCGAAGGTAAACTCAGGTTCAGAGCTAATTGGCAAAACCGTTGAGCAAAACCACCTTCGTAATTTACCTGAATTATTTTTGGTTGAAGTGGTTCGCGACGGTAACCTTATTTCTCCCGTTGGTCCCGACTTAGTGATTGCAGAAAACGATAAACTTATCTTTACCGGCAATGTGCAAAAGCTTGATAACTTAAGCCACATAAAAGGGTTAACCACCTTTGCTGAAACCGACGGCATTTTGCGTGAAAGCTTAACCGAAGTGGTGGTAGCAAACCGCGCTCAAATTATTGGGCAAACCATTAAAAACCTCGGTTTTAGAGCATTGTTCGATTCGGCCGTAGTGGCGATTCGCCGTGACGGCGAGCAGTTATCAGGTAAGTTGGGTGAAATAAAACTTAAAGCAGGTGATTTTCTATTACTTGCCGCTGGGCCAGATTTCAATACTCGACAAAATTTAAGTAAAAACTTCTTTATATTGTCTGAGCAAAAAATCTCTCGCCCGCTAACTAACCGACAGGAATGGATAACCCTTGGCGGTTTTCTAACTGTAGTAACGTTAGCCGCGGCTGATATTATTTCACTCGCGATGGGTCTGTTGTTTTTGGCTGCCGTATTGATTGGTTCCAAGGTAACAAACAACGGTGAGATGAAGCGTAATTTACCGCTTAACCTAATTATCGTGATTGTTGGGGCGTTAAGCTTAGCCACGTCGTTAGAGTCTTCAGGGGTTATTGCCATTTCTACTGCGCAGTTAATTCCGTATTTGGCCGACACCGATTGGTTTATTGCGTTAATCGTAGTGTATTTCGCTACCTTACTGTTGACGGAATTTGTGACCAATAACGCAGCTGCTGCGCTCATGTTCCCTTTTGCTTATGGACTAGTTGAAATCATAGGCGCACCACTTATGCCATTCGCATTAGCGGTTGCCTTTGCGGCAAGTGCTAGCTTTATATCGCCGTTTGGATACCAAACTAACTTGCTAGTATTCAATGCCGCTAATTATAAATTTAGCCACTTTATTCGAATAGGGTTACCTATCTCGTTACTGTATAGCGCTATCGTGCTCTGCTTATTGAACTTAACGTATTTAAGTCATTAACAGGTAAGCACGCGATTGACGAGGTATAGTCGTCATTAAAGGGCCAGTATTCATTCAATACTGGCCTTTTTTATATGTGCGGCATTACTATAAGTACAAATAAGCCCCTCTACTACGCATTCGACACAAGTTTTTACTAAAAACAGGTACAGTTCTTTAAGCAGCGCCTGTACTTAGCTTCGCTATATCAGTAACCTAAACAAAACTAATATAATATTTCATCTCGGAGCAACGGATGCATTCAGTATCAAACCCCTTTCAAGCGTGTAACGATATATTCTTTCGGCCTAATGGCGTATTTAAAGCTGTTGGTGAGAAAAACAACTGGAGTTGGTTTCCTTTTATTATTGTTATGATGATGACCTTGTCGTCTCAATATTTGTACGTAAACTTCGTTGATATTGAATGGTTTGCGAATATTAATATTGCAGCCCAAGATGCAATGAGTCCGGCAGAAGAAGACCAAATGCGCGCCTTTTTCACTAGAAACACCCTCATGCTTTCCCAGTTAATAGGTGCATTCTTTGCACTTACCGTGGTTAACGCTATTTTTGCCGTTTATTTAAATTTAACAACACGCAGTGACGACAGTCATGTTTTCGGCTTTACGGATTGGTATGGCTTTACGTGGTGGGTGTCTATGCCTTACGTGGTAACGGGTCTTATTGCTGCTGCACTTATTATGTTTGCGGGCGATCACCAAATATCCCCTGCCATACTTGCTCCACTGTCACTTTCTTACATACTAGGTATTGAAATGACATCACCATGGTTCGCGTTTGCACAGGCTATTCGCGTTGAGTTGTTCTGGACTATCTATCTTACGATGGTAGGTATCACTCAATGGACCTCGTTCTCTACGAAAAAGGCAGCAATTATTGCTTCCGCTCCTTACGCCGTGATTTACGGTATTTGGGGTGTTTTCGCACTTATTTAAGTTCTGCACCACTTTCAATTCACTTCTTACACCTAAGTTTGGTGTAAGAAGTGAGTTCAAACCGTCGTTATGTCGAAAAGCGGTAACTGAATAGAAGGTTTTGCTCCCGGCCTCAAAGGCCTAAAGTACTCGCTATTGTTATAGAAATTTTCATCTTGTTCTTCGTACCACCCTGGTACACCTAGCAAAGGAATAGGTTTTAGTAGCGGAGATTTGTTGAACGCATCAAGCTCAGTGATACGTTTCACCAATGATTTGTCTACCTCTTGGCGTTGTTGCCATTTATTCATATTACTAAACCCTTTAGGCACACTCACTGCCAACCACTTCCCCGTAAGCCCGATAAAAGGCGAAAGCATCATTTCAAGGTTTGCATGCCCGAAAATAAAGGGGGTTATGTGGGTTCCCCACTCGTGCCTATGGGTTAAAAAGCTATCCTGCCACTGATGTTGGGCTAACGTATTCAACAACATGTTTGATTTATTGGCATCCCCTTCTTCTAGCGCGAGTACCACGCCGCATTCATCAAAATGCGTAATGCGGTTTCGTCGCTCGGTTCTTGGGTGTGTGCCATGGTGAGCAATATCTTGCATGTGCATGGTGTTCAATAATGCTTTTGTACTGGGAAATTGTATCCAGATAAGAGCATTGAACAAATCATGCCAGCTATTTTCACGAGTGGGGACACTGTTGTCGCTCGCGATTATTTCTTCATAGTAACGGCTGTGGTTTGGGTCACTTTGCTTATCAAGTTCCCCTTGCGCTACAAACATAGGGCCCTGCCATTGGGGCTGAAACGCTTCACGTAAAAGATTAAGCCTTGCAGCACTAGGAAAGTCAGTGTCGTCTAATAACATGAATTCATTCAACAGCGTATGTACTGGTAAAGACGCATTATCTTGAATATGGTGTTTACACCAAGGAGTAACAGGTATTGGCATACTTAATATTGGTTCATCTTAAGGTTTTCTCTATACTGGGCGATATTGTAGAGCAAACAGAGACTAACAATGAAAAAAATGTTTTTGCCCTTGCTGGTAACTGCCGTATCAGCGGTAAGTGCTTGCAGCCCCAATAACGCGCCTGACGACGCGCTTGATAACGACACTGCGCAATCCGAAACGCAAAACCAAACAAAAGAAATTGCTTCGAACTTCGACTCAGTTTACGCCAGCATTTCAGATGCAGATATTCGCGAACCATTAAAAATACTGTCATCTGACGAATTTGAAGGCCGCTTGCCCACCACCATCGGTGAAACAAAAACGCTGGATTATCTCACCCGAGAGTTTGAAAAAGCAGGGTTATCACCGGGGAACGGCGATAGCTACCTTCAGAAAGTGGCGTTAATGGAAATTACCGCTAGCCCTGAAATGACCATGACGATTGGCGACAATAGCTTTGTGTATAAAGAAGACATGGTTGCTTCATCTAAACGCGAGCAAGAAACCGTATCACTTGAGAATTCAGAACTGGTATTTGTTGGCTACGGTGTTAACGCACCTGAATACGACTGGAACGATTATGAAGGCTTAGATGTTACCGGCAAAACTGTGGTGATTTTGGTAAACGATCCAGGTTTTGAGAACCCCGAAAGTGGGAAGTTCCAAGGCACGACTATGACCTACTATGGCCGCTGGAGCTACAAGTATGAAGAAGCTAGCCGTCAAGGCGCTGCAGGTGCGTTAATTGTTCATGAGACTGCCCCAGCCTCTTACGGTTGGTCAGTAGTAGCGAATAGCTGGAGTGGCCCTCAGTATGGGTTAGTATCTAAAGACAAAGGTGCTAGCCGTGTTGCCATTGAAGGTTGGTTAACATTAAGCGCCGCTGAAAAAGTGTTCGCAGATGCAGGTTTTGACTTTCAAGAAGAAAAGAACCAAGCCAAGCTTGGGCCTTATCATAAAGCAATGGATATTAATGCATCGGTAACCGTGCAAAACACGTTTAAAAAATCTGAAAGTCACAATGTCATTGCCACACTACCTGGCTCAGAGCTACCAAACGAGCATGTTATTTACACCGCGCACTGGGATCATTTAGGAAAAGATGAAACCAAAGAAGGCGATAATATTTACAATGGTGCACACGATAACGCCACAGGAAGCGCTGCTATTTTGGCGATGGCTAAAGCCTACGCACACTTAGATATTTCGCCTAAGCGTTCTGTATCGTTTTTAATAGTAACGGCCGAAGAACAAGGTTTGTTGGGCAGTAAATACTACGCAGACAACGCCGTCATCCCACTGGAAGATACTGTGGCCAATATTAATATGGATGCCATGAACGTACTTGGAAAGACAAAGAACGTAGCCGTGGTAGGCATGGGCAAGTCAGACTTAGAAGATTACCTTAAAACTGCTGCCGATAAACAAGGTAGAACCATTACTCAGGAAGACCGCCCGGAAGCAGGTTATTACTATCGCTCTGACCACTTCAGCTTTGCGAAAAAAGGCGTGCCTGCACTTTATGCAGAAGGGGGTAACGAGCCTGCTGACGAGACAACTGCTAAATACCGTAAACGCATGAATGTGATTGTCACAGGCTGTTATCACCAAGTGTGTGACCAATACCGTGACGATTGGGATTTAAGCGGTATTGTACAAGATACCCAGCTATTGTTTGACGTTGGTTTTAACGTTGCGAATGCAGAGCAGTGGCCAGCCTGGAAAGAAACCAGCGAGTTTCAACGTAATAATTGAGTTTAGTCTCAGATAATACAAACATTTAAAAATAATAAGCCCTGTGGATACAGGGCTTTTTTATTGCTAAAACAACGCACGTTATATCGTGCTTCTTACATGAATAACCCTTTAAGCTCTTCAGCACCAAAGGTCGCTATTTCAAACGCGATCAAGATAATAATTATCCACTCTAAAAACGATGAATGTTTATGATTTAATTCTTCTGCCAACATCTCGAACAGCTCATGAATAACATTTAGCTTGTTTGAAAGCACATCTACCCTAGGGCGAATATCTAGATATCGGGCTGTGGCATTATAAGCATGCTCATATTCTGGGTATTCCCAAAAGAACTCTGGTGTATCAAGTAACCCATAATGCAAAAAGATGTCGCTCTTTGTACTAAACAAATGCCCACGAATCTTTGCCAATGCGGGTCGACGTAATGTTATCTTGCCCGTTTCGGCCAACGCTTTCGGCAAATACGCATAGCGAGTAATGGTGTCTTGCGCTTTATGCTCGTATTCATTGAGCTTAATTGACTGGGCTAACCCATGGCTGATTGATAGCCGAAGTAATGGATCGTCAATCGATAAGGTAATTAAGTCCCGTTGTAGCCTAAGCACATCGCTTGTAAACGCAAACTGTAGATGCTCTTGGTGAATACCAGACAATAATTTAGGGCTCACCTGTAACCTATTTAACAAGGCAACACGCTCTTCTTCTACCACGCCCCAAAAAACCACCACGCCATACTCGAAAAGCCAAGCTTCACCGCCGGTCACTTCAATGTGCATGGCATCACGATAGCGCGAACCCTGAACACTTGCGTCCATTTGAAGGCTATCTACATCAGGAATAACATATACCGAAACTCGGTCGTTTGAAAATTGCATACCCTTTACCAGGTGTTGAAAAAACCGGCAGATTATGCGCTCAAACAAGGTAAAGAGATACAAATATAAATCATTTAAAATCAGTAGCTTATAAAATACATTTTGATATGGATATAGTGAGAAAAAATCGCATTCTGCCTACTATTTGTACGACCTATTTTCTGTTGCACCTAATAACAGCGAAACTTTCACCTAAGAACCGTGAGTTTTGGAATAACAATTTCCATTTTCTCATCATATTGTACTTGCAATTTCCTGTCAGACTGGCACATTCAAGGCATGCGAAAGCGCGATTAAAAAAAACAACAATACCTTCGCCAACTCGTTCGCGAGTACCCGACAGAAAAAACCTCAATTATTTTTCAACAAGTGAACAGAGAGAATCCGTTTTATGTGTGGTATTTTCGGTATCCTTGATATCAAAACCGATGTGTCTGAACTCAGAACCCAAGCCCTCGAATTAACAAAATTATTGCGCCACCGTGGCCCTGACTGGTCGGGAATCTGGAATAATGACAATACCATTCTTTGTCACGAAAGATTGGCTATTGTTGATGTGGACACCGGCGCTCAGCCGCTTATCAGCCAAAATGGCAAACAAGTTTTAGCCGTAAATGGCGAAATTTATAATCATAAGCAACTCGCTGATGATTTAGCAGAACCTTATCCGTTTAAAACTCGCTCAGATTGCGAAGTTATTCTTCCGCTTTTTCAACAAAAAGGTGTGAGCTTTGTTGATGAATTAGAAGGCATGTTCTCATTTGTTCTTTATGACGACGAACAAGATGCTTATTTAATTGCTCGCGACCATATGGGTATTATTCCTCTATACACAGGTTACGATGAGCACGGCAACTTCTACGTTGCTTCAGAAATGAAAGCGTTGGCACCTATTTGTAAAACCATCAGCGAATTTCCTCCAGGTCATTACCTGTGGAGTAAAGACGGTCAAATCACGAAGTACTACAAACGTGATTGGATGGAGTACGATGCAGTAAAAGACAACACCACTAACCTTGACGATTTACGTGTAGCGTTTGAAAAATCAGTGAAGTCTCACATGATGTCAGACGTACCATACGCAGTATTATTATCAGGCGGTTTGGACTCATCATTAGTCTCTGCAATTGCAGCTAAGTACGTTGCAAAACGTGTAGAAGACGAAGATAAAACAGAAGCATGGTGGCCTCGCCTGCATAGCTTCGCGGTAGGCCTTGAAGGTGCACCAGATTTGAAAGCTGCTAAAAAAGTGGCTGATATGATTGGTACTGTACACCACGAAATTCACTTCACTATTCAAGAAGGGCTTGATGCCATTCGTGACGTGATTTTCCACCTAGAAACCTACGATACCACTACCATTCGTGCGGCAACGCCAATGTACCTAATGACCCGTAAGATTAAAGCTATGGGTATTAAGATGGTATTGTCTGGTGAAGGTGCTGATGAAATTTTTGGTGGGTACTTATACTTCCACAAAGCGCCAAATGCGAAAGAGTTCCACGAAGAAACGGTACGTAAACTAGATCGTCTTCACTTGTTCGATTGTGCTCGTGCGAACAAGGCAACTTCAGCATGGGGTGTTGAAGCCCGTGTTCCATTCCTAGATAAAAACTTTATCGACGTGGCTATGCGCTTAAACCCACAAGATAAAATGTGTCTTGATGGTAAAATGGAAAAATGGATTTTACGTAAAGCGTTCGACAACGGCGATACTCTGCCTGCCGAAGTGCTATGGCGTCAAAAAGAACAGTTCGGTGATGGCGTAGGCTATTCTTGGATTGATTCTATCCGTGATTTCGTTGAGAACGAAGTATCTGACCAACAATTTGCTTCTGCTGAGTTCCGCTTCCCAGTGAACACACCAGATACCAAAGAAGGTTACTACTACCGTACTATCTTCGAAGGTTACTTCCCGCAAGAAAGCGCGGCCCGTTGTGTACCTAGTGGCAAATCTATTGCCTGTAGTACGGTTGAAGCGCTTGAGTGGGATGAAAGCTTTAAGAACAATGCCGATCCTTCAGGTCGTTCAATGAAAGACGTGCATTCAGGTGCCTCTGACTAGTTCTAGTCACCTGAACTTTTAAATAAAAAACGCGGCTCTTGCCGCGTTTTTTTTATGAGTTCTATGTATGTTATATAAGGGCTGTAGATAAAGTCTAGAGCGAATTGTAAGCCCTACTTTACTGTTCAATTACGTACCAAAGCCGCTCGTCGGCTAACGGTGTTTCAGGCGGTAATAAGGGGTTATCAAGCGTATAGATTCGTCTGTTTTTGATGTCTAACTGCTCTAAAATGGCTTCATTAGAAGATTTAAATAACGCTTCAAAAGAGCCGTCCTCAATTGCACGATTTAATCCTGTTTCAATTAGCCGTGCTAACGTTGGGTTACTCTTATTAACGAAGTAGTACATGGCAGTTGGGTAATAAACTGCCATATCAGGCTCTAATTTAAGTGATGCCGATCGCCCTTCAAGTTCAGCTGATACCTCGATAACCGAGCGAGGAAAGAAATCCCCTTTGTTTTGAAGCAATAACGAATAGGCATCTTTAAAGTTAGGGACTGTAGCAACATTAAAGCCGTTGGCTTGCAGTATTTTAGTGTCTGGCCATTCTTCACCTTGTAATGGTGTGAAGTTCATTAATTCACTTTTTGATGAAACCCGGGCAAACTCCGCTTCCCTGTCTACATTGATAACAAATACCCGCAGGCCAATAAGTCCTTTCGCAATGGGAATTCGAATAGGGAGAAGATCTTTTTCACGTTGGCTGTCCGTCATGCTCCACACCACGTTCACTTCACGATTTTCACGCAGTTGACGCAATGCCTTTGAAGACAAAAGAATGCGATCTGATGGCAATAACTCGTAATTTACACCCGTTTTATCAAGGGCAAGTTTAAGCAAGGCAATGGGGTATTCGGCGCGAGCGTCAGAGTCATCTAGCGGTTTAGGGTAGTTAATTGTCCACAATGCCGCGGCACTTTGTGTTGCTACAAGCAACGAACACAAAAGCAGTGCCGTTTTTACATACTTCAACGCCATTATCGAACTCCTTTGCTCACGCTTATGTAATTTATTCTATACCAATATATTTATGTGTTTGTAAGGATAGTCGCCAATTACGGGCTATGCAGGTTTGTACTGCAAGTTCGGTCGCCCGTGGTTGCTGACTTATCGGCTGTAAACAAACCTGCTTACCTGCTAACGAAGAGACATCGGCTAGCAGCGCATCTAACTCATCAATGTGTTTTTGCATGGCAATAGGGTGTTTAATCTCATTCGCACGCTCAAGGGCGCTTAACAAAACCGGCATCCCTCCTTTCATATTGATTTTAGGCGAGACCGTCACGTAAGTCCTATCATCACATAACACTTCATACGTGCCACTCGTTTCTATTTGCGTGGAAAAGCCGCTGTCATGTAACAGAGTGGTAAGCGGGCGCAAATCATACATGCATGGCTCACCACCGGTGATAACCACATGCTTTGCCACATAACCTTGTTCAGAAAACAGCGACAACAATTTGTTTTCATCGATTTCAAAAAAATGCTCAGACTCATTAGTCTTATCAATAACCTGTTGTGCCGTGGTTACTAAAGCGTTGTCCAGCGTCCAGGTATGTTTGGTATCACACCACGGGCAACCCACAGGACATCCTTGTAAGCGAACAAAGATAGACGGGATACCGGTATGTGCCCCTTCTCCTTGGATGGTTTCGAACATTTCATTGATGTTCAGCGTGATTAATTTCGACAAAATGTCACCCTTTAACGATTGTATGTTTCGATTTTACCAAGGATCACATAAAATTCGGGCATAATTTCTCAAAACTTTAAAACTATGTCAGAAAACGTTGTTGTTATCTATTCAGGTGGAATGGACTCATTCACAGTTTTACACAAGGCCTTACGTGATGGTAAGACCGTTCACGCCCTTTCTTTTGATTATGGTCAGCGCCATAAAAAAGAACTGGATTATGCGGCAGCGGTGTGTAAATCGTTAAACGTGCCTCACAAAATTGTGGATATTAGCGCTATTAATAGCTTAATAGGTGGCTCATCGCTAACCTCTGATATCGATGTACCAGAAGGGCATTACGAAGAGCCCAGCATGAAGCAGACCGTAGTGCCTAATCGTAATATGATTTTACTGTCGTTAGCGGTGGGTTATGCCGTAAGTTTAGAAGCAAACGAAGTGTATTATGGTGCTCATTCGGGCGATCATGCTATTTACCCAGACTGTCGCCCTGAGTTTGTGGAAAAAATGAGTGATGTTTGTCGCATTGCTAACTACACCCCTGTTGAGATCGTAACGCCCTATATTAAAGACAGTAAAACGGCAATTTTAACCGATGGCTTAAAAATGGGCTTAGACTACGGCGAAACATGGACGTGCTACAACGGAAGAGAGAAAGCGTGTGGTAAATGCGGTGCCTGTGAAGAGCGCTTAGAAGCTTTCAGAGAAAATCACTGTACTGATCCACTTAGCTACGAATAATCGGTTTGGCGCCTACTCAGGCGCCTTCTAGCTTAGTCACTGCCATACGGAATGAGTGGCTTATAGCCACCGAAATAAAAGCGCTACACCCGAGTGCACCACCAATCCCTTCTAGCAACGGCAGTAGCACCATAAAAATAATGGCAAAGCATAACGATGAAATTGTGAGCAAGTAATACGAAAACCGATGCGGTGCGCTCATACCTACAAAACTTCCCCCGAAAAATACGGTGGCCCAAAATTCAGCGGTTTCTGATGAACGACTTTCGCTCATTAGCACGTTCTCGATAAGTAGCACTGAAAAGTAAAATAAAATTGTGAGTAAACTGGACGCTCGAATTACATTAAACTTTGGCAGCTTCGCTAATCGGTAGGTGGTGAATGCACCGGCAAGGGTAATTAAAATAACTAATAACGCCGTCAAAACAACGCCCTTAAAAGAATAAGGCTACTGACTGCGGTAAATGCAATAGCCCCTAGCCGACCACCAAAACCTTCGAATATATTGCGCGTAAGGGTATATACCCCAGCCCCTACAACAGAAATAAATACTAACGCTTCCCACCCAGTAATAATGGCACTTGAACACATACCTGCGAAGGCACCAGCATAAATAGCAGCTTGAGGATGATTGCCGTACTTTTTCGGCCAATGCCAAAAACTGCCGACTAAACCAGTAAAGGCGGCAGCCAATACCACGGGTACATCAAAATGATGATGCAGTGAAAAGCACAAATACGTTCCGAAAAAGAACGACACTAATTTAACTAGAAAGAAAATAAACCATTCCTTTTGGGTGAAACGAAAAACGCCCTGTTTTCACAAGGCGTTTTCATACAGTATTTGATTTTCGCGTACCCAACCTACTTTTGACTTTCGCCTATAAAGTAAGTGAGTTCCTTAATGCAGTGCCGTAACACTGGATTTAATCGCGTGTTTTTACCATTCATTACAAACAAATCATGGCTAAAGTTATACAAGCTGCCATTGGCAATAGGCACTAATCCTAGCGCTGCGCCCTGCTCTTTGGCCATATAGTCTGGCAATAAGCCAATATACTCGCCCGTCATAATAGCTGACATTGCGGCATCGAAAGAGTCTGAGAAAGTTTGAATAGCAAGGCGAGACTCATTATCAATGTAGTTTGCCGATGATAAACCAGAAATACCAATGGCCGGATAATCTTCAATTTTTATATTTTCAGGTAACGCAGTATCACGATACTTCGCTAACGGGTGTGTAGGTGAACAATACAAACGCCCATCTGTGGTGATCCCGATAGGATGAAAAGTCACAGATTCAGGTTTTACCATATCGTAGGTAGATACCACCAAATGACATTCGCCGGATAAGGCAACATGCTCTACTTCATTGTATAAACGGGTTTGGATATTAACGTGAATATCATCAAACTTTTTCATGGTGCTTTTAACCGCTTTACTCACGGCTAAATGCATTGAAAGCGGCAGGCCAGCCATAAGCACTAGCGTAATGTGACCTGAGTAGTCATCGTGTAATGATTTCAAATTGAACACAAAATTATCGAAGGCATTGAAAATACGCTTGGTTTCTTGAAAAACCACTTCGCCCTCTTTTGTCATTTGAAAGCCACCACGACCCCGGTGGCATAATACTAAATCGAGACGTTCTTCAAGTTTCTTAATTGCAGCACTGATATTAGGACGTTGCATACGCAGCACGGGTTCTGCAGCAGTAAAACCATTACAACTTGCTACTGCATAAAACACGCGTAACAACTTAATATCCGACTCTTGAAGACGATTCAGCATAAAGGCACCATTATAGGTATAGTTATAGATACTTAAGTATCAACTATATGCAACTGGCGCCCCGATTACAACGACAATTTAAGGCGAATTTCTGCAATAAACAAACTGTTATAAACGACTGAAACAAAATTGCTGAGATTGTTTTGTCATCAAGAACGTTTAATTGGTTTATTAAGACAGTGCAACAACCTGTTTTCGGAGTGCTTCCACATCATCTCTTAACGAGGCCGCCTTCTCGAATTCAAGCTCTCTGGCATATTCAAACATCTGCTTTTCAAGCTCGGAAATTTGCTCCATTAACTCTGTCGCACTTGCTGCTTTCTTCTGTTTCTTCTTCTCTTCTACTTTGCGAAGCCTTACTTTGCCGGAGGCAGGATGAGCACCTTCGCCCAAATCCATAATATCGGTAATCGGCTTATTCAAACGCATCGGCGTTATATTATTGGCTTTGTTGTACTCAACCTGTTTTTCACGGCGGCGTTCAGTTTCATCCATGGCTTTTTTCATAGACTTTGTGATTTTATCGCCATATAAAATGGCGCGCCCGTTAATATGACGTGCGGCTCGACCTATGGTTTGAATAAGTGAGCGTTCGGCTCGTAAAAAGCCTTCTTTATCGGCATCTAAAATCGCCACCAGAGAAACTTCAGGCATATCGAGGCCTTCACGAAGTAGGTTAATGCCCACCAGCACATCGAACTTACCAATACGCAAGTCGCGAATAATCTCAATGCGTTCTACCGTGTCGATATCAGAATGCAAATACCGTACTTTAACGCCATGCTCATTTAAGTATTCACTTAAATCTTCGGCCATACGCTTAGTGAGTGTAGTAATAAGTACCCTTTCATCAAGCGCTACTCGCTTGTGAATTTCCGATAATACGTCATCCACTTGGGTAGCGACGGGGCGCACTTCAATGATGGGATCTAATAACCCTGTTGGGCGCACCACTTGCTCTACAATATCACCATGGGTCTTTTTAAGTTCGTACTCACCGGGAGTGGCCGATACGTATACCGTTTGTGGGCAAATTTGCTCAAATTCTTCGAATTTAAGTGGACGGTTATCTAGTGCTGATGGTAAACGGAACCCATATTCCACCAAGGTTTCCTTTCTAGAGCGATCCCCTTTATACATGGCACCAATTTGAGAAACCGTTACGTGGGATTCATCAATGAACATAAGGCCATCAGCAGGAAAGTAATCTAATAAGGTTGGGGGCGGCTCACCAGGTGCGCGACCCGATAGATAACGTGAGTAGTTTTCTATGCCCGAGCAATAACCAAGCTCCATCATCATCTCAATATCAAATTGAGTACGCTGAGAAATTCGCTGCTCTTCGATTAACTTATTAATTTCTAGCAGCTGCGCCTTTCGAGACTTCAATTCTCCTTTTATATGCTCAATGGCATCAAGGATTTTTTCTCTTGGGGTAACATAGTGAGTTTTCGGAAAAACCGTTGCACGCACAACTGTTTTGTCGACTGCGCCTGTTAGCGGATCGAACAAACTAATTTTATCTATCTCATCGTCAAATAGCTCAACACGCACTGCTTGCTTTTCTGAGTCTGCAGGGAAGATATCAATCACGTCACCACGTACGCGAAATGTACCCCGTTCGAAGGCTAAATCGTTGCGTTTGTATTGAAGCTCGGCAAGTCTGCGCAAAATATCGCGCTGATCCATGGTATCGCCCTGTCGCAAATGCAAAAGCATTTTCATATACGACTCGGGATCACCCAAACCATAAATAGCAGACACACTGGCGACAATCACAACATCTCGGCGCTCCATCAATGCTTTTGTGGCAGACAAACGCATTTGCTCGATGTGATCGTTTATCGAAGCATCTTTCTCTATAAAAGTATCAGTACTAGGTACGTATGCTTCAGGCTGATAGTAGTCGTAATAAGAAACAAAGTACTCAACGGCATTGTTAGGGAAAAAATCTTTCATTTCCCCGTATAACTGTGCCGCCAAGGTTTTGTTATGCGCCATAATCAGCGTTGGCCTTTGAACTTCACTAATAACATTCGCCATGGTAAAAGTTTTACCCGAACCGGTAACCCCTAACAGGGTTTGCGCTGCTAGGCCACTTTCTAACCCATCAACCAGGGTTTCTATGGCAGCAGGTTGATCGCCGGCTGGCTTGTAGCTTGAATGAAGTTCAAAACCTTTACTCATTAATCAAATACCTTATTTACCTTGCCACCTAGGTAGCATGTTGTTCCTGTTTAAATATCGAGAGCGAATTTTTGAATACGACAAAAGACACGGTCGCCATGGCAATGTTTGCCACTACCGTTCCCCAGTACAATCCTGTTAAACCGAAAAAGTAGCTTCCCGCAATACTTATTGGCACAAAAAATACAAACAATCTGATAACACTCAAAGCCAATGCGCTCAAGGGGCGGTGCATCGCGTTTAACGAAGAGTTCGTTAAAATAATAAGCCCCTGCATGCCATAACCTAAGGGCACTATCATCAAAAACAATTGAATGAGGCGGCTAACCTCGGGTTCACTGGTAAAGGCTACGGCAATCCAGCCAGAACACACCCACATAACAACGAATACGAATAACTGCCAAAAAAGCACAAATTTTAACGACACCATATAAGCGCTATGCACTCTATCGAATCTATTTGCACCAACGTTTTGGCTAATAAACGGTGGTAATGTCATAGAAAGTGCAAGTACCACTATACTGGCAATAGACTCCATTCTGCTCCCTACTCCCCACGCCGCCACAGCTTCTGCCCCATAACCGGCCACCACCGCGGTCATTACACCACCGGCTATTGGCGTAAGCATATTAGCCCCAGCGGCTGGCAGGCCTATTTTTAAAACGTCCCCGCTAATTGCTTTTAGCTCTATTATTGAGAGCAACCGAGGCAGAATTAGATTTCGTTTAACCGCCAATAAATAAAGTATCCACGCAGCGCCCACCATCCACGCTAATAGCGTAGCCAGCGCAGCGCCTTGAATGCCCATTGCGGGAACCGGACCTGCGCCAAAAATAAATAAAGGGTCGAGAAGTGCATTTAAACCACCTACGGTTGCCATCACAATACTCGGGGTTCGGGTGTCGCCACATGCTCTTAATACGCTGTTACCCACCATTGGTAGCGACAGAAAAATACTCGATGCGTACCACAAGGCCATATAGTCCCTTATATAAGGTAACAACGTTGGCGAGGCGTTCAGCAATGTAAATATGGGTTCAATGGTGAAGTAACCAATTAACGCCAACGTACCCACCAATAAGGTAGAAAGCATTAGTGAGCCTGTCGCGTAATTCTTTGACTCACTTAATTCGCCACTGCCCTGCAGTTTGCCAATGATAGCCGACGTGCCAATGCCTAACCCAATATTTAAACTAATAACGGTGAAGGTGACAGGAAAGGTAAAACTAATGGCAGCCAGAGGTTCTGTACCTAACAAACTGACAAAGAAGGTATCGATTAACCCGAAGCTCATCATCATGACCATGCCCAATATCATAGGTATTGTCATGCGTTTTAGGGTAGCAGGGATATCACCGTTTAAAAGATTCGCGGCTCGGCTCGGGGACTCGTCTGTTTTCACAAACCCTCTCAATAGTTGATTGGTAGAAATAACTGGCGCTAATAAATAAGTGGCTATCGTAAATAACTAAACTTGCCTTACAACAAGAAGCTGACGCTAGTCTATGTGAGACTGACTACATTGGCTATGTTAAATCGACCAAGGTAAGTTTGAGCTAGGTCAAGTGTCGGTTGTCACAACTAATCATCTTATAAAATTAATACTAATGACTAATTTACACGTTTTAAGTGTACATTGGCGAAGATGTCGCTGAACACGCTTTTTTAATAGCTAACGCTTGAAGGCTTATCAACTTAGTTTATGAAATAAGCCAATTTAGTGTAATGACAATTTCATTACGGCTAGATTGCGCTTTTAAGACAGTCTATCGGTCGATTAACACTAAGTTGCCGTAGAAGCTACACCACACAAAATGTAAAATTTATGTAAACCTTTCATTTCTTACTGTTATATCGTTGAAAAAGTAACTGATAGTCGACGAATTAACACACAAGATATTTTTTGTCCAACAGATCTATTAAGATCTTAACTAGAGATCTAGCATAAACAAGTAAATCATTGATATAATTCTGTTTTTAGTAAAAACAGGTTAGTGGAGCTTACGATCATGACCACGATGATCTTACCAATTTATCCTCAAGTTAATAACTATCAACATAGTTATCCACAGAATTAGTGGATAAGTAGCTCTACCCCAGCAATTACGCCCTATGCTGGGTAACCCCTTCCTAATTATGTAAGTGAAGACTAACCTTGAGATACTAAGCCGTAGGTTACATATTTATTAAACACTGTACACAATACCAGTATACAAAACATTTTTTATTCTATTTTATTATATAGGTTTCGTATTTTGCTACTCCAAAAAACGAGTCGCTGTTCGTTAATATTCACTCCTTCGATAATACAGTTAAATACGGCGATACGAATACTCGCTCAGTAATTAAGCATCACTTTCTTGGTTTTGGTGCAAATTTGAGCACAAAACCCCTGAAAAGCTATTTTTTGACCACTTAGCATAAAAAATTGATTAAGGTTGTTGACAGAAACCCAGATGCTCTTTAATATTCCGCCCCGTTGAAAAGCAGGTCCCCTTTAGCTCAGTTGGTTAGAGCGACGGACTGTTAATCCGCAGGTCCCCCGTTCGAATCGGGGAAGGGGAGCCAACTTTTCATCGACAACTTTAAGTGCAATTCCCCCTTAGCTCAGTTGGTTAGAGCGACGGACTGTTAATCCGCAGGTCCCCCGTTCGAATCGGGGAGGGGGAGCCACTTGGTTGGCTCATTACCGCTTTATACTCCTTCTATTATCTCATACGTTTTTTTCTTCCCGAAATAGCTTATATATTCATTAAATAACCCTAATTCAATCAAGTTGTTAATCTGCGCCTAAAAAGCGATAATAGACAAATTATTCCTGTTTCAATTTCGAGTACGGCCATTATGCCGAGACTCAACTAATTCCTCGTAGGAATTGCGATTTTCATGACTGAATTTTTATTACTATTAATTGGTACCGTATTAGTTAATAACTTCGTGCTGGTGAAGTTTCTTGGCTTATGCCCTTTTATGGGTGTGTCGAGCAAACTCGAAACCGCCATGGGCATGTCTATGGCCACCACGTTTGTGTTAACGCTAGCCTCGGCCACAAGCTACTTAGTAGAGACTTATCTACTTGCGCCCTTAGGTATTGGCTACTTACGAACATTGGCGTTTATTTTAGTGATTGCTGTTGTGGTTCAGTTCACCGAGATGGTGGTGCATAAAACCAGCCCTACCCTTTACCGCTTATTAGGTATTTTCCTTCCTCTTATTACCACCAATTGCGCTGTGCTTGGTGTTGCTTTGCTGAACCTTACCGAGCAGCATAACTTCATGGAAAGCCTTATTTATGGCTTTGGGGCGGCTGTGGGGTTTTCCTTAGTGCTTGTTCTATTTGCGGCCATGCGAGAACGTTTAGCTGCTGCCGATGTGCCTGTTTCATTTAAAGGGGCATCGATTGCAATGATAACGGCGGGTCTTATGTCATTGGCATTTATGGGCTTTAGCGGTTTGGTGAAAGTATAATGACCATGACATACGCCATCATCGCATTAGGCGCGCTTGCGCTTCTCTTCGGTTTAATTTTAGGTTATGCCAGTATTCGATTTAAGGTGGAAGGCGACCCATTGGTTGATCAAATCGATGAAATATTGCCCCAAACTCAATGTGGACAATGTGGCTACCCTGGTTGCAAACCCTATGCAGAAGCCATTGCTAATGGTGATGAAATTAATAAATGCCCCCCAGGTGGTGAGTCGACCATAAAAAAACTTGCCGATTTGATGGGGGTAGAGCCAAAACCTCTCGATGCGGCTCACGGCGAAGAAGATACGAAAAAAGTCGCCTTCATTCGAGAAGACGAATGTATTGGTTGTACCAAGTGTATTCAAGCATGCCCCGTTGACGCCATATTAGGTGCAGCAAAGCATATGCATACAGTGATTGTCGAAGAATGTACGGGCTGCGATTTATGTGTAGATCCCTGCCCAGTAGACTGTATCGATATGGTGCCTGTTACACCAACCACAGCAACATGGAAGTGGGATTTTTCCTCATCACCTAAAGGTGACATTCCAATTAAAATGGTGTCGTAAGCGTTGAACTACCCAGATTTTGATAACATTATTGAACGCCTAAATTCAGGGAAACTCTTTTCGTTCCCAGGCGGCGTGCACCCTGATGATAAAAAGAGACTGTCGAACAAGGCCGCTATTGTGCAGCCAACAATGCCAGATCTGCTTACATTGCCCATACGTCAACATGTAGGTTCAGAAGGTATATGCTGCGTTAATGTAGGTGACTATGTTTATAAAGGCCAAGCGCTATCTAATGCTACAACACCCTATGCTGTGCCAGTGCATGCGCCCACCTCGGGGCATATCGTTGCTATAGCACCTCACGTGGTTGCTCATCCTAGTGGTCTTACGGAAATGTGCGTTAGCATTAAGCCCGATGATAAAGATACGTGGGGCGAGCTATCACCTTTAGCTGATTATACTGCGGTAGATAAAAATACGATTGTAGATGCCATCTGCCAAGCCGGCATTTCTGGCATGGGAGGCGCAGGCTTTCCTACCCATATTAAAACCGCCACCAGTAAGCCCGTTGAGTTTTTAGTGCTAAACGGCGTTGAGTGCGAACCTTACATTACTGCAGATGATCGCCTTATGCGCGAACACGCGTGGCAGATTCGCCAAGGCTTAGACATTTTAGCGCATATCATTGAGCCTAAAGCGATTGTTATTGCTGTTGAAGATAACAAGCCAGAAGCAATTCAAGCACTTAACATTGCCTGCCAAGATAAAGACGCCTATCGGGTAGTGCCCATTGAAACAAAATACCCTGCTGGCGGTGAGAAACAATTAATTCAAGTTATCACAGGCCGCGAAGTACCCCGTAATGGTCTACCGGCAGACATTGGCGTCATGATGTTTAACGTTGGGACCTGCTTTGCCATTGCCGACGCTATTTTACACGGCAAGCCACTTATTGAACGTATTGTCACAGTAACCGGCGATGCCGTTGCTAAGCCTGCCAATTTTCGTACGTTACTTGGCACACCGGTAAAGCACTTGCTCGACGAAGCTAATTACCAAGTTAAAAAGCAAACGTCTCCAAAAGTGATTATGGGTGGCCCCATGATGGGCTTTGCCTTAGCAGATGCCACCATACCCGTGGTAAAAACCACAAACTGCTTGTTAGTACCTAGTAAAAAAGAATTAGTAGACGATAACGCCGAACGCCCGTGTATTCGTTGTAGTGCGTGTGCTGACGCATGCCCTGCCTCGTTGTTACCACAACAAATGTTTTGGCACGCGAAAGCGAAAGAGTACGACAAAGCTGAAGAGTATGACCTTTTCGACTGTATTGAATGCGGCGCGTGCGCTTATGTATGCCCTAGCGAAATACCTTTGGTGCATTATTATCGCCAAGCTAAATCAGAAATTCGATTACAACGAGACGAAAAGAACAAAGCAGAAAAAGCGAAACAACGTTTTGAAGCACGAAATGAGCGCCTAGAACGAGAAAAAGAAGAGCGTGAAGCGAAACACCGCCGCGCTAAAGAAGCACGACTCGCCGCGAAGAGTAATGCTAATAGCGGATCTACATCGACGGCTCCTTCCACAGAGCAAAATAGCTCTAAAGATAAAGTCGCGGCTGCATTAGCCCGAGCCAAAGCGAAAAAAGCCGCCCTCCAGAGCGCTAATTCTGACGAAACAAGCGTGGCTGACGCAAAACCTGCATCCCCAAGTACCACAGCTAGCGCAGGTACTTCCGCAAGCTCACCTGCTGATGATAAAAAAGCCCAGGTAGCCGCCGCCATAGCACGAGCTAAGGCGAAAAAGGCTCAGAAGCTTAGCGAATCAACAGCTGATGCACCTAAAGCTGATGCAGATTTGCCTGAATCTCAAACGACAGCGCATGTAGAACAACACGCCCCTGAACGCCCAATTGACACCAAAAGCGAAAATACAAATACGCCTGCCGACGATAAGAAAGCACAAGTTGCCGCTGCTATAGCGCGAGCAAAAGCGAAAAAAGCAGCTCGTCAACTACAAGGTGAAAGCAGCGCCGAAGTAGTTGCAAACGAATCACCACTAAGTCAGCCAAAAGAAGACGGTTCTGACACAGCTTCATCAACGCAGTCGCAAGATGAGAAAAAAGCCCGGGTAGCCGCAGCAATTGCTAAAGCAAAAGCTAAAAAAGCAGAATTACAAAAACAGCAGAAGCGTGGCGATTTAGAAACACCTAAAATAGCCTCAACAGATGCTGAAGCTACTATTGAGCCCAAGGCTGACCTTATCAATACACAAAGCGAAAAGCCGCTTGATAAGCCAAGCAGTAGCGCTGACAGGGTTGAAAAAGAAGCAAACAGCGAAGCCACTACCAACGCTGATGACAAGAAAGCCCGAATAGCCGCGGCGGTAGCTAAGGCAAAAGCGAAAAAGCGTTTAGCTGAATCTCAGAAAACACAAGCAGACGATGTGGCCACTGCTAATCAAAATGTTGAGGCTGAGCAACAAAAGGTAACAGAGAACGCAGAGCCATCTGCACCTACCCACGAGGCCAAGCAAAGCGCTCCACAGTCAGTAACATCTGAAGAGGCAAACAGTCCTGCCCTTGAGAAAAAGCGCCGTATTGCCGCAGCGGTCGCTAAGGCTAAAGCTAAAAAAGCAGCTGCAGAAAGTGAGAACAATCAATCATGAAGTTAACCTTATCTAGTTCTCCCTATCAAAGAGTGAAGCGCGATACTGGCCAAGTTATGCGCTTAGTCATTTACGCCATGGTGCCAGGAATTATTGCCCAAACCGTATTTTTTGGATGGGGTACACTCATTCAAGCCTTTTTAGCAGTGGCCAGTGCACTGGTTTTTGAAGGGGTTATTTTATGGTTACGTAAACGCCCTATCGAGCGTACGTTAACCGACTACTCTGCCATACTAACCGGCCTGCTAATTGCCATCAGCATTCCCCCAACCCTGCCATGGTGGATGACAATTACAGGCGTATTTTTCGCCATTGCGGTCGCCAAACAAGTGTACGGAGGTTTAGGGTTTAACATTTTCAATCCAGCGATGATTGGTTATGTAGTGCTATTAATCTCATTCCCTGCGGCCATGAGTTTATGGTTGCCACCCCAGCACCTAGCAAGCTTAACACCTAGCTTTTTAGACTCTGCAGCACTTATATTTACCGACTTTTCTACCACCGGCTACGATGTTACCCAGTTGCGTACTGTGGCTGGCGGGGTTGCAGACGGAGTAACAATGGCCACACCGCTCGACACGTTGAAGACTGATTTAACCTTGGGCATTACTTACTCAGAATCATTGCTTAGACCTATTTTTTCCACTGGGCTATTTCAATCTGCCGGTGCAGGCTGGGGATGGGTAAGCTTAAGTTATCTACTTGGCGGCCTGTGGCTTGTGCGATTAAAAGTGATTAGCTGGCACATTCCAGGCAGCATGCTGGCGTCTGTAGCGGCGTTTTCATTATTGCTATATATGGTTGATGCCGATCATTATGCATCGCCGCTTTTTCATTTAATTAATGGCGCAGTGATAGTAGGTGCATTCTTTATTGCCACCGACCCGGTATCAGCTTCTACCACCCCCAAAGGGCGTATTATCTATGGCGCAGCCATTGGCTTTTGGGTGGTTATCATTCGAGTTTTTGGCGGTTACCCAGACGCCATTGCTTTTGCAGTCATTATTATGAACATGGTAGTGCCGCTGATTGATTACTATACCCGCCCCCGCACATACGGGCATCAGGTTACCAAAAAAGCAAGGCGAGTAGAGTAAATGGTAAAAGAGACGCTAATAAAAAATGGTTTGATGTTAAGCGCGTTTGCGATAGTAGGTACTGCGCTCATCGCCCTTACCTACAACGGTACGGCCGATCGCATTGCACAGCAACAAAAGCAAAAATTGCTTAGCATATTAAATGAAGTGGTGCCGCATGAGTTACATGACAATGAGCTCTATGCCGATTGCACTTCAGTAGTAAGTTCGAATTTAGGTACGCAAGAGCCTCATACGGCCTATCGTGCACGGATAAACGGCGAACCGGCAGCCTTAGCCATTGAAGCTACAGCACCAGACGGTTATAGCGGTGATATTGCGCTAGTCATTGGCGTAGATACGCAAATGAATGTGCTAGGTGTTCGCGTGTTGGAACACAAAGAAACCCCAGGGTTGGGTGATAAAATTGAATTGGCAATCAGCGACTGGATAACCTCATTCACCGGAAAACACTTCTCGGTAAGTGCCCTACCAGTATGGCAAGTGAAGAAAGACGGCGGCGAGTTCGATCAATTCACTGGCGCTACAATAACGCCACGAGCAGTAGTGAGTGCTGTGAAAAATGCACTCCTGTATGTGCAAGACAATCAACAAACCTTATTTTCTGCCCCTAACTTGTGCGGTATTGAAAATGACCTATTACCAACTAATGAGGTGTTAAGCGAATGACAGATTATCGCGACCTTACCCTCCAAGGTATTTGGAAGAACAACCCTGCGCTAGTTCAACTTCTCGGCCTATGCCCGTTGCTAGCGGTTACTGCCACCTTCATCAATGGATTAGGATTAGGCTTAGCCACTACCCTTGTATTAATTGGCAGCAACGTCACCGTTTCATTGGTGCGAAATATCGTTCGTAACGAAATTCGAATTCCCGTATTTGTTATGATTATTGCCGCCTTCGTGACGATAGTACAGCTGCTCATGAACGCCTTTACCTACGAGTTATACCTTGCGTTGGGTATCTTCATCCCGTTAATTGTTACCAACTGCGCCATCATCGGTAGAGCGGAAGCCTTTGCCTCTAAAAACAGTGCTGGCGCATCAGCCTACGATGGCCTAGTGATGGGCTTAGGATTCACCTTCGTACTTGTAGTGCTTGGTGGTATGCGCGAAATTTTAGGGAATGGAACTTTGTTCGTGGGTGCCGACAGACTATTTGGAAGCATTGCGAGTAATTGGACACTCACCTTATTTGAAACCGACTCCCCTTTCTTATTGGCCATATTGCCACCCGGTGCGTTTTTAGGCATGGGACTTCTAATTGCCTTTAAGAACATGATTGATGCTCGAATTGCTGCCCGGGAGACCACAGTAAAAGAAAAGGCCACTCGCGCACGGGTTACCGCTGAAGCATAACGAAATCTAAGTGGCTAGTAGCTAGCGGCTAGTGAAAAAGAAAATCACCAAGCCCGAGTGGAAAAAGAATAAGCGAAGTAAACATGAATAATACAAAAAGACGTGAAATCTTAACCCGACTTCGGGATGCTAACCCTCACCCTACCACTGAGCTTAACTTCTCCACGCCCTTTGAGTTGTTGGTCGCGGTCACCTTGTCAGCGCAATCAACCGATGTAGGCGTAAACAAAGCCACAGATAAATTATTTCCAATTGCGAATACCGCACAGGCTATATCTGCGCTTGGTGAAGATGGGCTAAAAGAATATATAAAAACCATTGGCTTGTTCAACTCCAAAGCCAAAAACGTGCATCGATTAAGCGAAATCTTAGTTGAAAAGTACGATGGCGAAGTACCCGAAAGCCGCGAAGCCTTAGAAGCCCTCCCTGGCGTTGGCCGTAAAACAGCTAACGTAGTACTTAATACCGCATTTGGCTGGCCTACGATTGCTGTAGACACCCATATTTACCGCGTAAGCAACCGCACTAAACTTGCTATGGGTAAAGATGTGGTTGCGGTTGAGCAAAAACTCGAAAAAGTGATCCCAAAAGAATTTAAAGTCGATGTACATCACTGGCTCATTTTACATGGTCGCTATACCTGTGTTGCCCGAAAACCTAAATGTGGTAGCTGTATCATTGAAGACTTGTGTGAGTTTAAGGATAAAACTGATTAGCTACACCACTGATTGATTATTTATATTACTTACGCTCTAGTACACTTCTCCTCTAGCTCAGAAAATTTGGAAATTTTGGACGAAATTGACGTGATTATACTTACAAACTTTCCATACTGGAAAGCTATGCTTTGCCAATATTGAAAGTGTGTATTATATTACTTTCCACATTGGAAAGTTAATAAGAGAACATCGCGATATGAAAGATAATGAAAAAAACGTTTCGATAAACGAAATTAAGTCATCGTTAAAGGCTATCGAAAAAACAGAACAAGACACAATCAAGACGCTAAGAATGCCAATTTGGCTAAACATTTTTATATCCGGTTCATATGGTATGGGAGTGTTTTCCTGGGCTTCTACCCGACACGACAATCTGTGGATGTTGGGTGTTATTATTTCTTCTGTAGTTTTCTTTTTTGCTGTTGCAATTTACATGTACAGCAAGCGGCTTGTCGGTATAAAGCCGAAAGTATTACCGACTCACAAGTCAGAACTCAAATTTGGTTTCACTATAGCTATCTTTTTTGGCTTGGTTGTGGTGCTCTCCAGAGAGCTCTCTATACGTGAATTATGGTGGGTAGCTTATCTTGGCGGAGCTATTGGCTCGATTTCTCTCGGCTATTTGCTTTATTTTTTCCCTACAGGTAATTATCGAGCAGGTAAAAGCAACCATGTATAAGGCAGAGTTTGATCATGTTATCCATGCGCCAAATCGATTGCAGATTTGTTCGATTCTCAGTATCACGGCAGAGATAGAGTTTAAGGTTTTGAGGGAAGAATTAGATCTCAGCGAATCTGCACTTTCTAAACATTTAAAAACGTTAGTCCAAGCAAATTATGTCTGCTTGAGTAAACGAACTGATTTCGGAAGACAACGCACATGGTTATCTCTCACAAAAGAAGGGCAACGAGCCTATTTAAATCATGTAAGTGCCCTGAAGGCCATCGTTAAAGGCCTATAACGTTGCATGGCGCAGTATTAATAAGGGTATTTAAACCAATGGCATCGCTTAAACTACATTGTTTTCATCACAAACACTCATGGGTTTTGTGGTTTGATATTTCGCTTTTTATTGGAACTATGTTTCTGGTGAGAAATATTTATTTTTCACAATTCAATTTTATAGCGAACGGCCTTTTGTGGTCTTTCTCGACACTGATAGTTGCCATGCTTTTAATGAAACTTAGAGGAATTACCTGGCGAGATATTGGTCTGCACAAAACCGAAAGTTTCAAAAAATCCTTGATAGCAACGATCTTTATTTTTGTGTTTACGGTTATTTCTATTCTGACATTTCAGTTACTTAAAGACAGCTTGGGTTTAAACCTATCACCTGATCACTCTCACCAACAGGCAAGCTCAAAATTTGGTGATCTGTCTGGTAACTGGGGCTTGTTTATTATGATTCTTCCATTCATCTGGCTTCAGTCGATGTTAGAAGAGTTATTAGACCGCGGTTTTTTAATCAACTGGTTCGAAAAAGCATTATCAAGTACCTGGTTTGCAACCGCAACTGCCGTCTTACTTCAAGCACTTATTTTTGGATTTAGACACTCATATGATCTATCAGAGCGCTCCATCACTGTTGGTTTGATTGGTATTGCCATGGGAGTAGGCTATGTATGTTTTGGTAGAAACTTATGGCCTTTAATAGTTGCACATTGCATGTTAAATACCATGTCGATGTTAGATCGGGTTTAAAGGTATTAGATTAAATACGCTCTCGAAGCCAAGAGTCTTGTAGTGTCTATTTCGGTAGAGGCTGACCTTCATGCCTTAACATAGAAACATGATCTGTTTTCACTATCATTTGGCTGGCCTACCATCGCTGTAGACACCCATATTTACCGCGTAAGCAACCGCACTAAACTTGCTATGGGTAAAACCGTTGAGAAAGTGGAAGAGAAGCTACTAAAAGTAGTGCCAGCAGAATTTAAAGTGGATGTGCATCACTGGCTAATCCTGCACGGACGTTACACCTGCATTGCCCGCAAACCTCGTTGTGGAAGCTGCATTATTGAAGACTTGTGTGAATTTAAAGATAAAACTGAATATGCTGAGTAACTTAAACAAGGGGCTTAACCTGCTAGCGGCAGCTAACTAAGAGCTAGCTGCCGCCCTGCGAAGCGTTACTTGCCAAAAGCGTCTATCGCAATACTACCCGCCTGTTAGAAAATTCTCCGTCCGAATAGTGTTACTAGTCAACGCATTAGATTCCAATTAAACTCCTATCTAAAAGCAAAAGTCTGCACATCGTTGTAAGCCAATATAGAAATCATTAGGAATTATTTATCATCGTTTTATTGATTACTGCTGTTATTGTAGGATTGATGATTATTTTATCGACTAAGCGGCGTCGTATGCTATTGAGTCGATTAATCTTTGATTTTGTTAATCGTACAGAAGCTAAGTTAGCAAGATTGTATTGTGGCAGTCGCTCAATTGATGGGCTTGAGGTGTTCTATCATAGCAATACAAAACATTTCTCTAATGATAAGCCTGTACTGGTGCTCTTACACGGTTTCAGTGCTGATAAGTATGTGTGGAATCGTTTTGCCAAAAGATTCTCTTCTCAATATCACCTAGTTATTCCTGACCTTAAAGGCCATGGCCAAACTGCTTACCACCCCGATGATGATTATTCTGTTCCCAGCCAATGCCAGATGTTATTGGCACTATTAGATCAATTAAACATTAAGAACTTCAGCATAGTGGGTAATTCTATGGGCGGAATGATGGCGGCTAAACTATTTGATGAAATGCCTAAGCGAATTGAAAAAGCAGTATTGATCGACCCAGCAGGCGCTAAGTCACCATTTGCTCAGAATATGATAGACAATAAATTTAACCCTTTTGAACATGAAGTTGAACAGGATTTTTTTGAATTCTATGATTTAATCATGGCTAAACCACCATTTATCCCAAAGTTTATTTTGCGCGCACTCGCATGGGAATATATTAATAAGCGAGCGCAATATACCCACATGTTCCATCAATTTTTCAACTTGCGGGATTTTTACTCTCGTGATTACCAATTCGATTATCCTGAGTCGATGCTGATATGGGGGCTTAACGATAAGCTGTTACCGGTAGACGATTTTACCCACTGGAAATTGATGCTCAATTCAAACACACTTATTTATGAAGATCTTGGCCATATGCCTATGGTGGAAGATGTTAAACGTGTATCTAAAGATATTTTAAGCTTTTTAAATAAACATTAAATAAGCAATAAAAAGGTTAGTAAAAGATAGCTTATTTGCAACGAATGCCTAGCCAAGTTAACGGCATTTAAAAAGTAAAAAGCCCTAATACTAAAACAGTATGTAGGGCTTTGATTTTTAGGTTTTACTTCTAAAGAAAACTAATCTCTAGTCTTCTTTCTTTTCACTGTTCGTGTCGTCTTTGTACTTATCAAACCACGCTAAAATATATCCAACTTTACGTGCTAAGTTAGAAGGTTTAGCTGCGATACCATGATAAGCCCCTTGAATACGCACCAGCGCGCTATCTACACCTTGTAAGCGTAATGCACCATAATATTGTTCGCTTTCAGACATAGGAGTACGTACATCTAATTCACCGGTGAGCACCATGGTAGGCGTTGTTACATTGCCCACTAATGATAACGGCGAACGGTTCCAATATTGCTCGTAATCGTTCCAAGGTAAGTCTGTAAACCAATACTTGCTCATATACGCATAGATATCAGATGTACCAATCATACTTGTCCAGTTTATAACGGGTTTCGCCACTACAGAGGCTTTGAAACGGTCGGTCTTTCCGATGATCCAAGAGGTCAGCGTCCCCCCGCCAGAACCGCCAGTAACAAATAAGTTAGACTCATCCACATAACCTTTGGCAATAGCGGCATCCACCATATCCATAAGGTCGTCATAATCTTGTGATGGATAATTTTTATCAATTAAATTAGCGAACTCTTCACCTTGAGAAGTAGACCCACGAGGGTTGCCATATAAAACAACATAACCAGCAGCAGCCATTAATTGTATTTCTGTTGAGTAACTGGGGCCATACGCAGTGTGAGGCCCGCCATGTATTTCTAAAATTAGCGGGTATTTTTTCTTAGGGTCAAAGTTAGGAGGGGTAACCAACCAAGCTTGTAAGTCTCTATTATCTACACTGCTTTTTAGTTCCAACAATTCTGGTTTATTCACTGTTATGTGATCAAACACATCACCATTTAAATCAGTCAGTTGTTTAACCTTCCCTTTACTGGTCACTATTGCAAGATCAGCAGGGCGATCGCCCATTGAAGCGGTATAAACAACACTGCCTTTAGGAGTTACATCGTAATCGCCCGATGTGTACGGCCTACCTAAACTAGTGCCACCTAAATCACTTGTTTTCGTTGAAATTTTACCTGACAAACTAACATAGGCGACACTTTTCTTACCCATATCATCATAGCTAAAATATACCCCTTTACCGTTGTCAGCCCACTTAATTGCACCGACAGAGCGGTCTAGCTCACTAGTCAGGTTTTCGATGCCCGTGCCATCTGAATTCATTACATATAAATGGCTTAGCTGATTTGATTTTCCATTATCTTCATTACCAACAAAGGCAATTTTATTACCGTTAGGGCTTAAATGAGGGCTTCGTTCAGGGCCACTCATATCAGTTAATTTAGTCACCTTTGACGTTTTTACATCAATGCTAAACAGATCGCTATTAAGCATATCGAAATCAGCTTCGTCGCTGGTGTTAGCAGAGATAACGATCTGTTGACCATTGTCAGACCATGCAATGGTACCGGCGTGGTCATGTTCCCCAGAAGTAATTTGTCTTGGCGTTCCGCCAATGGTTGGCACAACATATATTTGCATGTTGCCGGGGCGTTTCATTCCCACGCCGTCTCGTTGGAAATTGGTTTGGTCGATATACTGTGGGGTTTCTGCCCACTTAGCGCCTTTAGGCTTAAAATCTAAATTAAATAACGGTTTGGCTTTAGTGGGTGTAAACATAGCAAAAGCTAAATATTTACCGTCTGGTGAAAAACTCATACCGCTCGGGCGCATTGCGACATCGGTTACGCGAGTTGTGCTATTTGATGCTAAATCTTTTAGATAAACTTGAACCTTACCTTCTTTACTTGAAAGGTAAGCCATTTTAGCGCCATCAGGTGAAAACACAGGATTAAAGTGGTTTTTACTGTCAGAAAGAATAGGCAGATGAGCACTTCCATCTAAGGCTATTGTCCACAGATTCCGTCGCATTGAATCTGTCATAATATCCATGCTACGACGCTCGTACACAACATGTTTGCCATCAGGTGTTACCACTGGGTTTGCAGCATACTCAAGATTAAATACGTCTTTTAAAGACAAAGTATTACTTGCTGATTCGTCTGCCAAAACCGAATGGGTAGTTAATAATGTGCTTATGACTAGTGTTAACGCCGACTTGCTTAAACATCTCTTATTCATGGCTCGTTTGCTCTAATTGTTTTAATTCGATAAATAGAATGACTATTGAAGGTCTAACATAGCTTATATAACAGTAGAAATACCTTACCTTTGATGTAAAAAGTAGTATTTATAGGTTGAATTTCATATTCTGGTCGCGCTCAGGGTTTTCTTCTTTTAGCTAAGAGACTGTAGCTGTAAACGGCAACATCTTCTACGCGAGCAAATTCGCATTACTTTACGGCCTAAACCGTTAAAACTAGAAAAGAGCGCTTAAATAATAAAAAACAATTTTGGGGTACGTTGCAGTTACTATAAGAATTCGGCCCAAATAACAGTATTAATGGAGAACACATGCATCAACTTAGACGCCTCACTTTTACCGCTATTGTAGCTTTTTTTAGTTTTCCGCTACTGGCAGCTTCTAATGTGATAACAAACGAACAAAAACAAACTGCGAACGACCTTATAGAAACTGCGCTGAAAAGTGACTTAGGTATGGACATCGTGACATCGCTGACCACAGAAATAGGCCCTCGATTGGGAGGCTCTGAAGCTGAGAAACGCGCGAGAGACTGGGGGGTAAAGTTAGGCGAACGTTTGGGGTTCGACAACGTCAGTATCGAACCATTTACGATGCCTTTTTGGGATAGAGGGCATCTACACATATCGCTAACCTCGCCTTACCAGCAGGACTTATACGGTACTGCTTTAGGTGGTGGCGCTCCATCAAAAGAGAGTATTGATGCCGATGTAGTATATTTTAGAGATATTCACGCATTATCAGATGTTAAGGATGGCAGCCTTAGCGGAAAAATTGCTTTTGTCGATGGCGACAAAATGGTTAAAAGCCAAACCGGCGCAGGTTATGGCCAAGCCAATCAACGTCGAAGAATTGGCTGGCAACATGCGCAGCGTGGTGGCGCTAGCGCATTGGTGGTTCGCTCTGTCGGTTCAGACTCACATCGATTCCCGCACTCAGGGATGATGAGTAAAGACGGTGACAAATGGGCAGATATTCCAGTTATCGCTATCTCAAATCCTGACGCTGATCACCTTCGCCGCTTACATGGTTTAAGCAAGCCTATAAGTCTTTCACTGCATTCAGAATCAAAATGGAAAGGCGAAGTGAAAAGCGGAAATGTTGTTCTCGATTTAGTGGGAAGTGAGAAGCCTGAAGAAATCGTACTTATTGGTGGCCATCTAGACAGCTGGGATTTAGGCACTGGCGCAGTTGACGATGGCGCAGGCGTTGCTATCACTACCGCAGCTGCCGCGTTGATTGCTAATTTACCGACTCGCCCCAAGCGTACTATACGGGTAGTAATGTTTGGAGCAGAAGAAGTGGGACTACTTGGTGCATTCGCCTATGCAAAACAACATGATGCGAACCTACAAAACCATGTTTTGGCAACCGAATCTGACTTTGGTGCGCAAACTATTTGGCAACTAGTATCGAACGTCAACCCAGAAGCTACCTTGCTGATGGATGAAGTAGGAAAAATATTGTCCCCTCTTGGCATAGTGAGAGGAGGATCAGATGTTCCCGGCGGTGGTCCTGACATCATTCCCTTGGCTAAAAAAGGTGTACCGACCATTCGATTAAACCAAAATGGACAGGATTACTTCGATTTACATCATACGCCTGATGATACGCTTGATAAGATTGATCCCGATGAATTAGCGCAAAATATTGCCGCTTATGCAGCAAGTATATATTTAATTGCTGATTCAGATGTGGCATTAAAGCCTTAGGGTGGCATAAGCGGGCTAGGACTGAGTTAGTACAACTGAGCAACTCTCCTACCCGCTTATTATCCTCCTTCATACAAAGAGAATATGAGAAATGATTCTCTCCAATGACTTGAAGCTTCAATCACGGAATCAGGTTAAATTTCGCGCTTTAACGCTCGCCAAGCTTGTTCAATAACCGTTCCCGTCTACCCTCGTAAACGTCATAGCCATCGTAATCCGAAGAAGCTAGCGCTAATGCCTTATTCACCTGCTCCAGTGCTTTTTCAAACTGGCCTGACTGCTCATAGCCATAGGCAAGACCATTGTATGCATCCGGCGCATTGGGATAACGTTCAATACCGTACTGAAATAGCTTTATAGCTTCATCGAAATCTTGTTCTGACACGAAGTGATAACCTAATTCTCTTATTACCCATTCCGCCGCTTCGATTTTCTCGCCTCGTTGCTGTGATACCACTTCGTAATACTTTTCAATCGAGCTCAAATCACCATCATAGTCTTTCGGGCGCATATACTCTGAGTAAAATAAACTGTAATACGCTTTAAAGCTTGCTGCATTGGTCACAAGGTTATGAGGTACGTCATTGAATACATCGTTATGCCACCGTAGTCCCTCCGGCTTGTTTTTACGGATATCTGAAATCATCGCATCGTAATAAGGGCGCATGGGCGCACCTTCGTTGCCAATAGCGGTATAAAGGTAATGATCGAGCTTTTTATTATTCTTTATGAACTCAACCGTAGTCTTTGCCGTTGCACCATGTGCCCACCATACTGCAGCACTGTAAGTTAAGGCAGCATTGAACAATTCAGGCGCTTGCTGCATTGCATACAATGAGAAAGCGCCTGCAGCCGATGCACCTGCAATAACTCGAAAATCATGCACCCGATATTTACTTTCCACCATCGGCATCAATTCTGAAGTGATAAATTGTAAAAACTTAGCACCTCCGCCGCCATAACCCACGGGACCATTGGGGTCTTTATTTACGTTAGGGTATAAATCCCGAAGACGGTCGGTGTTTTCGATTGCCACCACAATAACTTCTGGCGCCGCCCGCTGAGATTGCAAACTTTCAAGAACCGCATTCAACATGACGAGCGTAGTAGCGCCATCAAGACGGTAAATAATAGGGTATTTTTTATCTGGGTTTTCAGCATAGCTTTTAGGGAGTTGAACAACCACAGTGCGCTCTTCTAATAATACCTTCGATGTTAGCTTTTCGGTAATTAGGGTGTAACTGGAGCTTTGTGTTTCATCTTCTACAGAAGCATCTTGCCCATAGGAGATTGGGCTGATTGATAGTAGAAAAAAACATAGTACCTTTATTCGCTGCAGCGCCATGAAAGTTAAGTCCTTTTAATGCGTTATGATAAATTGTGCTATTTAATTACGTTACCACAAAATCAACGGGGTCGGAAAAGGAGGCGAACAAGGATGTGGAAAAAGGTGCCATAGGAAGACAGAAATGAGAGCCGATCCCCCCAGGCGAGCGACTTTTCATTTGAGCGGGCTGGACGCTTGAGCCACTTGCAAATAAGTGATTAATCATTAATCTATCTATTAAGTGAACAAAACAGTGAGTGTTGAGCATGAGACCTGAATTAATCTTTTTACTGCCCTTGGCCTTGATGATAGCCGCTTTTTTTTACGCTCAGCATCACCGTAAAGCTTCAAAGAAACCTTGACAAGGTTCACTGTGATGGTGAAATGCGTAATTTTTACTGAGTTTAACGCCTAATACGATAAAGCTTGGCTCTCCACGCTTGGCGGTTTAAATAGCTGGCACTGAAACTAAAAGCGAAGTCATATTATTTACAGAGGCTAAGCGTTTCCACTGAGCTCTTATTTAGAGCCCTTATTAAGAACTCTTACAAAAAGCCTTTTCACTAAGCGCCTAGCCAGAGCGCGGATGCTTCGATTTAGCTTTGTGTTGATACATACGTTTATCTGCCAACGATATACATTCTGAAGGCACCTTAGTCTCAAGGCTTGTTGCAATCCCAAAGCTAACGCCCGCATCACTCCATTGCTTGCTAAGCTCCATTGAAACATTCGATACTATTGATAAGGCGCTATCAGCCACGTTTCGGGTTTCTCTGGTCGAATCGGCTTGCAATACCCCTACAAACTCATCGCCTCCTGAGCGGAAGATATCTCCCAAAAAGTAAAACGATTGTTGCAATAGGCTCGCAGCCTTAATAATAAGTTTGTCGCCTTCATCATGACCGTGTTTATCGTTAATGGCCTTTAAACCATCTAAATCGATGAAAATAATAACGTAGTAGTCATCTAAGGCTTCAATGCATTCTGTTAGAGAAAATCTGTTACCAAGCTGAGTCATTGAGTCTATGCGCGATAAGTACTGGTTTCGATTGAACTCCTTTTGCTTTAATTTAAACCACTCAGTTAAGCTCAACAAAATACATAAGCAATCTAGCGACAATGCAAATATAACAACAGATTCGGGGTACGCTAGCTCACCGAAATACTGGCTGTGAGCAGCAATGTAGTAGCCAAGTGATGCACTGTAGAGTAGATTGCCTGCCAAAAAATATTTCGCGCGGAAATCTTGCTGTCTAATCATGCTCACACCCACCGCTATGGTCACCACTATCCAGAACATAGCCAATAAGTGAGATAGTAAATATGCGATAGAAAATGGCATAAACCACATGCCAACGCCTAATACAACGCTTACTAGACTCAAAGTCTTAAGAAATTTGAACAATTTTTTGTGGTCGGTTTTGCACTCAAATAAATCTGAGACAAACTGAGCAGCACAGGCAATAGCGAAAGGAAAAAGTAGCATTCCCCAATAACTGGTATTGAATGGGAAATGTACGATATCACCAAGCATTCCAGAAGCTGCCATCCAGCCAATAGCATGAATACCCAAATAACCTGCACAGGTTAATGCTACTCTTTTCCTCGTCCCAGAATAGATGAGCAAGGCCAGCAAGGACAAAATGAACATGGTGGTAATGCCAGCTATGGAAATACCGTTATTAAATTTTTGGAAACGATAAAACTCTGTACTGTCTAACACAGTAATGGAAACTGGCGTAGGAAACTGCTTGGCCTTAATAAACAGCCATAATTCTACTCGCTCATTTGCCATAACGGTTTGCACCGTCACGGCTTGAAAATGAAGCACCGGAGGCGTGCTGTCATCAAGAAGTTGAGAGAAGACTTGAGTGCTAAGTTCAGGCTGAACAGGCGACGAATATGAAGCTAAACCAACATCAATGAAGTTGGCATTAACGACAACAAAGTACTGCCCTTTTTGCGAAATATCTAAGACTACTTTGGTGAAGTAACTTCCCGACTTCCCGCCCAGTGATGGCACAACCGGGGCGTATTCATAAGCCTCTTTTAAAATTGCGAGCTTATTTTTTGATTCGAGATTTGATGTATCAAAAGAGTAATCTAATTCGTGCCACACATTAGCATCAGCGATTATACGCTTATCATCAACGACTGATATAGGTTCCTGACCAAATGCGGGGACTACCACCAGTATGAGGAGAAAATAAAAAACACCCAAATGAAAGTAAGAAAGCAAAATCGAACCTTGTCTGCAGGTAAAAGGGCAACAAAACTGTTACTTGTCCTATATCAAGCATAAACCTGCTTGCTCAGAATACATAATATAAAAGAGGAAATTTACTTTTTATACGCAATATTCTGTAAGGCAATAGCGACACACGAGCTCTTAACGCAGTATTAATTTTGCTTCAGCCTACTTATTAGCTAAGCATAAATACTTTCAACCGTAGTATTAAGCAACCAACGTAAAAATACTTTAGTATCTCTGTTGTTGTGAAATTGAACTGACTTTTGACACTCTTTATCGGTAAAAACAACGTTGAAGTTATTTACTGAGATTGTCGAAATAGGAGGAAGTGTACGGAGCGAAGCGCCGTTAATAGTATGAGACATATAATTTTTCTTTGTATAATAATATTGCTAGTTTTTTATTCGTTTTAAAATTCCTTTCAAAATTCTGTTCTTATCAAACCAAAAATAAATAAAAATATTAGTACTGCACAATTAAAAAAGGCTAAGTAGAAACTTAGCCTTTTGTCGTTGTATTTTAAAGTTCTACTTAAAGAACAACAACGTTTGCAGCTTGAAGGCCTTTTTGACCTTGTTCTACGCTGAAGCTAACTGCTTGGCCTTCAGAAAGAGTTTTGAAGCCGTCAGAAGCGATTGAACGGAAATGTACGAATACGTCTTTACCGCCACCGTCTTGAGTAAGAAAACCAAAACCTTTATCTTCGTTGAACCATTTAACTGTGCCGTTTACTGTATCAGACATGTTTGTAACCTTATATATTTGAAGTAATTGGTGAAATTCACCGGATAGCAATAGATTTAACTTACTAGTAACGCAAATGTATATCTATTAAAACTTCGATAAAACTGAAGAATAAAAGGGTACAACGCAGTAGTAGAAAAAGCTTTTAATTATCTAAAGCGGGCGTAATGTACATCTTTCAGTCAGGTAAGTCTACCGATATCGCTATTTATTTCACTTACCGTGCAACATATTGCTGTACAACTTTCATTACAATTGGCCACATACCGTAACCCTCGTGCCCTCCCCCCGCATATACCTTCAATTCGCGGCGCAAGCTCGGCTTAAAACTTACTTACGTATGTTGATAAGATCGTCAAGTTATTTACTACATCAACCTCGCCGCCTTAAAATAGACAATATTGGAATGTGGGGCTTTTAACTATCCTTTTTTGCTAGCGGTTTAACGATAGGCGCTTGCAGCCATTGTATTTGCGCCATAGTGTCTCATTCCTTTCACATACCCATAGTAAACTGATATATATGATGTCCTTAGAAGGACGGGGAGAATCGAATGAGAATGCTACACACCATGCTTCGTGTTGAGGATCTTGATGCGTCTTTGCACTTCTACACTAATTTGATGGGCATGAAGCTGCTAAGAAAGTCTGAAAACCAAGCTTATGAATACACGCTCGCTTTCGTGGGTTATGGTGAAGAAACTAACACTACCGTACTTGAACTCACTTATAACTGGGGCGACAACACCTATGAAAAAGGCACGGCTTACGGCCACATCGCCATCGAAGTAGACGATATTTATCAGTTCTGCGAAAACCTAGAGCAAAATGGCTGTGATGTATACCGCAAGCCAGGCCCCGTAAAGGGCGGCTCTACTGTCATTGCTTTTGTTCGCGATCCAGATGGCTATGCCATCGAACTTATTCAAACAAAACAATAAGTCTCTATTTTAAAATACAGCGGCCCTATTAATAAGGATATTGCCCTATCATGCTAAAAATTCGTCACGCTCTACTTACTTTCTCGCTTTCTATCTCGATTTTTGCAAGCCCAGTACTATTGGCGAAAGACTTCGATGTTATTGCTCATAGGGGCGCGTCAGGTTATCTGCCTGAGCACACATTAGAAGCCGCCACGCTTGCTTTTGCCATGAACCCTGACTTTATTGAGCAAGATGCGGTTATTACTAAAGATGGGATTGCTGTGGTCTTGCACGACATACACTTAGAAACAGTAACCAATGTAGAGCAAGTATTTCCAGAGCGTGCACGTAAAGATGGTCGCTTTTACGCCTTAGACTTCACGTTAGCTGAGCTTCGCACTCTGCAAGTACACGAACGAGCGAACAGCAAGGGTGAACAAGTTTTTACAAAACGCTATACAGGGAATACGGCAAATTTTACCGTGGCAACCTTAGAAGAACACTACGAGCTTATTACTCAGCTTAATCGAGAGTTCAATACCAATGTAGGGGTTTATACGGAAGTAAAATCACCAGCGTGGCATAACGAACAAGGAGTAGACGCTAGCCAGATTGTGATTGCATCACTAACACGATTTAATCTTGCCAATAAAGACGCCAACAGTTACTTGCAGTGTTTCGACTTCGATGAAATAAAGCGCATTAGAAAAGACCTAAACTATGCGGGAAAAGTGGTCATGCTAATAGGTGAAAACAGTTGGGGAGAATCAACCACAGACTACGATTGGATCAAAAGTGAAGCAGGCATGAAAGAAGTGGCAAACTATGCCGACGGTTTAGGCCCCTGGTTAGGTCAACTACTAGACCCACAAGCGATGGAAGCAGGTAAATTAGTACCCGCATCCTGGGTTGAGTATGCCCATTCAGAAGGTTTCATTATTCATCCCTACACGTTCCGTCAAGATGCCCTTCCGCCAGGCATGACAGCAGAACAGCTTCTTTCTACCCTTAAACACGTGGTGAACGTAGACGGCGTATTTACCGACCATGTGCCGCCGGTAAAAGCCTGGCTTGAAGCACAAGGCGAATAGCAACAACAAATATATTATTCACTTCACGAAAAAGCGGCCATTAAGCCGCTTTTTCAAATTTGTTTATATTTTTTACTTAGATTTTAGATAACCCTAAGATTTAGATAACCGCACTACTACCCTTCTATTTTGCGCTCGCGACTCTCGGGTATCGTTATTTGCTATATGGCGCTTCTCACCGTGCCCCGTCAGTTGAATTCTGTCATCGGGCACGCCTATGGTAGTTAAGTAGCTTTTTACTTCATTGGCTCGGCGTATAGATAATTGTTCGTTGTTCCATCGCCCGCCATAGCTATCGGTATAGCCATCAAGCAATACTAACTCTAAGTCGCTATCTTCTTTTAGGTATTCCCCAATCATTGTTAGGCGCTTTTGAGAATACTTAGTCAGTTCGGTACTGTTTTTCTGATACGACAACACCGTATAGGCAATATCGTCGAAGTTGTAAGGCAATAAGTTAGACACACACTTAACGAAGTCTCGATACACCTTCGAGAAATTACTGGCGTTTAATGCAACACTCACTTTATCGTATTCGTTATACCAGTCTTGATAATAAATGGTAGGCCAGAAGCCTTTTTCGAGTTCACTTAGCATAGTCCATGCAGCGTCTTGCGGAAGGTCACCGTTATATTGCGTGCGCAATGTCATATCGGCGATGGTTTTAGGCGCTACACCCGGCATCCACTTTGGCGGTACAGAATAAACAGCAGCTACATCGAAGCGGTTAGGCAATAAATGCATGTCTAGCTCAAATTCCATATTAAGCCGTTTAGAAGCCACGCTTGTAAACATGGCATCGCCGTAACCGGGTAAAGGATGGTTCAATGTACATTGCAAACGCGATGCATCAACCACTTCCCAGTTAGACGTTTCTACCGTAGCAGAATACTGACGCATAGCACCGCTTGCGACCGTAGTAAAAAACAACGGAATAAGTAAACCGAATTTACGCTTCACAACTATACCCACTCAACTGATAAACCATACCTAACGAAAAGGCGCTTACAGAATATATCGTCCTTAGTGTAGAAAAGTTTAGCCTTCTATACCATTAATACCATCAATTATGCCCTCATTTCAGGTTTCTAACGCCCCACATTGAAATTCAGGCTGGATACCGTGGGTTATCCTTGCCATAATCCCAGCACTTTTTGTAGCATTTCTATGTTGATACAGCTTTGTTACGTAACCAAAGAACCTGCTAAGAGAAACTATGTCTGAGTTGCACCACTCCCTTCCTCATCGTTTTAGGGGCTACTTCCCTGTTGTTATCGACGTTGAAACCGCCGGTTTTAATGCTGGGACCGATGCCTTACTTGAAATTGCTGCCGTAACGGTAAAAATGGAAGAAGATGGTCTGATTTATCCCGACCAAACTTTTCATTACCATGTCGATCCTTTTGAAGGCGCGAACTTAGAGCCTGCAGCGCTAGAGTTTAACGGCATTGACCCTCACTGTGCCCTGCGCGGTGCCATAGAAGAAAGTGAAGCAATGAAGTCGTTGTGCAAAGGTATTCGTAAAGCGCAAAAAGATGCGGATTGCCAGCGCTCGGTGATTGTGGCGCATAACGCCACCTTCGACCAAAGTTTCGTCAACGCGGCTATCGCTCGTTGTAATATCAAACGCACGCCTTTTCACCCCTTTGTGTCTTTTGATACCACCAGCCTTGCTGGTTTAACGTTAGGCCAAACTGTTTTGGTTAAAGCCTGCCGTGCGGCAGGTATTGAGTTTGATCAAAAAGAAGCCCACAGCGCATTATATGATGCGCAAAAAACCACGGAACTGTTTTGCTTTATGGTAAATCGTTACAAAACATTGGGCGGCTGGCCCTTAGCTGGTGAACCTATCAGCCCTGATGAGCCTTGCTGATAAGCAACGTCTGAAATACTGCCTTGGCTGCAATCGCTTCAAATTAAAATTTATTCAGTAGAAATAAAAAACAGCGCCGAATGGCGCTGTTTTAGTATTAGGTAGACGTATTTGCATAAAGCCTGTTTAACAAGCCTGAGTGCTTACTTTTAAGGCTTTTGTAGATACTTTCGGCCTATTATAACTTTTCAGCCTCTGCTGCAAGGTACTTAGCTACGCCCTCTGGTGAAGCGTCCATACCCGCTTTACCTTGTGTCCAACCCGCTGGGCAAACTTCGCCATGATCCTGATGGAATGCAAGTGCATCGACCATACGAAGCATTTCGTCTACATTACGGCCTAGCGGAAGGTCGTTAATTACTTGATGACGTACTAGGCCTTCTTCATCAATCAGGAAAGAACCTCTAAATGCCACGCCATCTTCTGGATGCTCTACATCATACGCCTGACAAATTTCATGTTTCACGTCGGCCACTAACGTATATTGAACTGGACCAATGCCACCTTCGTTTACAGGCGTATTTCGCCATGCGTTATGAGAAAACTGTGAATCGATAGAAACCCCAATCACTTCTACGCCGCGTTTTTTAAATTCTTCAAAACGCTTATCAAAAGCAATAAGTTCAGATGGGCAAACAAAGGTAAAATCTAGCGGGTAGAAAAAAAGTACCGCTTTTTTGCCTTTGATGGTTTCAGATAGTGAAAATGAATCAACTATTTCACCTGAACCTAATACTGCAGCAGCGGTAAAATCCGGCGCTGGACGGCCAACTAATACACTCATGAATATCTCCAATTTATATAAAAACTAAATAATAAGTAAAACGTCTTTTCACTGGGCGTTTTCTAACTCTCTTTATTGGTACTTTATCTTAGATAACAAGCGGTAACGCACTCTACTTCTGCTAATTTTTCAAGATTTATTCACTCATCGTACCAACGGCCACCCTTTTTGATGATTTCTTGAGTGTGAATACGACTAAATCTCACTTGCATTAGAATGAAATAGCAATTATTATCATTTACAGACTTATTTGGAGTGTTTTATGTTTGTATGTATGTGTTACGGCGTTACCGATAAAAGCATACGCGCCGCAGTACAAGGTAATGGCGTAGGTAACATGCGTGAATTGCGTGAACATATGGAACTTGGTTCCCAGTGTGGCAAGTGCATCCAAATGGCACAACAGATTATCGATCAAACCATCATCGATGATTCTATGTTTAAAAACGTAGGCTAGCCCTTTCTTTTTTCCTAGGTATTTTCCTAGTTTCTATTTTTTAGGTCTTATTTTTTAGATTCTATCCAAAATTTATCTGACCTTCTATTTCAATCAACTTTTGTGTCGTTAATCAACACTGTATTCCAATCCTAAATAATAGAATGCGCCATTAATTCCCCCAGGCGATGTTGGCGGATATAAAGCCCCCACTTCCCCACTAAATGGATTGCTATCAGGTTTTGTATCAAATAAGTTTTGCACACCTAGCGTAACTCGCCACGCTGGTGAAAAAAACCATGCTACTTGCGCATCTGCCGTTAGCGTGTCGCTTCCAAAAATATCCATTCCCGCTGAAGCATCTAAATGGTCTTCGTAGTATTTGCCGTAGTAGTTTGCCCGCCACGTAAAATTAAAGTCACCAATGTACTGTTCAAGCGTCAAACTGCCTCTGTGTGCTGGCAAGTTATCTTCTAGCATTCTAATACGCTGTGTTGTCAGGTTTGGCATTAAGGTTATCTCACCATCAACCATGGTGGGATACAAGGTCACCCGCTCTACTTGTGTGTCTGTCCAATTGTAAGCTAACAACAATGTCTGCTTCCAATCTTGTACCATGAAGTCGTAGTGAACCACTAAATCGACCCCTTGGGTTTGGGTATCAAAGTCATTGGTGAAAAATTTTGCGGCATTGTAGTTCGCCGCATCGTCGCGGCCGTTCGCACTAAGCACTTGGATGTCTGCCTCACTAAGCGGTATTGCTGACGTGGTACTGATCCTGTCCATTAAACGGATATTAAAATAGTCGAGGGTTGCGAAAAAGGTATCACTTACGTGCATCACCGCACCTAAACTAAAGTTAACCGACTCTTCTGGAGTGAGCGGTGTTGCACCTAGCTGTTGTGATATCAAATCAGTGGGCGGCAGTGTGGCTTGGTCTTCTAGTCCATTCGCGCTATAAGCCGTGGTGACATTAATCACATTACTTTGACCAACCGTCGGCGCTTTAAAGCCAGTATTGATAGAGCCTCGAAGGGCAAATAAGTCATTAACCTTATATCGCGTACTTAGCTTACCATCAAAGGTAGAGCCAAAATCAGTAAAGTGTTCAACGCGGGTGGCTACACCAAACTGCCATGCTTCACTTAAAAAAAACTCCAAATCTATGTACACCGCCCAATTACTTCTGCTCCAGTGCCCTGCAGATTGAGGCTGGTAACCAGGAAATCCGTTCGAGCCAATGCTGAACCCTTGCGATGCCCCCGTTGTGGAGTCGAAAGCAAGCGAGCCTGCGGCATAAGAGGCATCATCACCGGCTTTTTGAAAGTAAGTTTCTCTGCGCCATTCTGCGCCCATAGCAATACTAATTGGCTCTTCAAATACGGATTGAATTAGCTTTGCGAAATCAAGATTAAACGTACGCTCTACTTGGCTAACTGAGCCTGGAGAAAAAGAAAGTGGCGAGTCTGGCCCGAGGGAAGGATTAACGGTGCCAGACAAACGGTAAGCGATATCTGAGTAGCCAACACTGGCGCTTAAATCCATCGCCCAGCCATTGTCTAATTCCGTTTTGACGCCAGCAAATACAGAGGCATCAGTAATTGTGCCACCAAATTGTGGGGTAAACCCACCAGGAAACCACTCGTTAAAGGCAAAGCAGTTCGCACCAAGTGCCGTGGTGTTATCGGCAATACGCAAATAATCGGGGTTATCCAATACATTAGTATCATCAAGGAAAATGGTGGGGCAGCTAATCCCCTGCCCTATACCGTCTAAATCCCCAACCAATAAGCGACTTTCGCTCGTTTCTTCGTTTGTTTCAGAAAAAACACCTTCTCGGGTTTGTGGGTTACGAAAGTAAAAACCGCCACTTATTTCACGATGGGCATAAGTTGCTAACGCGTAACCTTCGTAGTTAGGCGAAATATCCCACCCAGCATTTACCGACATTTTCATGTCTTCATTAACGTCTAACGCGCCCCATATTTGCGCAGGGCTGCTTATAAACGTATTACCCGCATCAATGAGGCCTTGTGCATCATCACGCTGAACAGAGCGTGATGTGCCTTGTTGCTGTCGATATTCTACCGTGGCGTTCAAGAAGCCGTTTTCACCTAAACGAAAGCCTTTATTAGCCTGTATCTGAAATAACTCACCATCACCTTCAGAATAGGTACCCGTTTTAAGTGCGACGCTGCCCCCTGAATCACTATCATCAAGTACGAAGTTAATCACGCCAGCAATTGCATCTGAACCGTATTGTGCCGCAGCACCATCTCGTAAAACTTCAATTTGTTTTAATGCATAAGCAGGGATAACCGAAATATCCGGCCCCTGTGCGCCATCAGATAAGCCACCGCCAAGAAAAGTAATGACTGCCGAGCGATGTCTGCGTTTACCGTTGACGAGCAGTAATGTGTGATCTGACGCCATACCTCGTAAATTAGCAGGTCGCACTAAACTGGTAGCATCATTAATTGGCTGGTCGTTTACGTTTAAAGAAGGCACCATGGTGCTTAGCATCGACAAGGCATCGCTGTTGCCTTGTGAACGTAACGATTCTGAGCCAATAATATCGAGTGGCACGGGCGATTCGACCACACTACGAGGAGAACTTCTGGTACCCACTACAGCAATACGCTCAAGTGCATTACTCGTGTCTTCTTCTTGAACCTTCTCTTCACCCTCGTCTTTTCTATTTTGAGCAACTACATCACTGCGAGAACGAATACTGACTTGCCCAGCACTGTCGGTCACCACGGCAAGCTCGGTGCCATCAAGCAATTTTGATAAGGCTTCGTTAAGGGTGAAGTTACCCTCTAAAGAATTGGTTTTAACCGTTTGCGCTAAGTCGAAAGGAAATAAGAGTGTGGTATTAGCTTGCTTTGCTAGTTCTGTTAGCGCGTCGTCGGCATCTTGGGCTGGAATTGAAAACTGAAAGGCCGTTTGATTAGACTGCTTTATTGGGCTTGGCGCATTTTCTTGTTTGCTACGTTGACCAGCTTGAGACTCGGGCTCTTGCGCGTATGCGCCCTGAATGGGACCAGCACAAACGGCTAACACAAAGCAAATACTTGCCTTGCGCACACTGTTATAGCTGCGCACTACTGCACGATAAAAATTGGCCGAACGCAAATGATGCAAGATGAGAAATCGTACTTATTATCTGTTTTATTATATTGTCACAATAGTTAAGCTTATGCCAAGAAATGCAAGTGCATTGCTTTTATAAGACAAGCATTAACCTTAAAGCATTGCTTTTGACCATCAATCGTGAGTTATCTACGAGTTAGCACTTTGATGGCTCTATAGTGGTCCTACTCTAGGCTTAAACTAGCCTCGGGAAACCGATAACTGAATACTGGTATCAGATACTTTCTCGTATTCAATATTAAAACTGTTTTTAAGGGCCGCTAGCAAGCCATCGATATCACCCACCTTAAAGTAGCCAGCAACACGGCGGCTTTTAAGTGACTCGTCAGAAATCTGGAAATGTACTTGCGTATATCTGCCAATTTCAGCAAGCACGGCTTCTAAGCGCTCACCTTTAAACACAATCATGCCTTGCTGCCATGCTAAGTCATCATCGATATCATTTTGCGATAAACTTTCACGGGCATCAACATCGCCTTTAACTGTGGCTTTTTCACCCGCAAACATAAGCAGGCCTTCACCTTCAACGGGTGCTTTGGAAAACAATGATTGGTTACTACTGAATGCACTGAATCTGTCTTTAACTAATACCTTTCCGTCGGTTACCACTAACTCAAAGGCATTATCGTCAACATATTGCATGTTAAACGCAGTACCCACCGCTGTAACCGTATTATATCCCGCGGTTACGGTGAAAGGTCGGGTGGTATCGTGCGCGACTTCAAAATGCGCCTCGCCTTTTAGCAAGACAATGTTTCGCACATCGTTAGAAAAATCGACGGTTACCCGTGAATTTGTGTTTAATAGTAATGTGGAACCATCAGAAAGCACGAGGTTTCTTTGCTCACCAATACCCGTTTCAATTTTTTCAGACATGTGAGCCACTACATTTGGCTCTTCAAGCCAAACACGGTCAACCACAACACCTACCGCAATAGCCATCACTAAAAACGCGGCGGCTACGCTCATGCGAGCTTGAGTGACTATGCCCTCACGGCGGTTATTGCGATTGTGGGCTCTGGTTTCGGTTTTGTTCTGATGACGAGGAAACAAGCCACTTAACTCGTTAAGTACTGACATGTCATCCCACAAGCTTGCGGCCTCCATAAGCGCCTTGCGATGATTTGGGCTTTCGGCAAGCCACGCATCTAGCTGTGTTTTTTCGTCTTCGCTAAGTTCACGATCGAGACGGCTTATCCATAAGCAGGCTTGCTCTTGGATATCTTCTTTGCTGGAAAACTGACGAATATTGTTCATGTTAACTACGGCTTATGTCCTGAGTCGCATTACGAGATGTGCGCACGGGGGCGTCATCTTTAGATAGCTCGGCTAAATATTTCGAGCACAACATTAATCCTTTAGCGACATGCTTTTCTACCGTACTCTCGCTTAAACCAACGAGTTCTGCGATGTCTTTTTGGCGCATGCCATATACTTTTTTAAGTAAAAATACCCGCTTAACATCCGCAGACAACGTATCTGTCGCTCGGCAAAAGTGGATGAAGCGTTCCTTACTTTCTACATTTTTTTCTAGGCTATAACCCACCAGTTCGTGGGGTAAAATGTCCATGTCATCAATAGGCTGATTATTTTTATTTTCGGCTCTGGCAACATGGTTTAATGCTAAGTTACGTGCTGTTTTCAGCATGTATGTGCGTTCAAAGCGAATCTCTTGATTCATCTCAGCTTCATAACTTTTTATGAATGCTTCTTGAACGATGTCTTCTATATCGTCGGCACCCACAATAGTACTCACCGCACGCATTAGCTTTGCGCGATATTTTAAGAAGGATTCGGTGACTGTCGACTTTCTGGTCATATTAAAATTTTGCAGGTGTTTCAAATTGCTTACAGTTATTGAACCATCATGCCAATTAATTGGTCTTCTTGCACGATGAAATCTTATATTTTTAGCATTTAGAGAAATAAAAGGAGGCGAACGCCTCCTTTTACCTGGTTTCCGTTTTTAGAAAGTGTATACACCTCTCAGGTAATAGAAACCGCCATTGATACCGATGGGAGACGTAGTCGGATACAATGAACCTGCAATACCTGCATATTGTGTGTTTTCATCTGGGTACTCATCAAACGCGTTTTTCGCACCCACTGTTACGGTCAGCTCTTCTGTGAAGTTATAAGCCATTTCCAAATCAATCGTGATTTCAGACCCTACTTTATCGATAGGTAGTGCTGAATCTAGATGATCTTCATAGATGCTACCGAAATAGTTTAGGCGAGCTAGGAAGCGCCAGTCACCATTCGTATGGTTAGCTGTTGCACTGTAGCGTACTGCCGGAAGGTTATCTTCCAACATGCGGATGCGTTCAGCTGAAATATTATCAGATGCTCTATCTACTTCGGTGGACGTCCAGTTGTACGCGAGCGAGAACTTAGTTTCGCCTTCAAACATGTCCATACTGTAGTTTGCTACAACATCCAGACCTTCAGTAGTCGTATCGAAGTCATTAGTGAAGAAGCTAATTTCGCTGAAGCTAGATGCATCGCTAATACCTTGATCGAGCAAAATCGCAATATCTTCATCAGTAAGCGCAATACCAGAAGCAGTACTGATTCGGTCAGTCAATTCGATGTTGTAGTAATCAGCTGTAATGAACAAACCGTTATCAAAGTCTGCTACCACACCAAACGTGATACTTTCAGATTCTTCCGGAGTAAGCTGCTCACCACCTTTAAGTTGTGATACAGGATCGGTAGGAGGAAGCGTAGCACGGTCAATAAGCTTGCCATCAGTACCAAACGCAGTTGTTACGTTACGAACGTTACTTTGACCCAGCGTAGGTGCTTTGAAGCCTGTTGAGAAAGCACCACGGAATGCGATGTTTTCAAGTGCTTGCCAGCGGAATGCTACTTTACCTTTAGTAGTATCACCAAAGTCTGAGTAATCTTCGTAACGAATAGCACCGGCTAACATGAAGGTTTCAGTGATGTACGCTTCTGCATCTACGTAGAACGCGATGTTATGACGCGACACTAGACCTTGGCTGTTTGCCGCTAAACCAGGGAAACCATTTGAACCAATGCCAAAGCCTTGTGAGGCTAGTGGACCAATCTCGTAAGATGCGGTATCACCTGCAAAACTCTCGTAGCTTTCATGACGGTATTGGAAACCACTTGCTACAAATAACGGCTCATATAAGCCAATTTCGAAAGGTTTAGTGAAATCTACGTCAAGGGTTTGCTCTGACTGCGTGTAACGACCAGGGCTAAACTCGAAGGGTGTATCGGGACCCAATGAAGGGTTAATAGTGTTGCTGATAACAAAATCAACTTCGTTTTCACCCAAGTTCAAGCTTACATCGTAAGTGATGTCGTTCGCTAACTCGCCACGGGTTCCAAATACCAATGACATATCGGTGACCGTTCCACCGAAACGCGGTGTGAAACCACCTGGTAAAATTTCGTTGAACGCGAAGCAATCAGGGTTATTAGCCACTTCATTGATGTAACGTTCATTAGTTAACACGTTGTCACCAGGCATAATGTCGGTAGGACAGTTGCCTGACAAATCATCAGTTAAATCACCTACCAACAAAGAGCCATCATCAGCCGCGTAAACACCGCCACGAGTGTGCGGGTTACGGTAGTAGAAACCACCTTCTACTTCACGCTCAGCGAAGTTACCGAACATATAGGCTTCTGCGGTATCGCTTAGCTCTAATCCTAAGTTAGCGAATAGTTTGTAGTCGTGCTTAATTTCAGGAGAACCCCAGATTTGCGCAGGGTCGGCAACAAAGGTATTACCACCAGCCACTAGGCCTGCCGCATCATCGCGCTGAACACTGCGAGAAGTATCATCGGCAGTTCGGTATTCTGCAGAAAGGTTAATGAAACCTTTGTCAGATAAAGGCATACCAATATTACCAGACAACTGAATCATGTCGCCGTCACCTTCGTAATACGAGCCGTAGCGTGCTTCAAATGAACCGCCTTCCGACGCATCGTTTAATACGAAGTTAATAACACCGGCAATAGCATCTGAACCATACTGCGCCGCAGCACCGTCACGTAATACTTCAATTTGTTTCAAAGCCGCTGCTGGAATAACCGAGATATCAGGGCCTTGTGCACCATCAGACAAGCCACCACCTAGGAATGTGATTACAGCAGAACGGTGACGTCGCTTACCGTTTACTAGCACTAGGGTGTGATCTGATGCCATACCACGAAGATTAGCAGGGCGAACTAGGGTAGATGCATCATTAATAGGCTGGTCGTTAACGTTAAACGACGGAACTACCGTTTGCATCATAGAGACAACATCGGTGGCACCCTGATTTTTAAATTCTTCATCAGAGATGATATCGATAGGTACTGCAGACTCAGCGACAGAACGTGGTGCTGCGCGTGAACCTACAATAGCGATTTGTTCATAATCTTCTGCGCTCGCTTCTGCAGCATCGGCCGCTTCTTGGGCATGTACTGGCGCGATGGCCATAACAGAAAATGCCGCTGACGCAGCAAGTACGCCTCGAACGTGTTTGGTCAATAAAGACAAAGATGTATTCATAGTGGTTTCCCGGGATTTTCCCCCTGTCACCTCTACGCTTTAATGAACGTAATAAGTGCAGCGAGTGATAGTTATTTTGTACCTTTAACACTGACCATATACTTGTCAGCACCCGTTTTTTATAAGATGTAAACTCCTATAAAACAAACGTTTTTGCACAAAATAATTATTTATTTTCAGACCATAGAGGATTTTGTTTTCTGGTCTGTCTATTAGTATTTACGGGAATTGAAAGTGGTGTAATTTTGCGGGTTTTTAATCAAAAAAGCCGGCTAATTGCCGGCTTTCTAATCTTATTCTTCAGTCTTGTGTTTTTCTGCCGTTTCTTTAATTAACGGCTGCAATTCGTTTTGCTGAAACATTTCCATAATGATATCACAACCACCTACTAACTCGCCGTCTACCCATAATTGTGGGAAAGTTGGCCAGTTCGCATACTTTGGTAATTCAGCGCGAATATCTGGGTTTTGCAAAATGTCTACATATGCGAACGGTTCACCACAGCCCATTAGTGCTTGTGATGCTTGTGAAGAAAAACCACAACTTGGCAGTTTAGGAGAACCCTTCATATATAAAAGAATAGGGTTTTCTTCAATTTGTTGCTTAATTCTGTCTACGGTGGATTGTGTTTCAGTGTTATCCATCAGGTCCTCTCAGCGGAAAAGTTATTCCCTATAAGTGGGAATGAGCGTGTAGAATTCAAGGGTAATATTATCATAGTTTCTTGCGGGGGTTTATACTCACCGCACCTGAAAAAGGTATTTATATGACCTGTGATGCTCACACCAATTGTGGATGACAATAATCTCATATAGCCTAGTCGTATTGGTAAGATGAAAGTGATCTTATATCTTACGCTGATATTACTTACTATCAGTACCCCAGTTTCTATCGTTTGCGAAGTGGCTATACGCATCATCATCTCGCTTTCACGATAAGGGGATTTGAAAGGCAATTATTATAACTAGACAAGAATTTAGAATTTTCATAAATTTGTCATTGAGTTATACAAATTTGCCCCTACATCTACCGCATGCTTTTGCTATTATAAAATAAGCATCTTAGATAAAGTATTTATACAGGCTCGTTGAACAGGCATTGCGAGCTAAAATTAACGTTGTTTAAAAACATTAAACCAACACGGAGACCGATATGGCTTTTGAATTACCAGCATTACCATACGAAAAAAATGCACTTGAACCGCATATTTCTTCTGAAACGCTGGACTATCACTACGGCAAGCATCACGCTACTTACGTTACTAAATTAAATGGTTTAGTTGAAGGTACTGATTTGGAAAGCAAAAGCCTAGAAGAGATCATCAAGTCTTCTGAAGGCGGTGTTTTCAACAATGCAGCACAAGTTTGGAACCACACGTTCTACTGGAACTGCTTAAGCCCAAATGGCGGCGGCGAACCTACTGGTGCACTTGCTGATGCAATTAATGCAAAATGGGGCTCATTCGCTGATTTCCAAGCTGCATTCAATGACAAAGCAGTGAACAACTTTGGCTCTAGCTGGACGTGGTTAGTTAAAGCTGCTGACGGCTCTCTAGACATCGTAAATACAAGTAACGCTGAAACACCAATTTCTGGTGACGAGCTTACGCCTGTATTGACTGTTGACCTTTGGGAACACGCTTACTACATTGATTACCGTAACGTGCGTCCTAAGTACCTAGAAAACTTCTGGGCACTTGCTAACTGGGAATTTGCTAGCGCGAACTTCGCGTAATCATTTTCAGATAAATTTTAAAAACCCGCTGATGCGGGTTTTTTTATGCCTATCATTAAATAATATACAGACTTTTAAGTAATACTAATGGGTGTATTTGACTCTATTTAAACGAAAAAATTCCATTTTTCGTTAGACCAAACATTTCACGTCTATACAAAAGTTTACTATGATTTTTGTTTCCTATTTCTAAATACCGACTAAGCTGAAATTACGGGCAACCGTTTTTTTAAGAGGTATTTATGGGTATTTTCGAACATTACCAAAACCGATACGAAGAACGAAAGCAGGAAGAGTTTACCATTGAGGAGTTTCTTGAGATTTGCAAGGACGATGCAGCAGCTTACGCAAATGCGGCTGAACGATTGCTAAGTGCCATTGGCGAGCCTCAAATGATAGACACCGCGACGGACCCCGCACTAAGTCGCATATTTTCAAACCGCGTTATATCTCGCTACCCCGCGTTTGATGAATTTTATGGTATGGAAGAAGCTATTGAGCAAATAGTCTCTTACCTAAAACATGCCGCACAGGGGTTAGAAGAGAAGAAACAAATTCTCTATTTATTGGGCCCAGTAGGGGGCGGTAAATCGTCGTTAGCTGAACGTTTAAAAGAACTAATGCAACATGTGCCGATTTATACCATTAAAGGCTCTCCGGTAAATGACCATCCTTTCTGCTTATTCGACGCCAAAGAAGATGGCCATCTACTTGAGCAAGAATATGGCATCCCTAAACGCTACCTAAAAACCATTATGTCCCCGTGGGCGCGCAAGCGTTTGCATGAATACAATGGTGACATTACAAAATTCAAAGTAGTGCGTGTTTACCCTTCTGTGCTCGATCAAGTGGGTATTGCGAAAACTGAGCCTGGCGATGAGAATAACCAAGATATTTCAGCCTTGGTAGGTAAGGTAGATATTCGCCGGTTAGAGCAATACGCACAAAACGACCCAGATGCCTACAGCTACTCAGGTTCACTGTGTAAAGCGAATCAGGGCTTAATGGAGTTCGTAGAAATGTTTAAGGCACCTATTAAAGTGCTACATCCGCTGCTTACTGCCACCCAAGAAGGCAATTATAACCCTACCGAAGGTTTTTCAGCGTTGCCTTTTGATGGCCTGATTTTAGCTCACTCAAATGAATCAGAGTGGCAAACCTTTAGAAACAACAAAAATAACGAAGCCTTCTTAGATCGAGTTTATATTGTAAAAGTACCTTACTGCTTACGAGTAAGCGAAGAGATACATATTTACCGCAAACTGCTAGATAGCAGTGAACTTAAAGGGGCACCGTGCGCGCCAGATACCCTTGAATGCTTAGCGCAGTTCACTGTGCTTTCAAGATTGAAAGAACCAGAAAACTCAAGTTTGTTCTCAAAAATGCGGGTGTACGACGGCGAAAGCTTAAAAGATACCGATCCTAAAGCTAAGTCGTACCAAGAATACCGCGACTATGCCGGCGTAGATGAAGGCATGGAAGGGTTATCTACCCGCTTTGCGTTTAAAATACTATCCCGTGTATTTAACTTCGATCATCAAGAAGTTGCGGCCAACCCTGTCCATTTGTTCTATGTGCTTGAAAGACAGATTGAGCGTGAACAATTTCCGCCTGATTTAAGTGAGCAATATTTAGAATTTTTAAAAGGCTACCTCATACCAAAATATGTTGAGTTTATCGGTAAAGAAATTCAAACCGCGTATTTGGAATCTTACTCAGAATACGGGCAGAATCTTTTTGACCGCTATGTAACCTATGCAGATTTTTGGATCCAAGATCAGGAATATCGTGACCCTGAAACCGGTCAACTTTTTGACCGCGCTTCGCTAAATGCTGAACTTGAGAAAACTGAAAAGCCTGCGGGAATTAGCAACCCTAAAGACTTCCGTAACGAGATTGTGAATTTCGTACTTCGCGCACGGGCCAACAATGGTGGCAAAAACCCATCGTGGACGAGTTATGAAAAACTACGCACTGTGATTGAAAAGAAAATGTTTTCCAACACGGAAGATTTGCTGCCAGTTATTTCGTTCAATACCAAAGGGTCGGCCGACGAACAGAAAAAGCATGACGACTTTGTGAATCGAATGACGGAAAAAGGCTATACACAAAAGCAAGTCAGACTATTGTGTGAGTGGTATTTACGAGTTCGTAAAGCCTCATAATGGGCTATTTACTCGTGGTTCACCCTATGACAAGCAGGTGGTTATGGCGCATTTCATCGACCGAAGACTTAACAGTAAAGGCAAAAGCACGGTAAACAGACAGCGCTTTATTAAACGCTACAAACAGCAGATAAAGCGTGCTGTTACTGATGCCGTTGGTAAACGTTCTGTTACCGACCTAGACTCGGGCGAGCAGGTAAGTATTCCTACTCGCGATATTTCCGAACCTGTATTTCACACAGGAAAAGGGGGCAAGCGGGACATCGTCCACCCAGGCAATGACCAGTTTATTGCAGGTGATAAAATTGACCGCCCCCCCGGTGGCGCAGGTCAAGGCTCTGGCGAAGGGGAAGCGGGTAATAGCGGTGAGGGAGAAGATGAATTCGTATTTTCTATCTCAAAAGATGAATATTTAGATATTTTATTCGACGACTTAGCGCTGCCCAATTTAAAGAAAAATCAGTTTGATAAAGTGATTCAACATGAAACCTATCGTGCTGGCTATCAAACTGACGGTGTGCCGAGTAACTTAGACATTGTTCGCTCTCTTAAAGGCTCGGTGGCGAGACGAATTGCGTTAACCGGTTCAACCCGTAAGCGTATTAGAGAGTTAGAAGAACAGTTAGCCTTGTTAGTTGCTGCGTCTTCTGACAATGCGCTCGCAATTGAAGAAATTGAAAAAGAACTCGCACTACTTAAAGCTAAAGTCGCTAGAGTCCCCTTTATCGACACCTTCGATTTACGTTTTAAAAATTACGACAAGCGCCCTATCCCGACGAGCAAAGCGGTAATGTTTTGTTTAATGGATGTTTCAGGCTCTATGGATCAAGCGACCAAAGATGTGGCCAAGCGCTTTTACATTTTGCTGTATTTGTTTTTAACCCGTACCTACGAAAATGTAGAGGTGGTGTATATTCGCCATCATACTCAAGCGAAAGAAGTCGACGAGCAAGAGTTTTTCTATTCACAAGAAACCGGCGGCACCATAGTTTCTAGCGCACTGAAGCTAATGGATGAAATTGTGCGAGAACGGTTCAGCGACGGCAATTGGAATATCTACGCGGCCCAAGCATCGGATGGAGACAACTGGGCTGATGATTCACCTTTATGTAGTTCACTTTTAGTCAATAACCTATTACCCGCCACCCGTTACTTTGCCTATATTGAAATAACCGAACGCCAACACCAAACCCTTTGGCGAGAATACGAAAAGGTAAGTCAGTCTTACGACAACTTAGTATGTAAACACATTCAAACACCGGATGATATTTACCCTGTATTCAGAGAAATATTTAAGCGTACTGAGCAGTTAAGTACGCAAGGAGGTTAGCCCATGTCTTTAAGTGAAGCGCGTCAAAAACATAAATTAGATGATGGTCCAGATTGGACGTTTTCGTTACTGACCGAGTATGAAACAGAAATAGACCGCATTGCTAAAGATTTTAAGCTAGACACTTACCCTAACCAAATTGAAGTTATAACTGCTGAACAAATGATGGACGCGTATGCCAGTATAGGTATGCCACTAAACTATACCCATTGGTCGTTTGGTAAAAAGTTTATTCAAACTGAACAACAGTACCGCAGAGGTCAAATGGGATTGGCCTATGAAATTGTGATTAATTCCGACCCTTGCATAGCGTACTTGATGGAAGAAAATACCATTACTATGCAGGCGTTAGTGATGGCTCATGCATGCTATGGCCACAACTCATTTTTTAAAGGTAACTACCTTTTTCAAACCTGGACAGACGCCAGTTCAATTATCGACTACTTAGTGTTTGCCAAGAAATACATAGCAAAATGTGAGCAAAAACACGGGGTAGAGGAAGTTGAGAACATTCTTGATTCTTGTCATGCTTTAATGAATTACGGCGTGGATAGGTACAAAAGGCCACAAAAGATATCGCTTCAGGAGGAGAAAAGCCGCCAGAAAGAACGTGCCCGCTACTTGCAATCACAAGTTAATGAACTGTGGCGAACCTTACCGAGCAACCCTAAAAGCAAAGACACAGATATTCTACGTTTCCCTTCAGAGCCGCAAGAAAACTTGCTGTATTTCATTGAAAAAAATGCGCCTTTATTAGAACCATGGCAGCGCGAAATTGTACGCATTGTGCGCAAGGTGTCCCAGTACTTCTACCCACAAAAACAAACCCAAGTGATGAACGAAGGCTGGGCCTGTTTTTGGCATTACCATATCTTAAATAAAATGTATGATGAGCGATTGGTCAGCGACCGTTTTATGATGGAGTTTTTGCACAGTCATTCCAGTGTGGTGATGCAGCCCGATTACAACAGCCCCTACTATTCTGGTATTAACCCTTATGCGCTAGGGTTTTCCATGTTTATGGATATCAAACGGGTGTGCCAATCTCCCACCAAAGAAGACTATGAATACTTACCGACTATCGCAGGTAAAGATTGGCTTGAAACTGTGCATTTCGCCATGCACAACTTTAAAGATGAAAGCTTCATCAGTCAGTTTTTATCACCCAAGTTAATGCGAGATTTTAAATTATTTGCTTTGGAGGACGACGCGAGCAATTCCTATGTGAGTGTGAGCGCTATTCATGATGAGAACGGCTATCGGACTATTAGAGAAAAACTCTCTGCCCAATATAATTTGAGTAATTTAGAACCTAATATTCAGGTATATAACGTTGATGTAAGAGGTGATAGATCTTTAACCCTTCGCTACGTTCCTCAACATAATATTCCATTAGGAAACTCCAAGGGTGAGGTTATGCGTCATCTTCATAGATTGTGGAAGTTTGATGTAAGACTTGAACAAGAAAATAGTGCGGGGCTTCCTACTCTACTGGCCGAGTGCCGAACCAGTAAGTAATTGCACTTTACGCCTTCTGTTATTTGGGGGCGTCAGCTAAATGCACACTCTTAAATCTTACTTCCAGAGCCTAAAGCGCTAAAGCAATCGTATGAGTATGTTAGCCATTCAGTGTCTTAATCGTTTGATTGGGTTTAGGCTCCTCTAAAAAGCCGTTTTGAGAAGCGTAGAGAAATGCGTCATCGATGCTTTCCACGTGAAAGCTTACGTAATTCTTGGCTCGTTCGGGCAACATTGTAGCCAGCTGGTAGCGCTTGACTGGATTAGTTTGATATACATAAAACGTTGCTTTAACGCCCTTTTCGTAACACCATATTCCGTATTGGGTGAACTTATCCATTGCATCAAAGGTGGTTAAATCCCACTTATCTAACAGCACGATATGTAGCCAATGCATGTTAAATCTTGAGGCAACCTCTTGTTTAACATCGGTAATGTAACTATTCGATATTTCAGTAGACCACTGGCCATCTAATTCACTAATAAGTGTAGAGCCAACAATCTCGATGCTGTAAGCCGCGTGGGGAAATTTTTTACTACACACCACTTCAGAGCGTGGATTCATGCAAACACCCCTCAATTAATATAATGAGAATGCTAACGTCAACGCGTGTAAATCAATTTAGGTAAAGATACTGCTAGCTATTACAGCATGACGCTTTTTAATTTTCATACTAGTATCACTTCACGTTTGATTCAGTATAGCTGGTTATCTTAACTAAGGTAGGTTTGGACAAAAGCTTTAATGAAACAAGCTTTACAAGGAAGAAACCATCTACATAAGTTGCTTGCGCTTACAGAAAAACAAGGAAATCGCCCCTATCGCAGAGAACACCGCGGCGGTGGCAAAAGTTTCGTAAGCATTGGCGCCTTGGTTCCATTGCTGCCCTGCCATGTAATTACCAAATGCGCCACCAAATCCAAAGGCTACACTAATATAGATAGCTTGACCTCGGCTGTGGAATGCCGGTGGTAAAAACTGGTGGATAAAGTGTACCGATACCGCATGGGTCAATCCGAAGCTTAATGCATGAATCACTTGGCTGAGTAATATCACCGCCATATTATCGGCCGCTGCCGCTAACGCATACCAACGCAGTGCTGTTAATAGCAAACTGGCAAACAGCAAATTCCATACGCCAAAACGTGCAGTTAAACGGCTGGCAATAAGAAAAATAACCACTTCTACCAATACACCAAGAGCGATGAATAAACCCGTTTGCTGACCGCTGTAGCCCAAGTCGCGCATGTACAACGCAAAAAAGCCGTAATAGGCACCGAAACTAATTTGTAAGCATATTGAAGCAAAAATAAAAACCACAAAAGGGCGCTGTTTGGCATACTGCCAAATGCTTCCAGTAGCTGTGTGTTTCTCGGCACTCGCTTTCGGAGCTTGAATATATAACGTGGTCACGAACAAGAGTAATAGTACGCCTACACTCACGATTACAGGCGTTTCAGTAGAAAAACTGTCTAAGGCTTTACCTACGCCGACGGTTAAGCAAATAAAGCCGATACTTCCCCACAACCTAATAAGTCCATAGCTGGCTTTAGTTCCCACTACAGACTTCATAGTAATAACCTCTAACTGAGGTAAAACCGCAGTCCAGAACATCATCATTAAGCCGAAGGAAAGGGTAAGCCCCCAAAAACCTTCAAATAAGAATACCGAACAAAAGGTGGCTACCGTAAGAAAGCTACCTAGCCGCAACACACTTACCGCATTGCCGGTTCTATCGGCAATGCCAGCCCACAATCCAGGCCCTAAAATACGGGCAAGGGTTATCACTGCGAAAAGCTCCCCTATTTCAGCAGAGCTAAAGCCACGACCATCAAGAAATATGCCCAAGTAAGGAACTAACACGCCTAATTGACCAAAGTACAGCCAATAGGTTAAGGCGAGAACAATGAGTGATTTATGGTTAGCAAAAGGCAAATTAGCGAATGGCACTGCACAACTCCGTATGCGATAGCACCACAAGTAATATTACCTGTGGTGTATGAAGGGAATAAATTGGGTTGTTACTATTTTTACTGACGCGCTGTTTACTTAGCGCTTAGTTTGCGTTTTATTAGCGCTTATTCAGCTTTGCCTGCCTGACCCGCGATAGGGGCCGTCGTCGATACCACAGAAGCGTTTTGTGCACGGTGACGTAAGTAATGATCCATCAATACTATTGCCATCATTGCTTCAGCAATTGGCACTGCGCGAATACCCACGCAAGGGTCGTGACGACCTTTGGTGATAATTTCAATTTCTTCGCCTTGCTTATTGATGGTTTTGCCTGGCACCGAAATACTTGAGGTTGGCTTAAGTGCCATATGCACTTCAAGATCTTGCCCTGTTGAAATACCGCCTAAAACGCCACCAGCATGGTTTGATAGGAAACCTTCGGGTGAGAGCGTGTCACGGTGCTCACTGCCTTTTTGGTTGATAACCTCAAAGCCATCGCCAATTTCGACGCCTTTAACTGCATTTATACCCATCATCGCGTGAGCAATGTCGGCATCTAATCTATCGAATACTGGCTCGCCCAAACCCACTGGAACGTTTTTAACGACTACTGAAACCTTAGCACCAATGCTATCGCCAGATTTCTTTAGCTCGCGCATGTATTCATCTAGTGCTTCAAGTTTGCTTTCATCAGGGCAAAAGAAAGGGTTGGTGTTCGTTACTGTATGATCAACGTTCTCAACGCTAATTGGCCCTAATTGAGAAAGGTACCCATGTACTTCAACGCCATGTACTTCTTTTAAATATTTTTTAGCAATACCACCCGCCGCAACACGTACCGCGGTTTCACGGGCAGAAGAACGACCACCACCGCGATAATCACGAGAACCATACTTTTGATCGTAGGTGTAATCAGCATGGCCTGGGCGAAAACGGTCAGCGATATTTGAGTAGTCTTGGCTGCGTTGATCTTTATTTTTAATCAACAAACCAATACTGGTACCCGTGGTTTTTCCTTCAAACACGCCAGACAAAATCTGCACTTCATCATCTTCACGACGGGCGGTGGTATAACGGGATGTACCAGGTTTACGTCTGTCTAAATCGCCCTGTAAATCAGCTTCACTTAACGTGAGGCCTGGAGGGCAACCATCAACAACACCACCAATGGCGATACCGTGGCTTTCTCCAAATGTAGTAACGGTGAAGAGTTTTCCAAAGCTGTTGCCTGACATAATCTAGAATTAATCCTTGCTGTTAAAATAGTTTTTTAATGTTGTGTTGTTCACGGCAAATATCCCCTGCCCGCCATTATCAAAGCTAAGCCAAATGACTTCAAGGCCTGGGAAGCGAGTGTCCATGTGCACTTCGCTGTTACCTACTTCAATGAACAACCAGCCGTTGTCGGTTAAGTATTGTGGTGCTTTACGCAGCATAATATCCACAAGTTCTAACCCGTCATCGCCGGCCGCTAATGCAAGCTCTGGCTCATGATGATATTCATCAGGTAAGTCGGCCATGTCTTCAGCATCAACATAAGGTGGGTTTGATACAATTAAATCGTACTTCTGCCCGGTTAAATTAGTAAATAAATCAGAATGAATGGGGTAAACACGGTGACTGAGTTGATGCTCTTGAATATTAATATCAGCCACTTCAAGAGCATCTTCGCTTATATCTACCGCATCAATCTGTGAGTCGGGGTACGCATGCGCAAGCGCAATCGCAATACAACCACCACCGGTACACATATCTAAAATATGTGACGGTGCTTCTTTAACGAAGGGCTCAAAGTTATTTTGAATCAGTTCCGCAAACGGAGAGCGAGGAATAAGCACGCGCTCATCAACGTAAAATGGCATGCCGCAAAACCAAGCTTCGTTGGTAATGTAAGGCAGTGGCATACGAGTTTGCACACGTTTTAAAACAAGCTCAGCAATTTTTTCCCGCTCACTTTTTGTAAGTCGTGATGACAACATACTGTCGCCAACATGCTCAGACAACGAATGCGGCAAGTGCAGCGCTTGCATAGTAAGGCTCAATGCTTCATCCCAAGCGTTATCGGTACCATGACCAAAATAGAGGGCGGCGTCGTTAAATCGACTGGTAGCCCACCGAATCATATCAAGTATGCTGTGTAAATCTTCGATGGCTTCTTCTAAGTAAAACTTGTCGGTCATAAGAGCTTGGGTACATCAGGAATATGAAAGCTGGTATCATACCCAAAGATAACGCCTGCGCCCACGTTAATTTGCATATCGGTTCATAATGAAAGCATTTAAAAAAGAACTAAAAGCCATGAAAAAAGGCACTGAGAAGCCCAAAGTGATTGAAGACACCTTCTCATTTGCTGATGCTATGCAAGGTGTAAAGCCCATTGAGCAGGACAAGATTGTACCGAATAAGAAGGTTGCTCTTGAAAAGAAAAAACAAATGGCAGGGGTTAAACACCTTAAAGGCAGTAAGCAGGTAGCGGCGAGTTTCAGCTTTTCAGATATGTACCAAGCCGTACTTCCACAAGATGGACCCATGCGGTATTGCCGAGAAGGCGTGCCGACGCATGTACTAAAGCAGCTTAGACGAGGAGACTATTCCCCTGAGTTTTTGCTCGATTTACATGGTATGACCCGAGAAATGGCAAAAACCGAAATAGCCTCATTAATTTATGCCGCCCGCAAAGCGTCGGTAGACTGTGTTTCTATTATGCACGGGTTTGGGCAAGGCGTATTAAAAAACGCGCTTCCCCACTACTTAATACAGCATCCCCACGTGAATGCATTCCACCAAGCGCCCCTTGAATACGGCGGACAAGCAGCATTGCTTGTTTTGCTAGATGTGCCCACGCCAGAATATAAGCGATAGCAAACTTAGTCCTGTTTACTGAGGGTTCTTGACCTAAGGGACAATGCTCCAGGCTAAAGCCCTGCCTACTTATCAAGCTCTGCGCTGTTGTGCATAAACATGTATGTGTAAAACACGCCCATTCCAATAATTATACTGATACCTAAAAGCGAGCCCCATACAACGGGATCTGAAATCATACTTAGTAACATAGTGTTTCTCCTCACAGGGTTAATAAGTTAATGATAGCGATTTCTTGGGGAGGGTTTGTGATCTAGATCAAGTCTGAAATGCGGTAAATAAAAGGGTTCTAGAGAAGTTGATCGAGATCAATATAGAAATAAATCAAAAATAATTCAAAATGACATTGCAAATCATTCTCATTTGCAATACATTGTACATGCCTGTTCGACGTAGGTTAAAAACGGTCTTGGCTTAGCGTCGTAAGGGGAACAGACGCCCGTCTGTTCCCCTCTTTTTTTCTATTACTTTGTTGTTTTATCAATAATAAAACGTACGCATAATCCCTTGTCTTTTCGGTTTTGAATCACTAAATGGCCATTATGCGCATCGGTAATTTCTCGGCATAGCGCCAGCCCCAATCCACTTCCATTCGCCTTAGTGGAATAAAAAGGAACCAGCGCATTTGTCATTACGCTATCCGTCATGCCTTTTCCGCTATCGAGGACTTCTATAATCACTTGAGAGGCCGTTTGCTTGATAACGAGCTCCACATCCTGTGGGTTTCCTCCCGACTCATGGGCATTTTTCAGTAAGTTAATTAATAGCTGTTCTACTTGGACTGCATCGGCTTTCACCTCGACAGCTTCTGGCATGGTTAACGTGAAATCACATTGATTGCTGAGTTGCGCCGTTATTTTATCCCAATCAATTGTTGCCAAAACCGGCGGAGGCAATTTGGCAAACCTTCCATACCCTTGGACAAACTGATTTAAATGGGCAATACGCTCTTCGATGGTATGGAATACACGCACCAGACGAGTATCTCCGTTTTGTTGCCCCACTATTTGACCGCTATGCAATAGGCTAGAAATAGGCCCTAGGGAATTATTCAGCTCGTGACTAATTACCCTTATTACTTTTTTCCAAACCGACACTTCTTGTCGGTTAAGCTCTCGAGTCATTTGCTTAAGAATATACAATCGGTGAGTTTGGTTATTAAGTAAGAAGGTTCCGGTAGCCATATGCCATGTTTGAATACCGCTGGCATCTTGCGGCAAAGTAAATAGGCCTTCTCGATTTTCTAACAAAACATCTTTAAGCGTATCAGGTTTATTTTTAAGTAACGTACCAAGGGTGTAACCCTCTAAGCTTCTGGTACCCATGCTTTTCTCACCCAAGCTGTTCGCACCTACCCTACTGGCATTATTTGCCTGTGAGGCACTATCCTTCACTTTACTTGTTGGGTGGAAAAACTCGCAGGCTTGGCGGTTACTCAGCACTACATGCATCTGATCGTTTACTAGTAATAAAACGTCAGGTGAACTATGCAGCACTTTGTCTAACATTAGCTCTCGTTGATACAACCACTGTTTTTCTCGGCGAAGGGTTTCTGCGGTATCGTTATAAAGCTGGCATAAGGTTTCAAACTCATCATTCGTTTTACAAGCCAGTGTTGATGAAAATTCACCGTCTTTAAAATTGAGCAAGCCTATTTCGAGGGCATCCAATTGATTAGTTATTTGCGCAGTACAGACTTTCACTGCAGTTGCGCACAAGCACAAAGACGTGATGACAAGCAGCGTTTTTTGAACAACCAACAAGTCGCTTACATACAACATAGGCGACATACCGATAGCTGTTGCGCAAAGCGCAGCTACTAGAATCTTATTTTTAATTAACCTCACGATTTATAATCAATTCCGTATTTATCTAATCTGCGGTAAAGGGCCTGCCTTGATAACCCCAAGTACCTTGCGACTTTAGATATTGTGCCGTTAAATTCTGTAAGCGCCGCCTCTATCTCTAACTTGCTGGGTTCTTTTCCCCGGTTGGGCTCGGTATTCGAATCCCCATTTACAAAGGGTAAACCAAAATCTTCAGCATCAAGGGTACCATCTGGGTGCAAAATACTAACTCGTCGACACACATTCTCAAGCTCACGTACATTTCCTGGCCACGCATAGGCTTGCAGTGCTTGCTGCCCAGTAAGGCTAATATCTCGACCAGGCAAAAAATGCTTGGCTAAGGCCAACACATCGTCACCTCGCTCATTGAGCGGCGGCACATTAATTTCAATAACATTTAATCGATAAAACAAGTCCTCGCGAAATGCACCGTTGGCGATATCGCGGGTTAAATCAGAATTGGTAGCCGATATAATTCTTACGTCAGTTTTTTGTGTTTTCACCGAGCCCAGTTTTTCAAATTCACCGGTTTGCAATACCCGCAATAATTTAACTTGGCCCGACAAAGGCAAGTTGCCAATTTCATCTAAAAACAAAGTGCCTTGGTTGGCGGCTTCAAAACGGCCAATTCGCGTTTTATTAGCGCTGGTAAATGCCCCCACTTCTGCGCCAAATAGCTCTGCTTCAATAAGCTCTTGAGGAAGGGCTCCCGCGTTTACCTTTACAAATGCCGACTGATTAAGCGGTGATTGAGACTGAATGAGTTCAGCAATTTTTTCCTTACCACTCCCATTGGGCCCAGTAATTAGAACAGGCACATCTGATTTAGCCACCTGCACCGACATATCTACCACCCGCTGCATGGCTGCACTTTCGTACACTAATCCAATACTTACTGCTGCCTGGCGTGTTTTGTCAAAATTTGCCGCTTGTTGCTTCAATACTTTATTTTGGCTAACGGCCTGCCCTAACGCCACAAGGTTTTTAATGGTAGTAATAAGCTTGCTATCATCCCAAGGCTTTGGGATGTAGTCTGCCGCTCCCGCTTTTACCAACTCTACTGCTTGTTCTAATTCCGTCCACGCTGTGATGAGAATAATGGGTAATAGCGGGTTTAGCTCACGAAGTGCAAAGAAGAGCTCGCGCCCTTCCTCGCCAGAGGTGGTGTCTGCACTGAAATTCATATCTTGCAGCACTAACCCAATCGCTTGGTAATTAACTATTTGTAGCGCCGCTTTTGGCGTGGTGGCTGTCACCACATCGTAACCATGAATTTCTAGCAATAATGACAACGCCTCTAATACGGCGGCGTTGTCATCAACAATTAACACTTTTGTCATGTCTACACTTCTTAAATACGGCTTATATGCTACGAGTAGCAATACTGGGGGAAATATTAGCGGCCCGCATAGCAGGAAAAATAACGGCGACTATGCTCATTACAAAAATAAACACGGCAGTACCGAGGATGAATTCTGGTTCTAATGATGAAATAGAGTAGGATTTCATCATCACATCACCTAAAACCACTGCTGCTATTCCCCCTATCAGTAAGCCCGCTATACATACCATGGTATTTTCGACTAAAAAATACCTTACGATAGCAGACTTTCTTGCCCCTAAGGCCCGTCGGGTTCCAATTTGCTTTGTGCGTTTACTAATATTGAATTGCGTGAGCCCGAATATGCCAAGTGCAGTCACCAGTAAAAGAATAACAACCAATACAATTAACATACGCATCATGAGCACATCAGTGGCGTCATAGTTTTCTTTGGTTTTATCTAACCCATCGACATTAATGATGACCCGTTTATCGTAAACGTCCAACATATTCTGTTCAATATTTGCCATGATATTAGCTCTTTCAGTTTTATCCGTTCGAACTAGAATATGTTGATAATTTTGCACATCCATAAACGGTACAATAGCCGTGTTTTTATCACGCATACCATTGGGCCAAGGGCTTTTCATTGTTCCTACAATACCGATAATTTCAAGGGGTCTATTTTTAAGATAAACCGTTTCACCTAGTGCACCGCCATCAGAAAATAGTGCATCAGCGAGGGCTTGAGAGACTATACTCGTATTGGGGCCATTACCGCTGAAATCATTGCCAACGATAACTTCTTCAGGCCTAAAGTTACGCCCTTCAAGTAGTTTTATACCAAAAGTATTTAAGCCGTGCTCATCCATATAATAGTAAGGCACGCTAATGGATTTAGATTTCTCTGGAGATGGCTTCAAACGCACTGATGATGAAGAACCACCACCTGACAAGGGTATGGCTTGAATTAAACTGGCGTCAATTACGCCAGGAAGGCTTCTAATCATTGTTTCATCGAGTTCGGCTTGTTGACTGAGAGAGCGGTCTTTTCCAAATGTCATAACCGACAAGCTAAAGATTTCCTTTTCTGGGAACCCTGTATCTTCGCGAAGATATGAAACATGATCGTTAATCATAAATGCCGCGTTGCTAACAATCGCCATAGTAAGCGCAATTTGAAGTAATAAAAGCACAGCACCAATTTTAGAGCGGCGTATTGCGTTGAAGATAGGTTTAATGTCTAACATAGCTTGCTCCCTATTGGCTTTTTAAGTAGATAGCGGGTTGTGTTCTGCACACTAACCATGCTGGATACAGTCCAGCCAAGAAACTGGCCACAAGGGCAATAATTGGCGCAGCGAGCAACATTGAGACATCCATAGTTGCTAAGGCATCATAATAGCTGTTGGTCACGCGAATTCCCCATAAACCAATTTGCGCAATCACAATACCTAACAAGCCGCCAGCTAATCCAATCACTGATACTTCAACAATATGCTGGGCAAATATATGACGCTTGCTGGCACCTAGTGCTCTTCGGACACCCACCTCTGGCGCTCGCTTTAAAAACTTCGCCAGCAGTAACCCTAAAATGTTGGACACACACACTAATAGGAACATAAAACTCAACCCCACCAGAATACGGTTATCTTCAGATACGACTGAGTTGTACTCCAGCCATTCCGTCACGTTTCTAAGCTTGTATTCCAACGCTTCTCGGTTAAATCGCCCTTTTTCTCTTTGATCTTCCATATAGGTCATTAGGAAATTGGCGAACTGTTGCTTCTCTTCTTCCGTGTTCAGTTGAACCCAAAATTGAAGCCATACGTGCTCTGAATGCATTAAGTCTTGATAGTTTTTCATCCCCTCATGCTTCCAGCCGTTTAAGTTTCCCCATGTGGTAATTTCTTCTAGCGCGCCAATGCCAAAAGGAATATAGAGCTGTTCAGAGGAATTAAACGCACCGTTGTTCACGTCGTAGTACTTTACATGGTGATCCCAATTCGCTGTGACACCCACAATTCGGTAACTATTATTGTCAAGATAAATATGTTGACCAACCGAATCTTCACCCGCAAATAAACGGTTGTTTATTTTTTCCGAGATCACTACTACATACTCGTGGGTGTCTTGTGAGTTTAAGGACCATGGGGCGCCATAAATAAAAGGTCGGTCGAAGATAGTGAAGAACTCGCTATTCACCAATCGCGCGGGCTCCATAGTAGGTTTCACGTCAGGCGAATTAAGATGCACAGAGAAGCCACTTCTAAAGCTCGGCGACTTAGGTACTGGAACATCTGCGTTGTAGAGGTTCACGGCATCCTGATAGGTCAGTTGATAAGGTAGATTGTCAGATGAATGCCACTCATTGCCATCGTCCATGATATTCAGCTGCGGATAAAAAATAGCGCCACTTTTGTGGGGAATGGGATCCATCGACATCATGTGGTAAACCGACAGACTTGTCATAGTCAGTCCAATACCAATAGCAATGGCGAGCACCATCAAAAAACTAATGACAGGCGTGCGTTTAATACTTCGCCAACTCAAATCGATATAATGGAAGAACATATTATACTCCTGACGCAACAACGGTTTCATCGTTGCGGGTGGCTGCTACTGTCGGTTTACCTTGATACAACGTAAAGTCGGCTAACTGCCCGTCTACCACTTGAATATTTCTAGGCGCTCGGCGGGCCAATTCTGCATCATGAGTTACCATCACAATTGTTGCGCCATTTTTGTTTATTTCTTCCAGTAGCTCCATGACTTGGCGTGCCATAAGGCTGTCCAGATTTCCCGTAGGTTCATCGGCAAGTAAGAAACGAGGCTTGCCCGCAAGAGCGCGTGCTATTGCCACACGCTGCTGCTGCCCGCCAGATAACTGTTGGGGTAAATGTTTCGCTCTGCTGGCTAGTCCAACTTGCTCTAAACATTGTTCAATTCTAATTTTACGTTCTTTAGCGGCAATGCCTCGATAACGCAGGGGCACTTCAACATTTTCATATAAATTCAAATCAGGTATTAAATTGAACCCCTGAAATATATACCCAATCTTCTGATTTCTTAGGTCAGCAGTTTCATTGTCAGAAAGCCCGCCGATATCGACACCGTCTAAGGTATATTGCCCTGTGGTAAACGGTTCGAGCAAACCAGCTATGTTTAAAAACGTTGTTTTCCCAGAGCCAGAAGGCCCAGTAACGGCGATAAACTCCCCCTCATTAACGGTTAAGGAAAAGTCTCTTAGTGCATGGGTTTGTACGCTGTTCGTTTGGTATATTTTGCTTACGTTATTCATGGTCAACATTGCTATTTATCCTTTTTATTAGCGCAGAAGTACTGTAGCCGCTTGATTAAACTGTTCGTAATTTGAAACTATTATTTCATCGCCTTCTTGCAAGCCGCTGAGGATTTCGACTTCTCGAATGCTGGTTGCACCAATCTGAATGTCGATTCGCTCTGCAAGGTCGCCGGTGACTAGATAAGCTGTGGTGCCGCCGGCTTGAAGGAAGCTCCCACGATCTACCTTAAGTACATCCCTTTTGTTCTCTAACAATATTCGTGCTGACACCTGTTGGTTCTGACGAATTGACTGCACACTATTTTCAGGAAAGCGCACTCTTGCAGTAACCTGTCTATCGACTACCTCTGGGGATATTGAAACCAGTTTGCCAATCACTTTCTGGACACCCACTTTTAACTCAACACTCATCCCTAATCCCAGCTCATTTGCGTAACTCTCAGCAACGTTGAGCTCGGCTTCATAAGCAGTTAAATCTACCAATTTCATTAATGGCTCATTTTTCGCAACAAGTGCATTCGGCTGAATTAACACGTTCCCCACGACACCTGACACGCTCGCTCTAATAGTTAAATCAGCAAGTTGGCGGGTAAGGTCATCAACAACCAGAGCTTGCCTGGCAACCTTCTCCTTCGTAGTCTTTAGCTCAAAAGCTAACGTATCTGTTGCTAATTCAATTTCGCTAATGGCGTGCTTATAAGTCACTTCTGCCTTAGCTAGATTGTCTAGTGCCTCTTCTAAATCTATCTGGCTAATGAGGTGGTCTTTGATAGACAGTTTTGCTCTTTTTTCTTCTCGCTGAGCAGCGACCAATTCAACGTTGGCAATATCAGCTTGTTTATTTAATAAAAGTGCCTGTCTACGTACATCGAGCTCTTGCCTAGCAAGATCACTTTGCAAGCTTGCTAGCGCAGATTGCTCTTGCTTCATAGTATTCTGTAATTCAGGAGAATCGACTATTGCTACAATATCCCCATTTTCTACCGAATCACCTGGCTTAACCTTTAGTAGGACATAGCCTTGCTCAGGGCTGTAGAGCTGCGGGGCATTTGATGCGATTATTCTGCCAGTGGTGACAATATCCCTGATTAAATTACCTTTCGTTACTGCACTGAATTTCAGCGAATCACGACTGCTAGATAATCCAGCGTTAGTGCTAGAAGAAAGGAATAAATATCCAAAGACACACGCGATTAAGATGATGACGGAGACACCCACCCATTTTTTTCGCGATGATTTCGTTTCAACAAGGGTATCTTGGCTACTTGTATCTTGAATCATAAGGCATCCTCATGATTCACTAACTCAAAATTAGCGAGCAAGACTACAATAATAAAGATAAAAATAGGCAGACTGATAAAGTGAAAAAGCAACATGTTCATCTAGTTTTTTTGTTGAAGGTTTTAACTAGTAATACGAATAGCGTGCCAAAAATTAAACAACTGATTAATATAGTTATTTTAAACTTACAAGTAGCAAGCATGTCCGATCGGACACTTTTTATTGTCCGTTTAATCTGAACGGACGCGTTCGTTAACTTAAGGGTTAACTATAAGATAATGAATGAGTGTTACTGAAAAAGCGATAACAACTCGCCTCAATAGTTTCTGATGCAAAATACGATACTTTGGTAGGAAAATAGTCTTCAATTTAGCAGGCTAGTTGATGGCTCACTCCAGTTCTTCGTTTTACCAATCCCAAGCTTATCTTGCTGGAGAAGTTACTCTCAATAGAGCCTACAACGGCAGACCAATCTGTTTGTGATAAACCGGTGCGCGATAAAATAGGCTCACAATTTCGCGGTATTGCTCCCTTTATGTTACTTCTTAGCTGTCTACCGGTTTGATCCACAAGCTGCAAATAATCATCGACTCGAAATGGTAAGCCTTTTAACTTGTTCTGTTGTGAATCACCAATAAATGGAAGTAGCTCTGTGGGTTGTTTGTTCGTTTTCGCCTTTGCTATGCGACGTTTCACACTGGTATACATTGCCTTTTCAGGTGTCTTCGCATTACCAGCTCTAATAGGGTTTAAGTCAACATAGGCCATACAAGCCAGTAACGCTGACTCATCTAACAGAGCTTGAGACTTAAATCTCCCTTCCCAAAAGCGCCCTGTGCATTCGTCCTCCTTGTTTGCTTTCCTTGCAATAAACTCATTAAGAAGCCGCATGAACCAACTTATATCGTACAATCGCTTTCTATAAACTTCCACGCAAGCAAGTACCGATTTTATTTGTGCTTCAGAAAGATTAGGCCTCTGATCTCTATTCATAAATTGACGAGTGAGCAAGGTTCCATTATGAAGCGTATGCCAGCGAGTTAGCACTTCCTCCGGACTCATTGCGAGCGCTAGGGTTTTATCTACTCGGAGGACAGTATGCGTATGATTACTCATGACTGCGTAAGCACAAACATCAATGGCAAATACACTCGCAAGTTTAAGCAAGCGGTTCTCTACCCACTGCCTTCTATGCTCGAAGCTTTTTCCACTGAACCTGTCTTTACCGCATAGAAATGCTCTACGGACACAACGAGAAACACAATGATAGTAAGGAGTCTCATCTAAACATATTAGTGACTTACGAGGACGCGGCATGCTGAAGTTTTGGTGTGGGTATTTGATGTTTATAGTGGATTAATCTGTCATAGGAGAAAACTGAACCTTGGGTTAGTTTTCCCTCTGTTTTGAATCAATTGACTGAGGTTTTCATTTTATCAAACAAACCTTGGACATCCATGTTATGTCCAAGGTTCTAATAACTGTGAGTGTCTTAGTTCTCTCTTTTCACCTGACCTAAATAAACCTGAGCCTATGGGTGTCTAAACTTTTAAAATTTGTGGGTGTCCATGTTTTGAAGGTGAGTGTCCAACAATCTACGCTTCCACAAACCTAGCTAAAAAGCTTCATGAACCAGCCTTTGCTTAGTTCTTCTTCACAGGTTTTAAGTTGGGTGGCGTAGCGTAACGATCTTGCTTTCACCTTAGATGCTACTTTCTTCAGCCAAGGTTTACGGTCGTAACTTCTACGTTTATAGCCACCCCAGCCTTCGTGGTAATTCAAGTATTGAGCGTATGCATCCCACTTTGAAATGCCATTTACCTTCTGCGATTTATAAATAAACCAACCCATAAAATCGATGGCATCTTCGAAATCGTCGCGATCAGCGCCGCTGTTATCAGTTTCGCGCATGTAGTCGGCCCATGTGGGTGTCTTAGCTTGGGAATAACCATAAGCGGAGCTAACTCTGCCCCAGGGGACTAAGCCGAAAAATACATAATCACGGGGTGGCAATGCATCGTGCCTAAAGGAGCTTTCTTGATACATCATCGCCATCGGCACATGAATGGGTACGCCCCATTTATCACGTGCATCGGCTGCAGCATCGTACCAATCATCTTTTTCAAAGAAGATTTCGCACAAATTACTGCTGTCTTTCGGCGGTGTTGTAGCGCACCCAGCGATAAATAGCGGAAAAAGCACGACCAAACTTGATAAAAAAATGCACAACGGTTTGAACTTTTGATGCATAGCTTGTCTTAACTTATGTTCTAGTAAAATGTGTGTTTCCCTGGAACCTTCTACGCCTGATTTATATCAGGCGTTTTTTTTTGCTAGCGGTTCGTTAAAATAATCACGAATGAAGCTGTCGAAGTCTTTAGTATCAGCGGCTTCCACATCAGCTTGCGCTGCTAACGATGTCTCAGCGGCATCTACAAACATAGCTTCCGTAGTTTGCTGATAATCGAACCCTTTCATCTGCTCTTGATAACGTGCAGCTAACTCTAGGCCGTAAACACCATTATCTTTGTCATGTTTAAGCAGTTCATCTAAAAGAACACCTGAAGGGGTTAACGCAGGGTTTGCAACTTTCTTCGCCTCTGCAGCAACTGCGTCACTATATCGAGTGGTATCATTTGCCAAATCGAGTATTTTCGCCACTTCCTCAAACTCTTCAAACAGTGATGAAGCCCACGCTGTTAGTGAAGTTTCCTCATTGTTGTGATTAAGTACCAAATTAGGTTTTCTACCTTCTAACACCACTCGGTTCATATTGTCTTTAGCTTCATTTAGCTGAGCTTCGTCTAATTCAGCACTGGGCTTCAACAAGCACGTCAACAAAAACACATCAAGAAAATCGAATTGGGTTTGGCTAATACCAATAGGCGAAAATGGATTTACATCTAACGCACGCACTTCAATGTAGCTTATCCCGCGCTTAACCAGCGCATCGGTCGGCTTTTCCATAGACTGCGTAGGCTGCTTTGGACGAATTGGCGAATACAGCTCGTTCTCTATCTGTAAAATATTTCTGCTGAGCTGCTGATAATTACCACCTTCACCAGCAGAAAAGCTACTAAAGCGATTTGATGGCGTATCCATAGCACCGCGAAGCAAACGAACATAGTTATCTAACTGGTTGTAACAAATTTTAAGTGAAGACTGCTCTGCACTGGTATATCCCAAGTCACTCATTCTCAATGATGTGGCATACGGCATGTAATACGTACCCTTGCCCACTTTTTCGAATGGTAGTGCATGTTCTTTTCCTTTCAAAAACGAACCACACAACGCAGGTGAAGCACCGTATAGATAAGGAATTATCCAGCAGTAGCGACGATAGTTTCTAATCAATGAGAAGTAATCGGCTGAAGTCTGATCTTGGCTATGCTCAGTACCGTTAAGCGCAGCCCAAAGTTTCCAGAAATCATTAGAGAAAGAAAAGTTAAAATGTACGCCAGCAATCGCCTGCATCATGCTGCCATAGCGGTTTTTTAACCCAATGCGATATACTCGCTTCATTTTGCCAATGTTAGATTCGCCAAAATAAGCAATAGGAATATGCGCTTCATCTTCGATAAAGCACGGCATGCTGAGTGGCCAAATTTGCTCATCGCCAATATTATCAATGGTGTACTTATGAACATCTTGTAACTGCGTAATAGTTTTAGCGGCGCTACTTTCAGGTGGCGTAATAAACTCTAACAACGACTCTGAAAAGTCTGTGGTTATTGTGTCGTGCGTTAGCGCAGAGCCCAACGCCTTTGGATGAGGCTCTTGCGACAGAGCACCGTTCGGCTTAATGCGTAACGCTTCACGCTCAACACCACGTTTAATTTGCGTAAGTGCCGTTAAAAATTCAGGTGATTTAAGCGCAGCCAAACGCTCGTTGAAACACGTTGAGTTTACAGTCAATGTTCATATCCATGGATGAGTTGTTCCCCTCAAAATGGGGAACAACGTATTAAATTCAAGTCAATATTACCAATGACTTGCTATCAGATACTTAGTTTATCTTTTCTCGACTATTGGTATCTACCGATAATTCGATGATCGGCATATTTAACGACTCCAATTGCTCAAGAATCGCATCTTTATCGCCAACAACGATAACTTGCAACGCATCTGTCGACAAATATTGCTTAGCAAGCGCGTTAATTTCGTCTTTACTGATGCTATTAATTATTTCAATTTGCTCGTTTCGGTACCCTTTTTCAAGGCCATAACTTTGCAACTGACGAAGAAAGCGCGCTTTACTATTGGGGGTTTCAAACTCTAAGGCATCGCTCAACGTAAACGCATTACGCATAAATTGAATTTCCTCGTCGGTCGCCCCGTTTTCGATGTACTGATTTATTTCTTTAAAAACTTCAGTAATGCCTTGGGCAGTGTTCGCTGCCGTTAAATCAGTTCCAACTTCAAACCAACCTAGGGTTTTGCCTCCCATAAACGCACTATTCGCGCCATAGGTAATGCCTTTGTCTTCACGCAAGTTCAGATTTATCCGGCTATTAAAGCCGCCACCTAGTGGGAAGTTCACTAAACGAGATTTAAAGTAATCGCCGGTTGCATCAAAAGGTAAGCTACGTTTAACAATATAAACCACCGACTGCACTGCACTGGGGCTATCTACCAAAAACACTTGGTTCTTATCGTAGGTAGGGAAAGCATCATAATCTTCAAAGGTATAAGCCTCAACTTCCCATTTCGACATGAAATCTAATGCATCTACTACCGCATCAGAACTCATATTACCCACGACTACCGCACTCGCTTTACTGGGTGAATAATACTGATTATAAAACTGTTTCACATCGTCAAGTGTGATGGACTGGACCGTTTCAATGGTGCCTTCATCAGGAAGACTTACGCGATTGTCGGCACCAAATAATACTAAATCTCGCGCACGTCGAGCCAAACTAGACGGCGTTTTCGCTTGCTGCTGCAAGCCTTGCAACACCCGCTCTTTCATTCGAATGAAATCACTTTCTTCAAAAGCAGGGTTGAAGAATTTCTCTTTTAGTAGTGCCAAAGTTGGCATTACGTTTTTAGTTAACGTAGACACATATACCTGTGAGTATCGGCCTGCTGCACTAAAGCGAATTGAGCTGCCTAATTTAGCTAGCTCGTTCGCTAATTCTTCATTTGTATAGTTTTGCGTAGATTCATTCATCATTAATGCGGTGAGATACGCTGTACCCGCTTTACCCTCAGCATCTAGCAACATACCACCATCCATACTAATGGTTAACGCTACCGTTGGTGTTTCACTCATGGTCACACCAAGTACATTCACACCATTTGCTAGTTCACGCTCCCAGTAATCCGGCACCGTCACTACAGGTGCTTCCCCGGCTTTCGGTTGTTCGGTTCTGTCAAAACTAGATGGTGAAGACGTATATTCGTGATTATCGGGCTGCGTTTCAGGTAGTGTTCGAACGGGGCGCTCAAACGTGGGCTGGGCAGCCTGCAGCTGAGGCTGGCCTTTTGGCACAATACTCAACACCACACTATTGGCGTCTTTGATATATTTTTTATAGACACGCATTACATCTTCAGCGGTCACTGAATTATAACGGGCGATATCTTCAGACACTAAATCTGGAGTTTGATAAAAAGTCTCATTGGCCGCAAGCGCAGTCACTTTGCCGGCTACGCTTTGTAAGCCAAATACGGTAGATGCTTCAATACTGCCTTTGGTTCGCGCTAAATCGTCTGGTTTAACACCGCGGGTTTCAAATTCAGCCAGGGTGGCTTCTATTACCTTTTGAAGCTCATCCAGTGACTGCACTTTTGCTGGATTAGCCAAGGCAATTAATTGAAATTCACAGGCAAGCTCCCGGCATGGGTGTGACACTACAGCTTGGACAGCCATGCCTTCTTTCACTAAATTTTTATAAAACAAAGACGTTTTACCGCCACCTAGAATGTCAGACAGCACATCTAATGGTGCTTCATCAGGGTGGCGTGCATATACAGTAGGGAAAGTGATTTGAAGTAAGGGTAAGTGGACCTTATCTTCTAAGGTCATATAGCGTGTTTCAGATAGGGTCACGGGCTGAGGCTCAGGATCTTTAACCTCAGGCCCTTTTGGAATGTCTCCAAAATATTGCGCTATTAGTGCTTTGGTTTTCGCACTGTCTATATCACCACCTATGGTTAACACTGCATTGTTTGGCCCATACCAGCGTTTGAAAAAGGCTTTAAGGTCGTTTACGTTAACTCGATCTAAGTCTTCAACATATCCAATCGTCATCCATGAATAGGGATGCCCCTCAGGATACATAGCCTCGCCATTTAGCTCATGTCTTAGTCCGTAAGGCTGGTTATCTACTCGCTGAGCGCGTTCGTTTTTAACGGTTTCACGCTGGTTTTCAAATTTGGTTTGGTTGACTGCTTCAAGCAAATACCCCATTCGGTCTGCTTCAAGCCACAACACTTTTTCAAGCTGGTTGGCAGGCACAGTTTCGTAATAATTGGTTCTGTCGGTATTTGTCGAGCCGTTTAAACTACCACCGGCTTCGGTGATCACCTTAAAATGCTGTTCATCTGCTACATGTTTCGAGCCTTGAAACATCATATGCTCAAAAAAGTGCGCGAAACCAGACTTACCGACTTCTTCACGGGCCGAGCCAACGTGGTATGTCACATCTACATGAACGAGTGGATCGGAATGGTCTTCGTGAAGAATAACCGTTAATCCGTTACTGAGCGTGTACTTTTCGTATGGGATAGTAACTGCGGAGCTATCGGCGGGGGTGTCTACGTTTGCTCTTTGACATCCATTAAGTACGCTAATAGCAAAAACTGCAACAATAAGGCGAAACGCCAAACTTCCTGACATGCTGGATCCTTCTAGGTGGCCTCGCTTTTGCAATACATTTAACTCGCATCACACTAGCGTTTATAATAATACAACCGTTGAGACAATGGCCTGGGGCATACGTTTCATCGAAGACTACCAGACTTTTTAACGCTTTACTTGCTCTGACTTGCTATCATTGTATTAATTTATAAAATTCTGAAATACACTGACAGTGAACACAGTACAGAAACATAGTTAAAGGAACTTATATGGATCAGCCCGCAACAGTCTTAGATTTTGAATTTGGCATGTCTCAACTAAGTGGTAATAAAACACTGTTGTTAACCTTATTGAATAAGTTTTCGGATGAATATCGCTCAGCAAACGATGATTTACAGCGATTAGTGAAAGAAGGTAATTTCGACGACGCATATTCTTTAATTCACACGCTAAAAGGTGTGGCAGGTAACCTTGGGTTATTTGCTTTACATCACGCCAGTAAGCCCGTTGAAGCAAGTGTAAGAAACGACAAATGCCTTCCCGATGACTACGCCAGCTTTTCTGCTCTAGTTGATGAAACCATAGCAGCTGTTGATGCATTATCGGCTGCTCCTGAGCCCGCTGCGCCTGAAGTAACTAGCGCAGTAGCGGCACAAGCGCGCGATCAATTTATTACAGCATTAAAAGCCAGTGAATTCATTTCCCAGTCAACACTTGATGAGTGGCTAAGTGTGCTTTCACTGCCTGCTGAAACGAAGCAAGGAATTGAAGACGCGGTAGACGAACTAGACTACGACGAAGCCATTAAATTGCTCGAAAAAGCCTAAGTGAACGAAATACCTATTTTAGTTGACGATAACGATGTGCTTATCGTCAACAAGCCTTCCGGCATAGCCATGCATGACAGTGCTAATACTCAAAATGCTAATAGCACTGGTAAGAATATAAGAACTAGTGAAAGCGCTGATTCTGCCAATACCACTAATATAGACAACAATATAGACACCCATACATTAGGCATCGTCAGTCGGCTTCGCGAGCAAACCGGTTATAACCAGCTTCACCTTTGTCATCGCTTAGATACCGGCACCTCTGGCTGTTTATGTTTAGCCAAAAATGCCCATACAGCAGCACTTATTGGTGATGCCTTTGCCACCCGTCAGGTTAGTAAATACTACCTAGCCATTAGTGCCGACAAGCCGAAAAAGAAACAAGGTACTATTGTGGGTGATATGAAAAATCGCCGTGGCGGCCAGTTCATGTTACTCAAAAGCAAAGAGAACCCTGCAGTCACCCAGTTTTTTAGTCAATCAGCCAAACCTGGCTACCGCGGATTTATCGTCAAACCGCTTACGGGCAAAACCCATCAAATTCGGGTGGCCCTTAAAAGTGTGGGCGCAGCTATACATGGTGATACGCTCTATAGCGGTAAACCATCCGATAGATTACATCTACATGCAGGTTGGTTAAGCATTCCCCTTCCCTCTCGCACTATTTCAGTGAAAGCGCCAATACTCTCAGGTGATTTATTTGCTGACAGTGAAGTGGCGACCTGGTTAGCTGAATTGCCGGAACCGGATACTTTTAACTGGCCTGACGTTGCGCCTTCCTTACTACGGTTAGTTAGCAAAACCTAAGCAAATTATGAAAAGTAACAAAGCAATTCTAGGCGTGCAGAAAACCGAAAACGTAAAGGCTGAGCAGGTCGCGATAAAAAAAATCCACATTGCAGGCCGCGGCGCTATCGGTTCTTTACTTGCGGGGGCTGCCGAAAAGCAAACCATGCCTTACGCGCTTTATCCAAGAAGCCCTGTATCTCAAGTTGATAAATCTGGTTTTCAGAAACCTAGCCTTGAGCAACATAATGGTGAGCTACCTAAAACTGAGACACCCACACGCTATTCACAACATGAGAATGGGACACCCACTTCTTATTTCCTAGAATGGATTGATGGTACCGCATACCCCGTTACGCAAATAAGCAGAACCAAACCTCATCTTTCTGATAACGATATTCTAGTGCTGCCTTTAAAGGTACATCACCTGAAAGCCGCGCTTACTCAATGGTTGCCATTTTTAGGGAGCAACACACCAGTTGTGCTTTTACATAATGGTATGGGCGGATATGAAATAGCGAAATCGCTATTGCCATCGGGCCAGCCATTGCTGCTTGCTAGCACCAGCCATGGGGCGATGAAGCGCACGGCAACTCAGGTTATTTACACCGGCGTGGGCGCCACTCAAGTGGGTATTGCCCCTCATTTGCTTTCGCACGAACACTCAGCCATACCTGAATGGGCGAAAAGTGTGTGTCACACTTTGCATGCGCTGCTTCCACCAGTGAAATATCAAACTGATATTATGCAGGCATTGTGGGCCAAGCTTGCTATTAATGTGGTGATAAACCCGCTAACTGCGCTGAATAATATAACCAATAGCCATATTGCTGGTGAGCAGTTTACTAATGAACGCAAAACGCTTTGTGAAGAATTTGCTCAAGTGGCTAATGCATGTGGGCAGTGTTTTGATGCGATTGAAGTTGAACAGCAGGTAATTAAAGTCGCAAGTCTTACCGGCAATAACTACTCCAGTATGCATCAAGATGTAAAGAACCAGCGACAAACCGAGATTGAAGCAATTAATGGCTACATTGTTAATATGGCACAAAAAAAGGGTATTGAAGTTCCCCTCAACACCCTTCTTACAAAACAAGTCACTGCGCGTTTAACATAAGCGCTGTAAACTGTTTTTTATATACGCTGCTTTTTTATAACGTATGCATAAGGTCATCTACACAGCTTACTCTTCTTCAGCGCCTTTCGACACTTCAGGCTTCATGTGCGGGAATAAAATCACGTCTTTAATCGTTGGACTGTCAGTAAATAGCATGGCCAATCGGTCAATACCAATACCTTCACCAGCCGTAGGCGGTAAACCATACTCTAATGCACGAATGTAATCTTCGTCGTAGTGCATTGCTTCATCGTCACCAGCATCTTTCTCTTCAACTTGCTTAGAGAAACGCTTAGCTTGATCTTCAGAATCATTCAACTCGCTGAAGCCGTTTGCTAGCTCACGGCCGCCAACGAAGAATTCAAACCTGTCGGTAATGAACGGGTTGTCATCGTTACGACGTGCAAGAGGCGATACCTCCCACGGGTATTCAGTAATAAACGTAGGCTGTTCAAGCTTCTCTTCTGCTGTAGCTTCGAAGATTTCACATAGGTACTTACCAGCGCCCCAGATACCATCAACTTCAGGCTCTTTAATATGCAACTGCTTCGCCATGGCTTTAAGTGCATCAAGGTTAGCTTCTGGGTCGCGAATAGCGGCCTCATTGGCTTCTGGCCAGTATTTTAGAATGGCGTTGCCCATACTTAAGCGCTCAAACGGCTTACCAAAGTCGTACTGAACTTCTGAAACCACGTTACCGTCGGTATCTTTAGTGGTGTTAGTAATAACACTAGAACCTAGAATATCTTCGGCAAGGGTACGCAACATATCTTCTGTTAAGTTCATCAGGTCGTTGAAATCAGCATAGGCCTGATAAAATTCCAACATGGTGAACTCAGGGTTATGACGCGTTGAAAGCCCTTCGTTTCTAAAGTTACGGTTAATTTCGAACACACGCTCGAAACCACCTACCACCAAGCGCTTCAAGTAAAGTTCTGGGGCAATACGCAAGTACATATCAATGTCTAACGCATTATGATGAGTAACAAACGGTTTCGCAGTAGCACCACCTGGAATAACCTGCAGCATAGGCGTTTCTACTTCAAGGAAGTCGCGCTGAGTTAGGTAGTTACGAATACCATTTACAATCTTACTTCTGATCATAAAGGTTTTACGGGTTTGTTCGCTGGTAATAAGGTCAACGTAACGCTGACGATATTTAGTTTCTTGGTCACTTAGGCCATGGAACTTCTCTGGTAGAGGGCGCAGTGCTTTGGTTAGCAATGCATACTCTTCCATGTTCACATATAAATCGCCTTTACCCGACTTATGCAATACACCAGCAACACCAATAATGTCACCAATATCTAGCGCGCCGTATTGGGCTTTAAGGGCTTTTTGAGTGTCTTTGTCTGCGTAAGCTTGAATGCGACCTGTCATGTCTTGAAGCAACATGAAAGGACCACGTTTAGCCATAATACGGCCAGCAATGCTTACTTTGTTACCTTGCTCTTGCAAGGTTTCTTTATCTAGTTCACCGAACTTGCCTTGAAGTTCGTCAGCATAGTTTTCACGACGGAAGCTGTTTGGGAAGCCATTTGCACGGCACTGCTCACGAATTGCGCTTAGTTTTGCTCGGCGCTCAGCAATTAATTTATTTTCGTCGGTTTGTTGGTCAGTCATAACCTATTCACTTTCGTTGTTCGGATTACAGCCCTGATTTAAGGCTGGCTTCGATAAATTTATCCAGACCACCATCTAGCACGGCCTGAGTGTTGCGTGTTTCCACGCCAGTACGCAAATCTTTAATGCGAGAGTCGTCTAGTACGTATGAACGAATTTGACTTCCCCAGCCGATATCTGACTTGCTGTCTTCCATCGCTTGTTTCTCGGCGTTTTGCTTTTGAAGCTCATACTCGTAGAGTTTAGCTTTCAACTGCTTCATCGCCTGATCTTTATTCTTGTGCTGCGAGCGGTCGTTCTGACACTGCACTACAATACCTGTAGGTTCGTGGGTAATACGCACCGCTGAATCTGTTCTGTTTACGTGCTGACCACCCGCGCCAGATGCACGGTAGGTATCAATACGTAAATCTGAAGGGTCGATATCAATATCGATATCGTCATCCACTTCAGGGTAAACAAACGCTGATGAAAACGACGTATGACGGCGGTTGCCTGAGTCAAATGGCGACTTACGCACTAAGCGATGCACGCCCGTTTCAGTACGTAACCAACCAAAAGCGTACTCACCTGCAATACGCAAGGTAGCACTTTTAATACCCGCTACGTCACCATCAGATACTTCAATAAGTTCGGTTTTGAAGCCGTGAGCCTCACCCCAACGAAGGTACATACGAAGGAGCATATTAGCCCAGTCTTGCGCTTCTGTACCGCCAGAGCCAGATTGAATATCAATATAACAATCGTTGGCATCGTTAGGCTGTGAGAACATGCGGCGAAACTCAAGCTTTTCAAGTTGCTCAAGTAGGCCTTCTAATTCTTTATTGGCCTCATCGAAGGTTTCTTCATCTTCTGCTTCAACGGCGAGTTCAAGCAAACCTTCAACGTCTTCGGTGCCCTGCTCAAGGTTGTGAATGGTTTCTACAACCAGCTCTAAGGCCACCTTTTCTTTGCCTAACGCTTGTGCGCGTTCTGGCTCGTTCCATACCTCAGAGCTCTCAAGCTCTCGGTTAACTTCTTCTAAGCGCTCTGACTTTGCATCAAAGTCAAAGGTACCCCCTAAGCGCGTCGGTGCGCTCGCGGATATCTTTTATCGCATTGGTAACGGGGTTTACTTCAAACATAGTCCGCTTATCAACTGTAAAATAAGACCGCGGATAGTACCGAATTTGCACGAAATTTGATAGGGGGTAACGAAATAAAAGGCAGCATTTTAGGGGATTGGTTTTACTGCCTTATTTACCTAAAGAGCCAGCCTAAAAAGCCAGCTTAAAGAGCCGACTAAAAATCGGCCAGAGCGTTTATTTCTCTTCACTATTTCGCACCTGTTGAAAGCCCGTCCAGCCCGCCATTGCGCTTACACTGGTTAAGAAAGTGCCCCAGGCCCAATCAATCGCCGTGATAAACAGTGTAAAACCTTCAACAATACTGTAGTTAGTTAGGTTGTATGCTCCGTAACTGGCGAGCCCAAGCAGTGCTCCATCAATACCTGCGTAGTAAAGTGGTTTATCTCTGTTTGCCACTACGGCTAATACGAAAACGACAAACCCATACATTAAATAGAACACAACCCAAGGCCAGGTAATATAGTTTTCTCGCAATAAGCTCGCCATTTCGGTGGTATACCAGTCACGGGCTATCCAGCCTAGCCATAGGGCATCTAATACACCAAAGCACACTAAAATGGCCAATATCGAAAGAGCAATACTGGAAGAAAACATAATGATTTTTTGGAGCATGAACTCGCGTTCCATTCATAAACATGTGTAGGTTTTCAGTTTGTCATGCCTATGAATAAAATAGCAATATGTAAAACTTGTATCCTGGCAACACTAGTTCAGTCTAACCGCTAAATAACTGACTTTTCCTTCAGTTGATTGAGGCAGAAAATATAAACCGCCGTACAAAAAGTACTGAGTACCATGTATTTTTAATGGCTGCGCACCTTCAGGAAGTGCATCATAATGCTTGCCTGCTTCATACTCACCACTGTCTGCTCGTGACCATTCAACAGGTGCTTTCACAACGATATACTCACCATCCATTCGTTTGTAATACACCCCTTCTACAACATAGTAGGTTTGCCCATCGACAAAAATGGTATCAGGATGATCAGGTAAGGTATGAATGATGATCCCTGCAGGTGGAAGCACTACAGTAAAATCGCCTCCTATTTTGCGATAATACACACCATTTCTATACCGATAGTCTATGCCATGGTGATGAATGAAGGCAGCGTCTTTAGGTAAGTGCTTTACTCTATGTCCTGGCTCATATCGCGGGGACGCTAGCACTGCAACAGCAACCCCAGCCGCAATGCCCGCACCTATACTTAACGCTGCATTCCCACTATGAAAGCCGCCACGTGCACCGCCACCATGTAGCGGCACTGCACATGCGCTTAGCAGGGTGATAGAGCAAACAATAGGTATTAAGCGTAAGTTCGTAAGTAAATTCATAAAGTATTACTCCCAACAAATTAAGAGTACGGCGACAATGCCGTGTACTTAGTTATATGGGGGTATAGACCCATACAAGAATAGGTCTTCTTAAGCCTTTACTTAACCTTTACGAGGCTTACGCCTTTTACTCGCTCGTTCCCGACATCGCGATATCAACTGCACTTTTACCCATAGTTTGCTCACCCACATATTTTGGGTCGAATGCCGTTCTAGAGAATATCTTTCTAACCAATGGCTCGAAGTGTGACAGCGGTTTTGTTGGGTAGTCAGGGTCGAATGACGATTGATCCCACTTTTCACAAAAATCAACACAGGCTTGATACCAAGGGTGATCTTTTAAATACTCGCGCTCATTCGGATCGCCCCCTAAAAAGTGAGCGTAATAGACGTTTTGAAATAACCCATGCTGGTTAATAATCCAAGTCACTTCAGGTCGCACATAGGGGCGTAAAATCGATGCCGCGTATTGCGAGTGATTGTGCGGCGCTAAGTCATCACCAAGATCGTGAATAAGTGCCGCAACTATCATTTCCTCATCGGCGCCATCGGCTTCAGCGCGGGTTGCTGATTGCAGTGAGTGTCCAAGTCGTGAAACCTGATAGCCTGATAAGGTATTCTCTAAATTTTTCAGCGCTTGTAATATTCTATCGGGCAAGCCTTTCGCGTATTCATCTTCGTGTTTGGTAAGAAACAAATACTCTTCTTTTGTTCCGTCTTTCATCTGGCGAAATTGAACAGTTTCCATCACTTAACCTCTCATTTCTTCTGTTTCTGCTGTGGCTTTGGTATTCGCTATTTTAAACTCACCGTTCGTACTTGCTGATTCAATCGCAGCGTTGGTATACATAGAGCCTTGCTTCCTTTTAAGCGCATTGTAACGGCCTTTCGGTGCATCAATATCTATGTAAGCGCCTTGTAGGTGACGACGCCCCTCGCTAGGGTCAAATCCTGTTCGCCCATGTAACACCCGGGTGTTGTGAAACATCTGCAATTGACCGGGCTCTAATCTAAAACGCCACTCATATTCAGGCGAACACAACAACTGCCCCAGACGTTTACGGGCACGATGAAATATAACCATTTCTTGATCTTGTAATAGCGGCAAGTAGTCGAGTCGTGGGCTATAAGCGATCCCCGTAATTCTGCCACTGGGATCAGATTCAATCATGGTACGCCTTTCTATCAAGTCAACATCGTTGTCATAATAGCGGTAACGAACAGGTACCTTGCAAAGCAATGCGAAACCATCGGGATCTTCCTTTTTCAACTGCTCTAGCACCGACAGACTATCTACCAGGGTCGACAAGCCTTCTGTCGTTTGGTTTTCTAAACAATGTAGAAGTTGAATACCCGGCATGGGGTTTCGGTAAGGGTTATCGGTATGTGGCCCTAACGGTACTGAACGATATGCGAGATCGTTCGAGTTTGGACGGGTGAAAACCTCGAAGTATTTACCAAAGTTCGTTTCTCTAACATGGCCAAATAGGTTTGCTACTTCTAATACCGCGTCTGATTCAGTAGGCACGTTATCAACAATTAGCACACCGTAGGTTAAGAATATTTCTATTCCTTTAATTAACCCCGCTTCCGATTTCAACGTGGCTAAATCGATATGAAATAATGACTTGTCCACATTGCTTTTCCACGGAATATCATTAGGCGCGCCATCCCAAACATCGAAGTCGGCAGCGAACTCGTTCAAATCGTACTCACCAGAATACCCGTCACTGAACGTAAGGTTAGCAAGCGTATTGTGCTTCTTTTCTACCTTAACCAGCGACACATTTTCATCTAACTGATGTGGGTCGAAAAAGCGCTGTTTAGTGGTTTTATCCAGGTTTTCTGAGTCTTGGCAACGCTCACGAAGCCACAATGCGGGTAAAGGATAGTGTTGCCCATTTACAGTCGCTGACACGGAAGCATTCGCTTCGTTGATAATATAGTCTATTTGCTGCACGAGAATCTCCCTTAAAAATTAATAGGAGAAGTATCAAGTAATCGCGGTTTATATTACAGTAGCAAAGCCTTATAGCTAACATGCAAATTAGTAATAATGAAAGAATCTGAGTTACCTACACTTAACGGCCTATTATGTTTTGAAGCAACGGTCAGGCATGGCTCTATGACATTAGCAGCTGAAGATCTTGGTATTACACAGCCATTGGTGTCTCAAAGAATTCGCGCACTGGAAGATGTGGTAGGTGGTATTTTAATTGATCGTAGTAAGAAACCCGTCACACCTACGATTGAAGGGCTCAAGTATTACAATGAGTTAAGAGGCTCTACATCATCTATTCTGCGTGCTACCAATAACGCACGAGAAGATTTTCGTGAAACAAAAACTAAAATTTCTATTAGCGCCTATTTTGGTTTTGCCTTTCATTGGATAATGCCTAGGCTGCAGCGATTACAACAAGCTTTTCCTGATTATCTTTTCGAAATCCAACCAACCAATAGCTTAAATGACCTAACCACTGCACATGCAGATATATTATTTCACTTCTCATCAAAAATTGGTAAATATCAGTTTGAAAAGATGTTAATTCCTGAGATGGTTTTTCCCGTTTGTTCACCTGAATTCGCAGCTAAATACGACTTAAAAAGTGGTCAACTACTCAGTGACTTGAGAAACCTTCCCCTATTACACAAGGATGTAGATGATTCCCGTTGGCTAAATTGGCAACGCTGGGCACAAGCATTAAGTGTTAAGCCCTCCGCAAGCCCTATTTCTTTTCGATATAACAATTACCCCCTTATTGTTGAAGCCGCTATTGGCGGACATGGGCTCTGCTTAGGATGGGAAGGCTTAATAAACCCTTTTATTGAAGATGGTAAACTTATTGAATTAGGGCCGCGATTAAAATCTGAAACACGGGGGTATCAGATTTGTTCAGATCAATACGCTAACTTTGCAATCGGTAATGTGATCAAGTGGTTCATTAAAGAAGTAGAACAAGACTAGGTTATAAGAGGTTAGATTGACGAAACAATAGAGGCGAGAATTACTCGCCCCTACCCACTCAAGCATTAACTATAGAACCTGCGCGTTCATTTTCATCGTTAGTTCGGCGGTTTGTTTACCCAAGTTTTTAAGTTGTTTGATGGTTTTCTCGTCGGTAATTACGCCGCTATCATCCATTAAGGTATTCACTTTGGCTACAGCAAGTTGTGCGGGTAACACCGTCACGCCTATGTTTGCCAGCAACATGCGTAAAACCACCAATACCCTCATTCCGCCCAAACCACCAGCCGATGCAGCCATAATCCCTGCGGTCTTGCCTTTAAAAGCCTGCATGGGTTTATCACCTTCTTCCATTCGACTAGCCCAATCAATAGCATTTTTGAGCAATGCGGGGTAACTCGAATTGTACTCTGGTGAGGCAATCAAGAAACCATCATGTTCAGTTAATAACCGCTTAAAGCCTCTCGCATTTTCTGGTACGCCTGACTTGCCCTCTTCATCTTCATTATAAATAGGCATCGGATAATCAGCTAGATTAACGACAGTAACTTTAGCGCCTGACTCCCTTGCGCCTTCAGCAGCAATCTCTAGTATTGCTTGATTAAATGAGCCGTTCCGCGTACTGCCAGAAAAAGCGAGTAGCCTTGTCATATTATAAATTCCTATATTAGGGCTATGCAAAATAAACATATTGTAGCAAGTCACACTACTACATTATTAATAAAAAATTGCGAGCGATAAGCCAATTATTTAATCGTTATTGTAAAGCAACTTCGGTATTCTATGAATAAACACTCCGCAACCAGAGCGGCAAAGTTAAATTAAATCAACATGTTAATAAGAATTACCGCTTTTATAGTATTGTTACTATACTTATGCAAATTGTCGGCGCATTTAAAGGCCACGCACTGTTCGATATGGTTATACACTACGATAAATCTTCACGTTTTCGTAGTAACCTTGGTTAAATGGATTTAGAAAAACTACATGGCGTACCTTTTTCAGTCACTTCAGTCGAGAATAATTCTTCTCATCGTTATGGTTGCATTACCAGGGTTGGTTGGCGTTTTTTACGACTCATACATTGAAAGAGAGCGAGCTGTAGAAGCAGCTATAAGCCAATCCGTAAATACCGCCAACGCCACCTCAAAATTTCAATCTACGTTGCTTGATAAAACACGTATTTTTCTGCAAAACCTCTCCAGTTTCGATGCGGTTAAAAATCCTGACTCACAAATATGCAGTGCATTTCTCTCCGACGTACTCAAAGTAAATAGTAATTATATTAATCTAGGTGCACCAAGAGCAGATGGCGAACTCCTGTGTAATGCCCGCGCCATCAAAACACCAATCAACGTCTACGATCGCCCTTATATTCAAGAGGCGCTAGCTACTCGAGATTTTTCTATAGGTGAGTTTCAAATTGACCGGGCAACTAACCTTACCAGCGTAAATTTCGCTTACCCGGTAATGAGTGCTACAAGCGATACTGTGGTGGCATTGGTGGTGGCAGTCATCTCACTAGAATGGTGGAGTGAAGTACTGTCAGAGTCTCATTTACCCAATAATACCGTTGCTTACATTACCGATAGAGAAAATCAAATTGTTGCTGCATATCCGACGAACAACAACCTGTTAGGAGCGTCATTAGAAACGGGCAGCGTGGCAATAGCTAACTCAAATATTGCATTTGTTGACAGCGCTTTTATTAGCAATGATCCTTATCAACGAGTATATGTAAAACGCCCGTTGTTTGAAGGTGGTCGGCAAATTAATATTACGGTAGGCATACCACTTAAACAAACCCTTGAGGTCATAAATGAGCGACTGATTAACACGGCTGGAATTTTGACCGCACTAGTAATGGTACTCGTGGGTGTCTCAGTATGGAGCGTGCGAAGAAACGTACTAAAACCCATTCGCACCTTGCTTCACTCTACTAAAGCCCTTGCTGAAGGCAAAGACATAAGTGACGCGCCTTTGCATGGTAGTGTTGAGCTAGTGAAATTACAGCAACGCTTCACCTCTATGGCAAAAACACGGCTAGAGGCAGAAAAACGACTTATCGATAGCCAAGCTTCCTTGCTGGAAAGCAAAAACATACTAGCGAGCCATATTGAAAATACCCCTCTAGGGTGCATTACTTGGAACACTCAGCTTATTTGTACCGATTGGAACAAATCGGCAGAATTTATCTTTGGCTATAAAAAAGAAGAAGCAATTGGAAAACATGCCTCAGACCTCATCATCCCCCTAGAACGTCGGGCTGAAATAGATGACGCATTTGCTCAACTTATTAAGAGAAAGGCACCAAAGCGAAAAATTAATAAAAACGTGACTAAGTTTCGCCACCCCATTATCTGTGAATGGTATAGCACGCCCATTCTTGATCTGACTGGTAACGTAATAAGCGTCACCTCTTTAGTTCAAGATATTACTAAGAACAAGCATTTAGAAGAAAAACTAAAACTATCAGCAAGTGTTTTTTCTCACGCACGAGAAGGCATATTCATCACCGATAGCTGCGCAAACATCATCGACGTGAACAAAACCTTTGTAGATATAACAGGCTATAAACGAAACGAAGTGTTAGGCAAAAAGCCCAGTATATTTAAGTCGGGAAAACAGTCTCCTGAGTTTTACCGTCATCTATGGTCATCGATTGTTAACAAAGGTTACTGGGCAGGAGAAATTTGGAACAAACGGAAAAATCATGAAGTTTACGCCCAACTATTAACCGTTAGCGCAGTTAATGACGATGAAGGCAATGTAAAAAACTACATCGCTATTTTTAGCGACATTTCTGAAGCCAAAGAGCAGCAACATAAATTAGAACATATGGCTCATTATGACGTATTGACTAATTTACCCAACCGATCGTTGCTTGCCGAGCGGTTAGACAAAGCATTGTCTCATTGCAAATCCGATAAAGGGTTTGTGGCCGTGGCACTCCTCGATTTAGATGGATTTAAGGAAATAAATGATAGTTTTGGACATAGCGTAGGCGACGAACTACTTGTCATTTTGGCTCATCGTTTGAAAGCAACATTGCGAGAGTGTGACACTATTTCACGCTTTGGTGGTGACGAATTTGTTGCGGTATTAGCAAATTTAAAACAGCCCCAAGATTTTGCTGCTATCGTAAAGAGTATGCTTAGAGTTGCATCAGAACCGGTAAAAATTGGTGAGCACCAGCTTAAAGTATCTGCCAGTATTGGCGTTACGCTTTACCCTGCAGATGACACCGATGCTGATCAGCTTATCCGCCACGCCGACCAAGCGATGTACGTGGCAAAACAGAAAGGCAAAAACTGCTATCACTTATTTGATATAGAGTCTGAGGGCGCGATAAAAGCACGTCATGAAATACTCCAGAGCATAACTACAGCCTTACACAACCGAGAGTTCGTGCTTTACTATCAGCCGAAAGTGAATATGCGCACTGGGGAAATGATTGGCGCAGAGGCCCTTATTCGTTGGAAACATCCCGTTGAAGGCATACTCTCCCCTGCAGCTTTTTTACCGTTTATTGAAAATCATCAGCTCAGTATAGATATTGGTGAGTGGGTGATAGAAGAGTCATTGCAGCAATTTAGTCGCTGGAAGGAATTAGGGGTTCACATTCCTATTAGTGTGAATATTTCTGCGTTGCAGATTCAGCAAAGAAATTTTCCTATTCGCTTAGCTCGTCTGTTGTCTAAAGTACCCAATGTTCCCCCTGAGGCGTTTCAGTTAGAAGTATTAGAAACCAGTAAGCTAGGTGATATTAAAAAAGTCGCGGAAATTATGGATGATTGCGTAAAGCTAGGGGTCACGTTCGCCATTGATGACTTTGGAACAGGTTATTCCTCTCTCACTTACTTAAGACGATTGCCGGCAAAAGTTATTAAGGTGGATCAAACCTTTGTGCGTGATATGTTAATCGACCCAGAAGATAGAACCATTGTTGTAGGGGTGATCGCACTTGCTAAATCGTTTAATCGAGATGTTATTGCTGAAGGAGTAGAAACTATTGCTCATGGCACATCTCTGTTAGCTTTGGGTTGCGAACTGGCGCAAGGATATGGGATTGCTCGACCTATGCCCGCCACGGATATGCCTGATTGGATAGCACATTGGTCCACTAAAACCGAATGGACATCCCCTTCACTACAGCTTCTCGATAACAAGTCATAAAAAAGGCCGACACGCGTGTCAGCCTTTTTTAAATACCATAGCACAATGACTATCTCTGTTCGAAAATCAAATGCCGATATCGTGTATGTTATCCGAGTTACATTCTTTCAAGAGTTTCAATACCCAACAAGTTCAAGCCTTGGCTTAACGTGCTAGCCACAAGTGCTGATAAGGCCAGACGGCTGTCTCGTACTTCCAGTTCAATGCCGTCTTTTAGCATTGGGCAGGCTTCGTAGAAGCTCATGAAGGCGCTGGCTAGTTCGTACAAGTATGTGCACAATACATGTGGCGTAGCATCACGTGATACCAAGCCTACCACTTCTTCAAACTGCAATAACAGTACCGACAACGCGTGTTCTTGTTTTTCAACAATATTGATATCTACTGGCATGGTTTCAATAGCAACACCTGCTTTTCTGAATAAGCTTTTAACCCGCGTGTAAGCGTATTGCAAATACGGAGCGGTATTTCCTTCAAAGCTCAACATGGTGTCCCAGTTAAACATATAGTCAGTGGTACGGTTTTTACTTAAATCGGCATATTTTACTGCGCCGATACCTACTTTACGGGCAACTTCCGCTAATTCGTCTTCTGATAAATCGTTGTCACGCTCGGCAATCAATTTACCAGCACGTTCTACTGCTTCATCTAATAATTCAACCAGTTTAACCGTACCGCCGGTACGTGTTTTAAATGGCTTACCATCACTGCCTAACATCATGCCAAATGGGCAGTGTTCGTAGGTTTGTGCCTCTTCCATGAATCCTGCTTTACGACCTACTATTTCGGTTTGCTTGAAATGTAGCGCTTGGCGAGCATCAGTAAGAATAAGCGTTCTGTCGGCGTTCAACGTACCACTACGATAGCGCATGGCGGCCAAATCTGTGGTGGCATATAAATATCCGCCACCAGATTTTTGTACAATATAAACCGCAGGATTGCCTTCTTTGTCGGCCAACTCAGGAATAAATACTACTTGAGCGCCTTGGTCCTCTACTGCAATACCTTTTTCTTTTAGCTCGCTGATTACATTAGCTAAATCGTGATTATAGGCAGACTCACCCATAATATCAGCACGGGTTAAGCTTACGTTTAATTTCTTATAAACGTCTTCAGAGTGTGCAATAGACACATCAATGAATTTTTCCCATAAGCTCAGGCATTTTTCATCACCGCCTTGAAGCTTAACCACGTATTCACGGGCACGATCGGCAAAGCCTTCTTCGTCATCAAAACGCACTTTTGCTTCACGGTAAAAGTCTTCTAAATCGGATAACGCCGTTTCAGCCACTTCTTGTTCTAACTTGTCTGACAAATGCGCCAGCAACATACCAAACTGCGTACCCCAGTCACCCATGTGATTTTGGCGAATGACTTTATGGCCTAAAAACTCTAATACCTTCACCACAGCATCACCAATAATGGTGGTACGTAGGTGCCCTACGTGCATTTCTTTAGCTAGGTTTGGAGAAGAGTAATCTACCACCACGGTATGCTCTGGCGATTTTGCTACGCCAATGCGTGGGTCGTGTAACGCTAGCTCACACTGATTTGCCAGCCACTCGTTGTTCAAATGAACATTGATAAAGCCTGGGCCAGCCACTTCTAGTTTACTGGCTACATCGTCAAGTTTTACAATCTCAACAATCTTTTCTGCAATATCGCGAGGCTTTTGTCTAAGTTGTTTCGCCAACGCCATTGCGCCATTGAATTGATATTCACCAAATTCAGGACGAGCACTGCGCGATACAGGAATAGGTGCGTTTTCAACACCCATTGTTTCTAAAGCTTCACTAAATCGATTAATTAATAATGCATGTATATTCATAGTTGTTCTTTATCTTAATTTTCGCGCGTGTTTTTAAATTCGATGTCTGGATAACGTTCTTGAGACAGCTGTAAGTTCACTCTAGTAGGCGCGATATACGTAAGATTATCGCCACCATCTAGTGCAAGGTTTTGCTCACCCTTGCGGCGGAATTCATCCAGCTTTTTCTCGTCTTTACAGTACACCCATCGGGCTGTGTTTACGTTTATGTGCTCGTACAACGCATCAACATTGTATTCTGCCTTCAAGCGGGCGACGACGACATCAAACTGAAGCACACCTACCGCACCTACAATTAGGTCATTATTGGCAAGCGGCCTAAATACCTGAACCGCACCTTCTTCAGAAAGCTGGATAAGACCTTTAAGCAATTGCTTCTGTTTTAGCGGATCGCGCAATCGAATGCGCTTAAATAGTTCTGGTGCGAAGTTAGGAATACCACTGAAGCGATAGTTATCGCCTGAGGTAAAGGTATCGCCAATTCGAATGGTACCGTGGTTATGCAGGCCAATAATATCTCCCGCATACGCCTCTTCAAGCAAGGCTCTATCGCCGGCTAAAAAGGTTAATGCATCAGAAATACGCACGTCTTTACCAAGTCGTGAATGGCGCATTTTCATGCCCTTCTCGTACTTGCCAGACACAATACGGCAAAACGCGATACGGTCACGATGCTTAGGATCCATGTTCGCCTGTATTTTGAATACAAAACCACTGAACTTGGTATCTGTCGATTCAACGGGGTTTTCGTCAGTCTCACGGCCTTGGGGCGCTGGTGCCCATTCAATCATGCCATCAAGCATATGATCGACACCAAAATTACCCAATGCGGTACCGAAAAATACTGGCGTAAGCTGGCCGTCTAAAAAGAGCTCTTTATCAAAGTCGTTTGATGCACCGCGCACAAGCTCTAGCTCGTCACGTAAAGTTTCAGCTAGGTCGCTGCCAATGGCATCTTCAAGTTCAGGGTTATCTAACCCTTTTAAGATACGAACTTCTTGAATGGTGTGCCCATGGCCACTTTGGTACAAAATAACTTCATCACGATAAAGGTGATAAACCCCTTTAAAGCTTTTACCGCAACCGATTGGCCAGGTAATAGGTGCGCAAAGAATATCGAGTTCGCTCTCAACTTCATCCATCACTTCTAATGGATCGCGTATATCGCGGTCGAGCTTGTTCATAAAGGTCAAGATAGGAGTGTCACGTAAACGCGTGACTTCCATCAATTTACGGGTTCTATCCTCTACCCCTTTCGCGGCATCGATAACCATTAAGCAAGAGTCAACAGCGGTAAGCGTACGGTAGGTATCTTCCGAGAAATCTTCGTGTCCAGGCGTATCCAGTAAATTAACCAGATGGTCGTTGTAAGGAAATTGCATTACAGAGGTAGTGACAGATATACCACGCTCTTTTTCCATCTCCATCCAATCTGATTTAGCATGTTGGCCAGACTTTTTACCTTTTACCGTACCTGCAGTTTGCAGTGCGTTTCCGAACAACAGTACTTTTTCAGTAATGGTGGTTTTACCCGCATCTGGATGCGAGATAATAGCGAATGTTCTTCGCTTATTGATTTCGTTAAGAAAATCGGCATTTGCCATGAAAAATCGATCCCGTTTTCGTACCCGTAATGGTACTTCAGTCTTGAGTATTTACTCGCTTTGCTTAGTGACGTTCTTACTGTCGTTACTTACTTATGCATACAAGATAACGAAGGGACGCCAAGCATTACGCCTTCCCCTTTGAAGCCTTCATTGGCACCCAAAAAGTGGAAAGCATTGAGGGAGTATAAAATGCCGCTTATTATACATTTGTGGCAGCTAAAAACACGCTCTGCTGACGTTTTTCTGATAACTCGTAAATAAATACTGATTGACGGGTAAATTCGTCATTTCAGTAGTGAAAATAGTGCAGGCAAAAGAGCTGATGAAAGAGATAATTAAAGACGTAGTAGCGGGATTAGTGACCGCGTAGAAAAGAGCGTTGTTAGAGCTGTAGTAAAGTTCCTTTTTAGACGGATATAACTACCGTGGTGAGAGCGCTAACGAAAAGTTTCATGATCTATTAATATCATGAGCTATTAATCTCAGAGTCTGGCGGTATCTCGTAACTCCATGCCCTCAACAACCGCACCACGTAATACTGAACCAAGTGCAATGCCAATATTAAACGCCGCAATATTTAATCCTAATGCCACATCTACCGCGTTTGGGGTATATCGCTTGGCCAATTTCACCACATATACTTGCAAGCCAGGTACATTACCAAAGGCAAATGCGCCTCACACCAATACGGTTAATACAGCATCTACCAGGATGTTCATAGTAAATGTTAGAGTAAATAGTATGAGCGCGAGGGCAGTAAAAATAATGGCAATAGCACTGGCTACCTTGTCTTTACTTACCAAACCTGTGGCAATGGTAGAACCGATAAAGAAGCACACGCCATGGGCATTTTCTTCCTCAAAAAGTAAGTTTCAGTGCGTGCACTGTGCAGATTGTTTTTGTTGCAAATAAAAGCAACAATGACAAAATATTTTTGTGATTATTGATAAAGTAAAAGCTGAATGAGCGTAAGTGCTAAAACCGAAGACATAGAAGCGTTTGTTGCCGTGGTAGATGCAGGCAGCTTTTCTCGCGCCGCTGAATTGCTGGGCCAGCAGGTGGCAAAAGTGTCTCGCGCTGTTGGCCGTTTAGAGGATGTCCTTAATGTTACCCTCCTTAACCGTACCACCCGCCGATTGGAGCTAACCGAAGAAGGTGTAGTCTACCTACAGTACGCCCGCGACAGTTTGAACTTACTAGAAAAAGGCGAAGAAGCGTTACGGCTGCTAAGCCAAAAGCCTTCTGGGCTATTAAGAGTAGATGCTGCAAGCCCTTTTGTGCTGCATCAGTTAACCCCACTAGTAGGTGAATTTCGTAAAGCGTACCCAGAGATAAAACTCGATATTACCAGTCACGACAACATAATTGATTTGCTTGAACATAAAACTGATATCGCCATTCGAATTGGTACCCTAAGCGATTCTAATTTGCACGCAAAGACCTTGGGACGAAGTGCACTTCATTTGGTGGCTAGCCCAGCCTATTTAGCAAATTCTAATATTGATGTGACAATAACGTCATTAGGCGAACATCAGCTCATTGGTTTTTCTAGTGGTGCTAGCTTGAACCGCTGGCCTTTATCAGAAGAGGTAAAACTTAATTTCGATTTAAAGGCATCTAGTGGAGAAACCATCAGGCAACTGTGTTTGGCAGGTCAAGGCATTGCCCTACTGTCGCACTTTATGGTGGCGGACGATTTAAAAAACGGAAAACTTGTCAGCGTATTAGGCGAGCACTTACTTACACCAAACAATCGAGAGCCCGTGCAAGCCGTTTACTACCGAAACAGTGCAGTGTCGTCTCGTATATCGGCTTTTTTAGATTTTATACAGCCACGCCTCAAGCTGTAGCGACTTATTTAATTGCCCAGTTTATTTATTAGGTTTGTCCAGGCACCTTGGAGATCAATTTCTTTAGTGCCGACTTTGGCAACGCGTTGAGGGTAAGTGCACAAAGCATTACAGTGGCGCCAACAATCACCATGGGCAACAAGGTCTCACCTAGTAACAGCACCGAGCTTACGTAACCAATGATTGGCGTTAGCGTGCTAATAAGTACTATTCGCTCAGGCGGAAGCTTAGGCCCTGCAGACACCATAAGACCAAAACCCAACCCAGTAGCGATTGGTCCAATGTAAGATAGTGACAACCAACCTCGCACCCCGTATTCAGCAAAATTGGGGACCCCCTCAATAGCACACGCAATCGCTAGCATTACTAATCCAGCCAACGCGAATTGCCAAAACACCGCATCAATAACACTCCCATGCCATTTGTGAAATGAAACACGCCTTATAGAGACTGCCCACAACCCCGAAGCTAATAGCATGCCAAACAAAGGTAACCAAGCACCAGGCTGGCCCGACGCGAACAATATTAAGCCAACGCCAACTGTAGAGATACTCGTCAATACAAAGCGTTTGGCTGCAGGGCGCTGTCGATACCACACGGTATCAATCACCAGCATCCACAGTGGCGTGGTGTAAATCAAAATACTCGCGGTACCGGCGGGAATGTACTGCAAGCAAACCGTGATTAACCCCATAGAGCCAATGAACTGCACCAAGGCTACCGTAAAGATAACCGCGCGGTCGGGGCGTGAAAACGTTGGTAATCGTTTTTTAGTGATAAACACAAATAAGGCGATAACAGGCAAGGCAAATAATAGCCTGAGCGCCACCATCCAATAAGCACTTACGGAATCTAAACCTAGCTTCATTGCTGGCCAACTTAAGCCTAAGCACAACACTGAAACAAACAGCATTTTAATGCCTTTTGCTTGAACTGACGGAGGAGGCAACGCAGAAGACATATTCAATACCTATAAAATGAAAAAGCATGCGCTATTTCACAAAAATGAGAGCGATAAGTGACGTTTCACCAAGCCGCGCAATATACGCGAATTACCCGGCACCGGATAGAGACCTTAACGACGTAATTAGGTGCCTTATCGCGCGTGAAGGCTTAGGTAACTAAAGGTTAGGCTAAGGTAATAATATTGCCACAGACAATAGTTTGCGATGGCCTTGTTGAATGGGCGTAACACTATGACTGTACAAATCAGGTCGAAAGAAATAAACACGGTTAAATAAGTTAAAAATAACCTTGTCGGCACAAAACACCCCACCCACTTTTGGCTGCTTTAATACCACATTAAACTTATAGTATTTTCCTTCGCTAACAGGGTCGTTATGTCTCATTACCCGATGCCCTTCAGGATAAGTCACGAAATTAATTGCAAACCGTTTAAATCGCACAATCTCCCGATTGATAACCTTTGGCATTTATCCTCTTTAGTTAGTTTTTAACAAATTATACGTTGAACGGTATTGTCTCAAAGAAAAGGAGTAGACCGATAGTGCGCGGGTAGATCGAGAAGGTATAACTTGTGCGATTGCGTGTTCAATATAGTGTGTTTAATTTAGCCTGATTAGTTTAGCTTCTTGGGTTTAGCTTCTTGGGTTTAGCTTCTCGGGTTTAAAGTGAGGCCTTCATTATTTGAGCGTCTTCTTTGCCATTAGCGGTTTGATAATAGCCTTTTCTTACTTCGATATGCTCAAAACCGGTATGTTCGTAAAGGTTGATAGCCCCAATATTACTGGCTCGAACCTCTAACCACATTGAGGTCATTTTGTTGTGCTGAGCGTGTTGTTTTACATACTCCACTAACGCCCGCCCTATCCCTTCTTGGCGACAACGTTTGTCTACCGCAATATCCATTAATGTAGCTTCATCAACCACTTCAAGTACCAATGCGTATCCCACTACTTGATCATCTTTTATGGCAAGGGCCCCGAAATAAGGAGCAGTAGTGCAATCAGCAAACGTTGCAAAAGACCAAGGTTTAAATTGGGACGCTTCGTGAATACCGTGGGCTTGCGCTAATGCGCGTTTACAACTTGTATCTGAAACTAATTGGATATGCAAAATAGGACAACCGAGTTAGGAAATTTAACGCGCTTCAGGCTTAACTTACATTGTTGGATAAAGCACAAAGCATTTTCCACAGCTGCCTTTGCATTGCCGCCGTCAGTAAGTGAGGCGCCGACGGTAAAACAATGCCACCGTTAGTTACTGCTACATCTTGCCCTATCTTCACCTGAGTGCTGGTGAAGGATAATTGAAGATACGCGAGCGCAACATCTAAATCTTGTAACCACTGCTTGCCCTGTAAACGCTGTGCTTGGGTTAATTCAACCAGAGCAGGTGTATTGTTTGAAGCAGGATTGGATAACACGTTTGACGAATGGCTGGATAATTGGCTTGAAGCATTAACAGACTCCACTTGTGATGCACTCTTGCTTGCAGTGCTATCAACATTGCTATCTTCAGCGCTATCTACCGAGCGCGGTGTCGCTGACGACGAATCACTAGCTTTCGGGCTGGTAGCTTTTGTTTGGCCAGAGGCTTTGGTCGAATCTGATGATACTTGAGCACGAAGTTGTGCCAACCGGCTTTGCTTTTCTTCATTAGAAGGCATGGCTGGTGAATAATTACTGGCCATTGCAAAAGAATCATTTGCAGAGCGCTTATTAGCAACATCAGTCGCAACTGAGTTCGTGTTTTCATCTTGCAGCGATGACTGGCTCACCCACACAGGTATTCCCATTTCTTGCAATACAGCACGCTGAAAAGTAGAAAGCGACATAAAAATCCAACTTCGATAAATTACTTAACATTGTATAGCAACGCGATTAAAAATGGCAACGCGAATAAAAATGGCAGATACAGAATGACTAACTTGCTGAGTTTAACTTAGCTTAAGAAAAGTAAATAATGATAAAAATTGAATTTAGAAAACAAGAAGGGAAAGTGGCAGGGGTGGAGGGACTCGAACCCCCAACCATCGGTTTTGGAGACCGCTGTTCTACCAATTCGAACTACACCCCTAGCGCGCTGTGCATTATACGGATGACATTTAAAAGGTAAAGCATTTTTCTACTACCTTATGCACTACCGCTTACTAAACAAACAAAGCGCTGTGAAAACAAACAAAAAGCGTACTTTATCCAGCGTTTTGCTTAGTAGCCTCAAGTGCAGCTAGCCATAAATCGTTAGTTACGTTAACGATTTCCATATGAAGTTGAACTTGCGATAAGACCTCATCTTCATCTTTACCTACTTCTTTGGCATAGGCGATGGCTAATGCCCGTGTTTGCGCTTCACTCATTGCGTTTATCTTTGCACACCCAGCCACATCGAAATAACGATTACCCATGGCCGAGTATTCCCAATCAACAATGAACGGCGTTGAGTCACGTACCACATGATGAGCAAGCAAGTCGTTGTGACACAGCACATAGTCTTCTGTGTTGCCTTCACTTTTAACTAAACTTGCTCGAAGTTGAATAGCGCGGTCGAAAAGCGCATCGCCTTCTTTCAATCCAGCGGAGTGCATATAATGCAACCAACGAGAAAATAAGTTGAGAGGTCTAGCTGTGATAGGCAGGGCGTGGACACGGGCAAGTACTGATGCTAACGCTTCGGGAGAACGAATACTGGGATGAGGATCGGTTTCCTCTTCCCATTGTTCTACCCAAATTAATTCATCATCGCTTAACCAAATAGGCTTTGGTGCAATGCCTCGCTCAGCAAGTTGCTGTTGCAATACAAATTGATGGAATCTGTCGATACCGCTAAATGTATCTTCCCCCACCCATTTGACAGCATACCCACGATTATCATCTTTGAGATAGTACACCTGATTCACTATGCCAGCGGGGTGACGTTCCACTGTGGCCGAATCAGATAAATTAAGTGCTTCTTTCAAAAGCGGAATGATAGTTTCCGGTTTCATCTTGCTTATTCCACTGCGCTAACCATTGTAGGTACCCAAAAATCGAGAATCCTACGTATCCAAGGAATAAGCATGCTGATAATGCCATCCCCACTTGAAAGTATAAAAAGGCGGAGGCCAAATTAATAAAGAACCAGTAAATCCAATTTTGTAAAACTTTATGCGCCACCATAAAAGTGGTAACTACACTCAGCAGATGGATACTCGCATCTAGCAGTAAATGATCACTATTAAATTGTGAAGTGACTAATTTAGATAATCCCCATGCACAGCATAAAAGCACAGGGACTATTGTAAGATGTATCCATAACGGCCATGAACGCACTGGCTTCTCCGTGCCTCCATCACCACCTTTTGACCACTGATAATAACCATAGCCTGCCATTATCATATAGAAAAAGTTCAGCATGGACTGAAACGGCAATGTCACCTGCCAAAACAGCCAGGTATAAATAGCCGTACTGGCGAAGGCACAAAGCCAACACCAGCTGTTCTGTTTAGCCGCAAGCAACACATAGGCAATGGCAAGCACTACCGCCAACCATTCCAGTTTTGATGTGGCCGCTATCTGCGACAAAAACTCAGTGAAAAATGTACTCATGCTTAAGTTTTTCTGGCTTGCTTGTTAGCCTGCATGGCATCGTAGTTTAGAAACTTCGCCACGAAAATAGCCTGTCCAACTTCTTCGTGAGTGCGCTGCATTTCCTTACCAAGAATAGACATCACATGTCCGTAATCACCGGATACTTGCGTGCTGGTAGAAGTAGTTAATACGCCAATATTACCGTAGCTATTCATGCGATCGATAAATTGCTGAATAGGCTCAATGTATTCACCCACGAGCGGGTATAGCGATAGCTCAACCATGACTTGCATAGTGTACTCCTAGAATTCGTATTTAACGGTAACGCCAAACTGTCGGCCATTACCTAGTTGATAGTAAGGTTCTGCAAACGCATACTCATCACGAGGGTCGTTACTGAAGCCACCAAAACCTCTGGTGTAATACTCATTATCGAAGGCATTTTTAACCCACACGCTGGTTTGCCAATTATCAGAAAACCACACGATTTCACTGTTAACCAACGTTGTCGAAGGTGCCTCTACATCATGGCCATCAGAAAAACGGTAGCTGTCTTTAAAGTCGATATCGATGCGCCAAAGCACATCATCAGTAATAGATAGCTCACTAAATAAGTTAGCCGTGTATTCAGGTGCTTGTGCTTGGCGCTGTTTTTCAATCACAGTGCCATCAGTCAGCGTATAATCTTCGAAGGTAGCATCTAGGTAGCCCAAACTCATGTTCATGGTCCAGTTTTCATCTACCAGCCAACTCAACTCTAGCTCAGCCCCCTTGTTAGTGCCTATATCAGCGTTGTCTATAATGTCGATAAAATCAGGTGTTCCATCTTCGCGAATTTGAACATCAAAATTACTTACTTGCGTATCGTCCCTGTCCATATAGAAGAGTGCTGCTCGCATGGTTAGTTCAGGCACTAATAAAGGCCCTTTTACACCAAGCTCGTAATTCCAGTTATATTCTTCATCAAAGAATCGCTGCTCATCTGATACGCGCTCGTCAGGGTTATACCCTGCCCCTTTATAGCCGCGAGAAATACTGGCGTAGTAAAAGTGTTTTTCACCCGTATATTGCAATGCCACTTTACCGCCAGTCATCGTAGTATCATGACTGCTTTCAAGGCCATTGTTATCAGAGTAGTCAAAGCCGTAGTTTTCTACACGTAACCCTGCAACTAGCGTTAGGCTAGTGGTGATTGTAGATTCAGTCTGTAAATATACCGCTTTGGTGGTGGGTTCATACACACTGGTAAAGTCACCTGATGCATAGGTGTATTCACGCAACAAATCTTCTTCACTGGTTTTATAAAAAGCGCCAAGCGTCCAAGCCGTCGCGCCATTAAATAACGCGGCACTGTCTGAAGATACAAAGCGTACTTCTGCTGTTTGTGTGTCTACATCACGGAAATAAGCGTCGAATGAAGTATACCCGAAAGGGTGAAATCCTTCGTAAGTCCAATCTTCGTCATATCCATAACCGATGTTATGGGAGGCGTGAGTGGCGACTAGAATAATATCACCGCCATTAGTCGAGGTAGTGGCTCTAGCACTCACAGCATGAGTTTGATGGGTGTCAAAACCTGGCTCATCAGATAAGGTCTGATTATTATTATCTAAAGAAAACGCATCATACCCATTGTCGATGTCATACCAACGATAAGTTAGTGCCAAAGTGCTTCTTTCGTCAATATTTCCCGCTACACTTATGCGCGCAGCAGTTTCATCAAGATTATTCGTATCATCACGTTTTTGCTCGGTGCCGTCACTGTTAACGACGGTATTTTCTACAAAACCATCACTACGGTTATGCATAAGTGCAACGCGATAACCCCAATCTTGATTGATATCGTTACCTGTAGCAGCTTCTACGCGATAACTATCTTTATTACCTGCTCTTACTTCAACATAGTCAGCACTCTCTGAGCCAACAGGGGTGCTAGAAAGCTTAACCGCTCCTGCTAAAGCGCCGGAACCAAATAAGGTGGCCTGAGGCCCTCGGTAAACTTCTAGTTGCTGCGTATCAAAAATAAGTCCTGCTGCTGCAAGACCAGAGAAATCAAATTCGTCAACGATGAAACTAACAGACGGATTAATAGGCTCTACAAACTGGCTACGTTCACCGATACCGCGAATTTGAACAAAGCGTCCGCGAGAAGCGCCTGCGGCGAAGTTCACGTTCGGCACACTATTTAGCACACTATCAATATGGGTAGGCTGGCGACTGCTTAAGCGCTTAGCACTCATAACGGTAGCACTTGCACTTAGCTGGTCTAACACGGTTTCGCGAAAGTCTCCGCTCACGACAACACGTTCTACGTCATCAAGTTGTGTTTCTTGCTGAGTAGTTTGTGCGCTAACTGAAAGCGATGCGGCAAGTAAAGAAAGACAAAATATAGGTTTTTGCATGGGATCTCTTATTCTTTTTTAAGAAAAAAGATCCGGGTGTACGGCAGGTGATACGACTATGTGGTCAACCATCCCTACGCCGGCATTATCCGGATCAGGTGTAAGGGTTCTCACAATGATAATGTGAATCTCAGTCCGCGGTACGGACACCCCTTGGTATATGCGTTCGTTATGAATAACGAATACAGCGGGAAGTCTACCAGTTACGCCAAAACCGTCAAGATATTAAACGGTTAACTTGGCGTAACAGTAGGCTCGCTATTCGTGTGATGTGGCTTATTTTTGCTCTTCTAATTCGAGATTGAGCTTTCGCACTTCTTCGTTAGTTTGAGATACTAACGCCTCAAGGGTTTTACCATGCGCTGCTGGTTGACGTGATTCTGGGTCTACTTTAACGAAGACGATATCATCGGCGAAACAAATAGTTTTTTTGGTGGCTTTATTGCGCACTAAACAACTGACCGTAATCGACGTTCTACCAACCGCTTTCGTCTCAAGACCAAACTCAACAATATCACCTTGCAGTGCAGGAGACTCAAAACTAATTTCCCCTATATGTTTGGTTACCAAACAATTGGTTTCTAATTGGCAAATTGCCCAAATAGCAGCCTCTTCATCAATCCATTCAAGCGCGCGGCCGCCAAATAAAGAGTTGGCATAATTTAAGTCGTTTGGCATCACTAGACGCCGAGAAAGAAAGCGCATTCGAATTCCTTTAGATAAGTAGTTACTATAAGCAGAGAAAGTCTTAATTATACCGAAAAAACACACCTATGGCGCCACCGGAATTGACTCAATGGTTATTTAGCCCTATTTATTCGCAAGCACGACATACTGAGCATCGCCGTCTACTCGTGCTTTCTGGTGAGTATGACTGGGTGAATAAGAGTTTAACGTCTATTTTGAGCGATATTTCCCCCTCACTTACCGTCAAAGAAATAGGCGCTGAGAACTCACTGCTCCGTAAACATTTGTTGGGTAAAGAATGCGATATCGGGGTGGTACATTCACATCAAGGGTTTAACCCTGGAAACCTCATGGCCATTGCAGGCACCATTCGATGGGGTGGCTGTCTCATTTTATGCTGCCCTACGCTCGACTCTTGGCATTTGCACACCCGCCCTAGTCACCTCTCACATGGTTTTACTGCATCACGAAGTCCGTATATAAAACGGCTTGTAGCAATACTAAAAAACGATGCAGATGTAGCCATTTGGAATTCCAACAACTGCCATATTCCTGATTCAGTAGCGAGTGATACCTTTGATTCGATAAACCGGCTAACCCCGATTACCTCTGAAAGCCCTATTAATCGGATAGTTTCAGAAAACGCACGCGCAACACAGCCAGTAGATGATGAACAAACCCGTCGGCCACAGTTCAAATCACTTGAACAGCAGGCGGCATTTGATTGCCTGACAAATAAGTGGTCGCAAGATAATCGAAAAGCTGTCATCACAGCGCCTAGAGGCAGAGGGAAGTCTGCGCTTGTAGGGCTGTTTGTTGCATCAAGGCTGAAAAAGGGCGAGAAAGTAGTGATCACAAGCGCCATTCGTGAAAACACGAGCACCCTTTTCAAGCACATTCGTATAGGCATAAATTCACCAAATTCAGAAGAAAATAAACTAGAAAGTAAGACTACTGATAATGAGTTAAGCACTGCTGGAACTGTCACTGAAGCGGCTTTTGCTGTTGAGGATTTTGTTAGTGAAGCAGTCTCTAATCAAGCTTCAGAGAGTGAGAAAAGTGGATCTGCACAGTGGCTTGCGCCAGATAACCCAACGCTTATCGATGGTGACTTTGACTTGCTTATTATTGATGAAGCAGCGTCCTTCGCGTTACCTGTGCTTAAGATGTTAATCAGCGCTCATGATAACTACGTGATTAGCACAACATTGCAGGGATACGAAGGAAGTGGGCAAGGTTTTATGCAGCGTATGCTACCGGCTTTTAACGCTGAAGGCGCTTTGCACCTTTCATTGAGCACACCGCTACGATGGACAAAGAACGATAAGTTAGAAAACCTCATACATAATATTTGCTTATTTGAAGGAACAGAGTCATTTAATACCTTCAATGAAGTTCCGCGAGAAGCACGCCGGGGAGTAAGGCAAGAAATACTGCGAGAATTACAACGAAAAGCACCGACAGATAAATCTAGCAATGACTACAGGATAGGTTTGGTGTCTGCATTGTCGGAACACGAATTACACTGTGTCATGCAACTGTTAGCCGCTGCACACTATCAAACCACCCCCGATGACTTCATGCGGCTTTATGACAGCCCAGACATCGTATTGTGTACCCAATGGGACGACCTTCGTTTAATCGCAGCTGCAATAATAAATTGTGAAGGTGGCGACCCTTTAGCAGATGTAAGTGAAGGAATTGCAGATGGTTCCCGGCGCCCTAAAGGACATTTAGGGGCACAGAGGCTTACGCTACTCACGGCGAACCCCGCTACTGCATCATATCGGTATTGGAGAATAAACCGTATAGCAGTTGCTCCTCATCTACAAGGCCAAGGGCTAGGTACGCGCCTTGTAAGCTATATTAACGGACAAGCCCTTGCACAACATATTGATGCACTGACTAGCTCTTATGGCGCTTCTGACAAGCTTAATCACTTTTGGCAGCAATGCGGTTTTACGCTTGTGGATATGGGTGAAAAACCTAATAAAGCGAGCGGTGAGACCAGCGCATTGGTTGTGAAATGTATCTCTGAACGCTTTGGGCCACAACAAGAAGTATTGTCATGCTTGTTTACCCATAGTCAAGCAACCGACATTGTCCCTATAAGTAAGCTTCCGACTATCACACGAAATATACTAATAAAAAAACTAAATCAGTTCGTTAATGCGACTAGACCATTAAACCAAGTTAGCTTAGCAATAAACGCGTTGGCCGCTGAGGTCTCTGTGTCCACACAGTGTGTTAAACATACTGAAAGACCTACTAAAGCGTGCACGAGTGGAACGGATGAAGTTACGTCTGAACTTCTTTTACTACTTAGTCGTTCCCCGCTACCCACGAATAAGCTTACAAAACTCTTGGACGTGAATGGTCGTAAAGCGTTGACTGAATCATTAAGAAAAAAGATAGGCTATATGTTGGCTTCAATAACTATATAAAACTTGGTTTATTTCTAACAAAAAAAAAGGCCTCCAAATGGAGGCCTTTTTATTTATCGATATAACTACTAAATGTTAATACCGCGGTTTTTAGCCTTCTCTTTAATGTAAGGCTCCCAAGCCGCTGCATTACGACGTAGTGAGCGATCTTTCTTCGCTTCTTGTACGTGCTTAAACGCTGCTCTGAAATCACCTGCGTAGAAGTTCGCTTCCATTAGCGTAAAGTGAACTTTTTCAGGGTTTTCAACACCGCGCTCTAAAGCGTTATTTAACGCTTTAATCGCACCTTTATAATCTTCAGCAACTAACAACAAGGTACCTTGCTTTCTGTAATGCTCAGGATCTGAACTCTTCGCGGCAGCTTTAGCGTAAAGCGTAGCTGCTTTGTCGTAGTTTTTAGCCTGGTGATATGCGTTAGCAATACTAGCTAGCATATCGGCATCATCTTCAAGCAAACCAGATTTAACGTGTTTTTCCAAAATTTGAGCAGCTTTAAAAGGCATGCCGTTTGTTTGGAATAACTGAGATAACGTTTTAATCTCGTTTACTTTCTTAAGGTAACCTTGGATGTAAGCCATCTCGAACGTAGACAAACCTTTCTCGAAGTCTTCTACTGAAAGGTAGAAGAAACCAAGCTGAGTCCACCAACGTGGCTCCTCTGGGAAGTTGCGAACAAGTTCTTCAGCAACTGCCACTGTTTGAGGAAACATTTTACGTTCGTAGTAAGATGTTAGCTTTAACACATAAGGGTTTTTGTTCGGCTCATCATACAGAGCTATTGCTCTGTCAGCTGGCTCAATCATCTTATCTAATTGGCCTGCTTCATAATAAGCTTGCGCTAAACGGGTATAAACGTCTGCATCTTCTTTACACGTAAAGTCCATCCACGCGTTATACCATTTAATCGCATCAGTATATTTGTTCTCTTGCATGTTCAAATCACCTAATAACTTAAGTGTTTGAGAATGCTCGAGATCATTCAATACTTTAGGTTCTACAGACTGGTTCAAATAACCAAGTGCTTTAGAGCCTTTACCTTCTTGTGCAGCTAATAAGTTACCAATAAAGCGATTTACATACGCTGCATCAAAATCTTCAGAAGGGTCAATTTCATATAGAATATTTAACGCTTCATCAACTTGATCTTCGTTGTAAAATTCAAATGCTTTTTGAACTTTTTTACCTGTACGCTCACCGACTAAGGTTGTTTTGGCTTTTTCATAACCAGGGCACATAACAGGTGAAGACTGTGCTAGTGCCGCTGGTGCAGAAAACACTGCACCGGCACCAAGCACTAAAGCAAATGCAGACATTTTGAATTTATTTTTCATCATGATCATTGCTCCAGTTTAAAGTCTAGCTGTACGAACATGCCAGTCTGCTTAACAGCTTTGCCGTCAACAATCTTAGGCTTGTATTTCCACTTACGTAATGCACGTCGTGCCTCACGGTCGAATACACGCTTAGGTTCAGCTTCAATTACTTCGATGTCGTCTACACCACCAATTTCATTGATAGTGAAAGACAATCTTACCCATCCTTCACGGCCATCACGGGCTGCATCAGGTGGATATTTCGGATCGATACGAACGATTGGAGTAGCGTCGCCATCGCGCTGCATAGCGCCAACACCACCAATGTTTACACCAACACCACCAGTGTCAATAGCTGGGATTGCTAGGCTAAAGCCATCTGCATCCGGTTCAGCTGCTTCTGGCTCAACAAGCTCCATTTTAGGAGGCTGCTGAGGCGGAGGTGGAGGTGGAGGCGGAACACGTTGACGCGTTTGCGTCTGATCGTCTGGTTCCTGCATCACAATATCGATTACCGGTGCTTCAGGTACTTCGTCCGCCGGTCTGGCTGAGTTTTCAATCAACTTAGCCATAAGTACGAACAGGGCAAATGCAACACCAGCACCTAAGAATATAGATACAATTATACGTAACATCTTAACCCCTTGCCGCTACCGAGACACGGTTAACGCCAGCGGCTTTAACCTGATCCATAATTTCCACTACCAAACCATGCTTAGCTTTAACATCAGCCTGAATGATTACATAGTCAGTTGGCTGCTCGGTAAGCAGTCGTTCAATATTCGCTCTAACGCTGTCCGGCGCTACTTCACGTTTATCTAACCAAACGCTTCCATCTTCTGTTACAGCTATGAAAATGTTTGCGTTCTTGTGAAGAACCGCCTGGCTCGCGTCGGGCTTATTAACTTCAATCCCTGCTTCTTTAACGAAAACAGTGGTAACGATAAAGAAGATCAGCATGATAAACACGATATCCAACATGGGTGTCATGTCAATCTGTGCGTCTTCTTCCTCGATTCTGACTTTTCGAGCCATAATATCTCTCTCTAATGATGTGGCAGGCTATCAACTAACCCTTCGCGTGCCAGCTTCACTTTCGCTTCAAGACGAGAACTGATGAACAGTCCAGAAAGCGCGGCTACCATTCCGGCCATAGTCGGAACTGTTGCCATGGAGATACCAGCAGCCATTAAACGTGCATTGCTGGTGCCTTGTGTCGCCATCGTCTCGAAAACACCGATCATACCGGTTACTGTTCCCAGTAGCCCGATTAACGGACACATTGCAATAATGGTGCGAATAATCAGCATTCTTGCGTTCAGGTCATCTGACGCTTGAGAAATCCACGCGTCACGGATTCTATGCGCATACCAAGATGTGGTATCTGCTCGGGCATCCCAATTTTTGATGATGTTTTTCTTCACCGTTGGAAAGACCGAGGTTAAATACCAATAACGCTCAATCATTAAAACCCACATGAGAAAGAGCGCGGCAGCAACGAAATAAAGTACGTCACCACCGGTAGCGATAAAATCCCTGACCGATTCTATTAATCCAATCAGGTAATTCATTCTACACTCTCTCCGACTCTGAATGAGCTGCTACGATACCTGCAGTTTGCTCATCAAGAATGTGGATGATTGATTTGCTACGTGAAGCTACGATGCTGTGAGTAAGAATCAGTGGCAATGCCGCGATAATACCTTGAGCCGTAGTTACAAGCGCCATAGAGATACTGCCAGCCATCATACGAGGGTCGCCTGTACCGAACAATGTGATTGTTTGGAACGTCGCGATCATACCTAGTACCGTACCTAGTAGACCTAGTAGAGGTGCGATTGCTGCGAAGATCTTGATTACGTTAATGCCGCTTTCGATACGTGGAAGTTCACGTAAAATAGCTTCATCAAGTTTAAGTTCTAAGTTTTCTGCATCAGCTGCTTTGTTCTCTTGGTAAACTTTCAAGATACGACCTAAAGGGTTGCCATCTGAAGGGTTACCTGGGTTTTTAAGCTGTGAACGCATTTTACCAGCAACTACTGTAAGCGTAATTAGCTTGTAAAGACCGATAAGTAGACCAATCGCTAGCATTACAGTGATTGTGTAACCTACTACACCACCTGCATGATAACGCTCAGACATAGTCGCTTTTTGCTTTAACAGACCAAGGATTGCACCTTGAGAAGGGTCAGCGTAGAAAGGAACCATACCTGAAGTTGCTGCGATTAAATCGTCAGCTGAACCTACAAAGCGGCTATCTGGTTGGCGACCTAGAGGCTGAACAATTTCGTTTTCAGCATCATAAGTTAGGTAACCGTCTTCACCTACAAGGTTGAAAGTACCGATACGAACAACTTCTTGCTGTGAAGAACCGCCGTCAAGGTTAACAACTTCTGTAGTGAAACGAACTGTTTCGCCACCTTCAGTCATTTCTTTCTGTAGAGCAAACCAAAGGTCTTCTAGTTCTTGAATGTTAGGAAGACCTTTAGAGTCTTCTGCCATTCCAGCTAGGAACTCACCACGGCCTGGGAATTGAGCACTAACGATTGATGTAGCAACACGGCCATAAGCTTCTGAAGACGCTTGACGAACCACACCGAACATCTCACCAAGTGTACCAGTTGCCTGGTCAAGCTCAGCGGCTTTTTCGTTAAGCGTTACTTCGTTGTCAGAGAATTGTTGTTGAAGACGGTCACCACGACCCTGTTCAGCTTTCAATTCAGATTCTGCTTTACGAAGAAGCGCTTGCTTGTCTGCACGAGCAGATTGAAACTCTGCTTCACGCTGCTTGTTGATACGTGTTTCAGAAACACGGTTATCCTGAACTTGGTCTAAAAGTTCCTTAAGGCTCTTTGCTTCCTGAGCCTGAGCTCCGGTTGCTACAACCGCAAGAGTGGCAGCGGTTAAAAGAGATTTGAATACTGGTTTCATTAACAATTACTCCGCTGCACTAATTGGTAGTTTGATCAGGTCCGCAGGAATGACGTTATTAGCCATTTTAACTGCGTCAACAACTGAAGACAGATATTCGTCGCCAAGTTGCTCCCATGCGCGGCTTTCATTGTTCCATGCCCAAGCGTGTTCTTGATCAAGAGACAATGCAACTAGTGCAGTACGACCTAGGTTAAAGAAGTCAACAGTCACTTCAGTGCCGTTGCTATCGATAGTACCTTGGTAAGAGTTGATCTTAGTGCCGTACTCAACTTCAACCAAGTATGCTTCGATTACTTGGCGGAACTGTTCTGAAACAGTTACGTTAGAGTTAGACATAACATCACGTAAACGCTGAACACGCTCTAGACGCTCGTCTAAGTGAATAGGACGGTCAAGTTTGATGAATTTCTCAAGACTATCGATCATGCGGAACATAAGAGGAACGATGCCCTGCTTAGTTTGCTCGATGCTGTCAATCTGACGTTGCAAAGAGTCAATTCCACGTTGTTGATCTGCTACAAGACTCGCAATGTAGTCATTGTATATTTTGAGGTTTTCTGTCTCATCTACTGTTTGACGATACTCAACCAGTAATTCTTGAGACTGTTCAAACAACGTGTTGATTTTTTCCTGAGATTTCGCTGCAGCCGCGTGGATTTTCGCTTCTTCTTTATGAAGGTCATCAAGCGTATCTGCAGAGACTGCACTACCTGTTAGTGCGAAAGCACCGATAACAGTAGAAGCAATAAGAGTTCTCTTGCTCATTTTGGACATAGTTCCCAACCAAATTTCTTATTTGAATCCTCGCCGATAAAGGAAAACAGTTCGGGCAAGGGGCGTATTAAACTTTCACAATTATGTTTTAGGAATGTAGTACGGACCTTAGCTTCCAGTACTACGAACGTATTATACTCACACGGATTACAGCACTGAGTCAAGTAACACCCTGTTTACACCAAGTAGATTTTTCATCATCTGTTTAATATACGTTCGAATTCTCCTGCAGAATTCATTCCAACGTACAAATAACTGGCAGATACGGGGTGTTTTTTTTGTCTATGAGCAAAAATAAACCCTTTTTTTACTTAGCGTTATATCAAAATTTTGAGGTGAAACGCCGCAATTTCATTCAAAGTCTGATACAAGGTTCAACTTCGTTACTTAAGATTCAAAGTAATCACTTTTTGTTAACTTCTCATGGCCATAATTTGCTGGGCAAACCATAAAACGAAAGCACATGCAGTATTCCTACAGATGAAAGGTTTCATTTTGGTGCAGCAATTCACTAAATGTTATCGCCATGCCACATTTAAGATGTAAGCGCTCTTTTTCTTAATTGGATTTTTGCCGTCTATAGGTGTTAGGTATAATTGCTAAACGCTATAGGATAAACTAAATAAAAAAATGAATTATCGGGATTAATTTATGACGTATGAAGCTACACATTCCGTATCAATAGACAATAAACCACTTTGGATTTTTGACGGCTTATGCTCTTCGCAAGAAGCACAGGGGATTTTTAATGGTTTGGAAGCTAGTGCTTTCAAACGCAATGAAATTGCACGTCCCGATACGAAAGAGTTTCGCCATTGGGCAGTTAATCTATCAGGCGCTCAAATACAAAGCCTACCCGTCTACAACCGCGCCATAAGTGCGGTGCAAGCCCTTACTGGCAAAACATATAAAGCGTATAGAGGCTACGTAAATCACGCTTCTTTCGGTGACATGCTTTTTACTCACACTGATTGCATGCCTGGCGCTGACGAATTAACTGTACTCGTTTATATTTCGCCTACGTGGGATATAGAATGGGGTGGAGAAACCATGTTTTTCAATGAACATGATGATTGCTTATTCGCGTGTACACCAAAACCCGGTCGAGTCAGTATCTTCCATGGTGCCATTAAACATGTAGGCAGACCGCCTAACCGTATCTGTTACACACCAAGGTATACATTGGCGTTTAAACTTGAATTGGCCAGCTAATCATTAGTGCTATTTATTCACTGTGAAGACAGGCACCTGAACGTTAAAGGCGTTTACCCAAAGTAGCATAGGCATCGCTCTGTTTAATCAAACATCCCAAGCTAATGACTTGGGATGATATCAAATGCAACCGTGAGTCTAGCGGTACTGCTCGTAAATGCATTGGTTCCATGCCACATGTATGAAGGAAACAAGACAAGATTACCCGACTTCGGCTTCACTGCAAAGTCTCCTTCAAAATTTTGATTTGCTATGTCAGCTCTACCGAAAGTTAGCCAACCTTCGCCATTGTTGTGAACCGCGTTAGGAACATCTACATAATACACGCCACTCAACCACCCCTCAGGATGATAATGGGAACGATGATATCCATCGGTACGTAACTTTACAGACCAAGAACCCTTAAATGTTAGATCCTTACTTAAACGAGATAAGAAAGGATGTTTTCTATCTTTGCTTTGCAACTCTATGAACTCTTGAGCTCTTTCTAAAATGAGACTCGACAGCGTGTTTATTACTTCGTTCTTTCCATCAAAGAGATTTTCATAGGTCTGAGTACCATTTCTTAATGATTGCCCGATTGGATGGCGTTCATTTTGGTGCAAAGCTTCTAGCACGTCACGTAATTCATCATTTAAGTTCTGTCTCTTCTCTTTGCTCGGAAGCACTGGCATTACGGCCAATAATTGCTGATAGTTACACAGCCAATGATATTTATTTTCTTCATTTAACAGGCAATAGCAGGTAGAAAGCATGGTCCACCACCCCTGATTACGCGGCTCTTGTTTCACTAATTTTGAAAATTTTGTGAGGGCTTCTTTTGCTCTACCTAAACTTAGTAAGGTATATCCCGCCTCACTCTCAAGTCCTATGGTATTGTTTATTTTTAGCTTTTCGCCTTTCTCAACATAGTCTAGCGATGCGTCATAGTCCCCTAACTCTCGATGTACGCGTGCTTTATATATATACAAATCGAGATTAGAACGTAATAGGTGTTCTTGACTATTAAGTACATCAAGCGCTTTTTGAAATTGGTCTGCCCGAACTAATAGCTTTATGTAGGCTAAGACAAATGCCGCATTAGCATCTTCATGATTGATATGAGGCTCGATATACTCAAAAGGAGATTCAACACCTTCTTCCCATAAAAAAGCAGCGAGCTCTTCTTGTGCTGTCCAATCTAAGGGGGTTAATGATACTGCGTCGATAAAACACTGTTTGGCTTCTTCGCGGCGATTTAGTAACACCAAAGTTGCAGCTAAATTTCGTCGTAAAGTACTGTTAGTCGGTTGTAGCTTTATTGCGGCTTCAAAACGCTCAGCTGACGCTTTAAAGTTATTATCCCGTCTTAGCACGTTACCTAAATTATTTAATGCAACAACGTTTGCTGGGTCTCGTTCTAATACAGACGTTAAACACTTTTGTGCTTTTTCTAAAGCGCCCAAGTTAGTGTGTATATCTGCAAGATGAATGCTTGCCTGGCTATACGTCGGCTTTTTACGAATCACATCGACAAAGATGCTTTCAGCTTCATTAAATAAGCCAACTTCTTTATACGCTCTGGCAAGATTATATTTAACTTCTATATCAAGAGGGTTTGCTGACAGAGCTTTTTTAAATGATTGCACCGCATTTTTTGCCTTCCCCAGTTCCAGCTGTGTGGTACCCAAGCTGTTGAGTAATTGAGGGCTTCCTTTGAATGTTTTTAGCCCTTTTATGACTACTGATTCTGCGCGCGTTCCATTTCCCACCTTCCGAAGGGCGCTTGAATATACCTGAATAGCAACAGGATCAAGCTTTAAGATGGTATTGTTGGCTTCTATAAATTGTATAACGTAGTTGAACTTTCCTTGTTGAAAAGCATTAACAACTTGCCGTAATAAAACCATTTTATCAACCGCCATAACTACCCTAAGCCACGATCTAAATTCATAAGCTTACCAGCCCCTTCGTTCCATTTAGATAATATGGACATAAACTGGGTTATTGCTTGCCTTTCATTGAGAGACAATGACGGATTCCAAACATCAAGTATTAATACTGCCCGCTCTTTGTCCGATAAATTAGACGCGGAATGTACGAAGCTATCGTCAAAAACCAAATGTTTATTAGACTCACACCAATGAAAAGTTTCCCCCCCGACCGTTAAGCTTGCTTTTTCACTAACCTGCAAGGGAATGTGGACAGTCAGCTTACAATTTGAAATCCCGTAATGCGGCGGTATGTAAGCACCAGCTTTAAGCACCGAAAGAAACATCTCTGGGGCATGCGGAGGACAAAAGGCTAAAGGTGCGTTATCAAGCACACTACTTAACGGCACAGATAAATCCTGCATTGCTTTGCAGCGTTTACCTTCCTTTAACAGATGAGTAGATAGCCATTCATCACGTAGTTTATTCCATGTCTCAGTGGCTGGTACATTATCAAACTCACCGACATATTTAACTTCTGCACGTTTCCCGATGTTGAGTAGTTCATCTTCATGACCTTGAAGTTTATCTATCCAATCGGTTAACCCATCAATTTCACTTGCATCGTAAAAGGGTTTACTCGGTAAATCAGGAATGTAAAAGAAACTCGGTTGCTGAAGTTTATTTTGAAAAGGGTGGAATTCGAGGCCAAAAAAGAGCGCGAGGGATTTTTTCAATCTCGGTGACACTGACTCCATGAATTGAAGCCGAGTATAGCCATCTCTTCGAGCTAAGTTAGCTGCATTTTTAATATGAGAAAAACGTGGCCGCGTCATTTCTCCTGATTTGGGGTCAAGATAATCTGAATTTTGACTATTTAACGTAACATATAAGGAAAGTGCTTGGTCAAAATGTCCTTTCGATAACATTTTCTCAATTTCATCGAGGGTCGATTTATATAAAGGTGTCATTGAAAACCTGAGGTAAAAGGAGCTGCGTAAAAACGTCAGCTCCGTTTATTATTCTAATTGTCTGAACCTGATGTTTCGGTACCACGTTGCATACGTATCCAACCTTCTCGAGACGCTTCTTCCATACGTTCTCTTTCTTCTACTGTATAACAAACACGACGCATCATGTTAGAACCAATTCGCTTTTCCATTTTACAAATTTGATCATCACGCTCTTGATTGCTAGCTATCTCTTCAGTTTTATTGGTAGCTACTGCTGCAGTTTTATTACTTGTAGAGCCGCAACCCACCAAAGTGGCAGAAATAGCAAGACTGACTAAAATCGTTTTAAACATTTATAAATCCTTATTCAAAGTTTATTGGGTTAAAGTTCCGTAGGTTAAAGTACCGTAGGTTTAATTTCCGTGGGTTAAAATACCATACTGTGTCTGGTGAATTCTTATCCATTTTGTAAGCGTCCATTTCTCACCGTTAGCCACTGGCGCGCCAAGGTGCAGACTCAATTTTAGTATCTCATTATTTTCATCAATATTTTTAAAAGAAACAATGGTTCCCTGTTCAGGCTTTATTTTAACGTCTATTTTCGGGAAATGTGTTTCGCCGTCACTACTCATAGAATTCAAATACGCAAGGACGGTGTGAGCCCGTTGCCCCCCTTCCTCAATTAGCTCAGTTTGTTGGCACTGTTTATGAGAAAAAGCATCATAATGCGCTTTGTATTCTTGGCCTTTTTGGTAGCGCAATAAATTCAAAGGCTCACCATGGGATGTTTTAGTTTTTGAGATATTTGCCATTCGTGTATCTATATCTCTCACAATCCAATCTGCCATTTCAGACAAAATAACGCCAACGTCACTTGTGCGGATAGAATCTACCAAAGGACTTCCATCTGCAGGGTTAGCTACCATGGAGCGGGTTAACAGTGGTATAAAACGTTGCTGTAAATAACGACACTCAAATGCTGACAATGCATTTTTAACACGAACTAATGATATATCTTCGTTAAGCATTTCATGTTCAAGTGAGCGTAATTTTGCTTCTCGAGCTCGAATAGCACGTTCAATACTACTTTCATCCAAAGGCTCAAGAGACGTACTTACCAACACTCTGTCATCGTTAACAAGTTGCCGGTAAATATTCGGAGACAACTTCGCCATAACACTGACAATTTGAAGATATACTTTTTCCTCTTCAGAGCACCAACAAGATAGCACTAGCAAAGATTCTGCATGTCCACTCTGCGCTAAAGCTACAAGTTCACTTATGACGCTGCGACTAAAGTTTTCTTCAACATAGAATCGAGTGATTAGCGCCGTGTGATATCGCACCGTGGGATGCTGAGCATTTGGGATAGACTGAAGATAAATAAGTGCAAATTTTGCGTCACTACGCACCTTATAATAGGCAAAATCTAAGGCAGCATAAATGTTGCCTAGTTTACCGGCTTCACCAAGCAATGCCATAGACTTATCAATGGCGCCTTGCTGTTGATGATACTGAGCCTGGTCAAGCAACTGCTGTACTGAATTCACAATTTACCCTCATAAAAAAGGCCTCATAAGAGGCCTTTGTAAAATGCAATTAAATGCCTGTGCTTAGAAGTCTACGTTAATACGACCGTAGAAGAAACGTCCAGGAATTTCATACATTGAAGGATCGAAGCTGTTTGCAAATGTAGTGTAAGAAATTTCAGGATCTGCATCCCACAAGTTGTTAACACCAAATGTCAAACGAAGGTTCTCTGTTACTGAGTAACCTACTGAAGCGTCATGGTAAGCCATCGCATCAAGTTCGTTGAAGCTGTCTTTAGACTCAAGACTTCCATCTTCAGCAAACACGCTTACGCCTGGATCACTACACAATGTATCTTCTAGGTAGTTACCTGCATCATCTGTATCGTCATCGAATGAACATGCTTCGGTAGTTCCGCCAATGAAGCGAACTAGGTAGTTAGCAGTCCAATCTTCGTATGCCCAAGTAACAGATAGGTTAGTACGGATACGAGGAATAACGTCACGGTCAAATGCTTTACCAGCATCGTTCTCTGAGATTGACTCACCTGTTACAGGGTCAACAAAGATACTAGTACGCTCGTCTACATAAGTACCGTCCCAGTTTACTCGGAAGTCACCGTATTCAGTGTCGAAGTTATACGCTACGTTATAATCGAAACCAGATGTCGTTTGACCACCAAGGTTAACAAGGCCGTTGAACAACTCAGTTACAACACCGCCGCTATTACGTTCGATTAGAGAACAGAAAGTAGTACCAGTAGTTGCACAAGCATCTAGGATACGTTGAGCACCAACGGTTGATACTGCGTTGTCCACTTCAATGTCGAATACGTCAAATGTGATTGACAGACCTTCAACTTGAGCTGGTGAGTATACGAAACCATATGTAAAGCTTTCTGCTTCTTCAGGTGCTAAATCTGCATTACCACCAACCGTAGTTCTGATCTGAGGGTTAGGTTGCTCGTAAGCAGCAGGAATACCAGCACAGCCAGGGCTGTTGGCATTTGCAGCTTCACCGCCATTACATGGATCGATTAGCGTTGCGAAACTGTCGCTGTTACCTAGGAACAATTCAGATAGCGAAGGTGCACGGAATGCTTCAGACCATGTACCACGAACTAATACGTCTTCATTGATGCGCCATTTCAAACCAACTTTTGAGTTTGTAGTGTCGCCGAAGTTGCTGTAGTCAGAGTAACGAGTAGCAAGTTCTAAATCTAATTGCTCAATAAACTCAACATCTGAGATAAGAGGGATAGCAACTTCTAAGTAAACTTCTTCAACACTGAATGAACCAGAAGTAGGTTGACGAGAGTTACCAGAAGTAATACCAGCTGCAATTAATGCATCAGGTTGGTCGTAACCTGACTGCCAGCGTTTTTCGTAACCAGCAGCAAATGCAAGATAACCAGCAGGTAGTTCAAAAACTTCACCTGAGATATTTGCTGAGTAACTTTCTAACGTAGAGTTAGCTGCATCTTGTGCAGTAAACTGAATGTAATCAAGCATTTCTTGCGTGATTGTACCTTCGCCGATAGCAGTCGCACCACCGAAGAAGTTTAATGGCACACAACCATCAGTAGCAGCACAGGTATCAACGTCACCCAAGGCTAGTGCTACGCGGTCCATGTTAAGAAGACCGTCAGTTAGCGTATTCTGAGTAATGTCTGCATACGTGTAAGTTGCATCCCAGTAGTACTCTTGGTCGCCCAGTTCAATAACACCGTCAAAGCCACCATTGAATTGGAACTGATCAACGTTTTGAGCAAATTCACGGTAACCCGCTTCCATCATACGACGGCCAGCGAAGAACAAGCTGTTCGCTTCACCGAAACCAGCAGTGTCGGTTAAATCAAGACCTGTTGGGTTATAAGGGTTATTTGCAGCAATTGTTACACCAGATGTACCTGCAGCGTTACCGATAAATAAAGGTGTTGGAGCAAGAAGCTGTGAAGAACGTCTGTTGCCGTAGAAACCAGTTACGTTAACAGAAACGTTATCTGTTAATTCGTAACGACCTTGTGAGTAAAGGTTAATACGCTCTTGAGGAGTAGAAAGGTAGTTAAGAGGTGCAAAGTTAAATGCACTGCTACCAGTCCAAGGAATCAATCCGCCTTGACCATCGTTTTGAACGTTGAATGAAGTAGCTTCATCATCGAAATACCAAAAACGACCATTAGGAGTACCTGATGAACCGCCGTAGCCAGTAGGAGCACCAAATACTGGTACTGCAGAAATCTCACGATCTCCTGCGAATGTTGGCTCTTCTTCTACGTAACTTACGTTGAAGTATACGTTACCTCTGTCATTAGCAACACCGAAACCGATATCCCACGATTCTTTGTTACCGTCGCCTTCATCGTATTGACCAAGGTAGCCAGAAGCGTGAACGCCTTCAAAATCTTGACGAGTGATAATGTTCACAACACCTGCAACAGCATCTGAACCATATACCGCTGATGCACCGTCTTTAAGTACTTCGATACGCTCGATGATAGAAGAAGGAATGTTGTTAAGGTCAACAGAACCGGTAAGGCCTGGAGCCCAACGTTTACCGTTTACAAGAACAAGAGTACGGTTAGAACCGATACCACGAATGTTAATAGTAGTTGTACCATTACCACCGTTGTTGTTATTGGTGTTGATTGCTGAACCAGCAGATGGGATAGCTTGAAGTACGTCACCGATTGAAGTGATACCGAATTTTTCGATATCTACACGAGTCATAACCGTTACTGGGTTAGCACCTTCGATGTCTGTACGACGGATACGAGAACCAGTTACTTCGATTTTTTCAACAGAATCGGCTGCTTCTTCGGCTTCTTGTGCAGCAACTGCACCAGAAAAACCTATCGTCGACACCGCGCCGAACGCGCAGGCCAACCTAACTGACTTAGCCAGCTTAGAATTTGTAAACATGTGTTGTCTCCCTGGACCACTAAAGCTTGTTTAGTGTGTATTTCTAAAATCGTTTATAACGAATTATTATTAGTAAGGTCAAAGCCTCACTAAGATAATAAACACAACAAGCGTAAACGGTCAACTGAGATCGGGAGTGGAATAATTAAAAGTTCAATTTTTTTCGTTTATTTTTCCTTTTTCTGTAAATGTTTACTTACAATTTACATAAGAACTACATTTCGCTGTGCATTTTTCAAGCAACACTGACGAAACGTCATATTTACACGATAAGATACACAAATTTGATTAAAAGACTTTTTACAGATTCCTATAAAGTTCTTGAAATGGTTCTGGAATAGTAAAGGTATGAGTATTTATCTTGTTAAGCGGCTGCCTAATTTGAGACATACTTGCAGTTTTTACAACTGTCGGCGTTTTATGGAAATATGTGTGATTGTTTTCGTAATTTAGACCAATTGAATTAAATACTCTGTGGAGCACTAATTCAGGTTCTGCCTTCAACGCTTCGAGTTCAACCAGCTCTATTTTGATAATCGTTTGTAGTTTCTCTATTGCTTTATTGTCCATTTGAATCGCTCGCTTAACTGAGGGAACGTCAAAAGACCAATGCAAATTGCTGCTAAAAAAGGTTTTGTAGATTGACCATGCATTCTCAAGCTCGTTTCGCCTAGTCGCGATAAATTTAGCGTTAGGAAAGACTCGCTGTATCATCAAAACAATATGACTGTTGTTTAAACTTTTATTGACGCATACGTTTTCTGTACACCCTAACTCTCTCGCAATCCGCTCGTACTCTTTTGCAATTGCTTTTAGTTCAACTTTTTGACAATTGAGTATGGTGTCTAAATCGTAAGCTGAATTTTTCTTTTTAAGTACTGTGTCACAGGCAATAGTAAATGCATCCGTTTCACCAACTGAGCTAACACCTTTATCTGAGCACAAAATATTGTTCAACAAGGTGGTACCAGAACGGGGTAGTCCCATTATAAATACTGGCGTGAAAGCATTCGATGTTAATGCATTCGATGTAAAGCTACTCTGCTCAGTATCGCTTTCAGTATCTTTTAATACCTTGGTAATTTTTGTGTAGTTCGCATCTATGTTGAAAGTCGTTGTGGGGGCATTTGAGTTTGTGATTTGCCTCATAGCATTTGCTGATTTCTCATAAAAAACGAACGCGCTTTTCTCATCACCATTTAACCAATTTACATTTCCCATAGCGTTTAGAAAGCAAGCTTTAGATACATTGTTAGGCAACTGATTAAATTTTACCGTTTGCGCACTAATAAAATTTTGAAAATCAGGTTGAGCGATCACATTTTGCAGAGTTGATAGCATGTGCCACGCTTCGCCCGCTAAAGGTGCCTTTTCAACCACCTTTTTAAGCAATGTTTCTGCTTCTTCAAGTTCGCCTTTTTGATAAGCAAATACACCTGTGATATGAAGTGCTGCAACTGATGTCGGAGCCTTGTTCGCCCACTGTTTTGCGCTCTGGTATGCATCATCATCTTTACCACAATCGGCTAGCATGCCAAGTTGCTTTGCTATTGTCGTATCTTCACACTTTGATTGATCTAGCATATGTAAACACTTAACAGCTAAATCATAGCATCCAACTGTCATCGCCAAACGCGCTACTCCTAACCAGTTTTCTTTGAGTTCTAACTCAGTATTCAAAAAACCGGTAATTAAAGAAACAACCAATGTTTGGTCCATTGCTCGCGTTGCGTGCACTAATTTCTGTAGTTCTAGTTTCATATGCCTAAATAAAAGCCCAGCATGAGCTGGGCTTTTTCATTACTCAATTATTAAAATGTAACTTCAACACTGAAACGCACGTAACGTGGCGTTTGGAAAGAAGTTGGTAGGCCATAACTAGGGTTAGATTCACCGCGAGCAATATAGCCAAATGGAGCAAATTGTTCTCCGTCCTCATATCCTGATAGTCGTTCATTAACTTCATTCAATTGTGTTGCTTCATCATTATTGAACACATTGAAGATATCAGCACGAAGAGCAATATCAGCTTCTTCAAGTTCTATCAAATATTTAGCGCTTAAATCAAGGTTCCAAACATTTGGTGTTCTACCTTGAGAGCCACGAGGAGCAATCTCACCTTCATAAACGAATGATTCTGCATCATATAGAGACGCAAATACATCAGTTGGGTGGTAACCAAATGAGCTTAGTGGGCGGCCCGATGTCCAACGGAAATTAGCGCCTAACGAGAAATTTTCTGTTAATTGATACGCACCATTTAATTTAAATGAGTGGCGACGATCATTAGGAAGATTACCAGAAGCTCCGTTCGTTAACCCTGGTTGGTCAAAGTTAGTCGTTAATCCAGAATCGTCCTGATCATTGTCTGAACGAACGAAACCTTCATTGTTGCCCCAACTATGGCTCCACGTATAGGTAAAGCTCATCATCCACACGTCATCCCATGCACGGTCGACAGTGAAATCAACAGAAGCATATTGGCGCTCCGCTTCAGGATAACCTAGCATATCTGCAGGAATAGTATATGTTCCAAAAGGAACTGGGCCGTCACCATCTGGATCAGTAGTGATTGTTACATCGTTGCCCGGGTTGGTTAGCACGTAGTAGTGGAAGCCAGAGTCACACATAGTACAAGAGGAACCAAACTCTTGCTCAATAAACTCGTTAAAGCCTGCATCAATTGCAATGTCTTCTAGTGAACTACCAAGGTCACGGTAAGTGGCTTTAACACCAAAGCTCCATGATTCATTAAGTACTTGCTCGTAACCAAGTATGAATTCATCTTGATACATTGGGTCTAAATCGGCATTAACCGTTTCTGTTGTGCTCTTGAGTGTGCCATCAGAGTATACCGTCATGCCACCAACCTCATCACCTAGTACTGGTGTGAAATCAGCGTTAATTGACTCTACTTCATAGTACTGTCGAGTATAAAGTTCATCACCCGCTAAACGGATGTTTGTATTTGTCGCAACTGGAAGGTAGTAACGACCATAGTTAGCAAAAATTTTGCTTTCGCCATCACCTTTAACGTCCCAACTAAGCCCTAGACGAGGAGCCCACTGGTCAGTAACGTCAACAAATTTATCACCTGCTTTGTTGTAGTTTTCAAAGCTCTCATTACGCAAGCCGATACGTGCTGTAATATTATCAGTTACGGTCCAAGTATCTTCGATATAGTACGCGAAGCTTTTCGTTTCAAAATCGCCTTGGTTTATGTAGTACTCTTGACGAACTAAGCAATCTTCGTTTCCTGCTTCATCAAGATTAGCACCACAGTTTTCATAGCGATAGGCTACACCACCGGCTCTTTGAGTATTTTCAGACGCTTCTAGATCTTCGTTATCCACACCAAATTTCAACACGTGGTCAGCATTGACATACCATTCAACATCAAAACGAATAGCTGTACGCTTATCTTCTTGAATAGAAGGTGTAGCTAAACCGTATGCGCCGTATTCGACATTTGTAAATCTGTCGAAAATAACAGGAGCATCACCAAGCGGATTACTTCCATCATTTAAATTACTGTAGCTTGTTTCGTTAATTGAGTATTGGGTGCTAATAGTAATATCATCGGTAATAATACCTGTGTACTGAATACCCCAAGTTTTACCACCTCGCTCTAAGGTATAATTACCTAAAGAGTTTCCTACTTCATCTGAATCAGGGCTGTATAAGAACTTTTCAGATTCAAGCTCTTCGGTATTGTCCCATGCTGTAATTTCTAGGATGTGCTCTGGCGTAATGTACCAGTCGAGCTTTGCACTTAGTAATGTATCGTTACCTTCGCGATCATAAATTACTGCAGTATCACCATAATCTCTTTGACGAAGTTTTTGGTTAATTAAACCGAAAAAGAAAAGCTTATCTTCAACAAGTGCGCCGCTAGCCCACAAGTTTACATTTGTTTCACTGCGCTCATCTTCTTTGAATACTTCATAATAAGCTGTTCCTGCTTCGTCAGCATCAGCCTGGGTTCTATAAAAGACGTCAGGGCTATGTGCTCTTAACGCAGCTGGCTCGTAGTAAGCGCTCGCGCCCCACTTAAATTCGTTGCTACCACTCTTCGTTCTTGCGTTAATAACACCGCCCGTAGAACGGCCATATTCAGCAGAGTAGCCACCTGTCTTCACTTCAAACGATTCATACATTTCAAATGGAAGTTCAGAACCACCAAGACCGTTTCTGAAGTTAGTTACGTTAATACCATTTACGTAATAAACGTTTTCACCTACAGATGAACCACCAAAGGAAGCATAGTTCCCGAAGTCGGAGTCACCAGATACCGTACCTGGCGCTAAAAGCGCGACAGAAGCGATATCACGTGGCACAGGAACTTTTGCAATGAAATCTTGGTCTACATAAAGCTGTGATTCGCTTGAAGTAACATCAATATTCGAAATTGACGTTCCGCTTACTGAAATTCGCTCAATATCCCCAGATTCTAATGCCACATCTAAGTTAGTTCTTCCTGATGGACGCACTGTAAATTGCTTTTCCTGAGCAACTGTAAACCCAGCTTTTTGAGCTGAAAGGCTGTATTGGCCTGGTGGTAACAATGGAAAAGTGAATCGTCCATCTGAATCTGTCACAACACTACGTGTTAGACCTGTTTCAAGGTTGATAATTGTGACTTCAACATCACCAAGTAATTGGTTAGTACTTGCAGAAACAGAGGTACCAACAATAGTACCTTTTGACTCTTGTGCGAATGAAGGTGCAGCAACACCTAAAGACGCTGCTACAGCTAATGCTGTGAGCGTTTTATTATTTATCATGTATTTCCCCGGCTTTATATTCGCCCTTCATCGGTAACCGTAAATTATTGATGAGAGCAGACTTTTAAATTTTATTAAACTAACCATTAAACTATTCTAAACGATTGTTTTTTATACGGATTTTAATAAATATCCGAAAGTATAATTGACATATTCAGAGGGGGTAAATCAAGTGTGAAGTGGATTTTTGTCGACGAGCGACAGTGCAGTGAAGTAGGGAAATTACACGTGAGCTATTGTGTTAATTGGCTTTGCAGGATATTTAAGAAGTTCCTCATTTGCGACGAATTACATTCGTCGCAAATGCAGAAATGTCGCATTTTTCGTCTATTGTAAATAAAACCCTAACCTGCGTTTTACCGATTCAGGCAATTCTGGAAGTGAACTTTTTGGTAAAAGGAACGTAGCCATGTTGAAAAAGTCTAAAAATATCCTGTTTGATTCAGTGGTTTTCTTCAAATAATGATGGCCAGATGACCCTCCAGTTCCTATTTTAGTACCCAGCATTCGTTGCACCATCATGGCATGGCGATAACGCCACAACGTTAATTGCTCATCTATTTCTGTTAGCGCAGTAATAAGTTGGAACGGCAGATTAAAAACAGGCTCTTCTGAATACTGCTTTATAAATAAAGCCGACAACAATGCTTCATGAGACAAGCGGAATTTCCCCTGATTAAGAAGATCTTCATACGTTTCATGGTTAAATAGCCCATCAAAGTTTTCTCTGGTCGATTGCCAGTCTTTAAGCTCCTGTCGACGCTCTACCTCAGACAGAAACGCATTTCTTTCTATGGTTTCTTTGTCATCGTTTAGCATTTCATCTGTTGCTTTTCGGTAGTAATCCCAAAAGTGGAAATCCTCGGTTTTAAGTAATGGCATACGTGCCAACCACTTATCCACTAACTCGAACAAGCTTGGCTTTTCTTCTAAGGCTTCCAGTAGACTGCGATCATCATCACTTAAACGGTTATAAAAGCTTTGTTTATCGAAATCGATACGATATTCCCTTTTAAGGCCCAACGAAATTTCAAGCTGCTTGAATTGAATACTTTGAAAGCCTGAAGCGGGAACCAAATAGTCTCTAAAGGAAAGAAACTGTTGAGGGGTCATGGTTTCCATGATGCCAATTTGGTCGTTCATCAGCTTTTGAATTTGAATAACGCGATGCAGCCTATGTACCACCGAAGTGAGTTGCTGATCTTTTACTGCAGCTTGGTTAAATGTATCGATAACCGCATTGAGTTCGTGCAAGAGTTGCTTAAACCATAGTTCATACACTTGGTGCACTACGATAAATAGCATTTCTTCATGGGCAGGTTCGCCGTACTTAGTACTTTGAAGCTTTTGTGCGCCAAGTATTTTATCTAATGCTAGGTAATCACCGTAATAGCAGGGTTCTATATTTTTTTTCATGCCGATTGTTCTTATCGTCGTTATGCACAGAAGGAAATTCTAACACCGCTAACTCGACATCGACAAAATACAGGCTATAAATTATCTAGGGGCGTTATTAAAAATATACACACCCATAAAAAATAACATCGCGTTAAAATTTAAATTAGGGCACAAATATGAAGCTTGATGATGACATTCATAATTATTACGAACATCTTGTACTGCAACGTGTAACAGAGCTTGGACTCGACAATACTAAGAGTCCTGATTATTTAGCTGACTTATGCTGCTTGGCACTTAACCAAGTCCCTCCACGCTACATTCGCTACGAAGTCGATATGGCTTTTTACCTTCCCCAAAGTGAACGAAACCAAATGGAAATGAATGTTACTTACGCTATCGATAATGCGATGAAGTATTTAAACGACACAGATAAAACATCGGTAAGCGAGAAAGCAGAGTAATGCCAAACACAGTTTTATAAGTTAAAAACACAGATGTGAAAGTAAAATATGGGGGAGTAAATTGGGTGGCGGGCTCCCAGCCACATCCCGGCACATGAGTCGTCTGCTGCGGCTGCTCCCTTCCAGGCCTGACCGAGTTCACAGAGTATCATTGCGGGAGGACCAAAAGCCCACCATAGAAAGCGAATAAAATACTAACAGGCGTCAGCAGTCTTAAGCGCGGGGCGCATTATGACTACTTGCCCGATAAGTTTCAACCCTTTAACGAAAATCTCTCTTCTGCAATGATGTTTGCCACACGATTTGTGGCTGATTTTTCAGCATCAGCACGGGTATAAATCTCTTTTAGCGTAGTGCCAATAGCTTCGATATGCTTGCGCATCGCCGCGTTAGAGCTTTGTTCCATACGCTGATGAAAGATATCGATAATACCGCCTGCGTTAATCACATAGTCAGGTGCATACAAAATGCCACGCTCAACTAACATATCGCCAATTTCTTCACGTGCGAGTTGATTGTTTGCCGCACCAGCAATGACCTTAGCTTTAATCATAGGTAATGTTTGGTCATTAATGGCCGCGCCTAACGCACAAGGTGCTAGCACATCAACGTCTAGACCTAGAATTTCTTCAGGCGCTACTGCTGTAGCACCAAGTTCCGCTACCGCCTTTTCTACACCTTCGGGGAAAATATCTGCCACATAAAGTTTTGCACCCGCTGCGTGAAGGTGTGACGCTAGTCGATAACCGACATGCCCCATACCTTGAATTGCTACGCTTACGCCCTCTAAGCTGCGATTCAACCCGTGCTCTACGCTGGCCTTTAAGCCAACAAACACACCATAAGCGGTAGATGGTGCTGGATTACCGTCTGGCTGCTCGTCAGCGTAGTGATATTGCGCATTTACCCCAGCAATGTAGTCAGACTGAGTCGCCATGGTTTGTAAATCGGTAACTGAAATGCCCGAGTCTTCTGCGGTAAAATATTTGCCGCCTAATGAATCGACAAATCTCCCCATAGCTTCCATCATTGCCGGCGTTTTTTGTTTGCGAGGATCGCCAATAATCACCGACTTACCACCACCTAATGCAATATTGGCCATGGCGGCTTTGTAAGTCATTCCCTTAGAAAGGCGGAGTACGTCGGTTAATGCTTCTGCACTACTTACATAGGGCCACATTCTACAACCACCCAATGCAGGGCCTAGGTTTGTATTGTGAATGGCAATAATGGCACTTAAGCCTGCTTCTTTATCGTGATAAAAAGCGACATGCTCGTGATTATCAAACTCTATGTGATCGAAAACCGACATACTTTCCCTATTAATAATGTGATGGATTTTGCCCAAGTTTAGCCCAACCATCAGAGGACACGCCTTGCTAAGTTATTGACCGACTCTCGTAAAGTGAAATACACAAAGTATGAATACTATTTTTCTAGGATATCTATCCTAGAATTTATTTTTCTATATAATAAACATCATAAAAACGACGGAAGCTGCGTTCAATGAAATTAGATAAATTCGATCGTGAGATTTTGCGAGTACTTCAACAAGATGCCACTGTCTCTATGGCTGAGTTAAGTCAGAAGGTGGGGCTTTCCCATACCCCATGTTGGAGACGGGTAAAACGGATGGAAGCCGATGGCATTATCATCGGTAAAGTTACCTTATTAAACAGTAAAAAGTTGAACCTTGGGGTGTCGGTTTTTATTTATGTCACCCTTAAAAATCATGATGGTGACTCCCTTACCGATTTTGAAAATGCAGTACAAAGCATTGATGAAATTGTAGAGTGCCACACCACCAGCGGTGAGAAAGACTATTTGCTTAAAGTGATTGTGGAAAGTATTGAAGAATATGAGTTTTTACTAAAAACGAAACTGACTCATCTTCCTTTGGTAGATCATGTCAGCTCCACCTTCGCGTTAAAACAAGTGAAGAACACCACAGAACTGCCAATCAAACGACAGTAGGTTTCATTGAAACCTACGCCCTGCTGATTATCAACTGCCCTTCTTTCTCGCTTTATTAAAGCACGCTATCAATTTGGTTCTCAGGCAGGGCTTTTTCAAAAGCCGGTAGTGCATTGCAGTTATCTGTTATTTTTTGAATAAGTGGATATCGTGTCATATCCACATCAAAGCGATGCGCGTTATACACTTGTGGAACCAAACACAAATCAGCCATGGTCACATCAAAGTCAAAGCAATACTTACCTGCTTGGGTTTGTAATCGCTTTTCAATAGCATCGAAACTCAGCGTTATCCAATGTGCTGCCCATCTATTCACACTATCTTGTTCGGCACTATATTCACTTTTAAGTTGATTGAGTACCCGTAAGTTACTTAAAGGTTGGGTGTCACAGGCAATATCTTGAGCCAGCGCCCTTACTCTTGCCCGCTCTGTCTTGTGTGATGGTATTAACTGATATGGAGAGGGAAAACGTTCATCTAAGTATTCGATAATGGCTAAAGATTGATTAAGAATAATATCTTCATCGTCGTCAACCAAAGTGGGCACTAGCTGAGCGGGGTTTAGCTGCTTATAGGGTGCACTGTGCTGCTGGCCACCTTCATTAACTAGGTGCACTGGCACATATTGGTACTCTACACCTTTTAAATTAAGTGCAATTCTTACTCTGTAAGACGCCGTTGAGCGCCAATAACCATATAAAGTTAAACTCATAACTAACCGCCGCCTAACGTGTGTGTTGTGATACTTATTATAATCATAGCGTAATTTGTAAAGGGCAAGTGCATGCCCCTACTCATTAGCTTAGCTTTCATGGGTTCAGCTTAAGGGCTTAACCTGCTGGTCAATGGCACCGAAAATACTTTGTCCGTTACTATCAAACATTTCTATTCTAATTCGATCGCCAAATTGCATAAAAGGTGTAGAAGGCTTACCGTCTCTGATGGTTTCAATCATGCGCACTTCAGCAATACACGAGTAGCCAAGACCACCTTCAGCGATGGCTGAGCCATGGTCGGTACCTTGTTTATTCGATACGGTACCGGAACCAATAATGGTGCCAGCGCCTAAATTACGGCTCTTAGCAGCATGTGACACCAGCTTTGCAAAGCTAAATGTCATGTCTTCGCCTGCTTGTGGTTTACCAAACAACTCACCGTTGTAGGTGGAACGAAGGGGTAAATGCACTTTTTCTTGGTCCCACGCATCACCGAGTTCATCAGGCGTTACCGCCACCGGCGAAAAGCTAGAGGCCGGTTTCGACTGGAAGAACCCAAACCCTTTCGCCAACTCGCCTGGAATTAATCCTCTTAGCGATACATCATTTACAAGCATCACTAATCTAATTCGCTCTGCCGCTTGTGCATCAGTACAAGCCATAGGAACATCGTCGGTGACAACCGCGACCTCACCTTCAAAATCAATACCCCACTCATCGCTAGGCAAAATAATGTCGTCTCGGGGGCCTATAAAGTCGTCAGATCCCCCTTGATACATGAGTGGGTCATTCCAGAAACTTTCAGGAATTTCAGCACCTCGCGCTTTTCTTACTAGCTCAACGTGGTTCACATACGCACTGCCATCAGCCCACTGGTAAGCTCGCGGCAAAGGCGATTCGCAGCGGGTTGCATCAAACTCGATACTCTCTACTACACCCTTGTTGAGCTGTTCGTAGCGCATCTGCAACTGCGGAGCAGTAACCTGCCAGCTATCCAGTGCTTGTTGCATAGTGTGAGCAATATCTTCTACTGAACAGGTACGCGTTAAATCTTTAGATACCAACATTAAACGGCCGTCTCGGCTATCGTTCTTATAAGTAGCTAGTTTCATAAATTGGATCCTTACTGTGATCAGCGCTTTTGCGTATGTAACATTTATTATTCTTTATGCATCACCCGCATCAAGATGAAAAGTCGGGAGCACACGACAATAATTTTCACTGTAAGCTTGGTTGTACAAAAAAAGGCGGCACTTCCTATTGAAGTACCGCCCTCATTGGTTAAGCAAGGCAACGTAAATTTAACGAAACAGTGAAACCTACATTTTTATTGATGCTTTATTTATACCGTACTCACGTAATTTATTCGCAATCGCGGTATGACTTAATCCCAGCTTTCTCGCTAATTGACGCGTACTGGGGTAGAAAGGATAAAGCCGCTTCAGTAAGTCTTTTTCAAATTTTTTCACTTCATCGTCTAACGTACCTTCGAAGTTTTCATCGATAAAGGTCACACTAGGGGCACAACTCGGAAGCTGAATATCTTCCTTGGTTATTTCCTTGCCATCTAGCAAAGACAAAGCTCTGAACAGTGCATTTTGAAGCTGACGGACATTGCCAGGCCATGGGTATTGCTGCAAGAAATCAACGCAGGACTTACTCAATTTAGCCGGTCTACGGCCAAGCTTTGTACTATGCTGGGCAATAAAGGATTCTGCTAGAGGAACAATATCGTGACGGCGTTCTTTTAACGATGGCATTACCAAGCTCAATACATTTAAGCGGTAGTATAATTCTTTACGAAAACGCCCTTCTTCTACTAGTTGCCCTAGGTCGCGACAAGTAGTGCAAATAAATCGAACATCTACCGTAACAGGTTCCGCATCGCCTACTCGTCTAAACTCACCATCTTCCAATACCCGTAGCAGTTTAGCTTGTAGCTGAGAACTCATGTCTGCAATTTCATCAAGTAGCAGCGTGCCGCCTCTCGCTTGTTCTAGCAGCCCTTCTTTAGCATTAGGTTGATTGAAAGCACCTTGTGCGTACCCAAATAATTCGGTTTCCGCCACGCTGTCAGGTAGTGATGCACAATTTAGCGCTAAAAAAGCCCCCTCACTGCGGCGACTAGATTGATGACAAGCGCGGGCAATCATTTCTTTACCCGTGCCTGTTTCACCGAAAATAAGAACCGGAGCATCAAGATCAGCAATACGTTTTGCTTCACTCACTACGCGTTTCATGGCCTGAGATTCCACTACGAATCTATCAAAACTGTCAGTGGGCGATTGATGAAACACACTAAACTGTTGGCCTAAGCGCATTTCAGATTTTAAAATGACCACCGCGCCGGCCATAATAATGTTGTTGTCACCGTCAGGTACTGTGATGGGTAACATGTCAGCTACATAATCTTGTTGGATAAACTTTACTTTAGAAGACTGAGCTCGAGGCAGCTTGCCATCCATCCAGCGAGTGAAGTTAAAGCCTTTAACTACTTCCCCTATTTCTACGCCTTCAACGTCGTGGGCACTTTGTTCTAACCCAGAGGTTACTGCTTCGTTGCACAATAAGATTTGTCCACGTGCATCAATGGAAAACACCGGATCAGGAAGCGTGCGCAGTATGGCAGAAAGCTGGGTTTTCTCTCTTTCACTTGGCATAAAATGCGTAGTTTTTACGTCAGAAATGCCGTCGATGCGACGAATTTTCGGCATTAAATGCTGGAAGTCTGCAAATTCAATATTGGGAAAATTAAGAAAAATCTTACCTGTCTCATCAATCTCAATACCTCTTAGATCGATTTCATGGGTAACGAGGATATCCAACACATCTTGAGTAATCCCCAATCTGTCCTGACAACTGATTTCTAATCGCATGGGTGTGACTTCACATCTCTTGTAAACTTATATGTACACAATATCACACTTTTACAAAAAGATAACAAGTTAATTTTGCCAAATTATCACCTTGAAAGACTGGTTTTTAAAGCGGTTCCACGCAGCGCAAGGTGTGAATACGTTTCCCCCGACCATGCAGCGCTGTAACAAAATGTTAACTTAAGCCTGCTTTTTGGCGTCGAATAAGGCCGGATATAGCCCGAGCCCTTTCGCTTTATTCACTAGGCTCATGATATCCATATCAGCCAACTCGAACAGATAATCGAAGTCTGGAAGTACATAATACAAGGGCTGCATGATATCAATTCTGTATGGAGTTCGTAGCGCATCTGTCGCTGTAAGCGGTTTTCTAATTGCCTCGTGGCTGTCTAATGCATAAAGCGTTTCACCCGGGGAAGACAATATACCACCGCCATAAATTTCCAGCTTTTCTGGATTCGCTTGACTTCGAACTAGCCCAAACTCAACCGTGAACCAATAAAGTCGTGCTAGATAGATTCGGTCTTCTTTGCTCGCCGCTAAACCGAGTTTTCCGTAGGTATGAGTGAAGTGCGCAAAGGCTGGGTTCGTAAGCAAAGGACAATGACCGAAAACCTCATGAAAAATATCCGGCTCTTGAAGATAATCAAATTCATCTTTCGAGCGAATGAAGGTTGCAACAGGGAATTGCTTGTTGGCTAGTAATCTAAAAAATTCACCAAAGTTGATGAGTGCGGGAACCTCGGCGGTTTTCCAGCCGGTTTGCGCTAACAATACTTTATCGATATCTGGTAGCTGAGGAATGCGATCATCAGGCAGTGCCAGTAACGACAACCCATCCATATATTGTGCGCAGGCCCGGGTTTTCAATAACGGAAGTTGCCTCGCGTATAACGCTGCCCAAATTTGATTTTCTTCTTCTGACCAGTTTATCACGCCTTTACTGTCCGAGGCTTTTGATTGGTAAACGCTAGATTTTGCCATAACTACTTTCGACATATTCAGTGACTGACTTCTGCCAAATAGTCTAATGAAAAGCGCGCTAACAGGAAGTGTTCACCCGTTCTTGCAGAATAGGCATGCCGTAACAAATAATTTACAAAAACACATAACACAATGCTTTACATACAAAAAACCGCTCTTAAAAAAGAGCGGCTTGCTTTTATCGGGGTGTCGCTAGCAAATGTGTTTTGACGATACTTACCTACAATCTACTGATTTCTCGGTTAAGTTCAAATTCCCTTGAGGTCACATACGTTTCCATCTTACGTAGTCGTATTTCCGATTTTTGAAAGCGATTACGAATATCGTGAAATGCCTGTTTAGGTGGCTCACCAGCCTGCCAAACTTTTGTTTTCACTTCCACTTTGTGACTCTCTTTATTGGCTGCCACGTTTGCATTTTTCCAACCCTTACCGCGGCTTTGATGCACAGTGGTTTGCTCTTCTGAAACATCACCTAAAGGCTTTTTATCTAAGATAAACCAGCCAGCGATGTAAGCAACAAACATGAATGGACCTGCAAGTAAGAAGAAGCCTGTCACCGCTAGAATTCGCACTAACCATGTCTCTAAACCAAAGTAGTGCGCTATTCCTGAACATACACCCGCTATTCTTGCGTTGTCTGTATCACGGTATAACTGCTTGCCGTTTCTCATGCGCGATTCCTCCACTCTGGGGCTTCGCTGTCTAAAATAGCCTCTAAGGTTTGAATTCTGTCACTCATTTTTTCAGCTTGTTCCGCTAGTGATTGTAGTGAAGCTTGTTCTTCAACACTCAAACCTTGATTAACTTGTTTTTTGCTTCGGTAATGTAAAATCAACCAAATCGGCGCCACAAAAATCATAAAGATGACTAAGGGCATTACCAACATTGCAATGATACCTTCATCCATTGTAAATACCTCCAATAAACCCCGATGAGCCTGCCTAGCCCCCTAACACTAAATACCTAGTGTAATACGCTCAGTGCTATGCGCTTAGAAGCAAGGCAGACTACCTATAATTATTATTCTGATGTTGAAGATGAACTAGTGTTACCTTTCACTCTCGCTTTAAGCGCAGCTAGCTCTTCGTCTATTTTATCGCCCGTTTCTAATTCTGCAAATTCATCATTTAAGGTTTTCTTACCTAGGTCGTAAGCATCTACCTGCGACTCTAAATCATCAATCTTACGCTCGTATTGTTCAAAGCGCCCCATGGCTGAATCTACTTTTGTACTATCTAACGTGCGTTTCACTTCTAAACGTGAACTCGCTGTTTTCTGACGCATAATAATCGTTTTCTGGCGACTCTTCGCATCAGCTAGCTTGTCTTGAAGCTGACCAATTTCATCTTGAAGCTTGCTAATTTGCTGTTCAACAACCGTTAGCTCGTTAGTCAATGTTTCAGCAGCTTCTGCTGATTTCTTTCTTTCTTGCAATGCTGCGCGGGCTAAATCATCGCGGTCTTTGCTTAACGCAAGTTCCGCTTTCGCCTGCCAATCGTTAGCGTCTGCTTCATATTTATTAATTTGGCTTACAATTTCCTTTTTGTTCGCCAACGTTTTAGCCGATGCCGAGCGCACCTCTACTAATGTGTCTTCCATTTCTTGAATAATCAACCGGACCATTTTCTCCGGATCTTCCGCTTTATCTAAAAGCGCATTAATATTCGAATTCACAATGTCAGTGAAACGCGAGAAGATACCCATAATAATTACCTCATAGTCGAAAACTGGTTGTACCAAGTTAAACTTGTAATAAGACTATTCAATATGCTTGCCAGTTTTTTAAAATACCCTAACTTGATAATTTTAAAAGATATTCGTTTAGTTTAAATAATGCTCGAACAACAAGTTTTTTTACTCTACACTATTAATTGGTCGAAATGACTAATATTTGAGGGATTTAATGAGTAGGTATCGTCAGCAGGATAATTTGCTAGGCCAAGCGAATAGTTTTTTAGAAGTGCTAGAACAAATTTCACAAATAGCACCACTGGATAAACCCGTATTGGTTATTGGTGAGCGCGGAACCGGTAAAGAGCTTATAGCAGCACGTTTACATTTTCTGTCTAAGCGCTGGGATCAAAATTACGTTAAGCTCAATTGTGCCGCACTAAACGAAAGCTTATTGGAAAGTGAGCTATTTGGCTACGAAGCTGGTGCATTTACAGGCGCAGCAAAACGCCGAGAAGGACGTTTTGAGATTGCCCACAATGGCACCTTGTTTCTTGATGAGCTGGCGAACACGTCTGGTTTAATCCAGGAAAAGTTATTACGGGTAGTGGAATACGGCGAATTTGAACGTGTGGGCGGTAACAAAACGGTTAAAACCGATGTACGCTTAGTAGCCGCTACAAATGAAGATTTACCTGCCCTGGCTGACGCGGGGGAGTTCCGTGCTGACTTACTCGACAGGCTCGCTTTCGATGTTATTACCATCCCTCCTTTAAGAGAGCGACGTGATGATATCATGATGCTTGCTGAGAACTTTGCCATTAGCATGGCAAGAGAAATGGAAATGGAGCTTTTTAGCGGTTTTACTGAAAAAGCAAAACGCACCTTGCTTGATTACGATTGGCCAGGGAATATTCGAGAGCTTAAAAACGTGGTTGAACGTGCGGTTTATAGAACGAACAATCCACATTTGCCGGTACACGACATTGTTCTCGACCCCTTTGAATCTTTATTCAGACCCACCTCTCGTATTAAAACAAACGACAGAACCTCAAGTACGTCTGAAGCAAAGTCGACTTTGCCATCTAATACACTGCCATCTAATACAGTAGGTGCCAATGTAGAGGGTATAGCTAAAATTAACGCCAACAATAATGAACCTGCTGCGAATTCATCCCCTGCGGTGTTACCCTCGTTAAAACCCGATACGGTAGAATACCCAATTGATTTAAAAGACCGCTCTCAGCAATACGAAATTGACATGATTAAGCAAGCGTTATCCGACAGCCAATTCAATCAGAAAAAGACTGCTGAGAAACTTAGTCTCACTTATCATCAACTTCGAGGTTATCTAAAAAAATACAACCTGTTAGACTCTTCACCTGAATCGATGGAGTGCTAACTGAATGCCTGTGAAACCGCTTTTTTATGCTGCCTTTACTGTTGTTATGGTAATACTGGTAGCGGCCTGTTCAAAACAAGATGAACATGCATTTTATAATAGCGGTTTAGTGTATTGCTCTGAAAGCAACCCAGTTACCTTTAATCCTCAATTAGATACATCTAGCACTACAACCGATGCGTCATCGCATCAATTGTATGACAGATTGTTAGATTTCGATCCTGATTCTGGCCGTATTATACCTAGCGTGGCCAGTAGCTGGTTAGTATCTGATGACGGCTTAACCTACACTTTTCAACTCAGAAAAGACGTAGAGTTTCATACCACCAGCTATTTCACGCCCAGCAGAAATTTTAATGCCGATGATGTCATTTTTAGTATTGATAGATGGCGACTTACCTCGCACCCTTACCATTACGTGTCTGGCGGGCGTTACCCGTATTTTGAAAGTTTGGGGCTGGCACAAAATATTGCTTCAGTTGAGCGATTAAACGGATACCGAGTAGAGATAAATTTAAAACGTCGAGACAGTTCTTTTTTAGCTAATTTAGCTACTGACTTTTCGGTGATGTTGTCGCAAGAGTACGGTGAAGCATTGTTAGAACAAGGCTTGCCCAATCGAATTGACCAATACCCTATTGGTACAGGCCCATTTAAATTCGAAAACTACCGTAAAGATCACTACATTCGTTACCAACGTCACCAAACGTATTGGGGTGAGCAAGATAATGCTGAACGCTTAATTTATGACATCACACCAAAGAGTTCATTGCGGCTGGCTAAGTTAATGACCGGTGAGTGTGACGCTACAGCTTTTCCTGCCCAAACAGAATTGGAAATTATCCGTTCCCGTGACGACTTATTACTGGCTGAAAAGCCAGGGTTGAATGTAGGTTTTTGGGCATTTAATACCCAGCGCCCTCCCTTTGACAATCCGGATGTTAGGCGCGCATTAGCCGCGGCTATCGATAAAAACACCTTGTTAGAAGCGGTATATTTCGACAGTGCTACCCGCGCTAAAACATTACTACCCGCCGCTAGTTGGGCCTTTCAAAACGATGCAGATGATACAGCTTACAATCCTGTGTTAGCGAGAAAGCTACTTGAAAATGCAGGCGTGGAGCCTGGGTTCACCATGACCATATGGGCTATGCCCATTGAACGCGCTTATAATCCTAATGCAGCTAAGATGGCAGAGCTTATTCAACGATATTTACGTGAGGTGGGTGTTACCGCCACTATTGTTAGTTACGACTGGGCAACGTTTAGACGTCACTTGCAAGAAGGCCTACACGACTCTGTATTAATAGGCTGGTCTGCCGATAATGGCGACCCTGATAACTTTTATCGACCATTACTTAGTTGTGGCGCCATTCCCTCTGGTACTAATCGCGCTATGTGGTGTGACAGCGATTATGACGAACTTTTAGATAAAGCCTTGCAGACAGAAGACCTTGAGGCCAGGCGCTTAATCTATCAGCAAGTCAATAGACTGCTTTACGAACGATTGCCGTTGGTGCCTATTGCCCACGCTTATCGTTATCAAGCCTATAGAAATGAGCTTGAGGGCATGACCATTAACCCCTTTGGCGGCGTTAGATTTGGCGGAGTAGGTAAATCACTGTGATTCAAATATTATCTCGATACGGTGTGTTATTTATTTTAACCCTTTTAGTATTGACCGCCATGTCATTCTCGCTGGTGTATCTGTTTCCCGGTGATGTATTAGAAAACCTTACCGGCATTGTGCCGCAGAATGAGATTCAGCGTGAGGCGCTTATGCGCCAATTTCGCCTAGACCAACCCTATATAGTACAGTTTTTTTACTATTTATCGTCGTTACTACAAGGAGATTGGGGTTACAGCCTAGCGTCAGGATTGCCCCTTCGAGAAGAAATTGGCATCGCTATGCCCGCTACTATCGAGCTAAGCACTTATGCAATGCTGATGGCGCTTTTCATAGGCATCCCGTTGGGATATTACGCTGGGCTGAAAAGTTACTCTACTACCGACCACACCATTAATGCTTTAAGCATAACCACCTACTCATTCCCTGTTTTTTGGTTAGCACTCATTTTAATCCTGTTTTTTAGCTTACACCTTGATATCGCGCCTTTGTCGGGTCGGATTAGTTTATTGTTCGATATTGAACCGGTTACCGGCTTTGTGCTTATTGATATTATGCTGGCAGAGGGTATTGACCATGGACTGGCCTACCGTGATGCCATTTCACATCTTGCATTGCCTACACTGGCAATTGGGGCAATTACAACCGCTTCAATGGTGCGTATTACCCGCCGTTCGGTTATTGATGTTATTCACCGCCCATATATTGTGGCCGCGCGCTCTAGAGGTGTGTCTGAATGGCAGATTTTCTTTAGGCATGTATTACGTAATGCGTTGCTGCCTATTTTGCCCTTAATGGCAATCCAAATTACCACGCTCATCACCAATGCCATGATAGTAGAAACCTTATTTTCATGGCCAGGGATTGGTAGCTGGTTAATTCAAGCAATTTATCAACGAGACTTCCCTGCGCTTCGAGTAGGAATGTTGGCGGTATCAACGCTCGTTATTACGTTAACTATTATGGTCGATTTGTTTAACCGCATTATCGATCCTAGCCGAGAAAAGTACGAACGTGCCACAGTTTAGTTTATACGAAGAGGAGTTTCATCCGTCTCCCTGGCAACGCACTTGGGCAGCTTTCCGTGGCAGTCACATTGCAATTGTTGGTCTTATTTTGCTTGGCTTCTTTATCATTTTTTCGCTGTTCGCACCGGTGGTGTCGCCCTACAACCCTGCAGAACAGAATATAGACGCGTTACTTATTCCCCCAAGTTGGGAAAGTAGTGGCTCAATAACCCATTTATTTGGCACCGACCCTCTCGGACGAGATGTTTTCTCTCGTATTATTTACGGCTGCCGCACTACATTAGGTTCGGGATTTCTTATGGTGGTGCTAGCCATGTTGATTGGCGTAAGCATTGGTACATTTGCAGGCATGTTGCGGGGCGTGCGTTCAAGTATAGTGAATCACTTGCTAGATGCCTTAATGGCTATTCCAACCCTGCTAATCGCTATTATTATCGTGGCTATTCTCGGAACTGGGTTGGTGAATAGCATGTGGGCGATTACTCTAGCGCTCATTCCACAATTTGTTCACCGTACACGCACCTTTGTGCGAGCTGAAATGAAAAAAGAATATATTATGGCGTCGAAATTAGATGGCGCAAATAGATGGCAACTGTTCGTGCATTCTATTCTTCCTAACATGACAGAAATGCTTGTGGTACAAGGCACTGTGGCACTGTCGATTGCGGTGATTGATGTGTCTGCATTAGGCTTTTTAAATTTAGGTGCACAATCACCACTCGCCGAGCTTGGGGCTATTTTGGGCGATGGTCTTGATGTGGCCTACCTTGCACCTTGGAATGTAGCATTGCCTGGCATTGCCATTTTCTTATTGGTGTTGTCGATAAATATTGTGGGGGACGGTCTACGTTCTGCACTCAGAAAAAGAGTGAGCCACTAATATGCCTATGCTAGATATTAAAAATTTGACCCTAGAAATGGTAGATGGCGACACCACTATTAAGGCGTTAGACAAGGTTAACTTAACCGTTAATACAGGTGAAATTCGAGCCCTTGTGGGTGAATCTGGCTCGGGAAAAAGTTTAATCGTGTCTGCCATTTGTGGTGCCCTGCCCTCGCAGTGGAGAATGACCGCAGATCGCATGAGCTGGAAAGGCGAAAACCTATTAGGTATGTCTAAATACCAGCGCAGAGAAGTGATGCGCCGAGATATTGCCGTGGTATTCCAAAACCCACAAACCAGCTTAGACCCCTCTGCCACATTAGGTGAACAGCTTGAAGAAAGTATTCCCGATGAATTTGTAGAAGGTTACTGGTTTTGGCAACGTGCACAGCACAGAAAACGCATAGCCATAAGCACAGTACACAAGGTAGGAATAAAGCAACACAGACATTATTTAAATGCCTACCCACACCAAATTCCCAGTGATATTGGGCAAAAGTTCATGATAGCCATGGCGTTGGTATCTCAGCCGAAACTATTAATAGCAGATGATCCCACCCGTGGAATGGAGCCAACCACTAAAACGCAAATTCTTAAGTTATTTACGCGTTTAAACCAAACCCGTTCGTTAAGCATATTGTTTGTGAGTCATGATTTGCTAGCAATCGCCAGTATGTCTCATTCCATGACGGTGCTTTACGCAGGGCAAACGGTAGAGTCGGGTAAAATGAAGCATATTAAGAAACGCCCGCTTCACCCTTATACCAAGGCATTGTTGGACAGCGCACCGAGCTTCAGAAAAGATTTACCGCCAAAATCACAATTACCGACACTAGGTGGCTCTATTCCTACGTTGCAGCATTTGCCTATTGGATGCCGGTTAGGCCCACGCTGCCCTCGCGCGCAGCGTGCCTGTGTTTCCAGACCTGCAGTAAGGCACATTCACGACCATACCTATAACTGCCACTACCCGCTGCATATGGAGAAGTTATGACAGATATTATGCAGGTAGATGGCTTAACGTTTAGGCATAACGACAAGAAACGTTGGCTAAAAAAACCCGAAATATTTGAACTGGGGCCTATCGACCTGACTGTGCAGCGTGGTGAAACCATTGCGATTATTGGTGAAAACCGCGCAGGTAAGTCATTGTTAGCCAAATTACTGGTAGGCGCTATTCCTGCTGATGAAGGGGTTATTGAGCTTAATAGTCACAAATATTTAGCGAAATACAATCAACACAACAATCAGCAAAAGCGCACCCATGATATCCGCATGATATTGCAACACAGTAGTGAGTCGATGAACCCTTCTGTGCCCGTGGGAAAAGTACTCGACGAACCCCTTCGTTTAAACACAGATTTAACGGAAGCGGAACGTAAATCTCTTATTGAAGAAATGCTGACAAAAGTGGGTTTGTTACGCGAGCATTATTATTTCTATCGTCATATGCTATCTGATGGCCAACAGCAGCGTGTATCTCTTGCACGCGCCATAATATTGAAACCGAAAGTCCTTATTGCTGACGAACCGTTTGCGGCACTAGACCCATCTATACGCTCTCAAACGGTAAACCTTATTTTGAAGCTACAACAGGAAATGGGGTTGGCGTTTATTTTCATTAGCCATAACTTGGGAATAGTTCGACATATCGCCGATCGGGTTATTGTGATGGAAAATGGCAATATTGTGGAAGAAGGGAAAACCGAAACGATTTTTCGTTGGCCTGAGCATGCCATTACTAAAAAACTCATAGTGGCTTATCAGTCGTTAATTACGAGCAATACTATCAGCTAGTTAACGTTAATCTCAAGATGCTTGGAAATTGATTTAAAGCAACCTTAAAACGATTCTGACCCTATTATTATAACGCTTTTCACATGCGCTTTATGCAAAAACAAAAAATGCGGCCTAGTGAAGAGGCCGCATTTTTTGTTTTTAAATAAACGGGTTTATTAAACCTCGCCCTGTCGCCAATTTAAATAAATTGGCTAACGCATTAGCCTACTAGCGCCAGCAAGATACCTGCCGCAACTGCTGAACCAAGCACACCTGCCACATTGGGCCCCATTGCATGCATCAATAAGAAGTTATGAGGGTTTGCCTCAAGTCCAACCTTATTCACAACCCTTGCGGCCATTGGAACAGCCGATACACCAGCGGCACCAATCAGTGGGTTTATCTTTCCACCACTCATACGGCTCATTAGCTTAGCCATTAACACGCCAGTTGCAGTACCAATAGCGAACGCTACTGCACCTAACCCAAGAATGCCCAAGGTTTCAACGGTTAAGAATTTGTCTGCAGATAGCTTTGAACCTACCGCTAGCCCTAAGAAAATAGTAACTATGTTAATCAGCTCGTTTTGTGCCGTTTTGCTAAGCCTATCTACAACACCACACTCTTTCAGTAAGTTACCAAAGCAAAACATACCCACTAGAGGCGTTGCTGAAGGCAAAAACAAGATAGTTAGGAATAGTGTAGCCAGTGGGAAGATAATCTTCTCACGTTGCGATACAGGGCGTAATTGCGCCATTTCTATGGTGCGTTCTTCTTTGCTAGTTAACGCTTTCATAATTGGAGGCTGAATAATAGGTACCAGCGCCATGTATGAATAAGCAGCAACCGCAATAGCACCTAATAAATCGGGCGCTAATCGAGAAGCTAAAAAGATAGCCGTTGGACCATCAGCACCGCCAATTATAGCAATCGCGCTGGCATCTTTGAGAGTGAACTCAAAACCAGGGATCATGTTGAGCGCAATAGCACCGAACAAGGTCGCAAAAATACCGAATTGCGCAGCCGCCCCTAAAAGTAACATTCTAGGGTTTGCAATTAACGCACTGAAGTCCGTCATTGCGCCCACGCCCATAAAGATAAGCAGCGGGAAAACCCCAGTGTCTATACCGATAGCGTAAATGTAATGGAGCAATCCTCCCGCCTCTGAAAACCCGGCTAATGGAATATTGGTCAATAAGGCACCAAACCCAATAGGGATTAACAACAGCGGTTCAAACTTTTTCACAATCGCTAAGAACAGCAACAGGAAACCTACTGCCATCATGATTAACTGGCCTGACTCAAAATGCGCCAGTGCAGTGCTGTCCCACAGCACCATCAACTTATCCATGAATTACCCCAGCGCAATAAGTGGTTGAGCACTGGCTACGGCATCGCCTTCACCTACAAGTACTTCACTAACGGTACCGGAAACAGCTGAGCGAATTTCAGTTTCCATTTTCATGGCTTCTAAAATAATAACCACATCACCTTCATTCACAACATCGCCAGCACGAACTAGTATTTTGAACACATTACCGGCTAACGGTGCGTTAATGCTTTGCGCACTTTCACTACTGGATGAGGATGCCGGCTGAGCCGCTGGTGCGGCTGTAGATGGCTGACTTGGGGTTATGCTAGATAATTCACCGGATGCTGCTACTTCAACATGGTATACCTTACCTTCGACTTTTACATCGTAAGCCGCCGGAGTGCCAGCAGCTGACACAGGCGCAGGCGTACTTGTTGCCACATCAGCTTCAGTGCCGGGTGCAGGTTCAAATGCATCAGGGTTTCCACGATTTTCTAAAAACTTCAGTCCAATTTGGGGGAACAAGGCATAGGTAAGTACATCATCAATCTTAGTATCTGACAGTGTAATGCTTTTCTCTGATGCTAACTTAGTCAGCTCTGTTTCAAGGCTGTCTAGTTCAGGCGCGATATTATCTGCCGGACGACAGGTAATGGGCTGGCCACCATCAAGCACTCGCTCTTGTAATTCTTTATTCACTGGCGCGGCCGTAGCGCCATACTCGCCTTTAAGGACACCAGCCGTTTCTTTGGTAATGCTCTTATAACGTTCACCGGTAAGTACGTTTAATACAGACTGCGTACCTACAATTTGCGAGGTTGGCGTAACCAAAGGAATAAAGCCTAAGTCTTCACGTACGCGAGGAATTTCTTTTAGCACTTCTTCAAACTTATCTTCAGCGCCTTGCTCTTTCAACTGGCTTTCCATGTTGGTTAACATGCCACCAGGTACTTGAGCGAGCAAGATACGGGCATCAACCCCTTTCAAGCTACCTTCAAATTTACTGTATTTTTTGCGCACGCCACGGAAGTAGCTGGCGATTTCTTCAAGATCCGGCAATGACATGCCCGTATCTCGTTCTGTGCCCTCTACAATAGAAACCATGGTTTCTGTCGCGGTATGACCATAGGTCATGCTCATAGAAGATATTGCGGTATCAAGCATATCGATACCCGCATCAATGGCTTTTTGATAGGTAGCAGTACTTAACCCCGTGGTTGCATGGCATTGCATAGCAATAGGCACACTGACGGTTTCTTTAAGCCCTTTAATAAGTGCTTCACAGTCGTAAGGCTTAAGCAGCCCCGCCATGTCTTTCACACAAATAGAATGAACGCCCATATCTTCGAGTTGCTTGGCCATATCGAGCCACAGTTGAAGATTGTGGACAGGACTTACCGTGTACGAAATTGTACCCTGGGCATGAGCGCCACTGTCAACAGTCGCTTTAATCGCTGTTTTTAGATTACGCATGTCGTTCATGGCGTCAAAGATACGAAATACATCAACCCCATTTTCATGGGCACGCTCTACAAATCGTGTCACTACATCATCAGCGTAATGGCGATAGCCTAATAAGTTTTGACCTCGCAACAACATCTGTTGCTTCGTATTTGGCATTGCCGCTTTAAGCTGGCGAATGCGATCCCAAGGATCTTCCCCTAAATAGCGAATACAGGAATCAAATGTCGCCCCGCCCCAAGATTCAACAGACCAAAAACCTGCTTTATCAAGTTTTTCGGCAATAGGCAGCATATCTTCTATACGCATACGCGTAGCAAGTAGCGATTGATGGGCATCACGCAAGACTAGCTCGGTTAAGGCCAGTGGCTTAGACATGGTAACTCCTGAATGATTTGTTTAATTAATTTTTATTGGCTTGACGATGAGTATGAACAGCAGCGGTGATAGCAGCAACAACGTTACCATCGACACCAGCTTGAACCGCTTTTCTACGAGGTGCAGCATACTGCGGTGCGGCTTCGCCCGGAAATGCTTCACAAAATTTTGCAATTAGGTGAATTCCAACGATTAACAATGCTAGGAATGAAAAAACAAATACCATTCCTATTAGCATCAGTGAGCCGGCTTCAAGCAGCAAACTGCTAACTGATTCTGTTTCCATGGTGAACTCTTCAAAAATTTCGTTGTGAATAAGTATCATGCGAGGGTATAAAACACAACAAAAAAGCAAGTAAAATGCATATGCAATCACACTTTATGCTACTAGAATGCAATAAAGTAACTATTTATGCTAAGTGAATGGATATATTTTCACAAATATATACTTAATGAACTCCTGTGGTTTTTGTGAAATCCATATCAAGTTGTTTAGCGAAATTTTTAGCGTGCATGGCAACGAGTTCTAACTGGAAGTCGTTTTCATCTTGAGGAGTATAAGAAGGTACATTAACCGGACGCCCTTCTTTATCAATCGCCATGAAGGAGATGAAGCAACGATTCGCGACAGTCATCTTACTTTCTGTTGCCTCACCGGAACTAACAGAAACATAGATATGCATACTAGAGGTACCTGTGTGCACTATAGAGGCGGTTAACTTTACCAATTGCCCCACTCTGATTGGTTTAATAAACCGAATGCCGTTGGCCGATACAGTAACGCAATATTCCTTCGACCACTGCGCCGCACAGGCATAGGCCGCTTGATCTATCCACTTCATCACCACACCACCATGAACATTACCACCAAAGTTCACATCGGTAGGCTCAGCGAGAAATTGAAATGTTATTGTTGCAAGTGACATTAGTACTACACCTTCGTAGGGAAACTGCTGTTTATAGAGGTTAGTTCATAATTCGAACAGAGGTTAGCGTAAGGCAACGATAGGAGACTAAAGTGTATAGTGGGCTAGAAGTGAATTGTGTAGAACTACAAAAGAATAGAAATTTAATAGGCGGAAATAAAAAAACCCACCAGATGGTGGGTTTTCTTATATGGCGCGTGTGGAAGGATTCGAACCTCCGACCGCCTGGTTCGTAGCCAGGTACTCTATCCAGCTGAGCTACACACGCGTAAACTTTTTTACTTTAAGGTATTATCCTCAAAGGTGACGCATTTAAAAGAAGTGGCGCGTGTGGAAGGATTCGAACCTCCGACCGCCTGGTTCGTAGCCAGGTACTCTATCCAGCTGAGCTACACACGCGCAATAAAACTTTTGTTGACCGTCACACCATCAACGAACAATGGCGGAGAGGGAGGGATTCGAACCCTCGATACCAGTATTAGGTATGGTTCCTTAGCAGGGAACTGGTTTCAGCCACTCACCCACCTCTCCTTAAGTGGTGCCGCATTTTACGGATTCACTGGCCGGAGTCAAACCTTTTTTTGATAAAAATGTTCGCTCGCTGTCATTTTGTACGATTCGTACAAAAAACCTGTGTTTTGGTCAGGTTATAATCAAATTTTAGCGGGTTAATTTAGGAATGCACGCCTTAGTGCAAAATGAACTTTTCTAATAAATATCGAAAGATACCTAAATTTTTTAAATTAATTTAAAAAAATCCCTATAAACAAAAAAGGCCAGCATAAGCTGACCAATTTTTGTGCAGAGAGTGATTACTCAGCCGTTCCAGGCTGTCCGCCCTTCTCAGCTTGAATTCTCATGTAAATCTCTTCACGGTGCACAGAAACTTCTTTTGGTGCATTCACACCAATTCGGACCTGATTCCCTTTAACACCTAGTACAGTGACAGTTACATCATCACCAACCATAAGTGTTTCACCAACTCGACGAGTCAAAATAAGCATTCGCTTGCTCCTGTTCCTTAATACTGAACATATCCTTAATTACTCCGCCACTCATCGGCACGACCCGACAGTAGCAACAGTGATTCCATGTTTCTGTGTCACTTCAAAAACTCACTGCAAGCTTCAGATTTGATTATAGCTTATCTTCTAACCAAGCGTTAACTGATTCTAACGCAGTGCTTAGATGCTCTGGCTTATCGCCACCCGCTTGAGCCATATCAGGGCGACCTCCCCCTTTTCCACCAACCTGCGCGGCGATAAAGTTAACCAGTTCTCCTGCTTTCACTTTACCGGTAAGGTTTTTCGTCACCCCGGTGATAAGATTGACCTTATCTTCACTTGCCACACCTAGTACTACGATGCCTTCGCCAATTCGGTTTTTAATATCATCCATCATTGAGCGCAGTGATTTCGCTTCAACACCTTCTAACTTAGCAATAAGTACTTTTACGCCGTTTATTTCAATAGCGTTATTAAGCATATCAGCACCTTGCTGACTCGCCAGTTTTTGTGTGGCAGAAGTGAGTGATTTCTCTAGTTCTTTAGTATGAGTTTGTACTGCAACTACCCGTTCAACCAAGTTTTGCGTATCGGTTTTTAACAAACTAGACAGCTCTGTCAAGGTTGCTTGCTGGTCTTGAACATAATATAGCGCCTGCTCACCAGTAATCGCTTCTATACGGCGTACACCTGATGCTATACCCGCTTCGCTGGTGATTTTGAATAAACCAATATCGCCAGTACGGTTAACATGCGTTCCACCACATAGTTCTACAGAGAAAGGTCCCATAGTGACTACACGTACTTTCTCGTCGTACTTTTCACCGAACAACGCCATTGCCCCTGATGCTTTGGCTTCATCCAAACCCATTAATTGGGTTTTCAACGCATGGTTGGCACGAATTTCTTCGTTAACTCTGCGCTCAACTTGAATAAGTTGCGCTGGTGTTACCGCTTCAAAGTGAGAGAAGTCAAAGCGCAAACGCTGAGCTTCTACTAACGAACCTTTCTGGGTAACGTGCTCACCTAACGTTTCGCGAAGTGCTGCGTGAAGTAAATGTGTAGCACTGTGATTTTTCTTCACAGCATCACGGTTTGAGTTATCAATTGCAGAAGTAACACGCTCACCTTTTGTGATGGTGCCCTTTACTTTCCCTTTATGCGCAAAAGCGTTACCCATTTTTTGGGTATCGGTAACGATAAACTCGCCATTCGCGACACGAAGTACCCCTTTATCACCAGACTGACCGCCGCTTTCTGCGTAAAAAGGCGTTTGATCTAATACCACAACCCCTTCTTGACCGTCTTCTAAACGCTCACAAAACGCATTATCTGCAATAAGCTCTACAATATTTGCTTCGCCTTCAACATCACTGTAACCGGTGAAGGATGTCGCATGGTCTATAGTCAGCGTATTGTTATAATCGGCACCAAAGTTACTGGCTTGTTGCGCACGGGCGCGCTGTGCCTGCATAGCACTTTCAAACCCTTCCACATCAATTTTAAGATCGTGTTCACGGGCAACATCGTTAGTGAGGTCTGTAGGAAAGCCATAAGTGTCATAAAGCTTAAACACCACATCACCTGGAATAGTGTCACCTTCAAGGGTTTCTAGCGTATCGTTTAGCATTGCCATACCACGGGCTAAGGTCTTGCTGAACTGCTCTTCCTCTACTCGTAATACTTTTTCAACTACCGGTAATTGGTCTACAAGCTCTGGGTAAGCTTCACCCATTTCTTTGCTTAGTGCTGAAGCCAATTTGTAGAAGAAAATATCGCTGGCACCTAACTGGTAACCATGGCGTACAGCACGGCGAATAATACGACGAAGTACATAGCCTCGGCCTTCGTTAGATGGCATCACACCATCACAAATTAAGAAGCTACAAGAACGAATATGATCGGCAATAACCCGTAACGATTTATTCTCTAAATCTTCACTGCCCACAATAGTGGCCGCCGCTTGAATTAAGTTTTGGAACAAGTCGATTTCGTAGTTGCTATGCACGTTTTGCAAGATAGCTGAAATACGCTCAAGTCCCATACCGGTATCGATAGACGGCTTAGGCAATGCTTCCATCGTGCCATCAGCTTGCTTGTTGTATTGCATGAATACCAGGTTCCAGATTTCGATGAAACGATCGCCATCTTCTTCTGGTGTTCCTGGAGGCCCACCCCAAATATGCGCACCATGGTCGTAAAATATTTCTGAACACGGACCACATGGCCCTGTGTCACCCATAGACCAGAAGTTATCTGATGTACTGATGCGGATAATCTTTTCTTTAGGCACACCAATGTGGTTTTCCCAAATATCAAAGGCTTCTTCGTCTTCTGAATAAACGGTAACCAGAAGCTTTTCTTTTGGAAGGCCAATTTCTTTTGTTAAGAAATTCCATGCAAACTCAATGGCTTCTTTTTTGAAATAATCACCAAAGCTGAAGTTACCTAGCATTTCAAAGAAAGTATGGTGACGGGCGGTATAACCAACGTTTTCTAAATCATTATGCTTACCACCAGCACGAACACAGCGCTGAGAAGAAACCGCACGCGTGTAGCTACGTTTTTCCGCACCTAAAAACGTATCTTTAAACTGGTTCATTCCCGCGTTAGTAAAAAGAAGCGTTGGATCATCTGCTGGAACGAGAGACGAGCTAGCCACAGGCTGGTGACCATGACTCTGAAAATAATCTTTAAACTTTTGGCGTAAGTCAGCAGTTGATAATGTCATTGAAAACCTAACTTCCTTAATACATTGAATGAGAATGTGCGGGATTGATGCCACTAGCCGATTAATCGTTAGATTAACCATTCTAAGATTAACCTTTTTAATAACCGCCTAGTTGTTTATGCATTTCATGCCCTCGCACGGATGTGCGCAACAATACCATGGTTAGCGCTTTTTTGTTAAGCCCATAGCCTGCTCTAGCAGTATAAATAAGCCCTTTTATACCCGTTATAAAGGGCATAAATGAATTTTATGCGATTTTTATTCACCCTTGACGGCATATTCAATATGTTCGCTGTAAAAACCACGATATTGAAGAAACTGCTTTTGCTTCATCAGTAATTTAAAATCAGTTTCTTTGAAGGGGCCAAACTTTTTTTCTTTAACCCATTTCGCTTTTTCAAACCAGTCAGGCTCTATTTCATCAAGGGCCCGTTCAGCGGCAAGTTCATCCACCCCGTATTGCTGCAAATCGAGTTTAATTTTTCTAGGGCCAGAGCCCTTCATGTACAAAGCGCGTGCGCGACTTTCAGCGAAGCGATCGTCACTTTGGATATCCGCCTCCCGAAAGGCTTCCAGTACAGGCATAAAAGCCTCACTTTCGATGCCTTTTTGTGAAAGCTTGCGGCAAATCTCTGAAAAGCTATGCTCTCGTCGTGCAAGCATGCGGGTAATCGCGTCGGTAATGAATTTTCTGTCAAATTCTGACATTTTATTAATCGAAACCTTCTTAAAATACTTTTCAATCTCGTTATATTACTATTAATGGTAATCTTTAGCGTCGTTGAACGAAAGTGAATAAAGTAAACGTAAGCATGGAATATAAGGTAAAAGTTGTCGATGCGGTGTCGGATGTTCCCCAAGCTACATGGGATATGCTTGCCGAAGGCGAAGGCCCATTTTTACGTTACGACTTTTTAAATGCGTTAGAACAAAGTGCGTGCTGCGATGAAGCGTCAGGCTGGTTCCCGCAACATCTTGTCATTGAACAAGCGCCCGCGACCGACCAAGCCGCTATTAACAAGGATGCGTGCCCTTCGTCTGATGAAAGCGCAGTAATAGCCATTATTCCCGGCTATTTAAAAACGCATAGTTACGGCGAATATGTATTCGACCATTCGTGGGCAAATGCATATCACCAGCATGGTATTCCTTATTATCCGAAATGGGTTGCTGCTATTCCTTTTACGCCGGTCTCTGGTTCGCGAATTCTAACGCATGAAAAGGCGCCGTTTAGTGACACGCTTTTAGCCCTTATTTCTCAAACCGTACAGTCCATGGGCGAAGAAGCCGTCTCTTCCTGTCATTGGCTCTTTACCAATGCCCGCACTCAAGGGTTTCTCGGTAATCATTCAGGCTTGCTCACCCGCTACGCCGTTCAATTTCAATGGCACAACTACCAATACGACAGTTTTGACAGCTTTCTAAATGCGCTAACATCCCGTAAGCGTCGAGATATGAAAAAAACACAACGAAAGCTTGTTGAACAAGGCATTCATTACCGTCATTTAACCGGCAGTGAAATAACCGATGAGGTGCTCGACTTTTTCTTGCAGTGCTATCAAGCAACATATTTAAAGCGCAGCGGGCATACTGGCTATTTAAATGAGGATTTTTTTAGACAGTTGCGCGATACCATGGCCAAGAACATGCTTATTGTCACTGCATACAAACATGACTCTCCTATAGCCAGCGCTTTGTTCTTTTTTGATGATACTGGCTTATATGGCAGATATTGGGGCGCACTTGAGGAAGTCAGCGGGTTGCATTTTGCCTGCTGCTATTTTGAAGGTATTGCTTTTGCGATTGAAAAAAAGCTTCCACTTTTTAACCCTGGCACCCAAGGCGAACACAAAATTCTTCGTGGTTTTGAACCTATTTACTGCCAATCGCAACACCAACTATTTGCGGCCCCCTTTCATGATGCTGTAGCGTCATTTTTACAACAAGAATCAGAACATATTGTGGCGTATTTCAATCAGGCCCAAGATGTTTTACCTTTTAATAACGATATAACACCTACCCTAAAAACGACAAACACCCCTAATCCTTTATTAGCGGTGAATAATCATAATGAGAAAACGATATGAAACAAAAACTACTCGCGCTAGCCATAGCAGCTTCGTTGGGCTTAGCAGGCTGTGGTCAACCAGAACAAAATAAACAACAAGCAGCTGACAAGATGGCAATGGAAGAAGAAATGGGTCAGGCTGAACTCGGTTCATTTGGCGTAGATTTAACTGCCCGGAACGAAGCGGTTAAACCTGGTGATGACTTCTTCATGTACGCTGGCGGTACCTGGTACGACAATTACGAGCTTCCTGCTGATAAAACCCGATTTGGTGCATTTACAGCCCTAGCCGAGCGCAGTGAAGAGCAGGTTAAAAATATTATTGACGGGTTAATGGAAAAAGAAAACTTGAATGCTGATGAGCAGCTTGTTCATGATTTCTTTGTGTCTTTTATGGACGTAGAAACCCTTAATGAAAAAGGCCTTACACCTATTTCTGATGTGTTGTCGTCTATTGATGCTATTGCTTCAACCAAAGATTTAACCGAAGTATTTGGAAAAAGTTGGCTCACCGGTGCTAGCTCTCCTATTGATACTGGCATGTGGTACAACCGTTTAGATCCCAATGAGTACCAGCTTAGCGTTGGTGTTGGCGGTCTTAGCTTACCCGATCGCGATTACTACATTAGCGATCACGAAAGGTTCGTAAAAATTCGTGAAGCTTACCTTGCCCACATTGAACAGATGTTAAACTTTGCAGGCGTTGAAAATGCCGCAGAGGAAGCTGCCACCATTCTTCAACTTGAAACCGAAATAGCAAACATTCAGTGGCCTCGTGAAAAACGCCGCGACCGCGACCTTACATTGAACCAAATTGAACGCAGCAAACTTACCGATGCTTATCCTCAATTTGATTGGGACACTTTTCTAGCACAAACCGGCTTTAAAGCCCCTGAACTTAATATCACCCAACCTGAACCCATTAATGATGTCATTGATATTATCAATGAAACTAGCCTAGATGATTGGAAGGCTTACCTGACTTACCACACCATTAAAAACAACGCTGGCTTACTATCAGAAGATGTTTATTTAGCCAACTTTGATTTCTATGGCACCACGTTGAGTGGTCAGCAGGAGCCTCGCCCTCGCTGGAAGCGTGCCGTAAGCCAAATGGCTGGTACTGAATCTTTAGGGTTTGCCATTGGTAAGATATACGTTACTGAGTACTTCCCTGAAAGTTCGAAAGCACAAATGGCCGAGCTGGTTGAAAATTTACGCACGGCACTGAACGAACGTATCGATAACCTAGATTGGATGAGTGAAGACACCAAAGTTAATGCGAAAGAAAAGCTGATGGCGTTTCGCCCTAAGATTGGCTACCCAGACAAATGGCAATCTTTCGACGGGTTAACTATCAACAGTGATGACTTGCTAGGAAACGTGCGTAATCTTAGAGAGTTTTTCAAAGCTGAAGGTATTGCGAAAGAGCTAGAAAAAACCGACCGTGAGCGTTGGGGCATGACGCCACAACGTGTTAACGCGTATTACAACAGTTCGTTTAACGAAATTGTATTCCCTGCTGCTATCCTCCAACCACCGTTTTTCGATCCTAATGCTGATGCCGCAGTAAATTATGGCGCAATTGGCGCGGTTATAGGTCATGAAATGGGCCACGGTTTTGACGATCAGGGTTCTAAGTCTGATGCCAAGGGTATTCAGCGTAACTGGTGGACTGACGAAGACCGCGCTGCGTTTGAGAAAAAAGCCAATATGCTGGCCGAGCAATACAATCAATACGAGCCGATTGAAGGTAACTTCGTTAATGGTCGTAACAGCTTAGGCGAAAACATTGGTGATGTAGGTGGTTTGTCTATGGCTTATCACGCTTACAAACTAAGCTTAAATGGTGAAGAAGCACCGGTTATTGATGGCCTAACTGGCGATCAGCGTTTCTTCCTTGCATGGGCGCAAGTGTGGCGTGAAAAGCGGACCGAAGAGAGTATGTTGAACCAGTTACGTGGTGGAACACATGCACCGGGACGCTACCGTGCGCAAGCACCACGAAACCACGATGCTTGGTATGAAGCCTTTAACGTGCAACCTGGCGATGATTTGTATCTTCCGCCAGAAGAACGAGTTCGTATTTGGTAATGTTAGTGGATACCCATGCGGACGCTTTGTCCGTGTGGGCTTCTTTGATGACAGTATATGTATTTGCAGCATTTATGATTGAAGGCATTTAATGTCATATTCCCTGCTACCACGCCGCTTTTATTGATATTGTGATACTACCAATCGTACATAACGCTTCACTGCGTTACTCGTCCTAATTACATTTTCCTTATTATTTTGCTTTTCACCTTCAAGGGCATTGCGTAACCAAAAACCATCTATCATAGCTGCGGTAGACAACGCAGCCTCTTTGGCATGCTCCCTAGGAATAAGGTTTGCAAAACTATAAGTTAAGTTACTTTCTAACCGTTTGTGGTTTATTCGTTGAAGACGGTGTAAGCCTTTGTTGTGCAGTGATAACGCCCAAAAATTCAACCATGTATTGGTGGCTGAGGATTCTTGCTGTTCACCGGAGAAATTGCTTTCAATAATGGCGTCTAAGCGATCTATATGGCTGCTAAAATCACCCTGCAGTTTCAACTTTTCTAACAAATATCGCATAGCAGCTTCAATCAGCCCCTGTTTATCACCAAAATAATGGCTAATAATACCGGTTGAAAGACCCGCTTGTTTACTAATTAAACTAATTGTGGCGCTGTGAAACCCGTGTTCAGCTATGACCACCAAAGTGGCATCGATTAGCTGCTGCTTTCGAATGGGCTCCATTCCTACTTTAGGCATGTAACTGCTCCATACCGTATGAGTCGCTGCAACATATGCCTATGTCACAGCGACCTAAATTACAGTGAATTAAAACGTTAAACGTGCATTAATGGCGACCGCTCGTGGCGCACCAATCCAAAATGCATTAGGGGCAATGGTAGACGCATAGTCTTCATCTAGCAGGTTATTTACAGTTAGGCGCACTTCAAGCTCTTCCATGCCTTGACCTATATTGCTGATGTATCCACCAATATAAAGGTCGCTAACCAAATAGTCATCTACTTCAGCAGTATTGTAAATATCGATGAAACGAGAGTCGACATACTTTGTCGATATACCTGCAAAATAATTGTTTTTACTCCAGTCAAGGCTGATAACTGCCATGGTATCTGGTGTACCAATAACCGTATTCCCTTTCACCGCCACTAACGACGCTTCAGCATTAGTTGCATCGTCAATAGCGGCTTGGGCACTTGCTAGTGAATCGTACTGAGTACCTGTGCCACCAATGGTTTCAATGTATTCCGATTCACTTAATGTAAGCGAGGTAAAGACAGTGAGGTTGTCGGTAATCGCAAAGTCAGCAGACATTTCAAAACCGCTAGATTCAATCCCGCCTACATTTCGATATCCACCTGCCGCAGCTTCTAAAAAGTCTATACCGCTAGCAGTTTCATTACTGGTGAATTGAATGCGGTTATTAAACTCAATGGTGTAGTAAGTAATATTGGCATTGAACTTAGCGCTTGAGTAACGTAGACCTACATCAATGTTCTCTGCAGTTTCTGGTTCAATAAAGCGTAAATCCGTATCGTCGCGCTCAAGTTGTGCGTCTTTTATTGATGCAAAGTTTTCACCGTAGCCAGCGAAGAGTTCCAACCCATCTATTGCGATAGGCGCTACAAAACCAGCAGAAAACAACGTGTCTGAATCAGAATTAACTTCAAGGTTATTGGCGCTGTCGAAGTTATCATTTTTTGCAATATCAACATTAAAGCGCTTAGCGCCTAGACGTACTTTCGCTATTCCAAAATCAATTTCGTCTTCAACGTAATACATTAAGGTATCAATAGGGAAACTGCGATCATACTGCACCCAGTAAGGCGAGTTATTAAAATTGTAACCAATCGCTGAATCGGTGATTTTGTGCCAATCTCGGTACTCATCACGCTCATAATCTTCCCACCACAATCCAAAGCGAAGCGTATTATCGAACTCACCTAACTTGGCGTACCAGATACCATCGGCATTAAAGCCAATACGCTCTTTGTTGTAATGTGTATGTCGGTATGAGCCAACTGGAATTGCACCTTGTTCGTGACAGCTTGGGTCGTACTCGGCCCCTGCACCGCCATAAGGGAAGGTAATTGAACTTGCACAGCCAGCAATAGGAGAAAGTTGCATACCATCGCGGTCCACAAAGTAGATATTGCCAAGTGCACTACCACCGTAAACCGTGTTTCCGTTGACCAACTCTGAGTGGCCATCAGCGCCGTCATCTTTTACGTCTACAAGATACGGTGGTACCCAATCCCCACGTCCTTCGTTTTCGTGATAATAGACACTTGTCGACATATCGACCGCGCCAATAGAAAACTCTGCTTTTAAGTAAGCTAATAGATTTTCACGTAAGGTAGACCAGCCACGACGATAAGATTGGTCTTGGTAAGGAATGCCAGTCCATTCACTGGTGAGCTGATCCCAGTCTGGATTTTGTGCATATTGCTCTAGGCTATATATACGTTGGTAGTTTTCTTCATGGGTATCGTCATACGAGACATAGCCCGTTAGCGCAACGTCTTCCACCATAGAGGTTATTTTCAACGCCAGGTGATCACGGGTATTTTCAGCCACTTGATCCATAAAGTCGCTGCTTTCTTGCGTAGAAAGGCTGATCCACGCGTACGTATCTTTTAAGATTTCGCCAGTGTCATAACGCACATAATACTTAGATGCATCAAACTCCCCCGCCGTCACGCTCGCGACAACCCCTTCTTCATCGCTCGGGTTGATAGTAGTAAAGTTTAGCGTACCGCCTAGCGCTTCATGAGAGCGAGAAGCAATATCAGACGTACCTTGTGAAACTTCGATAGTTTGTAAATTTTCGGTATCAATATAACGGTTTGCTTTAGCACCGCCGCCGTAGTTCGAGTTGCCATTGGCAATGCCATCTACCGTCATACCGATTTGCTGTTCGTTAAGGTTAACTTGAAAGCCACGAATAACAATAGAAGTAGACCAATCATCGGCCCCAAAGGTATCACCTTCGTTAATTAACACACCCGGTAAGTTATCTACCACGGCAAGCACACTACTTAAATTAGCTTGTTGTTTTTGCATGTCGTCAGAAGCCGCGTTATTCGCGTATGACACACTTCGCCCAACAACAGTAATTTCTTCTATTTCATTAGATTTATCTTCGGCAATAGCTTCTGCATGGCTATTTGAAATACCTGATAATCCGGCAAGTACACTAAGTGCAATAAGATGGTAACGCGTCATGTGTATGTTTCCCTTTTTAATAGTTTGAGTATTTTTCACCCAATCAGCTTAAAAAGCGGATGTGACAGTTACGTTAAGTTAAATTGAACATTCAATTAATAAAAAATGACAGATTATGAAAAAGCACAAAAAAAAGGCCCTTCTCGAGAAGGGCCTTTATTAAATACACTAAATTATCAAAAGGTTAAGATTGCGATACAGCGTTAAAATTAACTTCTTGATTCGGTGTTTCCGTCACTTTTTTTTTCGCATAAAGCAATGCATCGTGCAAGTTATCGTAAATAACGATACCTGGATGGTTAACACAGATACTTTCTAGCACTTCGTTCACCGCAGCGTTAGCACCGCAAATCACTAGCTGCCTACCTGCCGCCATAGCATCCACAGTTACTGTTTCTACCGCCATTGCCGCAGACACATCCACAGTAGGCACACGAGTGAAGTCTAGTATCATCACCTTAGAACCGGCTTTTACGTTGTCTCGTACATGGTGACCAACATCAGCAGCGGCACCAAAACTTAACGGACCGCCAAAGCTAAAGATAGATACTTTACCTCTAAGCGACTCAAGTAACGCATTCTCTTCAGGATCGTTAAGCGACTCAGGAATTTTACGAAGCTCTTCAAGTTGCAACTGAGCAACTTGACGGACGTAAGCTAACGCAGCGAATACCACACCTACACCCACAGCAGTGATAAGATCTACAAACACAGTAAGTGCAAGTACTAAAATCATCAGACCGAAGTCCCAGCGAGGGCCTTTGTGAGCACGCTTTAGGTAGCTCCAATCGATAATATCTAAACCCACTTTTACCAAAATACCAGCTAGTACAGCATGAGGAATTTTCGCCGCAAGCGGGCTAAGACCCAACACAATCGCAAGTAATACCAATGCGTGTACCATACCCGAAATACGGTCTTTACCACCGCTACGAATATTCACAACTGTTCGCATGGTCGCGCCTGCACCAGCAATACCACCAATGAATCCAGCTACAGTGTTACCAATACCCTGACCGATTAGTTCTCTATTACTATCGTGACGTGTACGAGTCATGTTGTCGGCTACCAATGATGTCAACAAACTATCGATGGCACCTAATACCGCAAGAATAAAGGCAGCTTCTAAAATTAATAATGCTGTACCCTGCTCGAACACTGGCATTTGGATGCTTGGTAAACCCGTTGGGATTTGACCTAGAATAGGCACCGATAACGCCAAGCTTGCAAGAGTACCAATGATAAGTGCTGCTAGCGCACCCGGTACATATTTACCTAGTGATGCTGGCCATTTGTAGGCAATAATTAATGTACCGATACCTAAACCTAGGGTGGCAAAATTAATATCTGCAAGGGCAGTTGGTAAATAGCTTAATGCACCAATAGTGCCGCCTGGAGGCTCATGACCTAAAAGACGACCTAATTGTAGAATAATAATAATTGCACCTATACCAGACATAAAGCCCGATATAACAGGGTATGGTACTAGGCGGATATATTCTCCAACCTTCAAAAAGCCGAAAATAATTTGAAAAATACCAGCAAGTATAACAGCGGTAAAGATCAAGCTTGCATCACCAGATAGGCTAGCAAACAAACCGGCTAATACCACCACCATAGGCCCAGTTGGCCCAGAAATTTGTGACGGCGTACCACCAAACAACGCGGCGAAGAAACCCACCGCTATGGCGCCATAAAGACCGGCCATTGGGCCAAGTCCTGAGGCTACCCCTAGCGCCAAGGCTAGCGGTAAAGCGACAATACCGGCGGTTAAACCACCGGTGATGTCACCACGTAAATTACTTACATTTAACTTAAACATGGAATGTTTCCTAAGTTCTCAACGCGCAAAAGAGCTTAGCGTGTAAGCTGCGCTTCTGCGTGAGATTGATCCATTACCTCAAACTCACCAGACTCGCTGTTGTAGCACAACACTTCGCCACTACCTATATTATAAACCCAACCATGAAGAGTAACTTGTTTGTTCGCAATTTTTGCAGCAACAGCAGGATGTGTACGTAAATGCTGAATTTGCTGTACCACGTTTTCTTTTGTTACATCTTCTAAATGATCGTGGGTTAGTTCAGAACAACCACTACGTTCTTTAACAACTTCAGTCGCAGCGCGACAATGGCCTAGCCACTCTTTAACATGAGGCAATGAAGCAAGCCCTTCAGGCTTTAAAGCGCCTTTCATTGCGCCACAATCTGTGTGACCACAAACAACGATATGCGTAACGCCCAGCGCAGCAACTGCAAATTCGATTGAGGCAGTCATACCACCCGTTTGGTTACTATGCGGAGGCACGATGTTGCCTGCGTTACGACAGATAAACAGTTCGCCTGGTTCGGTTTGCGTCACCAAGTTAGGATCGATGCGAGAGTCTGAACACGTGATGAAAAGCACTTCTGGGTTCTGACCATTAGCCAGCTTTTGGAAAGCCGCTTTTTTTCCTGGGTAAACTTCCTTTTGGAATTTAGCAACACCCGAAATTACGTGATCCATAAATTTCTCCATTAAATAATAATTATTGTCTTTTACTGTCTACGCCAGTGTCGCCTGATAGATTAATAGTTTAATATACTAGTTCGTGATAGCTCCTAGCTATCACGCTTTTTAAATTATAAAATTAAGGCGACGTAATCACCATGTTACTGAACGGTAAAACTCCATCAATTAACCAAATTCGTTATTTTGTTGCCGTAGCTAAATACTTAAGCTTTCGACAAGCGGCCACAAGCTTAGGTATTAGTCAGCCTACTTTAACGAGTCAAATTAATACCCTCGAAGCGAGTTTGGACTTAATATTATTTGAACGTTCACGAACTGGCACCTTATTATCGCCTCAAGGCAAAGCACTTTTCGAAGCCGCCGAAGAAGTACTTCAAGCGAATCACCGTTTTAATGAAATTGCACGGGATCTGGCTGAAGGTGAAGTGGTTACTTTCCGCCTTGGAATTCCCCCTACTCTTGGCCCTTATTTGTTGCCCCATATTTTGCCTGAACTACATCAGCGCAAGCCGGGACTTCGTTTCTACGTGCGAGAAGCTGCACCGCAGGCACTACAACATGGATTGCTGCATGGCGAGTACGATTTAATTATCTCACCACTTTCCAGTGAATATTCGCAGCTAATTACGGAGCCGTTATTTAACGAACCCCTTAAATTTGTTGTTCCCTCCGATCATCACCTTGCAGGGAATGCCTTTGTTCGCCCTGAACAAATTGCCGGGGAAAAAGTACTCACATTAGAAGATAGACACCATTTTCATCATCAAGTGCAACATATTTGCGACGAGATTGGCGCAAACCTGCAACGGGACTATGAAGGAACAAGCTTAGATACACTGCGACAAATGGTAGTAATGGGTATGGGGGTAGCATTTTTACCTGGGCTATATATACATTCAGAGTTGCATCACCCTGAGGCACTTCATGTTTGTGAAATAGAAGGTATGCCCATTGAAAGACAGCACTCCTTAGCATGGAGAAATACCGCACCTGGACGCAAAACCTTCAGGGAAATTACCTCTGTGATAAGAGATATTATAGGTAATCGACTTTCAACTGCCGTGGATGTCATTCACGGTTAATTACGTATTTACGTTTCTACACTTATCGCAATTTAGCTAATTAGCATGACAAAATTGATTAAAAATAATGGTATATTTACGTTAATACATGAGCAACTTTCATAAATTATGATTGAACGTCAGCATCTTAAAATTATTAACGCTATCCATAAACACGGCACCATGACGGAAGCAGCCAAGTCCTTGTTTGTTACTCAGTCTGCACTTAGTCATTCGATGAAAAAACTAGAAGCTAGCTTTTCTTTACCGCTTTGGCAAAAAGAAGGTCGAACATTAGTGTTGACTCAAGCAGGTAAAAGCTTGGTTGGGTTATCTCAACGGGTGCTGCCTCAGTTTGAACATACTGAGGCTCAGCTTCGCCGTATGGCAGAAGGGAAGCAAGGTATATTGCGTATTGGGATGGAATGTCACCCTTGTTTCGAATGGTTGCTAAAAGTGGTTGCGCCTTTTTTAAAAGCCTTCCCCGATGTAGACGTTGATGTAAGACGAGCATTTTCGTTCGGTGGCTTACAAGCCTTACATGGCTACGATATCGATTTACTCCTCACCCCTGACCCATTACATGTAGACGCGATTAATTACACCGGCGTATTAGATTACGAACAAGTGTTAGTTATGCACAATGAGCATCCGTTGGCTGAATACGCCTATATCAAGCCTTCGCAATTAGCCAATGAAGTGGTGATCACCTATCCGGTAGAAACCAATAGACTAGATATTTTTTCAGGCTTTCTTACCCCTGCTGGTGCAAGCGTAAAACAACATAGAACTATTGAAACCACAGAAATTATTTTGCAAATGGTGGCAGCTGGGCGCGGTGTTACTGCGCTGCCTAAATGGCTGGTTGATGAAGCGAAAGAATCTGATGTGTTAACGTATAAGCCCTTAGGTGAAAAGGGCTTACAGAAAACCTTATATTTGGGTCACCGAAAAGAGGTTGACCCAATTGGGTTTGTTGACGAATTTATCTCGTTAGCCAAGGCTACCGTATTGCCTAAATGAACAGATAGCCGTGTTTACATTTTAAATCGCCCTATCCATCCATTTAACCCTATAGATACGCCACTATGCTGAGTGGCCTCAACAGCCATGATGACCTGCATTTACCATGGCTACTCAGATTACTAAAAGACCTCTAGGGTTTATGCCATTCCAGCAATAAATTGTTTGCGGGCATCTTATGAATTTCCCGTAATACTAAGTCTTGGCTCCACCCAGTTAGCTCGCTGATATCACGATAGCCGCCATATCCTCGTTCAATAAGTGATTCATGGAATGATCTGTTACTTTCAGATGAAAATTCGCCGCCAATAGTAAAGGGGCCGTATTGGCAGAAAACACCGCCTGAAGGTAAGTATTCACTTACCAATTTCATCAACAGCTCAGCTTCATGACGCTGCATGATGTGAGCGGTATTAGCACTGTAAATACCTTGAACTGCGAGTGATGGAAAGCTGTCTTTGCCTATGGTTAATGCCACTGGCTTTGAGACATTGGGTAACGCAGCATCTTTCAACCATGCTGCGATACCCTCATGGTAGTCAGGTTGGTCACTACAATGCCATTGTAAATGTGGCAAGTTTTCAGCAAAATAAACGGCATGCTGCCCCGTACCGCTGCCAATTTCTAACACACCCTTACAATTAGCAAACGTACGATTTAGCACAGCTAAAATCGGCGCTTTGTTATTTTCGCACGCTTGGCTAAACGGCTTTGAGAACGACTCAGTCATGTAAATTAGGCCCCAACCATTTCTCAGCTTCTTCCAATGTCCAACCTTTACGGGCGGCATAGTCTTCTACTTGGTCTTTTTGAATTTTAGCCACGGCAAAATATTTGCTTTGAGGGTGGGAGAAATACCAACCTGATACCGCCGCACCTGGCCACATGGCATAGCTTTCAGTAAGCTTCATACCAGTATGTTGCTCTGCCGATAATAAATCCCAAATAAGCTGCTTTTCAGAATGCTCAGGGCACGCTGCATAACCTGGCGCAGGTCGAATACCTTGGTATTTTTCACGAATAAGGTCGTCATTGGTTAAGTTTTCACTTTCGGCGTAGCCCCAATATACTTTACGTACTTGTTCGTGAAGGTATTCGGCAAATGCTTCGGCTAACCTATCGGCCACGGCTTTCACCATAATACCGTTGTAGTCATCACCAGCTTTAATGAAGCTATCGGCTAGCTCATCTTCACCTATTCCGCCTGTCACCGCGAAAGCACCGATATAATCATTAATACCTGATGATTTCTCTGCAATATAATCGGCTAAGCAATAGTTAGCGAATTTATCTTTTAAGGTTTGCTGGCGAAGATGATGCGCTACGCCTTGTACTTCTGAGCGGGACTCATCGGTATACACTTCAATATCATCATCTACCCTATTGGCAGGAAATAACCCAATAACACCTTTAGCGGCTAATGAATTATTAGCGATAATGTTATCTAGCATCTCGTTTGCATCGGCAAATAAGGACTTTGCTTCTTCCCCTACCACTTCATCATCTAGAATTCGTGGGTACTTGCCGGCCAAGGACCAAGTCAGGAAGAACGGTGTCCAATCGATATAAGGGCGTAAGGTAGCTATATCTACATCCACCGGTGTTACCCCTAATTTCTTAGGTGTTACGGGTGCTTCTGTAAAATCTGGGTTGAACGCATTGGCGCGTGCTTGGGCTAGAGTAATAGGCTTACTACGCGGCTTCTTACGGGCATGTTGCTCACGTACTTTGTCGTATTCTTTTGCCAGTTCTTCGGCGTAAATATCTCGAGAGCCACGGTTAAGCAGCTTTTGACACACGCCAACTGCACGACTCGCATTAGGTACATACACCACAGGGGCATGATAGTTTTGTTCTATCTTCACCGCTGTGTGTGCTTTGGAAGTAGTGGCACCGCCAATTAATAGTGGTAAATCGAAACCTTGCCGCTCCATCTCTTTTGCCACATGCACCATTTCATCAAGTGAAGGGGTAATAAGGCCTGAGAGGCCAATCATGTCCACATTTTCATCTTTCGCCACTTGCAAGATAGTAGCAGCGGGTACCATGACACCGAGATCTATCACTTCAAAGTTATTACACTGCAATACAACCCCTACAATGTTTTTACCAATGTCGTGAACGTCGCCTTTCACGGTGGCAAGCAATATCTTGCCATTGCTTTTGGTGCCATCGGATTTTTCAGCTTCAATGTAAGGCTGTAAGTGGGCTACGGCTTTTTTCATTACCCTCGCCGACTTTACAACTTGAGGCAAGAACATCTTACCTTCGCCAAACAAGTCACCAACAATATTCATGCCGTCCATTAACGGCCCTTCAATTACATGTAGCGGACGCTCGGCTTGCAGGCGGGCTTCTTCTGTATCATCAATGATGTAATCGGTAATGCCTTTAACAAGTGCATGGGCCAAACGCTTATTAACGTCTTGCTCTCGCCAGCTTAAATCTTCTTTTGCCGCTGCTTTGCCGTCGCCTTGATAGTTGGGGGCGATATCGAGCAAACGCTCAGTAGAGTCGCTACGACGATTTAGAATGACATCTTCTACCGCTTCACGAAGTTCTTTTGGTATTTCATCATAAACTTCAAGCTGTCCCGCATTTACGATGGCCATATCCATACCGGCACGAATAGCATGATATAAAAACACCGAATGCATCGCTTCACGCACAGGGTTATTGCCTCTAAACGAGAACGATATGTTAGAAAGGCCGCCCGAGATGTGCGCATAAGGGCAAAGCTCACGAATTTTTCGCGTGGCTTCAATAAAATCTACGGCGTAGTTATCGTGTTCTTCTATACCCGTTGCTACCGCAAAAATATTCGGATCGAAGATAATGTCTTCTGGCGGAAAACCGATAGATTCTGTCAGCAGTTTATAGCTGCGCTGGCATATCTCAACTTTACGTGCTTGTGTGTCGGCCTGCCCCGTTTCATCAAACGCCATCACTACCGTGGCGGCACCATAACGTTTAATTTTCTGTGCTTGGGCAAGAAAGCTTTCTTCACCTTCTTTAAGGCTGATTGAGTTTACAATCGCCTTGCCTTGCACACATTTAAGTCCGGCTTCAATCACTTCCCATTTTGATGAGTCAATCATAATAGGCACCCGACTGATATCAGGCTCAGATGCAATTAAGTTCAAAAAGGTAACCATGGCCTGCTTGGAATCAAGCATGGCCTCGTCCATATTGATATCGATAATTTGCGCGCCACTTTCCACTTGCTGGCGGGCAACATCAAGGGCGGTTTCATAATCGCCTTCAAGAATAAGACGTTTGAAGCGTGCTGAACCAGTTACGTTAGTACGCTCACCAATATTAATAAATGTAGAAAATTGTGCGCTCACGCTGCCTCCTAGTGTACAAACGGCTCAAGGCCAGACAAACGCATTTTAGGTTCGAACTTAGGCACCGTTCTTGGTGCTACGCTGCTTACCGCATCGGCAATAGCACGAATATGTTCTGGCGTACTGCCACAGCAGCCACCCACAATATTCACTAAACCAGATTCTGCCCATTCTTTGATATGTTCGGCCATTTCAGGCGCCTCTAAATCGTATTCGCCAAACTCGTTGGGTAAACCCGCATTCGGGTGAGCAGATACTAGACACTCGCTGATCGTTGAGACTTCTTCGACATATTGGCGCAACAAGTCTGGCCCTAACGCGCAATTCAAGCCAAACGAAAATGGACTAATGTGGCGCATTGAATAATAAAAAGCTTCAGAGGTTTGGCCTGAAAGCGTTCTGCCTGAAGCATCGGTGATGGTGCCTGAAATCATTACAGGCAAATGCTTACCTAGTTTTTCGAACACGGTTTCCACGGCAAAAGCAGCCGCTTTAGCATTTAGCGTATCGAAAATAGTTTCAAGCATAATCAAGTCTACGCCGCCTTCAATTAACGCTTCAGTAGACTCTGTGTAAGCTTCTACTAAGGCATCGAAAGTCACATTGCGCTTACCTGGGTCGTTAACATCGGGAGAGATAGAAGCAGTACGATTTGTTGGACCTAGAACACCTGCTACAAACCTGGGCTTGCCTGGCGTTTTTGCAGTGAACTCATCGGCGGCTTTTCTGGCTAATTTAGCAGCGGCAATGTTGATCTCTCTTGATTGCGCTTGCATGTCGTAATCGGCCATAGCAATAGTAGTAGCGTTAAAGGTGTTGGTTTCAACAATGTCAGCACCGGCTTCAAAGTAGTCGCAATGAATTTGGTAAATAATATCTGGCTGTGTAACAGCCAAAAGGTCGTTATTACCTTTTACGTCACAATGCCAGTCCGCAAACTGGGTGCCACGGTAATCTTCTTCTTCCAGCTTGTGTTGCTGGATCATGGTGCCCATCGCGCCATCTAATACGAGAATACGTTGTTGTGCAGCGCTTAGCAGTGTTGCTTGCGCGCTAGAAACTTGATGTTGACTCACGCGTTACCTCTTTGGCTGTGATTTTTCAGCTAACTGATTTAAGTCATACGGCGTTGTTTGGTAAACATAGTAGTTTAACCAGTTTGTGAAGAACAGACTCCCGTGGGAGCGCCATCTAACGATAGGCGATTTGTTCGGGTCGTTATCCGTAAAATAATTTTTTGGTATGGCGGGGGTTTGCCCGGCTTTGACGTCCCTAAAATATTCATCTTTAAGGGTATCAGCATCATATTCTGGATGCCCTGTAACGAAAACCATGCGCTTGTCTTCTGAGGCAACAATATAGGCGCCTACTTCTTCAGATTCTGCCACCACATGCAGTCCATCTACACTATTATAATTCGCGGTATCGATATGCCCATAACGAGAATGAGGCGCATAGAATACGGGATCGAAGCCACGTAATAATTCATTATGTGGGTCGTTTACTTTGTGCTCGAACACACCTGAAAATTTTTCTTTGCGCAGCGTGCGAGTAAAGTTATAAAAATGATACATGGCAGCATGTGCAGCCCAACATAAATATAGAGTGGAGTTAACGTGACGCTGTGCCCACTCTAAAATGGTGGTCATAGTATCCCAGTACTTTACGTCTTCGTATTTTAGTAAAGCTAGAGGTGCGCCAGTCACGATAAGCCCATCGTACTTTTTGTCTGCCACTTGCGAAAAGTCGTGGTAGAAAGCATCCATGTGAGACTGTGGGGTATTTTTGGGCGCCTGACTATCGATGCGAATAAAATCCACATCAATTTGTAATGGCGTATTGGAGAGTAACCTCAACAGCTGTACTTCAGTCTCAATTTTATTAGGCATCAAGTTTAAGATACCCACTTTAAGAGGACGTATATCCTGATTCGCCGCCCTATTGCTCTCCATGGTGAAGATATTTTCGCCCAACAACACATTCTGCGCAGGCAGTTGTTCTGGTATACGAATTGGCATAGAAGGCTCCAGTCATAAATTACTATGACTGTATTGTGGCAATTACCACACAGATGTCAACATCTTTACGTCTAGACGTCTAAACGGATGTTGAAAACCATTATTGGGAAGAGGATTGCTTGTGTACCATAAACAGCATTTCAGCTTCGGCACGAGGGATATCACAGGCTTCCATCACTTCTTGCATACTTGCGCCCTGCTTTACTAATTCCGCAGCACGCTGATAAAGCCTTAGAGAGGGATCTTGCAGTTTTAACTCGCGAATTTGATTTTCGAAATCGTCTTGTTTTTCTTGAAGGGCTTGAAGATGACGAGTAACAACGAGGCTTCGGGTTTGCGCCTCATTTTGCTGATGACCAAAATCTCGAATTTGGGTATCCATGTCATCGGTTCTGCGCGTTACAAGCTCTTGCAGTTCAACTAACGCCGCATGTGTTTTTCGCTCTTTAAACGTCAACCATATTGCAAAAATACCCAGTGCTAATACAAGCGCAAGCAATATAAGTTCGTTGAATGTTGGAGCAATAAACTGCAGATCCATATGCGAAGAAGCCTTAATTCGTAGCTATATAAAACGGAAATAAAAAAGGCAGATAACCCAGTTACCTGCCCTTTAGACGTGTTGGCTGATTAAATTGAACTTAGTTCATCCCACTCATCGTCACTTAAAAGTTTATTTAAATCGACTAGGATAAGAAGCTCACCGTCTCGGTTGCTAACACCTTGAATAAACTTAGCACTTTCTTCAGTACCCACGTTTGGCGCACTGTCAATTTCAGACGAGCGAAGGTAAACCACTTCAGCCACGCTATCAACAAGTATACCCACGACCTGCTCATCAGATTCGATGATCACAATACGGGTATTATCCGTTATCTCTGTTGGTGGTAATCCAAAACGCGCACGTGTATCAATGACCGTAACAACATTACCACGTAGGTTAATGATACCTAGTACGTAGTCAGGTGCGCCGGGTACAGGTGCAATTTCAGTGTAACGCAATACTTCTTGCACTTGCATTACGTTAATACCGTATGTTTCTTCACCTAAGCGGTATGTCACCCATTGAAGGACTTCATCGTTACTGTCGGTGGTATTACTGTTCGTTCTTTCGTCGCTCATGAACCTGGCTCCCAATACTCGGCGTCTGGTCGTTACTGCCTAAGCCTTTGTTAAGCATAGATATTAATTCGTTAACGTCAATTAACGCGCACATTTTCTCTTTAACCATCCCCGCTAACCAGGGACGCTTACCGGTAGACTCACGCCATTTGACGTCAGCTTTTGCCAAGGTGACCGTGTTAACCAGTTTCTCACTGGCCAATCCCCACGAACTATCCCCTAACATAATAAGATATCGGTAGTTCAATGACTCTGCGAGACTCTCATCATACTTTTCTGGCATGACCCATCTTGCAGAATCTACAACGCTAAGCTTCTCTTCGCGATGTATCATTACCCCCATAAACCAATCTGGTTTCCCAAATAGAGGGCCTATCTTTTCAATCTGATGAATACCACCTAGGGTGGTCAATGGCACCGCTAATGTTAACCCTGCCACTTCAAAAAACAATGCCTGAAAATTATTTTCGAGGCTGTCGACCAACAATCCATTTTCTACTGATTGCCCCTCTTCTGGAAAGGCTTGCACTGACTCAGCAGTCTCATTATCTATTTCATTGTAGTCGCTTTTTTCGTATTGCGTAGTTTCTTCGACATCTTTGCCTGTGCTAGATGACACGGCTTCAATGATGGCTTCTTCAACCACGATTTGTTCAGTGGCAGGTGCTTCATCAATTGTGGCTTCTTCGGCTAACGTTTGTACTGCCTGCTCAAGCAATTTTGCCGTTCGCGCAGTTACGTCTGCCGGATCATCTGGCTCTTTTAATAGGCTATCGAGATAAGCCTCTACAACGTCTTCCCGTGCAAAAGGTCCTTGATTGCTCATCTAACTTTACTTCTCCAAAACCTCAAGTAACTTGCTATAAGCCGTTACCCCTCGGGTTTTCGGGTATGCTGCGGAAATTGGCAACTGTACTAAACTCGCATCTCTAAAATGCGTATCTACGGGAATTACACCTTGCCAAACCCGCTCTCCATAATCGCTCATTAAACGCTTTCTTGATTCAAGTGCCGCGTTCGTGCGCTTGTCGAACATAGTAGGAATAATCACAGTGTCAAAAGACTTTTGCAGAGAGCGCCCCATTATTTCCATGGTGCGTATCATTCTGTCCAAGCCTTTCAGCGCCAAATACTCTGTTTGTGTCGGCACTATCACTTTATTACATGCTGCCAATGCGTTGACCATAAGTACACCAAGTACCGGCGGGCAATCAATAATGACAACATCAAATTCATTCTCTACTTTGGCCAGCGCTTTTTTTAGCACCAAGCCCATCCCTTGCTCACTACCCATTGTTCTGTCTAGTGTGGCTAACGCCATGGTAGCGGGCAAAACGTACAAATTATCTAGCTTAGTGGGACACAAACAGTCCATGACCATATCGGCAGTGATATCAGAAGACTTAATAAAAATGTCGTAGACAGATTGACTGAGTAACTCTGCGTCTATGCCGAAATAGTAACTAAGTGAGGCGTGGGGGTCGGTATCAACCATCAATACCCGTTTCCCGCGCTGAGCTAACAAACCACCTAAGGTTACTGTCGTTGTTGTTTTACCAACTCCGCCTTTCTGGTTTGCAACTGTCCACACCTTCATCGTTTTAATTCCCAGCTTATATTTACTTGGGTTGTTGTTCATTCACAGACAACACTGCCGCTGCGCTTTAGCTATTTCATTTCGGTTAAGATACAGCTGCTCATGTCATCTATATCAATACTGTTAACCGATATGTTTGCAACAGCTACTGCTTGAGGCATGCCATAAACAACACATGAATCCTGATCTTGCGCCCAAATGGTAGCACCATTATCTTTCATCAAACGGCAGCCTTCTCGCCCATCTGCGCCCATACCAGTTAATATAATACCCAATAAATCGCCACCATAAGCTTTGGCCAGCGAACCGAAGGTTAAATCAACACTCGGCTTATAATTTATTTTATCAGACGGGTTAGCGTCGGTAATTACTACTTTCTTATGAGAGCCTGAACCCTCTATCAACATTTGTTTACCACCGGGTGCTAAATAAGCGCACCCTGGTTTCAATATGTCACCATGTTCAGCTTCTTTAACCGCAATATTGCAATGAGAATTAAGCCGCTGTGCAAACGCGTTAGTAAAAGTGCCAGGCATATGTTGCACCAACACAATTGGATAAGGAAAATCTGAAGGCAATGCTACCAGTATCTTCTGCAATGCCACGGGCCCCCCCGTAGATGCACCAATTGCTAAACACTTATACCTTTTACCAGAAGCCTTAATCGAGGAAACGGTAGGCTGCCTCGTGGCATCTTTTCTTCCAGTCAGTAGATTAGAACTCTTGAAAAACGCTGGTTTTGGCGCGTTATCAGGAAACTTTCTACTTTCAATACGCTTCAATACAGGGCGTTTGATACCAACACCACGCCGTGCAATTAATCTTACTTTTGTACAGAGCAGTCGTGCTGCGTCTTTACGATCTTGGGCGATATCTTCGAATTTCTTTGGCAGAAAATCTAATGCACCGGCTTCTAACGCATCTAGTGTCGCTTGTGCACCATGATGCGTTAGAGACGAAAACATCAAAATAGGCACAGGCCGCTTTTCCATGATGGCCTTTACCGCTGAAATGCCATCCATTACCGGCATTTCCACATCCATTGTGACTACATCAGGTAGCAGTGTATCTATTTTATCTAGTGCATCTTGCCCGTTACGAGCTTCGCCAATAACTTCAAGTTCTCTATCGTCGTCGAGAATTTCACGAACTCGACGACGATAAAAAGTAGAATCGTCCACGACCAGGACTTTAAAGACCATGGATGTAAATTTCCTATGTGTTCCGCCGTATTACTTTAAAGGCTTCCGAGCATAACGCTTCAGTAAGCTAGGAACATCTAGGATGAGTGCAATTCCACCGTCGGATGTGATAGTTGCTCCCGCCATACCTGGCGTTCCCTGTAATAAGGCATCTAATGGTTTTATCACCACTTCTTCTTGGCCTATTAGCGCATCAACAACAAAACCAACTTGCTGGGTGCCTATTTGAACCACGACGACGTGACCTTTATCTTTGATTATATTTTTAGGTCCACGGATCAACCATTCTCCAAGGAAGAACAGTGGTATCGCTTTAGAACGAACTATCATGGTTAATTGGCCATCAACCGTATTGGTTTTCTTGATGTCCATGTTGATAATTTCGTTGACCGCACCTAACGGTAACGCGAACGTTTGTTTGCCAACCACAATCATTAGGGTCGGTAAAATCGCAAGCGTAAGTGGAACTTTAATATCGAGTCGCGTGCCTTTCCCAAGGTGAGAATCAATATTAATGGTACCGTTAAGCTGATTAATTTTTGTTTTAACCACATCCATGCCTACACCACGGCCCGAGATATCACTTATCTCAGTTTTTGTAGAGAAACCTGGTGCAAAAATGAGATTGAACGCTTCAACATCAGACATACGCGCAGCCGCATCGGCATCTAAAACACCTCGACTTATCGCAATCTCTTTTAGTTTTTCAGCATCCATTCCCTTACCGTCATCTTCAATGGTAAGTAGGATATGATCACCTTCTTGAGAAGCCGATAATCTCACGGTCCCCATTCGGGCTTTACCTGTAGCAGCACGGTCATCAGGCATTTCAATACCATGATCCACTGAGTTTCTCACTAAGTGAACCAACGGATCGGCCAATGCTTCTACCAGGTTTTTATCTAAATCTGTCTCTTCACCTTCCAACTCTAAGGTGATTTCTTTTTTCAAACTACGTGCTAAGTCTCGAACAACGCGAGGGAAGCGGCCAAACACTTTCTTAATTGGCTGCATACGGGTTTTCATAACCGCACCCTGCAAATCGCCAGTCACCACGTCAAGGTTAGCAATTGCCTTAGACATACTCTCGTCGGCATTGTTTATTCCTAAACTCAGCAAACGATTTCGTACCAATACTAACTCACCGACCATATTCATAATTTGGTCTAGGCGCTTAGTATCAACACGTACTGTGGTTTCTGCTTGAGGAGGTGTTGGGTTTGCTTTTTTGTCGTCTTTCTTAGCCGCGGCTTTAGCAGGCTCTGGCGCCTTTTTAGCTGCTGGACTAGGCGCTGGCGCTTTTGCGGCAGGCGTTGATTTAGCTGGCGTACTAGCGGCAGATTGCTCTGCTTTAGCCTTCTGAATTGCTTCTGTCGCTTTTTTATCTACAGGCGGAGTATTTGCTGCTGGTTCAGAGCCTTGCGCTGTAGGCCCTTGTCCTGAACCGTGTAGTTGGTCAAGTAGTGCTTCAAACTCATCGTCAGTAATTTCTTCACCGCTAGGCGCAGCTGCTTTGGGCGCAGCTGCAGGTGCGGGTTCTTCTTCTTTGAATTTACCTTTACCGTGCAATTCGTCTAACAGTGCTTCAAATTCGTCGTCGGTGATATCATCACCTGAACCAACGGCAGCGGGTGCAGCCGCTTTTGGTTCTGCTTTAGGCGCAGATTTACCCGGAGCATTTGAACCATGAAGTTCATCAAGTAAGGCTTCAAATTCATCTTCTGAAATTTCGTCAATACCGCCATCGCTGCTAGCAGCAGGCGCTTCAGGTACGGGCGCTTCTTCCAACGCAAATTCTTCCTCGACAACTTCGGCAGCGGGGGCTTCAGCCGCCTCACTACTGTCACCAAAGATATTTTCATCTGGGGTTTCTGGGGTGCTTAACTTATGCAGCAAATCAACTAACTTTGCGTCTGCAGGTACTAGCGGCTCTTGCGCTTTAACACGCTCAAACATATCTACTACTACATCGGTGGCCTGAAGAATGGTGTCCATCAATTCAGGCGTAAGAGTACGTTGTCCGTTTCGCATTACATCGAAAACGTTTTCTGCACCGTGGCAAATTTCAACTAATTCGGTAAGCGACAAAAAGCCGGCGCCACCTTTTACGGTATGGTAACCCCGGAAGATAGCATTAAGTAAATCTCCATCTTCAGGATTATTTTCCAGATCAACGAGCTGTTCTTGTAATTGTTCAAGGATCTCCCCAGCTTCAACTAGAAAGTCCTGTAATATATCCTCGTCAACATCAAACGCCATGCGCCCGCTCCCCTAAAAACCTAAGCTAGACAAAAGATCATCTACGTCATCTTGGCCAGATACCACATCATCGCGTTGGTCTGCATCAATAATTGGACCTTCGGCTTCGACACCATCAATCTTGTTAACTTTTTCGACTTTCGCTTCCGATGGCTTGTCTTGCTCTGACTGTTCGGGTTCACCGAACATCGTCAGCATATTAACTAAGCTATCTTCCACTTCTTTTACGAGTTCAATCACTCTGCGAATAACTTGACCGGTAAGATCTTGATAACCTTGTGCCATTAACACTTCGGTAAGCAATGATGTAAGCTTAGACGATTGTTTCGATCCGTCTTCTAGCAATTCGTCTAAATCTGCGCATAAAACTTTGAATTCACCCAACTCAAGTTGACGATTCATCAGTTTTTTCCACTCCGGCATAATTTTTTCGATGCGCGTGGAAAGCACTTCCGCAATTGGCATGCACTCTTCAACAGCATCCATGGTGGTATTGGCCGCTTTTTCCGTCTCTTCGATAACGTACATCAGTCGCGTTTGCGCATCAGGAATGTCATCAACGGTTAAATTTTTAATACGTTCATCGATTTGGAAGTTATTTAACGAATCATGAAGTTGACGCGTTAATTTACCAACTTCAGCAAAGAGCTCAATGGACTCTTTCATCGAAACGGCTTCTAAGACGGCGTTCGCAGATGCGTTATCGCCCTCTTCAAGATACGCTACCAATTTTTTGGCTTCTTCGAGCGTTATAGAGACACTTTCATTTGTCGACATCCAGTAAACCTCATTTCTCTGGTGAGCGTCTGGATCAACCTAAACGTTCGAAGATTTTGTCTAATTTCTCTTTCAACGTAGCGGCAGTGAAAGGTTTAACAACATAACCGTTCACACCAGCTTGCGCTGCGGCAACGATTTGTTCTTTCTTCGCTTCTGCTGTCACCATAAGAACCGGTAGGTGTTTCAACTTATCGTCGGCACGTATAGCGCGTAATAAGTCGATACCTTGCATACCTGGCATATTCCAATCTGTTACAACAAAGTCAAAATCACCTTGTTGTAGCATAGGCAGCGCGGTGTTACCGTCGTCCGCTTCCTGGATATTGGCAAAACCCAAATCTTTTAACAGGTTCTTTATGATACGTCTCATGGTAGAAAAATCGTCAACCACGAGAATTTTCATACTTTTATCCAAAATAGCCTCCAATGAGGGGTTAATTGTTATTAATTTCTATTCTTCGTCAACTTGCCACGATTTCATTCGTGATTTGAGTTTTAACATGGCCTGACTATGAATTTGACTCACTCGCGATTCACTAACATCAAGAACTTCACCAATTTCTCTAAGGTTCAGTTCTTCATCATAGTATAAAGAAAGTACAATCGCTTCCCGTTCGGGTAATGTAGTAATAGCATGTGCTAGCGCTTTTTGGAAAGCCCCTTGCATCAAATCTTCTAACGGTGCATCGCTGCCTCGGTTTTTTTCTGTAGAAATAACATCTTCAGAAACACCTAGGTCTTCAATACCCACCAATTTTCCAGCATTCACTTCGTTAAGCATTTGATGATAATCTTGCATGCTGACATTCATTTTAGCTGCAATATCAACATCTCGCGCGTCTCGGCCTGTTTCACCTTCAACTTGAGAGATAGCTTCGGTGATTGCCCTTCCATTTTTATGAACAGAACGAGGTGTCCAATCACCTTTTCTTATTTCATCAAGCATGGCGCCGCGAATACGAATACCTGCAAAGGTTTCGAAACTTGCACCTTTGGAACCGTCAAAATTTCGTGCAGCTTCTAGCAGTCCAATCATACCTGACTGGATTAAATCATCGACAAGAACACTGGCTGGTAATCTCGCCATTAAGTGGTGTGCTATTCGCTTCACCAGCGAAGCGTGACGCTCAACTAATTGTGACTTGTCCGTTTGCTGTTGATAAGCGGCTGCTTTGCTATTCAACGCTGACTTCCTACTGCTTTATCTGCTACTAGTTGTTCAATAAAAAATTCTAAATGGCCACCTGGTTGCGCAGGAATAGGCCATGATGCTGCTTTGGTTGCTAGCTGGCTAATCGCCACTGCTGCCGGAGAACTCGGGTAAGCATCTACAATTGACGTTTGTTTACGTACTGCTTTGCGTATGTTCTCGTCAAAAGGAACTGTTGCAACCAATTCTAGCGCAACATCCAAGAATCGCCCTGTTACTTTAGATAATTTGCTGAAAAGCTCCTGACCTTCTCTAACATCGCGGACCATGTTGGCGACCACTTTGAAGCGAAAGACACCGTGCTCTCGGTTAAGAATTTTAATTAGCGCGTAGGCATCAGTGAGTGAAGTGGGCTCATCGCACACTACCACCATAATATCTTGAGAGGCTTTGGAGAAACTTAGCACCATATCGGAAATACCCGCTGCGGTATCTACAATAAGCACATCAATGGGCGAGCGCAATTCGCTAAAAGCTCTAATGAGCCCTGCATGCTGCGTTGGTGATAGCTCTGCCATTGATTGAGAACCCGATGTGGCTGGTGCTATTTTTATACCGTGAGGGCCCGTAACGAGTACATCGTCCAAGGTACACTCACCAGATAAAACGTGTGAGAGGTTTTTCTCTACGCGCAATCCTAGCATTACATCCACATTGGCCAGACCTAAGTCTGCATCCAATACCATTACTCGCTTTCCCTGCTTTGCCATAGCAATAGCTGTGTTTAGCGTAATATTTGTCTTACCAACGCCACCTTTACCTCCGGTGACGGCGATAACTTTGATTAATCGTGATTGCTTCATTTTTCGTAAGCTACTCGCTTGATCATCAATCATACTGCTCGTGCTGTTTTAACCACATTGTTACTAGTAGTATGATTCAAACCGTACTTTTTATAAAGCTTTGCAGCAGCAGATACTAAAGATTTTGCTTCTGCAATCTTAATGTCTTCAGGAACTTTCTGTCCATCTGTTACATAACTGACAGGTAACTGGTACTCCACCGCAGCGCTAAGCACTTCGCCTAGAGAGTAGCACTCATCAAGCTTTGTAAAGATACAACCGCTAAGTTCCACCCCTTCGTACGCATCTATAATACGTTGCAACGCAGCATATTGGGTATTCGCTTGCGCTACTAGGTATTTTTTCACTGGCTGCATTTGGCCGTTATCAAATTGATTTATCTGTTTAATTAATCGACTATCTCGCTGACTAAAGCCTGCCGTATCAATTAACACTAGTCTCTTATGGCGTAATTGAAACAATAAATCTGATAATTCTTCACTACTTTGTGCTTTACGGACCGTGCAACCAATAATTTTTCCATATGTGGCTAATTGCTCAAACGCTGCAATACGGTAAGTATCTATCGTAATCATGGCAACGGAGTCAGCACCGTATTTCTGTGCGTAGCGGGCAGCCAATTTCGCTACTGTAGTAGTTTTACCTGTTCCGGTTGGCCCCACTAACGCTACTGCGCCCTTTTGCGTAAGTATATCGTTACCTGTCACATTAATGCGATTAGCCAATAGGTTTAAAAGATACACCCAAGCGTCTCGCTCGTTGTAATGCGACGGCGTATAACTAATCAGTTGCTCAGCCAGAGATTGGCTTAACCCCATATCGGTTAAACGCTGAATTAAATAATGATGTACAGGCTGCTGACGACGACTTTTTGCTTCCATCAAATCGGCAACTTGGTATTGAAGTACATTTCGTAGTGACGCCAATTCCTCTTTAATCTGAGATAACTCGTCAGATTTAGCAGCACTACCATTATCAATACTTTCATTAAGGCTAGACGCTTGATGGCTTGGGAATTCAGAGGTGTGCTGGCTTGCTTCTACGTCGTCGATAAAGGCTTCTGAAAAGTCTAAGTGCGAAGCAATTTGATTGGCATGCTGAGCATTGGCACTGGGGGCCGGCGCTGAAGCTGGGCTTTGAATACTGCCACCATGTTGTTTTTCTAACAATGCTTTTAAGCTATCTGGACCATCATCACCGATAATTTCACTAAGACTAGGAACCGCTGCTTTCGCTTGTCCTGATGTTCTAGGTGCAGGCTTTTTAATCGACAGTTTGGCTTCTGGCTCTTTATCGTAAGCGGCTACCAGTTCAATACCGTCAGCTAGCTTTCGGTTTGACATGATAACAGCATCACTGCCTAATTCCGCTTTAACTTGGCTTAAAGCTTCTCGCATATCTTTGCCAAAGAAACGTCTGATTTTCATTGAAAACTCTCCAATCACCCAGTGTCAGATTATTGACCGACCGAACTGACTATTTTTATCTGCTTATCGTCGGGTACTTCCTGATAGGAAAGTACATGTAAGCCCGCGACCGAATACTTTAAGAAGCGAGATAGTACGGGGCGCAACATACCGGAAGTGAGAAGTACCGCAGGCTCACCTTCTAATTCTTGTTGCTGACTAGCTTGCTGCAATGATTTTTGCAGCTTATCGGCCAGTCCTGGTTCTATACCAGCGCCATCTTCGCCACCTGCTTGTAATGACTGGTGCAACATCTGTTCCAACTCTGGCGCCAAGGTTATGACGGGTATCTCTTTCGCCCCTTGAGTAATTTCTTGAGTGATGAGACGTTTAAGCGCAATACGTACCGCAGACACCAGTACATCAGGGTCTTGGCTACGTGGGCCATACTCACTCAAGGTTTGTACAATGGTACGCATGTCGCGAATAGGCACCCCTTCAAATAACAAGGTTTGCAGCACTTTAACAATGGTGCTTAGCGGCAGAATATCAGGCACTAACCCTTCAACTAATTTAGGATGCTGCTTAGCTAGCATGTCTAATAGCTGCTGAGCTTCTTCATGTCCAAGTAGTTGATAGGCGTTGTTTGTCAGCAATTGACTTAAGTGAGTAGCAACTACAGTGGCAGCATCAACCACGGTATAACCTAAGGTTTGTGCGTGCTCACGCTTATTCGGTTTTATCCATACTGCATCTAAGCCGAAGGCAGGATCTTTAGTGGCACGGCCTTCCAACTTGCCAAATACTTGACCCGGATTAATCGCAAGTTCTTCATCATGACTTATCTGTGCATCGCCAATGGTGACGCCCAACATGGCAATGGTATAAAGGTTAGGCTCTAAATCTAGATTATCGCGAATGTGTACGGGCGGTATAAGAAAGCCCAGTTCTTGAGATAGCTTCTTACGCACCCCTTTAATACGAGTGAGCAGTTCTCCGCCCTGAGACTTATCTACTAATGGGATTAATCTATACCCTACTTCTAAGCCTATGGTGTCTACATGCTGAACGTCGTCCCATCCAAGCTCTTTTATTTCAGGCGCGACAGTGTCATCTTTCACTATGTTCGCTGGGGTTTTAGGCTTTTCTGCCTCGCGTTTAGCGGCAACACCCTGCCAGTAAGCGTAACCAGCTATAAGCACTGAAAAACCAATAAAGGCTAAATGAGGCATTCCGGGTATAATACCCATAACAAATAGCACACCAGAGGCAATATAAAGGGCTTGGCTATTACCCAATTGACTACGAATTTCTTTACCCATTTCTTGGGTTTCGTTTTCTCGGGTAACAATAATTGCGGTAGCCACAGACAGTAACAGCGATGGAATTTGTGCCACTAAACCGTCACCAATGGTTAATATGGTGTATACCTCAATGGCATTTCCAAAACTTAGCCCGTGTTGAATCATGCCAATAAAAAGGCCACCTACAATATTGATAAGCATGATGAATAGGCCCGCGACCGCATCACCTTTCACAAATTTTGACGCACCGTCCATCGAACCGTAGAAATCTGCTTCGGCGGTAATTTCTTCACGGCGAGCACGCGCCTGATCTTGGTCGATATAGCCTGCATTCAAGTCGGCATCGATAGCCATTTGCTTACCTGGCATAGCATCAAGCGTAAAGCGTGCACTTACTTCTGAAATACGCCCTGCACCGGCGGTGACTACTTTAAAGTTGATAATAAGTAAGATAGCAAAGACCACCACACCCACCGCATAGTTGCCGCCAATTACCACTGCACCAAAGGCTTCGATAACCTTACCCGCAGCATCGCCCCCTTCATGTCCGTACAGCAATACCACACGGGTAGAGGCCACATTTAGGGCTAATCGCAGTACGGTAGCAATCAATAACACGAGGGGAAAAATACCAAAATCAACCGGCTTTTGGGTGAGTACTGCCACCAAAATAATGACTAAAGACAGCGCAATATTAAAGCTGAACAATACGTCGAGCAGGAATGGCGGCATGGGAAGAATAACCATGCCCATAATGGCAAGAAGAACAATGGGAGCGCCTAAGCCACTGGTAATGTTCTGCAGCTGACTTTTATCGAATCGCTGAAGGTAACCGGATAACTGCATTGCAGGGAGTCTCTCTATCGGAAAATTGACGCTTAACGCTATCTTTCAATGAGTATTACAACTACCGTGCCAGCTTTATATAAAACCGATTAAACATAAGTGGGAGGGCTGCAATTCGCAGCACTACAATAAAGAGTGTCTCATTATAAGCCTAAGTTCTAGCTCCTATTCAGGCACTTATTTAGGCTTTAACTAAGCAGCGAGCAGCGCGCTAGCGGCGCAGCTCTGGTGGTATGGGTAAGTCACGTTTAAGCGGCTTGGGACGTTTTCCTTTGCCCGCCCTGTGTGCTTTTAATTGATAAACGTGTGCTAATACTTGTGCTACCGCCATAAACAAGGCGTTGGGTACTTCACCGTCAATTTCAGTCGAGTAGTAAACGGCACGGGCTAGCATGGGTGATGGAATAAGCGGCACATCGTTGGCGGTGGCTATTTTACGAATATGCATGGCCAATTCATCGGTGCCTTTTGCCACAACTACAGGGGCGCGGTTACCACTGTCATCATACTTTATCGCGACAGAGTAATGGGTTGGGTTGGTCACCACCACATCGGCCTGAGGGACTTCTTGCATCATACGCTTAGTAGCAGCTTGATACTGCAAGCGACGAATGCGGCCTTTTACCAAGGGATCACCTTCAGAGTTTTTACGCTCGTCTTTCACCTCTTGTTTAGTCATCTTAATTTCTTTGTTGTGCTTATAAATTTGATAAGGCACATCAATAAGTGCAATAGGTATCATGCCGCAAACCAACATGATAAAAGCCCATTTCAGCATATCTAACGCGTGAAAAATGTTACCCGGGTACAGCTCTAAGTCCAGATGTAGCGCTTCGTCTTCAAAAAACAGCAATGCGCCTAACGCCATCCCAACGATGACAACCACTTTGGCGATAGATTTAATTAACTCGACCAAGCCATTCATGCCGAACATACGCTTAAACCCACTAAGCGGGCTCATTTTAGAGCCTTTAAATTTGGCACCTTCCCATGTGAAGTTGTAGCCGCCTAATGCAATAGAGCCGTATATCCCGGCTAGCATGGCTACCGTCATATACAGTAAAACCGGTACACTTACCGTAGAAATCGCGTCGCCCCATGCACCAAACATATGAGTGGTATCGTAGGTTTCATCTCGTGACAAAACGAACATACGCTGAGTAAGTTTAAACACCGATTCGGCAATCCACCCTCCAACGAACAAAAACATAAAAGCACTGACTACCAACACTAAGGTTGTGGATAGTTCTCGGGATCGAGCTATCTGCCCTTTTTTTCGGGTGTCTTCGAGTTTTTTCCCCGTGGGGTCTTCTGTTTTTTCACTAGAATCTGAATCAGCCATGTATCACCTGACTTATTTTCATGGGCAAATCCTAAGAAGTTGACACATAAACTGCTCGGCCCTGAACCACTGTGTTTCAAAATGCGCGGTAAAGTTATCCAGGGTTATCCAGATAATGAGCAAACCCATCACCTGTGCAATAGAAAAACCAATACTGAAAATATTAAGCTGAGGCGCCGCTTTGGTCATTACACCAAACGCTAAATTCACAATAAGAAGGGAAACAATGGGCGCCAACGATAGCGTAATCGCAGAGATAAACATCCACCCGCCCCAATGGGCAATTTCCCTAAACTGCTCACCTGTCCACCATGCTTCCCCGATTGGGAACGCATGAAAGCTTAATACTATCATGTGGATCATAGCCAGATGGCCGTCTAACGTCCAAAACAGCAAGGTAGCTAGAATTAAGTAAAATTGGCCTACGGCCGGAACGTTAATACCATTGACGGGGTCTACAATTGAAGCGAAACCTAAACCCGTTTGCATAGCAATAATTTGCCCTGCCAGCACAAAAGTATTTAGCACCATCATGGAAATAAACCCGATAGCTACGCCTATTAACAGCTGCTGAATCCCAAGAATAAAGGTGCCTAGATTCACTAAATCATCAACAGGTGCGGGCGGCACTACCGGCATAATAATAAGGGTTAGCATTATGCCTAGCAGAGCACGAACTTGCGGGGGAATAGATTGTGCGCTTAAGCCAATCATTGCCACAAAAAGCCCACTAATGCGCATAAACGGCAGCATTAAATCAGCAAGAAACTGATTGATGGTAGCCAGTTCAACAACCATGTTAACCGACAACCTGAGGTATCATTTCTACCATGTGGAAAGTGAAATCCATTAACTTTTGCACCAACCAGTTGCCTCCCCAGCTAAGTGCTAATAAGGTAACAAGTAATCGCGGCAAGAAACTCATGGTTTGTTCGTTAATTGAGGTTGCAGCCTGAAACACGGCAACTACTAGCCCGACAATAAGGCTTGGAACAATCACCGCGGACACCAGAACAATAACCATAAACATGGCTTCGCGGAGTATTTCAACAAAGACTTCTGGTGACATAAGTCCTCCTACACACCCATACCAAAACTGGTCGCCAGTGTGCCAAATATGAGATTCCAACCATCAACTAACACAAACAACATGAGCTTAAATGGCAAAGAAACAATCATGGGTGACAGCATCATCATACCCATCGCCATTAATATTGAAGCTACAACAAGGTCGATAATAAGAAACGGAATAAACAGCATAAATCCAATTTGAAATGCGGTTTTAAGTTCACTGGTGACAAAAGCTGGAATAAGGATAGTCATTGGCACTTCTTCCGTGTCGGCATACTTTCCTTCATCGCCTGCAATGCGCACGAAAGTTTCTAAATCTTTCACCCGTGTTTGCGACAGCATAAAGGCACGCATTGGCCCTTTAGCCTGTTCTATCGCATCCAGACTTGTCATTTGCTCTGACAAATACGGCTGCAATGCGCGCTCGTTAATTTCTTCAAATACCGGCGCCATAATAAACATGGATAGAAACAAACTTACCCCTACCAAAATTTGGTTTGAAGGAGATTGCTGCAAGCCAATCGCCTGACGCAAAATCGATAACACCACTATGATACGAGTAAATGAGGTCATCATCATAATGAATGCAGGTATAAGACTGAGCGCCGTCATGATAAACAGCGCTTGTAACGTCATGGTGTAATCTTGCGAGCCGTCGTCGTTAGTCACGACGGTAACCGCAGAAATGCCTTGTTGTGCCAATGCAGGCTCAGCAATCACCCAAGAAGCTAACACTACAAAAAATGCGGTCCAAAACTTACGCATCGTTTTTATCTTCCTTTATTGAAGGGTTCAGCTTACCTGCCATGGCGGCAACCAGCTTTTGTTTAAATGCGTCACCGCTACCTTGCTGCCCATTTGCTACTGGCGTTTCTAAGTGCTTTTCAAGTTTACTTAAATGGGAAATATTATGACTGGTAACGCCCACAAGGTGTTGTTCGTCGCCCACCTGAATAACCATAATTTTTTCTTTAGTGCCTGCCACCATAGTGGCGACTACCTTCATTTGGCCACCACCCATGGTACCGACATTAAATCGACGCATAAGGTAAGCAAGCGCAAAAATAATTCCAACCACTAAAAGAAGTGATAGAAAAATTGACACTACAGAGGTGGGGTTAGTGATTGATTGGGTAGATTGCGCATTCACTACTTGCGTAAATATAAGGGGCAGCATTGCGCAACCCCTTGCTATGTAAGAAGATTTATCGAAGCTTCTTGATTCTCTCGATTTGACTAATAACATCCGTTAACCGAATACCGAATTTATCGTTGACCACTACTACTTCACCATGAGCAATCAACGTGCCATTTACCAATACATCTAATGGTTCACCAGCAACTCGGTCCAGCTCCACCACAGATCCCTGATTCAACTGTAGCAGATTTCGGATACTTATTTGACTACGCCCTACTTCCATCGAGATGGTGACTGGAATATCCAAAATGGTATCCAGCTTCTTTTTCTCTTCTTGGGTTATGGGTGTGTCGTCGGTTAATTCGTCGAGTTCTGCAACCTGAACATCATCGTTTTCCTGATCGTCAGCTTCAGAATCGGCTTGCTCCGCCATAGCGGCAGCCCAATCGTCCATACCGTCTTCACTCATGGGATATTCCCCTCACCTTACAGGTCTTCTTCGAGTACTTGCAGCTCGGCATCATTATCTATAATGCGCCCGCCGCGGGTTAATAATTGTAGCTCAGACTTCACAGAAGTCGGTCTTGCAATCTTTTCTACTATCTTCAGGGCTAAGTTATCACGTGAACGACCTAGTTTAGCTCTGAACGTAGGTAAATCTTCAATCAGCACAGTAATGGTTTCTGGCATTTCTACAGGAATAATTTCACCTGGTTTAAATTCCATTACTTGGCGTAATGACACATCCACATCAAGCATGTGGGTCGTCAGTGCCACTTTTACGTCCATGATTTCATCGCGAAGTGCTTTACTCCAACGTAAATCAGTGTCTTCTTTATCACTTTGCACACCCGCATCTAGCAATTCACGGATAGGCTCAAGCATTGAATATGGAAGCGAAACGTGGAAATCGCCACCACCACCATCAAGCTCTATATGAAACGAGCTTATCACCACCACTTCAGTGGGGCTCACAATATTCGCCATCGCTGGGTTTACTTCTGAGTCTAAATACTCAAAAGACACGTCCATGACTGGCGCCCACGCTTCCTTGTAATCTTCAAAAATAATTTTAAGCAGCATTTGAATAATACGCCGCTCTGTTGGCGTAAATTCACGCCCTTCAATTTTTGCATGGTAGCGGCCATCACCCCCAAAGAAGTTATCTACCAGAATGAAAACCAAACGGGCTTCCATGGTGATAAGGCCAGTACCTTTAAGTGGGCGAAACCGCACCATGTTCAAGCTAGTGGGTACAAACAAGGTATGAATGTATTCACCAAACTTAATCATTTGAATACCGTTAATTGACACTTCCGCAGAGCGGCGCATCATATTGAACAAACTCACCCGCATATGACGGGCAAAGCGTTCATTAACGATTTCAAGTGTAGGCATACGCCCACGAACAATCCTATCCTGTGAGGAGAAGTCGTACTCTAGCGTAGAAGCATCGGAGTCAGCATCGCCAACCTCGTCTTCTTCTACATCGTCTACCCCGTGTAGGAGGGCATCGATTTCATCTTGAGATAATAAATCACTCACAGTTTTCTACCTGTTATTGCATCACAAAACCAGTGAAGAGCACACGCTCAACCACATCACTTCCCGCGATGTCTTTAAGCACTTTTTGTACTTCAGTCACCGCTTGTTCACGCAGTTCAATTTTTCCTGCTTCAGTCACCAAATCATCGGCATTTGATGTACTAAAGACTTGCAGCAAAGTGCCTTCAATCAGCGGTATGTGGGTTTTAGCCAACTCTTCGTTGTCTGAGCCCCGCACTAGAAGCTGCACTTTAATTTGTACTAATCGGTCTCGACCTGTGCCCGGAACGTTAAAAACGAAAGGGCGTGGCATAGCAACGTACAAGGCGGTACCTACTTCAGCGCTTCCACCTGGAGCCGCTGTTTCAGTGGCTGCTTGCTCTTCGGTTTCGGCAAGTTGCTCTGCAGCAACAGGCTCATCACCTCCAGCGAATAAAAGAAAATAGGCTGCTGCACCACCGCCAACTAACACCACGGCGATAATAATAATCAGCATCATTTTGCCTTTCTTTTTACCACCTTCTTCAATCTGTAACTCTTCTTCAGCCATGTCTAATCCGTCAATATCCCACGAGGAACTCGTATTATCAGGCTTACGACGCAAATGGCAACGTAAGCCTGCATAAATTTGCAGTTCTTATAGCAGATAGCGCAATTGTACATCAACCCTACTTAAGTCTTTGCCTTCGCTATCTACCTACTAAGCGTAATAGTCTATACCGCCTTTCGCTTCCCTAGTGACAGATTGCTCTATCACCGTGGAGCCTTCGTCGAACTCACCGTCGGTATCTTGGCTAGCTACACCGTTACCTGCAAGTTGCTGGCCACTTCCATCACCATTTTGTGACGAATTATCTTTACGAACTTCTGATTCACCTAAATTAATGCCTTGCTCTGCTAGCATATCTTTTAGCCTTGGCATGGCATCGGCTAGTGCATCTTTAGCGTGTTGCGACTGCACAATGAAACTTACACTGGCTGCATCGCCAGATACATTCACACGCACCTGCATACTGCCTAGTTCAGGCGGGTCGAGCCTAATTTCTGCCATACTGTTTCGCGCATTCACCATCCAGCGAATTTTCTCATGCAACTGCTGCTGGCCTTCGGGCTTCAAAATATTGACAGGTTTGTCAGCACCATCAAATTGAAGCTGAGTTTTGGTTGACTCTGCTCGAACTTGGTTATTTTCATTCATGTGAGAATCGATACTGACTAACTCACTTTGCAATACCTGATGAGCGCTTTGTTGGGTACCGTTTACCAATTGCATAAACTGTCCGGCTAGCGCATCCGTTTGCCCCGCAACATTCTGCATTTGAGTTTGTGTTAACCCTGCTTCAGAGGCTGCATCGGCTACAAGTGCCGAAAGATCTATGCCTGGCTCACGCCCTTGAGCGACTTGTTGCTGAAACTCGTTTATACCAGCAATCAGGTTTGATTTAACCGCTTGTTGCTGGGCTGCGGTGGTCGCTGTAGGCAAAGATGCCGCTACCCGCTCGGCAAATGCTTCAGTCGCTTTTTGTGCACTTTCTGGTGACATCATCGCGAGTGACTGCAGCAAAGATTCACCCTGGCTATCGGTAAGTACATCGCTAGCTTCGGTAGAGACTGTATCGATAGGGTTGTTATTCGTTTGCGTTGATGCAGTAGATTGGCCTGAAACACCATTGGCTAACGCTGCATTTAGCGCCTCTTTGGTGTCAGTTTGCCCAGCAATTTGTTCTTGAAGAAGACTTAATACTAATGCCTCATCGGCACTCAAGGCTTGTTCATCTACTGCTTCTTGTTCGGACAAGAGCGCTTGTTCGGCATGTTGTGCCTGAGTATCAGAGCTTTCTTCACCATTTTCGCTTGCATCACCTAAAAACTGCGCAAGCAGGTTAGCTAAGGGATCAACACTTTCCGACTGCCCTGCATCAACTTCGCTTGTTGCAGCGTTTTCATTAGCTTTAGCCAATAGCGCAGCGGTGAGTGCTTTTACTGCTTCTAAGGTTTCTTTACTAAGCGCTTCTCCGGCATCTTGACTAAGTTCGTCACCGGTTTGACTCTCAAGCAAGCTCATTAGATAAGCCGTTATTTCCGTTGCTGAGCTTGCATCAACATCGTCCGGAAGACTCGTTGCGGTTAATGCACCGTTTACCCCGGCATTGCTTTCGTTGCTGCCGTTATTTAACGCCAACGCACTTAGTACGTCTTCGCTCATCAACTCATTACCCGCTAGCAAAGCTTGTGCTGATTGCTTCGCAGCTAATTCGGCATCCTCTATCCCGCCAGCGTTTAATAAATCATCGATACTGGCCGTGTTACTGCTAGCCTCGGCATCTGAAGAAACCTCAGCGTCACTAGAAGCACCTATCATTGATGTTACATACTCAATCCAGTCTGTGGAGCTTTCGCTATCCCCGCTTCCAATACTCGTTAACTCTTCGGGTGGTAAATCGATATGGCCGCCAAAGAAGTCTTTCTTAGTTTGGCCGTTATTTTCACCGATGTTTTCACCATTATTTAGGCCATCGTCTTTACCGCCTTTGTTTGCATCAGCGTCAATTCGACGTGCCTGCGCATCAGCAATGTCAGTATTTGCCGATTCATCCGTGTCTTCGCCAGGTGGGGCTACATCCCCCACTTCGCCTTTATTGCCTGTTTGGTCCGCTTGATCGCCATTTCGCGCTTGCGCTTCATCATCTTTTACCGGAGGTAAGTCAACATTTCCTTCCTCTGGGTCAACCGAGCGGTTATTAGCCGATTTCTTTTCGATAGCAGGGTTTGCACTGTCGTTTACCGAGGCACTTGCGTGTCGCGATGAATGACTTCTGTTTTGAGCGTCAAGAGACTTTGCATTTGACTCTTTTGCTTGAATATAGGCAGCTTCAAACGCTTTGTTATTCTGCGATGAATCTTCTGCACCCATTCCAGCTTCTACGGCTTTTGCCGTTGACGAAGCAGAGAAAGGCAATGCGGCAATGTCTGTTTTTTGTGCGGCAACTTGTTGCATCATATTTTTACCGTCCTGCTATGACTTTAAAAGTCAGAACCATGAAAACCCAGATTGAATCGTTTGGTCTCTACAACCCAGTGTCCGAGGGCTGCAGGCCGACACTTAGCTTAGAAAAGCTGCCATATCGGCATTCAAATTAGGCGTATAAACACATTAATGATTAACGAATTTGCAAAGAGTGTTCCACTGTGGAGATTAAACGACGAGGTATTTAAAAAATCGAAAGGATTGAAAGACTTGGGGTAACTGACTTGGGGTGAATGAAAATAAGATAAACTGACTAGAAAAAAGTTTTTCCACTCCTAAAAAATTTCTGCGTGGCAAATTCGTCCATCATAGCTTGTTCTGCTCTAGCTTCTTTTGCCACTTTAGCTAAATGACGTTTATTAAGTAACAACTCTACTGCCTTTACTTTTTGCTGCTGCTTTAGCCAAAGCTGTTTACGCTGGTCGGCGGCCATATTTGCTTGTGCAATGACATTCATTTGCTGCTCACAGGCCTTATCTAATTTGCCTACAAACGACAAATGCTGTTGATAATGGGTAGCAGTTACACCCGCTTTGCCGGTTTGCTGAATGCCCTTTAAGTAATCAATTCTATATTGCTCAAGGCTGGTGAGCTTTTGTTTCTGTTGCATCACATTTTGCTGTGCTTGTTGGAACATTTGGGCAATGCGTTGCTCTCTTTCTCGTTCAAATTCAGCGAGGCGTTCTAATTGTTTAGACATAATTGATTACCCTTGCCCTAAGCCTTTCGCTAATGCAGCCATGCCTTCTAGACATTCATCGTAAGGCAATACATTCTTCATGCCTTGTTGCAGGAATGCATTAATTGCAGGCTCTGCACGAATGGCTAAATCGATACGAGGATCTGAACCTTTGGCATAAGCACCAATGGATATAAGATCTTGGTTTTGTTTATAGTTTGAATAAACTTGCCTTACTCTGCGTGCCATTTGTTGATGTTCATCGCTGACCACCATAGGCATAACACGGCTAATAGACGCTTCAATATCGATGGCAGGGTAATGACCGCTATCGGCGAGGGTCCGTGATAACACAACGTGGCCATCTAAAATAGCCCGTGCGGCATCGGCAATGGGATCTTGTAAATCGTCACCTTCGGTAAGTACCGTGTAAAAGGCGGTGATAGAACCTTGTTTCTCACTTCCGTTACCCGCCCTTTCTACCAATGCAGGTAATCGGGCAAATACCGAGGGCGGATACCCTTTTGTGGCGGGAGGCTCACCCACCGCTAATGCAATTTCACGTTGGGCCATGGCATAGCGAGTTAAAGAATCGATAAGTAGTAGAACTTTTAAGCCCTGATCGCGAAAGTATTCAGCAATCGTGACTGCCGTTTCGCAGCCCTTCAAGCGCATTAACGGTGAAGTATCGGCCGGCGCTGCTACCACAACCGCACGGGCGCGCTCTTCTTCGGTTAAGATATCGTGAATAAACTCTTTTACTTCTCGGCCCCGCTCTCCCACTAAGCCAACCACAACCACATCGGCTTCGCAGCCTCGGGTCATCATACCGAGCAAAACACTTTTCCCCACGCCGCTACCTGCAAAAAGCCCCATGCGTTGACCTACGCCAACGGTATTTAGCGCGTTAATAGCGCGAACACCGACATCCATAGGCTGAGTAATAGCGCGGCGAATTAACGGGTTGATAGGAGGGCGCGTAGTAGGTACGCGGGTTTCAGTTTGAATTTCGCCAAGCCCATCCAGCGGGTTGCCGTTGCCATCCACCACACGACCCAATAGTCCCATGCCAACGGCAAGGCCACTTTGTCGGTTCAGCGGCATAACCCGACTCCCAGGTACAATGCCCCGCACTGCTTCGGTGGGCATGAGGTAAGTAATATCGGCGCCAAACCCCACCACTTCAGCCTCAATTTCGCCTTCAATGGTTTGCACAAGGCACTGGCTACCGACGGGTAGTTGGCACCCAACTGCTTCCAGAGTAAGGCCTATGCCTCTGACAAGTTTACCCGCCGCCACAATAGGCGGTGACGTAACTTGCTTCTGCAAGCTGTCGAAATGCGCATGCCAAGGGCTAGTCATCTGATAAACCCTGATTCACCATAAATTTGTCAATCACATCGCGACAACGGCGTTCAATGGAAACATCTACGGCATTTTGTTCAGTCGCAATATCACAGCCACCTCGCTCCATAGTAGGCGCTTCAATGAACTGCCAATCTTTCTCTTTTAACGTAGCTTCGGAATAATGTTCGGTAACTAGCGCTATATCATCCGGATGCATATGAATTTGATACCGAGTTTGATTGACTGGCAGAGCTTTCATTCCTTCGCTAAGCGCTTGTAAAATCACTTGATGATTCGACGAAATTTCGGTTTTTATTACAGATTTGGCAAGAGTAACTGCAAGCTTAACTAGCTGATCGCGGGTTTCGTCGTTAGCTTGTGATAATGGCGTATGAAGTTTTTCAATAAGTTGCTGCCAAACTTCAACTTGCGAAGAAATTATGCCCTTACCTTCTTCTAATCCTTGCTCAAGCCCCTCAGCATGACCAGATTCACGACCTTCATTAAGTCCTAGCTCTAGGCCTTCCGCTTTCCCTTCTTCGAAACCTTGCGCCTTGCCTTGTCCGTAGCCTTCATCGTGAGCAGCTTGTCTAATAGCTTCAATTTCTTGTGCAGTAGGAGGAAGGATTTCAGCTTCTTCCTCTTCTGGTGGCTCGTATTTCCAATCTGAACGGAAATTTAGCGCGTTGGTTTTGTCTTTATCTTGTGGCTTTTCGGGCTGTTCAACGAAGGGCAAATCCCAAGGTTTTGCATCACTTAATTCGTCGTCGCTGAAGCCTTTATTTGATGACATCAATCTACCCAGGTAACGTTCATGAGGCCTTTAGCAAACTAGTGCAAAGGCCTATTTTAACCACAATAGCGAATAAATAATGAAGGGTTATAAGAACTCTTCACCGCCTCCGCCGCCCAGCATAATTTCACCTGAATCGGAAAGTCTTCTGGCAACAGAGAGAATTTCTTTCTGTGCAGTTTCAACTTCAGATATACGTACAGGCCCCAAGGCTTCAAGGTCGTCGTTAAGCATTTCTGCCGCACGCTTCGACATGTTTTTCAAAATCTTGTTCTTAAGCTCTTCGTCCGCACCTTTAATCGACTTAAGCAGCGCATCTTGTTGCACTTCGCGCAAGATAGCTTGAATACCTTTGTCGTCTACATCGACTAAGTTGTCGAATACGAACATGAGATCTTGGATTTGTTGACTCATTTCTTCGTCTTGTTCACGGATAGCATCCATCAACTGACCTTCAATAGCGGTATCAAGGTAGTTCATGATGTTCGCAGCAGATTTCAGGCCGCCCATTTTAGCGGCTTGCGTACCCGCTTGACCGGCGAATTGTTTCTCCATGATTTCGTTAAGCTCTTGCAGTGCAGCAGGCTGAACTTCTTCAAGATTCGCAATACGCATAAGTAAGTCTAAGCGTACTTTTTCTGGGAACTGTGCCAATATTTCGGCACTCTGTTCTGGCTCTAAGTACGACAATACAATGGTTTGAATCTGAGGATGTTCGTTTCGGATGATACTGGCTACTTGCTTCGAGTCCATCCACTTCAACGAATCGAGACCTTTCGCTCCACTTCCCATCAGAATTTGGTCAATTAAGTTAGCCGCTTTATCTTCACCTAATGCAGCGGTAAGGGCGCGCTTAACAAAGTCTTGGCTTTGGAAGCCGATGGTACTGTAGTTTTGAATCTCTTCAATAAAGTGTTTATGCACAGACGTAATTTTTGTCTGTGTCATATCATCCACTTTAGCCATCTCAGAACCCAGCTTTTGAACTTGCTTTGGCTCAAGATGTTTTAAAATTTGTGCAGCGTCTTCTTCAGACAAACTCAGAAGCAAGATGGCGGCTTTTTCAACCCCTTCTAGCTTACTGACGTCATAGGACGCTTCTTCTGTAGTGGCAAGTTCTTCAGCCATAATACGCTCTCACTTACTCATCTTGCATCAGCCAGCCCTTAACAACTTGGGCTGACAATTCAGGCTCGTTCGCAACCAGTGCACGAACCGCTTTTAATACGTCTTCATCTTTATGTAAATCTGGCAGCATCAGTGAACCATCTGCCGCAAAGCCCACTTGACCTTCATCGAAATCAGTAGACAACATACTAATGGTTTCGTCACCAAGATCTAGGCCCTCGTCTGCATCAAAGTCATCCGCTTCTTTCGACTCATCAGGGTTAATCAAGCGACGTAGCATTGGTCTTATCACAAAGATGATAAGCACGATAATAACCAAACCACCAATGACTAGCTTAAGTATAGGCAAAAATGCAGGCTGTTCCCATATTGGCGCATCTTCAATAATACCATCATCCATACGGGTGAAAGGAACACTGACGACTTCCAACGAGTCGCCACGGGTCACGTCAAACCCAACACCACCTTGTAATAAACGGCGAATGTTTAACAAGGCTTCTTGATTACGAGGCTCTGCCGAGGTAGTGCCATCTTCACCAGCAACTTGAAGATAGTCTACCGCCACAGATACGCTTAACCGGCGGATTACGCCACTTTGTTTTTTGGTATGACTAATGGTGGTGTCCAGCTCGTAGTTTCGAGTAGAAACTTTCGATGTGCTGCCTGGCAACGTAGCTTGTGCACCAGTGGTCGCATTTTCGGGAATGTTTGAATCTAGCGGAGGTTGGTTAGTTAGCGCACCAGGAATACCCATGGCACCGCCACCTACACTATTTTGTTCGTTAATCATTTCACTACGAACAGCCGGTAAATCAGGATTATAGCTACGCTGAGTTTGCTCAAGTGCAGTAAAGTCCATACTAACATCCGCTTGCGCGGTGTAATTACCTATACCTAGAACTGGAATAAGAATGGCATCAATTTTTTCTAGATATTCTTGTTCACGCTGTCTTTCGATTTCATATTCTTTGCGTGCTCGAGCGCTTAGTGAGTCTTGAGAACCCGAATTTAGTAATCGACCATTGCTATCGGTAACTGTTACCGCAGAAGGCTCCATGTTTTGTACCGCTGACGCCACGATATCAATAACGGAATCAACTTCCTCTCCGGCAATCACCTTGCCGCGCTTAGCAGTAAGTACTACAGTAGCAGAGGCTTTTTTCTCACGACGAGCAAATACATTCTCTTTTGGCATCGCCAATAGAACCCGTGCTTTTTGTATACTTGAGATATCTTCAATAGTGGCAGCGATTTGTTGCTCACGGGCGTGTTTCAAGCGTTCCATCTCTACCCGCTGGCTTACCCCGAATCCCATGTCCTGCATGATAATATCGGTTCCAGCATCGGAAGAGCCGGTTAAGCCCTGACGCGTCATGCCCAAGCGTATAGTTTGAAATTCATCGCTTCGAACGTATACCGTATTCCCCTCTAAACGATATTCGATTTGGTTAGCGTCCATATAATCCAAGGTTTCAATAAGCTCTTGGGTTTCCATTTTTGCTAACGGACGAAAATCAGGCTCTTGTGCCCAAATTAATATGAAGACTGCAATGGCGACACATATAACAAGCACTACCACTAACGCCATTTGGCGCATCATGTCTGCACTGCCTAAGGTATCCATGAATCCTGATTTATTCTCAGGCTCGCTATCGTTACCCATAGATGGGTCGTTAACGGTCAAATTTGTGCCTGTTGCTTCAGCCATGACTTACTCCAACTACACCGGCATGTTCATAATGGTTTTATACGCTTCAAGTACCTTGTTACGTACTTGCACTGTGGCCTCAAAAGCTATGCCTGCCTTTTCTTTAGTTAGCATAACTTCGGCAAGGCTTAGTGACTTATCACCCATTTCAAACCGCTGCTGTAAATCTTTAGATTCTAATTGCATGCCATTAACCCCATCTACCGCTTGCTTAAGCATGGTAGAGAACTCGTTGGCCGAGGGATTAATCTCGTTTGATGGTTGAAGTTCGTTTGCAGGCATACGAGTTTGCCCAATCATGCTTTGCATTTCTTGGTACAAACTATTGGCTTTAACGTCCATAACCACTCCTTCGAATGTCGGTGGGGAATTGCCGCTTAACGACAATGCGCTTTAATTACTTATGCTTAGCTATAAGCAAGCGGCAAGCCAACTTTAAAACCCACCTAAAATCAATTTAAAAACAATAAGTTATGGAGTTTTTCAAGGGGGTTGCCAATTTTATGACAGAGAGGGGAGAATAGCGTCAAGAAAGTGAATAGACGTAAGATTATGTAAAAACGCGAAGCAAAAATGCTCGGTGGCAGCGCAGAAGGTCTCGCACGTTGCCGTGACGCCCAGTCCAAGCCAGTATAAATACAAGCACAACTGCAAGTACAATACGAAAAGCACAGCACCTAAAGCGTTAAAAATAAGGGGCTAATCGCCCCTCATTACCAAACTAGTTTGAGATGTTAGGCCGGTAATTCAATCCCGTCTTCACGCATTCTAGCTAACTTATAGCGTAAGGTTCGAGGGCTGATACCCAATTTTTCTGCCACATCTTTACGCTTACCATTACATAGAGTAAGTGTATCAAGAATGATTTGATGCTCCTGCTGGCGAAGCTCTGAGCCTAAGCGACTATTGTCTTCTGGCTCATCCTGCTTTACTTCCATCTCATCATGCACAGCCATATCAATCATTAAGTCACCAGACTCTATGCTGCCGTCTTCACACAGTATAAGTGCCCGCTGAATAACGTTTTCAAGCTCTCGCACGTTACCTGGCCATGTATATTGCGCCAATTTGTTTCGTGCAGCTGCACTGAGACGTACATTGCCTAAGCCTTGCACACTTGTGTGACGATTAATAAGGTGTTCCGCTAACGGTACAATATCACCTGGACGCTCTGCGAGCGGGCGCCATGTGATAGGGAAAACATTTAGGCGGTAATATAAATCTTCTCGAAAGTTTCCAAGCTCTACCGCTTTACGTAAATCTCGGTTACTGGTTGCAATAACCCGTACATCTAATTTAATCGTTTTACGTCCACCAAGCCGCTCTACTTCACGCTCTTGAATAACACGAAGTAGTTTTGCCTGAAGTGCTAAATCCATTTCGGTAATTTCATCTAATAGCAGTGTACCGCCTTGGGCTTGTTCAAACTTACCGGGGCAAGCTTGAATAGCGCCGGTAAACGCGCCTTTTTCATAACCAAACAATGTCGCTTCAAGCATATTTTCAGGAATAGCTGCGCAGTTGATTGCCACAAAAGGTGCATCTGCGCGAGAAGACTGGTCGTGTATATAGCGGGAAAGTACTTCCTTACCAGAACCACTTGGCCCAAGCACCATCACGGTCGCTTCTGACTTCGCCACTTTTCTTGATAATTCGAGTAATTTTAAACTAGAAGGGTCAGCCACGATAGGCGTGCAAGATTCGACTTTTTGTGCAGGCGCATAGCGTCCAACAAGATTAAGTAGCACTTCAGGCGCGAATGGTTTGGACAGATAATCAGTAGCCCCATCTCGCATGGCCTGCACGGCATCATCGATGGTGGCGTACGCTGTCATTAATAACACCGGAAGTTGAGGGTATTTCGCCTTAATGCTTTTTAATAAAGCAAGGCCACTCATTTCACCCATTTGGATATCACTTACCACAAGATCTATCTTTCTCCCCGCTAATACCATTAGCGCAGCCTCGGCACAGTCAGCATCCACAACATCGTAATCGCCTAGTAATAAGGTGTCGTACAACGCTTCGCGTAATCCAGCATCGTCTTCCACGATAAGAATAGTTGTTTTAGACATTTCTAATTCTCCTAGCAATTAAGCGACATTTGAGTGAGGCTTATTGTGTTGCCCGATAGCCTGAGTATTACAAGGTAATGAAAGCGTAAAGCAGGCACCACCTTCATTAAGATTGACCACGCTAAGCGAGCCATTATGCGCTTTAGCTACCGACTTCACCACGGCTAATCCTAGCCCTGTGCCATGGGTTTTGGTGGTAAAGAACGGCTCGAATATTTTATTGATTAAGGTATTTGGTACACCAGGCCCCTTATCATTAACGCAAAGCAGTACTCTATCTTCATGTACTACCGCATTAATCGACACCGTGTAACCCTTGGGCGTAACCTGACTCGCATTTTGGATAAGATTCAATACAGCACCTTGCAGCGCAGTGAGGTTACCCGTGATAAGTGCATCGGTTGAATCAAAGCCATTAAAAGTAATCTTTTGTGCGTGCTGCGCGGTGATAGTTTGCGCGTTGGGCTCAATAGCTTCTCGCAAACTGGCGAGCGATAAGGTATTCACAACTTGTTGTTCACCAGATTTGGCAAACAACAGCATGTCATTAACTTGGCTTTCTAACTCTTTAAGTCTGTCTGTCATCTTTCGAGCAAACTGCTCAGATGCGTGCTGCGGTAAATCTTTTCGCGTTAAATTAGAGGCGTAGAGCATAGCTGCGGATAAAGGCGTACGAATCTGATGCGCAAGCGATGCCACCATTTTGCCTAATGAAGATAAACGCTGCATATGACTGACACTGGCTTGAAGCCGACGGGTTTCCGTCAAGTCTGTAATAACTATAAGCTGCCCTGGCTCATCTTCTAGTGGCGTTATAGAAAGCTTAACGCGACGACCATCTACCAATGACACTTCGTGACCATCGTCTGCACGCGGGTTAAATGAGCGAGAAATGATGCTACGCCATACTTGTTCTTCTAGCGGCTCGCCCAGTAATGCTTTGGCTAAGTCATTGGCTTGACGTACAACCCCTTTGCCGTCAATAACAATGACGCCTGCAGGCATGACTTGAAGCAAGTTTTCCAAACGACTAGCTTGGCGACGAAGTGAACTGACTTCTGCTTCACTCACATAAGACGGTGTTGTAGCCTCAAGCGCATGCTCGACACTAGGCACATCAAAAGATGAAGTGAATGTTTCGGAAGACGAAGTGCTGCTGTCGTGTGTGCTATCAAAAATCATATGGCTCTCGTCAATTTAAAGACGGTTTGTGTATATGATTTTACATTGCAGAAGACATGCCAGTTTTATAGGCTTTAATATTCAATGAGTTACATCAAAATAAGATGAAAGTTTAACGTCAATTACCTGACGTTAAACTTCTTCCATGCGTTGAATGTCGTACTTACGCATCTTCTCAACAAGCGTGGTTCTTCGCATTCCAAGCTTATCGGCAGCGCGAGCGACAACCCATTCTTGTTGTTCTAACGCTTGGCGAATGAGGGTAATTTCAAGTTCAGATAAGTATTCTTTCAGATTAACCCCTTCCTCAGGCAACGACGAGGAAAGCGGCAAACTGTTCTCTTCCTCAGGCTCGTCAAAGTGCTCTTGAGAGGCTGATTCGGCAAAAAGCGCATTAAACGCATCTCGCTCTAACAATTCTTCAGGGTAATCTGGTTCGTACGCTTGAATCTCACCGTACTGGTATTTCTCTGGAAGGTCGGCCACATCAACGATTTGACCGGGATAAAGAATACTTAAACGCTCAACAAGGTTTGATAGCTCTCGTACGTTACCCGCCCAGTTATGCTCCATTAACGATGCAATGGCGCGCTCAGTGAAACGTACGCTATCTACACCATCACCTTGAATACGACTGTTGAGTTCTTGCAATAGCAAGGGAATGTCATCTTTACGCTGACGTAACGCGGGGCTATCGATAGGGAACACATTTAAGCGGTAATAGAGATCTTCACGAAACTTATCTTCTTTGATCATAGTTTCTAGATGACGATGGGTAGCCGCAATAATACGAACGTTGCATTGTAGAGGCTTACTGCCGCCTACTCGCTCATAAATACGCTCTTGCAGCACCCGAAGCAGTTTGACTTGCATCTGCAACGGCATGTCGCCAATTTCATCTAGAAATAATGTTCCGCCTTCGGCTAACTCAAAACGGCCTTTACGAGCACTTATTGCACCGGTAAACGCGCCTTTTTCGTGACCAAACAATTCACTTTCAAGTAGCTCGCCGGGAATAGCACCGCAGTTAACAGGAATAAAAGGGCCGTCTTTACGTTCTGACAAGAAATGTACATTACGTGCCACCACCTCTTTACCTGTACCAGATTCGCCCAAAATCAGCACTGTAGCCTCTGTTGGAGCTACTTGCTCTACTAAACGGCGTACAATCTGAATTTCGTCGCTCTTACCAACCAAACTTCTAAAAAGACGCGTTTTAGAGCCACCAGCACGTGTTTTACCCGGCTTTCTGCGACTATATTCTTGGCATCGGTGAATTGATTGCGTAAGTACTGGGTAAGTAAGCGGTAAGGTGATCACGCTGACTAAATTGCACGACGCGGCTACTTCGCCATTTGAATGTAAAATGGCAACGAATGGTATGTGTGGAAAACGAGCAACCAGTGAATTTATCACTGACGGCGACGCGTACTCAATAAGTACCGCATCTGCGCCCTTTTCTTTCAGGTAACTTTCACAGTCAGAAAGCCCTCGTGACTGACACGACTCTCCCAAAAAGGTGACTATGGTTTCTAAGCTATGAATTAGTTCCTGGCTATCACTAACCAGCAAAATATCCTTCATCAAATCCCCGAGAACGCTTTGTTATTATTTACAGTTTAGCGCATTTGTAAATTGTAACGACAAAAGATCGCAGCGCAACTGGTGTTTTCGGAAATGTAGCAATAAAAAAAGCAGGTTTCCCTGCTTCTTTCGAATAACTCACTCAAATTTAATGTTTAACTGAGCAGCGCCAAAACCTGCCCTTGCTGCTGATTCGCTTGGGCTTGAACCGTTAAAGCCGCTTGTCCTTGCACATCATTTGCCGCTTGTTGAGAGCTGGCTTGAGCGTAATCTAAATCTTGAATTCGGCTACGCGCTTCTGCCGTGTTCACATTGGATTGGGTTAAATTTCGAGCAGTACTAGCCAAACTATTTTGCGTAGCGCCTAAATCGCCACGTGCACCACCTAAAATTTCAATCGCCTCGTCGGTAGCACTTAATGCATCATCAATATTACTACCAGAGGTTAAATCGATAGAAAGAACATCTGATAGTTGGCTGCCTATATCTTGGGTTTTAATATCAACTGAGTTGCCAGCATTGGCCCCAACTTGAAAACTCAACGCGCCATTGTCAGACAACAAGGGTTTACCTGCAAAATTGGTTTGCTCAATGGTAAAGCTAATGTTCTCTTGAAGCTGTGATATTTCAGATTGCAGCGCTTGACGGTCGCCGTCGCTTAAAACGCCATTACCTGACTGAATAGTAAGTTCACGTATACGATTTACATCATCGTTGATGTTACTTAACCCGCCTTCAGCAACTTGAGCTAACGATATACCATCATAAACGTTGTTCACAGCCTGACGATTACCTTCAACCTCAGAGGTTAAACGGTCAATAATTTGCTGGGCAGCAGCGCCGTCTGATGCGCTATTAATTTCTTTTCCGGACGCAAGTTTTTCCAAAAGCGTATTTTGCTTTTCTTGTACTTGCTGAAGAAGCGAACTGCCGATGTCAGAATCAACTTTCAACATTTTAACCTCCGGTTAAGTGTCAGTAGTGGTAATTAGTTCAGTAATTATACAGCATTTTCGTAAACCCAAGTACCCCACTACATTATTAATAAGTATACATTGCCATACTCATATATGGATTAGCGTGCTAAATTTGTGTTTAAAAGCGAAAAATAGCGAATAGGAACTGTTAAAAACTAATGGTTTATGGCATTCGCGCCGACACATGATATATTTATTTTCATAATGATAAAAATAGCGAGCGAGACATGTTCGACGGTAAATCAATACTGATAACAGGTGGCACTGGGTCTTTTGGCCACAAATATACAGAAACCTTGTTGTCTCGTTACAAGCCTAAGCGCTTAATCATCTACTCTCGTGATGAACTTAAGCAATACGAAATGCAGCAAAAATTTAACGCATCTTGCATGCGATATTTCATTGGTGATGTTCGTGATAAAGACAGATTAACCCGCGCTATGCAGGGCGTTGATTATGTTATTCACGCGGCCGCTATGAAACAAGTTCCTGCTGCTGAGTACAACCCCACCGAGTGTATTCGTACTAATATAGATGGCGCCGAAAACGTTATAAATGCCGCCATTGATAACGGGGTGAGTAAAGTCATTGCATTATCTACTGACAAAGCCGCTAACCCCGTAAATTTGTACGGCGCAACGAAATTGGCTTCAGATAAATTATTCGTAGCAGCCAATAATATGGTTGGCGGTAAGAAACCTCGTTTCTCAGTGGTTCGCTATGGCAATGTGGTGGGCTCAAGAGGCTCAGTAGTGCCCTTTTTCAACAAGTTAATTGATGAAGGTAGCGACCATATCCCCATTACACATCAGGATATGACGCGCTTCTGGATCACCCTTCAGCAAGGCGTTGATTTTGTATTGAAAAACTTCGCTCGTATGCTTGGTGGGGAGATTTTTGTGCCTAAAATCCCTTCTATTCGCATTACCGAATTAGCAAAAGCGATGGCACCTAACTTACCGATAAAAATTATTGGTATACGACCAGGTGAAAAACTACATGAAATGATGTGCCCAGGCGATATGGCATTTCACACTTATGAATTTGACGATCATTTCGAGATAGCGCCGTTAGTCGTTGAAGAAAACAGCGATAGCAGTTATCACCTCTATGTAGTTCGGTTTATTGGCATTGATGACGCTCAGCATCGCCATGCTATAACGTTTTTGCGCGAACAAGGTATTGTAGGGCACGTTCATTATATTCCGATTTATCTTCAACCTTACTATCAAGCTTTGGGCTTCGAAAAGGGCTATTGCCCGAATGCCGAGATCTACTACAAACAAGCGATTACCCTTCCACTATTTCCAAGCCTTACGCCTTCACAAATTTCATTTGTGGCCGATAAAGTAAAAGAAGCACGCTTACTCGTCGCTTGAAAAGTGCCGCGAGTACAAGTAAAGAAGCCGTAATGAAAGCAAAGATATAGAGCACGTTACTCATGAATATAGCCATTATTCCTGCCCGAGGCGGAAGTAAGCGCATTCCTCGAAAGAATATTAAGTTATTTCGAGGAAAGCCTATTATTGCCTATTCGATAGAAGCCGCCCTTAGCAGTATTGCTATAGATAAAGTTGTGGTGTCCACTGACGACAGGGAAATTGCCGATATTGCCATTCAATATGGTGCAGAAGTGCCTTTCTTAAGAGAAGTATCACTGGCAGACGACAAAACTGGTACTACGCCAGTAATTCGCAGTGCGCTTGAATCGTTAGTCGCACTCGGATGGAATGTTGATGTATGCGCGTGCTTATATGCTACCGCCCCTTTTCTAACAGGCACTTTGATTAACGATGCGGTACACCGGCTTCAGCAAGACAATGCTGAATTTGTTTTTACGGTAAATCAATTCTCTTTTCCTATTCAACGAGCACTCTTGCAAACTGAGCAGGGCGAGGTTATGCCATTCAATCCTGAAACGATTGGTAAGCGATCACAAGATTTACCAGACACCTTTCACGATGCTGGGCAGCTATACGTTGCTAATGCCACCACATGGCTAGATAAAACCAAGCGCGTGTTTTCACCTCAATCTCGCATGATTAAACTCCCATCACACCTTGTTCAAGACATCGATACTCCTGAAGATTGGAAGCGTGCAGAAGTCTTGTACAAAGTACTTAAAGAGATGGGTGAATGCTAAAAGTCGTTTTTCGTGTTGATGCTTCAATCGCTATTGGGGCTGGCCACGTTATGCGTTGCCTTACCTTAGCCCACGCACTAGGTGGCAAAGCATATTGTGAATTTATTGTCAGTAAAAGCGGAGCCGCACTTTCATCTAAGATAAAAGCTTCTGGGTATAATGTGCATGTTATTGCTGACATAGACAACGACCCGGCGCAACACGCGACGAATACGTTAGCAGTAATATTGCCTGAAACCGACCTGATTATTATCGACCACTATAACTTGGACACGCGTTACGAAACACATTTATACAACAAGGTTTCGGGTGTAATGGTTATTGATGATCTCGCCAATAGAAAGCACCACTGCAATCTGCTTTTAGATGGCAACTTGCTGCCAAATAGTGCTTCACGATACAAAGACCTTGTTCCTAAAGACTGCGCCACGCTTTTGGGGCCGCAGTTCGCGTTATTACGAGAAGAGTTCTACACGCCTACACAAACAAAAACCCCAAAACACATACTCAACGTTGCACTTCAAACCAACGAGAAACAAAAAAGAAAACGTATTCTAGTTTGCTTTGGGGGTACAGATCCGCAAAATGTAACCGATAAAACCCTATCAGCGATAAGTAAGCTAGACACTACACTTTTTGACGTTGATGTCGTGATTGGCAGCCAGCATAAGAGTTATGCTCAGATTGTTTCAAAAGTGGCGCAGTTTTCTACTATGTCATTGCACGTAGATACCACACAAATGGCAGTGCTTATGCGGCACGCGACAATAATGATTGGCGCGGGTGGCAGTATGCACTGGGAACGCTGTGTATCAGCTCTGCCTAGCATAGTTATTACACTTGCCGCCAATCAAGTCGCGACGACAAAATATTTGTCAGAATTGGGAGCCTGCAAATGGCTTGGCGACAGTGAAACGGTAACGAAGGACGCCATTGCGCATTCTGTATTAGCGTTGTTAAATGATGCAACGGCTCGGCGACACATGGCTAATATCGCATCACAGATTGTTCCAATAGATGGCGGCGCTGTTGCAGTGGTTGATGTAATAGTAGCGCAGATGAATAAGATAAAGGGCGAGACGGTGTTAAACAGTAGAATCTTAAGAGAGGAAGGCTAACGTGGATACATTTTCAATTGGTCACCATACCATTGGTGACACACAGCCCCCTTTTATTATTGCGGAATTATCGGGTAATCATAACCAAGATCTTGATGTTGCTTTGGCCATGGTAGACGCTGCCGCAGAAGCTGGTGTTCATGCATTAAAGCTACAGACTTACACTGCTGATACCATGACATTAGATATTGCTACTGGCGAGTTTTATATTGATGATGAGAATAGCCTGTGGCACGGTTCGTCGTTATATCAGCTATATGAAAAAGCGTTTACGCCATGGGAGTGGCATAACGCTATTTTTGAACGAGCGAAAGAAAAAGGTATGGTTGCCTTTAGCACACCATTCGATCTTACTTCAGTAGCGTTTCTAGAAAGCCTAGAAGTACCTTGTTATAAAATAGCCTCATTTGAAAATACTGACCACGCGCTCATTGCTGCAGTGGCTAAAACAGGTAAACCCGTTATTGTCTCTACGGGTATGGCAAGTTTGACAGAAATTTCAGAAGCGGTAGATGTGTTACGTGACAATGGCTGTGAGAATTACGTGCTACTTAAATGTACTAGCCAATATCCTGCCGACCCAGTAAACGCTAACTTAATGACCTTGCCCCATTTAAAAGCCATGTTCGGATGCCATGTGGGATTATCTGATCACACTACGGGTATAGGGGTAGCCATTGCAGCTGCCGCACTAGGCGCGAGTGTAATTGAAAAGCATTTCGTTATTGATAGAAATGCAGGCGGCGTGGACGCGGCATTTTCTTTAGAACCGAAAGAATTTAAACAGCTAGTAGAAGAAAGCCAACGCGCACGCATTGCAGTGGGGGAAGTTAATTACGGCTGTACAGAAGCAGAGGTTAATTCACGGGTACACAGGCGTTCGCTTTATATCGCTAACGATTTAAAGGCGGGTGATGTTTTAACCCCCACAAACTTGCGTTCAATTAGACCAGGCCTTGGTTTGCCGGTTAAAAATTTGCCCATGCTGTTAGGAAAGCCTGTCAAACAAGATGTGGCAAAAGGTACCCCTATGAGCTGGGACCTTATTTAATCCCATGACGCATATTCCCGAAACACCCAAACAAGTGATACCCAAACAAGTAGCACCTAAACCAGCAGCGCCTCTTTCAAAAGCAACTAGCGCAAAAACTAAAACATCGCCGAGCAGTCAGTTTATACCGTTAAATGAAACGCACCTTGAAACGGTGCTTGGCTGGCGTAACTTGCCGCATATACGCGAAAACATGCACTCTACTGATGAGATAAGCTGGCAACAGCACCTTAGTTGGTTTGAAACACTTAAAAACAACGCGGGTAAGCAGTTCTTTGTGTTTATGCAAAACCAGCGCCCTATTGGGATTTTAAATTTCACTTTAATAGGCGCTATTAAGAATAGCAATGAACTGACTGCGCCCTGCATAGAATGGGGATGTTATATTGGTGAGGACAATGTGTGGCCTGGGTCAGGGTTACTATTAGAAATTGCCGCACTCGATTATGCATTTATCAGTAAAAATGCAGCAACCTTGTATGCCGAGGTGCTGTCGTCTAATCAATCCGTGCTCAAAATGCACAAATTGTTTCAATACGAAGCACTTGAAGATCGAATAGATGAAAAACCAGAGAAAAAAGACGGCACTACTGTTACGGTTAAGCGCTTTTTATACCAACAAAAGCAGTGGCTTACCAAACGGGAAAAAGTACTTTCAATGTTACCAAAGCAAATTGGCGCAGCGGCACAGCATATACACTTTGTTGATTAACGTAATTTGCGACTTCTTAAACTATCAATAATGAACGAGACCAATGAGCGATTTAAACAGAACTGAGTTAGCGCAAACTATTTTAGATACCATGTCGAATGTAGCGGTTATTGCAGATTGTACGCTCATCGATACCATTACTGATGAAACCGTACTGCTTCAAAGCGGTTTAGATTCACTAGGATTTGCCATGTTGGTAGCGCAGCTTGAAGAAGACTTAGGTATAGACCCATTTAGTGAAATGCAACTCGCCGTATACCCTCGTACTTTTGGAGAGTTCACCGCGCTTTATGCAAGTGCATTAAAGGGCTAACAGGGTGTTGTCGCTGCTCGAGCAGGTTTCAAAATTTTCAGGTATTGCGCTTGTTCACAATACAAGGGCAGATAAAAAGGCAGCAAAAAAGGTAGATAATAGCGTTAACGATGACGCTCGAGCTATTCAATACACCACTTACGAAACCCTAATTGCCGAAGCCAAAGCATTACGCGCTAAGGGAAACTTGCCTTGCCAGGCGGTACTTACTTTTGATGATCTAACCACCTTTGTAACCTATTTGCTAGCCTATGAAGGCGTGGTGGAAAATTTATATCTACAACCTGAAGCCCCGCTTGCTCTTCCTAATACAAGCAACGCATATAACAGCAGCACAAACACGGTAGATATCACACACAAAAAACCAGCTGCAACCGTGTGGCACTTGGCCACGTCTGGCACAACAGGTACGCCCAAATGGATTGCTCATACTAGCTCTAGTTTATGCCGCGCTATTAAACACGGACGGCAACATCAGCAAACCCGCTGGGCATTATGCTACCAACCCTTTCGCTATGCAGGCCTGCAAGTAATCTTACAAAGCCTGCTCAATGGCGCCACGTTAGTAGATTGCACCACCGCAGATACCGCCAAAAAAGTAGATATCATTAGGCGCGAGAAAGTAAATGCGATTTCCGCCACCCCCACCCTTTGGCGTCAATTTTTATTAAGCGGCGCTTTTTCAGATAGCTCGCCTACTTTCACTATCGAGAAGATAACTCTTGGGGGAGAAATTACCGATGCCCCGTTGATGGCCCTATTGGCAAGCCAATTTTCGAACGCAAAAATTATGCATGTATATGCATCTACTGAAGCTGGTGTAGGCTTTGCGGTTACCGACGGTCAGCCTGGTTTCCCAAAACAATGGCTAACTTCGGGAGTGAATGGTAATAGCTTAAAAGTGGATAGCGAAAATGTACTTTGGATCAAGGCTAACGCAGCGCAAAACACTAAATTAAACAAGATAAATAACACCATTGTAGAGGTCGATTCACAAGGCTACGTAAACACAAATGATGTAGTAATAATTAAAGACAATCGTGTTTACTTTAAAGGCAGAGCAAATGGTGCCATTAACGTCGGTGGGCAAAAAGTGCACCCCGAACATGTAGAACAAGTACTATTACAATCGCCATTAGTGTCACAAGCGCGAGTCTACGCGAAGCAAAGCAGTATCATGGGGCAACTCGTCGTGGCAGATGTTGTGCTCTCTGCTAGCAAAGACATCGAAACAAAACCCACAATAGCGTTATTGCTACATTGTAAAAAGCATCTTGCTCGATTCGAAATGCCCACAAAAATTAACGTTACTGATAGCATAGCCATCAATGCCTCAGGCAAGATAGGCAGAGCACAACAAGCGTCAACAGAGTAAATATATGCAGCAACCAACATTGAATAAGAAACTAGTGATTGTGACGGGCGCGAGTCGAGGGCTAGGCCTTGCAATATGCCACTTATTGGCAGCAGATAACTACCAAGTGGTGGCGATTTCACGGGCAAGCAGTGACGCCCTTGATGCATTGTGTAGTGGCAATGATGTTACCCATATTCCATTTGATTTAGGGAACCTTGATTCACTTCACGAACTGACTAAATCAATAGTGAAAACACACGGTAGACCTTACGCGCTTATAAATAATGCCGCCGTAGGTTTTGATGGTGTGTTGGCCACTATGCATAACAGCGAGATAAACACGCTGCTGAATGTGAATGTTCAGGCGCCCATTTTACTGACCAAATATTTGTCTCGCGCCATGCTACTTAACCGCACGGGGCGAATTATCAATATTTCTTCAATTATTGCCAACACCGGATTTAATGGTTTAAGCGTTTATGCTGCCAGCAAAGCGGCGCTTGAAGGATTTACCCGCTCCCTTGCACGGGAAGTTGGAAAAGCCGGCATAACAGTGAATTGCGTAGCCCCTGGCTACATGCAGACGGATATGACAGATAGCCTTACTGGCGACAAGCTTGAAGCAGTGAAACGCCGTAGTCCGCTAGGCACACTTGCCACGCCTGAAGATGCGGCAGGCGCCGTATTGTATTTATTAAGTGATAGCGCAAAATCAATTACAGGTACAACCATAACCGTTGATGCTGGCAGCACGGCTTAGCTAGTTGGCTTAAATTTTTGGTTTGGCAGGCAACGTCATAAGAACGTTTAATTATCGATTAATGTTAGTTACGAACTCGATACGGATTGGACAGGCATTGGCATTGGCATTGGCATTGGCATTGGCGAGAGCTTAGCGAGAACGCATTACTATGCAGAGCAATATTAATACCTCACAACCAGTATACGTAGCACCAGCCAACCCAGCAGGAAGGGCGCTTGCGAGTGCACTAACGGCTGAGGGATACAACGTATGCGGGCTTGCTGATAATTTAAAGCAAGCCGATGGAATAATAAACTCACACGCTCAATCAAAACCTGATGCCATCGTTATTATTTGCAACGGCCCATACACTCATAATGTCGCCAAAGGGCTTATGGCAAGAGGGTTTGCTCCCCACCAGCTTTACACTTCGTTAAGAGAAGATGTCGACACCACAGTGCAAACGCAAAGCTCTGGCGCAAGCGCTCACTCGGACATTCGCCCATACAAAACGCCGATAAGCGAAAAGTTTAAGTCATTTCGGTTTAGAATATTATCGTTCACCATCAAGGTATTAAGGAGCATAGTGCCGCAACGGGGCTATGTGTATTACGCAGAGCAGTTTTTTGATACCAATATGCTGTTAGCGTACCGACAACACCGAAGACAATACCCTGATGAACCCTGGTTGATAGGCAGAAATATCAAGCAAGATTTAACCATGCTGGATGCCGACAATCATCTACTACGCTTATTTTCGCTTTACGGGCTGTGGAAAATGGTACGTGCTAAAAAGATGGTGGTAGATCATGAGTTCACCGGGAATACCTTCACCCTTTTAAGAAAGTTTATTCCTGTTGTACAGCTATGGCACGGGTTACCTTATAAAGCGTTGAGCGGAAATATTCATTACCCTGATATTTGCGATGATGCCTTCATATCTAGTTCATCATGGTTTAACGAACACATCTTTCCCACTATTTTTAGGGCTAAACGCTATTTAGATTTCGGATACCCTCGAAATGATGTGTTTAGTCAATCACCTCAAGCGCGAGACTGGATAAACGCTGAGCCTCTCAGCACATTGACGCATATTCAAAATACCACAGGTAGTATTATTGTATACGCCCCCACCTATCGCGATTGGGGGGATAACGATTATCCGTTAGATTTAGATAAGATAAACGCGTGGTGTGAGAATAATAAACGCGCTTTTATTTTAAAATTTCACCCGTTTATTTCACGTCAATTTGGGGATGCCATGGCACTGCCTGATAGTGAAAATGTTCAAACGCTTCCTTCGCACCCTCATATCTATTTATACCCTAGTGGAAAGAATATATACCCTTGGCTGGCCGATGCAGAAACCTTGATTACTGACTATTCGTCAATCGCGTATGACTTTTTATTGGCAGACAAACCGATTATTTATTTTCAATATGACAAGCAGGATTATCTGAAATTACGTGGAAATACATTGGTGAGTGACAATGATTTTATTGCGGGGGAAGTGGCGTTGACTATTGATGAATTACTTCGTCTTCTTACCGACTCTGCGGCAGCAAATACTGAATTAGTATCAGCACTGCGTGATAAATTTTTGCTCGGTAACAAACCGGCTTGCCCATTAATTCTTGAAGAGGTTAGAAGTTAAATCTTACAATAGTAATTGCCATCTTCTCTCTAGTCGTTAGCACTCAGGTAATACTCATCGAAAATTGACATTATCGTTTCAACAGTATCAGGCGTAATGTGTCTATTATCTTCTTTCCAAGGCGACTCAATGTAGTCATTTACTAACTCGTATGATGGGAAATAGAGGGCATCTGCATGCTCCTTTTGACTTAAAAACTCATGCAATACAGCACGGAGTGTTGCTTTAGAGGCAGTATTCGCGGCAACTACTGACTTTCCGTGATACGAACCAAGGAGCGGTATTGGGGAAAGGGTAAACAATACTTTCGCACAAGGAACGTTACTTTTGATTAAGTTATAAATTCGACGTAAATTCTCTAAATTTTCGGAAAAGGAAACAAACCGACTTTCAAATCGAGTTGGATCTAAGCGTCTATTTGGCACAAACTTCCAGAGGTATTGCTCACTCTCTTTGTCATACCAGGCCTCTGTGAGACCCAATGTTATTATAAAAAAGTCTGTTTCTTTAATAATTTGTTTGCAGGCTTCCAGACTATGGTATGTCTGTGCTTTTTCTTCGGCGGAACCGATGAAAACGGAGCCCAAAGGTTTGTTGTTAAACGCCCACTCAAACTGGGCAAGTAGAGCCGGTGTATGCACCATTATTTCGTCAATACGAATTAAATCCGATTGATTGTGGTCCCAGCTATGAGCATTAACCTGATAACCTTTTTTGAGTAAATAGCGAGAAACATTTCCAGCGAAACAAGAGCCAAAGGCAGTTATTTTTGTATTTTTAGTAATCAATGGCTCAGGCGGGGCGTAACCGTGCATAAAATAGTCTGAGACCGCCTCGGCACTCTCAAGTTGCGTATTACCTGGCCAACGATTCAAGCCATTGAACCCATGCTTTTCTAAAACGCTCAACTTACGCATCTCTGTCTCCGGTATTAATCATTCTCACACCTTTATTATCGGCCATACTCCAGTACGCTTAACACTTTTCTTAAACTAAATAAAAAGTTACCTTGACCAGCCTTATTCAATGAAACGCTTTAGAATATTGAATAATTGCCGTTAAACCATGTGACTACTTATAAGTAAAGGCGCCCCAAATGCTTTCTGAAAGATTTAAAAATGATAACGTCGCGAGGTTAACATTAAAGGAAGCGCAACTAGCCGCTAGGAACGAGTATTTGTCTCAAGTGGCTCTTGGCAAATATCAGTTCGAATCGGTACTTTGTGAATGTGGAAGTAATGATCTGGAAATTTTGGCTAAAAAAGACAGATACGCCATTCCGATTACCACACAGATATGCAAGTCATGCGGCCAAGTTTTCAGCTCTCCACGCTTAAACCAAACAAGCACCTCAGATTTTTATGCTAATTTGTACAGAAAGCTCTATGTAGGGGCCGCGGCTGCAGACGAACAGTTTTTTAATCGACAGGTTCGTCACGGCAATCGAATATTACGCTATTTATCAGATGTTATTAAGCCCAATAGAGGTTCTGTTTTAGAAATTGGCTGTGGTGCCGGAGGAATATTAAAGCCTCTCGAAGAAGCTGGCTATTCGTGTATTGGGGTGGATTTAGGGGACACCTATTTAGACATGGGCCGACAATTTGGGTTAACTCTTCATTGTATGTCTTCTCAACAACTTTATGAAACTACAAAAGAAAAATTCAATTTAGTTATTCTCAGCCATGTGTTTGAACACTTTCTTGATATAGAGAAAGAACTCAACACCATCTCATCGCTTCTTGCAAAAAATGGCCTTCTCTATATAGAAGTTCCAGGCTTATTCAACCTCAGAAACACTTATGACAGTGACTTTCTTAAATACTTGCAAAATGCACACAACTATCACTTTAACTTGGCATTATTGAAAAGAGTACTTGGTAAATATGGATTTTCATTTGTGAAGGGTAATGAAAATGTACAAGCCGTATTTAAGAAATCTGACAACTCTGTACCTTGCACTGATAATCAATACCCAAGCATTCGCGCATATTTAGATGACCTAGAGAGCAATCGAGAATGTTACGTTAAGCAACAAAGTGAGAACGCTGAATTAGCGATACGTCAACGCTTTAGCGAGCTCGATTTAACACTCAGTGCTTTCCCCGACAAATCCGTATCTCTTTACGGAACTGGCCTGCACACGAAACAATTACTGTCTTACATCACTCAAGCAAAAAAGTTAAAAAATATCATATCGCCAGATGCGGCAGAACATGGGAACACAATGGGAAACCTTCCGATAATTGCCCTTGAAGAACAGATTCCAAAGGCTATTGTTATTTCATCCAATTCGTATCAAGAAACGATATTTAGACGAATAAATCATCTTGAATCTAGTGGGGTTGAGATTATTTGCCTGTACAAGTGATTCACTTAGCATTAGCTATGCTGGAGGATAAGTTACTGCTGACGCTTAAGTGCTAAATTAAATTCATCCAGCGTATCAATATCAATTGAATCAACTTCGTCCATCACAAATGAATAGGTGGTGGGCTGGTATTGTGCAAACAAACTATCAACCTGGTAAATGAAGATAGCGCCATTGGGCATGTAAACTCGGCCATTGTTCTGTCGATTAAATAATCCACCTTGGTTTAAGCTATCGTCAAGGAACCTAAGTTGCCCTTCGGAATTATCTTGTAGCAACCATCGGTACTTATTCTCAACTTGATAGACTGACGCTAGTGACTTTTCTTCGCTAGGAATACGTTCAAAATACTCAAGAGCAGCATTGATGTGCTCATAGGTTCTAAGCGGGGATGTGGGTTGAAGGCAAACAACCACATCATAAAATAGATTAGCTTTTGCCATCTCATCTACTGCATGTTTAAGTACTGACATCATTCCTGCTGTGTCATCAGAAAGTGTTTTGGGTCGAATAAAAGGCACATGTGCCCCCCACTTTTTTGCCACTTCTGCATACTTATTACAATCGGTAGATACGACAGCATCTAGCACATATTTTGACTGCTTAGCGGCCTCTATACTCCATGCTAATAAAGGCTTGCCATTAAATGGCAGTATATTTTTGTCTTTGAGCCCTTTTGAGCCAGAGCGGGCTGGAATAACAGCTAAAACGCGCGGATGATTAGCCATCACGAATTCAACAACGCCGCTGTACTTTCGTAGCTTTCTTGCAAGCTACCATCGTAAACTTCAAGCGTAATCGTTTTATTGTTTAGAGCGACACTTTCTAGCAACTTAAATACTTCGGTCCCCTTGTGCAGCCCATGATTGGTATCGGCCATGCCATTATTATCACTAAAGTGTAGGTAGTCAGATTGTGCAACCAAGGTTTTAAGTTCATTGTCAAAACTTAGGCCCAAGCTATTACAGCTTACCTTAAGGTGTGCAATATCAAGCAACAATGGTGCGCCTGTGGCCTTTTGCAATTTTTTTATTGATACGCTGTCTGTCGCTAGAAACGGATTACCTTGCGTGAAGGTCTTGTGATTTGCAGCCGATAAAACATTATTTTCCACATAGAGTTTTACACCGTGCTCAATAGCTCTATCGTTGACTTTTTCCCATGCAGCAGCGAACAATTCAATGGCCTCATTCTCAGGCTGTAGTGCAACATTTGTAAATGCTTTACCTAACTTGTTTGTGTCGGGCTGCAGACGAAACCCTGCATGAATACCGTATACTGACGCCTCCAATTCATTTGATAATTCAATAACATTGAGAACATGCTCGATGGAACGGCGTCGTTCAAATTTATCATGAGATGATAAATTCAAAACAAAATGCTCTTTGGGAGGGGGAAAGTAGTTGTGGCATCGATACGTTAAGCCTAGCTCAGATTTTAATGCAATTAACTCTGCTTTCCACTCAGGGTATAAATTAGTTCCCCCGGAAAGTTCGATATTTGTAAAACCTTGATCAGCCAACATTTTAACGCTTTGCGCGATACGGCTATTATTGACACAACTGCTGGAAACAAAAATAGCCGAGTTCATGGTTTCACCTTTCTAGCTGGACTACCTACGTAAAGTCCTGGCTCATCAATATCACAATTCACAAACGCGTTAGCACCAATAATAACACCATCTGTTAAGCGCACACCTTCTCGGATAACCGCGCCAGCTCCTACAAAGCATCTATCTCCAAGCGAACAACGCCCTAATACCATAGCACCAACAGCAATATGGCTATGACATCCTATTCGGGATTCATGCTCAACAATAGCATGGGTATTAACAATCGTGTTTTCACCCACGATACATAAAGGACCAACATAAGCGCCTGAAAATATTTGAGAGCCCCGTTGCGCTGTCGCATTTTCGTCTATGCTTGCGCGCAGATGTACTAATGGCTTATTCCACAATCGAGTGTGGTACTGGTGAAACATGGCTTCTCGTATTTTGTTATCGCCTACTGATAGGACTAGAGACTCTACAGATTTTGCCAAATCCGATACAACCGGTATACCCATCACGTTTTCATCCGCTAAGGCTGTGCTATCGACTATACGCGCCACTTGCACATCAATTGAACGAAGTAGCGATAATACTGAACGAGCATGCCCTCCGGCACCAAGCAAGGTGATTACGTCAGACATTTACTATATCGCCTACGTTCAATAACTTTGTCGCTAATTTTCCATATACACTTTGGACATAATTAGCAGGGATCCCTACACCACCAGTTCGTTTCGCGCAAATATTACTCTCATTAAAGGCAACACCTGGCTCAATATGACAACTCGCCACTAAACACTTTTGAAGTGAAAGCCTGTTTTCACGCTCACACAATTCCACACGTTTTATATTGCGCCCCATCATGGTATCTACTCGCCTTATTTCACGCATAAAGCTAATTAATTCATCGGGTGAAAGCGATGCTTGGTGGTCAGGGCCAGGCAATGTCTTATCTAGCGTAAAGTGTTTCTCGATAACTAAAGCTCCAGCGGCAACTGCATAGGGCGAAGCACCTATGCCTACCGTGTGATCGGAATAACCAGCGATAATCCCATAGTCTTCCGCGTATTTGCGAATAACTCTTAGGTTCAAGTCAGCCTCTGGCGCAGGGTAACTGGAGGTACATTGGAGTAACACCACATCTTTACAGGCTTCATGAATTGCAGAAATAGCGTGATCGACTTCTGACTGCTCACTCATGCCGGTAGATAATATAATCGGAACACCTATCTTAGCGGCATCTAGAAGAAAAGGAGTATTGGTTAAGTCAGTGGACGATATCTTTAATGCTGACAATCCCAACGTAGCGAGAAAAGAAAGGCTAGGTTCATCAAATGGCGTAACTAGAAAATCAATGCTTTTAGTTGCGGCATACTCTGCTAACACCTTGCATTCATCCGCACTAATCTCCAGTGCCTTCAACATTTCATACTGTGATTGACTATCAGTTTTATTACCAACTTGATATGCGGCTTTTTTTACATCAGCTTTAATAAGGGCATCAGTATTAAAGAGCTGAAATTTAACCGCATCTGCGCCTGCAGAAACCGCTGTGTCTATTAGTTTCTTAGCCAACGCGATATCACCATTGTGATTCACCCCGGCTTCTGCAATGACATAGGTAGGCTCCCCTGCCCCTATAGTATGTTTTCCTATGGTGACATTTTTAGAAAAGCGATAAATTGTCATTTCGAAAGGCTCCGTTGGCGGTTGGTAATTGCGGTACTGATGATTTCACACACTCTTTGAATATCTTCACAACTCAAACCTACAAAAGTGGGCAATGACAAACCAGATGAAGATAATACATCGGTAGATTTCAGCGCAGCTCTTTCATTTGAATAAGGCGGTTGCTGATGTAATGGGTAAAAGAACAATCGCGACTCTATTTGGTGTTCCGTTAAAATACCTTGTAATTCGGCTGCACTAATTCCACTTAACGCTTCATCTATTCTTAAGGACATAAGCCAATTAACAGGTATAGCCCCCTTAATAACTCTTTTAAAAATGACCCCAGGAACATCCGTTAGATATTTTTTGTAGAGAGCTTCTTGTTCACTACGTGCTTTTGCAAATTCATCGAACACATTGAGCTGAGAAACGCCAATAGCAGCTTGAATGTTGGTCATTCTATAGTTTAATCCCGCTATATCATGCCAATATCGTTTCTCGGTGCTCATGCCGTGATCTCTTAGCGTTCTGATTTTAAGCGCGAGTGCATCACTATCTGTCGTCACCATCCCTCCCTCGCCGGTGGAAAGGAGTTTATTCGCAAAAAAGCTATAGCACCCCATATCACCAAAAGTACCTAAATAACGGCCATCTAGTGTAGCACCAAGCGACTCAGCACAATCTTCAATAACGCTTAAGCCGTTGCGTTTAGCGAAATCATTAATCTCATGCATCCGTGCCGGGTTCCCGTATAGATGTACGGGAATAATAGCTTTAGTTTTGTCTGATAACACCGCCTCAGCGTCGTTAACATCCAGTGTCCACTCATCTTTATTTACACAACAAAGCACAGGTGTTGCGCCACATAAAATAACTGCATTTGCGGTAGCGGCAAACGTTAGGTCGGGCACAATAACTTCATCTTCCGATCCGATCCCTAAACAGAGCAACGCGAGATGAAGTGCAGCCGTCCCACTGCTAACGCTGATGGCGTGCTTAGCCCCGCATTTTTCTGCAAATTCGTTTTCGAACCTCTCGACGTAAGCCCCTTTCGATGAAATCCACCCCGAATCTAAACAATCAACAACAAAGGTTTTTGCTTCTTGAGTGAGATAAGGCTTTGATACTGGTATAAAATCACTGTTGCTATTCATTACTATACTTATTTAAAATCGCTTCATCTCTTGAAAGGGATAAGTCGTGAGTCATCATTTCATTTACCATTTCATTCAGTGTGACTTTGGGTTTCCAACCTAATTCACGCTCCGCTTTACTTGCATCCCCCCACAATACGTCCACTTCATTTGGGCGAAAATAAAAAGGATCTATTTTTACTACTACATCACCGACATTAAGGCTACTTATAAAGCTACCTAAAAGTGTTTCCGTTTTTTCTTTATCAATTGTATCTATTCGCGCTATTTCATCTACACCACTACCTTGCCAAGCAAGCGTGATACCTAGTTCAGCAAAACTCAATTCAACAAACTGCCTTACCGAGGTTTTACTTCCTGACGCGATGACATAATCTTCAGGTTTATCTTTCTGAAGCATCAGCCATTGAGCTTCGACATAATCCTTAGCATGCCCCCAGTCCCTTTGTGCATCTAGGTTACCTAAGTATAGGCAATCTTGAAGACCATAAATCATACGCGCGATAGCTGAGGTAATTTTACGGGTAACAAAAGTTTTACCCCGTAGCTTAGACTCGTGATTGAATAAAATGCCGTTACAGGCAAACATCCCGTAAGACTCTCGGTAATTAACGACAGACCAGTAAGCATATAATTTTGCAGTGGCATAAGGTGAGCGAGGATAAAACGGCGTAGTTTCACTTTGCCGAGGCTCTTGAATTTTGCCATACAACTCAGACGTTGAAGCTTGATAGAACTTTACTTTATCAGCCTGTTTCAAGGTTCTAATTGCATCTAGTAGGCGTAAGGTACCAATAGCATTTACGTCAGCTGTATTTTCTGGAGCGTTAAATGAAACATGTACGTGACTTTGCGCGGCTAAGTTATACACTTCTGTGGGTTCAATATCGGCCAGTAATCTTACCAATGACAGTGGATCAGACATGTCGCCATAGTGTAGATAGAAATTATTTTTAGTCCCTTGGGGAGGCTGAACAAGATCGTGTACGCGATCTAAGTTTGGCAATGAAGCCCGTCGCCTTAACCCGTGAACTTCGTAGCCTTTACCCAGCAAAAAGCGCGATAGATATGCGCCGTCTTGCCCTGTAACCCCAGTGATTAGTGCTATTTTCTTTGCCATTACCTGACCTTAAAATTATTGTAAGTTAAGGGTCGTTATTCCAAACTCTTCAAACCTATCATATATAGACTCAATATGATCTCGAAGCGTAAACCTGTCACTGCCGTAATGACGTGTGCCCATAGCGGCCAATTCATTTTCATTTAACATATAACAAATTGCCTCACACGCATTGCCTGACAGTATTTTCATGTTAAATAAACTTGTTGAGTGTAAACCTACTACCTTTTCAGGCATACGACCTTGCGAGGCACACGCTAATTCATAAGGCTGATCGTGAAATTCTATTGTGTATCCCAAATCAGATAAAATCTGCGCCTTAGATTTTATATCTTCCGCTCTGTGAGCAAAGTAAATTAATGATGTTTTTGCATCATGGGACTTAGCAGCATGAGTCAAGATGTCGTAATAGCGCTTCGAATCAAGCAGGCCCTTTTCACATACCGGCGAGCCAATGAAATGCCGCTCTACGTTTTCATTATGGTCGTGTAGTGCAAACTGCTGTCGAAGCAACGACAGTGTATTTCGAATAGAATGCTTACTATCATTAAATTCAAATATAGAAAAAAGGCGAAACTTCGTAGGATTGTGAGATATCCCCAATGAAGATTTTAGCTCCCATGCCAGCAATTTTCGCTCGGGGTTGTCTGAATGCATAGAAACAGGAAGCATATAATCGCTAGGTCGAATTATAAACTTTTCAAAAACATTCGTAGCGGCGCCATCATCCACTAATACCACGTTATCTGCATTGATATTACATGCAATATCTTGCATCCATAGCTGTCGCAGGTCGCCAATTAATACCGTCGAAAAAGCACCTTTTGCAAATACAGAGATAAGATCTGAATAGGCGCCAATTCGCGAAGCTAAACTGCCTTCTTTAGGGATAGAGAGTAGCTTTACAGATTCAGGTTTCGCAATCTTATGCATTGCCTCAATTTGAAGCATAGAGTTTTCACAGAACGTAGCTGCATTCACTACGGTAATACTGACCCGCCGTCCCATTTGATGCAAATATTCCAACGCACACCAATATTGAAATGGTGATGAGATGAGCATTAAAATCTTCAATTGATGGTTGTCACTTGTCATTTACTGTTTACCCAACGACAAAAACGTCTGCACTTTTAGAAACTTATATTGATATGACCATGAGTTTATCACCTATAAACCACAGGTCGTAAACTCCTTATTTATCGGCAGTAAACGTAAACAGTAAAGCTTTATTTTTTAAAGGGCTAATTCAGACACGAGTGGCGGGCCACAGAGCGCTTCTAAGTCACTTTTTACAAAGGGTAAACGGGGGTAAAGTGATTGATACTCGTTGATACAAAACATTTTCCGTTTGTTTTGACGAAACAAGTCAAAAAGAAACTTAATTTTTTCAGCCTCACCTTCTCGGCATAACTGAAAACTAAAATGTACCATGGGTTCGGTACCGCTTGTCTCAACGTTTTTATGTCGGTAGCAATAATGATTGTGTAAGGATTCAAGCAAAAATTGGCTACGGTGCCTGAACTTGTGAGCTAAGTTATTTGTGAATTGAGCTGGAAATTTATCCCTAAGCGTTTCGATAATTTGTCTATCCATAGGTTGAAACCCATGGCTTATATTTATAAAAGAGTGAGAAGGGAACCCGAGCATTTTTGCGGCATTCATCATGCCTTGCTGATATAGTGTTGGCTTTATTTCGGCGGTGTGTGAGACCCAATCACCATAAACTACAGGCAGCCCTTGCTTGAAGAAAAAGTCAGGCGCAACATTGCCCCCAAGCATAAAATCATCGTTGCCATATATAAATTTCTGGCTCAACCCTGGAATTTTATCGATTAAAGATACTATGCTGCGGGTGTTAAATGTAGGCAGGTACTTTTCATTTCCAGAAAATATAGCTTTGTGATCAACTATCTCGATGCGATCTTTATAAAGCTTTTTGGACTCTAAAAATGAAGGTATTTGACTATCGGTTACCAGCCAAATTTTCCTATACCAGGGGGCATGATGCTTTATTGAACGTAGACAATATCGCAGTTCGCTTGTCTGTATAAATCTTAGGTTATCAATCGACTGCTCTTCATCTCCTGGATTACAACCTATATCAGAAGATAAAAAGGCCTGCCTTTTGGCACGGTGTTCAGGCGCATCTCCGTCTACCCAAAGTATAACGAAATCTATACCACTTTCTTGACTAACTGGATCTGGGCTACTATTGGACGTAGATAAAGTCATAAGTGCTTGGCTTAGCGCGTTTTTCGGTCAATAAATATTTGTTTCATGCTCTGGTATTTTTCATCATTTATTTTTCGACCGAGAATATCTAAAACCTTAATATGCGGGAGATAATAGACCCTATCACCATTACCTAATAATAATTCCTGCTCATCCAAACGACGTTGGCTGAGTAATAAAAAGTCGGAACCACTATAAGCATAAATCCCCTCAAGTGAGAGTAATCGCTTATCGAACCAAGGTGTATCCGCTGCGTCATCGTTATAAATCAACTTGGGAACAAAAACCACACCATTAATGCCACTAATTATTGAAAGTACAGCAAAATTCAATCCAGTTTCATCGTTACATGACACGGAGTACCCTTCTGTTAAATAACTTCCAGGGATGTAAACTGAATTGCCGTCCTCGATAAACAATGACTCTATATTTTTTGCGACTTCTCTTACTATCACATATCGCTTCTGATTCGCTTCTTTATTTGAAGGTTCAAGGTTAGTGGTTAACAATGCGGCAGGGTTTTTCTGGTCTCTATATTCGTCCACAATAGAAATGAATGTGCTATTTCGGCCAATTGGCGCACTGCTTTCGATATCAATATTAAAAGGTTTTGAGGATAAGTAGTTTCTTAATAAAATTTCTCTACGTTTACCCATAAAACTAGTAATACCATCCAGCTCGAATCGAGCATGTGCAAAACCATCACGAATATACTTTAAGTAGCGTTTCCATATAGAAAGGAGTTCGCTACTTAATGAAATCATCCGTGTTTCATCACTTAAATTAGCCACTTTAGTGAGTGAGCTATTAATGTAATTTAACGTGCCATTTAGGTAAAAGAATAGAAGAGAGTTTTTGTTCAGCAAAGATTTGACCACAAAGTTCCTTTGCTCTTCTATTAGCACTGTTAAATCTTCTTTGCTCTCTAATTCTGTAGGTACTAATAGATGAAATTGAGAAAGCTCTTCTATTAATACATTACTGTCGTAGCGATTGTTAAATCGCTTTTCAAAGTCATCAAAATCTAGCTCTTTAAAAACCTGTTGCTTCATTGCTTCAACTGCGGCATCTCTTTGAGCAGCGCTACAAACTAAAATAGCGTCCTCTTTGCGAAGCGGTTTAGTTCCCGCTATTTTCGCGCCATCATTTAGGTTATAAACTTCGGCTTTCTTCACTGACAAAACATTTTCTAATACAGATTTAGATACTTTAAATTCATATTTCGTTTTTACCACGGGCCTAAAATTTCCAGGCAGAATCAAAGATGTATTGTTTTCAGCGGTGTAATCGTACAGTTCGTTGCCTTTCTCACTGTAATACCCTGAAGATTTCGAATGATGATAATTTTCATCTACAAACCCCATATCAGTCCCAAACAGATAAAACTGCTCAAAGCCGATTTCAGTCAGCAGATTCATAGCGAAATTAGTGACGGTAGGGTATGCGGCATCAAGAGCCCCAAAGGTCTTTTTGGGGTACAGTTCCGCAATAGACACTGTTGAAGCTTCACCTTGTTTAAATGCTAAATACACATCTTTGTACAAGTTACAGGTGTCAGGATGAATTCCGTTGCAGCTTATTAAACTGATTTGTTTTAAGTAATCTGGCGCATTAACACGAATCGCCCAATCATAGGTAGACCGATTTGATTCAATTTCTGCGTGAAAATGAGGCGTAATACCGTGTTTATAAAGTGTTTGAAGCGCCGTTCCACAAGAAACAATAATTGCGGCATCAGCTTCTTCTTTAATCAAAGGAATGAGATCGTCAAGCGAAGGGCCATTACCAACAATAAAAACCGGTACTTCTTTGTGAATAGATTCTAAATGAGTCGAAGGCTTATAACGCATCAGTGGCATGTGGTGCTTTATCGCTGAATGTGTGTGCGAAAGACCATATTTTGCATTATCGAGATAGTCACCCATCGCAATAATAACCTGTAACTGCTCTCTTAGTTGAGATACGGCGGTTACTAACCCTTGATTATAATAAGACTGATAAAAATATGAATTGGCCAACACATAGGGACCAATAGACTGAAACTGAACCAATAAATCATTAATTAGATTGCTTCCATCGTCTCCAATATTTAAGTAAAGACGACGTTCTTTTTTATTGAAATAATCTAAAATTTTAGCCCAATCAACGCTATATAAAGACGCGTAAAAGAAGTCTTTATTAGGTTCGCAAATAAATAATTTTTCTATATCGAAGTTTTCTACAAAATACTCGAAATCGTACCCAGCAGCCAAACCAAAAAAGATAGTCGATTTTACTTTTTCTGGTAACTGTCCCGACTCTTCTTCAAAGCCCTGTAGTACTTTCTCGCATTCTGTAACCAACTGATAGTGGGTATAATTGCGAAGCTTTTTCCCTTTATAACCGAGCACTAAACTGTCTTTATGAGGGTGCTGAGTAAAGTTTTTAAAGCTGTGATGGGCTTCATTTTCCGGCGCGTTACCATAGAAAAGAGCCCCAGTGGCTTTATAGCAAATATTGATGCTGCCATCGGCGAGTGCAATGGGCTCCCACACGGCCGGAGAATATGCTAAAAACTCTTTATATAATTCGGGGAAATACTGTTTTAGTGCATCAAGATTACGCAGCTTGGTGCTTTCATCAAGAAAGCTTTGATCCCAATTAAACTGATGCTTAATTTGAGTCCAAGGGGAAATATAATTAACAATAGGATTGAGTGTGGTGCGTTTAAATCGCCAATGCTCAAACTCATCCCAGGTCAGGGTTTTAAGGCCACTTTCAACTTGGTCGAACGTTGGATTATTAAAATGCTTGTATAACGCAAATTTTGTTAAACCTAAATGTTCTTGTAGCTCACTAATATCACTATATAAACTACTTCCATCGCTGCCTATTTGTAGAAATAAAGCAATTCCCGCTTTCTTCGCATCACTAAGAATATCTTTCCAATTAATGGATGAAAGTGAGCAAATAAAATAATCAACATTAGGTTCGTAAACGACAATATTTTTATATTTCTGGCACGCTATCAGTTCTTCAAGGTGATAACCTAGCCCCAACCCCAGAACGACCAATGTATCTGTAGCAGTGGTGACACCTGATTCTTCGACAGACACATCAAGTCTATCATTCAAATATGCACGCAAATGCCCACTTACTTCTTCTTTTGGTGAGATCCCATAAAGTACTTGACCAGTCTGAATGTCGACAATATTCAACTCGCCGAATCTATTGCACATTATCGTAGAAGACGTGGCTTCTTGATTGACGAAAAATTTTAGTAAAGAGGGAATTTGACGTCTAAAAGCCTCAACACCTTCGTGATGACGCCGCTGAATTGATTTCGCAACTTCTTGTTCAATATTCTGTTGCTTTTGTTCGTCTTCATCAATGTGAAACTGAATTTGGTTTAGCATGATTATTTATATTTCTTTAATGCTGCCCGCCCACGAGAATATTGAACGGCTTCGTCTTTAGCACTATCTAGCAAACCACGCGCCAATTTCTCTAATTTATTATTTATCTCTAACTCTTTAGCAGCGAAAGCTTTTTCTACTTCGGAGTCCATTTGCTTCAGCGCCCGCCTTATTACACGGTCGCGTAATTGAACCAAAGATCTAAAATTTTCAGTAGGAATTGGGGCGTCAGAAGGCACCAAACAGGCAGCTAATTTTTCATTAACTACCTGTAAGAATAAAGGAGTGAGTTCGTGATTAAAAATAACCTGGTTCACATAGCTTGACGATTTTGACGCTGAGCTTCAAAGGCCTCTTGCTTTGCAGTTTCAGGAATTTGTACCCACGCGTCTCGAATAGGTGTTAATAGGCTAGACACTTCATCAAGTAACTTCAAGTCGTTATTTACATGCGCATCATTTAAACGCTGAATCATGTAGTCATATAGATTAAACATGTTCTGCGCTACTTCACCACCAATTTCAAGATCTAACGTATCACGCAAGTGCATGAGGATAGCGCTTGTTTTAGAGATAAAATCTGCTTTAGTGATAAGATCTTTTCTTTCCATTGCACCTTTGGCATAGGCGATTCGATCTAACGCGCCTTGCAGCAGCATGAGTGTAAGCTTATGCGGATCCGCAGACGCTATATCTTGTTTTAGGTTACCTTTGCGGTAAGCGTTAATGCCTTTAAGTGCCATAAAATCTCCGAAAACTTCTTAGCCTAGTGAAGCAAGTAATGCTGAACTAGTCTGGTTTAGCTGAGCAACAGTTTGGTCTAGATTCAAATACTTATCTCGAAGAATTTCTTCATAGCTAAGCATTCTTAGTTCCAATGTCTCTCGCTCGTCGTACAAATCATCTCTATCGTCTTTGGCTGACCGTTCACGCAAACTAATGAGGCCACTGTAAGAGGTATATTGGTTTGCAAATTCATAAAGCCGTACCGCAACACCTTCATCGTCATCAGTAAATAGCGATGCTATTTCATCAAAATTATCTTCAAGGGCATCTGCAAGACGATCTTCACCTGAACCCAATCCATAGTCGGTTGTGCCAATTTCTAGTTTACCATCGTCATCAAATTCTATCCCTAATTGGAATAAGCCCCCCAACGCAGATGCGCTGTTACTGTCACCAACTATACTGGCCAAACCTGATTGAATTCCGCGCAATAAAGAATCTCCAGCCAACGCGCCATCATCTTCTAACTCTGACTCGCCGTATTTAGTTAGCAGGCCTATTTCGTCAATCAAACTATTATAGTTTTCTACGAAATCACGAATTTTTTTATCGAGGCCTTCCTTGTCGTAACCAATTTCCAATTTTGTCGAAAGAAAATCACCGACGGCGTCTTTAGGCGAAATTTCATTCACTTCAAAAGACACGTTTTGAATGGTGTTTTCAAATTCATTGGATTCACTTTCAACCGCGATACCGTCTATATAAGCAATCGCATTTTGTGCAGATTCGATATTCGCAGGGTCGATGCTACCTGCCCCACCAGTAGTAGAAAGCCTATCTAACTCGGCGTTACCATTATCATTGGTGATAACCAAATCATTGCCCGTACCCGTTTCACTAGAGCTAAACACTAAACGAGGGCCGGCAGCTGTGCCGGTATCGATAATGTTGGCAGTTACACCGAAATTATCATCTGCGTTATTAATTTTTTCTCTAAGCGCGGTTAATGAGGTACCCGCAGTAATATCGATGGTAAAGCTGTCGCTTCCGCCTACGTCAAACGTAAGTGAGCCAGTACCTGATGTGAGTACTGGATCTGAACTGGCGGTAAACGCGCCATCGTCGGTAGTAATTCGGCTGCCTTGGGCTAATTGCTCAACTACAATATCGTAGGAACCACGGAGGGCTGAATTAGATGCTTCTGCAGAAAGTACATCGTCATCTTCAGAAGGGTTAGTAATAGTGGGTTCACGACCATTGATATCGTTATCGCTTCGTAGATCGTCTACCGCATCTTTAAAATCAGAAAATTTGGATTTAATCTGACCTAACCCTGAGATTTCAGCTTCAATCTGTTCTTCTTTCGCATTCAGCCGATCTTCTTTGGGCTGACGCTCAGCGGTAAGAAGCTGCTGAACTAGGTCGTCAAGTGCTAAACCTGAACCTACACCTAATGATTGAATTGTCATACTTTACCTCGTTAAACACGGTTGCTAGACGCGATTATTAATAAATACCCCTACACTGTCGCCTACGTCTTGCTGTAAATCTTGAATACGTTCAGCAAGCGCTAATACTTCTTCAGAGGGTATTTGTCTTATTACATCACCAGACTCAGAATCTTTTACCGTGACAACCGAGCGCTTAGTTTCATCATCAATAGAAAACGCCAAGTTTCTATTTTGCGTTTGCAAGAATGATTCAACTTCTTGAACAGCGTTCTCTAGCGAAGCTTGATTCTCTTCTTCTGATACTTTATCGGCTAACGTACCAGAACCTTGAGCCAAATTTTGTACACTAGATACACCGTTTTTAAGCGCCGTATTTGTTCCACTACTATTTGCTTGCTGTTGGCCAGCACTATTATTTTCACTGTCGTTGCTCGCTTTACCTGAGCTCTCGTTAGGCGCAACTTTAGACACCGTTGCGGATTCAGAAGCTAATGCAAAAGCCTGACCAGTTTGATTATTTACGATTTCCACTTATTTCACCCCCCTTTTGAAACGACAAAACGGGCCCTTGCAAATAAGCAAGCACCCGTTACATTCCAACTAAGGTATTAAATTATAGCTTATCCAAGCAAAGATAGCGCAGTTTGAGGGCGCTGGTTTGCTTGACTTAGTACAGAAATAGATGCCTGCTGAATAATCTGATTACGTGTTAGATCTGCCGTTTCAGATGCAAAATCTGTATCACGAATCTGAGAACGTGCAGATGACAAGTTCTCACTGATATTGCTCAAGTTACGAATAGTTGATTGGAAACGGTTTTGAAGCGCACCCAGGTCAGCTCGAACTCCCCCAATACCTGATATTGCAGCGTCTACATCAGATAGAAGCGCAGACGCGCCATCTGCTGTGGCAACACTGTTGGTAGTAATACCCAACCCAGTTGCACTAAAGCCGCTGATAGAACCAAGATTAGTTGAAGATAAGTTCACAGAAATGGTTTGGCCAGCATTTGCACCTACTAAGAATTTAGCAGAGAAGTTACCGTCCAAAAGTTTCACGCTTCCGAATTGAGTATCGGTCGCAATGCGCGAAATTTCAGTTCTAAGCGCAGACACTTCTTTTTGAAGTGCTAAGCGGTCAGCTGAAGAGTTAATACCGTTTTGTGATTGAACTGCTAATTGGCGAATACGTTGTAAGCTAGATGTTACTTCGCTAAGCGCTCCTTCAGCAGTTTGTGATAATGAGATAGCATCGTTCGCATTACGAACAGCTTGGTTTAATCCTTCAACTTGAGACGTTAGACGGTCAGAAATTTGAAGACCAGCAGCATCATCAGCCGCACTGTTGATACGAAACCCAGATGACAATCTCTCAAATGACGTGTTCAATTTATCACTTACGTCAAAAAGCTGACGTTGAGCGTTTATTGACGACACATTAGTATTTACAAATAAAGACATTAGATTACCTCCTAGGGATTCAATGATGCCTGTGCTACCATTAAATCCTTCCAGTTCAAATTAGCTGGGTCACTACTCCCGACTAACTTCCTCTTGCAAAGTAAATTACATTACCCCTCAACAATAGGTATCGGCCAAGTCTTTAGCTTCTTTAGTTTTTTTTGTCTTTTTTTAAAAATAAATCAAAATAATATTTAAGCTACTGATTTTTAATGGCTTTATATCTATCTGATTTTGTGCTTTTTTATCTTTAAGGCCACTAAAGCGACACAAATGCTAGTCTATTTACGATAAATCGATTCACATTCCGGCTGGCAACATTTACTTTTAAGGGTATTACGGCATCATTAGGTTTAACAATGATTCGTAGATTTGACACATTAAGTGAATACACTTGGCATGGAAGGTGCATTTATATTTGTGAATCATTAATTTTGCTCAAGTTAATGATTTCAGTTTGGCAGGGTGTTTCGGCTTAGAATAAAAAAAAGGCCGAGACATTAAATCTCGGCCAATCTGCTCACGTTAGGAGATTGAGCAAATACTGTTTCAGTCGGCTGGCAGGGTTTTAGTAGGATAAACTGGCCTCTCAACCAACACTTCTACACTCTCAGTCCTGTTAGTCGGCGCTTTCTCAAAGGGGGCGGCCTTAATTGGCCGCCATTCCTTCATTAGGGGATGGCCTCTCAACTCCTTCCCAATTAAAACGCCTTATTTACTTCTTACCCTAGTAGTGACAATGCCGCTTGTGGACGTTGGTTTGCCTGGGCAAGAATAGTTGTACTTGCTTGTTGAAGAATCTGGTTACGGCTCAACTCTGCCGTTTCGGTGGCAAAATCTGTATCTTTAATTCGTGATCTTGCCGCAGATACATTCTCAGAAATATTACTTAAGTTTCTGATGGTAGATTGGAAGCGGTTTTGAAGCGCACCCAAGTCTGCACGCAGGCCACCTATTGCAGATATCGCGTTATCTACAGAACCAAGTAGTGCAGATGCATTCGTTTCTGTTAATACATCATTATTCCCACCTGTAATTCCTAAACCTGTCGCACTAAAGCCATCAATGCCTGCGCGGCCCAATGCTTGTGTAGACAAGTTAACAGAAATCGTTTGCCCAGCGTTGGCGCCTACTAAGAAGCGAGCTGAAAACGCGCCAGTTAGTACATCTACGCCAGCGAACTGGGTAGTGGTAGCAATACGTGAAATTTCAGTACGAAGTGCCGACACTTCTTTTTGAAGCGCTAGTCTATCCGCAGAAGAGTTAATACCATTTTGCGATTGGATAGCAAGAGTACGAATTCGCTGCAAGGCTGTCGTGGTTTCTTGCATTGCACCTTCAGCAGTTTGCGACAACGAAATCGCATCATTTGCATTACGTACCGCTTGATTTAGACCTTGAACTTGTGAGGTCATACGGTCGGTAATTTGTAGACCTGCAGCATCATCAGCGGCACTGTTAATTCTAAAGCCAGATGATAAACGTTCAAATGCAGTATCTAAGTTATTGCCTGTTGAAAACAACTGGCGCTGCGCATTAAGCGATGACACATTAGTATTTACGAATAGACTCATGAGAGGTCTCCTAACAGTTTAAGTTTTGCGCTATTGATTTTATTATTTGCGCGAGTTAATTAAATATTTTGGCATAGCTTGTGCTTCACATAATTGTCAGGATTTTATTCTGACGCTTTAACGGGTCACTCCCGGTGAAGCTTGTTACACAGAGAAGGAAACTTCTCTTTTGCTGACTGTCGGGTTTGTTGTTCCAGACCTCAAACCTCTCACTACCTCCTGGCTTCATTCTCGCCAGTCAGCAGCCCAATCAGCAAACTTAACTCTTTATCGACTTACCTCACCATTTCCTTTAGAACTTTATGAAAATGATTTTTCAGGTTTCAAGCTATTGATCTCCTGACAATATCTAAAACCAAGCAGCCAACTAACACTCGTCAAAACCTATTAAACTTATTGCTTTTATTATTCGTTTTAGGCTTTAAAGAGAGGAAGTAATGTTTACCTTCCCTTTGTTATAGTTATCGTACCGGACTGCCGTTTACTTTAGGTTTTTTTGATCTTTTTAAAAAAATCTTTTATTTCAATAAATTAATTCGCAGAAATAAAAAAAGGCCGATTAAAAAATCGGCCTTTTTAAATATAATTCACTGTAGAACAGCTGAGGTTAAAGGTTCACTACCTCCTGGCCCCATTCTCTCACTGTTAACGACTAGCTTATTAACCTAGAAGCTGAAGTGCTGCCTGTGGACGCTGATTCGCCTGAGACAACACGGTAGTGCTCGCCTGCTGTAGAATCTGGTTACGGGTCAAGTTAGCTGTTTCAGTAGCAAAATCGGTATCTTTGATTTGTGAACGTGCTGCTGAAACGTTTTCAGAAATATTACTAAGGTTACGAATCGTTGACTGGAAACGGTTTTGAAGCGCACCTAAGTCGGCACGAAGACCACCTACCGCTGAAATAGCCGTATCTACGCTAGCTAGCATACTTGATGCATTTTCACTGGTAAGTACGTTATTTGTGCCGCCAGTAATCCCTAAACCTGTCGCACTGAAACCCTGAACACCAGCGTTTGCCAACGGGGTAGTAGAAAGGTTTACAGAAATCGTTTGGCCAGCATTTGCACCTACCAAGAACTTGGCAGAGAAGTCACCTGACAATATATTTACACCAGCAAACTGAGTTGTGGTTGAAATACGCGATATTTCAGTTCTTAGTGCAGATACTTCTTTTTGAAGTGCTACACGGTCAGCAGAGCTGTTGATACCGTTTTGTGATTGAATTGCTAGTGTACGAATACGTTGAAGAGAAGTAGTCGTTTCAGACAACGCACCTTCAGCCGTTTGCGATAGTGAGATCGCATCGTTAGCGTTACGTACCGCTTGGTTAAGACCTTGAACTTGTGAAGTCATTCGGTCGGTGATTTGTAGACCTGCGGCGTCATCTGCAGCACTGTTTATACGGAAACCCGAAGACAGACGCTCAAAAGACGTACCCAAAGAATTGCTTACATCAAATAATTGACGCTGAGCATTCAATGAGGAAACATTGGTATTGACGAACATAGACATAAAGTCTCTCCTACACTCTCAGTCCAGCGTGAGCTGGCTGCCGGGGATCCGGCTATTACAATTTTAATAGTCACCAATACCTGAGGGGTAATGATGAACTGGCTCTCTCAGTGTTTGTATCGACATAACCGCAGTTCCCTTTAGAATTATTTACAAAAATTGCCGTAGTGCGGTATAAAATTGCCGTTTACGATTACATAACAGTCGGTTTTTAAAAGAGTATTAGCGTGAATATAAATTTGAAGATTAACGCGGTTGAGCGAATTTCATCTGAAGGTGAACACTGCGCATTCACTGATTTAATCGAAAATCCCTTCGACAATAGTCGTAAGTCACTACTGACCTGCTATAGACGGGGCGTAAACCATATAAGCCCAGATGGTGTTGTGATTGTCTGTAAAGTGAATGTTAATTCAGGAGCAAAAACTTACCAACGACTGACACTACCCTCTTGGGATTTACGCGATCCAAAATTTTGTTTTGATGGACGAAAGTTAATCATCAGTGCCTACGCTAAGCACAAAGACGTAAATACCGGTGTGATAACCACTAAAATGGTGAGTTACTTTTCTACCACCGGTGAGTCTTGGTCAACACCCCACTTTTTTGGACATTCAGGTTGGTGGCTTTGGCGCATAACTTGGAACAAGGGAAAGGCTTATGGGTTTGCCTATAATCGTAAAAATCAAAGGATCGATTTGTTTGAAGGCAATCCGCTCAAACAACTTTACCTTCAAAAGAAGGGCGCTATGTCTTTTGAAAAGCACAAATTTGGCTATCCGAATGAAAGCCATATAGTGTTTGATGATGCTGATAAAGCGACGGCGATTGTACGCCGAGATGCCGATAGTTTCAGCGCCAAATTGGGTTTTTCCTTGCCCCCCTATACCAATTGGACATGGCACGATTTGGAACAATACGTGGGAGGACCCGTAATGTTATCACTTTCCGAAAATACGTATGTGGTAGCAGGTAGAAATTGGGATGGTAAAAATCTGACTACGGCAATTTGGTTACTTTCATCAACTGATTATTCGCTGAAACTTCTGATTACCTTGCCTAGTAAAGGAGACAATAGTTACCCAGGCTTAGTGTGGCAACACGATACTTTGTATGTCTCTTATTATTCAGATCATATCGATAATAAAACCCGTGTATACCTCGCCACATTATCGGGAATGAATGCTTTACTAGATGAAGTTGAACAAGGATAAATTAGATACTTGCGGGAAAGTCGCTAACGCTGCATTGAGTGCGGTTTCTTGTTTGGCAAATTCCGTAGAAGCCTCTGCATAATCAACATCTTGGATTGACGAACGGGATGCCTTTGCCGCAATTTCCATATCAAGGTTACTTTCGTAAGTAGATTCAGCGATGTTTAAGCGACTACCTATAGAGGCGCGTTCAAGAGATATTTTTTCTAACCCATTATCTAACCCGACCAATGAATCGGCAATAGCCTCTTGCAGCGCACTATCATCAATGGTGCTGTCCATAAGTATGGTTTGAATTTCATGAAGTGATTGGGCCATACTCTTTTTCTCCGGCGCATCCAAAGAAAAATTAATGGTATCGCCAACGGCAGCACTCGCTTCAAACTGCATGCCTTTGATAGTAAATGGACTCCCCGAAGTATAGCCAACCGTTCCCACAACAGCACCTGTGCCAGTATTGGTTAACTGTGCTTCTCCCGATGCCAAAAACTCTACTTGATAGTCATTATTAGCACTGGTCACTGGGTCATAATTCTTGTTGAAAAAGGTATCAAATGTACCTTGTTCTTTCACTATTGTGTTTTGTAAATCCGCAGCTGTAGTGCCAGTGACTGAGAAATCAAAACGGGATAATACGTTCTCAAAAACTTCATAACCGTTGCTGGTAGATTGTATTTTTGAGCTAGACGATAGCTGAATAAAACTTACGCCTGCATCACCCGAAAACGTGATTGCATTTCCTGATGATGCGGGATTATAGGTAAATGCTTGGTTTGCAGATTGATAGCCTGCATACATATAATTTCCATCGGCGTCTTGGGTATTCATTAAGTCGAAGATCTCCAACTTAATTTGTTCTAACTCAGCGCCAATGGCGCGTTTATCAGGATCGTCCAGAATACCCGAGCCTGCTTGAACAACAAGCGTTCTAGCACGGTTAATTGAATTGGTAATATTTGTTAGCACTGCTTCTTGCTGTTCTAGAGAGCCAGTTACCAAATCATTATTTCGTTGAAATTGCGTCAGCCCATCAAGCTCTTCGGTCAAGCGCAACACTTTTGCAGCACCCACAGGGTCGTCTGCCGGTGTTAAGATTCGCTTACCTGTTGCCAACTGCTCTTGTGTTTTAGCCAAACCTTCTTGGTTTTCCATAATGGAGCGAATGCTTTGGTCGTAAATTTGACTCGTTGATATACGCATAATCTGTTACCTCGCTGCACTTAGAATAGTATCGAACAACTCTTGCGCTGTGCTTAAAATTCGTGCTGCGGCAGAATAAGACTGCTGAAACTTAACTAGGTTTGCCGCCTCTTCATCTAGGCTTACTCCAGACACTGACTCAAACCAATTTTCTGATTGAGTTTTCATTGCTTCTGCTGAAGTCAAAGAAATGTCAGCCATGGCTGCGTCTTCACCAATCCGCCCTACCATAGATGCATAAGCATCTTGAAAAGTACGTTGCTGGTTGGTTGATTCACTGCTCACTTGCACTAGATTCTCGTTCTGCAAAGATGCGATTTCAAGTGCATTACTGTTGTCGTTGAAACCATCAGTATTGTAACTAATCGTAAAACTATCACCTGCTTTAGGCACACCATCTAAACTGATGTCGTAACCTGGGTAGTCATCTAGTGATGAAAATGCTGCGGGCCAAGCAGGGCCGCTGCCACTGCTTTCTGCCTGTGCTAGTAAGTTGCTTAAATTCGTTGCGCCGGTCACATTGGTAATGACATTAGGCGGCGTTTCTCCATCTAGCACTTGATAGCTATCTTCTGCGGTAAAGACTATTTGAGCTGGCGCGCCAAACGTGCCGCTGGGTGAGCTGGCTAAATCGTGTATGCCACCAGCGCCGTCAAATGCAGATTGTTCGGTACCACCGCCGACTTCAGTGTTGGTAATTGTTACCCCACTTACATTGGCGCTACCTAAATTCGTTGCATCCGCTTGGGCTCTTACGGGCGCCGCGAAAGCGAGGTCTTCAGGTCTGTTTGTGGCTAACTCAATGGTTGATGCAATAGTTTTAGTAGGCTGCATCAAAAATTCATCCCCAACCGCATAGGTTGAAGCACCACCAAACTCTACTTCAATACCACCAGGTAATTCGTTAAAGCCACTAGTAACAGTGTAGTTTGAATAGATAATATCATTCCCAGAACCGTCTTTTTGAGGTGTTCCGTCAGGATTTAAAAAAGTAATTTCTATTTCGCTAGGAACCCCTCCCGCTACAGCGGTTACCTCAATTTGATAATCCGCATCAGTGAGTTCAGCGCCTTTTCCCGCAATAAGCTGCCCGACAACCTGATAGTCTCCGCTGGTATCTTGAGTTTCTAATCCCCTAAACGTAGGAATGTCGAAAATATTGCTACCCAGCTGACCGTCTAAATCCATCCCGAGCTTGTTTTGGGTATTAACAGCATCGGCAAAAGTAACGGCAAGCTGGCCCACATCGCGCATAGCAGTGCCAAGCACTTCATTTCTGTAACGAAATAATCCGCCTAGGCTGCCACCTAAGTCACTTTCGACAACACGAACCGTAGTATCGTTTTTCGTTTGAGAACCAAAATCAGTTTCTAACTTTAATTCTTTGCTGGTTGAATCCGCACTGGTACTTATTTCAAATAAATTAAACGCGCCATTATCTAGTATGAGTGATTCGCCAGTGGTCAAATTTACGGTAATCGCTCCGTTTTGACTCTGACTCTCTTTCACATTGATAGCCATAATAGAGGCGAGTTCTTCAACAGCGGCATCTCGTTTATTCATTAATGCGCTGGGTTCGTCGCTGGTGTTATTCCCTTTGGCAATGACAATATTTTTGTTTAGTTCGCCAATAGAGCTAATCAAGCTATTGGTTCTGTTAACCAACGACGTGACTTCAAGATTAAACTCTTCTTCCTTCTCAACCATGTAATCTGACAGGGTTTTCATACGCTGATATAGCGATTCTGACTTCCCTAATACCTGTTCACGAGAGGCCAAATTTGTAGGGTCGTCGGAGGCAGTTTGGACTGCTGCAAAATAATCACTAATGCCTTTAGAAAGGGAGTTCGCTTCACTGGCCAGAAGGTTATCAATTGCTGACGTTTTTGAAGAAAAAGCCTCTAGTTCGCCCACCGAAGTTATATCGCGGCGAAGCTGGTTTTGCGCAAATACGTTAATAATTCGCTCTGTATTACCGATTTCAACACCGAATACATCACTGTTAACAAGCTCGGTTCGTTCGCGTACGTACCCTGGCGTATTTACATTGGCAATATTATTACTGGTCGTTTGTAAAAGCTTACTACTGGCGTTTACACCACTGGTGGCTAGGGAAAATAAATCAACTGCGCTCATATATTAAACCCCTCTTCTTACGGCATTAAGCCGTTAAGCCTATCACTGTTGTAAACGGCCATGATTTTACTGGCGTAATTAGGATCCGTAGCATATCCAGCGCTTTGTAGCTCACGGGTATAGCTGTGTGCATCTGAGGCTTGTTCTACAGCTTGCTGATAACGAGGCTGAGTGACGATAAAGCGCCCATAGTCATCAACGGCTTCTTCTAATGAAGCATAAGAACGAAATGCTGCTTTTTGCTTTTGTGGAATGCCGCTATTGAATTCAAGTGTATCGACAACCGCTTGGTCGCCTTCCCACTGCGCATTCGCTTTAATCCCAAAAAGATTATGCGAACTTTCACCATCGGCGTTGTGAATAACAAACTTACCCCAGCCCGTTTCAACCGCAGCCTGTGCAATAATGGCTTTAGCATCCATACCGTACTTTTCAGCCACTTGCTCAGCATAGGGGCGTATAGTTTCAACAAAGTCTTCAGGGCTATCAAACATGCTGTCTTTGGTGGCCGATTGCACACCTTTAGATTCAGAAGCCAGCACAGTTTCCTGGGCTTGCTCTGTGGCAATAACACGGTCACGGTTCAGCGAGCTCAAATTACCATCACTGCGAATTACGCTGGCAGGTAAATAACTGTCTTCAGATTGCCCCATTTGTTTCACGATAATATCAGCTAACCCCAAACCGCCGCCTGACGTTAAATCAGTTGCAAGTTGTTGGTCGTGCATATCGCGATAGAACTTAACTTGTTGAGAATTAAATGGGCTATTTTCATCGGCAAGCGCGTCTTGCGCTTTACGCATTGACTTCAGCATCATTTGCACAAATATGGCTTCAAATTGCTCTGCCGCTTCTTGCAATACACTTTCATCACCCGAAGCAATGGCCTCGCGCATTTTATTGATACTGCCAAGATCGTGAACATTGCGTGCCATATCGAGCTGATTTTTTGAGCTGAATGCTTCCATTAGATGATCACCAATTCACCGTGTAGTGCACCGGCTTGTCTTAATGCCTCTAAGATAGCCATTAAGTCGCCTGGTGCTGCACCGACTTCGTTGACAGCTCGCACTAGCTGATCGAGAGTCACCCCAGGTTCAAAAGAAAACATGCGACTATCTGATAAATCCACATCTACAATCGACTGTGTCGTTACCACCGTTTCACCATCTGCAAACGCATTAGGTTGGGTAACTTGTTGGTTTTCTGAAATTGTCACCGTTAATCCACCATGGGTAATAGCGGCTGGCAGTAAACGCACGTCTCGACCAATCACAATCGTACCGGTACGACTATTGATGACAACCCGCGCAGGCGCATCAGCCGGCGTGAATTCAAAATTTTCTAGTGTGGCCAAAAAGCCCACTCGCTGACCAACATCTCGTGGCGCTGATACACGTACTGACGCGGCATCAATGGGCGTTGCTATGGAATACCCTTTTTCTGGCTGTGCGCCTAATCGCTCATTAATCACATCAGCTAATGCCTTTGCTGTTGAAAAATCAGGGTAATGCAAGTTCAGTGTTAGTGAATCGCCATTGGCAAAACCGCTTGGTACGGTTTGCTCAACCATGGCACCATTTGGAATACGACCAACAGTAGGCGTATTCACCACAATTCGCGAACCATCGCCACCTTGAGCACCAAAGCCACTCACTACCAAGCTACCTTGCGCTACTGCATACACTTTGCCATCTACCCCGCGAAGAAACGTTTGTAGAAGCGTGCCGCCTTGCAAACTACTCGCTTCACCTACTGACGACACGGTAATATCAATGGTTTGCCCTGGCTTAGTAAAAGCCGGCAATTCTGCGTGAACAGCCACGGCTGCCACGTTCTTAATTTTCGGTTTGGTGTTGGAGTCTAAGCTAATACCGAAGTTACTTAACATGGTACGGAAGCTTTGCTCGGTGAAAGGACTTTGCTCGCCGGTGCCAGGTAAACCTACCACTAGACCATAACCTACTAATTGGTTACTTCTCACCCCTTGGATACTTGCCAAGTCTTTGATGCGTTGTGCATTAGCATTGTTAGACAACACCAATGTTAATGCGATAAGTACCACTGAAAACAAACGCATAATGATTCTCCTAGCCCCGCTTAAAGCGGCCACCATGATGATGTGAAAAACTTCGTTAGCCAGCCTTTCTCTTGCGCACTGGCAAATGAGCCCGTTCCGCTGTATTGAATTCTGGCGTTGGCGATTTTGGTCGATAGCACTTCATTTTCGGGGCTAATGTCAGATAAGCGAATAATGCCCGTTAAACGAATATATTCGTCGCCATGATTTAAGGTAAGCCACTTTTCGCCGCGAATAACCAAATTGTCATTGGGCAGCACTTCCACTACGGTGACCGAGATATTTCCCGATAAACTATTACTTTGATTTGTTGCGGCATCACCTGCGAAGTCGTTTGAAGAACTAACGCCAAGCTGAACAGATTGGCCGCCAATATTTAACGCTTGCCCGCCTAATCCAGTGATTGTATCTAAATCAACCGTGGTGTCTTTTGATGTAGATGTACCCGCTGATTTACTCGCGTTGGTATTTTCACTTAACGTTATGGTAATAATGTCGCCAACCCGTCTAGCCGTCATATCTGAATATAAGCTATTAGCCATATAAGAGCGGAACAGCGAACCATCTTCTACAATCTTCTCGCGAGGATAATCAGGAACCACTGGAGCAAACGACGGGTCGTTTGCTTGAACCGGTGGCTGGTTAGTGCTTGCACAACCTGCCAAAATTGCCACTGAAAGAAAGAGTCCGATAATTCGCATAACATTACTCACTAAAGTTGCTGAATGACTTGTCCAAGCATCTGATCCACCGATGAAATCACTTTCGAGTTCATCTCGTACAAACGTTGACTTTCAATCAAATTAACCAGCTCTTCGGTCACATTCACGTTAGAGGTTTCCAACGTACCCTGTGCAATAGTGCCTATACCTTGAAGGCCTGGTACACCCTGAATAGGCGCCCCGCTTGATGCGGTTTCAACGTAAAGGTTCTGCCCAATAGGCTGGAGGCCAGTTGGGTTAATAAAGTCTGAAAGGTTCATTTGCCCAAGCACTTGCGGCTCTGCTTGACCACGAATCGACACGCTAATTTCACCGTCTTGTGAAATGGTAATTTGCTGCGCATCCTCTGGAATAGCCACTTCAGGTTGTAATAAAAAGCCAGCGCCAGAAGTCACTATTTGACCTTGGTCGTTCATTGAAAACTGACCATTTCTTGAATAGGCAATGGTGCCGTCAGGCTGTAATATTTCAAAGTAACCGCGCCCTTGAATAGACATATCCAATGCGTTATCTGTGGTTAATAAGTTACCTTGGGTATGCGCTTTTTGTGTTGATACCACCTTTGAACCAGAACCTAACATAAGGCCAGACGGTAATTCGGTATCAGCTGATGAACGGCCACCAGGTTGGTTTATATTTTGATAAAGCAAGTCTTCAAAAATTGCTCTGTCTTTTTTAAAGCCTACCGTTGATGCGTTAGCCAGGTTGTTCGATACCACGGCGACATCTGTTTGTGCGGCATCAAGACCTGTTTTACTTATCCACAATGCTGGGTGCATGGCGACCTCCTAACCTTTTAAGTTCGTATAACGAAATTGTTAACTAATCTATAGAATACGTAGTAACTGGTTGCCGCGAGAATCTAGCTCGTCAGCTTGCTTCATCATCTTCACTTGAAGCTCATAGTGGCGCTGCAGGCTTATCATGTTGACCATTTCATCAACGGCATTCACGTTCGAGCCTTCCAACATGCCAGACATCACTTTTACACCAGCGCTTGCTGGAGCTACCGTGCCGTCTTCCATTCGAAATAAACCATCAGTGCCTCGTTCCATATCAGCATAGTTCGGCTTAACCAATTTCAGCCTGCCAACATCTTCAATGACATTTTCGGGCGCACCTAGCTGTCTCATTGACAAGGTGCCGTCCATACCGATATCTAGATTATCCAGTGGTACAGGAAGGAAAATTGGACCGTTATCACCTAAAACTGGGCGATTGTGCACATCTGTCAAAATACCGTCGTCACCTAACTTGAAGTTACCGTCACGAGAATAGGCTTCTTGGCCATTGTCATCCTGAACGGCAAACCAACCATCGCCTTGTATAGCAACATCTAAATCACGACCTGTTTGAATCATGGGGCCCGATTCATAGTTGTTTGACGGACTTTCGGTCATTGAAAAAACGCGAGACGGCAAACCTTCGCCGTAGGCAGGCATTGACCTTGCCTGTTCTAACTGAGCTCTAAACCCAGTTGTTTGCGCGTTAGCCAAGTTATTGGCACGAAGCCCAGTACCTAGAAGGTCTTGAGATGCACCACTGGCAGCAATGTAGAGAAGTTTGTCCATGACTGACTTTTGACTCTGGTTAAACCATATACAGGTTTTGCAATCCCAGTGCCAACATGCACAAATAAGAAGTGGATACAAAAAAACCGCAACAAAGTTGCGGCTTTTTTTAGTTAAACATCACTGTTTATCGGATGTTCAGGATAGTCTGGTTAAGTGAATTATTCACTTCAAGTGCTCGAGAGTTAGCCTGGAAGTTCCGCTGTGCAATAATCATATCGATAAGCTCAGTGGTTAGGTTTACGTTAGCTTGCTCTAGCGCTGATGAGTTAATTTCACCAAATGTACCGGTAGTTGCTTCACCCGCTAATGCTTCACCAGAGAGAATACTTTCTTTCCACTCAGTGCTGCTTTGCTGGGTTAAGCCCTGCTCATTGGCAAATCTCACTAGGGCCACACGCACGATGGGCTCTGACGTACCGTTTGAGAACGTCGCTCGAACCAAACCATCTGGACCGATATCAATACCTGTTAATCGACCAACTGGCAAACCATCTTGCTCTAATGACGTAACTTCGAATGCTGATGCGTATTGCGTAGGCTCAACAGTAGTCGCATTTGAAGGGTCTAAGTTGAAATCGATACCAATTTGCTGTGTCGCATCCGCGCCGTTTGATAAAGCAGAACCAAGCGCTTCAGTCGTTAATTTATAGTCGGTAGTTTGAATGCCATCTGGTGATTCAATACCAATAAAGTCACCACCTTGAGAAAACACAAGTTTAGCTGCTGTAACACCGTTACCTGTGTTAGTACCCAACGAGTTTACCGCTGTAGTAGGGTCGGAATCAGTACCGGTAGAATTCACTAAATCAGTAAGTTGATCGTCTACCGCTGTCGCCACATACCATTCATTGTCTGCCGCCACATCTTTAACGAAGTAATACGTCATCACGTGGCTGTCGCCTAGTGAATCATAAACCGTTACCGAGGTTGCCGCGTTGTAGGTAAGTGGATCTTGTGGGTCAAATGCAGCTGGATCTAACCCTTGATCACCTGCAGGTAAGTTCATACGAATATCAACTTCTGAGGTTTGCGCTGGAGAACCTGATGAATCTGGGATTTGAACTGGCTCTGTAGTACTTAATGCAACCGATGAACTGGTAGAGTCTGAGTTAACGGGGAAACCTAAAAGTAAGTCGCCGTTACTGTTAACCACATAGTTGTCATCATCTAACTTGAATTGACCGGCACGAGTAAACGAGAAGTCTCGTGAGGTTTCATCAGGAACAGTAGCAAAGAAACCATTACCAGTAATCGCTAAATCAAGTGCAGTATTGGTAAACTGTAAGCTACCTTGTGAAAACTGCTGGGCTACGTCTTGTGTCAAAACACCGTCGCCCACCTTGGTTTTACTTCCAGCCAATAATGATGTGGCGTACACGTCGCCGAATTCAGCTCGAGACTCTTTAAAGCCAACAGTATTCACGTTTGCGATGTTATTCGCGGTTACATCTAAATCTTTTTGTGCGGCAGCTACGCCACTTAGTGCAATATTAAAAGACATGCTTCTTTCTCCTGCTAACTGCCGATTTGAATAACGTCGTCAAGACTAATGCTGACTTCGCCATCTAAATTTAAAATTACGCCCTGACCGCTGCCGGCCAAGCTAACACTTCCTACATGACGATTAATGGCAGTATTCAATTGAACGCCTTCACCGTTTAATTCGCCTGTAGCACTAATTACGTAGTCGCCCGCTGGCATATCGTTGCCTTGGGTATCCTTGCCATCCCATTCAAATTGAATGTTGCCAGCGGCTTGTGTGCCAGCATCAATGGTCTTAATCACTTCACCGTATTGATTTTCAACGGTGATCGTCATGTTTTGTACACTCTGCTCATTAACCACAACACCCGAGACCCCAGCAGCGTCGCTAGACATGTGCCCTACGTTGCCCTGCACTAACACGTTCTGGCCTATTAAGCTGGATGCTTGCAATGCCTGATTAGATGTCATCGAGGCGGCGAATGACTCGAACTTATCATTCAACTGAGAAATACCGTCAGCCATAGTGAATGATGTCATTTGCGCTACCATCTGATCATTATCTACAGGTTTAGTAGGATCCTGATTCGCTAATTGCTCAGTTAACATGGCAAAAAAGTCTTCTTGCGAAAGCTGTTGCTCTGTTCCATCGACAACCGGAACCGTCTCTTCTTGCCAGTAGAGTTCGTTGTTCAGGCCAGTAGTGTTGTTAATTGTGGTCACAGTATTTTCCTCACATTACCTATGCGGCAACTTATTGCCCTTGTCCTAGCTGCAGTACCCGACGGAATATCCGTTTGGTGGTATCAGCAACCTGAACGTTGGTTTCATAGGCTTTTGACGCCGACATCATATTTGCCATTTCTTCAACGATGTTTACGTTCGGCTTATAGATATAACCCTCTTCGTCAGCCATTGGGTTATGCGGGGCATACTCAACTTGCAATGGCGCATCGCTTTCTACAATTCCCTTAACTTCAACACCCACACCCTTACTTTGATCGCCCATGGCTCGCTGTAACTCAGCGGCAAACACAGGGTGTCTTGCACGATACGTTTCGTTATAACTACTGCTTACCGAGTTCGCGTTAGCAATGTTACTAGCAGTGGTGTTTAAACGAACATTTTCAGCTTCCATACCGGTACTGGAAATTGACATCACATTAAATAAGCTCATGATTACTGGCCTCCAGAACTAAGGGCTTTTTTCATACCTTTGACTTTACCGTTAATAAACTCAAGTGTGGCTTGATAGCGTAAACCGTTATCTAAAAAGCGGTTACGTTCTGCTTGCACTTCCACCGTATTGCCGTCTCCGGTATCCGGTTGAGTGGGTATGCGGTATTGCATTTCAAAATTTGATGCTACCGACGACATATCGCCACCTATGTGTTTATCATGTGTTCTTGCTAAGCTGCCACCACCCAATTTGTGCTGCCCTTCTTGGGCGCTCATGGCTGACTCCATCGCTTTGTTAAAGTCGATGTCTTTAGCTTTATAACCAGGGGTATTGGCGTTCGCTAGGTTTCCAGAAATGACTTCCATTCTGTCGGTGCGTATTGCTAACGCCGACTGATGAAACCCGACTAACTTGTCGAGATTAATGGCCATATTGAAAACTCCTAGTTGCGAAATTCCGAAAAAACGTCGTGAATAAAGAATGACGAATTAACTATTATAGAGTTTTACTAGCAAGGCAGATGCCAACCTGAAGATTGGCACTGTATAAAAAAGAGAAAAGAAACGGGGGAAATCTGAACTATTACATGAAATTCAGTACGTTATATGTTTATTTCTTTTGGTAGTACAGGCCAGGATTACATTTAATCATGGCATATGTATCGCTTGCCGCACTGATAGATTCAGACGCGCCAAGGAAAAGGACACCGGCAGGTTGCAGCTGTCCGGCAATTTGTTGCAGTATCTTTTGTTTTACATCTGCCGAAAAATAAATCAGCACATTGCGGCAAAAAACGATGTCAAAGCGGCCAAGTGCTGCATAGGAGGTTAACAAATTCAAACTTCTGAATGAAACCATTTTGCGCACTTCTGGCTTAACCTGCATTTGGCCACTTTCATGAGGCTGGAAAAACATAGCCCTGCGTTGTGGCGATAACCCTCTCGCTAGCGAAAGTTCATCATATAGCCCTTGGCTACACTTATTTAGCATTTCAGAAGAAAGGTCAGTGGCTATAATTTCAACCCCTTGCCTAAGCAATCCAGGTCGCTGTTTTTGAAACTCTAGAATGGACATAGCAATAGAGTAAGGCTCTTGTCCAGACGAACAAGCTGCACTCCAAATTCTAAGCTTTTGATTTTTAGTTGCTAGTTGAGGAAGTAAATCGCGTAGTAGCAACTCAAATGGATAGGTATCTCTAAACCACAACGTTTCATTTGTGGTCATCGCATCGATGACGCTTTGCAAAAGGTTACGATCGTAACCCTTTACAACCACATCAATAAGCGCATCAGTATTGTCATAGTCATGCTTATATAACAAAGACGCAAGCCTACTTCTTACAAGATATTGTTTGTTTTCCCCGAGTACTATTCCGCATTGTTTCTCGAGGAAGTGCCGAAACTTTTCATAGCTTGCCGGCGACACATTTTTATTATCCAACCCCTACTGCTCCGTTATTCACAATCCGTCATTAACCACTTCTGAACTGCTGTCGCTAGTTCATCGGGGTGAAATTTCGCAATAAAGTCATCCGCTCCCACTTTCTGGACCATGGCTTGATTGAATACACCACTTAAAGATGTGTGAAGTACAACATGAAGCTTTTGAAGTTCTGGTGTATTTTTAATTTCCGCCGTAAGGGTGTAACCGTCCATCTCTGGCATTTCTATGTCAGACACTAGCACCCCAATTCGCTTGGTAATATCACCATATTCTTCAGCGATTTCCTTCAAGCGGTTTAACGCTTCTAAACCATTCTTTGCCAGCTCAATTTCTAACCCAAGTGAGGTTAGCGCTTTTTTAACTTGATTTCTTGCCACAGCTGAATCGTCAGCAATGAAGATAATTTTGTCTTCTTTACCTTCCGTAGAAAGCCCTTCAGCAACATCAGCGCTTACTTCTGCATTAAGCGGTGAAATTTCATTGAGAATTTTTTCTACGTCGAGAATTTCAATTAATTCGTTTTCTACTTCAGTAACAGCAGTTAAGTAACTCGCTCGGCCTGTCCCTTGAGGAGGCGGCATGATGGCATCCCAGTTGGTATTAATGATGCGCTCAACAGCGCCCACTAAAAAGCCTTGTACAGAACGGTTGTATTCAGCAATAACGATAAACGCGTTTGATAAGTCTTCAATACGCTTGCCACCCGTCGCCATGCTTAAATCGATGACAGAAATAGTTTGCCCACGAATATGTGCTACTCCGCGAACTAACGAGTTCAACTTTGGCATTGAAGTCAGTGGTGGACACTGAAGCACTTCGCGTACTTTAAACACGTTGATACCAAAGCGTTGACGGCCATTAAGCCTGAACAACAATAACTCAAGACGGTTTTGACCAACTAATTGGGTTCGTTGGTTAACCGAGTCTAAAATTCCCGACATATCTCACCTCTTTTTAATACTGGGCATGATCATTGCCTTCACTAAAGAGAATAGACAATATCACTAAATGTATGCAGGTCAAACGACAGAAAAATGACGGTTTCGCTGCATGTACAACTTAATCACGGACGTACGCAAGTTATTGTCTGAACCTAATTTGTCTTATAAGCATAGACAATAACTCAGTAAGTGAACACGAAAAGTGACTATGAAAAATTTAAAAAACGTAAAATCTTGGCTTACAGGAGTTCGTCTGCCACTTTTCACTGTTGTGGTGACCGTTGCTTTAGCACCTTACAGTTACGCTGAAACAATGCACGATGTAGTGAATAAGGGCGCAGAAGAATACCTGCTGTCGGCGCTTAGTATACACGATGAAAACACCGATATTGCTGTGAGCATTGCTGAAGTAGACGAAAGAATTAATATTCCTCAGTGTCCAACGGGATTTCAATTTCACGCGTCTGATGAATCTTTAAACCAATCGTATGTTTCGGTGCGGGTGAGTTGTGGAACTAATGATTGGTACTTGTTTACCAGTGCCCAAGTCACCAGAACGAAAGAAATTGTGGTTACGTCTGGCGCGGTTAGCCCTGGCACCGTACTCTCTGCGTCTAATCTAACGCTGGCATCGGTGGATATAAAGCGTCTTCGTTATAGTGCTTTTACCGATGTAGATGCATTAATTGGCGCTCGAATGAAACGCCGAATTGTTGATGGTCAAGCTGTGCAATCTAATATGCTATGCTTTGTGTGCAAAGGCGATAGAATTACCATTCGCGCATCACTTGGTGGAATGGCGGTTAAAACATCCGGAATAGCACAACAAGACGGTGTTATTGGCGATACCATAAAGGTGATCAATGCCAGTAGCCAAAAGCCTGTCATAGCGGAAGTCGCCAGCGCTCAAGAAGTCGTGGTACACTTGTAGTTCAGCGTGCTAAAAAACTACGTTTTCGTTGTATAAAAGCCTAAAGAAAAGAAGGCTTTTGCCGATAACATGTACAGAGGCGAAAAGGTAGTGGAGAAATATTATGGCAATTAACAACGTAAACAATGGGTTACCAAAAACGCCCGTTGATAATACAAAAATTACGCAACAGAATCAGACACAGCAGTCGCAACAGCAACAAGCGACTTCTAACAATGCTTCTGTTGCTCAAGCACCACGACAAGATTCAGTATCCTTGACTCAGTCTGCGCAGCAGTTGAATCAAGTTCAGAAGAAAGGATCTGAGGCACCTGTAAATCAGGAAAAAGTCGACCGTCTTAAAAAAGCGGTCTCCAGTGGTGAATACCGAGTAAACCCAGAAGTGTTAGCGAATAAAATCGCTAAGCTTGAGGGTGAGATCTTTGGCCGCAAATAATTAGGTTTTTATGACTAGTCATCTTTATTCAGCATTATCACAACAGGTCGCTAATTTAGAGGGCCTGTGCTTGTTGCTGGAAAAAGAATTACATTTGATTAGCTCACGAGATGCAGAAACCTTGATGAGTCTGCTAGAAGATAAGTCTGCATTACTAGAGTCTATTCAGGCTACCGACCAAAAAGTCGAGGCCTTACATCGTCAAACTACAGACGAAACGATTAGTGCAGAAGAACAAGGGTTAATGGATAAAGCGAAAAGTCTGTTAGAAGACTGTAAGTATAAAACCAAAATTAATCAGAAAGCCGTAGAGCAAGGACAGCTTCGCCTCACACACTTACGGAATCTGATGTTGGAAGTTCGCGCTAAAGAGTCCTTAACCTACGACAAGAAAGGCAAGCCAAATGCTGGCCGTTTAGGTTCAGGTATTAGCGCCTAAGTAATGCACTCGTCATAAAATGCCAAAATAAGAATACAAAAAAGCGCGTTTAATACGCGCTTTTTTGATGGTGCTATTTAGCCATATATTTAAATACTTAGTAGTACTTAATGTCTTTAATTCTTTGTGGCTTCGCCGTCGTCAAATAAATGTCGTAAACGCGATGCATATCTAGTTCAAGTTCGGTGGCATAGGTATCTTCACCCACAGGGTAACTTTTTATTACCCTTGCCCCTCTAATGACTCCCTCTACAGAAGCCCGTAAGGTTTCATTATCCACTACAAGGCTAGACAGTGATTGATTACCTTCAATTCGTTGTCCATACACCTGCTCTGCGAGTTCTCTGTAAGCCTCTAGTTTTGACGCTTTAATTGCCATCAAGGTTTTCACCGTTTCGCTATCACCCCGTTGCGACATAATAGGGGCATAGCCTACAGCACTTAGTACGGGGTAACTGTCTGGCTCGACCGTCTCCCATTCCACATGTTTATCTACAAATAAACTGCATCCTGGTAAACCTGTCAGAGCAGCGAATAAAGCCGCTGTTATACATGCTCGGCTACTTACCAATTTCCTAAAAAACACCATCAGAGAAACCTCATTCTCAATTTTTCTATTAGTGGATAAGCAATGTTTACGCCTAAATTTTAAATTTGAAACATTGGCATCTATTTCGCTTATATAAATTGGAGTAAAAATAGAAACAAAAACTGACAAAAAACTGGTTCAAAAAGAATACTGACTTAAATTAACTGATGTAGCGCTCTTCATCGCACTGCAACAAAAGGACAAGACTGTGCTTGGCATACGAACATTCGCTAAATTATTTTTAGTTAGCATCTCTTCTGCTAAAAGAAGATATCAAGCTAGATACGCCAATGTCGCCTTTTTTATGGCGCTGTTTTGCCTTACTGCAGTAACGACAGGGCAATGCCATGCCGCCTGGTATGAAGCCAAAGGCCAAGCAGTTATCGTGAACGGTAATAAAGAAAAAGCGCGTAGAGACGCCACTGAAGAGGCCCTAAAACAAGCTTTGTTATTCGCAGGTGCCTCGATTAGCAGTGTTCAGCAACTCACAAATGGGCTACTTGAAAGTGAAGATATTACCATTAGTAGTTCCGGTGAAGTGGACCATCTCGAGCTTACTGATGAAATATGGCATAAGGATTATGTGACTGTAAGCGTTAGGGCGGATATCTTCCCCGCGGCAAAACAATGTAACGCAGTGGAGTATGATAAAAATATTGCCACCAGTTACTTTATGGTGGAGAACCGCAATCATTTGGTTGAAGGAAAGATCCCTAACTTTTCAGAGGCAGTGACAAGAAAGCTAGCTACCGAAATGTCGGCGCAGACGCAAAATTTAAATTTAGCGTACATTGCTCCGCACACCACACGATGGGGAGTTAATGGGCTTGAAGAAAATGTGCGTGCACTGTCACAACAATCAAATGCACAGTTTGTTTTAATTGGCAGCATTAGTGACGTTAGTGTGGAAAGACAACGTCCCTCTTCGTTTGCGTTCTGGAAGGATGAAAAAGCCACCCGATACTTTTCGCTAAGCATTAAGGTTTTCGACGGCATAAATAGCGGCTTAATACTGCAACAAGATTACGTTACTGAAGCAAAGTGGCCTTTTGACAGATTTGCCGATGTAGACGAATTTTCGTCTACCTTTTGGCGCACAGAATACGGTAATGCGATTAAAAAGCAGATGCAGCAGTTAACCGCTGATATTAACGAGACTATTGCTTGTCAGCCCATGACTGGCCGAGTACTCAATGTTGCTGGTTCGCATATTTCAGTATCATTGGGGCGCGATAATGGCATAAAGAACGGTGATGAACTTTTTGTCTATCAAACCAGCGAAATTATCGACAGACACGGCAAGGCCTACTTGCAGTACCATATTTACCCCGGAGCATTTGTTGTTGAAAATGCGTATGGCAATACCGCCAAATTAATTCATAAAGACAGTGGCATTATTGCGAATATCCAAGAAAGTGATTTCGTTATTAAACGGTAGCCGTGATAATTCTCTTCTACGCAGCACTTGGTTTCACATTTCCCCCATGCTATACCTATACCATAGTATGAACATCTATATATAAATGCAGGAGCACCGACTATATGGTGCTTATACTTTCGTATAATAAATAATTAAAAAAATAAATCATGACCCTTTCGATATTTGCGTCAAACTGCTTCGTAGTTTTAGCTCTTATGTTGACAGGACAGCAAATGAAGGATCATCTGTCTATAGAGTTCCCCGTTTTAGAAATGGAAGTTAAGACACGATTTGGGGATGATAAAGCTCTAGATGTCAAAGCGTTAGAAGAAAAACTAAGCCAGCTAAACAATCTTTCAGTATCCGCTCAGTTAGACGGTGTGAACCGCTTCTTTGACGAGCATATTCAGTACGCCACCGATGATATTGTTTTCAAACAAAAAGACTACTGGGCTACCCCCGCCGAGCTTTTTGGCCATTCCCGTGGAGATTGTGAAGATTACGCCATTGCAAAATATATAGCTCTGCTACACTTAGGTATTGATAGTGCTAAACTTCGCTTAATTTATGTTAAAGCTAAGATTGGTAGAAGCCGCGTAACGCAAGCTCATATGGTATTAGGTTATTACGAAACGCCGTCTTCAGACCCTTTGGTCTTAGACAGCCTTGTTTCTGAAATATTGCCTGGTTCACAACGAACCGATCTCATGCCTGTATTTAGCTTTAATGACGCTGGCATTTGGTCGCCTGGCAAAACCAAGCAGGTTTCCACTTCTACCAGTAGACTATCTCGGTGGCGCAACGTTATTGAGCGCATGAAAAGTGAGGGAATAAAAAGACAATCCTGAGGAGTCTATGTCAATAACAAGAGAGTTGTGGCTTGCCATTATAGCCGTTGTCCTTGTTGCCATTGTGGGAAGTGTATCCATTCACGGCGCAACGACAAAAGGCTATGTAGAAGAGCAGCTTTATTCTAAAAACCTCGATAATGCTAACATGCTGGCACTTACGCTAAGTGGTTTAGAAAAAGACCCTGATACACTAGATTTATTTATCATGTCCCAGTTCGATGTGGGGCACTATGCGTCAATAACACTGCAAAAGCCTGATGGCGAAATCATTTCAAGCCATACTCATACCACACAGTTAGATGAACAAACACCGGCTTGGTTTGTTTCATTGTTTAGTCCAAATGTCGAACCAGGCGTAGCTCAAGTCTCTGAAGGATGGGGCCAGTACGGAGTCGTTAATGTTCAAACCGATACTAGCTTTGCTGTGGCCTCTATGTGGAAAGCCACACTCCGGTTAATTTTGGGATTGTCTCTTGTAGGCACGGTGGCAGGTCTTATTGGTGCATGGTTTTTACGCCTTATTATGCGCCCTCTCGACCAAGTTGTTGAACAGGCTGAGTCTTTCAGCCAAATGCAATTTGTTCAAGTAAGTGAACCACGAACCTTAGAATTAAAACGCGTGGTTAAAGCCATGAACTTCCTAGCAAGTAATTCCCAACGAATTATGGATGAGGAAAATACACGTCTTGATCTTCTTCGCCACAAAACTCAGTTTGATGTCGAATCCGAATTAGCCAATCGCGACTATTTTATCTCTATTCTTAAAGGCCAGTTGGCATTCAGAGATACCGAAGGTGTGAATTGTATATTTCTACTGAGGGTTGTGGGGGGCCGAGAAGCATTTCTTCGCTCGGGGCCAGAAAACCGTAGAAAGCGACTTTTACAGTTCACCACCAATGTGAATGATTGCCTTGCACAGCACCATCACCATTACACCGATAGCAGAGTAGCTCGAATGCAGAAAAATGAGATTGTCATACTGCTAACGGAAACTCATGACATAGTGACAATTGCTGAGGCTATTCATGGTGCCTGTTTATCTGAGTTGTCTCAACAGGGCGATCCGAAATTGTATCAGTCTGTAGTACGGTTGCGACCTGACGATGATGTGTCATCTGCGCTAATGCGCCTCGATACACTGCTCGATGATGCTGAAGATAGAAAAATGAGTGGACCATATATAGAAGGCTCTCTCGACTCGTCTATTTCGTTGGTGGAAGAAAACCGTTGGAATAAGCTGCTCAAAGAAGGTATTGCTAATCAAGCGGTAGAAACGTTTAACTTTCCGGTATTAAATGCTGAAAGAGAACTAGTTCACTATCAAAGCTGGGCGGGTATTGAAATTGACAATGACTTGAGAAAAAGTGGCTATTATACCCACTGGGCGAGATACTTGGGCTTACTGCCTGCTTTAGAGCTAGCGACCATCAGCCACCTTTTCTCACATATAGTCAAAACTGGTACAAAAGCAAAGTTTGCCTTTCTGTGCTCTGAGCAGTTTCTTCTTGATCAAGAAATTTTAGCGCAGCTGTATTTCCAAATAAAAATGAACGAGAACTTTGCCTCACAACTTAACTTCGAAGTGAGGGAATCTACCGCGGCTCGCTTCCCTCATGAGTTTGAGTTATTTTGCTCCACGTTGAAAGCTAAAGGATGCGGCATCGGATTAAAGCGGGTTGGCGAATCTTTCTCTCAATTAATGAATGTGCAAGAACTTGGACTTGATTATGTGGTTATCGATTCTGCCTTTATGGCAGATATAGATCACAACCCTGCCAATCATGCTTTTATTAGAGGCTTCTGTTCACTTGCCCATACTTTTGGCATTCACGTTTATGCTGACGGTGTGAAGACAAATAACACTAAAGAGCTATTTGTGGAGTTAGGTGTAGATGGCGTGGTATCGCATATTGAAGTTATAGAGCATCTTTTAAATGACTAAACTCGCCAAGCGACAGTAACAACCCTATTCTGTCTTTGGCGTTTAACTTCTTCAGAAGCGTGCCTACATGCTCTTTAATCGTTCTTTCTGCGAGCTTAAGGTTTCTCGCAATTTCTTTGTTACTCAAGCCCTCTAGAATACCCGTGAGTACATCTCTTTCCCGCGCCGTTAATGTCGCAATTTCAGGTACTTTTTCTTTTAAACTCAGCGTAGTTGCAACTGCTGACGTTGTATTCACATAAAGCTCGTTGGGTACCCAAATTCCGCCTTCTTTTAACACCCGACTAACCGATTCAAAAAGAGATGGTTGTCCTAGTGCATGACAGTACGCCCTTGCGCCCAATAATAACGCGGTCTGCATTTCAGGCCTATCGTAATGAAATGTTAATAAAATAACATTTCGACACTTCCCACTAGCGGCAATAATGTTTTCACGCCAATTTTTATGAAATGTCGACACCCAAATACTGTCTTCTTTCTCGCAACGTACACTTTCAATATCAGAAAACTCAACCCAATCTATTGCGTCAACACCAAGATTCTTTTGAGATGTATTCATAATATAATGTTTCATCTATCGCTCCCTTAGTGCAGATGACGTAACGGTGAAAAGTGGAGACAGAATGTAATTCAACACCGTCTTTTTGCCTGTTAAGATATCTACCTGAACAATCATTCCCGGCATGATATCCAGCGGTGCATCAGCAATGGTTCTTTTGGTTTCTAGACGGACTAAGAAGTAGGTCTCATCCTTCTCATTGGTAATAGCATCAGCGCTTATATGCTTTACTTCAGCATCCATACCACCATATATAGTGAAGTCATAAGCGCTAAATTTTAAGATGGCTTTTTGCCCCCCTCGAATGAACGCAATATCTTTAGGGGAAACCTTCGCTTCTACAATAAGCTGGTCGTCTTGGGGAATAAGCTCAATGACCGCACTTCCAGGTGTAATTACCCCGCCAACGGTGTTAATTAGTAGACGCTGAACCGTGCCATTAATTGGCGACCTGAGTTCAGCTTGCGAGACTACATCTTCTAACGTGGTTTGCGATTGTTGAAGGGTTGCCATTTCACCCACCGCATCGGTTAATTCTTGATTCCACCGATTGATGAGTTTTAGCCTACTTTCTTCTTTACTAATAACCTCTTCTTCAATGGTGGAAAGGCCTCGTTCGATAGCCACTTGCGACATGGCTATGTTTCCTTCAAGCTCTACAATTTGTCGCTCTAATCGTAAAATTTCAATTTCAGACACCGCTCCAGAATCTAATAGGGGTCTTGTAACGCCTAATTCCTTTTCGGTTAACGAAAGCACACTCTTGTATTGATAAAGGTTAGCTCTTTCTTGTTCAACATCTTGCTTGCGTTGCTGTATTCGACTATCAGAACCTGCTGCTACTTCATTTAATTCAGCAAGATTTGATTCAAAAAGCTTTCTTTCGTTTTCAACAATTTTAGGGGCTTGTTCAACTAAATCGGGCGAGAAAGCTAAACGAGTATTGTGCGTTAACGCTGAAAGACGCTGCACTTTGGCGGCAAGGGCGGCAAATTGTGTTGTATTTTCTTCTAAACTTGAAATGTAGCGTGTAGGGTCGACACGAAGTAATACATCGCCTTTTTGAACCTGTTGGCCTTCATTTACCAATATATCTTGAACGATACCACCATCATATGATTGAAGGATTTGCAGCTGCTGTGAAGGGATCACTTTCCCTTCCCCTTTAGCTACCTCGTCTATCTCTGCAAAATATGCCCAGACTAGCAATATGAGTAAGACCACTGCTACGCTGTACAAAAGCCGCTTCGCTTTAGCAGGAGTTTGCATAATTCTGGCCCATTCAGCTTCAAGTACCCAATCTTGGCCCGAAGGGGGCGCTAGCCATCCCCTTACTAGCTTATGCAAAATGCTATTTTTGTCGTCACTTTCAATCTTCATTGTGCCGTCCTTTGTTTAGAAGGTACCGGCTTAAACTGAGGTAAAACGTCCTCTTTTTTACCATCAGCTATTACTTTTCCGCTTTCGATAACAATGACTCTGTCGACTAAATCCAGCAACGTAGTGCGATGGGTATTGAGGATAAATGTTTTGCCTTTAATCGCTTCTCGAATCGTTTCTTTCATCATGGCTTCATTCGCTGAATCCATGGCAGAAGTAGGTTCGTCCATAATGAATATCGCGGGGTTGTAAATCAGTGCACGGGCCAGTGAAACAGATTGACGTTGCCCACCTGACAATTGCTTCCCCCCTTCCCCAACTTGCTGTTCAAAACCGTTTCCGTGACTATTAACGACTTTCGCTAAGCCACATTGCTTAGCAATTTCCCATAGCCTCTCGTCATCTACCCCTCGATGTGCCGGCAATATATTCTCTTTTAGTGTGCCAGAGAAAAGATTCACATCTTGCGGCACATAGCCTATGTTTTGCCTAAGAAGGACAGGATCGTATTGCTTCATGTCAATTTCATCGAGTAACACTTGACCCGATTCGGCTTTATAGAACCCCATCAGTAATCGATTTAATGTAGATTTACCGCAGCCATTCTTCCCCAAAATGGCAACGTGCTCACCTTGCTTAATTGAAAAGTTTATATCTTTAAGTGCCAAGACGTTTTCATTAGGGTAGCGAAAGCAAAGCTGCTTAACATCAAGGTTTCCGCTTAACTGGCTGGCGTTTTTAACTTGCTTGTTGTCACCACCTTCTGATGGCAGTGACATGATATCGTCTAACGCATTTTTCGCAGTTTCAGCTTGATGATACTGAGCTAAAAGCGCAGCGGCTTGAGATACAGGCCCCATAGCCCGACTCGAAAGTAAGTACGCCGCTATTAGCCCACCTTGGGTAATTTCACCTTCAATAATGAGGTACACACCGGTAAGAATTATCACTACACCGACGGATTGCTGAATCCACAGTGCAGAGTTGTTAACCGACATAGAAACTAAACGTAGTTTAGCATTCACTTTGGCTAAGAAGATGGTTTGCTTTTCCCATGCACTTTGCGTTCGGCTTTGATATCCAAAGGCTTTTAAATCTTCAAGTGCCGTAACACTTTCAGTAATTAATGAACTTTTTCTGGCGCTAATCTCCATCGACTCTTCAGACAATGAGCGCATGACTCGCTGTGCTTTTAGGGCATATAGAAAGAGAATAGTTGTGCCCAATAAAATTGGAATGACTAGATAGATATCTATCATCGCAATGATAAACACAAACAGTAAACCAAAAGGCAAATCAACCAAGGCGACCAAGGTCAGTGAACCAAAGAAGTGACGAATACTCTCAAAAGATTGCAGGCTATTAATAAACGCACCACTTTTGGCGGGCCTATTGGTTAAATCGATTGAAAGTACTTTCTCCATAATTTTTGCAGACATGGTGACGTCTAAGCGACTAGCGGCAAGCTCTACAAAATATTGTCGCAAGACACGTAAGAGAAAATCTGCCGCTAATACTAAAAGCACGCCGATGGCTAGCGCCCACAATGTCTCCATCGCCGCGTTGGGCACTACCCGATCATATACATTCATCACAAATAGCGGTAGCGCTATCGATAACAGGCTAATGAATATTGATGCCAGTAGAACATCACGATACAAGTCATACGCAGATTTTACTGATGACCAAAGCCAATGACCGACAGCGCTTTTTTCAACCTTGCCAGAAGGCGTTTCAGATTGGGCAACAGGACGCGCGAAAATTATGTAGCCGGTAAACTGCGAGGCGATTTGTCCACGTTCTACCGATACCACAGCGGTACCTAGCTCTGGATAGGACACTTTCGCACTATCATCGGTTAATTCGTGTAAGACGCAGGCTTGTCTGCCTTCCATAATTAACACGGCGGGAAGCAAAGCAGCATTAATCTGCGTAATGTCTCTTTTTGCAGTACGACTTGCTAAACCAGCACGTTGGGCGGCACGCTCGAAGCCCGTGGGAGATAACTCACCATTATCTAGAGGCAAACCACTGAGTAGGCTTACCCTAGAAACCGAAATATTGTGTGCTCGACAAATAATCATCAAGCAATCCATTAGCACGCCACCTTGATTTTCCAAATAAGACAGCGCGCCTTTTTCTCCCTGAACCATTAACCCTCCGCGTCCTTTGCGAATTAAAGCTGAATTATCGTGGCTTCAATTCGACGATTTTTTGCATTTGCGGCTAGTGACTCTTCATCAATTAAAGGCCGCGTTTCGCCATAGCCTACCGAGGTAATACGGCGGCTACCTATGTCAGCGGACTCAATTAGTAAAGCGGCAACTGCACTCGCTCGCCGTTCTGAAAGGCGTTGGTTATATGCCGCATCTCCATCTAACGAGGCATGACCGTGAATAATAACGCCGGCATTGTCATACTGTTCAAGTGCATCAATAACTTGAGCAAGTGACGAGGTGTATTCAGACGAAATTTTGGATGAGTTTGATGCGAATGATATGTTGATACTAAAAGAGGCTAAAACTTGTGCATCATCTAAGGTGAAATCGGCAGCGCTTGCTGGGGTATTAATGGCTTGAGGTTCAAGTTCAGGTGCACTCGCTTCACATCCAAAATCATCAACCATGGCACCAGGTGCAGAATTAACGCAATCGTCCCATAGATCGACTATGCCATCTGAATCTGAATCTCGCTTTAAGATATTGCGCTCATCATCTAACGATGTTCGGGTAGCTGGGCATACGTGATTGGGATCGTAACGAAGCTCTTTTTCTGCTAATTCACTTACACTGGCTACGCCATTTCTACTCACTCCTAACGCTTTAACCAAAACCCCCGACGCAGCCAATAGACGTGCTCTCGCTTTTTCTAATGTATAGGTGGCTTGTACATAAGCTCTGCTCGACTCGTAATACTCATTTTCTGAATCGAGCAAATCAAGAAGTGAACGTTCGCCAATAGTGAACTGATCCATATACGCCGACTTAACTCTGTCGGAAGACAATCTGTGTGCATTTAATGAAGGTAGCTGCTCGCTGATATTTTGAATATCGTTACGAGCAATTTGAATAGTTTGGCGCATATCAACACACGCTTTATCTCTTAAGTCTTTAGCTAAATCCACCTGTGAAAGTGCTTGCCTAATTGCCGCTCTGTCAGCACCGCCGTTGTATATATTATACGAAAAGTTAACCCCCACACTCGCTTCAGAAATAGTATTGTTTAACGCCGCTTCGTCTCGAGTTTGCGCCCCGTAACTCGCGGTTAAGTTAACTTGAGGATGATATCGACTTCTTGCGCTATCAATTGCAAAACGTTGTGCGTCGATATTATAAATTGTTGCATTGAAAGACGGATTAGTTTCGTATGCCGCTAACAATATGGATTCTAAATCCATTGCTACTGACGTAGGCATAGCCTCTGAAAGTGACACCTCGGCTAATGCTTCTGCAGGTTTCTCCCCAACAAGCCTTAAAAACCTAGCAGTTACATCATGCAAGTTAGACAGTTCAGTTAATACATTGGACTCTGACAGCGAAAGCCGACCACTAATTTGTTCCAAGTCAGCTCTTCGGCCAACACCTGCTATCACACTTTCTTCGATTTGCTTAAAGACATCCACATGTGTAATGAGGTTCTTTTCTGCCAATGAAAGCAACTCTCTATAAAGCTGAACATCCATATAAGCCAATGCGGTTTCAAGTGACTTTTGTTCTATCTCGCCCATCAATTCATAGTAACGAACCACTTGAGCTTGTTTGAACCTACTTACTTCGCTGGAGGTGAAAAAGCCATCGTAAAGTAATTGCGTTAACCTAATCTCAGCAGTGTGGCCTGCGTAATCTTGATCTAACCCATAATTTCTCTCGGTATAGGCGCTGGAAGCTAGAACGTCAATAGAAGGGAGATAACCGGATTTAGCAATATCTACATCTTTCATGGCGATTTGGAGTTGCCGCCAACTGGCCTGAATTTCAGGGTTTGAATTAATAGATTTACTTACATATTGCTCTAAGGAAGCACTCGCCATTCTGGGCGAGGACTCTTGCGCAGACAAGGAAAATGTTACTAGCCCAAGTAGCCCAAAAATCTGTCTTTTCTTCATACCTACAGTACTCATATATATAAACAAACCCACATATAAAAGTTTTCTCAACGTGACTTTAGCCTAGTAGTAAATCTAAAGTCCTGCCAAATGATGGCGTGCAATTATGTTTAAAATTAGCTAATTAGGGGAATACACCTAGAGAACCATTCGTCATATCACTACCTGTACCACGGTACGGTAACCATTTTCACTATCACTGCTAGGCTTTACTAGGTATGTAATGTGATAGATGAAAGGGATTTTAAATGGTCGATGTAGTTATTGTAGAAGTAAATGGTGAAGTGTTGGTAGAGCGCCCAGAAACGGGTGAGCAATTTGCTGTCCGTGAAAACACCACCTTATTGGATGGAGACAGCCTTACAATCCCCGATGGTAGTACAGTGCTTGTCAGTATTGATGGCATTGTGAGAGAGTTACCTGCTGGCCAAACTGTTACTTTCCCTCTTCAATTGGCCTTTTCAGATGTTGACAGCGATGACGAATTTGCTGTTTTCGACGACAGCGTCGAAGATCTTAATGCATTGCTTGATCAAACTGGAGATAGCCAGGATCTCGACCAAGATTTTTTAGACGTACTTGCTGGCGATGATGATATTTTAGAGTCGTTAGAAGCCACCGCTGCTGGTTTAGATGGTGGCGGCGGTGCAGGTGGCAGTAACTTTGTTCGTGTCGACAGAATTAATGAAAATGTAGATCCCGTCGCTTTCGAATTTGAGCAAGGCGCCAACGATAACGAAGAGATAACGTCGGAACAGTTGGGTGACGGCGGTGACGAAGCCGCAGACATTACCATCACACTCGACGCTATTCCTCTTAATAACGACTCTACCCCGACCTTATCGGGCAACACTGACGCAACGCCAGGTTCTACCGTAACGCTAACGGTGACTGATAGCGCCGGTAACGTACAAACGCTTACCACCACTGTACAAGCTGATGGCACCTTCTCTGTGGATGTGCCTGTTGAATTAGCGGAAGGAGAATATTCCGTTGAAGCCAGCGTTACAGATGCCGCAGGCAATACTGCAACCGATGCAAATACCGGCGAAATTGACACGACTGCACCGGCCATTTCGTTAGATGCACAAGGCACAAACAACGACACTACGCCTACCCTGTCAGGCACTACTGATGCCGCACCAGGTTCGACCGTAACGCTAACGGTGACTGATAGCGCCGGTAACGTACAAACTTTTGCTAAATCTACACCAGTGAGCATATTATACATACATGGACTCCTACCTAACCTTTGTGTGTGACAACGTAAATGTTAGACCAACCTATTAGGTTGTGGAGTCCAATTATCTCGCTGGGACGCATACACGCGGGGCGGCTTCGCCATTATGCCCCACGTGCCTGCGCCCGTTATTGAAAAGTTAGATGGCACGGAAAGCTCAATGAAAACCCTAATTATCACTGATATATTCGGTAAAACCGAACCTTTAACCGAATTGGCTTCATTAATTTGTCAGGAGCATTTGATCTTAGATCCGTACAATGGCAAAAATATGGATTTTTTAGATGAGGAAACGGCCTATCGTTATTTCTCGGAAAATATCGGTCTCAAAAATTACACTTGCGCACTCAAAAACTTACTAGTAAACACCTCTGCGCCTATTCAACTTATTGGATTTAGTGTTGGTGCATCAGCAATCTGGAATATCTCAAACGATGCAACGATTTGTCATAATGTAAAAAGCGCAATCTGCTACTACGGCTCACAGATAAGAAATAACAAAGATATCACTCCTTTATTTCCTATCGAACTGCGATTTCCAATCAAAGAGGAACATTTTTCAGTTGGGGAGCTTATTTCTAGTTTAAGCAACAAATGTAATGTTAAAATCAAACAAGTCCCTCACTTACACGGCTTTATGAATAAGTACTCTAATAATTATAACCAAGAGGGGTTTAAATCTGAGATTCAGACTTATGAGAAATGTGCCATCTAACAAACGACTATGGTTTCAACTCCCTCGTTAAACCGTTTTTTCTTCTCACGTGACTCCATCTCTAACCATTGAGATTAATATGACAACCATCTTCCTCACACAGGCAATGATGGCGACTTTCTTCGGTTTCCCTGCGGCCACTAACCTCTTATAAGTGGCTTTAAACTTAGCATTGCACTGCATCGCTGACATCATGGCCATAAATAAGACCGTTCGAAATTGACGTCGCCCTCCTTGAGTAATTTGCTTACCCTTATATCGGCCACTTTCTTTGTTCGTCGTAGTTGAATATCCGTCGAGATATTGGTTGGATACCGATAACTATGCGCAACCTCAATGAGTAAACGCCTTGCTCTGCCGTTGCCGGCTTTAGTAACAGCGCCTAAATGCCGCTTTTCACCTGATGATTGCTCACTAGGCACTAGCCTTAAATACGCCATAAGCTTTCTCGGGTGGTCGAATCGGTGTAAATCACCAAGTTCCGCAACAACCCCAACCCCACTAGCAGCCTCACACCACGCATTGCTTGAATCGCTTTAACGACAGGATAATAACGCCACTGGTGTACATGATGGGTTAGCTCATTGTCCAGCCTTTCTAAGCGGCTAATCCGCTCTTCAATAGTCTGCAGCTGTTCCTGCAATACGATTTGCTGCGCCGGATGAGGTAATATCAGTTCGGTCAGCCACCGCAGATGTTTTTTGACCAATTTGCTGTACCTTCGTAACGAATATTACTTCGAAGCAACACCGCTTTGAGTTGGTACTTGGCTTCTTTTAAATTCTTCATTGCCGCTTCGCGAGCGCGGGATAAGTCACGTACCGCTTCATCTTCAGGCTCAGGAACATAGATAGGTGTAAGATCTTCCGACTTTAGCAACTTCACTAATTTAAGTGCATCACGGCGGTCAGTCTTAATCCGTTCACCAGGCTTTTTGGGTATAAGGGACGGCGCTACAACATAGCAACAATGCCCTGCTTCGTAAACCACATGAATTGTCGCGCCCGGATACTTCGATTCAAACTGACGAATGAGCTTTTTGACGCTGACTTTTGAAGAAGGAATGCGGCCATAGTGCACCGCACTTGCTCCACGCGGCTCTTCACGATAAGCCACTTCATGGAATTTTTTGTGAGTATCTAATCCTAAAAAAACTATGCTATGTTTGTTCATGCTAGCCTCCAAATGATTTAGTCTTAAGCAAACTAATAATGGACTCCGACCGGCGCTCCGGTGGCTATTTAAGCTAACCCACGAAAATGCGGAGGCTAGCATTTCTCAGGGAGTCATTGTGTCTATGCCCAATCAAGGAAGAGTTTAGCTACATGAACTTAGTGCTTTTTGATTTCGATAAAACCATAATAAATAGAGATACTGGCGCTGCGTACATGAAGTTCATGCTTTACCGAAACCCTTTACGCCTATTGTTTTGTTGTCTGTCATTGCCAATCTCTACCCCATTTTTATTCCATGCGAAGACTAAATATATAGGATTCTCGATACTTTTATAGTTAGCAACACTTGGAATCAGCACCAAGAAAATTGTTTATCTTCGTAAGTCGTTCATCCGAATGTACCTCAATGACAGCTCAACTATAATTTTTAAAGACGCTGTCCAAAAACTATTCTTACACTTTTCAAATACAGATGAAGTTGTAGTCGTTAGTGGGGCTTCAGACTGGATGGTCAAAGCCATTTTCACTCATAATCATTTCCCTAACGTAAAGTTCGTCTGCTCTAAAGAAACTCGCTTTTTCGGCGGCATTATTAGTAAATTTCACTGTTACGCATCTAGAAAAGTAGAACGTGTCCAGGAACTTTTTGATTTAGAAAAATATGACTTAATTATTGGCTACTCAGACAGTTCAGTCGATATCCCAATACTTAAACTTTGCAATAAGCGATATATTGTTAACCCTACCCCAAGTTGCTTTAAAAAATTTACTAGGTCGTTCAATAAGGAAATGGTAATTTTAAGTTGGGCATAACAAACGAATAAATTCGCTCCTACGTTCGCTGGGACAAAAACACGTAGGCTCCCTGCTCTTCGCTTGGTATTTTAACCCATATGAATACGAAGCGGCATATGCTTAACATGGATGTCCACTTTTAGTGGGTAAGACCAATCCCAGTAAAACATCGCCTGTCGCCCCACTGTCGTGTGAATTTCGTAACCGACAATAGATTAAAACATGGATAGTCCCCTCTCACATTGGTAAGGAGCCCGAATGATAGTCAAACGTCTTAGAGAAAAACGAAACTGGTCGCAAGAACAACTTGCCACGTTAAGTGGCTTGAGCACGAGAACTATTCAACGAATAGAAAGTGGAAATAAAGCCAGCATAGAATCTCTTAAAGCCCTTGCCTCTGTGTTTGAAATTGACATTTCTAAACTTCAAGAGGAAATTATCGTGATAGACAAAACATCTAAAGAATGGAACAAAGAGCCATTGTGGGTCAGGTTTTCGTTTTGGGGAGTAAAAGCAAGAAAGCAAATTATCATGTTAGAAATGATAACCGTGCTCTTGGGCCTACTAACTTGGCTCATAAAACCCGACGTATTTGCCACGCCGGCATTTTTTCTTTTAGCTTACATCTTTTCTAACATGAAGCATTATATTGATACGAAAAAATATTGGTGAGTGGCGATATAAAAAATTCAATAAACTCACTTCTTTCGCTGGGACGCACACGAGCAGGGCGATTTCGCCATGATGCCCTACGTGCCTGCGCCCCACATTTGAAATGTTAGGCGCTTTTAGGATAATCAATGCTTATCAATCCTTTAGTTGAACTTGAAGATAGCTATTTAAACTACATCAAAGAATTGGGTAGCGAAGAACGTTATCCCTATCCAATGGATTTAGATTACTCAAACTTTCCTGCTTTTGTTCAGTTGCTAAACGATTATTCAGAGGGTATCAACTTACCCAGTCACATGGTGCCCAATACCACTTTCTGGCTTATCGAAAACCAAGAAATTATTGGCTGCTCCCATTTACGGCACACATTAAACGACTCATTAAAACATGCTGGCGGACATATCGGGTTAGGTGTAAGGCCTCGTTATCGCGGCAAAGGCGTTGGAAAACGTTTGTTATCTCAAACCATCGAGCGAGCTAATAGAATGGGTATTTCAGCGGTGCATATTCACTGCTACAAAAGCAATATCAGCTCTACAAAGCTCATAGAATCTTCTGGCGCAATACTACATTCAACTATAGATTTAGAGGATAGTTCGGAAACGGTACTTAGGTTTATTCATGAGCACACCTAACAACTTAATAAACTCACTTCGTTCGCTAGGACGCATACACGTGTGCTATTTCACGTTTAACCCTACGCGGCATTACCCCTATTTGGAGCGCTAGCAGTCAATGGAAGCTACGAAGACAACATCATTTATAGCTGGTGCACTAATAATACTCAGCGATGCTGTTATTGAATTTTATTCTTTTCCATGGGGCGTTTTCGCGTTCATTTTCTTCTTTTTATTTATTTTTTTAGTTATTGGTAAGCAAATTACTAATGAATATGAGCGCCAAATACACAGAAGGCACGAACTAGATGAAAACCCATGGAAAGACACTGTGAGTTTACGTTTTAACTTCAATTTAGTTGTACGTTTATTGCTTTTTTGTTTAGGTATAATATCTACAGTAGAACTAATAAACTTAGAATTTGGCATTCAACAACCCGTTTAAATCATTCGCGCTGCTAGCTAGGTCGCTAATACATGGACAGTATCTCTTAGCTCCTAATTTTAGCCCACATATATTTGCCATTTCCTGGTGGGGGTTAAGTTTCAATCACACTTTTGTATAAAAAAATTTTAGTGGTTCTGTAATAAATTTCTTAGATTTAAGACTACTATCTTTGACAATCAGGTTTTATTGTCAATTTCATTAAATCAGTAGTTAATATTAAGGGCGAATAAAATGGAATACATCGATAGTATTTTGGCAAGTGACAACTACGCATTTATAGGCTTTTTACTCGTTGGGGTTTTAATCCTCTGGTTCCTTCCAGCATTGCTTGCTTTGGCTTTTAATAGAAAGCAATTCAAATATATATTGCTTGCTTGTATTCCCGCGGGCTTTTCTCTAATAGCATGGGGAGGAGTAATGGTTTGGGCTACAACGGGCAAAGCAATTGGTAAATATGCAAATAAAGCCAGTAGTGAGAATTAAAAAGTACATATACGCCCTGCCTTACAAAACTGAATAAGGAACAAGATGCCAATTAGAAAATGGATATTTCAATACAGTATCGCTTTGCCCCTGGTATTCGCGTTACTTTCAGGCATTCAATACATTAAAGGACATACGCTTTCTTACTCCGTCGTTTTTGGTATAACGTGGTCTTTTATTTCAGTAGCTATATTTGCCACTCGAAGAGCTTATAATTTTAAGAAAAATATCGACTGCCAATTATGTAACGACTTAACCCAAAGTGATTCACATCAAAAGTAGGTTTAAAACATTACTTATGGGTTATTTACCAAGTAAATTCACTTGTTGCGCGGGCTGGGATTAAAACAAGTGTGCTGACTTGCTTCACCTCTGAGCCGTTTAGCATTAGCTAATCTTAAATAGTAATGAAACAAACTTTAAAAAGTAACATCTTTTAAAAAATGAAAGGAAGCAAACGGTGTTGAAAATAGTTAAATATTTTAGCTTTATAGTTCTCATCATATTAATTTTGTTAGTTGGGTTTGTATTCATTACTCCAATGACATTCGACTCTAGTACTCCCCCTTTGAACTATGGAAAAGTTGATGCTGAGCTGTTTTTGGGTGAAGGTAAGGAACAGCCTTTACTTGTATACTTTGGCGGTAGTGAAGGCGGAAATAGTATGACAAAGCCTCATAACATTAAAGAAAGACAGCAGTATATTGATCAAGGATATGCGATGTTAGCTGTTGGATATTTTGGTATGGAAGGTATACCTCAAGAGCTAGATCGAATTTCTTTAGATGCTATTTATAATGAAATAGTTCTAACATTAAATAACCCAAGACTAAATTCGAATTGTGTCGCTGTTATGGGGGGCTCTAAGGGAGCTGAATTAGCACTTACCTTGGCTTCTAAATACACACGAATCAATGGTGTTGTTTCATTAGCTGGAAGTCATGTTGTATTTGCCGGCCCTTCTTTTTTTGCTGATGGCAAAACCTCTTCATTTATGTTTAATGACCAAGAGCTCCCTCACGTACCACTAACGCTGAATATTTTACCATCAGTTTTAATGGGCAATTTACGACGTGCTCATGAAATAGCACTAATGGATATTGATTCGGTCGAGGAGGCTAGAATAAAGGTAGAGGATGTTAATGGACCTATCTTATTAGTTTCCGGTGAAAAAGATCACATATGGCCTTCACAAGAAATGTCAGAAGAAGTAATAGAGAGATTAAAAACAAAGGGCTTCCCCCATCCTTTTAAACATATCGCTGTACCTAACGGAAATCATTTTCAACCTCAAAATGATTTCCAACCGGAAGTGATTAAATTTTTGAATGAAAAATTCTTGCCTTACTGCGATGCTCATCATCAGAACATCGCCGTTGACACCCAAAAAAGCATTTAAGCTCGTAAACTCGTTCGCAAAATTAACAATACGCTATTGTCGCTGTGCTCAATAATGCTTAAGCTTATGTTGACGTTTTACAAGGATGATTTATGAAACCAGTACTTTTAATATTGTTACTAGGCCTGTATGCATGTTCCCCTTCCCCTGAAGATTTAGCGAATATAGCAAGTCAGCAGTTCAGGGAAAGTGGCGAAACAGAAGAGACTTGGCTACATGACGGTGAACTCCATTTTTCCACCGCATTCGAATGGCAAAAAGCTTCTTTTCAAAATAAACGGGCGACTTCTTCAGATTTTCTATTAGCGCTCGACGAACAAGGACGGCTGGTAATTAACATTGCTGACAATCAAAGTTTAAAAATACATAGCGAAGAACTTACCCGAAAATTAAACAAGCAATTCGAAATTATTGGTCCGGCAGTTCATAACAAAAACAAATACAAAGACCAATTAATTAGTGATTCCGTCGTTTTAATAGCATCTCAGAATGGTTGGCTAAAAAACATATAACAAATAAATCAACTAATAATAAGCGGGGCTTTAAGCTTTCTAGCCGCAAACTTTCCACATAATCAGTTTTTAACGTAGGTAAATAAATGGAACTCAATCAGGTTACTTTACCAGTAAGCAATATGGATGATGCTGTTGGTTTTTACTTAAAGCTTGGCTTCACACAAATTGTCGACACACCTCACTATGCTAGATTTTCTTGCCCAAATGGAAACGCTACATTTTCTTTATCTCTTGAAAATGAAGTGTTTGAAAATAAGTCGGTAATTTATTTTGAACACGAACACCTTGATGAGCTTTACCAAAATTTATCTCAAAAAGGTATTCAGTTTATACAACCCCCTACTGAGCAAAGTTACCTTTGGAAAGAGGCTATTCTAAAAGACCCTTCTGGTAATAAGATCAAACTCTACTGGGCGGGCGAAAACCGCTTAAATCCGCCGTGGAAAGTAGAAATACGCGAGTAACACGCACTTGAAAGTACTCGTTAGATTGCTTGCTTTAAATATCAGTAAATTATTTCTAGCCGTCTATTGCGGCGTTTACATCAAGGAAGAATTGTAATGTTCGTCGTAATGTTTGAGTTCGTAGTAAAGACTGGATATGAAGAGCAATTTCTTTCCGCATGGCCCAAAACCACGCAAGGTATTTTCCTATTCAAAGGAAGTCTAGGTTCTCGTTTACATAGGCATAAGAACGATACTTTTATCGCTTACGCTCAATGGCCAGATGAAGAAACCTATCGCCAAGCCGCTAAAATCGAAATGAGCGCCGCATATGAACAGCAACGTCAATTAATGCGAGAAAGCCTTAATTTAGAATCAACAAAAACCTTGTATGAAATGGAAGTTGAAATTGATTACTTACATCGTAGAGTCTTTGATGTATAACAATAAATTGAGCAACGGCTGACACGGCCTAAGTCGTAAACATGGTTGCCAACTGGCTTCGTAATAAGTGTCTTAAGGGCTAAATTTATGGCAAGAGAAAAATGGTACAGAAACCCAGAGATGATAATCGCACTCACAGCTCTGTTTATTGGACTGCTTACCGCTTTCATTTCAATTTACTCTGCTTACACTGACCGCGCCTATGCTAAAGCTTCGGTATGGCCTAAAATTGAAATTTCTAGAAGCCATAATACTAATTCTTTTAGTTATGGCGTTGCCAATAAGGGAACTGGCCCAGCGCTCATCAAGTACGCAAAAGTTTATTCGGGTACGAAATTTCTAAAAAAATGGTCAGAATTTCCAGAATTCAAAAATATATCTCAATCCCATTTAAATAATACTACTTTGCCGTCGGGTCACTCTATAACACCTCTAAAATACAAAGGTGAGTCGGTTTCGGATATATTAGCTATAGATGATAATATTGAAATAGAGCTCTGTTATTGCTCAATTTATGAGGATTGTTGGGTAGTTGATCGCACAAATATAACCCAACCAGTTAATTCATGTTCAGTCCGCTCTGAACACGCATTTTGGCAATGAAGTAATTAGTTAGATTGGCGCTTAGTCAGTTCTATTGTTGTGGTAACTGATGTAGCCAAATCAGATTTAGAATTATCCAAAGGTGCATGGATACTTTATTTAGCTTACATATTACCGCCCTCATTGGATTGTTATTTTTAAGGAATATATGCGTAGCATCCAAATTTTAGGCTTAATATGCGCACTGGCTGCTCTAGTAGTTACGTACTGGTCAATGTTTATCATAACTCCGGTATCAAATGGGTCTGCCGCAAGTTCGGTCGGCTTAGTATTAATGTTTGTTGTCGTTCCTTTATTTGGACTTTCTGCCACTTTATTAATCCCATCTTCCTTAGCTTTACTGAACGCTAAGTTAAGGAGAGCCACCTTTATTTTCGGAAAATTTTGGTACGGTATATGGGCCATTAATAGCTTTTTTTTCATTGGCCTATTTAGCTATCGGGTTATACTTTTGTTCCCTGTATCTTGTTGTTGGGCTTGTAAATTAATTGGGCTATTACTAAAGCCTTTATTTCGAACTGGTAACGGCTGAAGGTATTTTCGCTTTACCATAAACTCCAACGCGCCTCCAATTGGCAATATTTGATCTAGCTAAAACGGCAACTCGTTAGGCATTGGAAAAAGGGAAAAGCTAATGAGACAGTTTCTTTTAGGTTTGTTTGTATCAACCCTGCTTGGTGCTGCTATTTTATTTTTTTCACCCTTTTTTATCGGTGAAATTGAGCCTTGGATCTCATCCTATTACTACACTGGCGCGCTACTATTGGCAGGGTTTATAGTGCTTATTGATCGGCATGCTTCTTACGAAAGCGTTTTTATAGGCATTATGCTTTAGCAAGCTATTTGCTTGTTTAATTTTATACCTGTAGATTCACTGGTCGGGGTCGCCTTGGTTATTATGGCCTTCAAGAGCTTATTGTCTTGTGTAGGTCTATTGTTAAAGTCCGCACTTATTAACATTCTGTACGTGATTAAAGGGGATGCCTAACACCATGTTATCTGCAAAGCTGCGCCCTACTCACTCGCCGTTTGAAAGATAATCTTAATTGCCTTAGAGAATTTCACATAACAATTTAAAAATAGGGAAATATATAGTGAAAAGGATACTTTACGGATTGTTACTTATATTGGGAAGCCAATGTAACGCGTGGTCAGTTGAAACAGTATTTACAACCGAAGACTTAGTTATAAATAGTAAAAAGCTTGGTGAAACACGTAACCTTGTAGTGTATTTGCCTGCAGGTTACTTAAAAAGCGACGCACACTACCCTGTATTGTATGTAACAGATGGTGATATTCAGGGGCCTCATACTGCGGGTACGATAGATTATTTGGCAAAATTCGATCAGGCACCACAGATGATTATTGTGGGTATTGTGAACCCTCGTGAAACACGCGAAAGAGACTTAACCTTAACCAGTGCAAATAATCAAAACCCACAGCAGTTAGTAAATGCAGACCTGTTTTTAGCTTTTGTTGAGCAAGAAGTGATACCCGAAGTAAAAGCGCGCTATCGTACTTTAGATTACCAAGGGTTGGCTGGCACCTCACACGGGGGACAATTTGCTATTAATGCTTTAGTGAAACGACCAGGTTTGTTCAATGGTGTTGTAGCAGTAAGCCCATCTCTATATTGGAATAAAAGCCAGTTACTTACATTAACTGAAAACGCGTTAAAGCAAGGCAGTTTACAAGGGCGTTTGTATATTTCTATAGCACAAGAAGAGCCTACAATGACTGAGCCCTTCGCCAACTTTGTTGCACTAACAAAGCGTTACCCTAACCAGCAATTTGCTGTAACCAGCCAAATGTTTAGTAATGAAACGCATAACACCACTGCATTACTTGGTCAGTACTATGGTGTGAAGTATTTATTTAATGGTTGGGCAATACCTGAAACACCGCAAACCTTAGCCGATTTACAGGCTATCTTTGCAACACGTTCGTCATTGTTAAAAACATCGATGATTATTCCCGAAGATCGGGCTGCTGGTTATGGGCAGTGGTTACAGTATTTAAACAGGCAAGACGATGCGCTAGCCCTGCTTAAATGGAATACAGAAAATTACCCACATTCTTTAAATGCACATACCGCACTGATCAATGCTTACCTTCATTTTAATATGGAAGATGAAGCTAAACAGGCGCTTGGTACAGCGTTGCGGTTAATTAAAGGGCTTAGCACAGAACAAAAAGAACAACTTCAAAGTTTGTTCTCTTAACGTATAAAGCCCTTCAAGTAGGTTAAGCCGCTTTATTTTATAGCGCCTACCCTGCGGTTTTAGATGATTTTTGCACAGCGCTATTCAGTTGATTTAGCTCTTTTTCCGTAAGGTTACGCCATTGGCCTGGTTTTAAATTACCTAGCTCTAAGTGCATGATGCGTGTGCGTTTCAGTTTAGTCACTTCGTAGCCGAGAAATTCGCACATGCGCCTGATTTGTCGGTTTAGGCCTTGGGTTAGAATAATTGAAAACTGAAACTTGCCACGTGCATTTACCTTACACGGTTTAGTCACGGTGCCTAAAATCGGTACGCCTTTTGCCATTTTTTGAACAAAACGTTCACTAATGGGTTGGTTAACGGTAACTTCGTATTCTTTATCGTGGGCATTTTCAGCACGCAAAATTTTATTCACAATATCGCCGTCACTGGTCAGAATAATCAATCCTTCTGATGGCTTATCAAGTCTGCCTACTGGGAAGATTCTTTGTTTGTGCTTAATGGCATCGATAATATTACCTTTTACATGGCGCTCGGTGGTACAGGTAATGCCAATGGGCTTGTTGTATACCAAGTAAATGCGGTCTGATTTGTCTTCGGCCACGGCTTTAACAAGCTTACCATCAACCTTCACCTGATCGCCCTGCGCTACTTTAGTACCCAGTTCAGGCAGCTTATCGTTAATGGTAACCCGATTTTGCTCAATCAATTTATCAGCTTCACGTCGTGAGCACAGTCCAGTATCACTGATATATTTATTAAGACGCTTTGTTACCTCAGAGGTCATGCTAAAAGTCCTTACCCTTTCGCTTCTAAACGATAACGTGAGTAAACCTCGCCGGTTTTACTCTCAATGTTGTTACCATTAATTTTACTATAAAAAAAGCGAGCTAAAAGCTCGCTTTTTTAACATTCAGTTAGTATTAATATTCCCACCAACACTCTTGCCACCACTCAAGGAATTCCTCGAAATCGATATAGCCGTCGTTATTGCTGTCTATTAATTTAAAACCTTCCTGTACATGGCTGGCTTTTGTTTTTGGAGAAATAACGGTTAATAACTCGATAAACTCCGTTAAATCAATTTGACCATTACCATCTTGGTCGAAGAAGGTGAAATCTTTCTTTATTTCTTCAATTTTTTCGTCTGAAAGTTGAGCGGTCACACGCTTTCCCTTTTTTAGCAACTACATAGAGGGTGAGTTTAACGCCCTTATTGAGTAGTGTCTATGCTTGATTTTCTCTTGCTTTTAATGCGCGCTCACGTTGTAAGCGGGCCTTTTCTTCACGTTTTTGTTCCATAGTAATTCGTGCCTCTGTACCCACGTGTTCTTGCTTTCTCATCTTGGCAAGATTCACCTGCTTTTCGCGCTCACGAAAACGGGAAAGTTGATCTTCTGTATGGGTTCCAAAACAATGCGGGCAGCTTACGCCAGACTCATATTTTTCACTTTGCATGTCTTCATCGGTAATCGGTAAACGACAGGCATAGCACTGATGATAATCACTTTTTTCAAGATCGTGATTCACAGCCACACGATTATCAAATACAAAACAGTCGCCTTCCCACAATGACTCTTCTTTTGGTACATCTTCTAAATACTGAAGAATACCGCCTTCCAAGTGGTATACCTCATCAAACCCCTGCTCTTTTAAATAAGCCGTAGATTTTTCACAGCGAATACCGCCGGTGCAAAACATGGCCACTTTTTTGTTTTTTTCTGGGCTTAATGTTTTAGCGACATACTCTGGAAACTCCCGAAAAGTTTCAGTTTTAGGGTCGATAGCGTGCTTAAAAGTACCAATTTCGATTTCATAACCATTTCGAGTATCTATCACAGTCACATCGGGGTCGCTAATAAGCGCGTTCCAGTCGGCTGGTTTCACGTACGTACCTACGGTTTTACGTGGGTCGATACCTTCAACACCCATGGTGACGATTTCTTTTTTGAGCTTAACCTTGGTGCGGTAAAAAGGCTGTTCTTCGTGAAGTGATTCTTTACAAGAGATAGGATTAATTCTCTCGTCGGCATTAAGATATTGAAGTAATCCATCAATACCTTCTCGCGTGCCTGAAACTGTGCCATTGATGCCTTCGCTGGCAAGTAAAAGCGGACCTTTAATGCCATTAGATTCCATGGCAGTTAATAGGGGTTGGCGCATGGCCTCGAAGTTTTCAAGCGCAACAAATTTGTACATCGCGCAAACGATATATTTAGACATAGTAATGTTAACCTTTGCTAGTTGGAACGTAAAACCAGTGCAAAAATGCGGCGCGCACTATATCAAATCAGTTTTAACATTTCCAGTTAGGCAGCAAGAAAGGACTCAGACTGCTCAATGATGTCACTAAGCATGGTGTTGTCTTCACCAATAGAGGAGGAATAAGTAGCGGCAATGCGCTTTTGCGTTGCTAACGAACAGTTAGTAATAATATCTTGCCTGATTTTCTTAGCGTCATTTGTTTGTGCAAGTGGCACTGGGTGCATTTCATTGTGAAGGCGTACTTCATCAAACTGCAATGATGAGGGCTCTTGCTGTGTTACTTGATGCGCTATTTTTTGAGACAATCGATTCATGTGTAACCAATCTGACTCACTCGCAAAAAGTGGTGCTTTGCGGTAAAAGTTAAGCGCTTCTAGTCGTTGTGTGATGTCACTACTGGCTTCGTCTTCGCTAGGGCTTTCTATCGATATTGTATCGGCAAGCGCACTTTGCTGCATTGCCAAATACAAAGCAAAAAGCGTGGCATTACCCGCTGCTTTTGACAGCGTGCCGTTCCATTCCCATGCCATACTGGGATCTATGGATTTAATTGTGTTTATATCGTTATCAGACACAAAAATAAGACGATTTAAAATTCATACCTATAGTGTCGGCAAGATAATGTTTTTCTTAAGCTTATTCTTGCCCTTATCGTTATTTTAAACAATCATGTATAGAACCTCTCAAGTAGTTAAAGTGTCATGGTTATCATTGGATGAAAAATGAACTTTTCGAATAAGCAGGTGCTTATTGTTGAAGATCAACGCCCTTTTCTCTTATTACTACGTGGATTATTGCATTCCATGGGCGCAAGTGACGTTGTTACCAAGTCTTCTGCGGAAAAGGCGCTGTCACTGTGTAAAAAGCAGAAATTCGATATTATTGTTTGCGATCTTCATTTAGGGGTAGACAAAAAAAACGGTTTCGAGCTTATAGAAGAGCTGAGAATAAAGCGCTTAATTAAACCCACCACCGTGTTTATATTAATTAGCGCTGATAGTGCGCGCCCTGTAGTACTTGGCTCTATTGAACGACGCCCTGATGATTATCTTATTAAGCCCTTTTCACAGGTACAACTTAAAACCCGTATTACCCGCGCATGGCAAAAACGACAGTTTTTAGGGGCGGTATTACAAGAGGTGGCCAATGAAAATATCAACGATGCTATCGATTTGTGTGAAGATCTTATTAGTACCCCATCACCCTATACAGGCACGTGTGAGCAGCTTTTAGTTGAACTGTATTTGCGCCTAGAACAATACGACAAAGCACTGGATGTACTTGCGCCTTACTTAGAGGGAAAGCCAATACTTTGGGCTAAGGTTGCGTTGGCAAAAACCTATCTAGCTTTAGAAGAATTCGATAAAGCCATTGGTATTGCCGAGGATATTATTAAACGCAACCGGTTTAATGCCGAGGCCCATGATGTATTGGCGAAAGCCAATGATGCAAAGGATCAGGGCGAAGCCGCGATTTCTGCGATTAAGCATGCCATAAAACTTTCGCCCTTTTCTTTGCCTAGGCATTTTAGTGCATGCTCCATAGCGCGAAACCATAAGGATTACATTTTAGCCTCTACCTCTAGTTTGGCCATATGGGACTTATCGAAAAGAACCGTACATCAGAACAGCCTGCATTGGTGTGGATTTATTCGAAGCTTGCTTGATGTCGCCGAATATACCGATGACAAACGCACGCGAAATCGCTATCAACAAGAAGCTTTGCTTGCCCTCCAACGGGGTAAGTTTGATGAAAACATATTACGTATAGACGAAGATTTTGATGTCAGTATTTTTGGCAGCATTATCAACGCTCGCGTTAATGCTATTGATGGGAAAATGCTTGATGCCAAAAAGAATTTGGCGCAATCACAAGCTGCCATAGACGAAAAGTACACCACGCCGCCAATCACATTTATACCGGATAGCCTTAAAGTCATGTACGACCTTGGTGAATTTGAAGACGCACTGCAACTTCAAGACATCATTAAACAGCAGAATTTAGAATTCGATTCTAATAGCGACTTCTTGTTACGTTCAGAGACGACAAAAGTCCAACAAAACATGACTAATTATCAGCAGTTCAACCGTGAAGGCATTCAGCTTTACCAACAAGGCCAATATGAAAAAGCAAAAGACTCCTTTGCCCTTGCACAAGGCTTTTCGCCGGTAAATACAGGTGTAGCCCTCAACCTATTACAGTGCTTATTACAGATATTAAGCAAAAACCAAAAGCCAGATCCTGATTTATTTAAAGAATGTCGTCGACTTTATAAACTTATTGATGACATGCCACTAAAGGTGCAACACGAAGAGAAATACTCTACGCTACGTAACGACTTAGACACTTTTATGGGAATTACATAATGACAATAACCCTAATTGAAAAAATCTGTGCGCTTGCTAGCCTACTTTCAGTTGTAGCACTTAATGGATGCAGCCAAACCCCACCTTGTGAAGATATTGTAGAAGTAAATCGTCAATTACATGTATGCAAAAGCTTGTCGAAAGTGATGAATGATAATCGCTACCCACAGCAAGCGATGTCAGCGAAAAAGCGTTATGAAAGTGAATGTGAAAACTTCAGGTATTATCGCGATGATTACGACACTATTTGTAAGGGAGAGCAACAAGCCATTGGCAAAAAAGCCAAAGCGGCGGTTAACAAGGAAAGTTTACCTCCTAAAGATTATTAAGTAGCGGGTTGTTTTTTGATACCAAGCGTTATGCGGAGCTTTAAAGGCAGCACCTTACAGGCAACGTAAGGTTTTATTGGCGGTGTGGTTTTGATGTTGCCATGTTACCGTATGGTCTAGCGCCTTGTTCGTAGTAACATCTATTTAAAGAGGCGTTATCAAGTAGACGAGAAAAGGATGAAAACATGTCGAAACGCGTTGCAGTGCTAACATCGGGTGGTGATGCGCCAGGAATGAATGCTTGTATTCGAGCTATTGTTATAGCCTGTGAGAGACAAGGATTTACGCTGTTTGGTTACCAGCATGGTTATAACGGCTTACTTGAGCAAGAGTATGAGATACTTGCGCCTCAAGCAACGCACAACCTCATCCAGCAAGGGGGCACCGTACTACACAGCGCCCGTTGCGAACCTTTCAAAACCGACGAAGGAGCAAAAACTGCTGCCACTAACCTTACAAAACTAGAGGTTGATACCCTCATTGTGATTGGCGGCGATGGGTCTTTTAGAGGTGCTGATCATTTGGCAGATTTCTGGCACGGTCAAATTATTGGTATTCCAGGTACCATAGACAATGATGTCGCTGGCACCGATGCCACCATTGGTTATTACACCGCTATCGATACAGTCGTTTCATCAATCGATAAAGTCAGAGACACTGCAGACGCGTTTGAACGTATTTTCATTGTAGAAGTGATGGGCAGACATGCCGGTTTTCTTGCGTTGAATTCAGCCCTCGCCTCGGCGGCTGATTACGTTATTTTGCCAGAAACCTTTGATCAATGTGATGCAGAACTGGATAAAATTACTGGGCAAATTGAGAAGAGAAGACAACTCAAAGGCGCGATTAGCTTTATTATAGTGGTAGCTGAAAATGTGTGGCCTGGTGGACTTAACGATTTGGCCAACAAACTGGTATCAAAAACCCAGTCTGAAGTTCGCCCTGTAACGCTAGGTCATGTTCAGCGTGGTGGTTCACCGGTGAGTCAAGATAGGTTGCTTGCTACTAAGTTAGGCACCTATGCTGTGAGTTTAGTGGGTAGTGACACCAACGGCGTTATGGTAGGTGAACTTAATGGTACGCCCAGTGAAATTCCCCTTACACAAACATGGGAGAAGAACAAACCGTTAAACCCTTCTAGTATGGAAACCATGCTCACCATCATGAATGAACGATACTGAAATACGACTAATTAATTGCTGTAGCACTCGATAAATGGTTACGCATAACCCTGACTAAATACGATATATCAATAAGTTAACTCAATCAGTTAGTAGAAATAAAAATGCCCGATTTCTCGGGCATTTTTGAACAAATACGTTGTCTACGCTATCAGTTTAAGGCTTATAGACCCAAGCTTTTAGCGTTACATTTTCATCGCCGCTTTTACTTTGTCTCTATGACTACGACTTACTTTTAGTTCGGTGTCATTTTGCAAAATGAGGTGATACTCACCGCTAATGTGGCTTACTAATTTTTTCACAAAACGAATATTAGCGATAGCGGAACGATGTACTCTCACAAACCACTGAGGGTTAAGCTCTTGCTCGAGCTCCTTCATGGTTTTACGCATAATGTGCATACCATCTAATGCATGAACACACATGTAGTCACCCGCGGCATCTATCCACTGTATGTCTTGAACATTCACTCTGGTAACTTCAGAACCATCTTTAATGGCCAATACATCGGGGTAAGGATTGGTTTCAACCGGCTCACCATTGGCTAGCTTACGTAAGATTTCTTCGCAATCGTCGCCAGTCAACTCGGCCACCAAATTCACTAAGCGTTTAGACTGTTCATCTTGATGCTGTGTGGCGAAATATTCTCGCACTTTCACTAGGGCATCTTTAAGGCGTTCATCATCTGCAGGCTTTAATAAGTAGTCTAACGCATGCACATCGAATGCTTTAATCGCATAACTGTCATACGCAGTAACAAACACTACCATGGGGATAGGTTGGTTGAGCTCACGCAGCTTATGGATAACCTGAAAGCCATTTAGCCCAGGCATCTGAATATCAAGAAACACTAAATCGGGACGAAGTTGTGAAATACTACTTACTGCTTCAAGCCCATTTTGACACTCAGCAAGTACCTGAATGTCGTCATGACGTTCTAACCTAGCCCGAAGTCCACGGCGAGCGAGTGGTTCATCGTCTACCACTAGGGTTTTAATTACTTGCTTTGTCATGCGCATACATCCTTTACTTCATAGGGAATACGAATTCGAACTCGTACACCCGACGGCTGATTATCTTCAATAGAAAATGCGAAATTGCGTTGATACAGTGAATGCAATCTCTCTTTAATATTCGCCAGTCCAACACCATTTTCACGGCTTAACTGACCATCTACAATGTCGGCACCGGGCCCATTATCAGCCACATCCATTAGTAAGTCGTTTCCAAACGCGCGGGCTGTTATAGCAATTTGACCGCCATTCTCCATTTTAGAAATGGCGTGCTTAACAGCATTTTCAATAATAGGCTGTAATATCATGCTAGGAACAAGTGCGTTTTCACACTCTTCATCGATATTCCAGACCACTTCTAGCCTGTCATCAAATCGTACTTTTTCAATCTCAAGATATAACCGTAAGGCCTTTGTTTCTTGGCCTAAAGGCACTCGTTTAATAGGGTCGTTATCCAAAGAATAGCGCAAAAAGTCGCTCAAGCGAGAGACCATCGCTTCTGCGGTATCGTTTTCTTTTAGTAACACCAAGGTAGAAATAGCGTTTAGCGTGTTGAACAAAAAGTGAGGATTCAGCTGATAACGCAGCATCTTAATATGCGCTTGATGCGCCATGGTGCTGGCTTTAAGCGCATTTTGCTTTTCTTTTTGCAACATCTGGAAGTTCTTAATACCGAAGTAAACGCCACTCCAACAGCCCACCATGATGAGTGAGTTAATCGTATTGGTAAAATACATGTACCAAGCATCAGGCCTGTAGCCATGCTTGTAAATTTCCCAATAATTTATATTTTTAACCACAGCCCACAACAACGCAATCAGATAACAGGATGCAATTACTGTCATTAGCATGTTTAACGGCGACTGTTTTCTTGCCCAGCGATAGACGTAACGCAATGGTATAGTTAACAACCAGCCTGCGTAAGCATTGAGTAATATTATAAATACCCAAATTGGCCTTACATCGTGAAGGAACGAGCCAATATAATAGATGATGGCAAAACCTGCCCAGCCTGCGCTGTGCAATGTCCAAAATAACCTTTCGTTACTTTCAATAACGCGCTGAAAGCGGCTCACATGTTTACCAGTGGTTGAATTGATTGATAGATTATACGCAAGGTAAGCCTCTGTAGGAGCATCTTGGTCGTACTTCATATGCGACTTGTCGCACGCTTTGCTAAGATTAGTGACCGTAACTAATAACTAATATTCAATCTCTTAAGCCAATGCATCCACCACCATGCTGGGCCTACAAGTAAAAAGCGAAGATCTTCCAAAAATGAGGGCTTTTTACCTTCAATTTTATGACCGATAAATTGCAGTATCCACATCACAACAAACAGCGATAGACAGAACAGCCAAACACTAACGCCAAAGTAGGCAATAAGATTAATACCACCGAAACAAACAATGGTAAGCAGTGTCATGGCCGCACCAATGGGACCAGACAATTTGAAATAATAATACAGGATTGGAATGGCAACGATATGTGCCCAAGTCACATTGAAATTGGCAATGAAATCGGGCACGGGTATCGCCCAAATAAGCCCTAAGGTGACAAAATAGATACTAGGCACCGCAATGCCGTGAATAAGCACGTTGGTTTTATTTTGGTGGCTTTCGTTGTATTGCAGTAATAGCTTTTCAATCGTTCTCATAGCAAATTCCACTTATTGTTATAATAATTGCTTCAATTTTTTGTTGTGAACATCGTATTAACTAATTAGCGTATGGCCTGCTAAGAGTGCATTGACAGCATCGTCATCACTATCGAATTTCAAGCCATAATAAACAAAGTCTGATTCTAACTGGTGATTTTTGACAGTGGCATTCAACGTGGCTTCTTTACCATCGGTTGAATAAACTAATGCAATTTTAGTTTCATCAATCATGATGGGCCATTCAGGCTTGAGCGGCAGAGCTATACGGCAGCCATCGTTAGATATATCCACAATAATACCGGTCACATGTTCAGATTCAGGAAAGGCTTCACAGGACACTTTAACCGCTATACCCGGCTGCGCCCGCTTGTTAGCACGAAGGCCTATAGATTCTATGCGGCGTGGAAAGCTGGTAATTAATAACCCTGAGGGTTTAGCCAATAATTTGAGAACCTTTACCCTAAACGCTATAACTTGCCCGGCATCGCCTTCAAGTACAAAGCGTACTACTACGTCGTTACCCACCGTCAATAAGTCTCTGACAACTATCCATTTTGCGGAAGTGGGTATCTGGAATATCATGCAGGTAGCAAGTTCCATTCCTACATAAGCGGTTTTTACCCGCTTAGGTGCCGTTGGCGTCGTAATTTGTAAATCTACCACTGCACCCGGTGGCAAGGCACACAAATTATCGACGTCTTCTCGGTTAAGTTGACTACTTACTGCATTATCTGACATGTATTTAAGAACATTCTTATTATACTTACTCTAAATGTAACCAATTTTGTGTCGGCTGACAAAACCTTCTCTATCAGGCATGATGTCGCCATATTTTTAAGATACGAATAATTTTTTATAAAGGTCACCATGAATAGCGCTTCACTTCACTACCAACTGTCGATTTACTCGTGGCAACAACATTTGTTTGATGTAACGTTAACCGTGCCTTCTCACGAATCACAAACCTTATCGCTCACGTTACCGTCTTGGATCCCTGGCAGTTACATGGTGAGAGACTTTGCCAAAAATATAGTGTCTTTAACAGCGAGCAATACTGCTTCTGGCGAACCGGTTACTTGCACAAAATTAGATAAGCAAACGTGGCAGGCCGATACCCACGGTGAGGCAGTCACTATTACTTATCGAGTATATGCCAACGACTTATCAGTCCGTTCTGCATTTATTAACGACGAGTATGCCTTTATTAACGGCACCAGTGCATTTCTAAGTGTTGAAGGCTTTGAACAACAGCCATGTAAATTACAAATTATTAAACCAGCTGTGGCGAATTGGCGTGCCTATACCAGTATGCCAATGACTGAAGATATGCCAGATAGCTGGGAATATGAAGTGGCAGACTATGCTGAGTTTATCGACCATCCACTTTATATTGGGGTATGTAACTTTCACAGTTTTGAAGTAGAGGGCGTTACCTTCGAGTTGTTATTCTCTGGTAGAAATAACCTCGACATAGAGCGTATTGCAAATGACTTAACCCCAATTTGTAAGCACCATATGCAGTTATTTGGCGATCCGCAGCCTATTAAACGTTATTTGTTTATGACGTTGTTGGCAGATACTGGTTTTGGTGGTCTAGAGCATCGTGATTCTACCGCCCTACTCTTTCCGCGTTTCGACCTACCTATGGTCGGCGAAAGCGAGACAAAAACTGACGGTTACATTACGTTTTTGAGTTTATGCAGCCACGAACTTTTCCATACATGGCACGTTAAGCGTATTAAGCCCGAGGTGATGGTAAAGCCCGATTTACAAAAAGAAACTTATACAAACCAACTGTGGATTTATGAGGGCTTTACCAGCTTTTATGATGACGTCACGTTAGCGCGTGCGGGCACTATTACTCCTCAAAAATATTTAGATATCGTATCGCAGAATTTAACGCGTTTATTGCAAAATGCAGGTAGGTTTAAGCAGTCAGTAGCGGAAAGTAGCTTCGACGCTTGGACAAAATTCTACAAGCAGGATGCCAGTGCAACTAATTCAATTGTTAGTTACTACACCAAAGGCGGCATTATCGCTTTTGGCCTAGATTTGTTGCTACGTGAAAAGTCGAATAATGAAATCAACTTAGATTCGCTGATGCGTCATTTATGGGATCAGTACGGCCGCGACGAAAAAGGCACCCCTGACGACGTTATTGCCACGTTGTGTGAGCAAGATTTTGATATTGATATTTCTGACTACCTTGCTGATGTGGTTTACGGCACTAAAGACGTGCCGTTAGAGAATTGGCTGTCGACCATTGGCGTTAAGCTCATTACCCGCAGCAAGGTGTCTGCCGATGACAAAGGAGGCAAAACAAGCGCTGAGGGTATGAAACGACAATTAGGTGCTAACTGCAAGCCAGCTCCATTAGGATTAACGGTTACGCAAGTTTTTGAAGGTTTAGCCGCTGCCGACGCAGGCGTTATGGTTAACGATATCATTATTGCCATAAATGGTTTTGTGGTAAACCAAGTGAAATTACAACGGATTTTAGATGCCACCAATACTGGCCAAGTCAGCCTTTCACTTATTCGAGATGGCCGATTGTTAACTGGTGATCTTGACATAAGAAATGCACGAGAAGATGTGTGCTATTTTGACATTATTGATGAGAGCAAATTTTCAGCATGGCTGGGGCTTAACTAACCACTCTCGGTTTATTTTTGCTTATGTAGATTTATGTCTTTTTAGATACGCACATACTAAGAGCTAGCAGTAAATACAAAAAAGGGCTACCGCATTGGGTAGCGCTTTTTATTGTTAGATGACGAGGCGCGTTGTTTGCCTATGTAGGCGTTACCGCTTTATTCTGGCGTTCCCGCTCTAATCAGGCGTTCCCGACACTACCGTCTGAGGGTCGAGGCGCATTTTGCCCAAGTTAATTCGCCAATCTAGGTGTGGGCCTGTCGCTCTACCCGTAGCGCCAATGGTACCAATCTGCTCGCCTTGCGCTACTGTATCGCCTACTTTCACTGTGATGGAATCTAAGTGAAGAAAAGTAGAAAAGACGCCCATTCCATGATCAAGAATTAACGTATTACCTGAATAATACAAATCTTCTGCTAACGTAACTGTGCCTTGAACTGGTGCCGTTACTGGCGAGCCTGTAGGTCCACCCACGTCTACGCCAAAGTGAGGCCATTTTGGTACACCATTTAATACACGCTGACTTCCGTAAACGCCTGTTATTGGACCTTTAGCTGGCCACTCAAAGCGCGTAAACAATGCATCGGCATCAGTTACTTTACTGCGAGCTTTAGCCACATTAACGTTGTCTTGTCTAATTCTTTCAAGCACTGCTTTTGGCGGCGTCACCATCTTAGAGTCTAGCCCGTCTATACGTTGAATGTCGTATTCACGTTTAGTGAGGGTAATTTCTCGTACTGAACTGGTGCCATCGGCAAGTTCGACTTTAAGCTTGTGAGAAAGGCCTGCATCGCGAGGAAAACCAAAAACGAATTTGCCTTCGCTATTTAGCGACAATGTTTCGCCATCAAGCGTAACGACAGCATCAGGGGCAACCTGACCTCTTATCAAGCTACCTTGCGTTAGGGTGCCATTTAACGTTATCCCGTCTTGCTGCGCATGAGCGCCAGTTAAACTACCACCCAACAATAGTAAGACTGACATGCCAGCAGAACGTACTGCGACTTTTAGTGAGTTGATCACACTAGATTGGACAGACTCTACACCCTTAACCCTAGAACTCATTACTACTCCTTTCTCGCACTTTCATCACACTTGATTCGCATCGATGCTGAATTTATAAAGTACTTATGCAGCGCTTGTGCCGTTCTTTTATTCTAAGCTTGCCAATAGCCTTTACCCGATTTTGCCTACCATACTTAAACAAAAATGAAGTAATTAGTCAGACACCATGGCGCCTTTACCCACACCTTCATACGCCACTACTTGGCAATGATTGTTGGGAGTGCGTTTCTTTTGCTCAACTAACAAGTACTGAGCTAAACATTCCACCGTTGAATCTGTAGTGATCACTTCACAATCGGCCTTAGGAATAAGTAACTCAAAATAGCCTTGTGATGATTCGTAAGCAAACAAGAAATAATCGCTAGGGGTAGCGACTGAACCGGTTATTTTGCGATCTTCATACGCTATTTCATCTTCCGTAGTGGCGATATAGATATCGTCCCAACGGTTCGCCCAATAGGCTTGTTCTTGTTCGCTTATTTTACCATCGAGGTAAATATCAATACGAGAGCGATGACCATGCGCTATACGCTGACAGTTTCCGTCATGCTTTTTTAACCCGTGGGTATAATGATAAAACGGCGAATCAATCACCTCGGTACGCAGCTTTAAAGTAATGTTATCAACGTTTTCGGGTAAATGGGTGGCAAGCACCTCTTTTAAATAAACGCTCACCGATTCCATGGTAACTACATCTGAATACAAAAACGCATAGGCTTCTGCTGGGCAGCGAAGCATAATTTCTCGCGCATCTTCGCAGGTAAAGCGCACTTCAACCTGTTCATTTACGTCATCATGGATAACCGTTGCGCCCGCATATTCTGCAGGCACAAGCAATTTATGATCGACATACTCGTCAATCAGTCGTTTAAGATCTTTCTTAACAATTCCAAAATCCTGAACCATACTTTCTTCGTTAAGTTCGCCGGTTAGGATTACATCGACAATCCAGCTTTCACCTACCATGCCGCGTTTGGGGCAAAGGTAAGAAAAGTCCATTACTGTCAAATCGTTTACAAATAGTTGCATGACACCCTTGTATCGTGTTCGTTTTCTGTTGTTAGTATACGTTTTTTACGTGTTAAACGCAGTGATTAGTCCATAGAAGATTGGCGATTAAGCTGATCTTTTAAATTGGGTGGAATCCCCCGAATCGTTAAGGTATCGGTAGCGGGGTCGTAAAATACACGATCGCCCATCAGCTTGCGCTCGAAACTTACCGATACACCGCCGCCCTGCCCTGTAAATTTCGCTAATTGTTTTAACGCTGCAGGATCTGGCTGAATTTCTTTTTCAAGCGGTACTTCCATAGACTGAGTAAATGATGAAAAGTTGCTACTGGTTTCTTCGTTTGAAGGTAGTCTGTTCGCTAATTCATCAACCGATAAGCTTTCGCCAGCATCAATCTTTTCTTTAAAATACGTCTTCACTTCTTCGCGGTGTTGGTGCTGCTCTTGTGGATCTAATGATTCACTAGCCAAATAAGCGTCTACAGACGAAATTAACTGCTTATTTTGCTGCTTCACATCAACCAGTTCTTCACAACCAACAAACTGCATAAAGAAGTCTGACACTTTACGGCCCATACGGCCTTTTATAAAGCTAACGTAACGCTGCTGTTCGGGTTGTATATCCCATTGGGTTAGGTCAATGCGAACTGCTAGTTGCATACGTGCCAAATCGAGATGCTCTCGAGCAGACAAATCCAGTGAATTGGTCACTTCAACGTGAGAGCGCGTATTTAGCAACGCAATCATCAAATATTGCGTCGCTAAAAACTCATACTGGCAAAAAATGAGAAACCCTGTTTCTACTGTGCCTGTATCTATTAACGTTTTCACTAATCGCTTGGTGGCTGATAACGAAAAGCTATGAAATTCTTCTTCTAAATTGTCGCCGCCTGCTTTTTTCTGCGTTAGGTAGTTTTTTAGACCTTCGGAAAACTCTGCAACGTTATCAGTGTTTTCTTCATCGCTTTGTGAAACAAAGTGACCCACCCCTTTACCGGGCTTAGCATTAAAGCTGTGGTTAATCTGGTGTGCGAGAAGCTCAATTTCTGGCGTGACTGCCAAACAATTGTCACGAGGGATAGCTTCAATTTTATCCTCGTTATTAACGACTAAACGGTGTACAACAAAGTGATGAATCAGTGCACTCATAGCGATTAGGGTGTCCTGTTGCTTAAAAAATGTCAGAAAAACTAACGGAATTGCGGGATTTTAGAATGAATGATTGTTATCACTCAAACAACGATTATAATCATTTTACGAGTAAAACCATTCTTTTTATCAAAGAAATCATGAAAAAGAGGCGTAACAGTGCCCCAGAACAGTCGTTATACCACTGCTGAATTTGAAACCTTAATGAATAAAGTCATTCTAACCCTCGAAGAAAACGATGCGGGGAGAGATCTATCGCTAATGGTACTAGGTAATGTGATTACCCATATTTTACAGACTCAGGTTAGTCCTGACAAACGCGAAGCCATGGCAGATCAGTTTGCTAATGTGCTCAAGAAGAGTGTTCAAGGTTAAGTAGGCTTTTTTATGATTTTAGCCGAATCTCCTCGCCGCCAGCGAGTGACGAAATTAGTTAATTGGGGCCATTGGTTCGCGCTAGCGAATATAATAATAGCCATTGTTATTGCATCAATTTTTGTTTTTTCTTCTCCCATGCCTGGCACGGGCGTAGGTACGCTGTACCTACTCACCAATTGGTTGGGCCATATTGGCTTTATGACCTTTTTCGGGTTTGTAATTTTTATCTTGCCCTTGTGCTACTTAGCCACCAATCCAAGGGCAATTAAAGCCAGTGCTTCTATTATTGCTGCGGTTGGACTTGCCTTGCTGGCATTCGATGCGTTGTTATTTAATCGCACCGGCTTTCATATCAGTTTTCACGCTGCCGATTTGCTTAAAACTGAAGCACAAACGCAAATAAGTGAATTCTACTGGCAACAGTGGGCTTATTTATTCATGCTGTTTTTAGTGTGGTTAGGCTTTCAGCTTGTGCTTGCCAATGCTATCTGGAAAAGGGTTGAGCGCTTTTCACAGCATAAAATTGGTGTGCCAGTAGCCAGCTTTTTTGTGGTGTGTTTTGTTACCAGTCATGCAGTGCATGTATGGGCCGATGCCGAATTGTATCAGCCTATCATCAAGCAAGATAATATGTTCCCGCTGTCGTACCCAGCTACAGCTAAAACTACCATGTCGCGTTATGGCTTGCTTGATTTAGCCGCCTATGAAGAGCGTAAACAGCTCCAGTTTAATACCGATATTCATAATATTAGCTATCCTGCGGAGCCTGTATATTGCTCTATAGATTCTGGTAAGAACATGACAGTGATAGTGCAGATTGATGATGCCCCTATTGCTGGTATAGACACACTTGGGCTTAATGCGTTAGAAAACTACCATTCTACCGCCAGTAGTTTACAAGGATTGATAACTACCACCTTGTTTGGTGTGCCAGAGATTTATCAAGACTCACTAAGTAAAAAGCGCCCTGTACTATTAGCCTTACCCGTTGGTCTAGGAATGCCTGTCTCTATTCATTTTGATGAAAGTTTACCTGACGATTTGTTTACTAGTTATCGCCAGCCTCTTTCAAACAATCATAATGGTTTACACTTGGCATTTTTACCTGCATCTGCGATTGAAGGCTATGTAACGCAAGAAATGCTGCAAACCAACAAGGTAATGATTGCTACCGGTTTCGGGAGCGAGAGTTCGCAAGGCATGCTTTACAGTAACATGTCGCTAAGTGCAAATATCGCTAGCACTGAAGATCTCGCACCAACAATTATGAATACCCTTGGATGCGCGGCGCCTACAACCTTCTACTCTACGGGTCAAAACTTATTAAACCCAAGTCGCAAATGGCTAGTCAGTACCTCTGGTGAGCGTATTGTGGTGTTCCACAATGGCAAACGTACTGATGTGCTAAGTAACGGTAGTTACGAAATTACTGACGTTGCTACAGGTAAGCGCAGCAATGCCCCGCTTAACGTTGATTTATTAAGTCAAGCCATCAAACATTTGTCTCGGTTTTCTAACCAAAACTAAAACATGAAAGGCGCCACTTAGGCGCCTTTTTTGTATCCATTCACATGCTTTTTAACCCACTATCAACGCGAATGCTTTTGGCATACGACTTTGTTTTCTCTTCATTCTGCTTACTCGACTCTATGATCGCCTTAGCTATTAACTAGCGTTAATGAAAGCACGAAGGAAAATGTGAATTAAACGCTACTGGGAACAGGTATGTCGTTCAAAGATGTGACTTGAGTGACATTGCCTAGCTCTGCTCCAGCTGGCGGGGCTTTTCGGGAAACAAAATAGCAGTGGGATAAACTTACTTTTTGCCCTGCTTGTATATCTCGCCAACTGTCACCAATCATGATGCTCAAAGGTAATGAAACAGAGTGCTCTTCAGCGGCCTGTAGTAGCATGCCTGGGTTTGGTTTTCGGCACGCACACTGTTTTTTGTACGCGCCAATGCCATGCTCTGGGTGATGAGGGCAAAAATACACAGAAACCTCGCCAATACCGGCTTGGTAAAAGTCTTGCTGAACGGCACTCATCAAAGCGTTAAAATCATCTTCAGAATATAAGCCTCGTGCTATACCCGACTGATTAGTAACAATGATAATTTTATAGCCTGCTTTTTCGAAACGCTTTATTAACGCAAATATGCCGTCAACATATTCAAAATCTTCGTACCGACCCACATAACCATAATCGACATTAATAATGCCATCACGGTCTAAAAACAAGGCTTTAACAGTGTGTGAACCCATGTTGTGCTATCTCTTCAAATACACTCAAACGGTCTCTGGCATTTTTAGCCAAGCTTGAACACGAAAATCAACGGTGACTTGGTTTAGCTCCTCAACAATTTCTGCCAATCTGTCCGGTGGTAAACGCCAGTAATACGGCGTCATTTTAATCAACGCGATTTTTTGTTCATCGTTATCGAAATGCAGGGGATAATTGACTGTTTCATCCATAGATTGTTCGAAACCCACCCGCTCCTCTTTTTCTACCGCATGTTTTGCGGGGTTATCATATACCAATGATTTTAACTCGAACAAATGCATGGGTGCTGGGTCTACGGTAAGCAAAAGACCACCCGCTTTCAACACACGTGTATACTCTTCACTGCTTCCGGGGGCAAAAACCTGAATAACCACATCTTGAGTATTCGATTCAATGGGCAAATCAAAGCTACTGGCCACAACAAACTGCTGCGACTTATACGCCTTAGCCGCTAATTCCACCGCAATTTTCGCGATATCACTACCGCTGCCGGTAGTGTGAATACTTTTGGCTTTTAAACCTATGACTAGGGCGTTTAGGTAACTCCCTTCGCCACACCCTGCATCGTAGATCGCAAGTTCCGGCTTTGCATTGATATCGGCATTGTCACTACTACGGGTATCGGTGTAATACTGCGCCACTATATCTGTCATGCGCTGCTTTAAGGGCCCATAACCATTGAGATCGTGGAACTCTCTTCGGGCGCGAACCATACTTTTGTCGTCACCAGGTGACTTGGAATTTTTAAATTGTACGGGAAGAAGATTAACGTAGCCTGCTTTCGCTTTGTCAAAACTATGGTTATTGCTGCATTGAATGACCGAGGCACTCATATCGATTGGGCTTCGGCAAAGTGGGCATTGCCACATAAAAAGAATCCACTGTAAAACTGTCTAATACTGGCGGCGAGTTTACCAAACTTCGCCGCCGGTGTCGTGACTGCTTCAGCGTTGATACTAGGTTGTCAAAGTGTTTACGTGTTTTAACACGAAGGACCGCTCACACGATGAAGGCTGGCTACAAATCAGCCAATGGGTGGGCTTCATTGGTCCATGGGGAATCAAAGAAAGAGGCAACCACCTCTTCTGGCACATCTTCCACTTTTTTGTACATCCAGTTAGGCGATAAGTCTTTTTCTATTAGTAATGCGCGTACGCCTTCCTGAAACTCTCCGTGTTGACCACAGCGACAAGACATAATCGCTTCCATACGAAAGCAATCAGCCAAAGACAATTTGGCGCCACGTTTACACTCTTCAAACACTAAGTGCGCGGTTATAGGCGACCCTTTAGCCAATGTAGATTGCGCCCGACTTAACCACTTATCTTCGCTTACATCCGCTGATAATAAGTTATTAACCACATCGGTGACGTTGTCTGGTTCACACCATTTATCAATAACCGTACGGTGAGATTCTACATTTCTCGCTAGCTCACTTTCTGGTGCGTTTAGGCCGTCTAATATAGCGGTGACTTGCCCGTTAAGGGACTCAGATTCATCATCAAATTTCCACGAGAAGCTTTGCAGTGCATCAAACATTGCGGATTGTTGATCAGACGCTACTAATACGTCAGCTAATTCTACATAACACGCGTCTGCACCATTCATTTGTGCACCGGTAAGCCCCAAGAAAAGCCCAGTTTTACCTGGCAAGCGTGGCAGAAAATAACTGCCACCTACATCAGGGTACAATCCGATGGTTATTTCAGGCATCGCAAGGCGGGACGTTTCGGTAACCACGCGATGGCTTGCACCACAAATCAACCCCATTCCACCGCCCATGACGATGCCCGCCCCCCACACAATAATGGGTTTAGCGTAATGGTGAATGGTATAATCAAGGGTATACTCGGTACGGAAAAAAGAGGCTAGAAAGTCAGGGATTTCGCCATTCGATTCAAGCATGGCGTTGTACATAGATACAATATCGCCACCGGCACAGAATGCTTTTTCACCCGCGGCTTTTAACACTACGCAAACAAGGTCGTTTCTATTTTCCCATGCTTGTAGTGCGTCTAATAACAAACTCGCCATTTCTAAATCTAACGCATTGAGGGCTTTGGGCTTATTAAGAGTAAGCACGCCAATAATATGCCCTGAGTTTGTTGTGATTTCTTCAACAACCACTACTGATTCTGTGTGTTCCACTTTTTACTCCTTGTTGCATTCTATGCTATACCACCGCGCCTGTTATTATCTTATTACAGAACGCTGTTTTCATCGCTTAGCAAACGCCTACCGATGATGACCCGCATAATTTCGTTCGTGCCTTCTAGTATTTGATGTACCCGCACATCTCTTACATGACGTTCTAGCGGATATTCTTTGATATAGCCGTATCCACCATGTAACTGTAACGCGTCGTTACACACCTTAAAACCCACATCTGTCGCAAACCGTTTGGCCATTGCGCAATATGTACTGCTATCGGCATGCTTACTATCAAGCTTACTGGCCGCCATTCTCACCATTTGACGGGCCGCAACCAATTCAGTTGCCATATCAGCTAATTTGAATTGCAACGCTTGGAAGGTAGCAATGGGTTTTCCAAACTGTTCACGTTCAGTAAGGTACTGTCTGGCCACATTGAGCGCTTGTTGCGCTGTTCCTATGGAGCACGTTGCTATATTAATTCGCCCACCGTCTAACCCTTGCATGGCCATTTTGAAGCCTTGCCCTTCATCACCTAAGCGACACGACGAATCAATTTTTACATTGTCAAAAGTGATCATTCTGGTTGGCTGGGCATTCCAGCCCATTTTTTCTTCTGCTTTGCCATAAATAATACCTTCAGCGTCAGCTGGAACGGCAAAGGCACTGATCCCTTTGGGTCCATCTCCTCCGGTACGCGCCATTACCACGAGCACGTCGGTACTGCCTGCGCCCGAAATAAACACTTTTGCGCCGTTAAGCACATAACCATTCTCTACTGGCGTAGCTTTGGTTTTTAATGAAGCAGCATCTGAACCTGCACCGGGCTCAGTTAGGCAATAAGACGCCAGTTTTTCACCTGATACAAGTACTTCACACCATTGCTTTTTAACGGCTTCTTGGCCCCAAGTAGCAATCATCCACGTTGCCATATTATGTATTGTCAGCATGGCCGTGGTGGTGGTACACCCCATAGAAAGCTGCTCAAAAATGATAGATGCATCAAGGCGCGATAACCCCAGCCCGCCTTCTGATTCAGGCGTATACAAACCACAAAAACCTAGTTCACCCGCTTTTCTAATGGCCTCAATGGGAAAATGATGGTCTCTGTCCCATTGTGCTGCATGGGGTGCGAACTCTTGCATCGCGAATTGGCGAGCAGTTTCTTCGAAGGCGAGTTGATCATCTGAAAGGTCGAAATTCATGTTACTTGCCCTTCTGGGTAATAAATTGGTAATTTGTCATATTGGCTTCAAGTGAAACACAACCATAGCGTCGTCACTCGTAAATACAGTATCTAACAACTTACCTTCACGTAAACGTAAACATCAAAATTAAATAAAGTTAATGTAAAATAAATGTGACAAATGTGAGTGTTTTTCACCTAAATTTCTAACCCCACTAGCCTTAAAATAATAAATAAAGACATACAGTTAGAAAGTTAAACTTACGGCTAATGCACTTTACACTCAGCGCTGATAAGCTATGTTTATTAAAACACTACTATACTGACAACTTTTGGATTATCGGATTGCTATCGTTGAAGATAACGCAACTGCGCGTACCACGTTGCGAGGTCACCTTCTGCCCATAGCAAAATTAAACGTTAGCAGTTTTGGTTCAGGTGTTGAGCTCAAATCTGCGCTACGTAAGCAGCATTTCGAGCTCATTATAATGGATTACCACCTAGGCCAAGGGAGAACAGGTGTGGAGTGGGTACAGAGCTTAAAAGAATCAGGTTTTATTCGCCCTGGAACGGGACTTATATTTCTTACCTCCGATCGTTCTCCTCAAACCATCGGGCGTATAATGGATTTGCAACCAGATGCATTGCTTATAAAGCCTTACACCATTGCGTCATTATCTCGCCAAATTAAGCACTATTTGAGCTACCGCCAATATATTGAACCCGTGTTACGGGAAATGGATAACAAACAACGCCCTGCTGCTATTACGCTATTGCGTAAGAAATTACGCGAAGGCGTGCCGCCAAGACTCGCTTCCGACGTAGGTAAACTTTTCGCCAAACTCTTATTTGAAAACGACGATATTTTGCATGCGATGCGAGTGTATGACGATGTACTCACTCGTTCAGATAAAGTGCTTTGGGCACAATGGGGCAAAATTAAGTGTCAGTATGCGGCGGGGCTTTGGCCCGATTGCCAAGACGCACTCAGTGACATGGTAACTTCAAGCCTTGCACGAGACAGCGCGTTTGAATGGCTAGCCTCTTTATCTTTTGAGCAAAAGTCGTATGAGCAAGTAGAGACCTATTTAAGTCAGATTAAATTCAGTGAACTTAGCTTACCCGCTGCAAGGTTAAAATCTATCGCGTATCAAAAACAGGATAAAGTGGTAGAAGCCATAGACCTGCTTCAAAAAAAGCGCGCTATGCATCGAAGTGCCAAAGACAGATTTAATGATTTCACCTTTGAATTGGCGGAGTTTTATTTACTACTTGCAGAAGAAGCGCCTAGTACTAATCGAGAAGAAAGCTTAAGCCAGGCGCGTAAATTAGTAGGCTTGGCAGGTCGTAGTCAAAGCGATCGCCAAGTTTTACAAAAAAGAGACTATCTATTGGCCTTTTCAGCCATTTTAGAAGGCGAAGATCAAAAAGCCGCTCACTTACTTGAAAGTGACTATATGGATGATTACTTGCGAACCGAGCCCTCGATGCTGGTTATTGCGGCCAAAGTACATCATGGTTTGGGCGAGGAAGGGAAAGCGAGCCAATTACTTGCGCTTGCAAAGCAGAAGAATTCGGAGCTACAGATTATTTCTGAGCAAGTCGCTAACGACGATCTCATTTTTAATGGTGGTCAGCGTTTAGGCCTAAACCATGACCAAGCGGTCATGCTGAATGAAACCGGTACAAAGTTATTCGTGGATAAACAATACTTACCAGCGATGAAGCATTTTTACGATGCATTGAATTTATCGCCAGAAACGGCCGCATTCGGACTTAATTTATTGCAGTGCATGATTGAATCCGATACCGCCGTTTATCGTAAATACGGCATTCGCAAATTGCTTAGAGTTGTTGCTGATATGCCACTTTCAGAGAGTAACCATCATAGGCTCACCCAATTAAATTTAGCCGCACAAACGAACGCTGAAAAGCTAATGGCCCCTGCTATCAACGAAGACAACAAGGGCCATTAACGGTTAGATGTAAGCTTGGGTTACCAGCCGGACAAATTGTCTATGAGTTATTTTGCTACAAGTTAACAAGAAATGAGTCAACCAGAAGAACTCATACTAGTGGTTCTTCATTTCAAACGCATTAACAGACTGGATGTATCCCAACGATGGCCACCCATTTTTTGAACGTCGCCATAGTATTGGTCGACCAACGCCGTTAGTGCTAATGTAGAGCCATTTCGACGCGCTTCATCAAGGGCGATTGATAAATCTTTTCGCATCCAATCAACGGCAAAACCATAGTCATAATGATTGTCGAGCATAGTAGCTGCACGATTTTCCATTTGCCAAGATTGCGCAGCGCCCTTACTGATGACATCAATCACCGCATTACAGTCTAACCCTGCTTTTTGTCCAAAATGAAGCGCCTCTGCTAGCCCTTGAACAATGCCGGCGATGCAAATTTGGTTCATCATTTTTGCTAACTGACCACTACCACTTTCACCTAATAATTGACTGTGTCTAGCATAGGCAGAAAATACAGCTTCAGCGCGGTCAAACGCTTTTTGTTCGCCTCCCACCATAACAGTGAGTAAACCATTTTCAGCACCAGCTTGGCCACCTGACACTGGCGCATCTAAAAATGCGATAGACTGCTGCTGGCATAGCGAAAACATTTCACGCGCAACTTCTGCCGACGCTGTAGTGTGATCTATCAGCAAGGTACCCGGCCCCATCGTACCTAGCGCTTGGCTCGCAACATCTTTAACATCATTGTCGTTACCTACGCACATCAACACTATATCAGCGTCTTTCGCAGCTTCTGCTGGGGATAGCGCCAAGGTACCTTCAAACTCTTTTACCCACTTATCAGATTTCGCTTTTGTGCGATTATAAACAGTAACATCGAAGCCTGATTTTGCTAAATGCCCTGCCATGGGGTAACCCATTACCCCAAGCCCTAGAAAACTGACCTTAATCGAAGCATTATCGATAAGTGAACCTACAGATGAAGACGTTGTAGTTGTATTATTTGACATAGTGTAACTCTCTTCATAACTGATTATACTGAAGCGAAGTGTAACAAACTTTTTGATAACTAAAACAAATCAATAACTAAAATAAAGAGAAGCGCTATGAGCATATATAGTCATCAAGTGGTTAAAAATAACGGCGAAGCTATTGCTATGTCAGACTTTAAAGGCAAAGTCTTACTTATTGTTAATACCGCTAGTAAATGTGGCTTTACTAATCAATATGAAGGTTTAGAAAAACTATATAAAGATTATAGCGCGAAAGGCTTCGAGATATTGGCGTTCCCTTGCGACCAATTTGGCCACCAAGAGCCTGGGTCAGATGACGATATCGCTCAATTTTGCACTCTGAATTTTGGGGTGTCTTTTCCACTATTTAAAAAAACTGATGTTAATGGTGCACAGACCCATCCTCTTTACGTTGAATTGAAATCTGAAGCACCGGGTTTGCTTGGCTCTAAACGCATAAAATGGAATTTCACTAAGTTTCTTGTCGATACAAACGGAGACGTGGTTAAGCGTTACGCTCCAACCACGAAGCCGAGTGAAATAAGTAATGATATTGATAGACTTCTAAAAGCCTAAATTATTATCGTTTAATGGATAGGGAGTGCAATGTAATGAGTGTAATGAAAGTCGCATTTTTTAGCGCCAAACCTTATGAAGAAACTGTCTTTAAGGCAGCCATTGAGAGTATTGAGAGTGCAGAAAGCCCCGCTATTTCTTTAACTTATTTCCCCCATCAACTCACCGCTGAAACTGCGCTATTATGCCAAGGTTTTGATGCTGTTTGTGTTTTTGTCAATGACGAACTTAACGCGAAAACCTTGTATATCTTGCATGAAGCTGGCGTTAAACATATTGCTCTACGCTGCGCTGGCTTCAACAATGTTGACATCGCCACTGCCAATGAGTTGAACATCAGTGTGTCTAGAGTGCCTGCCTATAGCCCTGAAACAGTAGCGGAACACACGCTAGCGCTAATTCTTACGCTAAATCGCAAAACACACAAAGCCTATAACAGGGTAAAAGAAGGTAATTTTGAATTAACCGGTTTATTGGGTTTTACCCTGCACAATAAAACGGTAGGCGTGATAGGTACAGGGCGCATTGGCCAATCGGTGATTCGAATTTTGAAAGGCTTTGGTTGCAATGTCTTAT